>NZ_RYZK01000020.1 GCF_003990645.1 Shimia sediminis
GACTTGAGCGCCGTTGAGAAAGCGGCATAACTATTGAACCAGAAACTCTCCGGTAAACCCGGGGCGGTTCATTTCCGAGGCCTCTTTCGGAAACCAAATGCCCTGCCTCCAAATGAGTGCTCGTATGGCAACACAATCGCCACTAACACCAATAAGGAGTTTTTCTTTTTACAAACTCTCCCCATACAAGACTCTGAACAGACAGCGCCAAAAGAAATTAGACACGAAGACAATCAAATGAACTCAGGACAACAGGCCAAAGGCAATCCTACGGAGAACTACTCGGGACAAGAAACCGAAAGTACCAATAGATGGAGCGAATGGGATCAAAGACTGAATATTGCAGTTAACATCGGGCAGTTCTTTGCTTGGGCAGCAGCCATTGCAGGCGTAATCTGGGCGTGGGTCAACCCAGGCGCTGTGGCAAACTACATGTTAGAGGTTCAAAGGTTTGCTGCCGAGGCAAGTGTACAGCTCGAAGCCATTGAGGAAGCTGGGCAAACTACGGCGGAAAATACGGAAAGAACTGCGATCAACACATCAACAATCGCACAGAGCATTGCTGTTTGGCCAATTTTTTCGACACTTAGGTTTGAATTCTCACCTCCGACAATCGGCGCTTTTGCTATCGACGTAGAGAACCCAAGAAATCTTGTTGTTCGTGAATTCAGTGCACAAATTCACCTGAAAGGTTCGATTACAGGAACCAAGGTGCAATTAGAGGGCGGAAAACTAATTCCGCCAAACGAGAGCTACACCCTTTCCGCCAACATCATTCGGGAAGATTGGTTTCAGAAGAGATTCCTAAACTATGATGGCCAAGAACTAACCCTCTGTATCAGCGGACTGGTCGAAGGAGACGCAAAAACATTTTATGAAAGCCGTACGTACTCAGTGGACGAAGAAGGAAATGTTGGATCCTTACTAGATCGAGAATTCAACGTAGGGCAGCCCAGTGAAAATTGCCGGTGACTTTCATAATCTAAGCGGCGCGTACAAATCTGATCGACTGACTACGCGCCAAGCAGATTAGTTATAGATTACTTGCCTTAGTCCGATGGGTAACTGCCCTTCAACATTACCGAAGATTTGCCAAGATCCCCCTTCTGCTCTGACCGCAATGATTGGCATTCCTGTGCGAACCGAAATCGCTAGCGCTGTCTCGTTTTGGTTACAAAAGGCTCTTTGGCATGCCTTGCCAACAACCCAGCCGTCAATTTCCTTCATTTCATGTCCAGGCCCGTTACTTCCCCAACGCGCACGCTCGAGATTGTTCCAGCCAAACAGGTCAATTAGCATTCCTTCGTTGCCCGCAGCACTCAGGTAGGAGTACGGGTGTTTCCCAATCCAAGACTTTGGGTCAAAAGTGTTCTCGACGATATCGTCCGGCAGGCCTAACAGTGTCTTAACTACAGACTTTCCATTGTAGTCAAACGCAACTTTGCCCATTGAAGCTGCTGCGGCAAGCTGAGTGACCCGAACTGAATGTTCGCTTTCCTCAACCTCATATCCATCTAAACAAGCGCCAAACACTTCCGATAGTTGGAGCGCAGGGCCATCAGCATTTACCCATTGGTACATCGCAGGGCAGGCAGAACCACCGCTTAGGCGTTGAAGCAAAAACCAGTTACCCTTTTGATGAACTATTCCTACCCTAAATGCGTCAATGTAAAAGCTCTGACCACCTGCAAAAATCTCGTTGTTGCCTGCTTTGGTCCGTAGGACCAAATCCCCAACCGGGGTGGTGTAAACATCAGATTGGTTTTTCCAGTACAGCAACCAATCGCCTGAATCCTTTTCAGCTCGGTAAGCCTCACGAGCTGTGGGCTGACGAATGAAGTTTGCGCTTACCCACCCCTCATAGACCTTCCATTTCCAACCCGTGGCTTTGCTGCGAGCCGACGTTTGTATTTTTACCCAACTATCGGAACGGTCGATAACCTTTGCTCCAACTCCTTTAGGGATTCGCGCAAGCACGGGAAAACTGGTGCCAGGACCCGATCTCACGTTCAGCTTGCCTACATCGACCATCACGTAGGCTCCGACACTCTGCGCATGGGCTATCAATGGGGCCACAGGCGAAAAAAACAATAGGCCAACCCACGCAAACAAGCGCACAACTTTCATTCACTCGACTCCCGCATAAGTATTTTTGACACAAGGGCAACGAATTCAACTCGAGTCAACCTCATCCAAAAAAATTGTTTAGTTTTAACAATCTACAAAGGAAATTCATGAATCGTCAGTTTTAGAGATAACGAATTGACAGTCCCAAAGCGTTGATCTAACTTGCTCGCATGTCCAATGCACTCAACCATACCGCGTCCACCAGAATATCTGCCTGAGGCAGATATCAACCCACGTTTTGTGGGAGGGCGCAGGTGCGGTGGTCGGGTTTATACCACCTCAACGTCGGCAGCAGATTACCGTGACTGACCAGAGTTCGAGTCCCTGCCCTCCTACCATTTTGAGTGCAGGAGGCCGCAATGGCGGACAAAAAGAATAAGAGCAAAGAGCATCTCAACCAGATGAATGAAGAAGAGCGGTCGCCCTTTGCGGTCGATGAAGCGGATTCCACTTCTTCTGAAGATGCCAGCTGGAAAAACGATCCCGTTTGGCAAGAGCGCATCAAGCAATGGGCAAAGGGTGAGGCACACGTGGTCAACTGGCTTTCTAGTGCCTTGTCTGACGTTTCTACTACCGGTCTTAAACAACTGGAGTGCTTGATTTTGGAAACCGTGAGTGAGGATGACCTCCGTTACCAAATGCACGCACGCATAGTCGAGAACTCTCCATGGGTAGAAAAGGAGGCGAACCGGATTGCCGGCAATGATGAAATTGAGGACATTGAACTCGCGATGCGCATCAAACACTGGATTGCCCTGCATGCTGATGAAGATGAGTTCGCCGAGGAACTCAAACATCTTCTAACCAAGCTTCCCATTGACGACTTGCGCCGCGGCATTATCGAACGGGAAAGCGCCAACCTACATGAGGCCCACGAAATGATGCGTGAACGCTCATTGATCAAGGATGCAAAGCACGAGGTCTCAGAGTCGCCCGCGGGCAGCAACCGCTATGTAAAAAAAGACAAAAAGCAGTTGCCGACCAACATCCGCAAAAACATTTCGGGCAAGCTGGATAACGTATTTCGGGAACTTGACTATGCTCGGATCACCAAGGAGCAGCTCGAAAAGGTAACGGGGCTTAAGTCCAAGTTTCCGAATGCTTCCTCTGCTATCGATCTGCTTTCGGGCACATTGCGCCGGCACTGGCAGTTTGGCGACGACCGCATTCGTCTGCGCCCGATTATTCTGACAGGAGAACCAGGGACAGGGAAAACACGGTTGTGTCGCGAACTGGCCAAGGTGCTGAACGTACCGGTGACCGAAGGCAATGTAGGTGGACACAACGATTCCCAGATTCTAGGTGTTTCCGGCGGTTGGAGCTCGGCGTTTCCGTCAATCATGACAACGGCGGTGGCTGACGCAAAGCTCATGAATCCACTCATCTTGATTGATGAAATCGACAAGGTTCGACCCTCACATAACGGAGATGTATGGGCTGAATTTCTTGGACTTCTGGAACCCGCTGAATCCAGCACCTACTACGAGAAATTTCTGACGACCAACGTGGATGCATCTGGTATCTGCTGGGTTTTCACCGCCAACGATCTCAGCCTTATTCCTCGGCCGTTTTTGTCTCGTTGTGCAGTGTGCGAAGTCCATCCCCCCCAACCAGATCAACTCCGTACAATCGTCTCGAGCCTCGTTGACGACTATGCGAAATCTCTTGGTGTCGATAAGCGGTTCCTGCCGTTGACGGCGGGTGATGTTGCTTACTTAGAAAGTACTTGGATGGAACACCGCTCCATTCGTGTCCTTTCCGAACTGATCCGGCATATCTTTGATGAAAATCAGCAGCAACTGGGAACGGCTTAGAAACCACGATCAATTCGGCTCCAGGTAAAGCGAAACCCCTGCTTACCTCAGGAGCCGAAGAAGACCTTGATACTCTGATCGATTTTAGGAAACCGAAAGTCAAACAACCATGAAAACCCCTGAAAAACGTGAAGTCACCAGCCCGCAAGCTGTTTTTCTCTTTGTGTATTCTCGTGAAGCTTCCGGTGAGATGTGGCCAACCAAGATCAGAGTGATTTCTTCTGAAAATGGAAGCCACAAGGTTTGGGAATCTGAAATCAAACCAGATCCAAGCTGGCCTCAAGGAGATTATTTCGACAGAATGAATAATCTCCTGGCAAAGGCTCCCGAGGCCAAAAAGGTTTCCCTAAAGGTTCTGCAACTTCTCCAGAGTGTTAAACAGGGAGTTACCATTTCTTACCATGCAAAAGGTGACACCGAACAAATCTCCAGGTTGATGGACTTGGCTACAGGGGAGAAGACGCCAACATTTACAATAACAGATGAAACCGAACTATCAGATCACCAAAAGGAAAATCACAAAAGCCTCCTGAAACTGGCGCTGGATTACTATTCTATCGACGTCGATGTGGCTGTTAATAAAATGACAGAAGAATAGATTGGAGAATGCTGACCGGATCCCTGGCAGACAATCAGGAAGAACCTAAACTCATCTAGAATCCAAGATAGAAAGCGGATCAATGAGGAATTCTGACAAATACGATTTAGCAACAGGGAAAGCTGTAGATGATTGGCTTTCAGAGGGAAGGACTGCAACACAAAGTGTTTCCAACGAATGCGAGGACGCTTTAGCAGGCTTCACTGAGAACGAGATCAATGTGCTGCGCCAACTCGATGATGATGAGTCGAGAAACGCTTCTTGGATTCTTAAACACCGTGAAACCATAAGCCTTTTCCGTGAACGCCAATTGTTGAAAGGCGAAAACACTTATCTCACCCCTCTTGCAGGTCGTGCAATTCGCCACCTCAAAATTATAGGCGAATGGCAACAATAGAATAACTTGAACCCTCAATTTTTGATGCCTATGAATTCGGCAAATCTTAGCCTTTCAACGTGAGCGTCCGTTGAACCCGACCTAACGCGTTTGGTTAGGGCCAGCTAAGTGTCCACTATCGGTAGTGGACACCATGAGGCACTCTATGAGCAGGCGGAAGAAGCGGTTTTGGGCTGACGAGGAGAAGCGTGAGATTTGCGCGCAGGTGACGACACCCGGGGTGTCAGTTGCGCAGGTCGCGCGGCGATACGCGGTGAACGCGAACCTTATTTTCAAATGGCTGAAGGACCCGCGTTTTGCGCCAGAGGCTGATGCGTCCGCTCAAGGAGCGACGTTTCTGCCGGTTGAGATCGAGGCTGATGTTGCCCGCGAACCTGGGTCAATTGGCGTGCCCATGCCGCCTCCATCTGTTCCTCTGTCGGCCAGCCGGGTTGATATCACCCTATCGGATGGGCGGCGCATTCTGGTTGAGGGACCGACAGCATTGTCTGCTGTTGTCAGCCTAGTGCAGGGTCTGACAGCTTGATCCCGGTGCCAAGCAACACACGCGTCTGGCTTGCTGCTGGCGTCACGGACATGCGGCGTGGGTTCAACACCTTGGCGGCGCAGGCCGAGAAGGTTTTGGAGCTTGATCCTTATTCCGGGCACCTTTTTGTGTTCCGGGGACGGCGCGGTGATCTCCTAAAGATCATCTGGTGGGACGCGCAGGGGGCGTGTTTGTTCAGCAAAAGGTTGGAGAAAGGCCGGTTCGTCTGGCCCGCTGCAAAGGACGGCAAGATCAGCGTTACGCCAGCACAGTTGTCGATGCTGCTGGAAGGGATCGACTGGCGGATGCCGCAGAAGACGTGGCGTCCGCTAAAGGTCGGATAGGGCAATAAATACAGCATCTTGAGCGCTTTTGGGATTCACGTTTTGTCCCTGATCCACTATAGCATCGGCAATGCTGAAGGACCTCGATATCACGCCTGATGATCCTGCTGAACTGCGGGCTGTGAACCGTCTGCTGGCGGATGAGGTCAAGTCGCAGGCTCTGCTGATCGAGAAGCTCAAGCATCAACTGGCGGGCCAAAACCGCCACAGATTTGGTGTGCGTTCCGAGAGCCTCGACCAGCTTAATTTGACCTTCGAAGAAGATGAGGCGATTGCTGAGGCTGCATTCGAACAGACGCAACCTGAGACGCCGTCTGCTGAAGACAAGTCACCGCGCCAGCACAGCCGCAAGCCGTTGCCGGACCATCTGGACCGGCATGAAGAAGTTCTGTCTCCAGGAGAGGACTGCACGCGCTGTGGCGGCAAGCTGAAGACACTTGGCGAGGATATCACCGAAGAGCTTGAGTATGTGCCGGGCCGCTTCGTCGTGAACCGGATCGTTCGGCCCCGCAAAGCCTGCGCGGGCTGCGAAGCCATCGTCCAAGCGCCGCTGCCGTCGCGTCCTATCGAACGCGGCAGACCCGGTCCCGGCCTGCTGGCGCATGTTCTGGTCAGCAAATATGCTGATCTCCTTCCACTGTATCGTCAGAGCCAGATCTATGCCCGCGAAGGGATCGATCTAGACCGTTCCACGATGGCCGATTGGGTTGGCCGATCAACGGCGCTGCTGGAACCACTGGCTGATGAGATCGGACGGATTGTGCGTCGCGGCGAAGCCCTCTTTGCCGACGATACGCCGGTGAAGATGCAGGCACCGGGCAACAAGAAGACCAAAACGGCAAGGGTCTGGACCTATGTGCGCGACGAGCGGCCATGGTCTGGGTCATCACCGCCCTGCGCTTGGTATCAGTTCACCATTGATCGAAAGGGCGAACATCCGGTGAGCCATCTTGCAGACTACAAAGGTTGGGTCCATGCTGATGGGTATTCCGGATTCAACGGGTTGTTCGGGCATGACAAGGCTGATGAGATGGCCTGCATGGCCCATGTCCGCCGCAAGTTCGTGGATGTCTTCGCATCCCAGGGCAATGCCATTGCCGAGGAAGCGATCCGGCGGATCGCGGAACTCTATGCCGTGGAGAAAGACGCGCGGGGCACATCCCCCGACACACGTGTCGCGCTGCGGCAGGCGCGAGCAAAACCGATCTTCGATGATCTGGAAGCCTGGCTGCACGCACAACTGCCCAAAATCTCGGGCAAGTCGCCACTGGCCCAGGCCATTCGCTACGCCCTTGGCCGGATGCCAAAGGCGCGGCCATACCTTGAGAACGGGCATCTGGAGTTGGATAACAACACCGCTGAGCGCGCCGTCAAACCCGTGGCCATTGGCCGTAAAAACTGGATGTTTGCAGGTTCAGAAGGTGGCGGCAAAGCCGTGGCAATCGCCTTCACCCTGATCGAAACTGCCAAGCTCAACGACGTCAACCCTCAAGCATGGCTGACATGGGTCCTTGCTCAAATCGCCGATCATAAGATCACACGCCTCGACGAGCTCCTCCCCTGGCGTTACGCTGCACAAGCAGCGTAACAGACCTCGCGATCCTTCAACAGGTCGGGTTCAACGGACGGGCACCTATCGCATATGAGGAAACCAGTTGATGTGTTACTTGCGCGCCAGATCAAAGAAAGCTGAGACGGCATTCGAGAGCAACTTAAAGTAGAAAAAATTCCTCAATAAACAACCTTAACGGAAATTTTACCTATTCCCCTTAGAATAGGAATTGGCGACGGCAGCGCCCACTAAACTTATTAATCCAAAACCAAAACCAACTTTTGTCCTTTGGGAGCTTCGGCGCCCAGAGGACCCAATGCCAAGCGCGATTACCCAACAGATCAGACAAAAGCATAACAGCACAAGATCACTGGCGGGATAAAGCTATGTTCTAGGGGACAGAAAAGTAAAAAAGGTCGCTGACCTCTAAGACCGACTTGACGGAGAGAGTAACGACCATCTCCGTCGACTTCTCACGCGTTGGTCAGATTCGATTTCCTTGACGGACCTGTCACACACGGAACATACGTCCCTGTGAGGGCGGTCATCATAAGGACGCATTACTCCTGTGCAGACTGGATCTAAGCACCAGTCTAGGAGCCAAACTCCCAAATACCAACGCACTTTTAGAAACCATAGCATATGAGCAGGAATTCTACGTGTCTCTTAGTTAACAGAAGCTTAATGATTTTGATAGGCGGCCCTAATCCAGGATTTACACAATCTGCTAGCCGAACTGTGGCTTAACACAATGTTCACGCATTGGGCGAAATCATGGCAATGCAAACTGGAGCCGAAACAGAGTGAGTAACTCAGAAAATTTGTTAACCAACATTTCATTTGAAAACAAGTTCCGCATCGAGGCGCCGGATGCTCAGCGATACTGCTACAATTGGAGAACACCATGACTGCTTGGCCGCGATCCGAATTCGACTACATCACTGTCCGGTCAAGCGAGATACCTTCTTGGAACAATGGATCCATTTGTCCCATTCATCCGAGCGAGCACGTGCTTTTTATAGATGAAGTGGCGGTAGCGTTGAGGCTAAAAACCGAACAAGTTGGGAAGCTCATATCCGAAGGAAAGTTAGAGCGCGGGGTTTTCATTTCTAAAGGCTATGGCTGGCAACCTTACTTCGTGAGCCTCCTAAATCTGGTTGAGTTCGAAGTTTGTCGAATCCTGAAGAAAAGACTTGCTCCCCACCACTACTCTAAGCGCCTTGTTGATGAGTTCCTCAGCGAGATTTCCGAATGGTTTGATGAGTGCGAGAATTGTGAGCCACCCGTGGAAATGCAAAAATTGTTGATGTGGATTTACTCCTTGTCTCTCAATGCGGCCCGCGGTCTCGGGGACCTGAAGGCTTTTGGCGAGAAACAGAGCAGCTCTTTAATTCTGAGCGCATTTCATGAGTGGGCAAGTTTGCCAGCGTGAGTTTCACACTGGCAAACTTCCTTCGTTATCCAATACCAAAAGCCGCTAACAACAGCAGAAATGGCAGCAGGTAGCCCAGCGCGTCCAGCCCTCCACCATCGTCAATTGAATCGCTATCATCTTCCTCTTCCTCTTCCTCTTCCTCAACTTCAGGAGGCAAACCATAATCTGGTGGGAATACGTCGTCTTCATCATCTGGATCTATCTCACCCTCATCCACTTCAATCTCTTCGTCTTCAAGTAGCTCCGCCATCTCAGGGGTAAGCTCAACATCTCTGAAAACAACATGTAGGATTTCATAAGCATCTAGGTCGGCTATCAGGAAGTTTTCTTCATAAACGTCTGCCTCGTCCAGCTCTTCAACCTCGGCCTCACTTCGAGTGTCGCCGGGTGGTTCACCTTCTACAACTCCAATAACTTGCGCTTCTATGCTGCCATAGTCTGACACCAGTGATTCCAAGTCGATTTCAGTTGTTGAGGTTTCATCAGTGTTTGAAGCAACGAAGAACACCAACTCGTTATCGCCGTAGTAAGCGTGCACGTGGCTAGCAGGTTCCTCATCCGATCCAATGGGCCTAAACTCTACAGTTCTTTTTCCCGGCATGGTTTCAGACATCATTTTGAACATTTCGCCTGAAACCGACAACTCATCGTGTTCATGTCCAAAGCTCAGCGCGTTTTTTGTGTTTTGCAACAGAGGCCAAACGTATGCGGCGGCAACGTCGTGGCTTATCATTTCGTCCATGATATTGAGAATCTCATGCGCCTGTTTGAGACCGTAGTCTTCTGTTCTGTCGAACGCATTGGTTGAGGCCTTTTGATTCCATTCGGTGATGTGGATCTCCAGCTCTGGGTTGTCGTCCCGCCAGGTTTGCTCAATGACGCTCAGGTCTCTTCCACGTGAACCCTCGATTACTGGTTCTTTCGAGTAGAGATGAGCGACAATGCCATCCATCGCCTCAATTTCTTCGTTGGTATCAAATTCTGCTTGGATGAGTTCGTTGGCAATATACGGCCACTTTATATCGCCAGAACCGTATGTGTACTGGTTTTCATCAAAATCGATTCCATAGTCTTCGCTCAGTGCGGCGAGGATCTCTGAATTGGATTCTAGGTGGTCGTAGTTGTCCGTGAGCCTAGCAAAGTTGTAGTTGTAGCCCATCTGCACGAGAACATCGATTTCAGCTAGTTCTGGGTTATCGAGTGCGGCGAGCATGATTTCATCTTTTACAATTACCGACAGTTCGCTCGCCACGCGGCCGTATTCGACAGACGTCATCTGACCACTTCCCCAGTACTCATTGCCAATTTCAAAGGCAGCTATGTTGGGTAGGCCGTAGTCTCCTTCAAGTGTGTCGTGAATGAAGGTTCGGAAGTCATCCTCGTTGATGTTCGTATATCTGTGACCGTTAGAATCTGTTTCTTCTGACAACAAAGAAATAGTGGGTAGAACGATATTCACTGGATGGTTAGAAGTTTGTGCAAATTCCATGAAAGTAGAGTACGGCATCAGTTCGATGGTTGTACCGTTCTCGGGATGAATTGTTTCGGTGGCATCTGGATCATTGATATCGAAATACATCTCAGTTACCGCCCCGCCAGGGAAGCGAATGCCGTTCACACCAAGCTCTTCGGCCAATTCGTCATACCGGCCATCTACGCCAACTTCATCCCGGCTAATGAGGATATTCCCACCAAAAAGGTCTACTGAGATAACCGTATCGTCTACCTTCAAGGCTTCCAATTTGTAAGAAACGTGTTGCGCCATTTCACCACCCACTACTCGATTTCACCCGAGTCGAGTTTCGCAAGTGGGGACTGAAAACTTCTTAAGCGCCAAGAGTAATCTGGGCGTGCTTTTAGTTGATTTTTTTGGTTTAAATTAATATATTTCAAACACTTACAGGGGTCTCAACAAGAAAACAACGCATTGCACCCTGTGTTCAACTGGGCGCAATGCTCTCACTAGAGTTGAGGCACGTGAGGTCAGATAGAGGTGATTGTTATTCGGGGGTCGTCCAGAGAAAGTCCCCCCTCTCCTTCAGGCATTCCTCCAAAAATGTGGGCAACTTCCACGCCTGAAATCGTGACTATACTTCTCACTAAATAATGACCGCTTGCCGAGAATTGGTTTTCTATTTCCAAGTCGCCGATAGCCTCATGTGGAACACGTATTTCTAAACTTGAGTCATATAGATTTGTAACGTGCGCTGGCTCATTCGACGGGAAATCTTCATCTAAGTGAAGTATGTAGCTGTTCGAACCGGCCCCGCCATGAACCCGCTGCCCCATCGACAATTCAATCGTGTCGTTGCCTGCGCCACCTTGAACCGTCACCTCAGAAGATGCCTCCACGGTATTTATGTAGTCATCCCCTGACCCAGCCCAAATTCCCAGGTCGGTTCCGCTTGCCACAATTGTATCGTCACCTGATTGTGTGAACACGCTCGTCTCATCACCACCGATAGGTGTTTCAATACCTACCAGATCATTTCCTGCACCGGTAAGTACAGTATGCCCAGGGCTGTTGACCGATACTTCGTCGTCACTTTCAGCGCCTACAAAAAAGGTCGGTGCGGTCGGTATTACAATTCTTGTCGGAAAGTCGGGGTCGAATTGAGTGCGCAACGGCAGCTCGTCAAATTCGGTGTAGTTAAGGTCATCCTCTGCCCAACCATAAAACTCAATGTCACCTTGCTCGATCACCTTTTCAGAATGAACAACGACGCGCTTTGTAACGGGTTCATCTTGGTTTTCTTCGTCTTTCAAGTCGAGAAGAATGCTAGTGGTTCCCGCATCGTCGTCTCTTTCTAGGCTCACGCTTGAGATATGCCCGTCTATGTCAAATCCATGTTTTGTAAGGTTGTTAGTGTCAATTACTAGGCGGTCTTCATCGGGATCAAAGTCAAAAAGCTCAGCAACAACTTCATCATCGGATTCGATGGCGTCAAACGGGAGCACGATGAACCTGTCCGACCCTTCTCCACCGATTGCCGATATCCGCCCATCAAAGTCTTCCGAATCCAGAACCAGATCGTCATCCCCGTCAGTTCCTACGACATCCATGAATGGCAGGTTGTCTTCGTCACTTTCCAACCAATCATCACGCAACTCGGATTTATCTTCGTCAAGCTCGTCGATGTTCTCATCAGTTGGTTCGTCTCCAGAATCCCCGCCCCCAACAAGAATTGCCCCCGCTAGACCAACCGTGGCCAACAATAAAAATTGCAGCATTTGTTACCTCCAAACACACTCACATGGCGCACCAGGCCAAATCAGTTCAACTCCCCGCCCACCGACGGATGGATGCAAATCTAGTGAGGGAATGTTTATTGATGGTTTGCAAAGAAATGGATTCCTCAAGCAATTTTATTCAGGGTTAGTTCAATTTCTTGAGCCCTCGATGTTCCGCCGGTATGCCTCCAGTTTGGCAGACCGGCGAATTATCTTTCCTCTTCAGTTCAATCGTTTCGTCCGCCATAGCAGCATTCTTTGAATGCGAAAAAACCGATTCCGTGGATTGTCAAAAGGTGACTTTCTGGGCTGATTTGAGCCCAACTCACAGAGTTGGTCGTATGTTTTCGACCAGTTTGCAGCCTTTCTAAGATGGATCAGTGTTTCATATAGGCTGCTAGTCTCAGTGATTCAGTTTTGCTTTCATAGGCCTCATCGGGGTTAAGGTGCCATACGTAGAATGGGGGCGTTGACATTGTAGTATGTCAGCCATTTGCCGATCCCAGCCCGCATTTCTGAACCCGTTTGAAGGACATTGTAAGCGGTGCCTCGGTCACATGGCCTTTACGTAGTGCCATGGCAGCAGGTCTTGGATGTCAGCCTGTTTGTGGCCTTGGGCGATGGCGTTCAGGATTCCAGACAGGTAGCCGTGCGGTTCGACTGCGTTGAGTTTGCAGGTCTCAATCAGGGACGCAATCATGGCCCAGTTCTTTGCGCCAGTGTCGTGCCCGGCGAAGAGGGCGTTTTTTCTGTTCAGAGCGATGGGGCGGATGGTGCGTTCGACCGCATTGTTGTCGAGTTCGACGCGGCCATCCGACAGGAACAAGCACAAACCACCCCAGTACTTGGCAATGTATTTGAGGGCCTCTCCGGTCGGGGATTTGGCGGAGACGCGAGCCCGGCCTTGAGCAAGCCAGCCTTCGAAGGCTTCGATGATGGGTTTTGATCGTTCCTGGCGGGCTGCATACCGGGCATCCGGGCTGTGCCCCCGGATTTCTTTCTCGATGCGATACAGCGCCTGGATGTGGGCGAGCCCTTCCTGCGCAATCGGGGCCGTGCTGGATTGGGTGACATCGTAGAGCTTGCGCCTCGCATGTGCCCAACAATAGGCCAGCGTCACCTCCCCATTGGGGCGCCTGAGCAGGCGGTTGTAGCCTGCATAGCCATCCACTTGCAGAATGCCGCTGAAGTCGTCCAAAATTTTGTCTGCGTATTGACCGGATCGGCCGGGCGCGTAGGTGAAGGCCACACCGGGTGGATCATCTCCGTCCCATGGGCGATCATCGCGGGCCAAGGCCCAGAAGTATCCTGTTTTGGTGCGTTTGTGACCCGGAGCCAGAACCGGGGCGGGCGTTTCGTCCATGAAGAGCTTGGTCGACTGTTTCAGATCAGCCATCAGCGCCTCATAGACCGGGGTCAATTCGAACGCCGCTTTGCCAACCCATGCGGCCAGCGTTGAACGATCAAGGTCGATGCCCTGGCGGCTGTAGATTTGCGCCTGGCGGTAGAGCGGCAGATGATCGGCGTATTTTGAGACGATCACGTGAGCCAAAGTGGCCTCTGTCGGCATCCCACCCGTGATGATGTGAGCTGGCGCCGGCGCTTGGACAATACCGTCCTCGCATGAGCGGCAGGCATATTTAGGGCGGCGGGTTACGATCACGCGGAACTGGGCTGGGGTGACATCCAATCGTTCGCTGACATCTTCACCAATCACATGGCGCACGGCCCCGCAAGTGCAGGTGGTCTCCGGCTCAATGATCTTTTCAATCCGCTCCAGGTGCCTGGGCAGTGATCCGCGATTGGTTTGGCGAGGCTTGGGCGGACGTACTGGTGCGGTACGTTCATCGGCATCCACCTCCGCCTCGACCTGGGCGATAGCTGTTTCGATATCTTCGAGCTTCAACTCGAATTGGTCAGGGTTAATCTTCTCGGACTTGGCTCCAAAGAGCGCCTTTTTGAACGCCGCCAGCAGAGATTCCAGCCGTGCATTCTGATCCTGCTGGGCACGGATGATCGCCTTCAATTCGGCAATATCGTCGGGCAATTTATCAGGCGCGGTCATACCGCTTGCATAGCAAAACAACGAGGTATCGGCCCGCCCAAAGCGGCCAGTGAGTCACTCCGCCGCA
>NZ_RYZK01000021.1 GCF_003990645.1 Shimia sediminis
GGGAAGGGCAGGGGGGATAGTTGCCCACAGTCCTATGAAGGGGTGCGGCCACGCCCTTGAGACATGCCAAAACCCCGCTCTCGGGTTTGCTCACGATCTCGGCGGGTTTCAAAGGCTTCACGGCGTTCGCGGTTGTAGGCTTTCCAGTCGGCTCGGATTTCCTTCCATGCTTCATCCTGTTCAGATTTCAGGCTGTCGCAGTCATCAAGGAATCTGGTGCGGGTTTCTTCAAACTGACGGTCAAAATCTTGCTTCGCCTGCGTCATGGCTTCATTGATTTCAGCCTTGATCGCACGGCTAAGCTCTGCCCGTTCGTTGTCCTGCTTCATCATCAAAATATCGCGCTGTAGCACAGAGGAAAAAGCCGCCTGCAACGCCTTAAAACCTTTCCCCTCGCGAACCATCTGGCGGACACTCATAGCGCCATACCAGATACGCCCCACGGCGGTTTTTTGTTCCCTGTGGAACTGATACCGCTCTAGTTGCTGTCGCCTGAACAGGGTTTTCCATTCTGGTTTGTGGGCTTCCTTGATGGCGGCAGATTGTGCCTTCATCGTGGGGGACATTTGCGCCCGAATGGCTTCTTTCTCGATGGCGTAACTTTGCTTCAGGGCATCCCATTCGAGGCGGCTTTTCTCCTTCAGCTCGGCGGATTTCTCCTGAATGACCGTCGCCCGATCGTTCTGCTGGCGCTTCATGAAATCCATGGTGCGCTTCACATTTTTTTCCGCTTTCTGCCGCTCGTGCACATTGCGGGATTTTCGCTGTGCGTTGACCTTCTCTCCCTGCGCTCGTTTGTTGGCATTGGCCAAGCGCCCTTCGGTGACAATCAATCCATTATCGCGTTCAAATTTCTTCGCCCATGACGACAATTTGCGGCGCGAGTTGGAAAGCTTGGATCGCTTTTTTCCATCCGCGCCCATCTGTGGGCTGGCGGCGCTCATGCCGTTGGCAGGATCGATGAGGTTCACCATCACATGAATGTGGTTGTGGGCTTTGTCGGTATGCTCCACGGCCATGGCTTGATGATCGTCAAGCCCCAAAGCCTTGAGCGATTCAGCAACGGCGCTTTGCTGGATTTCGGGGGTAAGTTCATCCTCTGGGTTGAAGTTGATCGAGTAGTGATAGACCGTATTTTTCACGGCCTTTCCCTTCTTGATCCCCGCGGCTTCTTTCAGGGCGTTGGCACTGTTGGCAGTTGCCAACATCAGGCGCCAAGCCTGATCCGCATCAGCTCCCGCGAGGTTGTAGGTCTGTGACCATCCAACCCGTTCAGACGTGGTGCGGGATTCCTCGCCCTGACGTTTTTCATCATGCAGGAGATAAGCGGATAATCCTTTGAAGGATTTTCCTTGCGTGATCTCAACGGGATTCATGGCGGGTTAGAATTTTCAGGTGGGTGTTGATCGTAGCAACAAGCGCGGGAAGTTCTGGCGGTGCATGGCGGCCTGCGTTCATGTGCTTGGTGATCTGATTCAGATTTACACCAATGCGCAGGAGCGAGGTTGCCAGCTTGTCGCGGGTTTCGCGGTCAGCACTTTGCGGGGGAAGTGGAACCCCCAAAGTGCGCCGGCGAATGTACTCGGACAAGGTGAGGCCAAGAGCATGGGAACGGCGTTCCAGCTCGGCACGTTCACGCATGGTGTAGAGCACTGTCGTTTGACAGTCTCGGCGCTCATCGGGTGAAAGTTTTGGCCGTCCCATGGTGCGTCAGTGCTCCTTTCTTGGGGGGTCTTTAGGGGGGATTTCCCACCCTGAACCAGAGTATTTATGTAAATAAATACACATCTGGCTATCCCAAGTCATTACCGTATCAAAAAGCCCTTAACTCAAAGTTAAGAAATGAACCGTTGCCACAGGTGCCAGTTCGTATTTTTGCGCCTGTCCATTTTCTCCATCATCGGCCACCATCACGCAAAAATGCGAAGGGTCGAACATGGAACAAAAGCCGTGGCAGATAGCACTGGAAATCGTCATGCTGACGGTTCCCATTTGCATCGGCTTTCTGGTCTGGGTGTATGTCGGCGCGGATGATCTGGGCAGGTGGTGGCAATGGCAATGGGAGCCATACACTGACCTCTGGAACACGCATTTTCGGGATTTCTTCGCCTATGAAGGGCGCGGCTATGTTGTGGCGCTTTATCTGGCGGTGGGAGTTTTCCTGCTGTGCGTTTCGTTCCGTCTGTCGGTGTGGCTGGCGAAGTTCCTGATTGCCTTCTGTCTCGCCAAGGCGGTGCTGGGCTTCAATCAGGCGGTGCAGATCGATCCACCAGAACCGCTCCTAATCGCGATAGCTCTTGCGGCTGGTGTGTGGATTGTCATCGCCCGTTTTCTCGCCCGTATCCAGTGGGGGCAACTCTGGCGGGGAAAAGCTTATGGATCGGCAAGCTGGGCGAGTCCGTGGCAACTCTGGCGGGCTGGGCTTTGGAAAAAAGGCGGGCTGTTTCTGGGGCGCTCATGGGGGCGTGATCTCTACCACAACGATGAAGGCCATATCATCACCATTGGCGGTGCTGGTGGCGGCAAATCAACGGGTTTGGTCATTCCTGCCCTTCTGGAACTCACTGAAGGCTCTGTGATCGTCACAGACCCTTCAGGAGAGCTTACGGCCATAACATCACGCCACAGGGCTGAGAACGGCCGTGTGGTGCTGTTAAATCCGTTCCAAGAGGTATTCGAGCAAGGCACGGGACTGAATTATCCAGATACGGGGTTCAACCCCATGTCGATTATTGATCCCAAGCTATCCACTTTCAAAGCTGATTGCGATGTGCTGGCACGGTATCTCATGGTCACAGATCGCAGGGAAAGCGGCTCATATTGGAACGATGAGGGCAAAACCTTCCTTGCCCTCGTGATCGGTGCAACTGTGCTTTATGAGGATGAAGAATTGCGCAACCTGTCGTTCATCTATGAGCGGGCGCGCGATAGCTCAGAAGCCCTTTTGTGGTGGCTTGGCGATATTATCGACCACGGCCACCCCGCCCTGAAATATGAGGCGGAAGGCTACATGGATATCATCAAAACAGCGCCGCAACAGTGGCAAGGCATCATTCGGAAGGCGGCAACGGCAACGGAACGCTATGCCCCTTCAACGCCTCTGGGTGAGCATGTGAAGAAAAACGGTTTCGATGCTGGCGACCTCAAACGCGAAAACATCACGGTTTATTTGCTGGTTCCATCGGGGCAACTCACAACAGCTTTGCCATGGATGAACATGCTTATGGGCGTTTTTGGAATTGCTGTCGGTCGACCAGGTGCGGCACGTCCCGTGACGCTCCTAGTCGATGAAGCGCCAAGTTTGGGATATCTGCCAGATCTCTTGCCCTTCATGGGGCAATTCAGAAAAGCCGGCCTTCGCGTGTGGATCTTCACGCAAACCATGGCGCAACTCGCCAGTGATGAGCTTTACGGTCAAACAGGTTTCAAGGCGATTTTTGGCCTCTGCTCGATCAAGCAATTTTTCTCCATCCGTGAACCCGAAGTGGCAAGGCTCGTATCCGAAGCGGCGGGGGAACGAACGGCAAAAAGCCATCGTGATAACCCTTCTGGGGAATCTGCTGGTGAAGTCGGTGTGCCGTTGATCCGTCCTGAAAAGGTGCGTGGAATGCGCAAATGGCGGCAGATCATCATCATGGATGAAATGGCCTCACCAATCAAAGCGCGGCTTGTTCCCTACTTCAAACGGAAGCGATGGAACGAGATGGCGGACAAGAACCCTTACCGAAAGAGTACCTGAGAATGCTTGTAGAATGCGAAGACTGTAAGAACCCCGTGAGTGTGAAAGCAAGTGCTTGCCCTAAGTGCGGCGCGCCCATCCACACTCCCCTGAAAGAAACAGAAGAAACAATCGGCGGCGTCATACCAAAGGGAGAATGGGATGAGTTCATGTCAACCATGGGAAAGGCCGTACCCTTCGCTATAGTGGCCACTATAATTTTCAACCTATTTTTCTTTGAAAGAAGCCTTCGCTTCTTGGCCGAAACCATCATGAAGAACGAGGGTGTCTGGGGTATTGATCGAGCCTTCTTTCACATAACAACCGATTACTCCGCCATAGTGGAGGAGATGGGTTGGGGTGCTTACATCGTTCCGTTCTTAGTGTTTCTCGGGATTTACTATGGCATTAGAGCAGTTTTCAAATGACGACCGTTGGAAATTTGCAATGCGGTCTATGAATTTGATAATATACTATAAACAAGAGATTTTTAGGAGAATATATGAATTTTAGTTTTAATAAGGCAGCACGTGTAGCCAAGTACATCACGAGTAAGTTCTCTCTCAAAAAGGCGTTTGGCATCGGCGCGGTTACAGCAGTTACTGCCGCCCCTCAAAAGACTGGTGAGTTCATCGGATCGCGGGCAACTGGCTTGTTCAATGGTCTGGCACGCGGGGTCGGTCGAGGGATGCTTGAAAATCCTGTGGTTCTGGCTACAGGTTTGGCCGCTCTAGCGGTTGTTGGTTCTGCCGTTTGGAGCAGGTTGTCGCGCTAGTGCCCTCCAGAACTCTTGCCGTCATGGTCGGATTCGGTCAGGTTGATCGCAATTCGTTCCCAAGAAAGCAGTACAATGCGTCTTATCAGCCTACTCCACCTAGTTATTTTTACTCTTGCACCTCCCGCTCTTGCACAGGAGAAAATCCCTCCCGAACGAATGGTTGAGCTTTTTAAAGCAAGTCCGATTGAATGTGTCTTGCCATCAAACGGTGCTCAAGGTTGTCGCTCTGTCGAAGTATATAGCTTCCTTACCGACACCAGAGGCTTTGTTACGACAACAACTGCTTTTGAAATCAATGACACAGAGTTTCTTCGAATGCACACCACGGATTCATTCCGCGTTACGGATAGTGGCTTCTGTTCTACAGGAGCACAGGCAATCAAAGACGCTCATCTAGAAGTAGTGAGACAACTAGATTACCAAGGTGATTTCAAAAGATACGATCTGAAAGACGACTTCCGCGAGATTGTCCAAAAACAGTTTCTCAACCCAGTGATTGCAGTTTTTGATTCGTCAACTTACTGCGCCAAGTATTTTATTCCTCAAGACCAATCGCAACCAAATGAGATTGAGTTCATCGGATATCTGGATGGCGAGGTCTCTAATGAGGGCCGTTCTCTTCTGTTAGGCATGGATGAAGAATCTCGGATCATACTTTCGCCTGAGGAATAGAGACGTATGGCTCTTATTACCTGCCTAGCTTGCCAGCAGCAAATTTCGGATCGTTCTGAGGCGTGTATCCACTGCGGCCACCCGTTAGATAATGCCGAATCTCGACCAGCACCATCACCATGGGAAAATCCCAAGCCAACAACGCCTAGCAATCCAAACGCTCTGCATGTGCGGCGAGACTTAGGACGCTTACAGCTCAAAGCTGCCCTTTATGGCTATCTTACTGCCGCTGCTGTGCCGCTGCTGTTACCGTGGGGAAATCTCGTCTTGTTCTTTGCCTCCCTCTTCGTGAGAAAGAATCGAGGCGATGTTGGAGCGCTTCTTAAGACAGGAGTGCCCCCCGTAAACAGATGGTGGGATTATGCTATGACGTTTGAAGGATGGGGACTCGTGGTGTGGGCTGTACTCTTTTTTCTAGCTTACCTGCTTGTGAGCGGGATTCAGGCAACCGCTGCCGCTATGTTTACACACCACTGGACGCACCAATACATCAAATCTCTTCCAAACCCTGACGAGGGCGGCTTTGTTCAAGAAGAGCTCACCCGTGCGAATAGAGCTATTCTAACGGTTGTCTCAGCTGACGAGAAAGATAATCATATTTGGCGAATTTATCCCAGTTGGTTGCTCCTATTGCCGTTCTGTTTTGCAGCATGCACGGCGAGTTTGTATCTCTGGAAATGAGGATACCCCCTGTATCTGCCTTACACCCCATAGGGGTCGAAGCCCTTGCCAAGTGTGGCGCGGGTTTTGTTGGTCAGGCTGGTGGCCGTTTTTCCCCTGCTTTCCGTCGCCGCTTCGCTGATCCCGAAAAGAGCCGTGACAGGTTGCCCGTCAAGGATTTACCAGCTTGCTGGCGCGAAGCGTCCTTGATGGGTGTTCTGTCATGGATCAGGGATCAAATCAGCGAACGGCCTCGGAAACAGATTAGGGAAAAATCCCCCTGCTTTTTGTTGTGCGAAGCGCAACTTTAGGCGCGTATCGGCGTAAGCCGATTTATAGCGCCTTGAGTATCTGCCCATGGGGCAGATTCCTTTTATCCACAGCTTCGCTGTGTTGTTCTAGTGTTCTAAGATGGTGTTCCCCCCTAAATCACTGAACTGAATCAATAACTTAACGAGGTTAAGGGGTACAAATTCAGCGGTTTTTTTGATTCAGGGGTACAAATTCAGCGTTAAGGGGTACAAATTCAGCGTTTAGTCATAACTCATTCAGGGGTACAGATTCAGCGCCTTTTCTCCCCCTCAAGGGTACATGTGGATGACTTTTTTTATCCCTGTTGTACCCCCAAGTAAATTGATACGCTCTTGTGTATGAGTCGGGCAGAAGCACAAGATTTAGGATTATTCACCGAAAGTGAGCTGGAAGGGATTCAGCCCACTGGATCGCCTTGGATCATTTCAAATGACGATCCTGCAACCGTTCCCGTTCCGCTTCAAACGGTCATTGTGAAGGTCGAAGGGCCATACACGGAACGTGACCGCAAGCTGTGGGTTTTCCTGCTCCATGCTGTCTTTGACGAGCTGGGCGAAAAACCCATTCACAGCTTGCCAGTGCGCGACATCAATGCCGTGTTTCGCAAACTCGGTGGAGACCATGGCACCAACTGGCTTTGGGAAAGCGCCAAGCGCCTCGCCAAAACCACCGTTGAATGGGAATACACCCTTGGTGATGATCGCATCATGGGCGTTGATAACCTGTTCGGCGCACAGGTTCATAAGAAGGCGCGAGACACAGGAACACTCAATTTTGCTTTCCCCCAATTGCTGATACCAATCATCAAAGACCCGTCACGCTTTGCCCGTCTGCGAGTGCATTTTCTGCTTAAGCTGTCGGGCAAATATGCCGTCACTCTCTATGAAATTTTGGAAGCCTATGTGAATCGCCGTGACGGGCAATGCCGTGTCAGCATCGATGAGCTGCGCACTTGGCTGAAAGTTCCGCCCGATTCCTATCCTGACTGGAAAAACTTCCGTCACCGTGTTCTGAAACCCGCCATAAAACAGATCAATGATGATCCTCTAGGCGCGGGTTTTTCAGTCGAATATGAACCAATCCGCAAGGGTCGGTTTTATGATGAAATCATCTTCCATCTGACCAAAACACCAAAGCGGATTCAGTCTGATAAGCTTATCAAGCTGGCCGCAGGTGATGCCAACACCATACGCGATGCAAAGGCCAAAGGTCGCCCCGCCCTGCTTGCTGAGGATATCGAAAAGGTGGCGATAAATACGCACTACGCTTTCGACATGGAAGAAATGGAACGCCAGTTCTGGGCGTACTGGGAAAGCAAGGGCAAACCTGACTTTCAGAAAGGTGTGGCCGTGGCCTTCAAAGGCTTCGTTGATAAGAAATTCCAACGGGCGAAACAGCGGCGGCGATAGGCTAAATTCCCTAATGTACTCAACAGCCGCAAAGACAGCCCCCTACCCTACTAAACGCGCCCAGAAACCGCGTTTTGATGGTTCTGGCGCTCTTTCCCGTTGGTCAGTCAAAACAGCAAGCGCCTGCATGTGTTCACGGCTACGGCGCTCTGCTTCGGTCTTTAAGTCCTCGATCTGATCCACCAAAACTTGGCGCTCCCGCTCGTGCATCGTGTCGATAGTCGCCATTTGTTCACGGAGCATCTTAACTTCGGTCTCTAGCGCACTGTTTCCAATAGAGTTTTGGGGCGTTTCTGTTGGGGTTGTATCTTGGTTTTCTGTAGTGTTCGGCAACGGGTTGGCCTCCATCCACCTTTGAAGCTCCGAGGGGTCAATCTGCCACCTGCCCTTTTCATCCTTTTGCGCTGTAATTTGCCCGTTTGTAAGGGCTTTTGACAATGTGCCTTTCGCCCTGCCCGCGTGTTTTGCGGCCTGTCCTAGTGTGAGTTTCATAGTGTTCATCGCCTGTTTTTGCTGGGGTTTCCCTTTGGTTTTATGGCGTTCATGGTAGCGGGTTTCTGAACACTTGGGAAGGGCAGGGGGGATAGTTGCCCACAGTCCTATGAAGGGGTGCGGCCACGCCCTTGAGACATGCCAAA
>NZ_RYZK01000022.1 GCF_003990645.1 Shimia sediminis
CGTTCAAAAGCGTCAAAGTCAAAGCCGGGCGCGCGGGCGGGGGCCAGCACCAGCTTTTCGGTTTCCAGAAGCTTGAGAATGGCGGCCTCGAGAGTTTCCAAGACGTCCTGCGGGATCACAAGTGCCCCGTGGCGGTCGGCGTGGATCAGGTCTCCCGGAGAGACGCGCATGCCGAAGATGTCGACAGGGGTGTCCAGCTCGCGGACGTGGACAAAGCCATGGCTGGGGCCGACCGATCCCGCAACGACTGGAAAGCCCGCTGGCAGGTCGCCGAGGTCGCGCATCACGCCGTTGGTCAGCGCGCCTGACATGCCAAAGCCCTTGTGCACGGTGGTGTTGATCTCGCCCCAATAGGCGCCGATACAGTCGGGGAAATCGACATCTTCGACCACCGCGACCGAGGGCGCGGGGCCTTCGGACATGTATTTATAATAGGCCATGCGGCGGGTGCGGATCACGTCGGGGGCTTCGGTCGGAGGGGTGACGGCGGCGATTTTCGCGGTGCGGGCGTAGCCGACGATGGGTGGTTCATCGGGGGCGGAGCAGAGCATCGTGCCACGGGTGAAATCGTTAAAGCCACGTTTGCCCTGGGCCACTTCGATGGCGTTGCAGACGGTGGGGGTGTCGACGCTTTGCAGCAGTTTCAGAAGGGAAGGGGTCATAGTGTCTCCAGCCAGGTCATGAGGGCCTGGGTTGTGAGGGCGGGTTGTTCCAGCGTGGGCAGGTGGCCCGCGTTCGGGAGGATTTCAAGGTGGCTTTGCGGCATCAGGGCGTGCATCAGCTCGTGACGTTCCAGCGGGCAGAGCGTGTCCTCGGCACCGCAGAGAACAAGGGCAGGGCCGGTGAAGCCGCGCAGGGTTTCCTGCTGATCGGGACGATCACGTAAGGCCTTGGATTGACGTATAAAAACTTCGGGTCCCAGATCCATCGCCATGGCCATGCAGAGATCGAGAATGGCGCCGGTGTTGGGGCCATCGGCAAGGTAGTTCGGCTTCATTTCATCGCGCATGACGCGCCGGAGGTCACCCGACATCGCGGCGGCAATCTGAGGGGTGCGGCGGGCCTTGACCGTATCGGTTTCGGCCTTGGGGTTGGTGTCCATCAGGGCCAGTCCAGCCACGCGGTCCGGGGCCTGGCGCAGCACTTCCATGGCGAGAATACCGCCCATGGATAGCCCGGCCATGGCAAAGCGCGGCGGGGCATGCACCAACAGATCCTTGGCCAGATCCTGCATGGTTTCAAAGCGATCCATGGGCACGGTCATCACCGGACGCATGCCGGATAAGGCATTGATCTGAGGGCCAAAAAGCCGGGCATCACACATCATGCCCGGCAAGAGAAGCAGCGGCGTCACAGACGGCTGCCTGCCAGGGCCGCGCCTTCGGACAGGGCGGAAAGCTTGGCATAGGCGATGTCGGGGTCGACGGCGCCGAACCCTGCGAAGGTGCCAAAGCCGCAATCGCTGCCGGCGATCACGCGATCGGCGCCGACGATTCCGGCGAAGCGTTCGATGCGTTGGGCCACCAGCTCGGGGTGTTCGACAAAATTGGTGGTGGTGTCGACAACACCGGGCACAAGGATTTTATCGTCTGGAATCTGAGACTTACGGTCGCGAAACACAGTCCACTCATGGGCGTGGCGCGGGTTTGATGTTTCGAACAACAGGTAGCGGGCCTTGGTGGACATCAGGGTGGTGAACACCTTGTCCATGGGGATGTCGCAACAATGCGGGCCTTCGTAGTTGCCCCAGCAGATATGCACCCGCACGCGGTCCTGTGGCACATCGCGCAGCGCGTGATTGAGCGCCTCGACGTGCATGTTTGCGACCTGAACGAACGCGTCATCGTTAAGATCGGTAAACAGCATATGCCGCGACAGCGCGAGGTCGGGGCAGTCAAGCTGCAGATCCAGCCCGTTGGCGATGATGGTTTCGTATTCTTTCTTCATCGCATCAGCCAGCGCCGCGAGATAGGCCTCGCGCGTTTTGTAGAAATCGTTCTGCAGAAACAGCGAAATCACACCCGGAGAGGCCGCGTTCATGAAGCCGCGCGTCGCCCCGTGCGTGGCCATCGCGGCCTTTAGGTTGTTGATATCCTTGAGCAGTTCCTCTTGCCCTTTGGAGCGCACCTCGCCGGTGCACATGGGGCGCGCGTATTGCGGTGTGCCGCCGTCATCCGCCAGGCGTTGCAGGAAACCGGGGAACATCTTGAGGTCGGCAGGCGCATTGCGCGGGCTGTCGCCGGAAAACCCGGTATAGCGGTCCTTGACGTAGGTGGCGTAAGAGATCTTGGAGGTTTCGCCATCGCTGACCACATCCACCCCGGCGTTAACCTGTTTCTTAACGGTGTCCGAAACAGCGGCGGTCATGCAGGCATCAAAGGCCGCGGGGTCATAGGGCTGTTCATTTTCACGGGCGAAGATGAAATCGACCACGTCCTGAGTGCGTGGCAAAGAGCCAACATGAGTTGTCCGGATCATCGTGTCCTCCAAGCTGTTTTAACCAAGTTGTACATCTTTTTTTGGGCTGACTCTCCAAGTTGTACAAAATATTATGTTAAGTTTTGATGCCCGACCGGGCCGTTTCCGACCCGGTCGATGCAGGAATTACGCGACCCAGGTGGCCCCGGCCTGATCGTCCGTGGCGGTGATGCGGTAGAGGCTGGCCTCGCCGGTCATCGAAGGTTCCGCGACATAGGTTTCGCCCGGCAGCACCAGCGCGGTGTCGCCATTCGTCAGGGTCACCTCGACGTCGTTGATGCGAATGCGCCAGTGGCCGCGCATCGGCATGAGGACCACCGGTTTTTCGGCGGTCACGGCGTCGTTCACGGCAGAGCCGCGTGTCAGGAAATCGACCTCGAACCCCGGCTTGTCCTTGATCAGCGCATCCGCGCCAATCACCTTGGCGGGCTTTTTGGCACCGAGCGCCATCAGATCCCAGTAGCGGGCGACATAGGTGCCGATCACCGCCTCTGCCGGAACCTCAGGGAAGGCTTTCAGCTCTTCCTCGGTCAAGAGCGGCATCGGGCGCACGTTGTGGGGCAACTCCTGACCCTTTTTGCTGTCATAGAGCACACCGTTGTCGCCGAGCATGAGGCCGTGATCGCGTGCGTCTTCGATCACATGCGGGGCCCAAGTGACACCGCCGCCCGCGTCGTCGCCGCCCAGAACGGCCATGATCATGCCGTAGTCGGTGCCGATGTTTTCAAAGCCGCGAAAAATGCCGGTGGGGATGTTGAAGATGTCGCCTTCTTCGGCAACGAATTCGCCGGCGTCGCCATGCAGACCCCAGAAAAAGCGCCAGCGCCCTTTGGCGACAAAGAACACCTCGGCCGTGGTGTGGCTGTGCAAGGAATTGCGGCATTTCGGAGGTTGCCCGGCGGCACCGATGTTAAAGCCGATCTTGTCCGTGATGTGGACATGCTGATCCGGGCTTTCCGAGACGCCCCCACCGATAATGGTAAAGTTTTCCTTTTGATCGGACCCCGGCGTGTGGGCGTCGATAAAGGCGGTTTTACAGGGTTTGAGTTCGCCGTAGCGAACGATGCGGGAAGGAATATCCTGCGAGGTCATGGGGTTCTCATTTGTTGCGGGGCAGGGTGCCCCCGGGGTTTCAGGTGTTCGCGCGAGGCCTGAAGCCTCAGCTGGTTATCCGGTGTGAAGGAGGATCTGTTTCCAGACGGATGTTTCGTCAAAAAGCGTGTATTCGCGGCGCAGCTTGGTCTGGCCGCCGATCAGTTGGCCGAATTCGGCGTGGCTGATGCCGAGAACATAGACATCGGCCCCGGTGGGTGCGCCAAAGGTGCCCCAGCCGTCGTGTTTGCCCCAAAGGCTCCAGCGGATTGCTGAACGGGGGGGCATCTGCGGGTCGTCGCGGCCAATCTGGTGGTGAATGGTGAACTGTGCATTGGGGAATGAGGCGCGCAGCCCCATCCAGAAGCGATCCACCGGTGCCCAGCCATGACCGGTCTGGCCTCCGGGCAGTTCCGAGTGCACGGCGCGGTCATATTCGGCCTCGATCGCACCCATGTCGGCGTTCATGATGCGGGTCAGGATATCTGCGTGGCGCTGACCCCATTCATTGTCATTGCCGGTGCCCTTGTAGGGGCCTTCGATGTCGTTCAGCGGCGTCAGGGGTTTGGTGCAGGCCTCGGGGCCGCCCTCGCGGGCGATCTGGTCGCGGGTGTAGTCCAGCGGGTCCCAGCCCATCTGGCGCACGATGGCCCCCTGATCGCGCACCAGCCATTCGTCGTCGATGGCGTTGTTGCGGGCATGGCAGTCAGCCAGAATGCGGTAGGTCAGCTTGGCGCCCGTGGCCTTGCCAAAGGCCCCGTCACCCAGGTGGGTTGCGGTCGAAATGATGCGGTGCGAGGACAGCATGCCCGCCTCTGGCGTGCCGGACCAGATCACGTCTTCGCCCAAAAGGGTGCGATCGGGGAATTCCGCCAGCGTGGCCATGGTGGCGCCAATGACGTTCTGATTGCCGGTTGAGACCGAGCCGGGCATGCGCACGACGATTTTTGGTGCATAGTAGTCGTGCAGCGTGGCAATGCCGCGGTCTTCCCAGATCTCTTTGGTGATGCCGATGATGTAATCGGGGAAATCACGGAATTTCGGGTCGAAACCTTGCATCATTCGTATCCTTCAGGGAGTTTGGCAGACCCGCGCACGATCAGCGGGCCATCGATGGCAATCTTGCGGGGCACGGTGGCGTCCGGGTCATTGATGTAGTTGAGCAGCGCATTCACGGTCTCTTCGACCATGAGGTTCGAGCGCTGGCGCAATGTGGTGAGGTCGTAGGCCGGCCATGCGGCAGGGGGCACGTCGTCGAACCCCACAACCGAAACGTCGCCGGGCACAGACAGCCCAAGTTCAAAGCGCAGCACATCCATAACGGCAAGGGCCATGTGATCGTTGGCGACAAAGACGGCGTCAGGCCGATCGTCGGCAGGCCGGTCAAAGAGGTCGCGGGCGGCGGCACGGGCGCTTTCGGTATGAAAGTCGCCAATCGCGCGGGAGTAAACCTGTTGATGTGCCTCTTGCAGGGCCGCGCGAAAGCCCGCTTCGCGGTCGCGCTGAGTCGAGGCGCCCTCCCACCCGGCGATATAGCTGATCTTGCGGTGGCCGCCCGCGACGAGGAATTCGGCGACCCTGCGGCCTCCGGCGTAGTTGTCGGTGGTGACCGAGGTGATGCCGTCCATATCCTGTGAGCGGTTGAACAGCACAATGGGAATGCCCGCCTGTTGGCAGCGCGACGAAATGTTGGAGGTCATTGCCACCGAGGCCATGACGATGCCGTCGACCTGATAGTCGAGGATTTCCTCGAGCACTTCATCGACATTGCCCGAGGTCTTGGTCGCCATGAAGATCAGCACGTGGTAGCCGTGTTCCTGCAAGAGGTTCGACAGTTTTTCGATGGCCTCGGGGTAGAACTGGTTCTCGAGATAGGCCACCACCAGCCCGATGATGCGGCTTTTGCCCGACACCATGGCGCGGGCCAGAACGTTGGGGCGATAGCCCAGTTCATTCGCCGCCTTGCGCACCTTTTCGCGGGTCTTGGCCGAGACCGAGGCGCCGGGGGTGAACACCCGGCTGACGGCTGACTGCGAGACGCCGGCCAGTTCGGCCACCTGCAGGGATGTGATCTTGTCCCCCATCAGTCTGCTGTCCATCCGCCGTCGATCAGCATCGAGGTGCCGGTGACCAGCCCGGAGGCATCCGAGGCCAGGTACAGCACCGCGCCCATGATGTCCTCAACTTCACCGACCCGGCCCAGTTTGATCTTGTCCATGATCCATGCGGCGCGGTCTGGGTTGTCAAAGGTCGACTGGGTCAGGGGGGTGCGAATAAAGGTCGGGCAGACCGTGTTGATCCGCACGCCCGCCTTGCCCCATTCGATGGCCATGGCTTTGACCATGCCTTCGAGCCCGTGTTTGGTGGCGCAATATAGCGCGCGATCCACGCCGCCGACGTGCCCCATCTGCGAAGAGATATGGATGATCGAGCCGGGTTTGCCCGCGGCCTTCATGGCCCTGGCGGCATAGGCCGACAGGAAATAGGCGGACTTCAGGTTGACGTCGGTGACCGCATCAAAGTCATCCGGCGTGGTTTCCATCGCCGGTCCGTGACGCGCCAACCCGGCCGAGTTGACCACGACGTCAAAGGCGCGCTGTTCCATCAACGCCGACAGCGCCTCGAGATTGCCCTGATCCAGCTGTACCGCCTCGGCGGACCAGCCCTGGGCCGCCATCGCCGCCACGGTGTCCTGCA
>NZ_RYZK01000023.1:0-2500 GCF_003990645.1 Shimia sediminis
TGGTTGCGGGAGTAGGATTTGAACCTACGACCTTCAGGTTATGAGCCTGACGAGCTACCGGGCTGCTCCATCCCGCGCCAATTGCGCTGTCTCAGCGTCGTTGTTTTGAGCTGAGGATCGTTTTTGAGAGATACGTATCAAGCGAAGTCGTTTACTAGGTTTGGCGATGACCTACTCTCCCACGTCTTAAGACGCAGTACCATCGGCGCTACGGTGCTTAACGGCCGGGTTCGGGATGGGACCGGGTGTTTCACTCGCGCTATGATCACCAAACCGAGTAAACGGCTTCGCTTGATTTTGCCTTTCGGCGTGTCCAAGTCCTGTACGTCTTGCGTTTTCACTGTGTGGGTTACTCATGCAAGTCTGTTGTGTTGTGTGTATGACCTATTTGGTTCCAGTGACGCTGCGCTATCGCGTTTCTAGGTGAGCGCGCAGTCTGTCTTTTACTGGATCAAATCAAGCCTATCGGACAATTAGTACCGGTCAACTGAATGCATTGCTGCACTTACATCTCCGGCCTATCGACGAGGTGGTCTACCTCGGTCCTCAGGGATACCTTGTTTTGAGGGGGGCTTCCCGCTTAGATGCCTTCAGCGGTTATCCTGTCCGAACATAGCTACCCAGCACTGCCGTTGGCACGACAACTGGTCCACCAGTGGTTCGTTCACCCCGGTCCTCTCGTACTAGGGGCAACTCCTCTCAAGTATCCTACACCCACGGCAGATAGGGACCGAACTGTCTCACGACGTTCTAAACCCAGCTCACGTACCTCTTTAAACGGCGAACAGCCGTACCCTTGGGACCTGCTCCAGCCCCAGGATGAGATGAGCCGACATCGAGGTGCCAAACACTGCCGTCGATATGGACTCTTGGGCAGTATCAGCCTGTTATCCCCGGCGTACCTTTTATCCGTTGAGCGATGGCCCTTCCACTCGGGACCACCGGATCACTATGGCCGTCTTTCGACTCTGCTCGACTTGTCAGTCTCGCAGTCAGGCTGGCTTCTGCCATTGCACTCAACGAGCGATTTCCGACCGCTCTGAGCCAACCTTCGCGCGCCTCCGTTACGCTTTAGGAGGCGACCGCCCCAGTCAAACTACCCGCCACGCAGGGTCCCGGATCCGGATAACGGACCGCGGTTAGACATCAAGCAGAATAAGGGTGGTATCTCAAGGGAGGCTCCACCGGAACTGGCGTCCCGGTTTCAAAGCCCACCACCTATCCTGCACATATTGTGCCTGATGCCAGTGCGAAGCTGTAGTAAAGGTGCACGGGGTCTTTCCGTCTAACCGCGGGAAGCCTGCATCTTGACAGGCAATTCAATTTCGCTGAGTCGATGTTGGAGACAGCGGGGAAGTCGTTACGCCATTCGTGCAGGTCGGAACTTACCCGACAAGGAATTTCGCTACCTTAGGACCGTTATAGTTACGGCCGCCGTTTACCTGGGCTTCAATTCAGAGCTCTCACCCCTCCTTTTAACCTTCAGGCACCGGGCAGGCGTCAGACCCTATACGTCGTCTTGCGACTTCGCAGAGCCCTGTGTTTTTAGTAAACAGTCGCCACCCCCTGGTTTGTGCCCCCAGCCAATACTTGCGTAGAAACTGGGCCTCCTTCTCGCGAACTTACGGAGGTATTTTGCCGAGTTCCTTCAACATCGTTCTCTCAAGCGCCTTGGTATTCTCTACCAGTCCACCTGTGTCGGTTTAGGGTACGATCTCATGGAAGAGCTATTTCCAGGAACCTCTTAGCCGCCCATTCAATCCAATAAGGATGAACGACCTTCGAGATCCGTCACTTCTTCCTGGCCCAGGAATATTAACCTGGTTCCCATCGACTACGCCTTTCGGCCTCGCCTTAGGGGTCGGCTTACCCTGCTCAGATTAGCTTTAAGCAGGAACCCTTGGACTTTCGGCGAGAGTGTCTCTCACACTCTTTGTCGCTACTCATGTCATCATTCTCACTAGTGATCTCTCCACCGGATCCCTCACAGGCCGGCTTCACAGAAAGCGCTTTATCCTGCGCTACCGCTTCGCTACTTGAGCGCGTTAAACGCTCTCGCAACAAGGCGATAGAAGAGGATAAGCACTATGTCACACTACGCTCTGCTACCGCATGCACAAAGTGCACACCCTAGACTTCGGCTCATGGCTTGAGCCCCGTTACATCTTCGCCGCAGGACAACTTATTTAGACCAGTGAGCTGTTACGCTATCTTTAAAGGATGGCTGCTTCTAAGCCAACCTCCTGGTTGTTTTGGTCGTCCCACCTGCTTTCCCACTTAGCCATGAATTAGGGGCCTTAGTCGTAGGTCAGGGTTGTTTCCCTCTCCACTACGGACGTTAGCATCCGCAGTGTGTCTGCCACATAGTACTCCCGGGTATTCGGAGTTTGGTTAGGATCAGTAAGCCTGTGGGGCCCCATTACCCATCCAGTGCTCTACCCCCCGGGGTATTCGTGTGACGCTCTACCTAAATAGATTTCGCAGAGAACCAGCTATCTCC
>NZ_RYZK01000024.1 GCF_003990645.1 Shimia sediminis
GAATACACGAGAGTTTAAACAAGTTATACAAAGCGACTTTTTGAGAGCTATCTCAAAGCGATTCATTGTGATATATTTATTGAGTGATACAAGTGAATTATCAAAGCATCAAAATGGTGAAAGTTCCAGCAATTGGTATTGACTTGGGAACCACATACTCCTGCGTGGGTGTGTGGCAACAAGGAAAGGTCGAGATCATCGCCAACGACCAGGGCAACCGCACAACACCTAGCTACGTTGCCTTCACCGATACAGAAAGACTTATTGGAGATGCCGCCAAGAACCAGGTAGCATTAAATCCATCCAATACAGTATTTGATGCAAAAAGACTGATAGGTAGAAAATATGACGATCCTAAAATCCAAGAAGATATGAAACATTGGCCCTTCAAAGTAGTTAACGTAAGTGGCAAACCAAAGATCGAAGTAGAATACAAAGGTGAAACCAAACGATTTGCACCTGAAGAAATCAGTTCAATGGTATTAACAAAAATGAAAGAAACAGCAGAAGCATATTTAGGTGGCTCAGTACGAGACGCAGTTATCACAGTACCTGCATACTTCAACGATTCACAAAGACAAGCCACAAAAGATGCAGGAGTCATCGCAGGCCTCAACGTACTTAGGATAATCAACGAACCAACGGCTGCCGCACTCGCCTATGGTTTAGACAAGAATCTCAAAGGCGAAAAGAACGTATTAATATTTGACCTGGGTGGCGGTACCTTCGATGTGTCAATCTTAACGATAGACGAAGGATCGTTGTTCGAAGTCAAAGCCACCGCCGGTGATACTCACTTAGGTGGTGAAGATTTTGACAACAGACTAGTCAATCACTTCGTAGAAGAATTCAAACGCAAATACAAGAAAGATCTACGTACAAATGCCAGAGCAATCAGAAGACTGAGAACAGCGGCAGAACGGGCGAAACGCACATTGTCATCCAGCACCGAAGCTACCATCGAAATCGATGCTCTGTTTGATGGCATAGACTTTTACACCAAGATCTCACGAGCCCGATTTGAAGAATTGTGCTCTGATCTATTCCGCAGCACCCTCCATCCAGTGGAAAAGGCTTTAGCAGACGCAAAAATGGACAAAGCGATGATCCACGACGTGGTTCTGGTTGGCGGTTCTACACGTATCCCTAAAATTCAAAGCTTGTTGCAGAACTTCTTCTGTGGCAAGCAGCTGAATCTTTCCATCAACCCAGATGAAGCTGTTGCTTATGGTGCTGCAGTGCAAGCTGCTGTACTAACGGGTGACACCAGTGACAAGATTCAAGACGTCCTCTTGGTCGATGTTGCTCCTCTATCGCTGGGTATCGAAACCGCCGGTGGAGTCATGACGAAGATCATTGAACGTAACTCACGCATTCCATGCAAACAAACTCAAACATTCACCACCTACTCTGACAACCAGCCTGCCGTTACCATCCAGGTGTTTGAAGGTGAACGTGCAATGACCAAAGATAACAATTTACTTGGTACCTTCGACCTAACGGGAATTCCACCAGCGCCCCGTGGTGTACCGAAAATCGAAGTTACATTTGACATGGATGCCAACGGTATCTTAAACGTTTCTGCAAAAGATACTAGCTCTGGAAATTCTAAGAACATTACGATCAAAAACGACAAAGGCCGCTTATCACAGAAAGACATCGATAGAATGGTATCTGAAGCAGAAAAGTACCGCGAAGAAGATGAAAAACAACGGGAGAAAATATCAGCTCGAAACCAACTCGAGAGCTACATCTTTAACTTGAAACAAGCTGTTAGCGATTGTGGTGACAAAATTAGCCCTGATGATAAAGCCACAGTCGAACGAGAGTGTGACAGTTGCTTGAAATGGTTGGACTCCAACACCTTAGCAGAAAAAGAAGAATATGAAGATAAACAGAAACAACTTACCCAGCTCTGCAGTCCGATCATGGCTAGGCTACATGGGGCAGGACAACCTGGTGGCAATCCCTATGGCGGAGGAATGCCTGGAGGAAGCTGCGGTCAACAAGCCGGAGGATTTAACAACAGAAATCAAGGACCAACCATCGAGGAAGTCGACTAAGGCGATGATCTCTTAAGTTCACTTCACAGAATCGTCCATTTAAGTTTTCTTCATTAAATTTCCAAAAATTTCAGTTCCAATAGTTTCAGTATGTAATAAACAGTTTTGTTAAAATAGTATTAAAATAAATTTCGGCCTTTTGTAATCAAAATTTCAATTTTTTTTCAATAAACCACAATTAAAAGCAAAA
>NZ_RYZK01000025.1 GCF_003990645.1 Shimia sediminis
GACCTCTTTGCCGGACCGACCGAAACCATGGTCATTGCGGACGAAACAGTTGACGCTGAAATATGCGCCACCGACCTCCTCGGCCAGGCCGAGCATGGCTACAACTCCCCAGCTGTGCTGGTCACCAACTCGCGTAAACTGGCCGAGGAAACCCTGTCCGAGATCGACCGCATCCTCGACATCCTGCCCACCGCAGGCACCGCCCGCGTCAGCTGGGAGGAATATGGCGAGGTGATCCTGTGCGACACCTATGACGAGATGCTTGCCGTGGCTGACGATATCGCCAGCGAACACGTGCAGGTGATGACCGACCGTGATGACTGGTTCCTGGACAACATGACCTGCTACGGCGCGCTGTTCCTGGGACCGCGCACCAATGTGTCGAACGGTGACAAGGTGATCGGCACCAACCACACCCTGCCCACCAAAAAGGCAGGCCGCTACACAGGGGGGTTGTGGGTTGGCAAATACCTGAAAACCCACAGCTATCAAAAGGTTACGACCGATGAGGCGGCAACCCTGATCGGCGAATATGGCTCGCGGCTGTGTATGCTCGAAGGCTTTGTCGGTCACGCAGAGCAATGCAATGTGCGCGTGCGCCGGTACGGCGGCATCAACGTGCCCTATGGCGAGGCCGCACCCTACCGCGATGCTGCCGAGTAAGATGAGTTCGGGTGCGAGGCGTCTCCCCTCGCGCTCCCCGGAGTGTTTCTGGCAATACGAAGCATGGACAAACACAGCATGCATAAGGACCTGATCGCGCCCCTGCGGGCGGCGATGTACGACTTTGAAGCCTCGTCCGTGCGCGAGGCTTTGGCGTCAGCCTGTGCACCGGATGCGGTATTCCGGCTGTCTGCTCCCTTTGGCGACAGTATCGGCGCCGAGGCGTTTTTCGAGACCGCCTATCAGGGTCTGTCACAGGCCTGGCCCGATCTCGAGCGGCGCGACTATATCGTCATGGCCGGAACCGATGATCATGGTCACGACTGGGTGGGCTGTGGTGGCTATTACACCGGCACATTCCTGGCACCCTGGCTGGATATTCCACCAACAGGGCACCAGGTCACGATGCGGTTTCACGAGTTCTTTCGCGTCAAAGGCGGCAAGATCGTCGAGATGCAGGCCATCTGGGACCTCCCCGAGGTCATGATGCAGGCCAACGCCTGGCCCATGGCCCCGTCGCTGGGCAAGGAATGGGCCGTTCCCGGACCTGCGACCCAGGATGGGCTCGTACCCGGCCCGCATGATCCCGAGACCTCTGCCAAATCCTGCCAGCTGATCCGCGAGATGCTGGCCCATCTGGTCAAACACCCCACCGAGGGCGGCCCCGAGGTCATGCAACCGCAGCGCTTCTGGCATCCCCGCATGAACTGGTACGGGCCCGCCGGGATCGGCACCGCGCGTGGCTTTGCGGGGTTTCGCCATTGGCACCAGATCCCGTTTTTGAACGCCATGCCGGATCGTGGGCAAAGCGATGCGGCGCTGACCTTTCACTTCTTTGGCGATGGCGCTTATGCCGCCGTGACCGGCTGGCCCAACATGGTGCAATCGATTTCGGCAGATGGCTGGATGGGGATCGCCCCCTCTGGCAAACAGATTGCCCTGAAATCACTGGATTTCTGGCGGGTGGAAAACGGGCTGATCCGCGAGAACTGGGTGTTGGTCGACCTGATCGACGTTTATGCTCAGCTGGGCGTGGATGTCTTTGCCCGCCTGCGTGAATTCAACAAGGCCCGCATTATGGGGCCGGTACCCCTGCCTGATGGAATGAGCTGATGACTGACCTGCCCCGCACCCCCTCTCTGTCCCTCGCCGGAAAGACCGCCCTGGTGACAGGCGCCTCGTCCGGCATCGGACAGGGCTGCGCCGTGGCGCTGGCCGAGGCAGGCGCCCATGTGGTTTGTGCCGCCCGTGGGGCGGATCGGCTGCAGGACACCGTGGCGGCGATGGCGGCCCAGGGCTGGTCCGCCGAGGCGGTACAGCTGGATCAGGGCAAT
>NZ_RYZK01000026.1 GCF_003990645.1 Shimia sediminis
CGGCTACCACATCCAAGGAAGGCAGCAGGCGCGCAAATTACCCACTCCCGGCACGGGGAGGTAGTGACGAAAAATAACGATACGGGACTCATCCGAGGCCCCGTAATCGGAATGAGTACAATCTAAACCCTTTAACGAGGATCAATTGGAGGGCAAGTCTGGTGCCAGCAGCCGCGGTAATTCCAGCTCCAATAGCGTATATTAAAGTTGTTGCGGTTAAAAAGCTCGTAGTCGAATCTGTGTCCCGCGCCGCCGGTTCATCGCACGCGGTGTTTAACTGGCGTGTCCGCGGGACGTCCTGCCGGTGGACCTAACCGTCGTCCGTGAGGGCGGCGGCGGTCCAACTCAATCCCACCGCGGTGCTCTTCACTGAGTGTCGAGGTGGGCCGGCACGTTTACTTTGAACAAATTAGAGTGCTTAAAGCAGGCTAAAACTTCGCCTGAATACCGTGTGCATGGAATAATGGAATAGGACCTCGGTTCTATTTTGTTGGTTTTCGGAACCCCGAGGTAATGATTAATAGGAACGGATGGGGGCATTCGTATTGCGACGTTAGAGGTGAAATTCTTGGATCGTCGCAAGACGAACAGAAGCGAAAGCATTTGCCAAAAACGTTTTCATTGATCAAGAACGAAAGTTAGAGGTTCGAAGGCGATCAGATACCGCCCTAGTTCTAACCATAAACGATGCCAGCTAGCGATCCGCCGACGTTCCTTCGATGACTCGGCGGGCAGCTTCCGGGAAACCAAAGCTTTTGGGTTCCGGGGGAAGTATGGTTGCAAAGCTGAAACTTAAAGGAATTGACGGAAGGGCACCACCAGGAGTGGAGCCTGCGGCTTAATTTGACTCAACACGGGAAACCTCACCAGGCCCGGACACCGGAAGGATTGACAGATTGAGAGCTCTTTCTTGATTCGGTGGGTGGTGGTGCATGGCCGTTCTTAGTTGGTGGAGCGATTTGTCTGGTTAATTCCGATAACGAACGAGACTCTAGCCTGCTAAATAGGCGTATTTCCGGCATCTCAAAGGCCCGCCGGGCCGGCGTTCGCGTCGCGCTCGTGCGCGGTTTTTACTGCCGGCGTACACACAATTCTTCTTAGAGGGACAGGCGGCTCTAGCCGCACGAGATTGAGCAATAACAGGTCTGTGATGCCCTTAGATGTTCTGGGCCGCACGCGCGCTACACTGAAGGAATCAGCGTGTCCTCCCTGGCCGAGAGGCCCGGGTAACCCGCTGAACCTCCTTCGTGCTAGGGATTGGGGCTTGCAATTGTTCCCCATGAACGAGGAATTCCCAGTAAGCGCGAGTCATAAGCTCGCGTTGATTACGTCCCTGCCCTTTGTACACACCGCCCGTCGCTACTACCGATTGAATGATTTAGTGAGGTCTTCGGACCGGTACGCGGTGGCGTTTCGACGTCGCCGATGTTGCTGGGAAGATGACCAAACTTGATCATTTAGAGGAAGTAAAAGTCGTAACAAGGTTTCCGTAGGTGAACCTGCGGAAGGATCATTAACGTTGCATGTCCGTCTCTGGGCGACGACATCTCGTTAGGCTGGGCGACGACGATGTATTGAGAGAGAGAGAGAGCGCTGCTCGTCGTCGCCGTTGTAGGCCACAGAGGATTGTATCCTATTATGTATGTATGTATGTATGTGCGTCGTGTGATGCGATGCTCGATGAGTTGTGGGATGATGCGCGCATATACATATGCATTGGGAGGTTCGCCGTGGTGAATGCGCGTTGTTCGACGCGCGGGTGAGTTTCGGTGTCCTCCGTCGCCGGTCCGTAGAGAGGGACGCGGCCG
>NZ_RYZK01000027.1 GCF_003990645.1 Shimia sediminis
ATTTTTTACTATCCCATAATAATAGCCTAAAGTAATAATAGTCTTGCACACAGGGAATAAATTATCATTATTACAAAAAATAAATGTTAAGAAAGTAGTAATAATACTTTGGCCTAGTAGTGCGCGAAAAAATAAATCATTATTCACGTGTGCCACTGTCTCGCGCTCGTCCTTTTCTTTTTTCTACATCAATTCCCTTCTTGCTTATTATACATGTCGGTTTATTTCATATTTATACAAGTGCAAAATTCAACTTCAAACGCACAAAAAGAAAAAACGAACGCGGACAATATGAAAATAAAATAAATGGCAGTTCGATAAAAGAAAAATAACAGGGCACCGGAGCAACATGGAAGCCATGACGATGTATAACCGTTAAGTTGCGGCTTTAATTATGTTGGAATGTTTATGTGAATTGGAATTGAAAAAGTAATTATATATTTTTTGTTACGCGATAAATGGATTGTTGTGGTGATCAATACGACCCTTAGTAGATGTCAAAGAAGTTTAGAAGCACTTCCTGTGGACAATTGATGGGCCAGATTCGTCGTATTCCTGTTTGGAAATCCACATTTGCTGGAAGGTGGAGAGAGAAGCCAAAATGGATCCGCCAATCCATACGGAATATTTCCTTTCAGGTGGTGCAATGATCTTGATCTTCATGGTGGATGGAGCAAGAGCTGTAATCTCCTTCTGCATACGATCGGCGATGCCAGGGTACATGGTGGTACCTCCAGAAAGTACGGTATTGGCGTATAAGTCCTTACGGATGTCGACGTCACACTTCATGATGGAGTTGTATGTAGTTTCATGGATACCGGCAGCTTCCATACCCAAGAAGGATGGTTGGAAGAGAGCTTCTGGGCAACGGAATCTCTCATTACCAATGGTGATGACTTGACCATCGGGAAGTTCGTAGCTCTTTTCCAATGAGCTGGAGCTGGCTGCTGTTGCCATTTCTTGTTCGAAGTCTAAGGCAACGTAGCAAAGTTTTTCTTTAATGTCTCTTACGATTTCCCTTTCGGCGGTTGTGGTGAAGGAATATCCTCTTTCGGTAAGGATCTTCATGAGGTAGTCAGTCAAGTCGCGGCCGGCCAAATCCAGACGAAGGATAGCATGAGGCAAAGCATAACCTTCATAAATGGGTACTGTGTGGGAAACACCATCACCAGAGTCCAAAACAATACCGGTTGTACGACCAGATGCGTATAAGGATAGTACAGCTTGGATAGCGACGTACATGGCTGGTGTGTTGAAGGTTTCAAACATAATTTGAGTCATCTTTTCTCGGTTAGCCTTAGGATTAAGTGGAGCTTCTGTAAGAAGAACGGGATGTTCTTCGGGAGCAACACGGAGTTCATTGTAGAATGTATGATGCCAGATCTTCTCCATATCATCCCAGTTGGTTACAATACCGTGTTCAATAGGATATTTCAGAGTGAGGATACCTCTTTTGCTTTGAGCTTCGTCGCCTACGTAGGAATCCTTTTGGCCCATACCAACCATTACGCCCTGATGACGAGGACGACCCACGATCGAAGGAAAGACGGCTCTTGGGGCATCGTCTCCTGCAAAACCGGCTTTGCACATACCGGATCCATTGTCTACGACCAATGCGGCAACTTCTTCGTCACACATGTTGAATTAATACTGTATTTTACCACACAAACTACGAGTTAAATATATACAAAAGTTAACTTCTAGGAAACAGCTAAGGGTCGTGCTGCACCGTGTATCACAG
>NZ_RYZK01000028.1 GCF_003990645.1 Shimia sediminis
TACAAAAGGAGTCTATTTGAAAACTTGTTTATTCACAAACTTATCATGGTCATCCTATTAATTTAATTTTTAAAATAATATTCCCTGTCCTAGAAGTGGAAAATTACATTTAACATGTAGAAACATTTATGGAATAATAATAAAATGCGTGAAATTCTAAATTTCGGAAGCGGTTACTTCTTCTTTTGAGCTTTTTCGGCAGCTTTCGTTACTTTGCCGGAGGAAGGATCTTTGAAGTTGACACTCTTGATGACTCCTACAGCAACCGTCTGCCTCATGTCACGAACAGCAAAACGACCAAGGGGAGGGAATTCTTGGAAAGATTCTACGCACATGGGTTTAGTAGGAACCAAGTTGACGATGGCAGCATCGCCGGATTTGATGGCTTTTGGATTTTCCTCAGTTGTTTTTCCTGTACGACGATCAACCTTCTCTTTGATTTCAGCGAATTTGCAAGCAATATGGGCGGTGTGACAATCAAGGACAGGAGTATAGCCACTAGAAATTTGACCAGGATGGTTGAGAACAATAACTTGGGCGGTAAAGTCAGCTGCTCCTCTGGGTGGGTTGTTCTTTGAGTCTCCTGCTACGTATCCACGACGAAGTTCTTTTACTGATACGTTCTTTACATTGAAACCTACGTTATCGCCAGGCACGGCTTCCTGAAGGGCTTCGTGGTGCATTTCTACTGATTTTACTTCAGTAGTAATGTTAGCTGGGGCGAAAACAACCACCATACCAGGTTTAAGCACTCCAGTTTCAACACGGCCGACTGGTACTGTTCCAATACCTCCAATTTTGTAAACATCCTGAAGTGGTAGACGGAGTGGTTTCTCAGTTGGTCTACTGGGGGGCAAAATGGCATCTAAAGCATCAATAAGGGTCTTGCCTTCAGCTTTGCCTTCTTTACGTTCGATATTCCATCCCTTGAACCATGGCATTTTGTCAGAGGGCTCCAACATGTTGTCACCATGCCATCCAGAGATTGGTACGAAGACCACAGCAGTAGGATTATAACCAATTTTTTTGATGTAGGAGGATACTTCTTTTTTGATTTCTTCAAAACGGCTTTCGCTATATGGAGGTTCAGTGGAGTCCATTTTATTAACTCCAACGATAAGTTGTCTTACACCAAGAGTGAAGGCCAACAATGCATGTTCACGTGTTTGGCCGTTTTTAGAAATTCCAGCTTCGAATTCACCAGTACCGGCTGCAACTATAAGTACTGCACAATCAGCTTGAGAAGTTCCTGTGATCATGTTCTTTATGAAATCTCTGTGTCCAGGAGCGTCGATGATGGTTACGTAGTATTTCGAAGTTTCGAACTTCCATAAAGCGATATCAATTGTAATACCACGTTCACGTTCTGCCTTCAACTTGTCCAATACCCAGGCATATTTGAAAGAACCTTTACCCATTTCTTGGGCTTCTTTTTCGAATTTTTCGATGGTACGTTTGTCGATACCACCACATTTGTAGATCAAATGTCCAGTAGTAGTAGATTTACCGGAGTCTACGTGGCCGATAACCACGATGTTTATATGAACCTTTTCTTTACCCATTTTAATAAGTTTATAACGTTTTTAAACTGGTTAAAACAAACACTAAACTTTAAAACAAATTCAAAACCACGAAGTATCCAGCAACCGCACTCGG
>NZ_RYZK01000029.1 GCF_003990645.1 Shimia sediminis
ATTTACAGTTTACCGCCTAGTCTCAGCCATATCAACTAATTATGAACAAGTGATTATTTTCAACAAATCATAAAGATATTGGAACATTATATTTTATTTTTGGAGCTTGATCAGGTATAGTAGGAACCGCGCTTAGTTTATTAATTCGGGCTGAATTAGGAAACCCAGGAGCTTTAATCGGGAACGATCAAATCTATAACGTTATTGTAACCGCACACGCTTTTATTATAATTTTTTTTATAGTTATACCTATTATAATAGGGGGATTTGGTAATTGACTGGTTCCTTTGATATTAGGTGCCCCAGATATAGCCTTCCCTCGAATAAATAATATAAGATTTTGATTATTACCTCCATCACTAACTCTTCTTCTTATAAGAAGAATAGTAGAAAGAGGTGCTGGTACAGGGTGAACTGTTTACCCTCCTTTAGCTTCTAATATTGCCCATAGAGGGGCATCTGTAGATTTAGCAATTTTCAGATTACATTTGGCGGGAATCTCTTCTATTCTAGGAGCCATTAACTTTATTACAACAGTAATTAACATACGAGCTTCGGGTATAACATTAGACCGAGCACCATTATTAGTATGATCAATTGCAATTACTGCATTACTTTTACTTTTATCTTTACCTGTTTTAGCAGGGGCTATCACCATATTATTAACTGATCGAAATTTAAACACTTCTTTCTTTGACCCTGCAGGAGGAGGTGATCCTATTCTTTACCAGCATCTTTTTTGATTTTTTGGGCACCCAGAAGTTTATATTCTAATTCTTCCTGGATTTGGAATAATCTCTCATATTATTAGACAGGAGAGAGGTAAAAAGGAAACCTTCGGGGCTCTTGGAATAATTTATGCTATATTAGCTATTGGTTTATTAGGTTTTATTGTTTGAGCCCATCACATATTTACTGTAGGAATAGATGTTGATACTCGAGCCTATTTTACTTCAGCAACAATAATTATTGCAGTTCCAACAGGAATTAAAATTTTCAGGTGGTTGGCCACTCTCCATGGAACTCAAGTAAATTTTTCACCTTCAATGTTATGGGCTCTTGGGTTTGTTTTCCTATTTACTATAGGAGGATTAACAGGAGTAGTATTAGCAAATTCCTCAATTGATATTATTCTACACGATACTTATTATGTAGTAGCTCATTTTCATTATGTACTTTCAATAGGGGCTGTTTTTGCTATTATAGGAGGTTTTATTCAATGATACCCTTTATTCACTGGTTTAACCTTAAATGATAAATTATTAAAAATCCAATTCGCTATCATATTTTTAGGTGTTAATTTAACATTTTTCCCACAACATTTCTTAGGTTTAAGAGGAATACCTCGACGTTATTCTGATTACCCAGATGCTTATTTAAGATGAAATATTATTTCTTCTATTGGCTCCCTTATTTCTTTTATTGGAACTGTATTTTTAATTTTTATTATTTGAGAAAGAATAATTTCAATACGTAAATCACTATCCTCTTTAAATCTTCCTACTTCAATTGAGTGACTTCAATTATCTCCTCCCGCCGAACATAGATATTCTGAATTACCTGTTTTATATAATTTCTAATATGGCAGAATAGTGCAATGGACT
>NZ_RYZK01000003.1 GCF_003990645.1 Shimia sediminis
ATGGAGCAGCCCGGTAGCTCGTCAGGCTCATAACCTGAAGGTCGTAGGTTCAAATCCTACTCCCGCAACCAAACAGTACAAAAAGCCACCTCCGATCAGCGAGCACCTGCGCGATTGCTTCGGCGCCTTGCGATTGAGTCACCCTGATTTCATGGGAATGGGGTTCACCATTACGCTCCATAGGTGCGTTCCAAGATGTCGATTGCCGAAAGTTCTGCAACGCAGGTGGACAGGAATGTCGCTTCGGCGTTGGACAGGCGGCGATCGGGATTGCTGATCAGATAGATGTTCACCATTGGAAGATCGGTGTAGGGCGGTAGCTGGCGCAGGCGTTTGGCGTCAACATCCTGTTTGGCGACGTGCACCGGGAGCGCGCCAATGCCGATATTAGCCATGATCATTCGCCGGATCTCATTTAGACTGGACGAAACTCCGCGCCAATTGCTGGCAAGACCCAGCCGATTGCGAAGGCGTGCCATGACCTCAAGAGGGCCGCCTTCTGCCTCGGTTTGGAACGCCACAAACGGCTCTCCCTCTAAATCTTCCGGTAGGATTTCATCCGCCGCGAACAAAGGATGGCGTTCGCCGCAATAAAACCCGAAATACTCTCGATAGAGCACCATCGTTTCGAGGTACTTCGGCATCTCCGAAAGCAGGCATATGCCAAAACTTGCGCGGTTTTGTGAGACAATTGTTTCAACTTCGTCACTTTCGGAAACCGTAAATGAAAATGTTACATGTGGATGCGCGCTGGTAAACGTGTTCAGAAATCTGTCGAAGTGATGCGAAACCACATGGCTTGTTGTGGCAATTGAAAGATGCCCACGCAGCTCGGAGTCAGCGACATCGAGTAGCCACGGCAACTGCGAGACCGCGCCGAAGATTTTAGCGCACTCCGTATAGAGCACTTGACCTGCCCGTGTGACGGAAAACTCGTTTGGTTTCCGTATGATAAGCACTTGTCCAGTGTGTTGTTCTAACCGCTTCAGAGCCGCTGATATCGTTGGTTGTTTGAGCCCCAGGAAATCTCCTGCTTTTGATATCCCTTTCTGTTCAACCACCACCATGAAGGTGCGCAGAAGGTTCCAGTCGAGGTTCCATGTGAAGCGTTGTTTTGGCGAAAGGACCATAGATTTCCTCGATATTGAAGATATTCAATATTTATTTGCGCTATATCACGCGGCATGCAAGGTTTTTTTCGGAGCGGACATTTCCGCTGGCGCGCCAAGGGCAATAGCCACAAAGCGCTATACCTACAGGGAGACTGAAAATATGACTGTTCGCCGAACGTTTTTGAAATCTGTAATCGCTGCCACGGGCATTGCTGTCTTTGGCATGAGCGTTGCCGCCGAAGAACTGAACACGCTGAAAGACAAGGGCGTCATCCGCATTGCGATGTCTGGTGCCTACCCTCCGTTCAACTTTGTGAATGAAGAAAACCAGGTTGTCGGGTTTGATCCGGCCATTGGCACAGAGATCGCTAAGCGTATGGGGCTTGAAGTCGAGATCGTCACCACCGCATGGGACGGGATCATTGGCGGCCTGCTTGCAAGCAAGTATGATGCAATTGTAGGCTCAATGACGATTACCGCCGAGCGTGATGAAGTTGTCGACTTTGTCGGTCCATATTATTCCGACAAGCGAGCGATTTTCACCAAGCCGGGCTCAGGAATCTCAAGCCTTGACGATCTGGAAGGTAAGAAAGTCGGTCTCACTCTTGGCGAGACCCACGAAGATTGGGCACGTGAACGCGGCTACAGCATCAACACTTACAAAGGCCTGCCAGAGCTTCTGCTCGAGCTGGAGAACGGCCGCGTTGACGCCATCGTCAATGACTCGATCGCTGCCATTCTGGCGATGAAGGAAAAGGGCCAGGAATTCGAAATGTTCGGTGACCCGACGACAGAGCCCTTCGGCGCTGGCATTGCTATTCGTGAGGGCAGCCCCGAGTTGGCGGCAGAGATGCAAAAGGCGCTCGATTCCATGATGGAAGACGGCACATATGTTGAACTGGCCGTGAAGTGGATCGGCGCGGACATCCGCTAAGCTTTTTGCTCCCGCGCCCAATGGGACGCGGGAGCCATGCACATACATAAGGGGGTGCGTTGTGGACTTCGAACTGATGCTAAAGGTCTACCCGTTCTTCCTTGAGGCGGCTTGGATCACCATCCTGTTGGCCGTTCTGACAGCGGTACTGGGCTTGATCTGCGGCGCATTGGGTGCGGCAGCGCGCTTGTCGCGATTTGCGTTCTTGCGTTTTCTGGGCGCGGCCTATGTCAGCGTCATTCGTGGCACGCCTGCTCTGATTCAACTCTTCATTCTCTATTTCGGAGGCCCGCAGATTGGCATTCAGTTGGATGCCTTTGAGGCTGGTGTGATCGGCCTTGGTGTGAATGCAGGCGCATACATGACCGAGACAATCCGAGGCGCGATTATCTCGATCGACAAGGGGCAACGCGAAGCATCCCGCACCCTTGGCCTCAGCCAATGGCAAACGATGTACAAGGTGATCCTTCCGCAATCCGCGCGCCTGATGGTGCGTCCGCTTGGGGTCAATATCAACGCGTTGATCAAGGCCACAGCCCTTGTCGCGGCGATCTCGGTGGTTGAACTCACCTACACTGCGCAGCGCTACATCGGCTCGACGTATAAGCCGTTCGAGATGTTCCTCCTCGCAGGGGTTCTTTACATGATCATCATTTACGTGACGGGCCGGGGCGTCGCCTGGCTGGACCGTAAAGTGCAGATCACCTGATCGCGAAAGGACAACCAGATGGGCCTCGGTTTTACAATCATCCCCAAATATCTCGACGTGATCCTGCTGGGCTGCGCCTGGACCATTGGCATCACGCTCGCTGCAGCCATCCTGAGCTTTATCGGCGGCATCTTGTTTGCTGTGATCGCACTGTATGCGCCATGGCTTATTCGCCAGCCGTTTCGGCTGATCGAATGGCTGTTCATGGGCACGCCGCTTCTGCTGCAGCTGTTCCTGATCTATTTCGGGCTGGTGCAGATCGGTATCGACTTGCCTGCTTTTGTGGCTGGGATCATTGGGCTGGGACTGCACTTTGCAGTCTATAACTCCGAACTGATCCAAACCGCGATCCTGTCGGTGGACAAGGGTCAGATGGAAGCCGCCCGAACTTTGGGACTGAGCCGCACGGAAGCTCTCCGCAAGGTTGTCGTTCCTCAAGCTGTGCGAGCAGTGATTCCACCGATTGGCAACAACATGATTGCGCTTTTGAAAGACAGCGCTTTGGTCTCGGTGATCGGCGTAAGCGAACTCACCCTATCGGCGCAGCGCGTGATCGGCAGGACCTACCGGCCCTTCGAGTTCTACCTGATGGCTGCGGCCTGCTACTATGTAATCAACCTCGCGATGGAATGGCTGCAGCGCAAAATTGAACGCCGCATCTCGATTTCCCGCTGACGCCAAGAGGCAGTTATGACCGACCCATCCCATTTCGTTGAAATCCGACATGCCCAGAAATCTTTTGGTGCGCTCGAGGTTCTGAAAGATATCAGCCTGACCGTTGAGCGCGGCCAGATCGTCGGTATTATTGGCTCATCTGGATCCGGCAAATCCACGTTGCTGCGGGCGATCAATGATCTTGATCCGCTCACCGGCGGCGAGGTCTGGCTTGATGGTGTGCAAGTGAACCAGAAGCTTTCGCACCGCAAATACGAAAAACACATCAACCAGATGCGCCAACAAGTCGGAATGGTGTTTCAGCATTTCAATCTGTTCCCGCATATGACCGCGCGCGAAAACGTGACAATGGCGCCTCTGATGCTCAAGGGTATTTCCAAGGAAGAGGCCAATACGCTGGCCAAAGAGCAACTGGACAAAGTCGGCATGCTCGAGCGCATCGACTATTACCCGTCGCAGCTCTCTGGTGGTCAGAAACAACGCGTTGCCATCGCACGCGCCTTGGCCATGAAACCCAAGCTCATGTTGTTTGACGAGGCAACATCGGCGCTCGATCCGGAGCTGGTGGAAGAGGTCAACCTTGTTATGCGGAAACTGGCTGAAGAGCACATGACAATGATCATCGTGACCCATGAGATGGATTTTGCCGCTTCGGTCTGTGACAGGGTTCTGTTCATGGATCAAGGCGTGGTTGTCGAAGAAGGTCCTCCTGATGTTTTGTTCAGAAATCCAACACAACCGCGAACCCGGGAATTCCTGCGCAAACATCTGGAAGGTGCCAAATGAGCGACGCGCCCTCATATCTTTTCTACCAGACCCGTAACCCGCGCCCGTTTCTGGAGCGGGGTGAGGGGATCTATCTTTTTGATAAAGGCGGCAAGCGGTATATTGATGGTTCTTCGGGGGCCATGGTGTCCAATATCGGGCATTCGAACCCGCGCGTTCTGGCCAAGATCAAGTCGCAAATGGACAAGGCGACGTTCGGCTACCGGCTACATTTTCGCACCCACCCCTCCGAGGATCTGGCCGCAAAGACGGTATCGCTGATGCCTGAAGGGCTTGATCGTGTTTTCTTTGTCTCAGGTGGCTCCGAGGCCGTGGAAAGCGCTGTGAAGCTGGCTCGTCAATATGCCCTGACCCAAGGCGAGAGTGGGCGGTACAAAGTCATCTCGCGGTTTCCATCCTATCACGGGAGCACGTTTGGGGCGCTGGAAATGACAGGCTATGAACCGTTGAGCAAGCCGTTCAAACCCATGTTGCGCGAGATGCCCAAAGTTTCTTCTCCAGCCACATATCTGGATCGTGACAACCTGACTGAAGAAGAACGCGGGCTGAAATACGCGGAGTTCTTGCGCGACAAGATCATTGATGAAGGCCCTGAAACCGTTCTTGCCTTTATCATGGAGCCTGTTGGCGGCGCTTCGACTGGCGCGCTTGTGGCGCCCGACAGTTATTATAGGCGAATCCGAGAAATCTGCGACGAGTTTGGCGTTCTGCTGATCTATGATGAGGTGATGACCGGAGCAGGACGCACGGGCAAGTTTCTTGCGGCTGAGCACTGGGGGATCACGCCTGATATCGTGGCGCTTTCCAAAGGCTTTGGCGCGGGCTATGCGCCGCTGGGCGCGATGGTTGCAGGAAAGCGGTTGGTCGAACCCGTGCTCGACGCGGGCGGCTTCCTGCATGGTTTTACATATGCGGGCAACCCGATGGCCTGTGCTGCCGGGCTGGCTGTTCTGGAAGAGATGGAACAGCAGAATCTGATCGAAAACGCTGCCCGCATGGGCGATGTGTTGATGGCTGAGTTGCACAACCTGATGCACCGCTACCCCTTTATCGGGGATGTGCGCGGCAAGGGGCTGTTGACTGCGTTTGAGTTTGTCGCGGACCGCGATACGATGGAGCCGCTTCCAACCGCTCTAAATGCATATGATCGCTTGGTGGAACTGGCCTATGCGCGCGGCCTGATCATCTATTCCCGTCGCACCCGTGGGGGCACGTCTGGGGATCACTTCCTGCTGGCTCCACCGCTGATCATCACCAAAGAGCAAATTGGCGAGATGATGAGCATCCTGCGGGATGCGCTGGATGCTTTCGCTGCCGAAGCCGGACTGCCCGTCATGGAGGAAGCCGCGTGAAGCTTCCCAGCAAACAAACCAGCATCAAAGAGGCTATCGCTCACATCAAAGATGGCGATACGGTCATGCTGGGAGGATTTGGGGTGCCGGGCACGCCATTTGTGCTGATCCATGCGCTCGTGAAACATGGGGCACGCAACCTGACGATTGTAAAAAACGATGCAAACGAGCCTGATATGGGCGTTGATCATCTTTTGAAAAGCGGACAGGTCGCGCGGCTGGTCACGACGCATTTGGGTCTCAATGGCCATGCAATCAAACTGATGAATGCGGGCGAAATCGAGGTGGAGTTCAACGCACAGGGCATTCTGGCCGAACGCATCCGCGCGGGCGGAGCTGGGCTTGGCGGCGTCCTCAGCGATATCGGTATTGGCACCGAACTGGCCGAGGGCAAGAAAGAGATCGAGTTCGGCGGCAAGACACAGATCATCGAACCAGCCCTGCGCGCTGATGTGGCCCTACTGCACGCTGCGCAGGCCGACAGCTTTGGCAATCTTGCCTATGTTGGCACGGCACAGAATTTTAATCCGCTGATGGCAATGGCCGCTGATCGTGTTGTTGCCGAAGTCGAAAGCCTTTTGCCGCTGGGTGAACTTGCCGCCAATGACATTCACACCCCCGGCGTCTTTGTTGACCATGTCACAGAGCTTGGCGAACTGTCGGAGGAATACGCTGTTGTCCAACGCTAGAGATCGCATGATCGCCCGCGCGGCCCGTGAAGTTCAGCCTGGAATGGTGGTGAATCTTGGAATTGGCTTACCAACCAAGGTGGTCAATCACTTGCCTGCTGATTTCCCCGTGTGCCTGCATACGGAGAACGGGCTGGCGGGGATCGGCCCAACGCTGTCCCCCGAACAGGCCGACCGCAACCTGATTGATGCGGGCGGTGCCTATGTTTCGACCATTCCCGGCTCGGCCTTTTTTGACAGTGCGACCAGCTTTTCCCTCGTGCGCTCTGGTCGGCTTGATCTGACGATGCTTGGGGCTTTTGAGGTTGCGGCCAATGGCGACCTGGCCAATTGGAAAATTCCGGGGAAGTTCTCTCCGGGCATGGGCGGCGGCATCGAGTTGGCGCAAAAAGCGCGGCGTGTGATTGTGTTGACCACACATACAGATCGCGCCGGCAACCCAAAGCTGAAAGACGCATGCACGCTGCCAATTACGGCGAGAGGTTGTGTCAGGCGGATTTTTACCGATCTGGCTGTCATTGATATTGGCGCAGACGGCTTCCACCTTGTTGAAACCGCCGAAGGTGTCGGCTTGGCCGAGATCAAAGAGGCCACTGGCGCCCCGCTGATCGTCCCAGCCACGAAATTACCAAGCTTTTGAGGACGCCAATGCAATCTGATCTTCAAAACCTCCTGTTCGATGCTGTGGACGTCGCGTTTGACAAACAAACCGCGTTCCTCAGCGAGCTGACCTCGCACCCGTCGTTGCGCGGGCAAGAGCAATCGGCGCAGGATTTCATGGCGGCAGAGCTTGCAGCGCGCGGATATGAGATAGATCGCTGGCAGATCGACGTGGCCGACATTCAGCATTTGCCAGGTTTTTCGCCCGTGCTTGGCCCTTACGAAGACGCGCTCAATGTCGTTGGCGTGCACCGCTCAAAAACGCAAACGGGCCGGTCGCTCATTCTTAACGGTCATATCGATGTTGTCCCGGAAGGTCCGCTCGATATGTGGGACAGCCCGCCCTTTGAACCTCGTATTGCGGATGGCTGGCTTTATGGCCGCGGCGGCGGCGATATGAAGGCAGGGCTGGCCTCTAACCTGTTCGCTCTGGATGCGCTGGCGGCCTGCGGTTTGGCGCCGGCAGCGGATGTGTTCTATCAATCCGTGGTCGAAGAGGAATGCACAGGCAATGGTGCGCTGGCCTGTCTTGCCCGCGGCTACACCGCCGATGCCGCGATTATCCCCGAACCCTTTTCCGAGTATCTTGTCACCGCTCAGCTTGGCGTGATCTGGTTCCAGGTCCACCTCAAGGGCCTGCCAACCCACGTCGCATATGCGGGCAGCGGTGCCAATGCGATCGAGGCAGCAATCCCTTTGATCAACGCGTTGCATCAGATGGAGCATCACTGGAATACCGCAGACAGGCGGCCCGCAGATTACGCCCACATGGACCACGCGCTGAACCTCAACATTGGCAAATTCGAGGGCGGCGACTGGACCAGTTCTGTCCCCGCTTGGAGCACCTTTGATGTGCGCATGGCAATCTTCCCTGGCCAATCGATTGACGCTGCAAAGGCCGAGATCGAGGAGGTCATCCTGGATGCTGCACGCGACAATGAGTTCCTGCGCAACTCTTTGCCGGAGATCGTCTATCACGGGTTCCATGCCGAAGGGTACGCCCTGTCTCAGGACAGCTCGGCCAAGGCCGCATCTGCGATCAGAGCGCTCGACGAGGCTCATCAGAGCGCCACGGGCAAAGCCCTTGAGCGCGAAGCCATCACCGCCACAACAGACGCCCGCTTCTTTGGTCTATATGCGGATACGCCCGCGCTGGTTTATGGCCCCCGTGCTGAGGCGATCCACGGTTTCAACGAACGGGTTGAGTTGGAAAGTATGCGCCGGGTGACCAAGGCCACTGCTGCGTTTATTGCGCAATGGTGCGGCACCGAAGACATCTGAGGAGGCCGCCAAATGCGCAATGCCGTTATCGTTTCAACAGCACGAACCCCTATTGGCAAAGCCTACCGCGGCGCGTTCAATAACCTTGAAGCGCCAAGCCTCGCCGCGCCAGCCGTCCGGGCCGCTTTGGAACGCGCTGATGTGAGCGGGTCGGAAGTGGAAGAGGCGATATTTGGTTCGGCCCTGACCCAAGGGTCATCTGCGGCCAACGTGGCCCGCCACATCGTTCAGGCCGCTGGTCTGCCCGATAGCGTGGCCGGAGCCACGGTGGACCGTCAATGTGCCTCTGGTTTGAATGCGCTGTCCATCGCATCTCACATGGCGCAATGCGAAGGCGTGAACGTGGCGTTGGCGGGTGGTCTCGAGAGTATTTCACTGGTACAAAATACCCTTTGGAATGGCCATCGCTATCGCGATCCAAGCACGCCTGACGCCTATTACCTCAGTATGCTCGACACTGCCGAAATCGTGGCCGGGCGCTATGGCGTGAACCGTGCAGAACAGGATGCCTATGCGCTTGAGAGCCAATTGCGTACGGCGCGGGCACAAGAGGCGGGGCTGTTCGCAGATGAGATTGTTCCAGTTGAGGCCGTGAAACTGGTGACGGACAAATCCACCGGCGAAACATCAAATGCCCCCGTGCGCATTGAAGCGGACGAATGCAACAGACCCACAACAACCGCCGACGGGCTCCAGAGCCTTGCCCCTGTGATGGGCGCAGGCAAAACCGTGACAGCAGGCAATGCCAGCCAGTTGTCAGACGGCGCCGCGGCCTTGGTTGTAATGGAGGCTCAAGAGGCCGAGCGGCGCGGACTCTCGCCCTTGGGGGCCATGCGAGGCTTTGCAGTTGCTGGCGTTGCACCCGATGAAATGGGCATAGGTCCCGTTGTCGCCATTCCGCGCCTTTTAAGCCGCGCAGGTTTGAGCATGGAAGATGTCGACCTTTGGGAAATCAATGAGGCCTTCGCCTCACAGCTTCTCTACTGCCGCGACCATCTGGGCATCCCTAATAAAAAGCTCAATGTCAACGGCGGGGCCATTTCGATCGGGCATCCCTATGGAATGTCGGGGGCGCGTATGGCGGGGCATATCCTGCTGGAAGGCCGCCGCCGTGGCGCAAGATGGGGCGTTGTGTCTATGTGCGTTGGCGGTGGTCAAGGTGCGGCTGGATTGTTCGAGATATTCTAAAGGGGTCCCCATGGCCATTCTGACACAGGCGCAAATTGCGACGCTGACATCCCTTCGTCATGAGCTTCATCGCCGTCCCGAAAGTTCGGGCGAGGAGCGTGAGACGGCAAAGCGCATCAGAAACGAGCTGATTGCACTTGGGGCGGATCAGATCTGGCAGAGGTTGGGCGGTCATGGTGTTGCGGCAGCTTTTGACGGCGCAACGGATGGCCCAACGGTTCTTCTGCGTTGCGAACTTGATGGGCTGCCGATTCATGAAATTTCCGACATTGCTCACAAATCCGAAATCGAAGGCAGGGGGCATCTCTGCGGCCATGACGGGCATATGGCGTCGATGCTGGGTGTGGCTATGGCGCTCGCCATCCGGCCCACATCGGGCCGCGTGATCCTGCTTTTTCAACCGGCTGAAGAAACCGGCGCTGGGGCCAAGTCGGTCATGGAAGACCCGCGTTGGCCGGAAATCCGCCCTGACTATGCCTTTGCCTATCATAACGTGCCGGGCCGTCCGCTTGGAGAGATTGGATTACGCCCTGGTCCGGGCAATTGCGCCTCTCGCGGGATGCAAATCCTGCTAGAGGGCAAAAGCTCTCACGCGGCGGCACCTGAAGACGGGGTTTCTCCAGGTGCGACCATGGCCAGTTTGATGCATGCCTTGCCAGCTCTTAGCGCAGGTACGATTGCAGATGGGGACTTTGCACTCGCTACGCTGACCCATGCCCAATTGGGCGATCCAACCTTTGGCATCGCTCCAGGGCGAGGAGAACTGCGCGTTACACTGCGCTGCATGACCGATGCCCGCATGGACCTTCTGGTGTGTGACGCGCTGTCGCTCGTCGAGCGTTATAGTGACGGTCTGTCGGTCTCGTTTCATTGGCACGATGTCTTTTTGTCGGTGACCAACGACCCGGAAGCGACTGACATCGCCCGTCAGATAGCCCAATCCCAGTGCCGCAGCCTGCGCGAAATGCCGACACCAATGCGCTGGTCGGAGGACTTTGGCCGGATCGGCGGGGATGGCGCCAAAGCGGCCATGATCTATGTGGGCGCGGGTGAAAACCACCCTCAATTGCACAATCCTGACTACGACTTTCCTGATGCGTTGATCCCGATAGTGATTGATCTATTCAGTGGCATCATAGACGCCATTCTGGGGCGCGCGCAGATCTGAATATGTCCACATCCCCCATTCCAAGCTCCTGGTGTGAAATCCACTGCGACCGCATTTCAAACAACCTCGAACTGACGCTGGGTCTTGTGCCGGACGGTGTAGGATTTTGCGCGGTGTTAAAGGCGGACGCTTATGGGCACGGGATCGCAAGAGTGGTCCCTTTACTTCTGGAGCAAGGGGTCAGCGTTGTCGGAATAACCTCAAACGCCGAAGCCCGCGCCGTTCGGAAGGCAGGGTTTTCCGGTAGGCTAATGCGCCTGCGCGCCGCCACACCGCAGGAGATGACCGAGGCGTGCGCTGACCGCGTTGAAGAACAGGTCGGTTCACTTTGGGCAGCCAAACATCTGCGTCAGAATCTAGCTTCTGGTTCGCGGCCGATTGGCGTTCATCTTGCGCTGAATAGCGATGGTATGAGCCGCGACGGGTTAGAAGTGTCGACCAAAGCTGGTCAACAGGAATGTTGGGAAATCCTTGATGAAATCGGCCCGCATGTCGTTGGCATCTGCACCCATTTCCCATCGAACGAGCCCGCTCTACTCAGACAGAATTCGGACCTGTTCAAGCAGCAAGTTGCATGGATCTATGACTACGGTTCCCTGAAGAGGTCGGATATACTGGCCCACGCAGGCAGCACGTTGACTTTGCTCTCTGGCGAACAGATTGAAACTGACCTGTACCGATGCGGGGCCATCCTTTATGGTATCTTGAACCCGGAACTTGGCTTTCGCCCAAGCATGGAACTCAAGTCTCGTGTGGTTCACCTGGGAGATTACCCCAAGGGCGCAACCGTGGGCTATGATCGCGACTGCCTCTTGGAAACGGACCGCCGTCTGAAGGCATAGGTTATCACGGATGCCATCGAAACCGGTTTGGAACTGATTGATGATGGGGAGGTCTACAGCCGGGTGAAAGTCGTTGAAACTCATGCCAAGCGAGTACCTTTGACCATTTCTTTGAAAGCCTAGTGGTCTTCGAAATTGATAGAATTAATCTCCTGATCAGACCGAGAACTTCCAGACATGAAGTACTCATATTCCATTTCCAATTGCACCGCTGCGTCTTCAGGTGAGGGTTGCCTCAAAATTTGTACGTTGAGCGGCATCGCTGAATCAAACCGTGACAGGCCCGCCACATGGGCTTTAACCTTAAGGCATACTACTCTAAGTCATTGCATTGGTTGGGTTGAAACAGGGTATCTCATGCTGAATACAAGAGCGCTATTTTACCTAAGTGCGATCAACCGCAGAGGATCGCTGCGGCGGGCAGCGTCAATGTCAGGTGTCGATGTGTCGACGGTGAGTCGAAAGATCCGCCAGCTTGAAGAAATCTTGGATGTGACCTTGCTCGAGAGAGGGGCTTCCGGGACCATCTTGACAGAAGCAGGCCGATTGCTGGCACAGCATCACCATAAACAAGAGGCTTCAGAGGCGGCAATCTTGTCCCATCTTAACGAGCTTCAGGGGGTTGTTGCCGGATGGGTCCGAATCGCTGTTGGCGAGGGGTTCGTTTCTGACTTAATGCTGGAACCTTTGGGAGAATTCATGGCCGAAAACCCGGGTGTGAAAGTTGAAATCTCTGTGAGTGGAGTCGATGAAGCCACGGATTTGCTGAAGTCAGGAGATGTAGACTTGGCAATTCTCTACGCACCGCCTGTCGACCATATGCTTGAATGCCATGCTGAAACAATTCAGCCGATTGATCTAATTGTGCCTGCCGATCATCCGTTCTCCCGAATAACACAGCCACTGTCCTTTCAGGAAATCGCCAAGCACCCTATAGGTTTGATGGACCCCTCATTTGGGTTGCGCCAAATGCTGGACGCCGTTGCCCATCAGCAAAGAGTTGTGTTCGAGGCACAGCTTCTGACCAATTCTGTCAATGTGCTTAGGCATTATGTGTGCTCCGGCCGGGGTATAACATTCATGCCCGAGCTGACCGTTGCTCAAGAAATTAGCGCGGGCACACTGGTCGCAATTCCGTTGGAGCATAATATCTTCAGCAGTACGCGCGCACAAATCGCTAGTTTGGTAGACCGTGAAAGAACGATCGCAACACAGTGCTGCCTAGACTATCTTCGTGCAAAAATGCGTTTTTTCAACGCCGATGCGCCGCGTCTGATCAGGCGCTGACAAACTGCGCAAATCCGTATTTGGAAACAACCGGCGCAAGGTCCGAACAAACCCAAAAGGAGCAAAACTGCCTTATGCAGGTTGATGTAGCTTGCGAAGTCAGTGTTGCGAAAAATGCAGCACTTCTGGCATTGATTCGCCCGCTTTTCAACACCTAAGCTCTCGGGGAACGCAACAAGAATACGTACTACTAACCCCAACAAGGAGAGACTAATGAACTTTTGGAGCAAATTCTCAGTCAAGACACTGAGTGCCGCTTGTTTTACTGCGGTGTGCCTCGCGGGTTCTGTCCAGGCTGGAACAGAAGTGAACCTGAGCTACAATGGTGCACCCGACGCAGGGAAAAACCCGGTCCATGCTTTTGCAATCGATTTGCAAGCGCGTGTTGAGGAAAAGACAAAGGGTGAAATCACACTGAAGCTATTTCCCAACAGCATGCTGGGTGAAGAACAGGACCGGATGGAGCAAACCATCAGCACTCCTTCCTTGAATGTTGCGTCATTCGCCGGCGTGACACCCATCGTCCCCGAGGTCTTTGTCAGCTCAACCCCGTTTCTATTTGAAGATTTCACGTCAGCGCGTGCGTTTTTTGACAAAGGCGAGTTCTGGTCTGGCGTGAAGGCCTCGATGCGGGAGCGCGCTGGTGTGGAAATGCTCGCTGTTGTCGAAGAAGGCGGCTTTCTGGCCTTCACCAACAACAAAAAACCGATCTCCTCGCCGCAGGACTTTGATGGCTTGAGATTCCGTGCAATGGATCCTGGCCAGGTGGCTTTGTACGAAGGGTTTGGCGCCTCGGGCACCCCGATTCCGTGGACTGAGGTGTATCAGGCGCTGAAGACCGGCGTCGCTGATGGCCAAATGAATCCACCTGCCTACATCATTCTGGGTAGCCTCTATGAGGTGCAAACTTATCTGACGCTGGCTAACATTCAGTACTCCCCCCAGTTCCTTGTAGGCAACGGGGCGTTCATCGACGGTCTGGACGAGGCAACACGTGCAGCCTTTCTTGAAGCCATTGACGAATCCTCGGCAGCAACCCGCAGCGCCAACGAAGCGCAGGTCAACGATCGGATCAAGTATCTGGAAGACAAAGGCATGGTTGTGATCCAGCCTTCGACTGAAGAGTTGGCCAAATTCCGTGATCTGGGACAGCCTGCCTATCTTGACTGGCTCAAAGAGCAGGGAATTTCCGAAGCATCCATCGCACAAGCGTTGAATGATGCGGGCGCAAGCGCACAGTAACCGCTACTACAGGCAGGGGAGCTTTCCCCTGCCCACCTTTTCCGAGGGCTCCGATGAAACACACGATACCAAAGTTGCTTAACGCGAGCCGCCACCTGTCTTTGCAGCTTGCTACAGTTTTGCTTTTCTTGGATTTGCTTGTCATACTATTCGGCGTCATCACCCGATATGTTATTGGCGGCGCGCCGATTTGGACTGATGAACTTGCACGCTACCTGATTATTGGCGGTGTCATGATTGCCGCCGGTGCCGTGTGGGTTGACGGAAGTCACATGCGTGTGAATGCGATTGAGCGCCTGCTTTCTAAGAAGCTCTGCAATATTCTGAAAGTTTACCAGTGGCTTCTGATCTTGGTCATTGCCCTGCTGGGTACGGTTTTTAGCTACAGATACGCGTTCTCCGTTTCCTTTTTCAAGACGCAAGGTCTTGGGGTGTCGCGAACAATTCCGCTGCTTACGATCCCAATCGGTTTGGGACTGCTTTCCTGGCATCTGCTTCTGGCGGGGCCTTGGGGAGCAAGCGACCAGACAGAGGAGATCGCCGAATGACCCTCACGATGCTTATTGTTTTCCTGGTTCATGTCCTGCTGGGGGTGCCACTGTTCATCTCGCTGCTTGCTGCGGCAGCCGTTGGGTTTATGTTCGTGGACCCAAGTATGATCCCGCGCATGATGCCCCAGCAGTTCTTCTCTGGAATTAATGTGTTCTCGCTGATGGCCATTCCGCTGTTTGTATTGGCCGGCAATCTCATGAATGTGAGTGGTCTTACTGACAGGCTAATGGCGTTTGCCAAGCTTCTGGTTGGTCATTTGCGCGGCGGAATGGGGCACGTCAATGTGGTCTCCAGTGTGTTTTTCGCAGGCGTCAACGGATCTGCAGTGGCAGATACCTCTGCGCTCGGGTCGTTGCTGATCCCAACCATGCGCAAAGAAGGCTATTCGACGTCTTTTGCTGCAGGCCTGACCGCCGGGAGTTCGCTGATCGGCCCGATCATCCCGCCCAGCATATTCATGATCCTCTATGCCTCGCTGACCAATACATCGGTTGGCGGTCTCTTTCTGGCCGGCGTCATTCCAGGGTTGATACTTGGTCTTGCCTTCATGGGAATGAATGTCTGGTATGCATGGAAACATGGCCTTGAAAGCCGCGGCCGGTTTCCCACCATAGGTGAATTTGCCTGGACGGCCTTAAGCGCTTTGCCCGCGCTCATCGCCCCTTTCATTATCGTTACCGGGATTGTCATCGGATTGGTCACACCGACAGAGTCCGGGGCGTTGACCGTGGCTTATGTTGCGTTGTGCGGGCTTGTTCTTGGAACGCTGAATATTTCGGCGTTTTGGCGTGCAGTTGTCGAAACCACAAAACTGACCTCTGCCATCTTTCTCATCATGGCTGCTTCGACAACGGTAAGTTGGCTGCTCGCGTATGCGCAAGTGCCGAACCAATTCGTGTCCCTGCTGTCGCCCTATGTCGACCATCCGGTCGTGGTTTTGCTTATGATCAGCGGGATTTGCTTTTTGACCGGTATGTTCATGGAGGAAGTCTCTGCATTGATGCTTCTTACTCCGATTGTGGTTCCTGTGGCTTTGAGCGCCGGTATCGATCCGATCCATTTGGGCGTCGTTATCACCCTGAACATCACGATCGCACTTATCACACCGCCTATGGGGGCATGTGTGTATGTGGCAGCGGCCGTGAGTGGGCTGGACATCGTGTCTTTGTTCCGCACCATCTGGCCGTTTGTTTTGACAGCATTGTTTGTCTTGCTGCTGCTGATCCTGTTCCCGCCGCTTACTCTTTGGCTACCAGCCGTATTCGGCATGGGAAGCTAAAACGCGCGAATATCCGGACGATTGGCTCGGCTTTTGATCACCTTTTCTAACTTAGAGGCTATGGGCTCTATGCGCCTTTTCATTGCGACTTTGTCGACTGAAACCAACACCTTCTGCTCACTGCCTACGGCCATGTCGGGGTTTGAAGAATTCTATCTGAGGCATGGGAATGCAACTCAGGATGTGCCCAATCTGATGACAGAAGCCCTGCATCTTTGGCGCAGCCGGGCAGAGGCGCTTGGCTGGGAAGTCATTGAAAGCCTTTCAGCCATCGCCGAACCTGCAGGGCCAACAGTTCGCAGCTGCTATGAAGCTCTGAGCGGGGAAATCCTGGCTGATCTGGAAGCGGCCGGCGGGGCAGACATAATTCTACTTCAATTGCACGGGGCCATGGTGGCGGAGCATCTTGAAGATTGCGAAGGCGACCTGCTGGAACGCATTCGCGCACGCTGTCCAGAGGCCACGCTGGGTGCGCTGCTGGATCTTCACTGCCATCTGACGGATAAAATGCTTACGGCTAGCGATCTGCTTGTCTGCTTCAAGGAATACCCCCACGACGATGCAACCGCCCGTGCCGACGAGGTGTTTGATCTGGCTGTGCGCACGCGTGCGGAAAACATTCGACCACGCATGGCGATGTTCGATTGCCGCATGATCAACCTCTATCTCACCAAATCAGGTGCCATGAAGGATTTTGTGGCCCGGTTGAGTGCTGCGGAAAAGCTGGATGGTGTGCTCTCGGTGTCGTTGAGCCACGCATTTCCCTGGGGGGATGTTTCCGATGTGGGCGCGCGGACATTGGTTGTGACGGACCGAGATGAGGCCCTGGCGCGTAGCATGGCAGAGCAATTGGGCCGGGAATTCTATGATCTGCGGGAACAGGTCACGATCCCCTATCTGTCTATGGCGGAAGCGATTGAGAGAACGGAAACCACGGCAAGCCAGCTGACAGTTCTCGCCGATATGGGAGACAATACCGGCGGTGGTTCGCCGGGGGACACAACGGCCTTGCTGCAAGCTCTGCTTGAAGGTGGAATCCGAAATTTTGCATGTGGGATCATCTGGGATCCTGGCGCTGTCCGGATCTGTTGTGATGCCGGGGTGGGCAGCCGCTTGAAACTCCGTATCGGGGGCAAGGCCAGCTCTGTCTCAGGTTTTCCGATCGATATCGAAGCCAGGATAATGAATATTCAATCTGATCTGGGCCAGCATATCGGCCCCAGCCTAGAGCCGCTGGGCACTCTGGTATGGCTGCGGCTGGATGATGACGTGGACATTCTCATCAACAACTTGCGGACGCAGGTTTATCATCCAGAAGCCTTTGAACAGATTGGTGTCCGGCTTGCAGACAAGAAAGCCGTAGCTCTCAAGTCGATGTTCCATTTCTACAGCGCCTTCAGTGAAGTTTCCGATCACATTTTGCAAGTTGCCACGCCGGGCGGAACCTCGCCTGATTTTGAAAAAATCGCTCTAACCAAAATAAAGACACCATTCTGGCCGCAAGTGCCGTCCCCGTTCGGTCCTCATCGGGACGCCTAGCGAAGCGGTGTGTTCGGATCAACGTTCCAATCTGTCCGTCAAAGGAGGCTGCAAGTGAAAATTCGTAATCGTTTGTCGATAATCGACTCCCACACCGCGGGGGAGCCGACCCGCATGGTTGTCAGCGGCTATCCGAAGATCAAGGGCGCTACGATGGCGGACCGCAAAAAGTTCCTTGAAGAAGAGATGGATTGGCTCCGCCGCGCAACGATGCACGAACCCCGCGGCCACAGGGACATGTTTGGCTGCATTCTGATGGACCCGGTCGATCCTGACGCCCACATCGGGGCGGTTTATATGGATGGTGGGCGTTTCTACAACATGTGCGGGCACGCTTCTTTAGGGATTTGCGGTATGCTGGTTGAAACCGGGCAAGTGCCGATCACCGGTCCCGAAACCGAAATTCGAATCGATACGCCGGCCGGGCTGGTGACGGGGACCGTGCGCACCGATGAAAACGGAGGTGTCGAACACGTATCTTTGATAGATGTTCCGTCATTCGCCTTTGACCTTGATGTCCAATTAGACGTCCCGGAATTTGGAACGGTTACTGTAGATATCAGTTTCGGCGGCAATATCTTCGTTATAGCCGCAGCTTCGGATTTCGGCTTCAGGTCCATCGACCCTGAACATACGAACAAACTGATTGAGGCCGGTGTGGCGCTCCGGGCGGCGGCCAACCGGCAGCTGCGCTATCTGCACCCGCTGTTGCCCCATATCGACACTATTGACATTGCGATGCTGACCGGGCCTGCCAGCGGGGCTCATGCCGATGCACGCAATATTGTTATTCTGGGCGATGGCCAGGCGGACCGGTCGCCCTGTGGCACCGGATCCTGCGCACGGGTGGCGGCGGAGCATGCCAAAGGGCGTCTGGAGGTTGGCCAATTGTTCCGGCATGAAAGCTCAATCAAAACTGTGTTTGACGTAATGATCCTTGAAAAGACAAACATAGGCGAATTCTCCGGCGTGATCCCCCAAATCGCATGCCGTCCCTTTATTACAGCGTTCAGCGATTTCGTCTTTGACCCTCAGGACCCTCTTCTCGGGGGGTTTACGCTGGGAACCGTTTCTTAAGGCGGCACACTTAAGTACTTGCTTGTTTCAAGCGGGTTTCTGTAATGGAGGCCAAAGTGCCACGAGACTCTGTCGCACGACGAGGAAAGGTCGTTCTTTTGAAAGGCTCATTCTCGCCAACCGAGGCCCTAACGGACAGCCCGGTATCAGTCTTGGTAAGCGTAACCTCCTTAGCAGCGCTCCGTATTTTTGGGCTACCTGCAGTGGGGTCAATCGGCGATTTGCATGTTTTGGGCAGTTTTCAAGGCTGGACACAGCCGTTTCATGCCGTGCAATTATTGCGCATCTACTAGCTGCTTGATCATTTTCAGACCAAGGATTCTCCAGGTGAGAAAATACCCTCTGCCAGCATTGTCTCGGCTTCACACCTTCGAAGCAGTTGGCCGTAGGTTGAGCTTTACCGTGGCCGCTGATGAACTTTGCCTGACGCAAAGTGCAGTGAGCCGTCAGATCAAATCTCTGGAAGAAGATTTGGGACAGACCTTGTTTCATCGACGGCACCGGGCCATCGAGCTTTCTTCAGAAGGTCGGAGGTTGTTTGAGGCGGTCACGCGGGGGCTGGATGAAATTTCTCAATGTATCGCAGAACTGCGCGCATCTACTGATACGCCTCAGATCACTGTCGCGGCGTCGGTCGCCTTTTCCTACTATTGGTTGATGCCCCGGTTGGAGCGTTTTTCGGAACGCTATCCCGAGATTGACTTGCGTGTTCTGGCCACCGACCAAAAGGTGGATCTGACTCAACAGGGCGCTGATATTGCAGTGCTGCATGGCGATGGCAATTGGGAAGGGGTCGATGCCCGTTTTCTGTTTGGCGAGCGGGTGTATCCGATTTGCAGCCCTGTTTACCTGCAGCAGCATCAGGAGCTGCAGCGCCCGAGCGATTTGCTGGACCAGACCCTGTTGCACCTGGACGGTGGCGGTACGATCTGGGGCAGCGTCGACTGGCAGACATGGTTGGTGCAGCAAGGTGTCACCGGACAGCCCATACGCCGGGGTATCCGCCTCAACAGCTACCCGATGATACTTCAAGGCGTGGCGGCGGGGCGCGGAGTAGCCCTTGGGTGGAGTTACATTACCGACGAAATGCTGGACAGCGGACAGCTGGTCTGCCCGATCGAAAATGCGATTGAGACCAAAAATGATTATTACATCGGCGCATTGGATCAGGTCTCCAAACGCCCTGAAGTTGCTGCTTTTCTTCAATGGATCATAGAGGAGCGCAAGGTGGTCGGCTAAATTCGCATGATTTCACGGAATGCGTTGCATTCGAAATGATCGTTTGAGGCAAGAGATGTTTTTCGGGTTACTGGCGTTCAGAAAACGCTGTGAGGTCTCTTATGCCAGCAACTGTCGCCCGAAAACCAAACCGCCGAGGCCGGAGCAAAGCGGATGATGGTCTGGCACTGCCTCCCATCACGCCGGGCATGACCGGTGGCCATTACCGCCCATTAACCACGGCAGAGATGGAACGCATCCACGAACTGGTGCTGCAATTGCTGGCCGATCTTGGCCTGTCGCAAGTGACGCCCAGCTTGCAAGCCCGCGCCGTTGCGGCTGGCTGTGAGGTGGACGGTGATGGCCGCCTTCGGTTTCCCCGCGCGCTGGTCGAGGACGTGATTGCCCGGACACGGCGCAAGTTTACCCTGCACGGCGTTGATCCCAAACATGACATCGAGATCGGTGGGCGTCGTGTGCACGCCGGGACCGGCGGTGCGGCCCCGACGATCATGGATTTCCACTCCGGCAAGTATCGCGAAAGTACGGTTGCCGATCTTTACGACATCGCCCGGCTTGTCGACCGGATGGACAATATTCACTGGTATCATCGCTCGGTTGTTGCGCGGGATACGGAAACGGTCCTCGATCTGGATATCAACACGACTTATGCCTGTCTGTCCGGAACTTCAAAATCCATCGCCGTAAGCTATACTGACAGCGCCAGTGTTAAGGCGGTGCTGCCAATGCTTGATGCAGTGGCGGGCGGTGAAGGTAAGTTCCGCGAACGGCCTTTTTGCACCGCAGTTTGCTGCCATGTGGTTCCGCCCATGCGCTTTGCCACGGAAAGCTGCGAGGCGCTTGAGGCTGCGGTTGAGGCGGGCATGCCGATCCTTCTGGTGGCCGCCGGTCAGGCCGGAGCCACGGCCCCGGCAGCTCTTGCCGGAGCTGTTGCGCAGGCCTGCGCCGAGGTGCTGGCGGGGTTAATCCTGTGCAACATCATTGATCCCGACTGCCGCGGAATCTTTGCAACCTGGCCCTTTGTCAGCGATCTGCGCACGGGCGCGATGTCGGGCGGCTCGGGCGAACAGGCGCTCCTGTCTGCCGCGTGCGCTCAGATGGCGGGGTTTTACGACCTGCCTGGCTCGGTGCCCGCAGGCATGACCGACAGCAAATTGCCCGACATGCAGGCTGGTGGCGAAAAAGGATACACCATTTCACTGGCCGCTCATGCCGGGGCGTCAATGATCCATGAAAGCGCGGGCATGCATGGCAGCCTGATGGGCACCAGTTTTGAAAGCTATGTCCTCGATAATGACCTGTTGGGCGCGATCCTGCGCACCGTTAGAGGGGTCGAAGTCAATGAGGACACGGTGAATTTTGAAGTGATCCGGGACGTGGTCTTGGGCGAAGGCCATTTCCTCGGCCATCCTCAGACATACAACCGGATGAAGACTGACTATCTCTACCCCGAAATCGCAGATCGACGCAGCATCAGTGAATGGGAAGACGCGGGTGGGCACGACGCCCGAGAAGTTGCCCGGACCAAGGTGCAGCATATTCTTGCGGATCATTATCCAAATCACGTCACGCCCGAGACCGACCGGTGGTTGCGTGACACTTACAACATCACCCTGCCAGCCAGCCGCATGCGCGCGGGCAACGGCGTTTGGTAAGGCACGATAAGAAAGGAACAGCGAAATGCAATCTCATGCAAAAGTGGTGATCGTTGGTGGCGGCATGATGGGGGTGGGCCTGGCCTATCACCTGGCCGAAGAGGGTTGGACCGATGTGGTGCTGATCGAAAAGGGCGAGCTGACCAGCGGGTCGACCTGGCATGCCGCGGGGCAATGCCCCAGCTTTATCGGCAATTACAACATGGCCAAGATTCACCATTACTCGAACACGCTCTATCCACGCCTCGAAGAGATTACTGGTCAGCCTGCGGGCTGGCATGGTTGTGGCGGCATCCGGCTGGCGACGACACAGGAAGAGGTGGATTGGTTCAATTATGTGGCCGGGTTCTCAGCCAATGTCGGCTTCCACCTGGAGGTCATCGGCCCGGAGCGCATCAAAGAGCTGAACCCCTGGCTGGAAACCGACGGGGTTATCGCCGGCGCCTACACCAACATGGACGGCCACGTGGACCCATCAAGCGCCTGCAATGCCATGGCGGCAGGCGCGCGCCAGATGGGCGTGACGATCGTTCGCCGCAATCGGGTCACTGACATCAAGCAGCAGCCTTCGGGCGAGTGGACGGTGGTGACTGAACAAGGCAACATCACCTGCGAACATGTGGTCAATGCCGGGGGCTGTTATGCGCGCGAGGTTGGGCTCTGGGTTGGTTTGGATACGCCGATCACCAACATGGAGCACCATTTTCTGGTGACCGAAGCGCTTGATGCTTTCAAGACCTGGGATGGCGAGCTGCCGGTGATGCGCGATCCGGCTACCGCCGGGTATTACCGGCAAGAGCAAAAGTCCGGACTTGTCGGCATCTACGAACATTATGGTGCCAAGGAAGCCTGGGATCACCGTGGTGGATTTCCGGAATGGGACAGCGAGAACGAGTTGTTCGACGGTGATATCGACCGCATCGCTCCTTGGCTGGAACAAGCGTTTGAGCGGATGCCGATATTTGCCGATGTCGGGATCAAACGCATCATCAACGGCGCCATTCCCCATACGCCTGATGGCAACCCTCTGGCCGGGCCTGCGCCCGGGCTGCGCAACTTCTGGCAATGCTGTGGATCGTCCATCGGTATCGCGCAAGGGGCCGGTGTGGGCAAGTACCTGGCCCAGTGGATGGTCCACGGCGACAGCGAGATCAACATGGCCTGCACCGATCCGCGTCGCTTCGGAGGCTTTGCCGATCAGGACTATACCCGCGCCAAGAGTTTCGAGGACTATCACGAGATGTTCGTGACCCCGATGCCGGGACGCGAGGCAGTGGCCGGGCGCGAGGCGCGCACGACGCCCCTCTATGAGCCGCTCAAGGCCAAGGGCGCGGCCTATACCACGGTCTTTGGCTGGGAGCGCGCCAAGTATTTCGCGCCCGAAGGATTCGTCGAAGATCTGCAATTCCGTCGCAACAACACTTTCGACATCGTCGCCGAGGAATGCCGAGCGGTGCGCGAGCGGGTCGGCATCTGCGATCTGTCGAGCTTTGCCAAGTTCGACATCACCGGTCCGGGCGCTGAGGCGCTGCTCGACAGTCTGACGGCCAACAAACTGCCGAAAAAACAGGGTGGCATCAACCTGACCCATGTGCTCTCGGACAATGGCCGCATCATCGGTGAATGGACGATCACCCGGTTTGCTGATGATCATTTCTATGTGCTGACCGGGGCTGGTGCAGAATTGCAGGCACTGGATCAGTTTTCCGGGGCTGGTGATGACGTCACTGTCACCAATGTCACCGACGATTATGGCATGCTCGCCGTAGCCGGACCCAAGGCGCGCGATGTACTGCAACCTTTGACCGAATCCGACCTGACAACGCCCGCTTTCCGCTGGCTTTCAGGACAAGAGATCACCATCGCCGGCGTTCCTTTGCGAGCGTTGCGCGTGAACTATGTCGGGGAACTCGGCTGGGAGTTACACGCTCCGATGGCCGATCTTGCCCGGCTTTATGATGCGATCTGGGCCTCTGGCGAGGCGCACGGTATCGCTGACTTTGGCGTGCACGCGGTCAACAGCCTTCGGATGGAGAAAGGCTATCATGGCATGAACGCCGAACTGACCAACGAAATCACTCTGATCGAAGCCGACTGCGCGCGTTTTTATGCCCCTGGCAAGGGCGAGTTCCAGGGCCGTGCTGCGACCGAGGTTGTGCGTCAACAGGGCATCACTACAAAGCTCGTCTATGGCGAAGTTGCCGCCACCGATTGCGACATCTACGGTGGTGAACCTGTAATGCAAGGGGACAGGGTTGTCGGTGTCTGCACCTCGGGCGGGTACGGCCATGCCACGGGCAAGAGCCTGGCATTTGCCTATGTCGACCCGGACGCAATCGCCGGGCTGGAGGTCGTCATCCTTGGGCAACGGCGCGCGATGACATTGCTGGGCGCACCGGTTTGGGATGCGGACAACTCTCGTCAAAAGGCCTAACAAAATGTCGGCGGTGTTGCGTTAAGCCGCCTTTGGCTTGGCGCGCTGCGTTGACCTCGTAGCCGCCAGTCGTTCTTTGTGAACGATCATGAGTACTAGCAAAACGTTAGTGAACCGAATGGGTGAGCTGCTCCAGGCGAACAGCATCCAAGACGCAGATCCGGCGATGTTGGCTTTGCACTATCTTTTGACGCTCCCAGCGCGAAAGAAGGCGAGAGACTGTATGGAGAGTACTGCCGGTCATTTCTGAGATGACCTTTCGGGTCACGGGAAAGGCAATTTGTGTTCCCGCGTCGTTCGCGAGGCCATGTTCTTGCATGAGGCGAAGTATCGCTCGCGCGACACGTTGTTCCACGTGTTGTGTCGCGAGTTCCATGATCCGGTTGTTCATTTCGGACACCCGATTTCCCACAACTTTGTAGGCTTCAGCCGCGAAACCATCATAGCGCTCAACGAAGGTGTCCCAAAGAGCTGTCGGCCAAACCAAGACCAGGCATTCGGTCACGGCCAGGGCAGTGGCCGGAAAATGGTCGCGTCCCAAGGCACGGGCAATTCCGAACAATTGTCCCGGTGGAATGTGGAGCGAGATAACCTTTTCGCCTTCGGGGTTCAGCCGTTCAACACGGACATGGCCATCAAGAAGAAGGTTGAAGTGAGTCGCTTCCATGCCTTCTTCAAAAACTGATTTACCGGCGGGGATGCGGCGCACACGCGCGAGATCAAGGACTTCTTGACGTTGTCGGGCGTCCAACTGATCGAATGGCGCCAGATTATTGAGCAGCGAAGCATCGAGTTTGGCCACGGAAAACCTGCAAAAGTTGAGAAAACGCAAACTTGGTTTTGTAGATAGCTGATAACCTCGGCCACGCACAACATCTGCTACCGCAACCGCGTGGTTAGGGCGCACTTGTGTGCTGCGCTTGCTGGTACCCGCACTTTTGGTGCCCGCTGAACTGGACGGCCTTAGAAATGACATCCGAAGATGTCTGTTTCCGGAACGACGAGTCACTCGACAGGCGTCCTGACGGTCGATTTTCGATAAAACGTCGGCCATACTCGCCAAAAAATTTGAATGGTCGTCGCTCGCGGTGCACGGCACGTCCGCGTTCACAAAGTGTCTTAAAATTAGTCACTTATGTAAAAACATTCAAAAAAACAAATACTTACAAGTGTGGCGATTCCGAAGTTTCCCACAAAAAACATGACTTGGATCAATACGGCCACTTGGTCGGAGCGATACCAAATTCATGTGAACAGAACTTTATCCATCAAAATACAGGAGTCGCTGACGTGACAGCTGCACCCTCAAGACGCGCGTTCTTACGGGGCCGATTTGAGGCCCCGGCTGAGATGCGCCCATTTGGGGCATTGGCAGAGCCCGCGTTTCTGGAAGCGTGCACAGGCTGTGGGGATTGCGCCGCTGCATGTCCCGAAGCCATTCTTTTCAAAGGAGAAGGCGGCTATCCCCGTGTCGATATGTCGAACAACGGATGCAGTTTCTGCGGGGACTGCATCGAGGCCTGTGAAACTGGCGCCCTTGTTCCGGATCGTCCGTGGCCCTGGTCAACATCCATTGCAGAAAGCTGTCTGTCCACCAAGGGTGTCGAATGCCGCGCTTGTCAGGATTTCTGTGATGCACGCGCCATTCGTTTTCGCCCGGTCGTGGGCGGCAAGGTCCAGATGGATCTCGATTCTTCGCTTTGCACCGGTTGCGGCTTTTGTGTTGCGCCCTGTCCAGTCGACGCGATTTCACTCACCCGGAAACAAAGCCAGCCAACGGAGGCCAGCTATGCACAACATCTGCGGATGTCTCGTCCACTCGATCCCCGAAATGACAAACAGCGTCATCGCAGCCATTGCCGAGATTGAGGGCGGCGAGGTTCACGCTCATGAAGATGGTCGCATCGTCGTGACCGTTGAAGACACAGAAACACAGTATGCCTCGGATCAGATCATGGACATGCACCAGATCCCCGGCGTTCTGACCGTCACCCTGACTTATCACCATTTCGAGGAGCTGAACGCAAACGGCCCGGCCCTCGACCAACCCACACATTGAACGGGAGATAGCCCATGACTTTGCCAACTTCCCGCCGCACGTTCCTCAAGGCATCTGCCGCCGCCGCAACGGCGTCGGCTGCCGGGATCACACTGCCCAATGCTGCCGCGGCGCAGCTCGACGGACCCAATATCCGCTGGGACAAGGCCGCCTGCCGCTTCTGCGGCACCGGTTGCTCGGTTCTGGTAGGGGTAAAAGACGGCAAGGTGGTTGCCACTCAAGGTGACCCCGAGGCGCCGGTAAACCGCGGCCTGAACTGTATCAAGGGCTACTTCCTGTCCAAGATCATGTACGGCAAAGACCGCTTGACCACGCCGCTTTTGCGTAAGTCGAACGGCGTCTATGACAAGAACGGCGAATTTGAGCCTGTGTCGTGGGACGAAGCCTTCGACATCATGGCTGAAAAGTGGAAAGGCACCATCAAGGAAAAAGGCCCGACTGCCGTTTCCATGTTTGGCTCTGGCCAGTGGACCGTCTGGGAAGGTTATGCCGCCGCCAAGTTCATGAAGGCTGGCCTGAGGTCGAACAACATCGACCCCAACGCCCGTCACTGCATGGCGTCCGCGGTCGCCGCATTCATCCGGACTTTCGGTATCGACGAACCGATGGGTTGCTACGATGACCTCGAGCACGCGGATACCTTTGTGCTCTGGGGCTCGAACATGGCCGAGATGCACCCGATCCTGTGGTCACGCCTGACCGACACGCGCCTGACCAAACCGGGTGCCGAAGTGCACGTTCTGTCGACTTTCGAACACCGCTCTTTCGAGTTGGCTGACAACGGCATGATCTTTACGCCGCAGACCGACCTGGCGATCCTGAACTACATCGCGAACTACATCATCCAGAATGGTGCGGTGAACGAAGATTTCGTCAACAAGCACGTCAATATCACCAAAACCAACACCGACATCGGCTATGGTCTGCGCCCCAATCACGCATTGGAAGAAGCGGCTGCCAATCCTTCGCACGAAGGTAAGCACGGCAAGTTGACGCCGATCACTTTTGAGGAATATGCCGAGGCGGTATCGGAATACACGCTTGAAAAAGTATCAGAACTGTCCGGCGTCCCCGAGGCCAACCTGCTGCGTCTGGCCCAGCAATATGCTGATCCCAACCGCAAGGTGATGTCGCTCTGGACAATGGGCTTCAACCAGCACACCCGCGGGTCCTGGGTGAACTCGCTGATGTACAACGTTCACCTGCTGGTTGGCAAAATCGCCGAGCCGGGCAACTCGCCCTTCTCGCTGACCGGCCAGCCTTCGGCCTGTGGTACCGCGCGCGAGGTTGGTACCTTTGCCCACCGTCTGCCCGCCGACATGGTGGTCATGAAAGAAGCGCACCGCGACTTTGCCGAGGAAAAATGGGGCCTGCCCAAAGGTACCATTCCGGGCAAACCCGGATTCCACGCCGTGTTGCAGCACCGCAAACTGAAAGACGGTGACCTGAACTGTCACTGGGTCCAGTGCACCAACAACCTTCAGGCGGCGCCGAACCTCAACGAAGAAGGTTGGCCAGGGTATCGCAACCCGGACAACTTCATCACTGTGTCCGATCCCTATCCGACTGTCACAGCCTTGGCCGCTGACCTGATCCTGCCCACAGCGATGTGGGTCGAAAAGGAAGGTGCCTATGGGAACGCAGAACGCCGGACCCAGTTCTGGCGCCAGCAAGTGGACGCGCCGGGTGAAGCCAAGTCTGACGTTTGGCAAGTCATGGAGTTCTCAAAGCGCTTCAAGGTCGAAGATGTCTGGCCCGAAGAGCTGATCGCACAGAAACCCGAATACCGCGGCAAGACCCTGTTCGAAATTCTTTATGAAAACGGCAAGGTCAACAAATACCCGGTTTCCGAAGTGGCCGAAGGCTTCAACAACGACGAATCCAACGACTTTGGCTTCTATGTTCAAAAAGGTCTGTTCGAAGAATATGCCAGCTTTGGTCGCGGCAAGGCGCATGATCTGGCCGACTTTGACGTCTATCACAAGGCGCGCGGTCTGCGCTGGCCCGTGGTTGACGGCAAAGAGACGTTGTATCGCTTCCGCGAAGGCTATGACCCCTATGTCGAAAAGGGCACAGGTGTTCAGTTCTACGGCAAGCCGGACGGCAAGGCGAACATCATCTTTGCGCCTTATGAGCCAGCGGCAGAAAGCCCGGATGACGAGTATGACCTGTGGTTCGTGACCGGTCGTGTGCTCGAGCACTGGCATTCGGGGTCGATGACCCGTCGTGTGCCTGAACTGCACCGTTCGTACCCATCGGCCGTGGTCTACATGCACCCCGAAGATGCCAAGGATCGTGGTCTGCGTCGTGGTCAGGAGATCGAGGTCTCGACCCGCCGTGGCACGGTACTGTCCCGCGTCGAAACCCGTGGTCGGAACAAGATGCCCAAAGGTGTCGTGTTCATGCCCTGGTTCGACGAAGGCCAGCTGACCAACAAGCTGACGCTGGATGCGACCTGCCCGATCTCGAAAGAGACCGACTTCAAGAAGTGCGCCTGTAAAGTTGAACGCGCCTAACTTGCAGTAAGAAAAAGAGAGAAAACCATGTCCGCCCCTCAACGCAAATCCTCGCCCATGGACCGGCGCCGTTTCCTGAAGGACTCGGCACGCGGCGTGGCAGGCTGTGCGGTGGCGGGCATGGGACTTGCCTATCTGGTGTCGGACGCCCGCGCGCTGCCTGCGCAGGCGATCCGCCCACCCGGGGCTTTGGACGAGGATGACTTCCTCGCCGCCTGCATTCGCTGCGGTCTGTGCGTGCGGGATTGTCCCTATGACACGCTGAAACTGGCTGAGCTGGGGTATGACGGCCCTGCTACCGGCACCCCCTATTTTACCGCGCGCGATGTGCCCTGCGAGATGTGTGACGACATCCCTTGTGTTGTCGCTTGCCCCACCGGCGCGCTGGACCACGGCCTGACAAACATTGATGACGCCGACATGGGCGTGGCGGTTCTGATTGATCAGGAAACCTGCCTTAACGCGCTGGGCTTGCGCTGCGATGTCTGCTACCGCGTTTGCCCTGTCATCGACGAAGCCATCACCCTTGAGCGCCGCCATAACGAGCGTTCGGGTCACCACGCGATCTTCATGCCGGTTGTGCATTCCGACAAATGCACAGGCTGCGGAAAGTGCGAGAAATCCTGTGTTTTGCCGGACGCGGCCGCCATCAAGGTTTTGCCGCGCCGCATCGCCATGGCCCCTGCCGCCGATCACTACAAATTGGGCTGGGAAGACCGGAACCCGCTGGTTGATGAGCTGATTGACCTGCCTGATCGCTTGCCGGGACCCGGCACAGACAACCTTGTGGCGCCCGGTGGCTACGCCCCTGACGCCTTGCCCGATCCAAACATGGATGGCGGGTTTGCACCGTCCTATTCGCTCCCGAGCATGGGAGGGTCAAACTGATGAGTGACAAGACCAAGCTTCCCGTGGGTCAGGAAGCCATCGAGGAATTCGGCTGGCTTTACGCCCATCGCTTCCTGCTTTTGCGCCGTGCGTCGCAGGTGTTCTTCCTTGGCCTGTTCATGCTGGGGCCATGGTTTGGCATCTGGTGGGTCAAGGGTAACCTCTCGGGGTCGATGACTTTTGATGTCCTGCCGTTGACCGATCCGTTCATCACGCTTCAGGGTTTCTTTGCCCTTTACTGGCCGGAAACAACCGCACTGATTGGCGCGCTGATCGTAGGCGTTGCCTATGCCCTGATTGGTGGACGCGTCTATTGTTCGTGGGTTTGCCCGATCAACCCTGTCACCGATGGCGCGCATTGGATTCATGAAAAGCTGGGCATGCAAAAGGGTTGGCAGCCCAAACAGGGGACACGCTACTGGATCCTTACTATGGTGCTTGCGGTTTCGGCCCTGACCGGCACGATTGCCTGGGAGGTCGTGAACCCGATCTCGATGCTGCACCGTGGTCTGATCTTTGGCATGGGGTTCGCCTGGGCCTTTGTGCTGGCCGTGTTCCTGTTCGACATCTTTGTCTCGCGCCGCGGATGGTGCGGACACCTTTGCCCGGTTGGCACGTTCTATGGCCTCTTGGGCACCAAATCGGTCCTGCGCGTGTCGGCTGTCAAACGGTCCGACTGCGACGACTGCATGGACTGTTTCGCGGTCTGCCCCGAGATGCACGTCATCACACCTGCCCTGCGCGGCAAGGATGATGACACACCAATCATCCTTTCACCCGACTGCACCAATTGCGGTCGATGCATCGACGTCTGTGCCATGGACGTCTTCAAATTCACTCACCGTTTCGATGACACGCCCGCACCTGGACGCGTCCAACGAACAAGAACTCAACCTGCATCCGGGGCCAGCAAAGCCGCCTGAGCAAGCAACGGAGTATAAACCCATGAAGAAGCAAGCCCTTATCAGCGCCATTGCCGTATCGGCCCTGTTGGCCGTCGCGAGCTTTGTCACAGCGCAAGAGGTTCAATCCCTGCGCACCACACCTGTCGACGAGCAGAACATTGTCGAAGATGTTTTCCAGCAGGACAAGCAGCGCTTTGGTCGGAATTACCGCCAGCAGCCGCCGTTGATCCCACACTCGGTCGAGCAGTATCAAATCGACCTCAAGGCCAACCAATGTCTGCGGTGCCACGACTGGTCGACCGCAGGCGAGCGCAATGCGCCGACCCTGTCGATGACCCACTATCTGGATCGTGATGGCAATCAGCTTGATCGCGTTGCGGGAACACGCTGGTTCTGTAACCAGTGCCACGTGCCTCAGGTCGATGCCCCTGCCTTGGTGGATAACACCTTTAAGGCATCGAGCGGCAGCAACTGATCCGGCTGGATCCCTGTGCGAGGAATGAAACAATGACAAAATCCAACTCACCGGGCTTCATCCGCCGTCTCTGGAACTGGTTCTGGACACCGGCTGTTGCGGTAAGCTCCGGCTTTCTTTTGATTGTGGGATTCTTGGTTGGCATCCTGTTTTGGGGTGGCTTCAACTGGTCCATGGAAATGACCAACACGGAAGAGTTCTGTACGGGCTGCCACACCATGGAAACCAACCTTGGTGAATATCGTGAGACCATTCACTACAACAACCACTCTGGCGTGCGCGCGATCTGTTCGGATTGCCACGTGCCGAAAGAATGGAACCACAAGGTAAAAGCCAAGGTTATGGCGGTCAAAGACGTCTATCACGAGTTGATGGGCACGATTGCGACTCCGGAAAAGTATGAAGAGCATCGCTTGGCCATGGCAGCGCAGACCTGGAAAAAGATGAAGCAGTCTGACAGCCGGGAATGCCGGAACTGTCACAACTTCGAATACATGGACTTTACCATCCAGGAAGGCCGCGCAGCCAAGGAACACCAACGTGCCATCGACACCAGCATGACCTGTATCGATTGCCACCAGGGGATCGCGCACCAGCTGCCCGAAGGCTACCTGAAAGAGTACAACCGTGTGGTAGATGAACTGGGCTTGGAAGTGGATTCGCAGCAGGACGCCAAGTTTGACGCTGATGGCATTCGTGGCTTTCTTGGGCTCGGCTCCAAAGAAAACGCAGGAGGCTGATCAATGCTGAATTTACTGGGTACGATTGCAGGTAACATCCTCAGCCTTCCGGGGATTTTGGGTCTGGCTTTGGGCTTGACCACGCGCAACTATGTTGTTGCTGCTGTTCTGGGTGCCGTCGTTGGCGTGGGCGAAACGATGTTGTTTGCCAAATTCCAAACGGCCAACATCGATTTCCTTGAACTCTTCGTTGCCGTCGCAGTCGGCATACTCGCCGCGGCAGTCGGCTGCGCGATCCGGATCAAGGGAACCACAGTCTGACAGGGCAAACTAAAGTTGTCCGAAAAAAACGGGCCGCCCAGTTTGGGCGGCTCGACGAGTGTTCGGCCATCCCGTAAACAGGGGGGCGGACAACAATTCCAACCGCAGCTCGCTACACAGCTTTCGTTAGGGGACCCAAAGATGAACGTTGCATACACGCTTGCGCCGGGACGGGGCGAAACAAATCTGGTTCTAGGCGCCCTCTCTCAAACGCTGGCCGCTCAGGGCTTGCGGCTTTGCGGGACCGTTCAGATCGATACCGAGATTGATGCGGCCCACAAATGCGATATGGACGTCAAGGTCCTGCCGGATGGGCCAATGATCCGCATTTCGCAATCTTTGGGCAAAGACTCGCGCGGATGCCGGCTGAACCCGGATGCTTTGGAACAGGCCGTTGCGCTGACGAATGATGCCCTGGACGACGGAGCCGATCTGTTGATTGTCAACAAATTCGGCAAGCACGAGGCCGACGGGCGCGGCTTTCGTGACACGATTGGGCGGGCGTTGGAATTGGGCGTCCCCGTTTTGGTTGGCGCGAACAAATTGAATGTCGATGCTTTGGTTGAGTTCTGCGGCGGGTTGGCCGAACCTATCTCTGCAGACCATGATGCCCTGATGGCTTGGGTGAATGACTGTCTGGCCAAGGTGGATGCAGCCTAGCCCCTTGTGATCTTTGTCGTTATGCAGACCACATGAGGCGCAAGAACACATTCGAGATATTTGTCGCGACGGCACCTGGCCTTGAGCCGGCACTGGGCCGTGAAGTTCGTGAAAAGGGGTTTGAAAGATCGTCAAACCTCGCCGGTGGTGTTTCCTTTCGTGGTGATTGGAATGACGTATGGCGCGCCAATCTTGAACTGCGCGGCGCGACACGTGTTCTGGCACGGATCGGGGCCTTCCGGGCCATGCACCTTAGCCAGCTTGATAAGCGTGCGCGCACCTTTCCCTGGGGTGATATCCTGCGCCCGGATGTATCGGTTCGCGTAGAAGTCTCGTCACGTAAATCGAAGATTTACCATCAGGGTGCCGCAGCCGAGCGCATTGAAAAGGCAATCTCAGAAGAACTGGGTGCCCCAACCGGGCCCGACGGAGAGATTACTCTTAAGGTACGGATTGAAGACAACCTGTGCACGTTCAGCATCGATACCAGCGGCGAGTCCCTGCATAAACGTGGGCACAAGATTTACACCGGCAAAGCACCGATACGAGAAACCCTTGCCGCGCTTTTGCTGCGGCAGTGCAGGTTTGATGGATCTGAGCCGCTGGTTGATCCGATGTGTGGATCAGGCACTTTCGTGATTGAAGCGGCAGAACTGGCTGCGGGGTTGCAGCCGGGCCGCGACCGAACGTTTGCCTTTCAAAAACTTGCCAATTTTGATGCAGACGCCTTTCAGGCGATGCGACGATCAGAGCCAACGCACGAGCCAGAGCACCTGTTTTTTGGCTTCGACCGTGATGCGGGTTCTGTCCGCGGCGCCACCAAGAATGCCGAGCGCGCAGGTGTTGAAAAGCACACCGCGTTTTCAGAACAGGCGCTCAGCCATCTTGAAACGCCTTCCGGCGCGCCGGGACTGGTCATGGTAAACCCACCTTATGGCGCGCGGATCGGAGACAGGAAATCGCTGTTCTCTCTTTACGGAACGCTCGGCAAAATGCTCAAATCTCGTTTTCCTGGGTGGCGCGTTGGTATCGTGACAAGTGACGGAGGGCTGGCCAAGGCAACTGGGCTGGCCTTCATCGAGACTGGTCCACCAATTGCCAATGGTGGGTTGCGGGTCAAGCTGTACCAGACAGGACCAATTTGACGTGCAATGGCTGGCGAAGCCCGGCGAAAGCCGATAGCTTGCCCAAAAGATTTTCAGTGAGTGGCCGTGCAAAACTCAAAAATCATAGCCAGCCCGGACGAAGCGGGTTTCCGCAACCTGATTGACCGGAGACTGACCGTAATTCGCTATCAATTGGTGGCCAGCGGAGTGATCCGCGACCCGATTGTAATTCTGACAGTTCTGAGCAGTCTCAGCCGCTCGCTTTTGATGTTCTCAGTCAATGAGACCGCGCGCACCGCAGACGATGGCATGGGTTGGTCTGTCGTTGTCCTCGTTGTGTCAGCTTTGGCCATGCTGTCCATCAGCCACATGAATCGCGTGCGCGCGCACAGGCTGATCATCAAACTGAAAGAGGACCTGCGCCTGCGTCTGACCCGCAGCCTGTTACGCGCCAACATCGAATTTCTGCTCTCTGGCAAACATGGGCAGGTCTATTCAGCCATAACCGGCGAAGTGGACGAAGTCTCCGGAGCCATCATCAACTTGATCGAGGCGGCCGAGGCCGTTCTAATTGTCTCGATTGCGGTGCCCTATCTGTTCTGGATCTCACCCTACGCCGGTTTTGCAACTCTGGTTGCGATTTGCGTCGGTGTGTTTGGGTATTTTGTATTCGACCAGCCTGCGCGCAGACAAATGGTGTTGTCGTCGCGTATGCGGGCCGAGTTCTGTGATCGGGTGCGGGATATGCTGGCGGGGTGGAAAGAGGTGCGTCTGCGCGACACTCGCCGTCAGGATCTGGAAGACGAAACCCGGCGGGTGATCGAAGAGTTCGGCGCCTCTGCCAATCGCACACAACAGCTCTACTCCCTCAGCACAACCTTTGGGCAGGCCTCCACAATTCTGCTCCTGTGCTTCGTTGTCATCATTGTGCCACTGATGTCCGGCGGCGGCACTGAGGTCATGTTTCAAATTCTGACCGTTGTTTTCCTGGCCAGTGGACCAATCGAACACTTGTTTTCGGCCATGACGCGGATGTCGCGTGCCGAAAACTCTTACTACCGAATTCAGATTGTCGAGGCTGAGTTGAATGCCGCGCAATCCCCTGCTCTGAAGGGGGAAATCGTTCCACGCGAGCAGTTTGCGAACATTGAGCTTCGGGACGCCGTCGCGCACGTTTCGGAAGCTGGTCGCGAGGCTGATGAAGCTTTTGTCCTTGGACCCATTAATCTGAGTTTTGAACCCGGCGAAACCGTGTTCATTTGCGGCGGCAATGGGTCTGGGAAAACAACCCTCCTTAGCCTTTTGACCGGCCTGCGAAATCCTGACAGCGGTCAAATCCTGTTGGACGGAGAGGCCCTGACCGCCGAAACAAGAGCGAGTTTTCGGGAATTGTTCTCGGGTGTTTTCAGTGGCTACCATTTGTTCGATAGAACATTTGGTCTGACCGATGAAGAAGTTGCGCTTTTGCAAGAGCGCATTGCAGAACTGAAGTTGTCTGATCGCGTGTCAGTACATGAAGATCGGTTTTCAACCCTGTCGCTTTCTGCCGGGCAAAGCCGTCGACTGGCACTGGCCGTTGCCTTGGCTGAAAATCGCCCGATCATTGTTCTGGACGAGTTCGCGGCGGATCAGGACCCGGCAAATCGGGCCTTTTTCTACGACGTTTTGGTGCCTGAACTGGCAGCAGGGGGGCAGCTGGTGATCGCGGTCACCCATGATGACCACCAATTCGGCAAATGTGACCGTCTGATCAAGATGGAAGGCGGCCGGATTGTCTCGGATGAAAGGCAGGTGCGCGAAGTCGCAGGGGCGGCACAATGAGCGGACAAATGGTGCCGCGTCGCGATACGGCATTGATGATGTCTCTCTCGATGGTCTTGACGGGCGTCGTGATCGTTGCGGTCAACGTTCAGATCTACCTCGCGCGTTATCTATACGGTTACTACAATCCCGATGCGGTTTCCCGCCGCCCTGCAACGATCAGCCGGGCCATCTCGGACCCGCAGGTGGGCGAGCCCTTTGCAAACTGGATGTTGGTGTGCGCACCGCTTTTGGCGATTGGTGTCGCCTTGCTGATCATTTCCGCGTTGATCGAATTGCACCGGAACGGAGGGGCGCCAACCCAAAAAGAATGGCGCATCCTTGTTTTGCTTTGCCTGGTACTGATCGCACTACAGGTCTTTGCAGCCATTGGCATGGTGATGCTCAGCCAATTTCGATTTCCAAACGACAACAAGTTGCACATGAAGGGCAGCTACCTGTTCTTCTTTTCGCAGGCTTTTGTCGTGATGTTTGGTGAGTTTGTGTCGCGCCGTTTTGGCAAACTCCCCCAAGACAGAACACTGCTCTCGTTCGGGATGGCGCGGTTTCGCAAATTCTATGTTTGGGTGCCGATCTTACTTGGCGTGCTTTATCTGTCGTTGTTCTTCGCAAAAGACTTTGATCTGGGCGCAGTGAACCCGCCACTATACATTCTTTACACAACGACCGAACCGTTACTCCTCACGGCATATCTGGGGTACGTTCTGACATACCACGCCGATATGGGGGCCGCGGTCCGTCGTTATTTGCGGGCCTGATCTTCTTCTTTCAGCATTTCCCAGGCACGGCGCGCGCGTTGCAATGCTGTGCCATGCGACAAGAGTGCAAAAATCCCCATTCCCGTCAGAATGACACCGTCGCGCCACTGATCAAAAAAGCCAGCGACGATCAGGACGGTGCAGATAAAAATCACCCGTTCCAGACGCTCAAAGAAATCGGGCCAATCTTCATTACTGACGGGCATTTCTAAGGCGGTGCGCGCCTTGGCATAGCTGGTCAGAACGCTGCCTGAAAACGCCAGTAACGCAAGCAACCAGGCATCGTGCATGTAGGCCAGGGTGGCCAGAACGGCGAGCTCTTGATAGCGATCCACAACCGCATCGAAATACCCACCTGACAAGCTGCGCATGTTGCGTCGACGCGCGACGGCACCGTCCAGTGCGTCGAAAGCAAAGGCAACGGACAGTGTCAGCCCATAGATCAGCGGTGAGCCATGCCAAACATAGGCCAGCGAAGTGATCACGATCAGCAGCAACCCGGCCAAGGTCACCTGATTTGGTGTCCATCCGGCCCGCACCAGCGGCGTGGACAGGGATTCCCAGATCGGATCGATTTTGGATTTGATGAGGCCGTCAATCATGGTGCGCTCCTAGTCGCGGTAGCTACGAATGAGCTGACGGCGAATTCTCTCAAACTTTTCCCGCCGCAGGGCCATCGCGTCAACCCGCTCGGGCTTGGGTTCATAAAACGCGACGGTATTGTCACTCAGCCTTGCCGCAGCCTCGAACGTGCTGTCCGCCCAGCCCAACGTCTTGGCGGCCAGCGTTGCGGTGCCCAGTACTCCGGCATGCCGCGCCTCTCCCACCCGGATTTCACGGTTGAGCGTATTGGCGAGTGTTTGTCCAAAGGTCGGATTGCTTGCAACGCCCCCGACAAGTGATATCGGACCCGCACGCCGTACACCTTTTACCTTGGAGACGCTGTCAAAGGACCAAAGGATGTTCAGCGCGACGCCTTCAACCGCTGCCCGACGCAGAGCACGCGCATCGTGGTGCAATGACAGGCCATGAAACGTGCCGCGCAGCGTTTCATTGTCGACGGGCACGCGTTCACCGGCGAGCCAGGGCGCGAAATAGGGATCGTCATCCTGCGGTTCCCCCATATCCTCAAAGGCACCGGCAAGAGTTTCGCCGTCAGAATTACCACCGCTGATGTTCACGGCCCAGCTCAGCGCGGATCCGGCGTTTTCCTGGCTGGCAACCAGCAGTGGACGAAAGTCAAGACTGCTGGCAATTGTTGCATAGGAATGGCTGGCGTTCAGTCTGCGCCCGGTAACAAAGGCTGCAATCCAGGTGCTTGTCGCAACACTGATGTGTAGCGCGCCGTCTTCGACCTCGCCGGACCCCAAAGCAGCTGCTGTTACATCAGAGGTTCCGGCCAAAACCAACGTATCCGCAGATAACCCCAGCTCTGCCGACGCTTGCGGCGTCAGCTTATCTACCGGGGCATCAGCATCGACGATCTCGGGCAGTTTTTCGATTGGAACGCCGGTCATTTTGGTAAGCGTCGGCGACCAGCAATTGCGGCCTTGCCGAGAATCCAAAAGCCAGGTCAGATTGGCGCTTTCTGCGGCGGTGGTAAATCGGCCTGTCGCCCGGTGAACCAGCCAGTCTTTCACATCCAGAAACCAACGGGTCTTTTCGAAAACTTCCGGCTCATTGTGTTTGAGCCACAGCATTTTCACCGTTGGGTCCATACCATTCTTGGAAGGAGCACCATTGGCGATATGTAACCAGCGCAAAAGCTTACCCAACTGATACCCATGCGCCGACGGAAAGCCGCCAATCAGCGACTGTCCCAGCTTGGCAGCGCGTTTATCCAGCCAGGTCATACAAGGCAGAAGCGGACGACCATTTTCATCCGCGCAAATGACACCGCAAATCTGACTGCAAAACACCAAGGTCGTCGCGCGTTCAACCAGGTTTGGAACGTCCTGCCTCAGGCGTGTCACCGCGCGGGCAAGTGCGGCCCAGAGATCCGCCGGATTCTGTTCCGCCACACCCCCTGCCGCCAGGTGAATAGGGTATTCTTCCGTGGCCCTTGCCAACATGTTCATGTCGCCGTTGACGACCCCAACTTTGACAGACGAAGTGCCAAAATCGGCCGAGATCACAAGATCGCCCTGTTGCACTGATTTCCCCCGAATTCCTGGCGCCAAGCTGGCACAAATGACCCACCAAACGCAAGTTTTGCACCTGCGGCAAACGGTTCACTCCGCGCGAGAAATGGCCTGCTGAAAAACCTTTACCAAGCTTGGCCCTACGGTGGAAACATCGAAACTCTTGGCGTGGGTGGCTGCCCATGTCAGCAACTGGGACTGACGGTCAACATCGCGGGTCAGCTCAATGACCTTTTCGGCCAGCGCAGTCGGGTCCGATGGCGGTACCAACAAGGCTTCTCCCCCGCCAGAAAGTACAGTCTCATAGCCCGGGTTCGCCGCCGCAATAGGGAGCGCGCCTGCCGACATTGCTTCGATCAATACCAGCCCAAAGCTCTCGCCGCCGATCGCGGGCGCGGCAAAAAAATCGCCGCTTGCAACCAGCTTTGGCGCTTCGTCGTCCGAAGGAGGCGGCAGAAACTGCACGCGCTGTAGAGCTTGTTCCTGTGTGAACTGAATCAATTCCTGCTTCAAACCACCATCCCCCGCAATCGTAAGCTGGGCCTCGGGCAAGGCCGCCGCAATACGCGCCCAAGCCTCAAGCAAAACGCGCGCACCTTTGCGCTCTTCCAGCCGTCCCATGAAAACGACGTGGGGTCCGCCCTGTTTCGGTACCCGTGCGGCACTCCACCGGCTTAGGTCTATTGCAGGAGGCGAGATTTGTGGGACCGGGTCGAACCCCAATGCCTGCCACTGTGATTGCGGCGCCCTGCTCGGAACCAGAACCGCATCAAGGCGGCGATTGAAATACCGGGCCGCGCGATGAATATACCAACGAAACGGATCAAAGCCTGATCCCTCGGGAAGGGTGGCGTGAAACGTCGCAACCGAGGGAATGCTCAAGCCTCGCCAGACCTGCCAGGCCAACATGGGCGTCCATGGTGTGTGCAAGTGCATCACCTCAGCGCCCCAGTTCCGTAGATCATCGAGACAGCTGCGCACCTCGCGTCGCCCCGCACGGCTGATTTCAAATGCCGTACCGTGCAGCTTCATTGTTCTGAAAGACCCAAGCGCCATGCCGCCCTCCAGGTCTCCGGTACCGGGGGGTGACACAATTCGGACCTCGTGCCCTTCATGTCGCAACCAAATGGCCAAGTCGCGAATGTGGGCCTGCACGCCTCCGGGGCGGTCCATTGAATACGGGCTGACCTGGACAATTTTCATCTGACTTCGGTGACCCGTTTCTTGCGAATGCTCCAGCCCTACCATAGGCTGCGCGAGAGTTTCGAGAAGTTTCGGGTTTTCACAATATGTCAGAATTGAAAGCCGTAATTGTGGCCGCTGGGCGCGGTATCCGAATGGGACCTCGAGGTGAGCTTACGCCCAAAGGATTGATTCGAGTCGGCGGCGTGCCACTTGTGAGGCGATCTGTCAGCCTGCTTCAGAAACGAGGCATTGGCACCATTCGGATTGTGACAGGACATCTGAGCGATCAGTATTACTCCGAATTTGGCACGTCCGAGGGCGTCGAATTGGTGCACAATCCAGAGTATGAAACAACCGGCAGTCTCCGGTCACTAGCTGTAGGGCTGAGCGGTCAGCAAGGCCCGGTTGTTGTTCTTGAATCCGACCTGATTTTTGAAGCTGCGACATTGGCGCCAATACTGCAAGCGGGGTCTCGTATTCTCGTGTCCGGAGTGACAAAGTCAGGAGACGAGGTGTATATCTGGAGCCGACCCGGCCAAGAGGGGCAGCCCATTTTTCACACGATGTCCAAAGACAAATCGCATCGAGCTGAACCGTGCCTTGGTGAATTGGTCGGAGTTAGTGTTTTTGATGCAGGCGAAACCGAAGCATTGAAACGCGCAGCCCTGCAAACCTTGCTCACAGACCCAAAGGCCGATTACGAGTCCGCGGTGGTCCACATGGCCGAAACCCGCGATATTCCGTGCTTCAAGTTTGAGGATCTGGCGTGGACCGAGATGGATGACGAGGCCATGTACTCACGGGCTGTCAGTGTGATCTGGCCGGAAATCCAAAAGCGTGACGCCGGGGCCTAACGCGACATTCTTTCAGGTGGCCCGCTGAGCCAAAGCTGTAAAAGAGCGCCCACACCAAATGCAAACAGCATCGGTAATGTGGCGGCAGCCATTGGAGAGAGGATGCCAAACTCTCCCAGAGACCAAAATGATTTGACCGAAACTACGGTCACGTAGCCAAACGTGCCCAGCACCAAAAGACGCCACCATGCGAACATGCGCCCGTCGCGACCGCATTGGGCAAGCGACGCACCAAGGAAAGCGAAGACGCCGGGCAGAAACAGCGCGGTGAACCGCCGTATTACGGCCAGTTCAGTCTCGGCCACGCGCGACTCTCTCTTCAGCGCATTCACACGGGCCAGATCAGCATTCGGCAGGTTGAACTCCGGGATACGGTGGTAGCGGATGTGCGCCGAGGTAAAAGGCAGCTCAAAATCCAGCGCTTCATATTGCGTTGGTCGCATGATCGCACCCGGAGGTCCCTCCCAGATGACGGCATCCTTCAATTGCCATACACGCCCATCACTTGTGGGCACCGCGATCCGGGCTTCGACAATTCGGGACAAAGCGACATTTCCCAGACCATAGAACATACGTAGCTCTTGCAATTCAGGCGGGTCGTCGCGGATCACGCGGGCCTCCATGGCAAGATCCCCTTCGACAAACCAATGTTTGCCGGTATTGCCCAGATAGAACCTGTGACCATAGATCCCGATTTCCAATTTGCCTTGGGCATGAACGGCTGACGGCCGCAACCAGCCTTCCAGCGCCACTTGAACACCGCCCAGGATCAGACCGACCCCGATCAGCGCGGCAAAGACAATGCCAGGAGACGCCCCGGCTGCAGACAGGATAACAGGCTCCATGCGCTGGTGTCGCAACAGCTCGGCAATAAAACTGCCGGTCAGACAGGCCATGGGCAACAGCCGCACAACAATGTCCGCCGTACGGTAGAGCAGGTACTCTAACAGCAGTGGCACGAAAGCTATGGCGTCCCGCTCGGCCTTTTCACGGACTTCGTCCAGAAATTTGGTCAGATCAATGGCGATCGCCACAACGAGAAGCACAAACATGACAAAGGCGATTGCCTTGAGATGCGTGCGGACTATGTCCCGCACCGCGATGCCGATGAAACGTCGGGGTATCAAGCGTCACCTCGTACCGGGATCATGACGCTCTCGCCGCGCCAGAGAACATAGACAAGAGGCGGCACAAGGTAGGCCAAAACAGCAACGAGTATTACCCAAAACGGGTGAAAAACCTGACTTGCGTCGGCGATCAGTGTCTTGCCCAGCACGTCGTAGGCCAGCAAAACCACAGCGGCCAAAGGCAGGCTGAAATAGCGCATCATGCCACCGCCGCTCAAAAGGACCGCCGCCAACGCAAGAAGGGCAGCGGTTGGAACCAACAATGCCCGCGATCCCACGGAAGACAGGCGCTCAGGAGTCGCCGTCGAGGGCAGCAATGATCGTTCCTTGGCCCGATGTGTCAGATCGGTGGGGCCAGTGACTTCGGACATATGAAAGCCCATCCCCCCCTGTTCCACGTTGAATGCATTGACGGGTACCGGTCTGGACGCAAAAAACGTGCCGCTGTAAGCCTTGAGGTTTTTCAGGATAATCTCGTGCTTTGTTTCGTCGTTTGGCCCCTCAACGGTCCAGTCGCGGGATTGTCCAACCTGCCAGCTGCCATCCGGTCCCGGCTGATACACGAACAAAAAACCTCTTTCCTGGCTGTTGTCGGCCGGGGGTGAGGCGATGAACGTCGTCCCGCGAATTGTTTGTCGCGTGTTTTGCGGGCGTGCCTCGGTCATTTGCTTCAGGATGTGATCTGCGCGCATCGTACTTTTGGTAACGCGTTCGGCATATCGTGCTTTTGGGATGACGTATCCTGCAACCGCGACAGACATCACCGCACCCAGTGCACCCATGCACACGGCGAACCCCAGAACGCGCGTCCATCGCACACCATTGGTAGCGAGAACAATCAATTCTCCACGGTTGCGCGCATCGTTCACCGCAAAAAATACCGCCACAAGCATCCCAATGGCGAGAGCCAGATCCACAATCTCGGGCGCCTGCAAGAGTAACAGCCAGGCCACCAGCAAGCTTCCTCCATCGTGACGCAGCGCCTGCTCCAAGAGCGCGGTGAAGGACTCAGCGACAAAAATTGCGACAATCATGGACAAAATCAGAATAAGACGCTTGAGCGCTGGCAGCGCTAGCAGGCGAGTAACAGGACCAAGACGGATCATGACATGAGTGTCCCTGCTAACCCTTTCCTAGGCAAGAGGCTCACAGCATATCCCGGATTGCGACGAGAACAAAAAATGCGGCACCCGCTGCGATCCAGGAATCCCAAATATCCAGCGCACCGCCCTGTTTCTTTAGAACAGGCGGATAATCCTTAACTTTTCCAGCCCGCTTTATTCTGGAGCCGGCCAAATCCCCGGCCACGCCAAGAACACAGGCGAACAGTGTCAGGGTTGCGCTCTGAATAACCGAAAGACCCACCACCCAGGATGTACCGATTGCGATGACGAGGATAGACACCGCGCCGCCCGCCAACCCTTCTACAGTTTTCCGCGGGCTCAAGACCGGAAAAGCAGGCGTACGCCCTAGGAACTTGCCGGATGCATAAGCCATGCTGTCAAACAGTTCGACCAGAACATACAGGATTAATATCATCGGCCGCAGTTCTGGATCCAACGTCGCCGCCGTTAAAATTGCCACTGGCAAAATTGGATACAGAAACAGGTCAATTAGCTTTGAAACAGACACGCCGGTGGCCGCAGGCACCATAACACGGCGGGCCAAGAGCAAGGCCCAAGCACCAGCAAACATAAACGCGAGAATCGGCAAGCTGGCAGTTATCGCCGCAATCAGTGCAGAGCCGAGACCAATCCGAACCGCGAATGTCTTGCCCAACAGAACGTGGGCTGCTTCATAGCCTGTTCGAAAAGCCAACAGGATCAGGAACGGCACCAATGTGAATGGCCCCCCCCAAAACACTGCCAAGGTGGTCACCGTGACCAGCAACATTGACCACAGGGCTTCAAACGTGTCGCGTGCCGCGTCCCGTTTGCCCGGTACAAGAAACAAGGACGAAATCAGGACGACGCCAATCACCAGAAGAACCAGCGTCGTTGCCACAATCTGATCAACGGTCAATTCGGCCATCGTCTAGCTCTGCTCGTGACAGGCATCAATCACCGTTGGCAAAGGCAAGCAGTTGATCATGGGCATCCGTATCTTCAATCTGCTCCGGCGGATGCTTAAAAAGAAAGGCGCTGGCTGCGGAAATCGGCCCGGCAAGGCCCCGGTCCAGCGCAATGCGGGCGCATCGGATCGCCGTCAAAGCTTCGGCTGCGGCATTCGGGCTATCTTCGACGTCCAGGCGCAATTCGATGTTTGTGCGCGCGCCCCCAAACAGCCGCCCCTCAAGGCGGACATAGGCCACCTTGCGATCTTCCAACCATGGCACATAGTCAGAAGGGCCGATACGGATGTCCGTGTCGGGCAGGCGATCCTCCATCACCGATTGAACGGCTTCGGTTTTAGATTCGCGCTTCAGGGTCAGGCGACCTTGTTCGCTCATGTTGAGAAAGTCGGTGTTGCCACCAACGTTCAACTGATACGTGCGATCGATTTCGACCCCGCGCATATCGGCAAGGTTCGCCAACGTGCGGTGTACAATAGTAGCCCCGAGTTGCGCCTTGAAATCATCCCCCAGGCAGGGAATGCCCGCGGCGTTGAGTTTTTCGGCCCAGACGGGATTTGAGGCGATGAAAACCGGGATGCCGTTGACGATTGCCACGCCCGCGTCCAGGGCGCATTGCGCATAAAACTCAACGGCCTTTTGGGAACCAACCGGCAGAAAGATGACCATCACTTCCGCGCCGGTATCTTTCAGGATCTGAACGATTTCTTCACGGCTGAGCGCCGGTGCGTCCGAAAGACGAAAGCTTCGATCTTCTGGGTTGGCCAGCATATGTGATGCGACCCCATCAAGATCTGGGCCGCGATGCACCTTTGCGGTCTGTTCGGCCAGATCCGTGTGAAAACGCTCGGTACAGTTGGGCGTGGCAAAGGCGGCCTCTCCAAGTGTGCGGCCAACCTTGCGGGCATCCACATCAAACCCTGCGACCAGCTCAACATCACCGGGACAGTATCCTGCGAGGTCCGGAAAGCTAACACCGACGGCTTTTTCACCAAGCGAGCGACAGTAGGATACGCCTTGAATGAGTGAACTGGCACAATTTCCGACGCCGACAATTGCGGTGCGGATTTTGTTGGTCTTTTTGGCAGTCATTCGCGGATGTCCCCACCGGAAACGTTAATAATATGTGTCACGTACTTTTCCGTAACAGGATCGAAAGTGTAAAGGTGCAAGCGCTCAACTTTCGTAATAAAACCGCTTCGGTCAAGGTCGAGAAAGCCATAAATCAGTTTGTATTCCCGATTATTGATACTGGCCCACAGATCAGCGCGAAATGGGCCGGATTGGCGCAGCTCGGCTTTCAGGGCGCTCAAGGCGACAAAATCCACATTCCAGCTATCTTTGCCAGCGTGGTTTTTGCGCGCTTTCACACCATAAGCCAGCAGCTTTTCGACCGTCTTCAAGGGCTTGGTCTGGCCCTCTTCGGCAAAGCGTCGCCAGTACGCATTTATCGGCGGCGACTTGAGCATGCCATCGGCACCAAAGTGTGCCGTATACACAATGGTGTTCCGATTCATGTCACGCTGCAGGTAGAAAACCTGGTGCTTGTCCAAAGGTTGAGGCCACCGCGGTCGCGCCAGCGGCAACGTGTCCGATGACCTGATTTGGGTCAGACTCAAAGTTGCGTCGGCCATTGCAGCGCCCGGCGCCAGCACGATCAGAACTGCACCGAGCACCAAAACCCACCGTAACCAGTTTGCAGAATAGCAGATCGACTGACAGGCTCGGCCGTACCAGTCTCGGGTATTCAGTGTGCAGGTGGATCTCATGGCAGTAGTGTTTTTCCGATACTGTTCGTGACAGGGCCGTTGGCTTTAGGTCTCGCGTTTGTAGATAAAACAACGCCCTTCAATTGCGCCCTCAGGCAAGGGCTGTTCCACCAAATTGTCGAAATACATCCGGTCGCTTGAGATCATCAACCCGCCAATTGCCAGAAGCGGTTCAATCAAAGGCGACACCTTGCGCGCGAAAAGATCATTCTTTTCCAGGTTGTGCCCGCCAAGATCCGCATGGATCAACGTCGCTGTCGGACCAAAGTGTTCCAGCGCCTGGGGCAGGGTCTGCATCACGTCGCCCAGGATCGTTTGCTCATCGGTTGGGGTAGAGGCGGGGTTTGATTCCACTTTGCGTTCAAAAACGTAAACATCGCGTCCCGCAGTATTGTCCCGCAAGTGGTCAAAGGTGCGTCCGTTGCCCAACCCCAACTCAAAAACCGGCCCGGCCATGCCTTTTGTGGCAGCGATGCCAAAATCCAGGCAGGCGCGTTGCGAAACCATACGGTTGATGAAAACGTCAAGGCGGCTCATTCGGTGCTCCTTTGGGCAGGCTATTGTGTCCCGGTCCTAGACCAGATTTCCTTGTATTGACAGTCTTGTGATCGAATCCACCTCAAAACATAAGTTAGGGTGCACCGATCTGTTCAAGCGGGTTGCCCGACCGCGACAAAACGTGCTTCACTCGGCGCGGACCGGTGGGGAGTGCCCGGGACAAAACGAAAAGCCGGACAGGCGGGCGAGGGAGACGACGTGGCTGCACTATTAAAGGTTGAGGGGCTTTCAATTGGTTTTGGTAACGCCGCTCACGTGGTGGATGACGTCAGTTTCTCGGTCGAACCCGGCGAGACTCTGGCCTTGGTGGGCGAGTCGGGTTCAGGAAAAACCCTGAGCTGCCGGGCCGCACTGCGCATTTTGCCGGCCATGGCCACAGTGCATTCTGGGTCCGTGATGTTGGATGGTCCAAAGGGACCGGTAGACCTGATGGGGCTGAGTGAACGCGCTATGTGCGACATCCGGGGTAACCGGGTTTCGATGATCTTCCAGGAACCCATGCGTTCGTTGTCGCCGCTGCACAGAATCGGGAACCAGGTGATCGAGGTGCTTCGCCTGCACGGAACGGCCAAGGGTCAGGGTGCCCGCAAGCGGGTGTTCGAGACCTTTGAACGCGTTGGTTTCACCAATCCGGAGCGAGTTTTTCAGTCTTATCCCTTCGAGCTGTCCGGCGGAATGCGCCAAAGAGCGATGATTGCAATGGCCGTGGTTGGCAAACCTGATCTTTTGATCGCAGACGAACCGACAACAGCGCTGGATGTGACCACTCAAGCGCAAGTGCTGGGGTTGATCAAAGAAATCCAGCAAGACACCGGCATGGCTATGGTTCTGGTGACGCACGACCTGGGTGTCGTGGCCAATATGGCAGACACTGTCACGGTCATGAATCGTGGCCGCGTGATGGAGGCAGGACCTGCGCCGCTGGTCTTGGGCGATCCGCAGCACGGCTACACCAGGGATCTCTTTGCAGCGGCACCAAAGATCCCGGAATCCGGCGAGGATGCCGCCGAAGAGCATGACCGCGATTACATCCTGGAAATGCGCAATGTGTCCAAGACCTACACGCTCAAGGGCAAGGCGGCCTGGCATCCGAAAATCCATGTACAGGCGGTACGCGGCATTGAATTTGGTGTGGAACGCGGCAAGACGCTCGCAGTGGTTGGTGAATCCGGATCAGGCAAAACGACTTGCGCACGCATGGCGCTGGGCGCTGAGCGGGCTGATCCCGGCGCTGAAATTTTGTTCCGCCCCAAAGCTGGCGCCGAAACCGTAAACTTGCAGGATTTGGACAACCAGGCGCGGCTTGCCTTTCAGCGGCAGGCGCAAATGGTATTTCAGGACCCTTATTCGACGTTGAATCCTCGCATGCGGGTTAAGGACGCGCTTTGCGAACCAATGGACATTCACGGGATCGGCACCCGTGAGGAACGGGTTGATCGCGCGGCTGAGATGTTGCGTTGGGTCGATCTCAGCCCCAATATGCTGACCCGCTATCCACACGCCTTTTCTGGTGGTCAGCGCCAGCGTCTATCCATCGCCCGCGCATTGATGCTGGGCCCGACGTTCCTGGTGTGTGACGAGCCGACCTCGGCTTTGGATGTTTCGGTTCAGGAACAGGTGCTGCAACTTCTCGAAGATATTCGGGACCGTCTGAACCTGTCTTACATGTTCATCAGCCATGATCTGGCCGTTGTGGCCCGAATTGCGGACGAAGTGGCCGTTATGCGTGATGGTTTGGTGGTTGAACAGGGGACGACCGAGGCCCTGTTCCACAATCCGCAACATCCATACACCAAGGCCCTGCTGGCGGCGCAGCCGGAACCGGATATCAATCGTCCCATCAACCTCAAGATCGTGGCGCAGGGTGCAGGAGATCCCTCTACCTGGCCCGAGGCCTATCGCTTTGACGGCGCAAATGTGCCGCCGCTGACGAAACTGGGGGTAGGACACAAGGTGCGTTACTATGCTTAAACGTCTTGTTCTCGCGCTTTGCACGCTATTTGCGGCAACTTCGGTTTCAGCGCAGTTCACTGAAAGCTCCTTTTGGAAAGCCGAAGTTGATGCCGGTAATCTGCCGCCCGTTGGCCAACGTTTGCCACGCGTGCCCCTGACCGTTGATCTCGAAGCCAAAGGTCGCCAGATCGGCAAACAGGGTGGAACGCTGCGCACGCTTGTGACGCGCACCAAAGATGTACGCCAGATGGTTGTGTATGGGTACACCAGACTGGTCGGCTACAACGCTGATTACGTAATCGAGCCTGATCTTCTGCAGGCCTTGGACGTGGAGGAGAACCGCAGGTTTATACTGCGTCTGCGGCCCGGGCACCGGTGGTCTGACGGCCATCCGTTCACCTCTGAGGACTTCCGATATTGGTGGGAAGACGTCGCAAACAACACTGACCTGTCTCCTTCTGGTCCACTGGAATTCCTGCGGGTAGAAGGCGAATTGCCGACTGTCACCTTCCCGGATGAGACAACCGTTATCTACGAATGGTCGAAACCGAATCCGCAATTTGTCCAGGAACTGGCCGAGGCCCGCCCGCCATTTATCTATCGTCCTGCGCACTTTCTGAAACGTTTCCATGCCACCTATGCAGACGAGGACTCGCTGCGTGCGACCCTGCGGGAAAAACGTGTCCGCAGCTGGGCGGCGCTGCACAACAAGTCGGACAATATGTACAAGTTCGACAATGCCGAGCTTCCGACGCTGCAACCCTGGATGCTGGCAACAAAGGACGCAAAAAGCCGCTATCTCTTTGTGCGCAATCCTTATTTCCACCGGGTGGATACAGAGGGCACGCAATTGCCCTACATCGATATTGTCGAGATGAACGTGGTCAGCAGCGGGTTGGTGGCGGCCAAGGCCAATGCAGGCGAGGTCGATCTACAGGCGCGTGGCTTGGACTTCAAGGACATCGCAGTTCTGAAAAGAGGCGAAAAAGAAGGCAATTACCACACCAACCTCTGGAGCAACGGCACCGCTTCGCAAATCGCGATCTATCTGAACCTTAATTACAATGACGACGGGTGGCGCGCCCTGATGCGCGATGTGCGGTTCCGCCGGGCGTTGTCGCTCGCGATTGATCGCAAGATCATCAACAAGGCGCTGTACTTTGGTTTGGCGGCAGAGGGCAACATGACGATGCTGCCGGAAAGCCCGTTTTACAAGGAAGAGAACCTGCAGAAATGGGCCAGTTTTGACCCCGAGCAGGCCAATGTGCTTTTGGATGAAATCGGTTTGACGGAACGCGACCGCGACGGTCACCGGCTGTTGCCGGATGGACGCCCTCTCTGGCTTGTGGTGGAAACTGCCGGCGAACGCCAAGAGGTCGAGAACGCACTGCAGATCATTGTCGACAATTGGCGCGATATCGGCGTGAAGCTCATCATGCGTCCGCTCGAACGGGATATCCTGCGCAATCGGGTGTACTCGGGGCAAACGCAAGCGGCGGTCTGGTTCGGTTGGGACAATGGGCTTGCCCAACCCTTTACGCGCCCATCCTATGCCATCCCCCATCATCAGGAGTTCTTTGCCTGGCCAAAGTGGGGCCAGCACTACCAGACTCATGGAGATGCCGGAGAAGCACCCGATATGCCCGAAGCCATTCGTCTGATGGACCTCGGGGACATGTGGATGCGCTCGGTGTCAAAAGAAGAGCGTATGGGTATCTGGCAAGAGATTGTGGATATCCACGCAGATCAGGTCTTTGCCATCGGTATTCTTGCCGGTGCGCGCCAACCGGTTGTGGTGCGCAACGATCTGATCAACGTGCCCGAAAAAGGTATCTGGGCCTGGTCTCCGGGCGCGCACTTCGGGATACACCGTCCCGATGAATTCTGGTTCGATCGGTAAGGAGACGCATTCATGGCAATGCTGCGCTTTGCAGTTTTCAGGTTCTTCACCATGCTTGCGACTCTGCTGGTCGTATCGGTGCTGATCTTTATCATCATCAATCTGCCGCCCGGTGATTACCTGTCGAACCAAATCAACGAGCTTCGCGCGACGGGGCAGTCCTCGGGTGTGGCCAAGGCAGAATTCCTGAGACAGGAATATGCGCTGGATCGCCCCCTGTGGCAGCAATACCTGATCTGGATGGGATTCGCGCCGGGCCCGCATGGGTTCTCGGGCCTCATTCAGGGTGAATTTGGCTGGTCTTTCGAATTTGACCGCCCGGTGGCCGAACTGGTTGGCGGCGCGCTTTGGCTGACGGTTCTGGTGAACCTCGCCGCGATCATGTTTGTCTATATGGTGGCCCTGCCGCTCGGCGTTCTTGCCGCCGCGCGTGCCAAAACCTGGGTCGATTACACCTCGGCCTTTCTTGGCTATATCGGCTTGGCGACGCCGAACTTTCTCTTGGCGCTGATCCTCTTTTACTACGGCAACCGCTATCTGGACCTGCCCATCGGCGGCCTCATGGATCCCAGGTTCGAAGGCGAGCCGATGAGTTTTGAAAAGATGAAGTCGGTATTGATCCACTTGATCATTCCGACCTTTGTCATCGGCACCTCGGGCGCCGCAGCCATGATGCAACGCCTGCGCGCCAACTTACTTGATGAATTGGGCAAACCTTATGTTGAAACTGCCAGGGCAAAAGGCATGAGCGAAACCCGAATGCTGGTCAAATACCCCTTGCGCGTAGCGTTTAACCCCTTTGTTGCTGACATCGGCACGCTTTTGCCCGCGATGGTGTCCGGGTCCGTTCTGGTGTCGGTGGTGTTGGGCTTGCAGACAATCGGGCCCGTGTTGTTGACGGCTCTCAAGAGTCAGGACTTGTTCCTCTCAGCTTTCGTGTTGATGTTCGTGGCGCTGTTGACCTTGATTGGCACACTGATCTCTGACCTGCTTCTGGCGCTTCTTGATCCACGCATTCGGTTCGGGGGACGCAGCTCATGAGCATTTTGCCCGACGGTCGCTACGTCGACGACAAGCCCTATGAAACCGACATCGGCGAAGAAGCCCGTCATGCCGAACTGGACATGTCCAACACCCGCTTGGTCTGGCGGCGCTTCAGGGAACACAAGCTGGGCCTGGTTTCGGCCCTGTTTCTGTTGTTCTCGTACCTGATGTTGCCCTTTGCCGGCTTCATTTCGCCTTACACTGCGAATGAACGGGCACCGGATCATCTCTACGCCTCTCCACAGGGCATCCACCTGTTCCACGAAGGCAAGCTCATCGGCCCCTACGTGTATCCCATCACGGCCAATGTGAATCTGGAAACCTTTAGCTGGGAGTACGAGGCTGACTATGACAATCCGGCCCGGCTGGAGTTCTTTTGCGAAGCCTCCTACTACAAGCTTGCCGGTCTGTTCAAAACCAACAGGCACCTGTTCTGTGCCCCAGAAGGGGCCACGATCTTTCTTTTGGGTGCTGACAGGCTGGGGCGGGACGTGTTCTCGCGCATTCTTTATGGCGCGCAACTCTCTCTGACGGTCGGCTTGGTGGGGATCACCGTGTCCTTCGTCATCGGTATCGTTCTGGGCAGTATTGCCGGGTATTTTGGCGGGTTCCTCGATTGGATCATCAACCGTGTGATCGAAATTCTGCGAAGCCTGCCTGAACTGCCTCTTTGGTTGGCGCTGTCAGCAGCCGTGCCGTCCCATTGGAGCCCGGTGGCCGTGTTCTTTATAATATCCATTATCCTCGGGATATTGGATTGGCCCGGATTGGCGCGGGCCGTGCGATCCAAGTTCCTGTCGCTCAGGGAAGAGGAATTCGTGCGCGCTGCCGAAATGATGGGGGCGAAACCCAGCCGGGTCATCAGCAAGCACCTCTTGCCGAACTTCCTCAGTCACCTGATAGCCTCGGCGACGCTCTCGATACCGGCCATGATCCTCGGGGAAACGGCACTGTCGTTCCTTGGACTGGGACTCAGGGCGCCTGCGGTCAGTTGGGGCGTGATGCTCAACGACGCGCAGAACCTTGCGTCGATCGAGATCTACCCGTGGACGGCGATCCCGATGTTGCCCATCGTGATTGTGGTCTTGGCCTTCAACTTCTTCGGCGACGGCCTGCGCGACGCCCTGGATCCCAACCGAAGTTGATCTGTCGATTTCTCACGTAGGTCGGACAATCTTGTCCGACCTACCTCACCCCCGCCAACGGCGTCCCGAGATTGCGAAATCTCTCTCGTCAGAACGTTTCAACGCGATTTGCATCGTGCGGTCGGTTAACGTTCGTCACTGGCGGCCCCAAACACCGACGCAATACCGACGTTACACCGACACGATACAGACGTGGGTTTTGGCCGTTAACCACAGCGTTTTAGGGCGGATTCGCCACTCAGTCAGTCACAACCCTTGTGCGCTGCATTCAGGAACTCTTAACCAGCGCGCCTGGAAATGGGGCGCTCTGTCGACTTAACGGTCGTCCCCGCCATCGTCTCCATCCAGCAGGTCCTCTTCGATGGCGGCCTGCACGGCGCCCGCGACGGCCTCGCGCTGCTTCGGTGTCAAGTCCTCGGCATCCTCGTCGGCAAGCCGCACGGTAACCTCCCGGTGAGCAAAGCGAATGCCCTCGCGCTCAAACAGATCCCGGATTTCCTGGAAGACCTTTTTGCGAACCAGCCATTGGTCACCGGGTTTGGTCATGAACTTGACCCGGATAATCATGGCAGAATCCTGCATTTCGATCACGCCTTGGGATTTCAGCGGCTGGATAAAGTTCGACCCGATGACCGGATCATCCAAAAGCTCGACGCCAAGCTTCTTGATCAGCTTGCGCACCTGTTCGACGTTCGTGTCATAGGTCACCCGAAGGGGCAGCTTCATAATCACCCAGTCGCGTGAATAGTTGGTCAGATGCTGGATTTCACCAAAAGGCACCGTGTGCAGAGGACCCAAGTGGTGACGTAGTTGAAAGGAGCGCACAGAGATCTTCTCGACCGTGCCTTTGACGCCACCGATGTCGATGTATTCGCCTTTGCGAAAGGCGTCGTCGAACAGGAAAAAGGCGCCGGAAAAGATATCCCGAACCAGTGTTTGCGCGCCAAAACCGATGGCCAGGCCAACAACACCGGCTCCGGCAAACAGTGGGCTGACGTTGACGCCCATCTCCATCAAGACGATCAACCCGATCGTGACGATGATGATGATCAGGATAAAATTGCGGAACAGCGGCAGCAGCGTGGCAAGGCGGCTGGCACTGCCCACGCCACCTTCGTCACCCAGTTCGGCGTCATCTTCTGGTACATCCCCCTGCTCTTCTCGGATTTTGCTGTCGATCCAGATGCGGAACGCATGAAACACGATGTACCCGATGAACATGACAACGATGACATCAATGATGCGGCCAGCATTGTCGTCGCCATCGATCATACGCTGACCGCCCCAGATCCGGACGCAGGCAATAAGACCCGCGACCAATGCCAGAATTCCGGACACGCGCCGCGCAAGATCCTCAAAGGTTTCCATGCGGCGCGGTGCGTGCTGCTTCAGGATCGAGGCAAGATTTTCTGCCTCGGCATCGGTGATCTCCTCACCGGCCGTCAGGGCTTCGGCTGCGTCCTCTGCAGCGTCGTTCATTTCGCGAATGGCACGCGCACGGTCAAAGTAACGCTCGATCACATAGTTGATCGTGGCATAGACCACGATGATCGACGTGACGATGATGTAACCCCCGGCGATCAAGGGGATCGAGACCGGCAGGTTCAGCATCAACTGATAGCTGAGCTGCGCCCAGCCGGCCACGACATAAAGTGCCAGCATCGGGGCCCAGGCCTGGCTTGCCAAACGCGTGGCAAACATCACCTCATCCGGCTCACGCCCATTGCGCAACGCGCTGGAAATGGCGCGGCGGTTTACCAGGATCATGGCGATGTTCAGCGCCGCAAACAGTGTCGTCAGGCCAGTCACCATGACGGCGTAGACATCGTAGTTCAGCCCCAACTCACTCAACCAAACCCCGAACATCGCTGTGCAGATGTCAAATACAGCCAGCAGAAACAGCCAGTGGTGCAGCTTTTTGGCATCCGGGGTTGAGAAGGCCGGAATACGGTATTGCTCAAGATAGGGCGACAGCATCATGCGCCAGATCAGTGATACAGCGCGAACCATGACATAGGCCGTGGTCACCGTGAAATAGGTGAATTCGATCGCGGAATCGCTGCTAGAACTGAACAATATTGCACCAAGCAGCATCGCGACGATCACCGAGACCGTGATGCCAATCAGCCCGGCAAAGAACCGGAACGCCAGGAACGGCAGCTTTTCGGCATAGCCCTGCGGATTGGCCTTAATCTTGGAAACAACATAGTTTTTCATCATCCGCTTGCCGAAAATCTCTCGCTCAAAGAGATGGCCCAGAAGCAAAAGGCCAATTGTCCACAAGGCGGTTTCGACAAAAGCCCAGATCTGTCCTGTTGGGCTAGAGGCGCGCAAAATGAACTCGACCTCGTTCAGCGCCGCGGGCAGGGCCTCCAAACGTTGCCGCAGCAGCTGCCGAAAACCATCTACTGTGGTTTGGGCTTTCATCAGGGTCGACATCCGGTCGTCGGGTGTTTCAGCGGGTGCCTCTTCTTCGGCGGCTGGCGCAGATCCTGCACTCAGGACATTTCCCGAGCTATCGACCACCACCACGCTGACGCCGCTCTCAGCAGCATGCCGCATGATCTCTGCCAGTTCTTCCGTGTTGGAAGAACTATCCTGAGCCAGCGTGTACGAAGGGGCGACCAAGCACAGGAGAGCCGCTACGAGCAAAAAAAACAGGCGTTGAAAAACCATGCCGGGATATCCTGACCAATGTGTGTTTTGTCAGGTCTAATGCATTGAGTTCAGCCGGGCAAACCTGCTCATCAGGATTGTGAAGACTGTTGTAAGAAACACCGGGTGTGAATTTGGCCGCGTGTTGCCTTTGGGGGTGACAATCCCAAGCAATTTCGCTAGCGCAGAGTTGTACGCTCTCCTACAAAAGGGCTGGAACGCAAGCCGTGAAACACACTGAAAAAGAGACAATTACAGTCCTCGGACTGGGGTACGTTGGATTGCCGCTTGCCGTGCGCTTGGCAGAGTGCGGTTTTGATGTTCTGGGGTTTGATATTGATGCGGACCATGTCGCCGCATTGACCTGTGGCAAGGATCGCAGCGGTGAAGTATCGCCGGAAACACTGGCGGCCTCGAGCATGACATTCTCGGCTGATGCGCCCTCGCTTCGAGGACGAAGTGTTTTTATCCTTTCGGTGCCAACACCGGTCAATGATGCCAACAAGCCGGATCTGTCGCCGGTGGAAGCTGCATGTGAAACCATTGCGCCATATCTTGAGAAGGGTGCCTTGGTCATCCTGGAATCAACGGTTTATCCCGGCGTCACTGAAGAGGTTTGTGGGCCGATTCTTGCAGAAAAAAGCGGTCTCGCTGCGGGGCGCGATTTCAAACTGGGTTATTCGCCCGAGCGCGCCAATCCAGGCGATGCCCAGCATTCGCTTGTAAACGTCGTCAAGGTCATCGCCGCTCAGGATGAAGAGACGTTGGACCGGGTCGAAGCGATTTACAAACCTGCGATCACCAAGGGCCTGCATCGCGCCCCTTCCATCAAAACCGCAGAAGCGGCCAAGGTGATTGAAAACACCCAGCGCGATCTGAACATCGCCTTGGTAAATGAGTTCGCTCTTATCTTTGACAAGATGGGCTTGGACACATTGGAAGTCCTTGAGGCCGCAGGCACGAAATGGAACTTTCTGAACTTTCGGCCGGGGCTGGTCGGGGGGCATTGCATTGGCGTTGACCCCTACTATCTGACCTACCGCGCAGAGCAACTCGGCTATCATCCCGAGGTGATCCTTGCCGGTCGCAGGATAAACGATCACATGGGGCGCCACGTCGCACAAAAAATGGTTCAGGCCATTCTGGCGCGTGGCGACAACCCGGCGCACGCTCGTGTTTTGGTCATGGGGTTCACATTCAAAGAAAACTGCCCCGATACGCGTAACACGCGCGTTGCGGACATCGTGGAAGAGCTTCGGGCGTACTCGGTCGATGTGGATATCTGGGATCCCTGGGTTGATCCGTCGACATTACAGCAGCAATACGGGTTATCCTGTGTCGAAAAGCCCGAAAAAGACGCATATGACGGTATCGTCATTGCCGTTGGGCATTCTCAGTTTACCTCGATGGGAAGTGACGCAATAAGAGCACTCGGAAAGCCTGACGCTTTGCTTTACGATATCAAAGGGGTACTGGCGAAGTCTGAGTCGGACCTGCGACTTTAGATTGCGTAATTGTTTGGGGCGGGGAGTGCCTGACGTGACAAATAATCCTGGACAAGGGGGCGGCCCAAGCGCGCCGCGCGTGCTGTTTTATAGCCACGATACCTTTGGTCTGGGCCATTTGCGGCGTTCCCGGGCTCTGGCCAGTGCAATAACTTCGGCAGATGATCGGATATCGGCAATTATCCTGACCGGATCTCCCGTTGCGGGGCGTTTCACTTTCCCCAAACATGTCGACCATATCCGGTTGCCCGGCGTCACCAAGAACCCGGATGGCTCATATGCGTCAGAGGCGCTTGGCTTGGATATCGATGAGACTACCGAGTTGCGCGCTGGGCTGATCAAATCCGCGGCAATGCACTTTAATCCCGACATACTGATTGTGGACAAGGAACCAACGGGATTTCGCGGAGAGTTGATCCCTGCTTTGGATTGGCTGCGCAACAAACGCAAGGCAAAGCTGGTTCTTGGATTGCGGGATGTTCTGGACGAGCCCGATGTTCTGGCTGCCGAATGGGAGCGCAAGGGTGCCTTGGTCGCGGCCGAAAAGTACTACGATGAAATCTGGGTTTATGGCCTGCGCTCTATCTATGATCCGACCGCCGGTCTCGATCTGTCTCCATCGTTCCGGTCTCGGATGAAATACACCGGTTACCTGCATCGTGAAGAGTTGCAGGACGGCGTCGTCCCACATGAGGAATACGTTCTGGTAACACCTGGGGGCGGCGGTGATGGCGCGGGGATGGTGAATCTCGTCCTCTCGGCCTATGAGCAGGATCCAGATCTGCAGCCCAATGCCAAGCTGGTTTACGGGCCCTTCCTGTCCGGAGAAAACCGCGCCGAGTTCGAAGCCCGTGTCGAGGCCTTGAATGGCCGCGTGCAAACCACCGGGTTTGACAGTCGTATTGAGAACCTGATCGCCGGCGCGCGGGGTATTGTCTCGATGGGCGGATACAACACTTTCTGCGAGGTTTTGTCTTTTGACAAGCCTGCCGTCATCGTGCCGCGCACAAAACCCAGGCTCGAGCAATACATCCGTGCGAACCGCGCCGAGGAACTTGGCCTCGTGCGTGTGCTGGACGAGTATCGCGACGGCCTCACGGTTGACGCCATGATTAAAGCCATCCGTGCCCTGCCCAGCCAACCCAAACCTTCGGCCGCTTTCGTACCGGGCCTTTTGGATGGATTGGATTTTGTGTCAGATCGGGCGCTTGATCTCTTGGGGCTGCGAGACGCGCAAGGGGTCGCATGACCAGAAAACACCCAAGGCTGGCGGTGGTTGTCAAAGGATGGCCACGCCTGTCTGAAACCTTCATTGCGCAGGAACTCGTGGCTCTCGAAGAGATGGGTCACACCCTTGAAATCTGGTCCTTGCGCTTTCCCACAGACAAAAAGCGTCACCCGCTGCATGATCGCCTGAATGCACTGGTGCGCTATCTCCCTGAATATCTGCACCAAGAGCCGCTGCGCGTTACGCGTGGCGTGATCCGGAATGTGCTGCGCCCCGGGTTCTGGCGCGCGGCGGGTCTTTGGCTGCGCGACCTGAAGCGCGATGTCAGCCGCAATCGTGTACGTCGCTTTGGCCAGGCCTGTGTGCTGGCGGCTGAAATGCCTGGCGATACCTCGGCACTCTATGCCCACTTTATGCATACCCCTGCGTCTGTTGCGCGCTATGCGGCAGTCATGCGGGGTCTCAAATGGGGTGTTTCAGCGCACGCCAAGGACATCTGGACGTCTCCCGACTGGGAGAAGCAGGAAAAGCTGACCGCGCAGTCCTCTGGCGCCACGTTTCTCGCGACCTGTACCGGGTTTGGGGCCGAACACCTGAAAGAACTGGCAGATACACCTGATCGGGTTGAGTTGATCTATCACGGGCTTGATCTGGCGCGCTTTCCAGCGCCACCCCAGATGCGAAACGACAAAGAGACGGTCACTTTTCTGTCCGTCGGTCGTTTGGTCGAAAAGAAAGGTTTTGACAATCTCATCGAAGCCTTGGCTTTGTTGCCACAAGGCCTGGATTGGCACTGGGACCATATCGGTGGCGGGGGTTTGGGCGATACTTTGAAAAACCGGGCGCTGGAACTCGGGATCGCCGACAACATCACGTGGCACGGGGCCTGCGATCAGCCCGAGGTCATCGAAGCAATGCGCAAATCGGATATCTTCGTGTTGCCGAGCCGCATTGCCAGCGATGGTGACAGAGACGGATTGCCAAATGTCCTGATGGAAGCGGCCTCACAAAAGCTGTGCATTCTGTCGACCCCGGTGTCGGCAATTCCAGAGTTCATCGACAGTGGCACGCATGGGCTGTTGTCCAGCGATGCGCCCGACGCTCTGGCGGCGGCGATGGCGGAACTGGCGAGCAGTGCACAGACACGTCATGCCATGTCCGAGGCAGCCTATGAACGCTTGACGCAGGACTTCCTGATGGCCCCTGGTATCAGGACTCTGGATGGTCGTTTGGCGAGCTTGTTTCAGGATTAGGTCATGGCTCGCATTGCCTTTTACGCGCCCATGAAAACGCCCAACCACCCGGTTCCTTCGGGCGATCGCGAAATGGCACGGGGCATCATGGCCGCGCTTGAGCACCCCTTTCGCAAAGCCGAGGTCGAGCTTGTGTCAGAGTTTCGCAGCTACGAAGGCAAGGGCGATACGGCGTCACAGAACCACCTTATCAATAAGGCCAGGGTTGAGGCTGAGCGCCTTGAAATACAGGGTGGATGGGACGCTTGGGTGACCTACCACAACTATTACAAGGCCCCCGACTTGATCGGCCCTGCGGTCTCAAAGGCTCTTGGAATTCCGTATCTGCTGATCGAAGCGACCCGAGCCTCCAAACGGCTGGATGGACCTTGGGATCAGTTTGCACGAGCCTCTGACGCGGCTTGCGACGCTGCCAGTGCGATTTTCTACCTGACGGCCCTCGATGCAGAAGGTCTGGCCCCCTACCGTCGAGACGACCAGCCCATGGTCAACCTGCACCCTTTTCTCAGATCCGAACACCTGCCCGCGCCCAGTCGGGGTCAAAGTATTCTGAGCGTTGGTATGATGCGGCACGGGGATAAGCTGGCGTCGTACAAGATCATCGCCGAGACGCTTGCGCATCTGTCCGGAGACTGGCGTTATGACATCGTTGGTGATGGTCCGGCAAGGTCGGACATCGAGGCATTGTTTGCCACTTTTGGTGACAAGGTTCGTTTTTTGGGTCAACGCGACGCAGAGGAGGTGCAAGCGGCCTATGACGGTGCCCGAGTCTTTCTTTGGCCGGGCGTGAACGAAGCCTTTGGCATGGTTTATCTGGAGGCCCAGGCGGCTGGTGTCCCCGTGGTCGCGCAGGATCGACCGGGCGTGCGCGACGTCGTGCCAACCTCGGCGCTCGTGCCAGTCGGGCAGGAAACCCGCCTTGCCAATGCGGTTGCCGCGCTTTTGCAAAGTGATACGGTCTGGTCGACCCGCAGTCTTGAGGCGCGTGAGCTGGTTGGCAAAAACCATCTCATCACCGCAGCGAGACAGACGCTTTGGTCCGTTTTGGACCCGTTATTGGAGGAAGGAACATGATCCGCTTTGCCATGCTGCGCCACGGACATACGGAATGGAACCGTGCCGGACAGATTCAGGGGCGCACAGACATTCCGCTGGATGATGAGGCCCGCGAGGGACTGCGCGCGTTTCGTTTGCCTGAGGGGTGGCACGAGGCTGATCTTTACTCCAGCCCTCTGAAACGCGCATTTGAGACCGGCCAGATCGTTTCAGGCCGAGACCCGCAAACCGTCGATGCCCTGATCGAGATGGATTGGGGCCTCTGGGAAGGCAAGAAAGGCGTGGACCTGAAGGCGGATCCAAAAAACGGATTTCGTGACATCGAGCATTGGGGCTGGGACTATCGTCCACCACAAGGTGAGAGTCCGGCTGACGTCTGGCAGCGGATTTCCGGCTGGCTGTTTGGGTTGAAGCAAGACAGCATAGCCGTTTGCCACATTGGGATCATGCGCATGGTTCTGGCGCAGGCCCATGGCTGGGATTTCGACGGCCCAGCCCCCTTTGCGGTCAAACGAAATCGCTTGTTCGTGGTTGAGGTCGATGAAAGGTCTGTGCGCGTCGCCGACCCGGATATCGTGCGATTGGAGCCTGCTGCGTGAAGGTCCTGATTGCCGTCACACACCTTTTGGGCACAGGCCACCTTGCCCGAGCGCTGACCCTTGGCCGTGCCTTTGGTGCCGCAGGGCATGACGTGACCGTCTTGTCCGGCGGACAGCCCGCACCCCAGCTTGACTATTCGGGCGTGCGGCTGATCCAAATGCCACCCATCGCGTCGGATGGCACGAACTTTACGCGACTTTTGGATGCGAACGGCGGGGACGTGGATGGCGCCTATCGTGACAGGCGCAAGGCCGCGGCCCTAGGGGCTTTGCACGACATCAAACCCGATGTTTTGATCCTTGAGCTATTCCCCTTTGGTCGGCGGTCCTTGTCCGAAGAGTTTCTTGCGCTGCTTGATGCGGCCGTAAACCAATCTCCCCGACCTCGGGTGTTGTGTTCTATACGTGATATCCTCGCGCCGCCCTCCAAGCCGTCAAAAGCTGAAAGGGCCGAGCAGATTCTCAGCCAACACTTTGACGGCGTCTTGGTGCATTCCGACCCTCATGTCACCACATTGGCGGACAGTTGGCCGACCACCGAAGCTCTCAGCAAAAAGCTGATGTACACCGGTTACGTCGCCCCAGAGGCCGCGGAACCGCATCCGATGGAAACTGGCCAGGACGAGGTCCTTGTCAGCGCTGGGGGTGGCTCTGTTGGTCAGGCACTGTTTGAATGCGCGATTGATGCTGCTCGATTGACGACGCACCATTGGCGCCTGTTGGTTGGCGGAAAGGATCGCGAAGACAGAATTTCCCAGCTGCGACAGCGTGCAGGGGCTTTGAACATAACGATTGAAGGAGTGCGCCCTGACTTTCGCCAGATGCTTCACGGCGCGGCGTGTTCTGTCAGCATGTGTGGCTACAACACGGCTTTGGATCTGTTGCAAACCGGGGCGCCCTCGGTGTTGGTTCCATTTGATGATGGTGGAGAGGTCGAACAAACCCTGCGCGCGCGCTCGCTTGCCAGCCAAAGCGCTATGGAGGTTCTGAAAAGTTCTGACGCCACACCAGAGCGCATGGCAGCGCTGGTCGAAAAAGTGGTTCAGGAAGGGCGGCGTCACGATGATACGTTACTGATGGACGGTGCGGCGCGTTCGGTTGAAATCGTGGAAAATCTGCTTCAGGAGGCCGCATGAACGTCGACTGGCACCCATTACGGGCCGAGTTTGAACTGTGGCGCAGTGCTGGGTTGCAGCTGCCGTTTTGGTGGCGGGATGACGATGCGACCGAGCCGACCAAAGCGCTGGAAGAGTTAAGTTCTCTGGCCACTGCAACAGCTGTTCCGGTGCACCTCGCCATAATCCCACGTGATGCGACCCAAGAGTTGGGCAACGCCCTTGAGACCTCTCAGGAGTTCATCCCGGTGGTGCATGGATGGGCACATGAGAACTACGCCCCACCCAGTTTGAAAAAGGCCGAGTTTGGTGCAACACGCGAAGCCGATGACTGTGTTGCCGACTTGAAACAATCCCTTGTGCGCATGAAGTCACTGGTGGGCGAAAGGTTGGCGCCGATGTTCGTACCGCCCTGGAATCGGATAGATCCGGCGCTCATGACCCCATTGGCCGAGGCGGGTTACAACGCTGTATCGACCTTTCTCCCGCGTCGAGAGCCTGACGCCGCGCCGGGACTGGCGCAGATCAACACACACCTTGATCCGATCCACTGGCGTGGAACACGCGGACTTGTCCCGCCAGAAGACCTTGTGGCTTTGATCGTCGCTCTGCTCAAAGATCGGCGCCGCGCTATCACCGACAATGCAGAACCCTTTGGGTATCTCACGCACCATCTTGTGCATGGTGCGGATATCTGGGAGTTCTCACGGCAGTTTTTGCATGAAATGTGCGACGGGCCAATCCGCCTCTATCGCCATGACAAGAAGGAATAGGCATGAGCCGACTGGACAGTATGATGCGTCGCCTGGCAGCGCAGCGTGACGGGCTTGAATGGGGTCATGCCATGGCCGCAGACATCGCGGGGGACTACCTCGACATGGGGCTCGGAAATGGGCGCACCTATGACCATCTGCGGGAAATTGCCTCGGATCGCCGGATCTGGGTGATCGACCGGTCGCTGAACTGCCATCCATCCTGTGTCCCTCCGAAAGAGGACTTTCTGGAGGGTGAGGCCGAGGAAATGTTGAACAAACTGGCCGCTCAGGGCGCACAGATTGCTCTGGGTCACTATGACTTCGGCTTTGGTGTCAAGGAAAAGGACGTCGCCGAAGCAGCGCGCCTGTCGCCGATGATTGCAGTCGTTATGGCGCCCGGAGGCGTCTTGATCTCTGGTCAGCCTTTGGTCGGGTTTGAACAGGTGCGCGGTCCGGAAACCGTGGCGCCGGATCGCTATTGTTTCTATCGAACCTGATTACTCGGCGGCGGGCAATTTCAGGTCCGCCGCTTCCGCTTTGGTCAGCATCGCCCCCTGTTTGCGTTGCAACAGGATTTCGCGGGCCTTGGCGTAAATGTCGTCTTGCCAGAAGATCAGGCAACCATTGCAGCCCTTGCCACAACAGCCTTCGGTGCCCTTCCGATTGGTCTTGAAGCGTTTGGTGTTTGCGTCCGCCTCGATGGCATCTACCAGCGCATCGCGACGGCGTTTGTAAGCTGTCTCATTGCTTGAATCCTTCACTTCCATGGCCAGCGCGGTCTTGTCGAGTTGCAGCCGTTTCCACTGCTCTTCGGTCAAGGCGCGTTCCTTGCGCAAAACCGTCATGGGCGGGAAGTTGGTGCGCAGATCGTCAAGGTCTTCATGCTGGAACAGGGCAAAGGGCAGGCGGATCACCGTCTTGGTTGATCCATGGATCACATCCTTTTTCTCGCCGGTTTCCGCCACTTCATACTCATACCCCCGCAACAGGATCGTGTTGCGGGCGACCGGGCTGACAATCTCGATCACATCGCCCGGCTCAAGTTTGTTTTTCACCTCAACAAGGAATGCGTCGTCTGTCACCTCGGTGACGAAACCCGCGTATTCCCACTGGGCAATAGCCTGCGTCTGTTCATACCCATGCGCAAGATTGGTCAGCCGCCCCTTGTGGAACGCCAGCGTGTAGCCGCGGTTGCCGACTGTCTCCAGCTCTTCCATGTAGTTTGAAGCATCCCAGGTTTCGGGATCTGAATAATAGTCATCAATTGCCATGCGATAGGCCCGCGCCACGATGGCGGCATAGTATTCCGACTTGCCGCGCCCCTCGACCTTGAGACTGTCGACACCAATGCGCAGGTAGTCGTCGAGTTTCGGCATCAGGCAGAGGTCTTTGGAATTCAGGATGTAACTGCCACGTTCATCTTCCTGTATGGGCAGGAATTCACCAGGGCGCACGCCCTCTTCCAGAAGGAATTCAAACATGTGCAGATTGTCTTCATCAACGATCAGTTCCTGCACTGTGCCGTCCTTCAGGCGCATGTGGAACTTGTAGTTCCAGCGGCAGGAATTGGCGCAGTTGCCTTGGTTCGCACCCCGTTCGGCCATGAAGTTCGACAGCAGGCAGCGGCCTGAGTACGTCATGCACATGGCGCCGTGAACGAAGGCTTCCAATTTGATATCGGGGCACTTTTCGCGAATTTCTTCCAATTCGGGAAAGGAAACCTCGCGGGCCAGAACAACCAGATCCGCCCCCTGCGCCTGCCAGAACTGTGTTGTCAGCCACGAAGCAATGTTGGCTTGTGTTGAGACGTGCAGCGGAATCTCAGGGGCGCGCTCGCGGACGTACTGAAACACGCCGGGGTCCGAGATGATCAAGCCATCAGGCCTGACCTTGCGAACCGTTTCAAGGTATTCGTCAAGCTTGGGGATGTCTTTGTTGTGGGAAAACAGGTTCAGCGTCAGATAGGCCCGCCGCCCATGGGCATGGCAGAACTTAACGCCTTCGATCACGTCTTCCAGCGAGAATTCCGACTTGGTCCGCAAGCTCAGGTCAGGCGTCCCAAGATAGACGGCATCGGCCCCATAGAGAACCGCCATCTTCAGCTTGCGCAGGTTGCCTGCCGGCATCAGCAGCTCTGATCTGTGCTCAGTCATGTTTCACGCTTCCATCCAATTCGCGGCCCTTCCTTACAGCACAATGCCGGCATGAGCAAAAGGAGTCGTAGCCTTACGGTCTGCCCAAAGTGTCCTTGGGAATAGCCAGTTTCAAAGCCGCACTCGTTTCAGGTGTGTTTAACCAATTGTGAACAAGAAACTGCCCATCTTTTGCCAACGTTTCCGGGCAGTTTGCCAAGGTCCAAAACAGGAGATGGTGAAGATGTTTTTCTTGATCGCCTTCACATTTTTTATTCTGTCCGCATGTGGCCTGGCTGTTTCGATGCTCCGATTGAAAGAGGCCGTGCCCGTGGACCTGTCCAACATCAAGTTGGATTCGATCATGGATATGCAATTCTCGTTCGATTGGGTTTTGAAACTGCCTCACGATGCTCTGCTGCTTGTCGCGGTGTTCCTGATCGCTTCTGTTTTGTCGCTTGGCGCCGTTAAACGCACCTCCGGCGCAGCCAGGCCAGCCGGTTTCACGAGATACAGGACAAACCACTAGACGCATTTTGCCTATGGCAATTCTCGTCGCGGTCGTGCTGATAGTGTCGGGGTTTTTTTGGTGCCCAGAAGAGGACTCGAACCTCCACGTCCATACGGACACTAGCACCTGAAGCTAGCGCGTCTACCAATTCCGCCATCTGGGCACGGGTTGGTGAGGCAGGCGTTTAGACCCGTCACAGGGTGGTGTCAACGGCGATTCTGAAGATTCTCGGAAATTTCCAACCGGCACGGATTTTCGGATCAAAACGCGGGTCTCGGCGAATTCAGCAGGATTCGGGTGTATTCTTGTCGCGGGGTGGTCTTTGCACCTTGTTCCCTTAGCGTGTGGAGAGTATTCCAGATCAAGGAATTCAGTTAGCGGAGGATCCCATGCCGAAACTTGTGACGATCTATGGTGGCTCGGGATTTGTGGGGCGGTACATTGCCCGTCGTATGGCGAAAGAAGGCTGGCGCGTGCGCGTGGCTGTGCGTCGGCCGAACGAGGCGCTGTTTGTCAAACCCTATGGCACCGTCGGCCAGGTCGAACCTTTCCCCTGTAACGTCCGCGATGACGTCTCGGTTGCGGCGGCAATGCAGGGTGCGGATGCGGTTGTGAACTGTGTAGGCATTCTGGGAGAGCATCGCAGAAACACCTTTGATGCGGTTCAGGCCGAAGGTGCTGGGCGCATTGCGCGACTGGCCGCCGAGAATGGCGTTGCGACCATGGTCCACGTTTCGGCCATCGGGGCCGACGCCAACTCTGAGAGTGAATACGCACAGTCCAAGGCAGCCGGTGAAGCTGCCGTTCTGGAGCATATGCCAAACGCAATGATCCTGCGTCCGTCGGTGATCTTTGGCCAGGATGACGGGTTCTTCAACCGTTTCGCGTCGATGGCCCGGTTTGGCCCGATCCTGCCACTGGTTGGCGCGGACACACGCTTTCAGCCGGTCTTTGTGGACGATGTGGCCGCAGCTGCGGTCAAGGGCGTCACGGGACAAGCCTCTGGCATATATGAGTTGGGTGGCCCCGACACGGGAACACTGCGCGAGTTTATCGACGAGATGTTGGCCGTGATCTACCGCAAGCGGATTGTCGTGAACCTGCCGTTTTGGGTTGCCCGCCTCATGGCGTTTGGCTTCGACCTGACGCAAAAGGTTCTTATGGGCCTGATCGAGAACAAGGTTCTGACCCGTGATCAGGTCAAGCTTTTGCGGGAAGACAACGTTGTGGCTGATGACGCACGTACGTTGTCGGATCTTGGGATCAAAGCGACCAACACTGCGTCGATCCTGCCCAGTTACTTGTGGCGATATCGCCCGACGGGTCAGTTCGACGCCATCAAGGATTCGGCAAAGAATCTCAAAATCTGAAGCTGACGAAATTGTCGTGTTATCTGGGGCGAGCTCGAAAGGGTTCGCCCTAACTGTAGGCGATGGTCAAAAGAGTCATCCCCAACAAGATACGGTATAGCACGTAAGGGGCAAAGCTGACCGACTTGAGCAGGCGCATCATCAGCACCAGGGCGAGCAGGGCTGCAAAGAACGAGATTACTGCGGCGATCGCGCCGTCGCGGGCGATCTGCATGTCGGCCTCGCCAGCCACTTCGATGCCCAGCAAGACACCACTGGCAATGATCGTCGGGATAGACATCAACATGGCCAGCCGCGCCGCGTCCGACCGTTCGTAGCCCAGGGCGCGCGCGGCGGTGATGGTGATGCCGGACCGCGAGGTGCCGGGCACAAGCGCAATTGCCTGAGCGATGCCCATCACGACGGCATCACGCAAGCTCCAGTCCGAGGCTTCTTTTTCCACATGGCCTAGCTTGTCCGCAACCCAGAGAACGAGGCCAAATCCAAGCATTGTCCAGCCAATCACCTTGATGGATCGCATCGCATCACTCAGGCCGGTTATGCTCAGGACGAATCCGAGTACGATCACGGGAATCGTCGCAATCAAGAGCAGAAAGGCAAGCTTGGTGGCGGGGGTGTCTCGGTGCCCCAGCAGGGCGCGGGGCAATCCGGTGACGGCGAGTCGAACATCCTGCCAGAAAAACAGAACCACGGCGCCGAGCGTGCCGACGTGCACGGCAACATCCACGGCCTGACCTTGGTCCTGCAGTCCGGTGAGATTCGGCAAGAGAATCAGGTGTCCCGAGGAACTGACGGGCAGAAATTCCGTAATACCCTGAATAATCGCGACTAATAAAATGTGGAGAAAGCTCATATGCTTCAGCCTGCGTTCTAAATTGCGTACAGCTATAAGGCTTTGGAAATATAAAGAAAGAGCGCATTTAGGTCCGGATCGGAATTAATTTTAGGGTAACCCATCAAATTTTTTCCGCTGGGGGCGTCATTTTTTGATATTTAGGTCAGTATAATTGACTTTTATCTCCTTTCAACTTTGCTTAAACACTGCGCAGCAGAGTAATTCAGGAGGCAGCTGCCGTGGCTAAGCAACCGATGCTGAAATTCGTAACCGTTGATCGTGACATGCCCGCAAAGCGTGATGCGACAGTACGGAAAGAGGATTTCAATGAAATCTATGCAGAGTACGCCAAGGCCAAGGCCGAAGAGCAGGCGAGCCGCTGCTCGCAGTGCGGTGTGCCCTATTGCCAGTCGCATTGCCCATTGCACAACAATATCCCCGACTGGTTGCATATGACCGCGACCGGGCGTCTGGAAGAGGCTTATGCTATCAGCCAGGCCACCAACACCTTCCCTGAAATCTGTGGCCGCATCTGCCCGCAAGATCGTCTGTGCGAAGGCAACTGCGTGATTGAACAGTCAGGACATGGCACTGTCACCATTGGGTCTGTCGAGAAATACATCACCGATACCGCTTGGGAAAAAGGCTGGGTCAAGCCAATCGTTCCCGCACAAGAACGTGCCGAGAGCGTCGGGATCATCGGCGCGGGCCCCGGTGGACTGGCTGCGGCCGATCGCCTTCGTCGTGCAGGTGTGCAGGTTACCGTCTATGACGCCCATGACCGTGCGGGCGGCTTGATGACCTATGGCATCCCCGGTTTCAAGCTGGAGAAAGACATTGTGATGCGCCGCAATGATCAGCTGGAACAGGGCGGTGTGACTTTCAAGATGAACTGCCGGGTGGGCGAGGACATTTCCTTTGCAGACCTCCGCGCAGCCCATGATGCTGTGATTATTGCAACCGGCGTCTACAAGTCGCGCGATCTGGGTGGCCCCGGTGCAGGCGCTGCGGGGATCGTCAAAGCGATTGATTACCTGACATGCTCGAACCGTCTGAGCTTTGGTGACAGCGTTGCCGAATTTGACAGTGGCGAGCTGAACGCCGAGGGCAAAAAGGTTGTCGTGATCGGTGGCGGTGACACCGCGATGGACTGTGTGCGCACGGCGATCCGTCAGGGCGCGACAAGCGTCAAATGCCTGTATCGTCGCGACCGCGCCAACATGCCGGGCTCGCAGCGTGAAACAGCCAATGCTGAAGAAGAAGGCGTTATTTTCGAATGGCTGGCCGCACCCAAGGGCTTTGCGGGTGACCCCGTCACTGGCGTGATGGTGCAGCGGATGCGCCTGGGACAGCCCGACGCCTCGGGCCGCCAGTCGCCCGAAGTGATTGAAGGTGCCGACTATGTGGAAGAGGCCGATCTGGTCATCAAGGCGCTGGGCTTTGAACCGGAAGACCTGCCAACATTGTGGGAACAGCCCGAGTTGGAAGTGACCCGTTGGGGCACCGTCAAGGCGCAGTTCACCACAGGAGCCACCGAGATGGATGGCGTCTATGCCGTCGGCGATATCGTCCGCGGGGCATCGTTGGTTGTTTGGGCGATCAAGGATGGCCGAGACTGCGCAGATGCCATCATTGAGCGCCTTAACACGTCAGCTTCGGTGGCCGCGGAATAGGGTCTGCATCGCGTCGGTTTAACGTCGGTATAACGTCGGTGCGACCGTACGGTGATAAAGGTTAACAGGGCAGGGTCACTGACCTAGCCGCAGCAAAAGGAAACTTGGGAGATGAAGAAGACCTTAATGGGTATCGTTCTCGCGACTTGTTTCGGGACTTTGGGCAATGCCGCGGTTCAGGAAGTTCCCGAGAGCTGCGAGGCGATGGTCACGATCCATCGCGAAAGCTGCATGGTGTCGAACTACCTGCGGTGTGGCTCGACCATCGAAGTGCACAGCTATGAGAACGGCACGCTGTCGGACAGCCACTATTTTGGCGCTGATTGGGACCTGTTGCGCTATCAGGCCGAGGGTGGGCGCACCGATGCAGCCGCGGTCAAAGGCAGCGCGCCCGAGGCATCACTTACCCGCGCTCTGGAGACAGGCGAGAGCCTGGGCACCCGCGCGCTGGAGTTCTCAACTGGTGTACTCAAAGGCAACATGGTTGACCTCGTGTCCGAGCTGCGGATGAGCGACGAGGAAGTTCAGATCAGCGGCGAGACTTTTCGCGTCGGCACTCTGGTGCGAGATATGACAGTGCGCAAGAACGGCGTGACCTCGAAGTGGGCGTTTCAGGTGTTTGCAGCACCGGACGCATCGCTGTTCATCGAAGGCCAGGTAGATGTGGAGCAATTCGGCAAGGTGAATACGCTGGCTTGGACACCGACGCGGATCGTACGACCGGGTGAAGATGGGTTCATGACAACCGCGGCCCACGCGGGCTGTGAGCGCTGAGGCCAGCGGTCGAAGCAAGACAAAGAATAGACGATTTTGCGCGCCTTAAGATCTGAAAAGACAGGGTCGCGACACGGAATACCCCAAGAGACTGGGACAGGAGATCACCAATGACCAAGTACGACGAAAACTGGGTTCGGGAAGAACAGGCAAAACGCGAATGGATGGCCGAAAATGGCCTCTATCGCGAAGATGAAGAGCATTCGTCCTGTGGCGTGGGCCTTGTTGTGTCACTGGATGGCAAACCCAGCCGCAAGGTGGTCGAGGCGGGCATCACCGCGTTGAAAGCGATCTGGCACCGCGGTGCCGTGGACGCGGACGGCAAGACCGGCGACGGCGCGGGCATTCACGTGCAGATCCCGGTTCAGTTCTTTTACGACCAGATCCGTCGCACTGGTCACGAACCGCGTCTGGACGAGTTGATGGCCGTTGGTCAGGTGTTCCTGCCGCGCACGGATCACGGCGCACAAGAAGCCTGCCGGACCATTGTCGAGACCGAAGTGCTGCGCATGGGATACAGCATCTACGGCTGGCGCCATGTGCCGGTGGATGTGACCTGTCTGGGCGAAAAGGCCAATGCAACCCGTCCTGAGATCGAGCAGATCCTGATTTCGAACGCCAAAGGTGTCGACGAAGAAACCTTTGAGCGCGAACTCTATGTGATCCGTCGCCGGATCGAGAAAGCCGCGGTGGCGTCCAATATTCGCGACCTCTACATCGCGTCGTTCAGCTGCCGGTCGATCATCTACAAAGGCATGATGCTGGCCGAGCAGGTCGCCGTGTTCTACCCCGACCTGCAGGACGAACGTTTTGAGAGCGCCTTTGCGCTGTATCACCAGCGGTATTCGACCAACACTTTCCCGCAGTGGTGGCTGGCACAGCCGTTCCGCATGCTGGCGCACAACGGCGAGATCAACACGCTCAAGGGCAACCTGAACTGGATGAAGAGCCACGAGATCCGTATGGCAAGCGCCTTCTTCGGAGAACTGGCGGAAGACATCAAACCCATCGTGCAGGGCGGGTCGTCGGATTCGGCTGCATTGGATTCGGTGTTCGAGGTGATGGTCCGCGCGGGGCGCTCGGCGCCGATGGCAAAAACCATGCTGGTCCCGGAAAGCTGGTCCAAGCAGGCGGTTGAGCTGCCGCAAAGCTGGCGTGACATGTATTCTTACTGCAACTCGGTCATGGAGCCGTGGGACGGCCCCGCCGCATTGGCGATGACCGATGGCCGTTGGGTTTGTGCCGGTCTGGACCGGAACGGGTTGCGTCCGATGCGCTATGTTGTGACCGGTGACGGTCTGCTGATCTCGGGGTCCGAGGCCGGCATGGTGCCGACGGACGAAGCAAGTGTTGTCGAAAAGGGCGCTCTGGGGCCGGGGCAGATGATTGCCGTCGATATGGCCGAGGGCAAGCTGTACCACGATACCGAAATCAAGGACAAACTGGCCAATGCACGGCCCTATGGTGAGTGGGTTGGCAAGATCCGCGATCTGGCAGAGACCCTGGGCAGCGTTTCGGAAAAGGCACTGTTCAGCGGCGAAGCACTGCGCAAGCGTCAGATTGCGGCCGGATTTACCATGGAAGAGCTGGAACAGATTCTTGCGCCCATGGCCGAGGACGGCAAAGAGGCGATTGCCTCGATGGGGGATGACACCCCGTCGGCGGTTTTGTCTAAAAAGTATCGCCCGCTCAGCCATTTCTTCCGCCAGAACTTTAGCCAGGTGACCAACCCTCCGATCGACTCGTTGCGCGAATACCGCGTGATGAGCCTCAAGACCCGGTTCGGCAACCTCAAGAACGTGCTGGACGAAGATGGTAGCCAAACCGAGATCGTGATGCTGGAAAGCCCGTTTGTGGGCAATGCGCAGTTCGAAAAGCTGCTTGAGACGTTTGACGACTCGGTGGCGCGCATCGACTGTAGCTTTGGTGCCGACGAGGGTGCAGGTGCGTTGCAGGCCGGTCTGACCCGTATTCGTGCCGAGGCCGAAGATGCGGTGCGTTCCGGCGCGGGCCACATCATCCTGAGCGATGAGGGCCAGAGCGAGACCCGCGTGGGTATGCCGATGATCCTGGCAACCAGCGCCGTGCACAGCCATCTGGTGCGCAAGGGCCTGAGAACCTTCTGTTCGCTGAGTGTGCGTGCTGCCGAGTGTATTGATCCACACTATTTTGCCGTGCTGATCGGAGCCGGTGCGACCGTGGTCAATGCCTACCTGGCCGAGGATTCGCTGGCGGATCGCATCGAACGCGGACTGTTGGACACCGACTTGACCACCGCGATTGCGCGCTACCGCGAAGCCATCGACCAGGGTCTGTTGAAGATCATGGCCAAGATGGGCATTTCGGTGATTTCGTCTTATCGCGGCGGTCTGAACTTTGAGGCCGTGGGCCTGAGCCGCGCCATGTGCGCCGAGTATTTCCCCGGCATGACCAGCCGGATTTCGGGCATCGGTGTCAGTGGTATCCAGACCAAGGCTGTCGAGGTTCACGCCAAGGGCTGGCTGAGTGGGCAGGATGTTCTGCCAATCGGTGGTTTCTACAAGGCGCGAAAATCGGGCGAGACCCATGCCTGGGGCGCTCAGACCATGCACATGATGCAGGCGGCCTGTGATCGGGCGAGCTATGAGCTGTGGAAGCAGTATTCGGCCAAGATGCGGTCAAACCCGCCGATCCATTTGCGGGACCTGTTGGACATCAAACCCATGGGCAAGGCGATCCCGATTGAAGAGGTCGAGTCGATCACCGCGATCCGCAAACGCTTTGTCACGCCGGGCATGTCGCTGGGTGCCTTGTCACCGGAAGCGCACAAGACGCTGAACGTGGCGATGAACCGGATTGGTGCCAAGTCCGACTCGGGCGAGGGCGGCGAAGATCCGGCGCATTTTGTGCCGGAGCCAAATGGCGATAATCCCTCGGCCAAGATCAAACAGGTGGCCTCTGGGCGCTTTGGTGTGACCGCCGAATACCTGAACCAATGCGAAGAGCTGGAAATCAAGGTCGCACAGGGTGCGAAACCGGGTGAAGGTGGTCAGCTGCCGGGCATGAAGGTTACCGACCTGATTGCGCGCCTGCGTCACTCGACCAAGGGTGTGACGTTGATCTCGCCTCCGCCACACCACGACATCTACTCGATCGAAGACCTCGCGCAGCTGATCTATGACCTCAAGCAGATCAACCCACGCTGCAAGGTGACGGTCAAGCTGGTGGCGTCTTCGGGCGTTGGCACGATTGCCGCCGGTGTGGCCAAGGCCAAGGCGGATATCATCCTGATCTCGGGCCACAACGGTGGCACCGGGGCCTCGCCAGCGACTTCGATCAAATACGCAGGTCTGCCGTGGGAGATGGGCCTGACCGAGGCGCATCAGGTTCTGGCAATGAACAACCTGCGCGAACGTGTGACCCTGCGGACCGATGGTGGTCTGCGCACCGGTCGTGACATCGTCATGGCCGCGATGCTGGGCGCCGAGGAATACGGTATCGGCACCGCCGCGCTGATCGCGATGGGCTGTATCATGGTGCGTCAGTGCCAGTCGAACACCTGTCCGGTCGGCGTTTGCACGCAGGACCCCGAGTTGCGCGCCAAATACACCGGGTCTGCGGACAAGGTTGTGAACCTCATCACCTTCTATGCGCAGGAAGTGCGGGAAATCCTAGCTTCGATTGGTGCGCGATCCTTGGGTGACGTGATCGGTCGTGCGGACCTGTTGGCGCAGGTTTCGCGGGGGTCGGCGCATCTGGATGACCTCGACCTGAACCCGCTGTTGATCACGGTCGATGGCGCATCCGAGATCGTTTACAACCGCGACAAGGACCGCAATGTGGTGCCGGATACGCTGGACGCCGAGATCGTGCGTGATGCCGCGCGATTCCTGGAAGATGGTGAAAAAATGCAGCTCAGCTATGCGGTGCAGAACACGCACCGCACCGTGGGCACGCGCACATCCAGCCATATCGTACGCAACTTTGGCATGCGCAACGCGCTGCAGGACGATCACCTGACAGTGAAATTGACCGGATCTGCCGGGCAGTCGCTGGGGGCGTTTGCCGCTCCTGGCCTGAAGATCGAAGTGTCGGGCGACGCCAACGACTATGTGGGCAAGGGTCTGTCGGGCGGCACGGTTGTCGTGCGTCCGCCAATGCACAGCCCGCTGAACGCCAGCGAGAACACCATTATCGGCAACACTGTGCTTTATGGTGCGACTGACGGGTATCTCTTTGCTGCAGGACGCGCAGGCGAGCGTTTTGGTGTGCGGAACTCTGGTGCAAAGGTGGTGATCGAGGGGTGCGGTGCCTGTGGTTGTGAATACATGACCGGTGGTATTGCGGTGATCCTCGGGTCGATTGGCGCCAACTTTGGCGCAGGCATGACCGGGGGTATGGCCTATCTTTATGACCCCGAAGGCAAGGCCGAAAACGTCATGAACATGGAGACGCTGGTCACCTGTCCGGTGACCGTGGCCCATTGGGAAGATCAGCTGAAAGGTCTGATCGAGAGGCATTTGGAAGAAACCGGCAGCCGTAAGGCGGCAGATATCCTGCAACACTGGGATATGGAAAAGTCCAACTTCCTGCAGGTGTGCCCGAAAGAGATGCTGGTGCATTTGCCAGCGCCGCTGACCGAAGAAGAGGCGGCTGTACCGGCTGAGTAACAGCGCCGGAAGCTCATCAAAAGCCCCGCAGGTTACCCCTGCGGGGCTTTTTTCAATATTGCCACGGTTGATTGAATCGGCTGCCTCAATTAGGCCGTTCCCGAGGTAAAGCATTTCGAGAGGGACTTGGGGCACAAGTTTATGTCGAAACGCCGTAGGAAGAGTAACGTGGCCGGTAAAGCGACAAAGAAAAAAGCCAAGGCAAAGAAAAAGGCTGCGCCGGGCCTGCTGAGGCGGCAATGGCATAGGATGCGCAAAACTGTTCGCCGTGTTGCCGTGTGGGCTGTGTCTCTGACTATTTTTGCGGTCTTGATCTTTACGGTCATCAACCCTCCGACGACATGGACGATGCTGACGGAAAAACGCCGTCTTGGGCAGATTGACCGCGAGTGGGTGGCGATTGAAGAGGTCGCGCCGGTCCTGTTGCGGTCAGTTGTGGCGGCAGAGGATGCGAATTTCTGTCAGCATTGGGGGTTTGATCTGAAAGCCATCCGAGAGGCGCTGGATGGCGGCGCCAGCCGCGGCGCTTCGACGATCAGCCAGCAGACGGTGAAGAATGTCTATCTCTGGCAGGGGCGCAGCTGGTTCCGAAAATCGCTGGAAGCGTTGCTGACCCCGGTGGTGGAGATCGCATGGTCCAAGCGGCGCATTCTCGAGGTTTATGTGAACGTGGCCGAGTTTGATGAGGGTGTCTTTGGTATCGAAGCCGCCAGTCGTCACTATTTCGGGGTGGGCCCCGAAGCGCTGAGCGCCGTGCAGGCGGCGCGGCTCGCCGCGATCCTTCCGGCACCAAAGTCGCGGTCGGCGTCCAACCCATCGGCGGCCATTCGCCAAAAAGCGGTCCGGATCATCGACGGGGCGGAAACCATCCGCCTGGATGGGCGCGCGACGTGTTTCGAGGATTGAAAAAGCCGCAATGTCAGTGCATTGAGGGATGGCATTCCAAATAACGCGTAACGATCCCATGAACAGACTCTTCCATGTGCCGCTCTCTCCGTTTTGCCGCAAGGTACGGCTATCGCTGGCTGAAAAGCGAATCGAGGTAGAGCTGGTCGAAGAACGTTACTGGGAACAGGACCCGGATTTCCTGCGTCGCAACCCGGCGGCCAAGGTGCCCGTGTTGAAGATGGATGGCAAAATGATGGCCGAAAGCGCGGCGATCTGTGAGTACATCGAAGAAAAATACCCGCAACCGGCATTGATGCCAAAGGATGCAGATGCACGTTTCGAGGTGCGTCGGCTGGTGTCGTGGTTCGACGACAAGTTTCATCACGAGGTGACTTCAAAGCTCTTGTATGAGCGGGTCAATAAGAAAGTGATGGGGCAGGGTTATCCCGACAGTGCCAACGTAAAGGCGGGGGCGCGGGCGATCAAATATCACCTCGACTACATGACGTGGCTTTTGGATCATCGCCGCTGGTTGGCCGGAGATTCGATGACGTTGGCGGATTTCGCGGCCGCGGCGCATCTGTCGGCGCTGGATTACATTTCGGATGTGGATTGGAACCGGTCCGAGGTGGTCAAGGATTGGTACGCCAAGATCAAGTCCCGACCGGCGTTTCGTTCAATCCTGGCCGATCAGATTCCGGGCTTTCCTCCACCACAGCACTATGCTGATCTGGACTTCTGATCAGGGGGCCAGCCCCCTCTTGGGCCTATGGCCCAATTCACCCCCGGGATATTTTTGGCCAAAAGAAGGAGCGGGCCAGTGAAGGCCGATCTGAAAGCGCGTCTGGTCGCTGAGGCGGAGGCCATGGGCTTTGACCTGTGTCGTGTGTGCCGTCCGGATGCAGTGCCGCAGGTTCCCGAAGGGCTGGCGGGGTTCATTAGCGAGGGGTTTCACGGGCAAATGGGGTGGCTTGCGGAACGCACCCATTGGCGCAGCAATCCGGCGGCGCTGTGGCCTGAGGCGAGGTCGATCATCATGTTAGGCGAGAGTTACACGCCTGCGCATGATCCGACGGCGGTGCATGGGATGGCCGATCGTGGTGCGATTTCGGTCTATGCGCAGAACAAGGATTACCACGACATCGTCAAAAAGCGTCTGAAGCGGTTGGCGCGGTGGTTGATTACCGAAGCGGGTGATACGACCGAGGTGAAGGTTTTTGTCGATACTGCTCCGGTGCCCGAGAAACCCCTGGGGCAGGCGGCGGGATTGGGTTGGCAAGGTAAGCATACGAATTTGGTGAGCCGTGATCTGGGATCGTGGTTCTTTATCGGGTCGGTGTTCACGACGGTGGATCTAGAGACTGATCCAGCGGAAATCGACCATTGTGGTTCGTGCCGGGCCTGTTTGGATGCTTGTCCGACGCATGCCTTTCCCGCGCCCAATCAGATTGATGCCCGGCGGTGTATTTCTTATCTGACGATTGAACACCACGGGCCGGTGGATGTTGAATTGCGTCCCCTCCTTGGTAACCGGATTTATGGCTGCGACGATTGTCTGGCAGCCTGCCCCTGGAACAAGTTTGCGATTGAGGCGCGCGAGATGCGTTACCACGCACGGGACGATCTGACGGCGCCAGCATTGGCGGACTTGGTGGGGTTTGATGACGCCGGGTTCCGCGCGCATTTCTCAGGCAGTCCGATCAAGCGCATTGGGCGCAATCGGTTCACCCGCAATGTTTTGTACGCCATTGGCAACAGTGGGCAGGTGGCGCTGCTTGACCCTGTGCGGATGCTGAAAGATGACCCGGACGAAACCGTGTCGGACGCAGCGTCCTGGGCGGAAGAGCGGTTGCAAGAGGTCGCAAACAGGCCGGAATAGGTGCTTGCGTTGTGGCAGGCAGGGGGCGCGAACAGAAAGGAATCTCATGGCGTTGTCATTGGGGGTGGATACGGGCGGCACCTATACGGATGCGGTTCTGATTCGGGACGAGAAAGACGTGATTGCGACGGCCAAGGCGCTGACCACGCGGCATGACCTGGCCGAAGGGATCGGTGCCGCCGTGAGCGCGGTACTGGATGAGGCGGCAATCGATCCGGGCGAGATCACGCTGGCCTCGCTGTCGACGACGCTTGCCACCAATGCCCTGGTTGAGGGGCAGGGCGGGCGCGTGGCGCTGATCCTGATCGGGTTTCGTGAAAATGATCTGGAACGGCATGGGCTGGCCGAGGCGCTGGCAGGTGATCCCGCTATTTTGCTGACCGGAGGGCATAACCACGCCGGAGATCAGAAAACTGCACTGGATGAGGCGACGCTGCGTGCCTGGCTGCAGGACCATGGCCGCGAGGTGTCGGGCTATGCGGTGGCCGCGCAGTTTGCGACACGCAACCCGGCGCATGAGCAACGCGCGGCGGCGATGGTGCAGGAGATCACCGGGCGCCCGGTGAGTTGCTCGCATCATCTGTCTTCCAAGTTGAACGGGCCCAAGCGGGCGATGACGGCGGTGCTGAATGCGCGGCTGATCGGAATGATCGACCGGCTGATCCGGCGCGCACAGGCGCGGTTGGGTGAGTTGGGGGTCACGGCGCCGTTAATGGTGGTGCGTGGCGACGGCGCATTGATCTCGGCGGATTTTGCACGAGAGCGGCCAATTGAGACGATCCTGAGTGGCCCGGCGGCATCCATCGTGGGGGCCCGGTGGATGACCGGGGCCCAGAACGCGCTGGTGAGTGATATTGGCGGCACCACGACAGATGTGGCGGTGCTGCGCGATGGGCGGCCTTCGATCGACCCCGACGGCGCGCGGGTCGGACCCTATCGCACCATGGTCGAGGCTGTGGCCATGCGAACGACTGGGTTGGGTGGTGACAGTGAGGTGCATTTCATCAGCGAAGGGCTGCAAGGGGGCGTGACCCTGGGGCCGCGGCGGTTGTTGCCTGTGTCCCTGATGGCGGTGGAAGCGCCCGACGTGGTGCATCACGCGTTGGACGAGCAGCTGCGCGCCGCAGCGCCGGGAGAACATGACGGGCGTTTTGTACGCGCCGTGCAGGGGGTGCCACGCGATGGCGTAGAAGGCCGCGAGGCCACCGTGCTGGAGCGGATCGGAGACAGGGTGCAACCGCTGGCGCAGGTGTTGCGCAACCGGATCGAGATCAAGGCGCTCCGGCGGCTGGTGGAGCGCGGCATCGTGCAGATTGCCGGGGTAACACCTTCGGATGCGAGCCATGTTTTGGGCCGGGTTGATGCCTGGGACGCCGGCGCGGCGGAAAAGGCGCTGACCCTGTTCGGGCGACGGCGCACCGGCGCGGGCAACATGCTGGCCCCTGTGGCAGAGGACATGGCGCAGATCATTGTCGATCAGCTGACGGAACAGACGGTTTTGGCCTTGTTAGAGACTGCTTTTGCGGAAGAGACGGATGGATTTGGCCTGCCGCCAAGTCAGTTGGCGCGCCATGTTTTGATGCAGCGTGGGTTGGCAAAACACCAAGGGTTGGTGCGGCTTGACGCCGGGTTGAACCTGCCGGTTGTGGGGTTGGGCGCTTCGGCGGCGAGCTATTATCCGGCGGTGGGAGAGCGGTTGTCCTGTCGGATGGACCTGCCGACCCATGCCGGTGTGGCCAATGCCATTGGTGCCGTGGTGGGTCGGGTTACGATCCGGCGGTCTGGCGAGGTTAGCGCCCCAGCCGAGGGGCGGTATCGGGTGCATCTGGAGAGTGGGCCACAGGATTTTGCCGATGCGGACGAAGCGCTCGGGCGGTTGGAACGGCATCTTTCCGAGACCGCGCGCGCTGAGGCGACTGAGGCCGGTGCCGAGGGCATTCAGGTGACGGTGTCACGAGACATTCGCACCGCCGCGGCCGAAGGGCGGGAAATTTTCCTGCAAGGGGTGTTGACCGTGGAAGCCTCGGGGCGTCCCCGCATCGCAGTCGAGTAGGGCAGCTGTCAAGTTGAGCGCCTGCGGCGCGCAGGACGTCTCGTCCCCGGGCCAATGGCCCGGAGCCTCGGGGTGCCTCTGGTGGACGTGTTTGTCACAAGGTGAAGATCAGGCGCGTTTGGTGGTGATCTGGGCAATGCCCAGAGTGGCCAGAACTTTGGATTCGATCTGTTCGGCATTCATCGCCGCGACGTCGTACATGTCGCTGGGGCTGGCCTGATCGATGAAGATGTCGGGCAGGACCATGGAGCGGAACTTTAGACCGTCGTCAAAGACAGCATTTTCCGCGAGAAGCTGGGCGACATGGCTGCCAAAGCCGCCAATGGCGCCTTCTTCGATGGTGATCAGCGCCTCGTGGTTGTGGGCGAGGTCGAGGATCATGTCCTGGTCCAGGGGCTTGGCAAAGCGCGCATCCGCGACGGTGGGCGTAATGCCCCGGGCCGAGAGGGCCTCGGCGGCTTTGCGGACTTCTTCCAGGCGTGTGCCGAAGGACAGGAGTGCGACGCGTTTGCCGTGTTGAATGATGCGTCCCTTGCCGATTTCCAGCGGCTCGCCACGTTCGGGCATGTCGACGCCGACACCTTCGCCGCGTGGATAGCGGAACGCGATGGGGCCGTCGTCATGGGCGGCGGCGGTGGCGACCATGTGCACCAGTTCGGCCTCATCGGCAGCGGCCATGACAACCATGCCGGGCAGGTTGGCGAGATAGGCAATGTCAAAGCTGCCTGCGTGGGTGGCGCCATCGGCGCCCACCAGACCAGCACGATCGATGGCAAAGCGCACGGGCAGGCGTTGGATCGCCACATCATGCACGACCTGATCATAGCCACGTTGCAGGAAGGTCGAATACATCGCGCAGAACGGCTTCATGCCGCCTGCGGCCAGTGCCGCAGCAAAGGTGACGCCATGCTGTTCGGCAATCGCCACGTCAAAGCAACGGCTGGGATAGCGTTCGGCCATGAGGTTGAGGCCGGTGCCATCGGGCATGGCGGCGGTCACGGCACAGATTTTGTCGTCACGCGCGGCCTCGTCCACCAGCGCCTGACCAAAGACCGAGGTGTACGAGGGCGCATTTGACGGTGCTTTGTGCTGCTTGCCAGTCAGGACGTCGAATTTCGCGGTGGCATGGCCACGGTCGCGGGCGTTCTCGGCAGGTGCGTAGCCTTTGCCCTTTTTGGTGATGATGTGCAGCATCACGGGGCCGGTGGCGCGCTGGTGGATGGTGCGCAGGACCGGCAGGAGCTGCTCCATATCGTGGCCGTCGATGGGGCCGACATAGGAAAAGCCGAGCTCTTCGAACAGCGTTCCGCCAACGGCCATGCCTTTGAGCATTTCCTTGGCGCGCTTGGCGCCTTCGCGGAAGGGTTCGGGCAGGAGCGAAACAGCGCCCTTGGCGGCGGCCTTCAGTTCCTGAAAGGGCTCACCGGCATAAAGCCGGGAAAGATAGGAGGACATCGCGCCAACAGGCGGGGCGATGGACATGTCGTTGTCGTTCAACACCACGAACATACGCCTGTTCAGGTGGCCAGCATTGTTCATCGCCTCATAGGCCATGCCAGCACTGATCGACCCGTCACCAATCACGGCGATGGCGTCCCCAAGGCCGCCGTCGCATTGACCGCCAAGGTCGCGCGCTACGGCAAAACCGAGGGCGGCGGAGATCGAGGTTGAAGAGTGCGCCGCGCCAAAGGGGTCATAGACGCTTTCACTGCGCTTGGTGAACCCACTCAGGCCATCCTTTTGGCGCAGGGTGCGAATGCGGTCACGGCGGCCCGTGAGGATCTTATGTGGATAGCACTGGTGACCGACGTCCCAGATGATCTTGTCCCGGGGTGTGTCGAAAATGGCGTGCAGGGCGACGGTCAGCTCGACAACCCCAAGACCCGCGCCCAAATGCCCGCCGGTTTCCGAAACGGCAGACACGGTCTCGGCGCGCAATTCATGCGCCAGCTGTGTCAGCTCGGCGTCGCTGAGCTGTTTGAGGTCCGCAGGACGATCAATCTTGTCCAGCAGCGGGGTCTCGGGTCTGGCCGACATCTGTCGCCCTTTCTGTACTTAACTCTCGCGCGCAATAACGAAACGGGCCGCTTCCCGCAAGGTATCTGCCCGGCTACCATACATGTCCAGCGCGGCACAGGCATCCTCGACGAGGTCGCGGGCGCGGGATTTTGCCCCCTGCAGTCCAAGAAGCGATACAAAGGTTGCCTTGCCTGCCTCGGCGTCCTTACCGACGGCCTTGCCAACCTTGGCGGCATCGCCCTCAACATCCAAAATGTCGTCCGCAATCTGAAAGGCAAGGCCGAGGTCTTCGGCGTAGCGTTGCAGGGGGGCGGTGTCAGAGTCGGCCATGACGGCGCCCGCCGTGGCGGACCAGGCAATCAGCGCGCCGGTCTTGCCAGCCTGCAGCCGGGTGATTTCGTCGAGTGTCAGAGGCGTGGCAGCGGTTTCAGCCGCGATATCCAACGCTTGTCCCAGAACCATTCCTTGCGCGCCTGCGGCCCGCGCGAGCCGCACGGTCAGTTCCGCGCGGGTGGCGGGGTTTGGATGGCACTCCGGTCGGCTGACACACTCAAAGGCAAAGGTCTGCAGCGCGTCACCGGCCAGAACAGCGGTGGTTTCGTCCCATTTGACATGCACGGTGGGTTGCCCCCGACGCAGGTCGTCGTCGTCCATGCAGGGCAGGTCATCGTGTACCAGCGAATAGGCGTGCATGGCCTCGATGGCCGTGGCCGGCCAGATCGACAATGCCGGATCAACGCCGTGCAGGCGGGCGCTTTCCATCACCAGAAAGGCACGCAGGCGTTTGCCCCCGGCACTGGCATATCCCATGGCCTGGGCCACGGGCAGGTCGCCCATCGGGGCAAGCGTCGCGTCCAGATGCGCCTGAACGGCGCTGGCGACCTCATTCAGACGGGACTGAAACATTCAGAGGCCTTCGACAGGTTTCAACCCAGCAGGATTGCCGTCGCCATCCAGAGTGATGGCGGCAACCTTTTCTTCGGCAGCTTTCAGCTTATCCTCGCAGTGCTTTTTCAACAGGGCACCACGTTCATACAGCGCGATGGAGTCGTCCAGTGCGACATCGCCGCGTTCCAACTGGCCAACCACTTTTTCAAGCTCGGCCATGGCCTGTTCAAAACTCAGCTCGCTCACGGGCGTCTCACTCATGCGCCATTCTCCATCAAAACGCTGACATGGGCGGCGACCGAGGCCGCCAAAGCCCTCAGATCATATCCGCCCTCGAGAGTCGAGACAACGCGACCCTGGCAATGTTTGTCAGCAAGATCGCAGATTTTTTGCGTGAGCCAGGCAAAGTCTTCGGTGGACCAGTTGAGGTTGGCCAGCGGGTCGTCCTGATGTGCATCAAAGCCTGCAGAGATGATGATGAGCTGAGGCTGAAACCGGTCGATCACCGGCCAGACCTGCGCATCATATGTGGCGCGCATCAGGCGGCCATCGCTGTGGGGTGGGAGGGGCAGGTTGTGCACGTTGTTGTGGCCACCGGTCTCTTCGGGCATGCCGGTGCCCGGCCAGAGCGGGTTCTGATGGCTGGAAAAGAACAATGCCCGTGGCTCGTCCCACAACAGCGCCTGGGTGCCGTTGCCGTGATGAACGTCAAAATCGACGATGGCGACGCGATCCAGCCCATGCCGCTCCATAGCATGACGGGCGGCGATGGCGGCATTGCCAAAAAGACAAAAGCCCATCGGCGTGGATTGTTCAGCATGGTGGCCCGGAGGACGACAAGCAACAAAGGCATTTCTGATCTCGCCAGCCAGCACGGCATCAACTGCGGTCACGCAGCCGCCAACGGCGCGGCGGGCGGCCTGCATGGATCCCGGTGACATATGCGTGTCAGCATCCAGAGCGCGGCTGCCCGAGGTGGGTTCCGCCGCCTTGATCATGTCCAGATGACTCTGCGGATGGCAGAGCAGAATATCGCCGTCCTGACACAGGGGGGCCTCGCGCCGTTCCAGAGCATCAAAGGCGGATGTCGAAAGCGCCTCGGTGATGTACTCGAGCCGCGCCACCTGTTCCGGGTGACCGGAAGGTGTCTTGTGCTCAAGGCAGTCGGGGTGGCTAAACAGGGCAGTGGTCATGCAAATACGGACTCCTCCAGCGGGGCACACCCCGGCTTCATCTTGTTAGAAATACTCTCGCCGAAGGCCAAAGGCAGGGCAATGCCCTGCCTTTACAAATCCGCGTGGGGACGGGGCATCAGCCCATTTCGTTCTGGCATTCGATGGCACCTTCGAGACCCACCATGGTGCCTCCGAGGTCAATCGCCGTGACATAGCCGTTCTCGTTATAGATCGTCATCGTGTACTTGGCGGCAATGTCGAACAGAAAATCCGGATTGTCGAAATAGATGTCCGCCCCCGGCACCCCATTGAGGTAAATTCCGGTGGCTGTCGCGTCATACTCCTGACCATCCAGATCGAACAGGATACCGTATTGCGCGCCTTCCTCGATATCTCCCCAGGCCTCGTTAAAGGCGGTCACATAGCCCATGCCCTCATTGCGATCAAAGCCGATCCGCACAACGGACCCATCAGAGTATGCGGCCTGAATCAAACAGCCATCACCCAGGCTGGGGTCAATCAGGATGTCCCAACCTCCGGCGCTCCCCCAGGCTTCGAGCTCTTGCGCAGCAACCGAAAGCGGCAGCATCGCGGCGACGGCAAGTGTGGTCAGTTTCTTGAATGGCATGGTGTTCTCCCTTTGCAACAGGCCCTTTGCGCCCTCGTGGCGAAGTCCTCGTAACCTGGGGAACTGACAAAAACGCGGCCTATTCAGGAGCCAGCATATATCCTGCACCCCGGACTGTCTGTAAGTATCTGGGTTGTTTGGGGTCTGCCTCGATCTTGCGGCGCAGCCGCGTAATCTGAACATCCACGGCGCGTTCCTGGGCCTGACCCTTGTCGCGGCCCAGATCCTCGACCAGTTTGGTACGGCTGACCGGGGCTCCTGGCGTGGCTGAGAAGATCTTCATCAACTGGCTTTCTGTGGCGGTCAGGCGCACGATCTCTTCGCCTTGCCACATCTCGCCGCGTTCGATGTCATAGCGGATCGCACCCAGGTGCAGCACTTTGGGGGCCGCATCGCTTTCGGTAACTTCCGGCATGCGGCGCAGAATGGCATTGATCCGCAAGAGTAACTCTTTTGGTTCAAAAGGTTTGGGCAGATAGTCATCTGCGCCCGCCTCAAGACCCTTGATGCGGTCTTCGGTCTCGCCCTTGGCCGTCAACAACATGATCGGCGTCATCGACGTTTCTCGGATGGCACGGGTCAGGCTCATGCCATCTTCGCCGGGCATCATCACGTCAAGAACGATCATGTCAAAGTCCAGCCCCGAGAGGATACGACGTGCATGGGCGGCATCACGCGCCGAAGTCACGAGAAAACCGTTGCGCATCAGGAACTTTTTCAACAGTTCGCGAATGCGCTCGTCGTCGTCCACGATCAACAGGTGAGGGTCGATATCACTCATGAGCCGCTCTCCCTGAGGCCTGTATAGCGGCGCTTCATTTCCCCATCCATCATCGCCTCGAGCACGCGACGGAACCCTGCGACGGCTTCGGGGCCGGCATCGCGAAAGGCTGACCGCATGCGCGCGCGCTGGGCGTCGGACAGGCGGTTTTCCAGCGCCTCACCGGCCTCGGTCAGAAACAGGTTGCGCTCGCGGCGGTCTGTTGGCCCCACACGGCTTTCTATCAACCCGTCTTCGATCAAAGTGCGCAAAACGCGGTTCAGCGACTGCTTGGTGACGCCGAGAATTTCCAACAGGTTGGTGACCGTCGTGCCCGGCGCGCGTTTGACAAAGTGAATGGCCCTGTGATGCGCCCGCCCATAGGCCATTGTCGCCAGGATGCGATCCGGATCAGCGGTAAAGCCGCGATAAGCGAAGTACATGGCCTCAATCCCCTGACGCAGCTGTTCGTCGGTCAGGTAAAGAAGGCTTTCGCTGCTACTGGTTTCCGGCATGCCCGCACACCAATCATTTTTGCCTGTATACAGGTCACAATACGTCAGCTTTGTTGACACTCCAAGCGTGAACTGATAGCGACTCTCAGATTTTGCGCAACATTGTGTCCGGTTCGGCCCTTTTTCGCGCAACAAATGCAAACTGACTATGCTGGAGGAGGGCTCATGTCGGGTTCTTATGATGATCGGGACGGCAAAATCTGGATGGATGGCGCATTCGTCGACTGGCGCGAGGCCAAGGTGCATGTGCTGACCCATGCCATGCACTATGCAAGCTCGGTGTTTGAAGGTGAGCGTGCTTACAACGGTAAGATTTTCAAGAGCCGCGAGCATTCTGAGCGTCTGATCGCCAGCGCGGCAGCGCTGGACATGCCGATGCCCTATTCGGTGGACGAGATCGAAGCCGCCAAAGAGGCCACGCTGAAGGAAAGCGGCCTGACCGACGCCTATGTGCGTGCAGTGGTCTGGCGCGGGTCGGGCGAAGACATGGGTGTGGCTTCAGCCAAGAACCCGGTGCGCATGGCGATCGCCGTCTGGCCTTGGGGGGCCTATTACGGTGACGCCAAAATGCAGGGTGCCAAGCTGGACATTGCCGAGTGGAAACGTCCCTCGCCAGAGACCATTCCGGTGCATGCCAAGGCCGCGGGCCTTTACATGATCTGCACCATCTCCAAGCACAAGGCCGAGGCCAAGGGCTGCTCGGATGCGCTGTTCATGGACTATCGCGGTTATGTCGCCGAAGCGACCGGTGCCAACGTGTTCTTTGTGAAAGATGGCGAGGTGCATACGCCGCTGGCCGACTGCTTCCTGAACGGCATTACCCGTCAGACTGTGATCCAGATGTTGAAGGACAAGGGCATCACCGTGATCGAACGCCACATCCTGCCCGAGGAAATGGCCGATTTCGAGCAATGCTGGCTGACCGGTACTGCGGCCGAAGTCACCCCGGTGGGTCAGATCGGTGACTACACCTTTGAGGTTGGCGACATCACACGTGATATCGCAGAGAGCTACGAAAAACTCGTACGCGCCTGATCCGGGTGTCGGACCTGCCGAGATACATTGATGGTTACGGCCCCGTGCATATCTATGCCGGGGCCGTTTCGTCTCTGACCTTGCCCAAACCGCCCCGCGACGCGGTCGAGACACGGTTTACACAGGAACTCGGTCAAGCCATTCGCCAGGCCGGGGTGCAGAGCGGTGCCACCCTGTCGTTCCACCATCATCTGAGAAACGGTGATGACGTCATGCGGCAGGTGCTTTTTGCCTGCAAGGCGCTTGGCATTGGGGACCTGCATATCGCTGCCTCGTCGCTGTTTCCCTGCCACGCCAGCCTGGTTCCCTTGCTAAAAGACGGAACCGTGACGCGGATCACCACCTCGTACATGAACGGGCCGCTGGCGGATGCGGTCAAGGCGGGCGTGTTGCGCAACCCTGCGGTTTTGCAAACCCACGGTGGGCGGGCCTGCGCGATTGAAAGCGGGCGTTTAAAGATCGATGTGGCTTTTGTTGCGGCCCCGGCAGTGGATCGCTTGGGAAACCTCACCGGGGCAGTTGGACCAGAGGCCTGTGGCCCCTTGGGCTATGCGATGGTCGATGCGGCCCACGCGGCGCAGGTGATTGCCGTGACGGATCACATGGCCGACAGATTGCCCCGCATTTGCATTCCGGCGCATCAGGTGGATCAGGTGGTTCAGGTCGCCTCAATCGGGGCCGCGTCCGAGATCGTATCGGGCACAACAGGCCGTGCCCCTTCCGCCAAGGGAAAGGCAATCGCCGATTTCACGGCAAGCCTGATCGCGGCCTCAGGATTGCTGACTGACGGGTTCTCGTTTCAGACCGGAGCAGGGGCAACGTCGCTTGCCGTGGCGCGGTCGCTTGCGCCGATCATGGCAGACCGCGGCGTGACCGGAAGCTTCGCAGCAGGGGGCGTGACAGGGCCGTTGGTCGAGATGCACCGCACCGGGCTGTTCGACGAAATATGGGATGTACAGGCCTTTGATCTTGAGGCGGTGGAATCCTATGCCAGGGACCCGTCACACCACGCCATGTCCGCAGCACTCTATGCCAGCCCGGCGCGGCAAGAGGCGATTGCCAACCTGCTCGACGTGATGATCCTCGGCGCGGCAGAGGTGGACGCAGGGTTCAACGTCAATGTCACCCAAGCCAGTGATGGCCGCATCATCGGCGGGTCCGGCGGTCATGCGGATACGGCGGCAGGGGCAAAGCTGCCGATTGTGACAACATCCCTCACAGCGGGCGGATTCCCCAAGTTAGTGCCTGAATTGACCTGCCTCACGACCCCCGGAGACACGATCGGGGCCGTGGTGACAGAGGTCGGAATAGCAGTGCATCCGAGCCGCCCGGCGTTGAAAGACCAAGCGTTGAAAGCGGGTCTGCCGGTTGTTGAGATTGCAGAGCTGATCCGGCAAGCGCGCGCTGCCTGTGAGGGGGCCGTGCAAGGCCGCGCAGAAGGCCGCATTGTGGCCGTCTGTGAATACCGCGACGGCTCGGTTCTGGATGTGATCCGGGCCTAGCCTTGGGGGGTCAGGGTCTTGCGGGCGCCGCGTTTCAGACCCAACTGCCGTTCACGCCAGATGATCAGGATACCGGACAAGATGATAATTGTGGCTCCGACTAGCATCGGAACGGTTGGTGCTTCCTGAAAGATGAAGTAGCCGATCAGCAGCGCAAAGAGCATCGAGGCATAATCAAAAGGTGCCACGACCGAGGCAGGCGCAAAGCGGTAAGCCGACGTCAGGAATATCTGCGCGGTGCCGCCCAATAGTCCAGCGATGGCCAAGAGCAGGAATTCGGTTGTGTTCGGAATGACCCAGCCGAACGGAACTGTCAGTAACGAAAGCAGGGTCGAGCTGAGGGTGAAATAGAACACGACCGCCGCGGTGTTCTCGGTCTGCACCAGTTTACGGATATGGATCTGCGCCAGCGCCATAAAGGTGGCCGACCCCAGCGTGATGACCGCGCCAAGGGCGGCAATTGCATCGCGCTCGACCCCGTTAAAGGCTGAGAGGCGAGGATAGAGAATGATCATCACGCCGATCAAACCAAGTCCGACGGCCGAGAGGCGGAACAATCGCACCTGTTCGCCCAGGAACATGGCGGCAAAAACCACGACCAGCAGCGGTGCGGCATAGCCGATCGCAGTGACCTCGGGTAATGGCAGCAGTCCAAGTGCAGCGAACGCCAGTGCCATCGCTGTGGTGCCGATCACCCCGCGCCAAAAGTGGCCCATCACGTTGTCGGTCTTGAGACCCGTGCGCAATTCTCGCCGCATCGCTAGCCAGCCGAATATCACCGGCATGGCAAAGATCGACCGAAAGAACACCGCTTCACCGGGGGGCACATGTGCTGATGCCGCCTTGATGCATGCGGCCATGACTGAGAACAGCAGGACCGAGATGACTTTGAGAAGAATGCCGCGAAGGGGGTGCATATGGGGTGCTTTCGATGTGCTTGTCACGTTAACTAAATGCGGCAATAAGAGCAAGCAGAGGGCTTGATCTTGGCCTTGGCGCAGGGGACAAACCGCAAGAGACTTGTGAAGGAGCCGACCTTGTACGACCAGAACTATTTGATATCCCGTCTGCATGCTGCATCTGTCGGCCAGGAAACGCGCAATTTTGCGCGCATTCACCAGCGCGCCAGCATGACTTTTGGCGAGCTGTTCGCAGGGGCCGAACGGATGGCAGCGGCGCTTGTTTCCCTGGGCGTTGAGCCCGGAGATCGCGTCGCGGTTCAGGTGTCCAAGACTATCGAAGCAATCCAGCTTTACCTTGGCACCGTGATGGCTGGCGGGGTCTTTTTGCCACTGAACACGGCTTACACCACGTCCGAAGTCTCGTATTTTCTGGGCGATGCGACCCCGCGTGTGGTGGTATGTGATCCTTTGCATGAAGACGCAGTGCGCAACATCGCGGGTGACGCCAAGGTTCTGACACTCGACGACAAGGGGCGCGGCACGTTGGAAGAGGCCATCGTGGGACGGGGTGGGTTCACACCCGTTGCGCGTGGGCCCGACGATTTGGCCGCAATTCTGTATACCTCGGGCACGACGGGACGGTCCAAGGGCGCGATGCTGAGCCACAAGAACCTCGCCTCAAACTCCGAGATGCTGCGGGACTACTGGCGGTTCACCAAGGCAGACGTGCTGATTCATGCCTTGCCGATTTTTCACACCCACGGGCTGTTCGTTGCCACCAACGTGGCGCTGCTGGCCGGGGCGTCGGTCGAGTTTCTTGCCGGGTTCAATGCCGATCAGATCCTTGACGCCATGCCGCGTGCCACTGCGCTGATGGGGGTGCCCACGTTTTACACCCGCCTGCTGGATGACCCGCGCCTGACCCGAGCGCGGGCGGCGAACATGCGATTGTTCATCTCTGGTTCGGCGCCGTTGTTGGTGGATACCCATGAAAAATGGGAAGATCGCACCGGTCATCGCATTCTGGAACGCTATGGGATGACCGAAACCAACATGTCGACGTCGAACCCTTATGACGGCGACCGCAGGGCCGGGACCGTGGGCTTTCCCTTGCCCGGGGTCGAGGCCCGTATCCGCAAGGATGGGCAAGAGGTTGAGGCCGGAGAGATCGGCGTGCTGGAAGTACGTGGGGACAACGTGTTTCAGGGCTATTGGCAGATGCCTGAGAAGACGGCAGAAGAATTGCTGCCCGATGGCTGGTTCATCACCGGGGATCTCGCAAAGATCGATGCGGATGGCTATGTCACCATCGTCGGGCGCGACAAGGATCTGGTGATCACCGGGGGGTTCAACGTCTACCCAAAAGAGGTCGAGGCGTTGATCGACGACCTGCCCGGCGTGTTGGAAAGCGCTGTGATCGGGGTGCCTCATCCCGATTTTGGTGAAGGTGTTGTGGCCGTTGTGGTGCCTGATGCCGACACCCTGCAGGCCGAGGGCATTGCCATGGCCTTGGACGGACAACTGGCCAAGTTCAAACAGCCCAAAAAGGTGCTTCTGGTGCCGGAACTGCCGCGCAACACTATGGGCAAGGTGCAAAAGAAAGCGCTTCGCGAAACCTACGCGGACTTGTTTGCCTGACGGTCGGATGTAGGCGTTTTGACCAATAAGAGGCCGCGGGGGCGATCTAGTCGTCGTTCAGGGCATCCAGGTTGGTCAGAAACCGAGTGAGGTAGCCGTTAAGCTGCTGAACCTCTTCCGGTGAGAACCCGTCAAGCAATTGGCGTTGCCGTGCCAGGGCGTCTTCAAGGATACGGTCATGCAGTTCCGCGCCCGTCTGCGTCAGCGTCCAGTCCTTTCGGCGCTCATCTGGCCCTGTTGCAGCGGGCGAGGCCAGGTCATTGGACTGCAACCGCTGCAGGCTGCGGCTGACGGCGGCCTTGTCGATGCCCATCGTCTTGGACGCATGTGACACGCTGCTGCCCGGTTCGCGCGCCAACATCACCAGCATACGCCAATCCATGGCGCCGATCCCAAAGGTCTCTTGATAATGTCGCGCCGCGCTGCGGGTAAACCGGTTGGCTGCAAACGTCAGCAGCACCGTTGGCGTGCGCGAAAAGCTAAGCGTGCGGCGGGCCGGAGTTTCTGGCGAGTCGTTGGGGTCGATCAGGAACAGATCATCGGTCAGATTGGTCATGTGATTAGTTTACATGTTATGTGTTGACATGACAACACGATTGCGGTGAGTTGGTCGTGTTGACCTGACAACACAAGGGTGATTCCAATGTCCACTGCCCCCGTTTTCGAAATCGATCCGCAAGCGTTCTGGCGAGATCCCTACCCGACCCTCAAAGAGATGCGTGCCACCGCGCCTATTGCCTATGTGCCGCAACTGGACGCGACCCTGTTCACGCGGCGGGATGACATTTTCGAGAATGAAAAAAAGATCGACGTGTTTTCCTCGGATCAGCCGAATGGGTTGATGACCGTCCTCATGGGCCAAAACATGATGCGCAAAGACGGCGAGGCACATGGCGCCGAGCGCAAGGCGATCTTTCCAACAATCTCGCCCCGGACCGTGCGGGATGTCTGGAAATCGCAGTTTCAGGCTGCAACAGAGACTGTTTTGCGTGAACTGCACCCCAAGGGACAGGCCGACATGGTGCGCGACATTGCCATGCGCATTTCGGGTGAGGCGCTCAAGTCGATTACCGGGCTGACCAACATGACATGGCAGGAAATGGACCGCGTCAGCCAGGGCATGATTGATGGCTGCTCGAACTATGCCGGTGACCCGGAGGTCGAGGCGGCCTGCCATGATTGCACCGCATCAATTGATCGCCACATCGACGAGATGAAGCCTGTGCTGGAGGCCGATCCCAACCATTCCCTGTTGTCGGTCCAGATGCAATCCGGGCTGCCGGACGCGGCCATCCGCGCCAACATCAAGCTGGCAATCAGCGGCGGGCAGAATGAACCGCGTGATGCGATTGCGGGGGTGGTCTGGGCGCTGCTGACCCATCCCGAACAATTGGCGATGGTACAAGACGGCGCGATGACTTGGTTGCAGGCCTTTGAGGAATACGCGCGGTGGAATTCACCTATCGGCATGTCGCCACGCCGGGTGGCTCAACGCCATGAGACCGGTGGCGTCACCTTTGAACCTGAGGATAGGGTGTTTTTCATGTTCGGGTCGGGCAATCGGGACGAGGCCGTTTTTGAAAGACCGGACATCTTCGACATGACACAGGACGTCGGCCCGTCAATCGCCTTTGGGGCCGGGCCGCATTTCTGCGCCGGGGCATGGGCGGCGCGTTGTTTGATCGCGGAAGTGGCATTGCCGCAGATTTTTGAGAACCTACCGGGGCTGCGACTGAACGGTGATGTGCCGTTTGGCGGCTGGGCCTTTCGCGGGCCGCTGACCATGCCGGTGGCCTGGGACGCTTAGGTCAGCAGCATCAATAGGGCGGACAGGGTAAAGAACGCAGTGCTGGTGGCGATCAGCATCGCAATCGAGGCCAGCCCTTCTAGCCCGCTTTCCTGCGCCAGAACGGTGTAAATGCCAAACATCGAGATGGCGGCAGACAGGATCACGGCGGCAAACATTTGGGGGTCCAGCGGCGCGATCCCGAGGGCAGGCAAGGCCAGCACAGCCAGAAACACCATGGCCGGGTGCAAGAACAGTTTTGCCGCCGAGATTTGTGTGGCGAACAGGCGATTGCCCTTGAGCGGCAGGCCCACAAGCGAGCCGCCAATGACGATCAGCGACAGTGCTGCGGCCGAGGCGGCGATCATGCGGAACAGGTGGTCGACCGGTCCGGGCACTGGCAGGTTCAGTGCCGAGACCGCCAGCCCCAGCAATAGCCCCAGCATCATCGGGCGTTTAAACGTGTTGGCGATGTTGCCAGCGATCTGGCGCACGGGAGACTGGTGTGCACCGTCGCGAGCCATGTCCATCAGGACGAGGCAGACCGGGATCAGCACAATCAGTTCCACCAGCATGTTGAGCGCCAGAACGATGCCCGCGATCTCGGGAAAGGTGAGCAGCATCAGGGGGTAGCCGATGAACCCTGAGTTTGGACAGGTGCTGCCGAGAACGGCAATGGCACGGCGGCTTTTGTCGCGGGCTGTGACCGAGAACCACAGAAAGGCGATCACAATTGTTGCAACGCCGCCAAGGGTATAGGCGGCCAGATAGCCCCAGTGCAGAACCTCTCCGACGTCCCGCGAAGCCACAGCATTGAACAACAGTGCGGGCATGGCGATGTTCATGACGTATTTGCCAAAGCTGCGCATATCAGCCTGTGTGAACCACCCCTTGAGGACGACCAGATAGCCAATGGCAATGGCGGCGTAGATCGGAAAGGTGATGGTCAGAATGTCGGTCACTGCAACAGCTCCGACCAATAGTCCGGCAGCTCCGTGTCCATCTCTTTTGACAGCTGCGTCAGGTAGGCCAGCATCAGGCGCGCGCGTTTGTTGGCAATCTTACGGCCCTTGGCCGTTGCCATTTCTTTAGGCAATTGCAACAGCTTAAGGTGCCAGTGGTCGATCGACCACATCTGATCGTCCAGCGGGCGATTGGCGGCAAAGGGATCGTTTGGGTCCGCCAGACCGCGATCCATCGTGCCCGCCACCATGAAAGTCCGTGCAATACCGATGGCGCCCAGAGCGTCCAGTCGATCGGCGTCGCGCAAGATCACCGCCTCGGGTGTCTCCGGTGGAATCTGAGCGGAATAGCTGTGCGCCGCAATGGCGTGCTGGGCGGCTTTGATTTCCTCCGCCGTGTAGTTCAGATCGGTCAGGATTGGCACGGCTGCCTTGGCGGACATGCGCGAGGCCTCGGCCCGGTTGGGGGCGTCTTTGGGCAGATTGACCAGATCATGCAGATAGGCCGCAGCCATCAGGACCCTGAGATTGGCATTGCCTTCATCGCGCGCGATACGGTGCGCGTTGGCCCAGACCCGATCCAGATGCGCAATGTCATGCGCGGGGTCCTGGCTCATCTGCTGTTGAACGATCTGGCGCAATTCGGCGCGCAAGAGTTTCATCAGCCAATCTTGCCGCGGTTCTCACCAACCTGACCGCGATGCAGCAACAGGTGGTCGAGGATCACGCAAGCCATCATGGCTTCGCCCACAGGCACGGCGCGGATGCCAACACAGGGGTCATGACGACCCTTGGTGATGACCTCGATTGCGGAGCCGTCCTTGCGGATGGATTTACGCGGAGACAGGATGGAAGACGTTGGTTTTACAGCGAATCTTACGGTTATGTCCTGCCCGGTCGAGATCCCGCCAAGGATGCCGCCAGCGTGGTTTGATCCGTATTCCGGGCCGTTTTCACCCATGAAAATCTCGTCCGCATTGTCGGTGCCGGTGAGGCGGGCGGCGGCCATGCCTTCGCCGATTTCGACGCCTTTGACGGCGTTGATGGACATCATGGCTGCGGCCAGATCGGTGTCGATCTTGCCATAGACCGGCGCGCCAAGGCCTGCGGGGACGCCGCGTGCCACCACTTCGACAATCGCGCCGACCGAGTTGTGATCCTTGCGCAGTTTCTGGAGGTAATCCTCCCATTCCTGCGCCACTTCGACGCTTTGCGGAATCCAGAAAGGGTTCTGGTCGATGGCGTCCCAGTCAAAGGCGGAGCGGTCGATATCCAACGCGCCCATGGCGGTCATGTAGCCCTTGATCTCGACGTTCGGGGCCAGCGCCTTGATGGCTTCGCGGGCAATCCCACCGGCGGCAACACGGGCTGCGGTCTCACGCGCAGAGGACCGACCGCCGCCGCGATAGTCGCGAATTCCGTATTTTTGCCAATAGGTTATGTCGGCGTGGCCGGGGCGGAACGTCTCGGAAATGTCACCGTAGTCGCGGCTGCGTTGATCGGTGTTTTCGATCATCAGCTGGATCGGTGTGCCGGTGCTTTGGCCTTCGAACACGCCGGACAGGATACGCACGGCGTCAGGCTCATTGCGCTGCGTGGTGTTCTTGTTCTGGCCGGGACGACGTTTGTCGAGCCAGTTTTGCAACATCGCCTCGTCCACTGGAACACCCGGAGGGCAGCCATCGACCGTGGCGCCCAAAGCGGGTCCGTGACTTTCACCCCAGGTGGTGACGCGGAAGAGATGTCCGAAGGAATTCATCGACATGGGGTGGCTCCTTTGCTTGCCAGCGGCATAGCGGGCAGGGGGCAGTTTCTCAAGACCCCTTGGGGCCGTAATCCGACGCGGATTAAACCGTAACATGGGCAAAATGACCATTTTGTACAAAAGTTTTGGGGGTGACTCTCCATTTTGTACAACATTTCTCTGCCGTGTCTTTGGCCCCCAATCCCGCCGGAAAGCACACAGGGCGGTGAGAACATCACCGCCCTGTGTGTTTGGTTTTCCGTGTGCGATCAGAAGTCGAGGTTTTCGACACTCAGCGCGTTTTTCTGGATGAACTCGCGGCGGGGTTCCACCACGTCGCCCATCAGCTTGGTAAAGAGGTCGTCGGCCTCGGCCATGTCTTCAACCTTGACCTGCAGGAAGGTACGGGCATCGGGGTCCAGCGTGGTTTCCCACAGCTGGTCCGGGTTCATTTCGCCCAGACCCTTGTAGCGTTGCAGCGACAGGCCCTTTTCGCCTTCGGTCAGGATCGCGTGCAACAGGTCAAGCGGCCCATGGATCAGCTGCCTGCGGTCCTTGCGCATGAGCGTTGCCGGGGTGTTGTAGACCTCTTGCAGGCTTTCGGTGAAGCTGCCGGTCTTGCGCGCCTCGCCCGACCGCAGCATCGGACCGTCCAGCGTGCGCACCTCTTCCACACCGCGTAGGATGCGCGCAAGACGGATGCCGTGATCCTGTGTGATGCGACCCTGCCAGCCGCGTTCGTATTCCAGAGCGATCAGGTCAAGGCGCTGGGCCACGGTGTCGGCCACGCCCTGCAGGTCGGCGTCTACGGCACCGGGCACAAAGGCGCCTGCAATGGCAGCCTGTTCCAGGATGTGACGTGGGTAATGGGTCGGGAAGGCGTCGAGCACGCGTTTCAGCTGACGGGCTTCGCCCACCACGCGGGCAAGGTCGGCGCCGACCATGTCCATGCCACTGCCCAGTTTCAGAACCGCACCGTCGATGCCCTGTTCCACCAGGTAGTCATCCAGCGCGGCCTGATCCTTGAGGTAAACCTCGGACTTGCCGCGCGCCACTTTGTAAAGTGGTGGTTGAGCAATGAAAAGATGACCCTTTTCAATGAGCTCCGGCATCTGACGGTAAAAGAACGTCAGCAACAATGTGCGGATGTGGGCGCCGTCGACGTCGGCGTCGGTCATGATGACGATCTTATGATAGCGCAGTTTGTCGATGTTGAATTCATCGCGGCCAATGCCGGTCCCCAGCGCCATGACAAGGTTGCCGATCTCTTGGGACGACAGCATCCGGTCAAACCGCGCGCGTTCCACGTTGAGGATTTTCCCGCGGAGCGGCAGGATGGCTTGGGTCCGGCGGTCGCGGCCGGTCTGGGCCGAGCCTCCCGCCGAATCCCCCTCGACGAGGAACACTTCGGTTTGCGAGGGGTCTTTTTCCGAGCAATCCTTGAGCTTGCCCGCGAGGAAATTCACGTCCATCGCCGATTTCCGCCGGGTCAGCTCGCGCGCCTTGCGGGCGGCTTCGCGGGCGTGGGCGGCTTCGACAATCTTGGAGACGATCATTTTCGCGGTGTTCGGGTTTTCTTCGAACCACTCGGCCAGCTTTTCGTTCATCAACCCTTCGACGGCGGGGCGGACCTCGGAGCTGACCAGCTTATCCTTGGTCTGGGACGAGAACTTCGGGTCCGGCACCTTGACCGACAGCACACAGGTCAGGCCTTCGCGGGCGTCGTCGCCGGTAAAGCTGACCTTTTCCTTTTTGGCGATCCCGGTTTCCTGCGCGTACTTTTGCAGGGTGCGGGTCAAAGCCCCCCGGAAACCCGCCATATGGGTGCCGCCATCGCGTTGCGGGATGTTGTTGGTAAAGGGCAGCACGGTCTCGTGATAGCTGTCATTCCACCACATCGCCACCTCGACGCCGATATCGTCCCGCTCGCCTTTGACGTAGATCGGTTCTTCCATCAGCGGGGTTTTGTGGCGGTCGACATACTTGACGAATTCCATGACGCCGCCGTCATAAAACAGTTCGGTCCGCAGGGCTTCGGCAGGGCGTTCATCTTCGAGCAGGATCCGTACGCCCGAGTTCAGAAAGGCCAGTTCGCGCAGGCGCTTTTCCAGCGTCTCAAACACGTAGTCGCGGTTGGAGAAGGTATCGAGCGAGGCCATGAAGCGCACTTCGGTGCCGGTCTGATCGGTGTCGCCCACAACTTCGAGGTGCTTGACCGTGTCGCCATGTTCGAACCGGGCGATATGTTCCTTGCCTTCGCGCCAGATGCGCAGTTCCAGCCAGTCCGAGAGCGCGTTCACAACCGAGACGCCAACCCCGTGCAGACCACCCGAAACCTTGTACGAGTTCGAGTCGAACTTACCACCGGCGTGCAGCTGGGTCATGATGACCTCGGCCGCCGAGACGCCCTCTTCCTCGTGGATGCCCACGGGAATCCCGCGTCCGTTGTCGAACACCGAGACCGAACTGTCGGCGTGAATTTTCACCCGCACGTGGTCGGCATGTTTGGCCAGCGCCTCGTCAATGCCGTTATCGACGACCTCATACACCATGTGGTGCAGGCCCGAGCCATCGTCGGTATCACCGATGTACATACCGGGACGTTTGCGGACGGCTTCCAAGCCTTTGAGAACCTTGATGGAATCCGCGCCGTATTCCGGGTTGCTCTGGGTCTCTTCGGACATTTGGTATTTCCCCTATTCAGTCCGGCCAAAATAGGGTGTCGGGCAGGGAATGTCACGCAATAGCGCCAAGTTTTTTGTGTCACGAATCCTGTGGAATCAATGGGGTTTGAGAGACGAGATGCCCTCTTCTTCAGTGACTTCCAGATACTGTGCCCGATCCCCCAGATCGGCGAACAATTCCGCGCCTGTGCCGGTCATCCAGGCCTGTGCCCCAAGGGCGCAGATCTCGTCGTAAAGCGCGGCGCGGCGGGTGGCGTCGAGGTGCGCGGCAACCTCGTCGAGCAACAGGATCGGGGGGGCGCCAAAGTCGCGCGTCAAAGCCCGGCCATTGGCAAGGATCAGCGAGATCAGCAGCGCCTTTTGCTCACCTGTGGAACAATCGCGCGCCGGCACGCCCTTGGCGGTATAGATGGCATCGAGGTCGGCGCGATGGGGGCCGATCAGCGTACGTCCGGCGATCAGGTCGCGCGGGCGGCTGTCGGCAAGGGCTGCGCGCAGCTCATCTGCCGTGTCCGGCATCTTCGCATCCGGATGGCTGAGCGTCAGGTTAGCCACCGGAAAAGCCGTCTCGGCCTCGGTCTGTGCGGCGCTGAGGTGGCGGACGGCAGCAATCCGGTTGGCATGGATCGCAGCGCCTGACTCGGCCATTTGCGCTTCGAGCGCGCCATACCACGCCGGATCGCGCACCTGATCCTTTAACAGCCTGTTGCGCTCGCGCATGGATTTTTCATAAACCAGCGACGCTTCGGCATGGGACGGAAAGAACGACAGCGCCATGCGATCCAGAAACCGTCTGCGCCCCTCGGCCCCTTCGATCCAGAGCCGGTCCATCGCAGGCACAAGCCAGAGTACGCGGGCGACGCGCCCCAACTCGGTCTGGGCTGCCGCCTTGCCATTCAGGCGCAACTGTCGCGCGCGGCCCTCTTCGGACCAGATCTCGATCTCGTGCAGCTGGCCGAGCGACCGCAGATGCCCGGTCAGCTTCCATCCCAGCGCCTCTGGGCGTCTGGTCATGGCCTCGGCGCTGGCGCGGCGCAGGCCCCGTCCGGGCGAAAACAGCGACACCGCCTCGAGGATATTGGTCTTGCCCGCCCCATTGGGCCCGTAGATCGCCACTGGGCGCGCGTCTACGGTCACGGACCCTTTCTTGTGGGATCGGAAATGCGAGAGGGAGAGAGAATCAAGAAAGAGGCCAGCCATATCCCCGCCTCTTCATTTCGCCAAAAATACTCGCGCCGCAGGCACGGGCGTCAGCCCGTTAGACCCGCATCGGCATCACGACATAGACCGCGCTGGTGTCACCACCTTCGCGCATCAGGGTCGGGTCACCGGCCGAATTGAACATGAACACCGCATTCTCGCGATCGACCTGGCTGGCGATCTCCAACAGGTACTTGGCGTTAAAGCCAATCTCGAGCCGCTCGTCGGAATAGGCCACGGCCAGCTCTTCCTCGGCGGCACCGCTGTCAGGTGCGTTGACCGACAGGACCAGCTTGTCCTCGTCCAGCTGCAGTTTCACGGCGCGCGACCGCTCGGATGACACGGTGGCCACGCGGTCCACGGCGCGGGCGAATTCGCTGGCGTCCACCTCAAGCTTGCGGGTGTTGCCCTGTGGAATGACGCGGGTGTAGTCGGGGAAGGTGCCGTCGATCACCTTGGACGTCAGCGTGATGTCGGGGGTGGCAAAGCGCACCTTGGTTTCCGAGACCGAAACCGCGATCTGCATCTCGTCATCATCCAGGAGCTTGCGCAGCTCGCCCACGGTTTTGCGCGGCACGATCACGCCGGGCATGTCCGATGCGCCCTCAGGCAGATCCGCGTCGATGCGCGCCAGGCGGTGACCATCGGTGGCCACGCAGCGCAGGGCCTTGCCGTTTTCGCTGTCGGCCACATGCATGTAGACGCCGTTCAGGTAGTAGCGGGTCTCTTCGGTCGAGATGGCGAATTTGGACTTGTCGAACAGGCGGCGCAGCACCGGGGCGGGGGCCGAAAAGTTCGAGTGGTATTCAGACGATGCCATGACCGGGAAATCTTCGCGCGGCAAGGTGGCGAGCGAAAAGTTCGAGCGCCCGGCCTCGACCGTAAGACGCCCCGAGGCGCCATCGTCGGTCAGCGTGACCAGAGCGCCGTCCGGCAGCTTGCGTACGATCTCGTGCAATGTCGTGGCCGAAACCGTGGTGGCCCCTGCGCGTTCGACCATGGCGGGGGTCTTGTCGACCACCTCGATATCCAGATCGGTGGCTCGGAATTGTACCGTATTGCCTTCGGCTTCGATCAGCACGTTGGCAAGGATTGGAATGGTGTTGCGGCGCTCGACAACGGATTGGGCCTGGCTGACGGCCTTGAGCAGGTTGCCGCGTTCGATGCTGATCTTCATATCCTTGTCCCTTTTGCGGTGCCGGGAGGGGCAAGGTAACCTATTCCCCCTTCGGCTCAAGCCTTTTCTTAGAGTTTTCCGATGGTTTTGCGGGAGCGTCAAGAGATGGCAGGGTCGCGGTGCGTTCTGAGTGTTTTTCGATGTAGGGAAGATACTTTTTTGCGCCAGGCCCCGATCATGCCAGACTGCCTGTGAATTCCGGGAGAGGGCACATGCCGATCACTGAGACACAGGCCCGCGAGGCTGCCGAGCAATACCGCGAAGAAGGCTACGCATTGGTGCGGCAGTTCATCGATGGGGATGAGCTGCAGCGGCTGCGCACAGAAACCGCGCGGATTTACCAGGAGGGGTTAAGGCATCCCCGCACCTGGCGGCATGGCAACCTCAGCTTCGAAATCCTGCCGGAAGAGGATTTTGGCGCGCGCTATGTGATCCAGGCCTACTGGATTGCCTGGATATCGGAGTATTTCGAGTCGTTCCGGCGGTCTGAAAGCTACCGCGTGCTCTTGGAACCCATTTTGGGGCAGAGCATCAAACAGGTGGCGCAGCAAATTCACTGGAAACCACCGGGGGCGGGGCTAACCGGGTATCGCTTTCATCAGGACCTGCGGTTTCGCGAAGCACGCGAGGCTTACGTCGACATTGCCGGATCGACGGTGAACTCCGGTTTGGCCATCGATCCGTCGACGATGCAGAATGGCTGTCTGCAGGTTGTGCCGGGGTCGCACAAGCGCGGCTATATCGGTCTTTCGGATGACGGCGACGGGCAGATCATGAAAGGGCTGACAGCCGAGGATGAACTACGTGCCAAGGGGATTGATCCGGGCGAGGTGGTGCCGCTCGAGATGGAGCCGGGGGACATGGCACTCTGGGGGTTGCTGACGGTGCACGGGTCCTTGCCCAACCAGTCACAACAGGACCGCTCCTTTGCGATTTCCAGCTATGTGCGGGCCGAAAATTCTGAACGCGGCGAATGGGCGTTTCGCGGCGGGCAGTCTGTGCCGCTGGGCAAGACCCCGCAGCTCTGCAAGTGGGAGCAGCTGCATGACCGGCCCGAACCGCATTACGTCGAGGATAAATGGTATGCCTGAGGCGCGCAGGTAGGTCGGACAGTTTGTCCGACCTACGAGGGGTCGTCAGGCTTCGAGGGCGCGGCGCAGAAGCTCGAGGTCTTCGGCGATCTGACCGTCCTGAATGCGCAGCTCTTCGATGCGTTTCACACCGTGCATGACCGTTGTGTGGTCACGTCCGCCAAAGCGGCGGCCAATCTCGGGCAGGGAGCGGCTGGTCAGCTGCTTGCAGAGATACATTGCCACCTGACGCGGGCGGGCCAGTGTGCGCACCCGTTTCGGGCCGATCATGTCGGAAAGGCGGATGTTATAATGCTCGGCCACGCGACGCTGGATTTCCTCGACCGAGATTTTGCGTTCTGAGGCGCGCAGAACGTCCGACAGGCAATCCTGCGTCAGATCCATGGTGATCTCGCGACCCACCAGCGAGGCAAAGGCAAAGAGCCGGGTCAGGGCGCCTTCCAAAACGCGCACGTTGGTCGAAATGCGGTGGGCCAGGAACTCCAGCACGCCGTCCGCCAGTTGCAGCTCGGGATACTGGGCGCGGTACTGGTCGACCTTGGATTGCAGGATGCCAAGACGCAGTTCATAGTCGGTGGGGTGCAGGTCGACGACCAGACCACATTGCAGGCGCGACTTGATGCGATCCTCGAGATCCTTGATCTCGCCCGGCGCGCGGTCGGCGGAAATGATGATCTGCTTGTTCTGATCCACCAGCGCATTGAACGTATGGAAGAACTCTTCCTGCGTTGAATCCTTGCCGGCGATGAATTGCACGTCATCCACCATCAGAACGTCAACCGAGCGGAACAGCTCTTTGAAGTCCATCATCTTGCGGTCGCGCAGTGCCTGCACAAAGCGGTACATGAACTGTTCCGCCGAGAGGTACACCACGTTCAGGTCCGGGCGACGGTTTTTCAGCTCCCAGGCGATGGCGTGCATCAGGTGGGTTTTGCCCAAGCCCACGCCGCCATAAAGAAACAGCGGGTTAAAGGTCACAGGGCCGCCTTCGGCCACGCGACGGGCGGCGGCATTGGCCAGTTCGTTCGGCTTGCCGACCACGAAACTGTCAAAGGTGAAACGTGCATCCAGGGGCGCGCCCGGCAGCTCTTCGCGGGCGGCGGCTGCGGCTTTGCGGGGCGCTTTGGCTGACGCTGGTGCGGCGGACTGTGCCGCGGGGCGCGCGATTGAATTGGCGGCAGAATTGGTGGCGACCTTAAAGTGCAGACGGCGCACGGTCTCTCCTGCGCCAACCATCTTGTGCAGGATCAGGTCCCCAAAGTTTTGCGACACATAGTTGCCGATGAAGTTTGTCGGAACGTGAAAGGTGACCACACCTTCGTCCAGTTCGGCAAATTCAAGGGGTTCGATCCAGGTTTTGTAATTGTTCTGCCCGACAGTTCTGAGCAGGTCCTGTTTCAAAGCGCCCCATTGTTCTTGTGTCATGTGTCCCCGTTTCTGGTGCCGTTCAGCCGTCCGTCTGTGGGCCCGAAAGCCCGGTAGTTATGCCTTCCCGCGGCTCACGGCATCACGAAACCCTGCATGCCCCCAATCCCCCCAAATGACAGCAAGAAACCATTGTTCCCTCGGACGTCCCGGTCCGAAAGTGGTTGTCGTCATTCGCGCGGAATGCGCAGGTTGTCAGGACAGACCGGAAGCCAAGGCTTCGTCGGCCAAAAATGGCAGCACCGCAAAGTCAGGTCTTGCGGCTATTCCCATAAAACGGTCCCCCCGGACCGTTGTGATTTGGAGTCTGTCCCCCCCGTGGTGCGACGTGAATCGCAAGACCGAAATTAGCAACGTGTGCACACGCCGATCAACCGATCTTCGAACTTGACTCGGGGATTTGCGAAAAAGAATCTCTCGCGCCTGCAGAGAGGTCACAAAAAGCAAAAGGCGCCCCGGTCCGGGACGCCTTTTGACATCAATAACTTGGCAGGCTCGGATCAGGCCATTGCCTTGACGCGCGACGACAGGCGCGACATTTTCCGCGAGGCGGTGTTCTTATGGTAAACGCCTTTGGTGACGCCGCGCATCAGCTCGGGCTGAGCGGTGCGCAGGGCTGCCGTTGCGGCATCTTTGTCGCCCGAAGCAATGGCTTCTTCGACTTTGCGCAGGTGGGTGCGGATACGCGAGCGGCGGGCTTTGTTGACTTCAAGACGGCGCTCGTTCTGACGGGCGCGTTTCTTTGCCTGGGGCGAATTTGCCATGAATCTCAGGTCCTTATCTAGTGTTCGTTCCGTTTAATGCGTGCCACTTCCCGAACAGGACGTCTTCCCGAGGGGAAGAATCGATTCAAGCCAGAGCGGGCTGCACGCGCATGTATGACGGCGCTTACTAACGATTTTTGGGTGGGATGCAAGCCTAAAGGCCAAAGAAAAAAGGGGCGTGACTGGTCGCGCCCCTGATTCTCAGCAATTGCTGCACCGGCTTACCGGTCGCGGAACTGTGCCTGACGTTTTTCCATGAAGGCATTCATGCCCTCTTTCTGGTCTTCGGTGGCGAACAGCGCGTGGAACACGCGGCGCTCGAACAGCAGACCTTCGGTCAGGGTGGTCTCGTAGCTGCGGTTCACGGCCTCTTTGGCGGCGCGAGTGGCGATCATGGATTTCTCGGCGATCTTCTGGGCCGCGCCCATGGCTTCGTCCATCAGCTTTTTCGCGGGCACCATGCGGCTGATGAGACCCGAGCGTTCGGCCTCTTCTGCATCCATGAAACGCCCGGTCAGGTTCATGTCCATGGCCTTGGATTTGCCGACAAAGCGGGTCAGGCGCTGTGATCCGCCAATACCGGCGATGACGCCCAGGTTAACCTCGGGCTGGCCAAACTTGGCGGTGTCCGACGCGATGATGAAATCACAGGCCATGGCCAGCTCGCAACCACCGCCCAGGGCATAGCCCGACACGGCGGCAATGATCGGTTTGCGAATGGCCACGATCCGGTCGTTGACCGAGGCGAACAGGTTTGTCGCGTTCACCTCGGCATAGGTCATCGAGGACATTTCCTTGATGTCGGCGCCTGCGGCAAATGCTTTTTCCGAGCCGGTCACGACAATGCAGCGGACCTTGTCATTGGCGTCTGCCTCTTCCAATGCGGTGCACAGTTCCCCAACAAGCTGTTGGTTCAGGGCGTTCAGGGCATCGGGGCGGTTCAGTTTGATGAGGGCCACGTGGTCCTCGACGTCGACGATGATCGTCTCAAAAGCCATGAGTGGTGCTTTCTCTTGTTCCGGTCAGGAACGATTCCTTACCATTCTGAGGGGGTGGATCAAGTTATCTTTGGCATTGCGGACAATAGAAGGATGAGCGACCGGATTGCGTGATTCGCGCGATGGTGCCGTCACATCCTTCTGTGTGGCAGGGGGCGCCTTCTCGACCGTAAACATCGAAACTATGTTGAAAATATCCAAGTTCCCCATCGGCTTGGCGGAAATCCTTGAGCGATGAGCCACCTGCGTCGATGGCATCTGACAGCACCTGGCGGATGATCGGCACCAGGGCTGCAACCCGTTTGGCCGCCACATTCGCGGCCTTGCGACGCGGCGACACGCCAGCGCGAAAAAGTGCTTCGCAGACATAGATGTTGCCCAATCCGGCGACGATTTTCTGGTCCAGAAGGGCCGATTTGATCGGCGTGTTGCGATTCTTGAGCTGTTGGGAGAGGTACTTTTCGTCAAAGGCGTTGCCCAGCGGTTCCGGCCCGATGCTGGCCAGCAGGGGGTGTTGATCCGCCGTGGCCGTCTTTAGCAGATCCATCGCCCCGAACCGGCGCGGGTCGTTAAAGGTCACGCGCGCCCCGTTCTCCATGTCAAAGACCACGTGGTCGTGTTTCTCGGCCTGAGGGTGGTTGTGGGTGAACTGCCCCAGTGGGTCGCCCGAGACCGTCATGCGGCCCGACATACCCAGGTGGATCAACAAGGTTTCGCCCCGGTCGAGATCGGCCAGGATATACTTAGACCGCCGCCGCAGGGCCGTCACCTCTGCGCCTGTCAGTCGCTCGACCATACGATCCGGAAAAGGCCAGCGCAGGTCGGGGCGGTTGACGGCGACATGAGCGAACCGCGCGCCCTGCATGGAAGGCAACAGGCCACGCCGGACGGTTTCAACTTCGGGCAGTTCGGGCATGGGGCCTCGTGGGTCTGATTGCGCTTGGTCTTGTGTCGCATACCCCACGGGTTCGGGGGAACAGCTTTTTATCGCGGCAAGCCGGGAACCGGGGCGTATGTCTCCATCTCCAATGCCTCTTTCAGGGCTCTGTGCAGCCTGTCGCGCCCCTGAACATACTGCAGCACATAGGTCATGCCGCCGCCGGCAAATTCGAGCCGGTAGAACCCGCTGGTGTCATGTTCAAAGTGCTTGAGCTTGTGCAAAGGAAACCGTGCGCGGCCCAAGAGCCAGGTCGAGTTGATGATTTCGCCTTCGAAAATCGTGACCTCGTAGGTGAAGATGTAGAAGTTGTAGTAGATCCACACCGCCACGGCCCCGAGGAACCAAAAGGCATCGCCGCCGACTTTGCCCAGGATCATGTCGGTCCAGACGCTCTGGCCCAGCATGAACAGAACACAGCTGCTGAGCGCCAGCCCGACAAGCCGCAGCCCCCATGTGGCGCGAAAGGTTGTGCGCCCATACAGCGTCTCCGGCGTAACGCCGGTGCCAGAGCTGGCGATGGTATGGACGTAGCGTTCCTTTTCAGTCCTGCGCGCGGCTTTTTCGTCATGGTCGCGCGACCCCAGAATCCGGCGAAACAGGACCGAACGACCCATCACAAGGGACAGGACAATGGCGATCCCCAGATAGAGGGCGAGCATTTTCAGATCAGTCATCAAATATACCAAATTCGCATGGGCCAGAGCCGCGTCAAAAGGGGATTTGTGTCTTCCCTCGCATATGTGTATCCCGAAGCGGACGGAAATATGGCGAGGTTGGGAACTTCCGATGGCCGGTTCAGACGACAAAACCACTCACTTCGGGTTCACCACGGTCCCCGAGGCCGAAAAGGCCGGTAAGGTGCAGGGCGTGTTCAACTCGGTGGCGTCGAAATACGACATCATGAACGATGTGATGAGCGTCGGGATTCACCGTGTCTGGAAGGATGCGATGATGGATTGGCTGGCGCCGCGTCCGGGCCAGCGTTTGCTGGACGTTGCAGGCGGCACCGGGGACATTTCCTTTCGGTTTCTGGATCGTGCGGGCCATGGACATGCCACGGTGCTGGACCTGACTGAGCCGATGCTGGTCGAGGGACGCAAGCGCGCCGAGGCCGATCAAAAGGCGGACAGCCTGGATTGGGTGGTTGGCGACGCGATGGCGCTGCCGTTCGAGGACAACACCTTTGACGTCTACACCATCTCGTTTGGCATCCGGAACGTCACGCGGCCCCAAGAAGCGTTGAACGAAGCGTTTCGCGTGCTGAAGCCCGGCGGGCGGCTCATGGTGCTGGAGTTCAGCCAGATTCCCAATGACATGATGCAAAAGGCCTATGACCTTTATTCCTTTAACGTCATCCCGCGCATGGGGCAGATGATTGCCAATGACCGCGACTCGTACCAATACCTCGTCGAATCGATCCGCAAGTTCCCGGATCAGGACACCTTTCTGGAGATGGTGAAAACAGCCGGGTTCGAGAACGCCAAGTATCGCAATCTGTCGCTGGGCATTGCCGCGCTGCATTCGGGGTGGAAGATTTGAGAGGACCGCACAATATCTGGCGGCTGATCCGCACCGGGGCCACGATGGAGCGAACCGGGGCGATGGGTGTCGTCATGGACGCGATGGAGGCCCCGCGTGCCCTGCGGATCGTCGCGCGCACGCTGGTCTGGCCGTTCCGTTGGCTGGGGATCAAGGGTGATCCCTCGATGCCGCCGGTGGTGCGGGCGCTGAACGCGCTGGGGCCTGCCTATATCAAGTTCGGGCAGGTGCTGTCGACGCGCCCCGATGTGGTGGGGCCTGATCTGGCGACCGAACTGCGTGTGCTGCAGGACAAGCTGCCGCCGTTTTCCATCGAGATTGCCAAAAAGGCCGTTCAGGCCGAGCTGGATCAGCCGGTTGAAGAGCTGTTTTCCGAGTTTTCCGAACCGGTCGCCGCGGCGTCGATTGCCCAGGTGCACAAGGCGCGTCTGGCCGAAACCGGCGAAGAGGTTGCGGTCAAAGTGCTGCGCCCCGGTATCGAGCGCGCGTTCCGCAAGGACATTGACGCGTTTTACTTTGCGGCGGACACCATCATGTTCCTGTCCCCGGCCTCGCGCCGGTTGCGTCCGCGTGATGTGATCGAGCATTTTGACGGCGTGGTCGCGGGCGAGCTGGATTTGCGGCTCGAGGCGGCCTCGGCCAGCGAATTTGCCGCCAATACCATCAAGGACGAAGGCTTTCGGGTGCCCACCGTGCTGTGGGAGCATTCCGGGCGCCGGGTGATGACGCTGGACTGGGCCGAGGGCGATCCGCTGGGCGACAATGACGCGCTGGATGCGGCAGGGCATGACCGTCATGCGCTGGGCAGCCGGGTGCTGAGCCTGTTCCTGCGCCATGCGCTGCGCGACGGCTATTTCCACGCCGACATGCATCAGGGCAACCTGAAGGTCGCGGCCGATGGGCATATCATCGCCTATGACTTTGGCATCATGGGCCACATCGATGAATACACCCGCCGGGTTTACGCAGAGATTCTGTTCGGGTTCATTCAGCGTGACTATCAGCGCGTGGCTGAGGTGCATTTCGAGGCAGGCTATGTGCCTGCGGACCGCGATGTGGATGAGTTTGCCCGCGCGCTGCGCGCCGTGGGAGAGCCGATCTTTGGCATGGATGCGACGCGCATCTCGATGGGGCGGTTGTTGTCATATCTCTTTGAGGTGACCGAGCGTTTCGGCATGGAAACCCGGACCGAGCTGATCCTGTTGCAACGCACCATGGTGGTGGTTGAGGGCGTGGCGCGGTCGCTGGACCCCGAGGTCAACATCTGGGACGTCGCCAAGCCGGTGGTCGAAGGCTACATCAAGGAAAGCATCGGGCCGCGTGCCGTGGGGCGTGACCTGATGAAAACCGCCCGCGTGCTGGCGCGGTTTGGTCCGCGTCTGCCCGCTCTGGTCGAAGGGATGCTGATCCGTCAGGCCACAGCCGTGGAAGAGGAAAAGCCGCGCATCTGGCCGGTGGTTTTTGCGGCCGGGGTGTCCGGTGTCGTTGTTGGCGCGGCGGCTGTGATGGCCGTGCATATGCTGCTGTAGCTTGCGGTGGCTCAGCAAAGCTGAGCCTGTGGAGGGGCGCTGCCCCTCTTGGCCCTGAAGGGCCAATTCACCCCGGAGTATTTTTGGCGAAATGAAGCCTAGGCGGGTTCGGCGTTGGCGATCAGCCAGTCGCGGACCCGGGTTGCCTGTTCGATCATCTGCAGATCCTTGGACCAGACCAGCCAGAACCCGGCGCCGGTGTGCCAGGCCCAATCCTTGCGGGCGGTGAGCAGGCCCTGGTCAATCAGTTTGCGGGTCACGTGTTGCCAGCCAAAGGCAAAACCTTCGCCGGCCATGGCGGCCTGCAGGACGAGGGCATAGTCGTTGAGGCGCAGACCAGCGCTGGGGGCACGGTCGGTCACGCCATGATGGGCAAACCAGTCCCCCCAAGAGGGGCGCTCGCGGGTGGGTTCTTCGAGGTGGATCAGGCGTTCGTGCAACAGGTTTGGCACGGTCTTGAGATTCACGGCCGCGGCCATGACCTGGGGGCTGGCGATGGGATAGATCACCTCGGGGGCGATCAGGGCGGCGTGGCAGTCATCCCAGTTGCCATATCCGCGCCTGATGCCGAGGCTGATCGATTCGGCGACAAGGTCGGGTTCCCGGTCGCTGGTTTGCAGACGCAGGTCGATGTCGGGGTGATCCGCGTTGAAGGCCCCCAGGCGCGGCACCATCCAGTAGTTGGCAAAAGCGGTGGACACCGAGAGGGTGACATGATCGTTGCGCCCCCTTTGATGCACGGCGCGGGCCGAATTGAGAATACGCTCGAGCGCCACGGAAACGTCTGAAAACAAACGCTCTCCTGCCGGGGTGAGGGTCACCGAGCGATGCGCGCGGTGAAAGAGCGGGACGGCGAGGGACGCTTCCAGCTGGCGGATTGCGGCGCTGACGGCGGGCTGTTGTACGTTCAGCTCCTGCGCCGCCCGGGTGAATGAGCCAAGGCGGGCGGCGGCCTCGAAAAAGATGAGGTGGCGGGGCGAGGTGAGCAGTTTCCACAGTTCTTGCATAACTGTGGTTTATCCAAAGCATCAGAATTTTCAAGGATCACGAGGTCTGGTGCCCGTATTACCATGCCCCTGATTTATGCGTTCAGGAGATCCTCAATGGCCAGACGTGCCCGCGCATCCCGCGCCCGTGCCACCGCGCCCTCATCGGTGCAGGCGTCGCCGTTCATTCAGCGATCCTTGCCGTTCTTTGATGTTCTGGACGACGAGAAAATCGCCCGCCTGGAGGATCAGGTCGACTGGATCATGCAAGAGGTTGGCATTGCCTTTCGCGATGACCCCGAAGCTCTGCGTATCTGGCAGGCGGCGGGGGCAAAGGTGGATGGGGATATCATCCGGGCACCAGCGGATTGGCTGCGTGACCTGTGCAAGACCGCGCCGCGTGAGTTCACGCAAGTGGCGCGCAACCCCGAGCGGTCCGTCACCATGGGCGGCACAAATCAGGTCTTTGCGCCGATCTATGGCGCGCCCTTTGTGCGCGATCTTGAGGGGGGGCGCCGGTACGGTGACATGGATGCCTTTGAGAAGCTGGTCAAGCTGAGCTATATGCATCCGAACCTGCATCACGGTGGGTTCGTGACCTGTGAACCCTGTGACGTGCCGGTCAGCAAACGGCATCTGGATATGCTGTTCACCCACATGACCTGTTCCGACAAACCGCACCTGGGCGCGATCACCGAGATGAGCCGGGCGCAGGACAGTATCGACATGGCCGAGATCGTGCATGGTGCTGATTTCATGGAGGAAAACTGCGTCATCATGGGGAACGTCAACACCAACTCGCCGCTGCTGGTGGACAAGGTGGTGACCGAGGCGATCCGGGTTTACTGCGGGCGAGGACAGGGGATCGTTGTGGTGCCGTTCATCCTGTCGGGGGCGATGGGGCCTGTTTCAACAGCGGCGAGTGTGGCGCAGGCCATGGCCGAGGCGCTGATGTGCTGTGCGTTTTCACAGCTGGTGCGGCCCGGTGCACCCTTTGTGCTGGGCAACTTCCTGTCGTCGATGTCGCTCAAGTCCGGGGCGCCGACCTTTGGCATGCCCGAGCCGGTGATGTCGAACTATGCCATTGGCCAGATGGCCCGGCGCGCTGGTTTGCCGTTGCGCTGTGGCGGGTCGCTGACAGCGTCCAAGATCGAGGATGCGCAGGCGGCTTACGAGAGCGCGGATTCGATGCATTCCACCATGCTGGCCGGGGCAAATTTTGTATTGCACGCAGCAGGTTGGCTTGAGGGCGGGCTGTGCACGGGGTTTGAGAAACTCATCATGGATGCGGATCGTTTGGGGGGCTATCAGAAGCTCTCGCAGGGCCTCGATGTCAGCGACGAAGCCTTGGCGCGGGATGCTTACGCCGAGGTGGCGCCGGGCGGGCACTTCCTGGGGTCGGCGCACACCATGCGCAACTATCAGACCGCGTTTTACGAGCCGAAACTCAGCGACAGTGAAAACGTTGAAAGCTGGGAAGAAGGTGGCTCAAAAGACATGCGCCGCCGCGCCTATGAACGCTGGAACGAGATGCTGAACCAGTATGAGACCCCGCCCATGGACGAGGCAAAACGCGAAGAACTGAGTGCCTATGTGGCGCGGCGGAAAGAGGAGTTGCCGGATGCCTGGTACTGATCTCTTGCCCCTGTCTCAGCTTATGCAAACTCTTGAAAAACCCCTGTCTGTATCGCGTCGGTATGACGTCGGTATTACGTCGGTGCGACCGTTCGCTGCCGACACCATTTGTTCATAAGGAAACCGGAAGATGTCCGACACGTTCGCTCAATCGACGTTGAACATTCACAAAGAAGAATCCTCGGAGGGCAAGAAGCTGCCCAGCCACGCCAAGGTGGTGGTGATCGGCGGCGGTGTTGTCGGGTGTTCGATCCTGTTTCACCTGGCCAAGTTCGGCTGGAAAGATGCGGTGCTGTTAGAGCGGGACGAGCTGACCAGCGGTTCGTCGTGGCACGCGGCGGGGCAGATTCACACGATCAGCTCTGACCCCAATATCAGCCGCCTGCAGAGCTATACCATCGACCTCTATAAAGAGATCGAAGAGACCTCGGGGCATTCGGTGGGTCTGCACATCACGGGCGGGTTCTATCTGGCGTCGAACAAGACATGGTATGACTACCTCAAGCGTGAGCGGTCGAAAGCGCGCTACATGGGGCTGAATCAGGAATTCATCAGCCCGAAAGAGGTGGCCGAACGGCACCCGCTGATTGATCCAAAGCACTATCACGCGGCCCTGTGGGACGATCAGGACGGTGATCTTGACCCCTCGGGCGCGACCTATGCCTTTGCCAAGTCGGCGCGGGTGCACGGGGCGCAGTATTTCACCCATTGCGGTGTGACGGCGATGAGTCAGCGCCCGGATGGGTCGTGGGACCTGACCACGCCCAAGGGCATGATCAACGCCGAGCATGTGGTGAACTGCGGTGGCCTCTGGGCGCGCGAGGTGGGGCATATGTCGGGCATCCATCTGCCGGTGCAACCGATGGAGCACCATTACCTGATCACCGACAAGATTGACGCCGTGGTCAATCATGGCGCGCGTCTGCCGGCGGGGATTGACTACGAAGCCAACATCTATTTCCGGCAGGAACGGCAGGGCATGCTGCTGGGCACCTATGAGCCGAAGGGGACACCGTGGAAGGTGGACGGCACGCCGTGGGACTTTGGGCATGAGCTGTTGCAGCCTGATCTGGACCGCATTGCCGACCGGCTGGAGATGTCGTTCGAGCGTATTCCGGCGATTGGCGAGGCCGGGATCAAGGACATGATCAACGGGCCGTTTACCTTTGGCCCAGATGGCAACCCGATGATCGGTCCGGTGCCGGGGATGAAAAACTACTGGGTCGCTGTGGGTGTCATGGCGGGCTTCTGTCAGGGCGGCGGCGTGGGGCTGACCATGGCCGAATGGATGATTGACGGCGAGCCGTCGATTGACGTCTGGGCGATGGATGTGGCGCGGTTTGGCGAGTTTGCGACGCCGGATTGGGGCACCATCAAGTCGACCGAGAATTACGAGCGTCGGTTCGTCATGACCTTCCCGAACGAGACCCTGCCCAAGGGGCGCATGCAGAAGACCACCGCACTCTATGATCGGCTGGTGGCCAAGGGTGCGCGGATGGATCAGGGCTTTGGTCTGGAGAACGCGCTGTGGTTCGCGGATGGGCCGGAAGATGCCCACGAAGAGCCGAGTTTTGAGCGCAACCGCAGCCACGATTATGTCGCCCGCGAGGTCAAGGCGGTGCGCGAGGCCGTGGGCGGGATCGAGATTGCGAACTTTGCCAAACACGAGTTCAAAGGGGCGGGCGCACGGGCGTATTTAGACACTATCCTTGCCGGATTCGTGCCCAAACCGGGGCGGCTGACTCTGACGCCGATGCTGACACCCAAGGGCAAACTCTACGGTGATCTGACGGTGGCGTGCCTGGCCGAGGATCATTTCATGCTGTTCGGTTCGGGCGCCATGCAAGAGGCGCACCGCCGGTGGTTTGAAAAGGACCTGCCCGCGGATGTGAGCTATCAGAATGTCTCGGACGACTGGCATGGCATCGCCCTGTCGGGGCCAAATTCGCGCGCGTTGTTGCAGCGGCTGACCCGCGAGGATGTCAGCGCCGAGGCCTTCAAGTTCCGTGACCTGCGCCAGACCTTTGTCGGCGGGGTGCCGGTGATCCTGAACCGGATCTCGTTCTCGGGAGAGCTGGGGTATGAGATCTACTGCAAACCGCAGTACCTGTTGCGACTGGCCGAAGCGATCGAAGAGGCGGGGGCCGATCTGGGCTATCGCTGGTATGGCGCGCGGGCGCTGATGTCGATGCGGTTGGAAAAGGGATGGGGCGTGTGGACGCTGGACTTCCGCCCGGATTTCGACGCGGTGGAAAGCGGCATGGACGTCTTTATCAACTGGAACAAGGATTTTGTCGGAAAAGCCGCAACAGCTGACGCAAAACAGGCCGGTCCGGCCCGCAGGCTTGTGACATTGACCATCGATGTTGACGGAATCGATGTGTCCAATGACGAGGCGATCCTGAAAGATGGCGAAGCGGTTGGCTATATCTCATCGGGTGGCTATGCCCATCACGTACAAAAGTCGATGGCCATGGGCTATGTCGCGACCGAACACGCTGCGCCGGGCACCCTGTTACAGGTCGAAATCCTGGGCGAAATGTTTGACGCCGAGGTTCAGGGTGCGCCTGTCTACGATGCCAATGGCGCCAACATGCGCGCGTGATGTTGTGAAACCGAGGAGGGTGCCATGACGAAACCTGTGCCCTTGTCCACAAAAGCCGCGCAACCGGTGACGTCGGTTGCGCTCAAACGTTATGTGTTCCTGCTGCTGAACGATTTTTCGCAACTCAGCTTTACCTGTGCGCTGGAAGCCCTGCGCATGGCCAACGGGTTCGAGGACAAACGGTGGTTTGACTGGTTGGTGGTTGGCGAGACCGGTGACCCTGTGCGGGCCTCGAACGGGTTGTCGATGATGGTCGACAGCGCGCTCTGCGAACTGAGCCGCCATGACACGCTGATCGTGGTGGGTGGCGATAACATTGCCGCCAACTCGACCCTGGGCATCATGAACTGGCTGCGACGGCAGGCGCGGCTGGGGGTTTGTGTGGGCGCGCTGGGCAGCGGCTCTTACACGCTGGCCAATGCCGGATTGCTGCGGGATCGGCCCGCCACGACCCATTGGGTCTATCATTCGACCTTTGCCGAGGTCTTTCCGGCGGTGGACCTGCGGGACGCGTTGTTCGCGATTGACAGCGACCGGCCAACCTGTGCCGGAGGGGCGGCGTCGATGGACATGATGCTGCATCTGATCGAGCGCGATCAGGGCCGCGATCTGGCCAATCACGTGGCCGATCAGATGGTTTATACCAGCCCGCGCCGCGAGGATCAGAACCAGCGCCTGTCCCTGCATCTGCGCGCCGGCACGCGGCACACCAAGTTCGCCGAAGCCATCCGCATCATGGACGAGCATATCGAACAGCCCATGTCCCCGGCCGCAATCGCTGAGATGGTTGCGCTTTCGGGGCGTCAGCTCGAGCGCCTGTTCCGCAAGCACCTGGGCACCACGCCGAAAGCCTATTACATCGGGTTGCGTCTGGCCAAAGCGCGCGAGTTGCTGTTTCACACCAACATGAGCCTGTCCGAGATTTGCTTTGCCTGTGGCTTCAACTCTCAAACCCATTTTTCCAAGAGCTATCGCGCCCGCTATGGCGTCGCCCCAAGCCGCGATGTGGGGCGAAACTAGAGTCTGTTTCAGCGAAACTAGGCTGTTTCTCGACCCTGGGCGGATGCAAATCCGGGGCGTCGTCGTCATCGAACAGGTCTGACCGGAAGCGGTGCCTGGGCGGTGCGTGATCACCAATGCGTCAGCTGATTGAAATGGGTATTTGTAATTCCAGCCACAGCCCCATTTAATATCGTGAAGCGAATTGGACGACAGGAGACGCCTATGACCACCTATCGCCGGGACCCGGACGCGCTTGCGGCGCTGACGGATGAACAATTCTGGGTCACCCAGGAAAGCGGCACCGAGCGGCCCGGAACGGGTAAGCTGCTGAACAACAAAGAGCCGGGGATCTACGTGGACGTGGTGTCGGGTGAGCCGTTGTTTGCCAGTTCGGACAAATATGACTCAGGCTGTGGCTGGCCAAGCTTTACCAAGCCCATCGAGACCGCGCATGTGACTGAACATCATGACAGCACCCATGGCATGGTGCGGGTTGAGGTGCGGTCCAAGCATGGGGACAGCCATCTGGGGCATGTGTTCCCCGATGGCCCCGTGGACCGGGGTGGCATGCGCTATTGCATCAACTCGGCCAGCTTGCGGTTCGTGCACCGCGATGACATGGAGGCCGAAGGGTATGGGGCATATCTGGCGCAGGTTGAGGAGATCGGCAATGACTGAGCGGGCGGTTCTGGCAGGCGGGTGCTTTTGGGGCATGGAAGAGCTGATCCGCAGGATGGACGGCGTGGTGTCAACGCGGGTGGGCTATACCGGCGGCGACGTGCCCAATGCCACCTATCGCGATCACGGCACCCATGCGGAGGGGATCGAGATCACCTATGACCCGGCGCGTTTGAGTTACCGCAAGATCCTGGAGTTCTTTTTCCAGATCCACGACCCGACGACGGCAAATCGGCAAGGCAATGACGTTGGCATGTCCTATCGGTCGGCGATCTACTATGTGAGCGCCGATCAAAAGGCCGTGGCCGAGGACACCATTGCAGATGTGGATGCCTCGGGGCTATGGCCCGGCAAGGTGGTGACCGAGGTCGCGCCGGTGGGTGATTTCTGGGAGGCCGAGGACTATCACCAGGATTACCTGGTGAAGAACCCCAACGGCTATACCTGTCATTTTGTGCGTCCCGATTGGGTATTGCCCAAGCGGGAGGGGTAATCCTCCCGCCTTGGACGCATCGCTGGCGCGATGTGTCCGCGTTGGGCGTGGCTCAGCAAAGCTGAGCCTGATGAGGGGCGCTGCCCCTCTTGGCCTGCGGCCAATTCACCCCGAAGTATTTTTGGCGAAATGAAGTTCAGGCGTTTTTTTCCGCGTCCAGCATGGCGCGCAGGGCGGCCTTGTAGGTGGGGTGTTTCAGGGTGACGCCCAGTTCCTGTTTGATGCGGGTGTTGTGTACGCATTTGCTGTCGGAATAAAAGCTGCGGGCCATGGGGCTCATCTGTGCCTCTTCAAATGGTACCTCTGGGGGGGGCTCCATGTTCAGGAGTTCGGCGGCGTATTCGATGACGTCCTGTGGCGGGGCGGGATCATCGTCGCAGACGTTGTAGATGCGGCCTGGGTTGGGATTGGCCATGGAGGCCATCAGCACCTGGGCGATGTCTTCGATATGGGTGCGGCTGAAGACCTGGTTTTTCTTGATGATACGCTGGGCGGTGCCTTTGCGCAGTTTGGCAAAGGGGCCACGACCGGGGCCATAGATGCCGGCGAGGCGGAAGATGTGGATGGGCAGGCCGGGAATGTCGCGCCATTCGCGTTCCGCCAGCACCCGACGCTGGCCGCGGAGGGTGGCGGGATCGGTGGGTGAGTCTTCATCGACCCAGCCACCGTCGTGATCGCCATAGACGCCCGTGGTCGACAGGTAACCAACCCATTTCAGGTTCGGCATGGCGTCGAGGATGGCCGCGCGGTGATCGCGCAGGACAGGGTCGCCCTGATCGTCCGGAGAGATCGAGGTGAGGAGGTGGGTGACACCCCGAAGCGCCTGCTCCATGTCGCAGGGCCACAGGAGAGGTTCGATGCCTTCCGCTTCAAAGGCGGCGCATTTTTCAGGTTTACGGGTGGTCCCGATGACGCGCCAGCCGAGCGGCACCAGTTGGCGGCCCAGTTCGCGGGCGGAAAACCCGTGGCCGAGGGAGAGCAAAGTCTTGGTCATGGAAGGAAACTGCCGATTTGGGGCGGGGCAATCAAGCGAAACCCTTGATTGAGACAAAGTCACGCGGTTCAGTGGGGGGATGACAGAGAAACCCAAGACCGATCCCAGCCTTGACGGGGCTTACGCGCTGAAGACCCCGGAAGATTCCAAGAAGCTTTATGCCACATGGGCCGAGAGCTACGATGAAACCTTTGCCGAGGCGCATGATTACCTGTCGCCGCGTTTGGTGGCCGAGGCCTTTCGGGAGGCGGGCGGATGCGGGCCGGTGCTGGATGTCGGCGCGGGCACCGGGCTGTGCGGCGCGGCGCTGGTGGGCTTGGGCGTGGGGCCGGTTGAGGCGACGGACATCTCGCAAGAGATGCTGGACGTGGCCGCGACCAAGGGCATTTATGCGCGGCTGTTTGTCGGCGATCTGACCGCGCAGTTGCCGGTGGCGGATGAGAGCTATGCCGGGATTGTCAGCTCGGGCACCTTTACCAATGGCCATGTGGGACCCGAAGCCTTTGACGAGCTGCTGCGCATTGCCCGGCCCGGCGCGCAGTTTGCCCTGTCGATCAACACCGAGCATTACGTGGCCGAAGGGTTCGAGGCCAAGCTGGAGGCCCTGTCAGATCAGATCACCGATCTGCGCCTGCCGGTGATCCGGTTCTACGGCGAAAATGCCACCGGGGATCACAAGGATGACACCGGCTATGTCGCGCTTTTCCGCAAGGTTAGAGACTGATGTTTCGTGAATGACGGCCGGTTTTGCACTGGAATGGGGCAGATGCCACGCGACCGCGCCCCGATCGGTCAGCTCTTGGTCACAAGCGTGGCACATCCGGCACAGCGGTCCTGGCCGAGGTTGCCTTCGGTCAATCAGAAGTGTCGATTTGTGGCCATTGTGCATTTCCAAGAGCGCCAGCGCATTGGCCTTAATCTGGTGTTAGAGAAGGTGATCGCGCCAGGTTTCTGATGCGTTGTGCCCGAGTGCCGGGTCTCACGGTCGCCCCGAAACTCAAGGGGTCCTTATGTGCGGCCCGAGACAGCGCCCGAGTAACGAACCGGCAACAATATCTCAGGACGTGTTAAAAAAATATTGACAGGATAGCCTGCGATTCTTCTATTTTTATGCCATTATTGCAACTTTTTTTGACGGGTTATCCATGAAACGTTCTCTGGCTTTTCTGTGCCTGATGACACTTGGGGCCAATTCTGCCCTGGCACAGGCACTTACTTGTGACACTTTCAACGGAACATCGGGGACAATTGCCATCCGGCAGGCGTATAGCGTTTCGCTGCAGGCTGGCGAGACGATCACGGCGGGAACAACGACACCGACCACAACCAATATGGAGATTGGCAGCACGCTGTGCGGCCCGAGGTTTTCTGGCGGGTCATGTCAGGGTGTGACCTATACGGCGGCTTCTGCCGAGTCGGTCAGCATCGAAGTTGTCTATACCTCGGCAGGTGTTTCCGGTCCGGTCGGGGCGCAGTACAGCTTTGCCTGTGGGACAGGCGGCGGAGGCGGTGGTGGTGGAACCTCCAGCGAAGCCGCGGCTGAGGGGGCCGCCGCAGCGGCCGTCGGGGCGGGTGGCCAGAACACCGCCGTGGGCAATGCGTTGGGAAATGCGCTGGCGGGACGAAACGGCAATGGCGGGGCGACCGCGACGCGCAATGGCATGTTCCTTTCAACACAAGGCGAAAGCGGCACGTGGTCCTATTGGGCCGGACTCAGTGGGCGTCACTTCTCGGGGGACTTTGACGGCGACAACGTCGATCTGGTGTTTGGTGTCGATGTGGAAGTCGGCGGCAACACGATCCTGGGTCTGGCGGGCGCATATGGCATGCTCGACATCACGGCATCGGGTACAAGGTACGAGGCGGACACCTTTGCGATTGGCCCCTATCTTCAGACACGGTTTGGCGGCGGATTGGAGCTGGAGGCCTACGTCATGTACGGCGAGCCGGACTATACCGTTGCGGGGGCCACAAAGTTTGATGCCGAGCGGGTCTTTGGTGGCCTCAAGCTGACCGGAGAGGTGCCGGTGAACTGGGCGGTCCTGCGCCCGTCGGTCGGGTACCGAGGGTTCTCGGAAAAGATGCCTGCGCATACAGTTGGGCTGACGGCGGTTCCGGCACGCACCGTGAGCCAGAACACCGCAAATGTGTCGCTGCGAATGGATTTCCACGAGACCCAGGGCGGGCTGTTCCCTTACTTGACCGTTGGTCTGGATTTCAACGACTTTGACGATGGTCTGGGGGGTGGTGACACCTATGTGTCGCCCCGCTTGGCCGCCGGTTTCAAGATCGAGAGCCGCACGGGCACCTTTACCGTTGATCTGGACGGTGGCGAAATTGCGGATGGCACCAATGATGTTGGCCTGACAGTGCTGTTCAGCCGCAGTTTCTGATGTCGATTGGGGGCGTCATGCGCGCCCCCTTTCCAAGGTGTTATCGCCCCTTCCACACCGGATCGCGTTTCTCGGCAAAGGCGCGGGCGCCTTCCAGCTGATCCTCGGACGAATAGAGCACGTCGATGGATCGCAGCTGGCGCTGGGTGATGTGGTTCATGGCGTCCTGGAATTTCAGGTCCTCGGCGTCGCGCACCACCTCTTTGATGGCGGCGTAGACCAGCGGCGGGCCACTCGCCAACAGGCGCGCCAGCTCCCAGGCACGGTCCATCAGTTGGTCGCCCGGCACGATTTCGTTCACCAGACCCCAGCGATGCGCCTCATCCGCGTCGAACCAGCGACCGGTCAGCAACAGCTCCATGGCGATGTGATAGGGGATGCGCTTGGGCAGCTTGATGCTGGCGGCATCGGCCACGGTGCCCGAGCGGATTTCAGGCAGGGCAAAGCTGGCGTGATCGGCAGCAAGGATGATGTCGCCGGAAATGGCCAGTTCCAGACCGCCACCGCAGGCGATGCCGTTCACCGCCGAGATCACCGGCTTGTTCATGTCGCGCAGTTCCTGCAATCCGCCAAAGCCGCCGACGCCATAATCGCCGTCCACTTCGTCGCCATCGGCTGCGGCCTTGAGATCCCAGCCGGGGCAGAAGAACTTGTCACCGCCCCCGGTCAGGATGGCGACGCGCAACTCGGGGTCATCGCGGAACTCGCGGAACACCTCGCCCATGACGCGGCTGGTGGCGAGGTCGATGGCGTTGGCCTTGGGGCGGTCCAGCGTGACCTCGAGAATGGCGCCGTCGCGGCGGGTTTTGACGGGGCTGTCGGTCATGTTAGATCTCCAGAAAGGGTAAAAAGGTCAAAGTTAGGGTCTGTACCCGCAGGGATGCCGCACCGGACAGCAGCACCGCAGAGCATGCCGGATATCCCGATGTCGTCGCAATTCAAGGTGCCGATCGTGCGCATGAGGGTCTAGTCCTTTCGCCGCATCAGGGCATCTGCGGCCACCGCGTCGGTGGGGGTGCAGAGCAGGGGGTTCACCTCAATCTCTTCCAGACCCTCGGCATTGGCAAGAACATAGGCCTCGATCGCGCGGATGGCTTTCATCAGGGCGTCGCGGTCAGCTGCGGGCGCGCCACGGTAGCCGTCGAGCAGTTTTGAGATACGCAAAGCGGCCAAAGCGTCCGAGATCATCGCGTCGGTGGCGGGCAACAGCACACTTGCGCTGTCCTGCATCACCTCGGTCAGGGTTCCGCCGGCGGCCAAGGTCATGACAAAGCCATGGGCGGGGTCCTTGACCACACCAATCAACAACTCTGCAACAGCGCCTGTCACCATCTCTTCGACAAGAAAGTGGTCGGTCGGCATTCTGTCGGCGGCTTCACTGACCTCGCGCCCCGACATCAGGTTCAGCGCCACGGCCCCGGCTTCGGTCTTGTGGGCGATGCCTTCGCCCTTGAGCACCACAGGGGGGCCGATGTCGACCGCTGCGGCCCGCGCCGCGCTGGACGAGGTCACGCGTTTAAAGTTCGGCGTGCGCAGCCCGTGCCATGCCAACCGCCGCTTGGCCTCGGCCTCGGGGATCAATTCCGGCGAGACGCTGTCCGTGGGGAGGAGAACCGGAAGCGTCTCGCCGGGGCGGGGGCGCGATGCCGCCTCGCAGGCGGCTATGGCTTCGTCCAGCCCGGCAAAGGGCACGACGCCCGCCTCGATCAGGACCGAGGCGATGTCTTCGGTGATCAGCTCTGGCAAGGTCGCGACGACGGCCACATTGGCGTTGCGATCGGTCTTGGCCCCGATGGCAGCTTTGACCGCGCAATCCCAGTCGCGCGGGTCACAGCGGTCGGGGCGCGGAAAGTCCACAATCAACAGGGTCATGGCAAGCGACGGGTCCATCATCGCACCCCAGGCCCGTGTCATCGCCTCGGCGTCGCGCCAGATATAGGTGTGGTAATCCAGCGGATTGGCCAGCGCCACCATCGGCCCCAGGGCCGCGCGCAGGTCGGTCTTTTGCGTCTCGTTCAGCGGCGGAAAGACCACGCCGCGCCCATGGGCGGTGTCGGCGGCGAGACTGGCCTCGCCCCCCGAACAGCTGATCGAGGCGAGGCGGTTCGACGGCAGCCACCCGACGACGTGCAGCAGCTTCAGCGTCTCCAGAAAATCCGGGATCGAATGGAGCCGCGGGATGCCCAGCCGTCCGAGCAACGCCTCGGCGCCCGCATCCCCCCCGGCGAGAGAGGCGGTATGAGACACGGTTGCGGCCTGGGCCTGATCGGACTTGCCCACCTTCAGCGCGATGATCGGCTTACCCAGGGCGCGGGCCTTGTCGGCCAGGGCCTCGAACGCGCGCAGATCGCCGAACCCTTCGATGTGCAGCCCCAGCGCGGTGACGCGGGGATCGTCCAGCAACGCCTCGCCGATATGGGCGACACCTGACTGCGCCTGATTGCCCGCGGTGACCACATAGGCCACCGGCAGGCCGCGCATCTGCATGGTCATGTTGATCGCGATGTTTGAGCTTTGCGTGACAATCGCCACGCCCTTGTCGCAGGCTATGCCGCCGTGCTGATCGGGCCACAAAAGCGCGCCGTCCAGATAGTTCACAAAGCCATAGCAGTTGGGCCCCAGAAACGGCATATCGCCTGCCGCGTCCAGCAATTGCTCTTGCAGATCCTCGCCTTCGGCATCCTCGGCGGCGGCCTCGCGGAACCCGCTGGCGAAACACACGGCCCCCCCGGCGCCCCGTGCCGACAGGGCGCGCACGACGTCGATTGTGGCAAAGCGGTTCACACCGATAAAGGTCGCATCCGGCGCCTCGGGCAGGGCACCGACATCTTTGAAGGCAGGCAAGCCGCCCACCTGGTCCGCCTTGGGGTGCACGGGCCAGATGTCGCCCTGAAAACCCATCTTGTGGCACTGTTCGATCACCAGGGCGCACCATGCGCCGCCACCGACCACGGCGATGGTTTTAGGGCGGAATAGTCTCGAAAGATCGCGTGTCATCACTCACCTTGTGCTTGCGGAAACCAAAGAAGCCTCCGGCGGGAGTATTTGTAGCAAGATGAAGCTTCATTTCGCCAAAAGTACTCCCGCCGGAGGCATGAAATCTTATGCGCCCAAGGGGCGGAGCAGCTCGCGGCTGATGATGTGGCGCTGAATTTCCGAGGTGCCTTCCCAGATGCGCTCCACGCGGGCATCCCGCCAGATGCGTTCCAGCGGCAGCTCGTCCATCAGCCCCATGCCGCCGTGAATCTGGATCGCCTCATCCGCGACAAAGGCCAGCATCTCGGTGGCTTTCAGCTTGGCCATGGACATGTCGGTCTCAGTCACGGTGCCTTGATCGAACTTCCAGCCGGCCTCCCAGGTCAACAGGTTCGCGGCCTTCAGCTCCAGCGCCATATCGGCGAGCTTGAACGAGATGCCCTGGAACTTGCCGATCAGCTGGCCGAACTGTTTGCGTTCGGCGGCGTATTCGACCGAGTGTTGCAGCGCGCGTTCGGCGCGGCCCAGACAGGTGGCGGCAACCTGCAGGCGGGTGGCGCCGAGCCATGTGTTGGCAACCTCGAAGCCCTTGTCGACCTCGCCCAGCACCGCCGAGGACGGCAGGCGGCAATCATCGAATTCCAGTACGGCGTTGGTATAGCCGCGGTGGCTGACATTCTTGTAGCCTTCGCGCACGGAAAAGCCCGGCGTGCCCTTGTCGACAAAAAACGCGGTGATCTTTTTCTTGGGCCCGCGCGGGGTGTCCTCTTCGCCGGTCGCCATGAAGACAATCGAGAAATCGGCGATGTCGGCGTGGCTGATGAAATGCTTGGTGCCGTTCAGGATCCAGTCATCGCCATCCTTGCGGGCGCTGGCGGTCATGCCGCGCAGGTCCGATCCGGCACCTGGCTCGGTCATCGCCAGACAGTCCCATTTCTCGCCCTTCATGCAAGGATAGAGATACTTTTCCTTCTGCTCCTCAGTGCCTGCCAGCAGGATGTTCGAGGGCCGTGCCACAGCGGTCCAGTGCAGCGCATAATTGGCGCGGCCCAGTTCCTTTTCGTAGAGCAGCCATGACAGCGTATCGAGACCCGCGCCGCCCACCTCTTCGGGCATGTTGGCCGCGTATAGCCCGGCCTCCATCGCCTTTTTCTGGATCTCGCGCACAAGGTCCATATCAAGATGGCCGGTGCGTTCCACTTCCAGCTCGTGCGGGTAAAGTTCGTTCTCGACAAAGGCCCGCGTCGTGTCGACGATCATGGCCTGTTCTTCGGTCATTCCAAATTGCATGGGCGCGCTCCAATTGCGGTTTCAGTCAGGATTAGGCGGCTTGACGACCCGTATCATGCGAAATTAGAAGAAATACATGCAAAGATGGGCCAAAACTTATGCTGCCACGCAGCAATTCGGCGTGCTGCTGTTTGATGGGTTCTCCAACCATTGTCTTGCCAACACTGTCGAACCCCTGCGTGCGGCCAATATGCTGTCGGGGCAGGCATTGTATCAATGGCAGTTCCTGACGCTGAGCGGGCAGAATGCCCAAAGCTCCAGCGGGTTGCAGGTGGCGCCGCATCAGCGGCTGGCCGAGGCGTCGGGGGATGTGCTGGCCGTGATGCCGTCATACGGGTTCCAAAGCTATACGGGGTGGCAGGTTCAGACGGCTTTGCGTGCGGCGTCTCAGCGGTTCGCCGCGATGGCGGGTCTGGACACGGGCAGCTGGCTCCTGGCCGAAGCGGGGTTGCTGGACGGGCATCAGGCCACGATCCACTGGGAAGAGTTGACCGGGTTCGAGGAACGCTTTCCCGAGGTTGACACGCGGCGCGAGCGTTTCGTGATTGACCGGGATCGGATCACCTGTTCCGGGGCCATGGCGGCCTTTGATCTGGTGTTGCACATGATCGGGCGGGATCACGGACAGGCGCTGGCGTTAGAGGTCTCGCAGCTCTTCATGACCCGCGATTCCGCGCGCAGCCATGCGGGTGGGGCAGGGGCGGCCAGCCGGGTGGTCAACCGGGCGCTGGCGGTGATGCAGGAGCATCTGGAAGAGCCATTGCCCATTGCCGAGATCGCCCGCCGCGTGGGACGCACGCAAAAGGCGCTCGAGGTGCGGATGATGGCGGACCTCGGGGCGACGCCGCAGCGGGTCTATCGCCGCCTGCGACTGACCCTCGCCCGCAAGCTGGTGACCGAGACCGATCTGACTGTGTCCGAGATTGCGTTGCGCACGGGCTATGAGACACCCGCTGCCATGACCCGCGCGTTCAAGGCCGAGTTCGCGACAACCCCGCAGCAATTGCGCCGGGGCTAGCGCTTTCGGGTTTTCAGCCGTTCGCGCATCATCGCTTTGCCCTCGGGCGAGCCATCGTGAAACGTGCCAAACAGCTTGTCCCACGGGATTTCCAGCGTGCCATAGTTCACCTCGAAATAGCGGTGGTGCAGCTGGTGGTGGAAGTTGCCCAGATGCAGGCGTTTGCGCCCGCCTGCCCAGACCCCTTCGAACCCGGTGTGGGTGATGATGGCGTAAAGGCCATAGAACATCAGATGGCAGATCAGGTGCACGGGGTGTGTGGGCAGGAGGAAATGCACAAAGACGGTGCCGAAATAGAACAGGTGCTCCACCGGATGCATGCTTAGCCCCGACCACGGGCCGATGTCGGTGTTTCGATGGTGCAGGGCGTGGAACCGGTAAAAGAGGTCCGAGTGTAACACCCTGTGAATCCAGTAGAAATAGAAACTCTCCCAGATCGGGATGAGGAAAAAGATCACCACGAACCAGACCGGGTTTTGCGCCCACGTTAGGGTTGGGGCATAGCCATTTGCCATCGACCACCAGATCAGCGCCTCGTAACCGCTCCAGATCGTGACGCCTGAGGCGATGGCCCAAAAGATATTGTCGCGCAGCTGGTTGCCGAAACTAAAGATACGGCCGTCGCGGGGATAGGGGCGCGGGTCGAATTTGTGCTCGGTGCCTTGCAGGGCATAGCGGTGAAACACCATGTGCAGCCCATGGGCCAGCACCGTGGCCAGGATGCAGTTGCGCAGCCAGATCAGCCCGATCCACAGCCCCGGCGTGGTGGCTTGCTCCAGCGTCGGACTGGCGTAGACGTAGCTGAGACAGGCCAGCGCCACGATGCCAAGGTTGATCGAGAGTGGAAACCAGCTGTCCCAGTACCAGCGGAAAATCTCGACCGGTTTCCAGGGCCTCTGGAACAGCGGATTCACCCCAAGCGGCAGCTCAGGGGTATAGTTCCACTCTTTGCGATCACTCAACGGGCATGCATCCGCTTTTTGCGCGCCCGGGTTTCGGTCGTGGCCTCGGTCGATCCGTCATGGAAGGTGCCGAACCAGCGATCCCAGGGCATCTCCTGATTGCCATAGTTGCACTCATAATAGCGGTGATGCAGCTGGTGGTAAAATGTCCCCAGCGCCAGCCGACGCTTGTCGCGGATCAAAAGATCCTCATAGCCGGTGTGGGTCATCGCCGCGCCGGGCCCCTGAAACACCACGTGAAAGAACAGGTGGATCGAATGGCTTGCCACGACCCAATGGATGCAGAGCGAAGACAGGTAGATAAAATGCTCAACCGGGTGCATCGAGAACCCGGACCACGGCCCGATATTGACGTTGCGATGATGCAGGGCATGCACGCGCTTGTAGAGGAACGGCTGATGCAGCAGCCGGTGCACCCAGTAAAAGTGAAACGCCGACCAGATCGGAATCAGCACCAGCCACAGGACAAACCAGACCGGCGCGCTGGCAAAGGTGATGGTCGGCGCATAGCCGTTGGCCATCAGCCACATGGTCACCACCTGAAACCCGGTCAGCTGCGCCACGCCGGACCCCAGCGACCAGAACATGTTGTCTTTGACCTGATCGCTGAAATCCCAGAGCTTGTTGTTCCTGCCCTGATCGCGGTGCTCGAACTTGAGCTTTTTGCCCTGTCCTTTGCGCATGTAAAAGAACCAGTGCAAGCCGCCGGCCGAGGCCGCGATCAACAGGAAATTCGCCACCCAGACCTGCGCGATCCAACCCGGGGCAAAGCTCTGCGCCACCTCAAGCGAGGGGTAGACAAACAGCCACAACAGCACGGCGAGGACCACCATCATCACCCGCTCGCTCAGGGTCAGCCAGTTGTGCGCAACCCAGCGCAAAAGATGCGCAGGCCGCGGCGGCCAGTGAAAGATCGACGGGTCATGCAGGGGCAGTTCGGGGTGGTAATTCCATTCGCGGCTCATGTCCTGCAATGGGGGCAGTTCGCTCAATTCCAATCCTCCCTTATGGGACAATAACAGTCTCTATTCCGGCTTAACTCGCGTAATTTGACTGTTCGTCGTCAAGGATCGCCTTTAACTCGGCCAGATGGCGCACATCCTGCTCGGGGTAATCCTCGAGCTCTTGTGCGGTCTTCTCGGCAATCTCGTCGCTCAGCACGCGCAAGGGCTGGCCGGTTTGCAGCGCACGGATATAGGTCTCGGCGGCGCGCTCGAAATAATAGAGCCGGTTAAAGGTCTCGGCGACGGTATCGCCGATCACCATGACACCGTGATTGCCCATGATCATGGTCTTGACCTTGGGGTCGGTCAGCATGGCGGCGCACCGCTTGCCTTCGGATTCAAACGCCAGCCCGCCAAACTCTTCGTCGATGACGTGTCGATTGTAAAAGGTCGCGGTGTTCTGATCGATCGGCGGCATGCGGCTGTCCGCGAGGCTGGCCAGAACCGTGGCGTGGATCGAATGCACATGCATGGCGCAACGCGCATGGCCACAATAGCGGTGAATGCTGCCATGCAGACCCCAGGCGGTCGGATCGGGTGCACCGGGTTTGCTTAGAACGTCCGGGTCGTTGGCGTCCAGCAACAACAGATCGCTCGCCTTGATCCGGCTGAAATGCACCTGGTTGGGGTTCATCAGGAACTTGGTGCCGTCGTCATTCACCGACAGCGAAAAGTGGTTGGCAACGCCTTCATGCAGGTTCAGCCGGGCGGTCCAGCGAAAGGCCGCGGCCATGTCCACACGTTCCTGCCAGTAATCGAGGTTGGGGCGAAGGTCTGTCACGCTCATCAGGGATATCTCCTTGTTCTGTTCATGACTTGCCGTGGCCCGCGCGGCTTTACCAACGAAAAAAACGCGGCTATCTCATAAGTCAAACTAATGTGTGGATTATGCAAATGCAGAATACCCTGCCGCCGCTGAACTGGTTGCGCGCCTTCGAGGCCGCGGCACGGCACCTGTCCTTCACCGATGCCGCCGGTGAACTGCACATGACCCAAAGCGCCGTCAGCCAGCAAATCAAATCGCTCGAAGGGCATCTGGGCACGCCGCTGTTTCACCGCCGCCCGCGCACGCTCGAGCTGACGCCGACGGGACTCATGTACCTGCCCGTGGTGCGCGAGGCCTTTCGCACCCTGACCCGTGGCACCCGCGCGGTGCTGGGACCACAGGAGCAGGTCCTGCAGGTGCAAAGCAACATCACCTTTGCCATCCACTGGCTGGCGCCGCGACTGGGCCGGTTTCACGCGCGCCACCCCGAGGTGCAGCTGAGCATTCGCACCGAACTGTGGGAGCCGCGCGACATGGCCGAAGGCGCGGACGTGGAAATCCGCTACTCCCTGCGCCCCGCGCAACACCTTGATGCGCGCCTGATCCGGCAGGATCACTACTACCCGGTGACAGCGCCGGGCTACGCGGCCCGTCTGACGGACCTCGCAAAGCATCCGCTCTACGACTGCGCCAACCTGATGTGCAACTGGCCCTCCTGGGCCGAAGATCAGGCGCTGGAGTGGCCGAACCCCCATGTCACCTATTGCACGACCTACTCGGTCAGCATGGCCGTGGCCGCGGCCGGGGGCGGCGTCGCGCTGGCCCATGACACCATCGCCGCCGGCCTGATCGCCGAGGGCAAGCTGGTGGCGCCGTTTGAACACCGCGTCGCCATGCAAGAGGCCTATTACCTGATGATCGCCCCCCACGCGCGCGACATCCCGGCGGCGCGGCTGTTTTCCGACTGGTTGATCGAAGAGATTGCGTTGGAGGATTCTGGTAGCAGGTAGCTCTCCCGCCTCGATCACATCGCTGGCGCGATGCGCCCTCGTTGGGCGTGGCTCAGCAGAGCTGAGCCTATTGAGGGGCCTTGCCCCTCTGGGCCGATGGCCCATTCACCCCAGGATACTTTTGGCCAAAAGAACCCCAGGGGTTCTCCCCAGCCGCTGGGCCGGGGAGCTTCTCCTGGCGCGGCCATCGGCGTCCCCGCCTGTACCGCCGCACGAGTAAACAGCAGTGTGGTTAAGAAACCCTTGCTTCTTTTGGCCAAAAATATCCCGGGGGAGTCGCCATGGGCGACGGGGGCTGGCCCCCTGTTACAGCGGACGCGAGGCCACCCAGGCATAGCCGTTTAGACACATCAGATAGGCTTCGCGCAACCCGTGAGGTTTGTCGGCGGCTGCGGCCAACACATGCATGCCTGCGGCCTCGCCGCGCTGCACCGCGTCATCCGGGTCGGTGTCATAGAGGTGGATTTCCACGCCTGCGCCACGCACGCCGGACTCGGGCAGCAGGCCCAACAGGGGGTGGGAATGATAGGTGCCATCCGCATGGATCTGAAACACCTGATCGCCATAGGTCACGATGGCGAAATCCGGGGTCACCTGATGGGATGTCATGTCAAAAACAGTCTCTAACATGGCACAAAGAGCCGGAACGTCCCGCACCAGAAGGTTCAGCCCGATGCCGCGTAACGAGGCGCCGAACTCCGCCGCTTTGACAGTTTCAAAATCCATCTAAAACACCTTTCGCAAAACCTTCATTCGTCCCGAGCTTGATCCTCGCCCCTGCACATGTCAACGTGCGCTATGGAGCAAACCTCAATCAAAACCTGGGCCGAATGTGCCCCCCGTCTCGTCGCCGTGGCCGCCGGTCGCGCGCCTGCAGACACCGTGATCCGCAAGGGCCAATGGGTCAACGTCCACACCCGCGAAATTCTGCCCCACTCGGATATCGCCATGGCCGAGGGCCGTATTGCCTATGTCGGCCCGGATGCCAGCCATTGCATTGGCGACAATACCGAGATCATCGAAGCCAACGGGCGTTTCATGATCCCCGGCCTCTGCGATGCCCATATGCATATCGAAAGCGGCATGCTGACCCCGGCCGAATTTGCCCGCGCGGTGATCCCTCATGGCACCACGTCGATGTTCACCGATCCGCATGAGATCGCCAATGTGCTGGGCCTTGATGGCGTGCGCATGATGCATGACGAGGCGCTGATGCAGCCGGTCAACATCTTTACCCAGATGCCGTCCTGCGCCCCCTCGGCGCCGGGGCTGGAAACCACGGGGTACGAGATCGGACCCGACGATGTGGCCGAGGCCATGCAGTGGCCGGGCATCATCGGTCTGGGGGAAATGATGAACTTTCCCGGTGTGGTGAACGGTTCGCAACAGATGCTGGCCGAGATCGCCGCCACGCAGAATGCCGGGAAAACCGTGGGTGGGCATTACGCCAGCCCCGACCTTGGCCCCGCGTTCCACGCCTATGCGGCGGGTGGCCCGGCGGATGACCACGAAGGCACCTGCGAGGCGGATGCCATCGCCCGCGTGCGGCAGGGCATGCGCTCGATGATGCGGCTGGGCAGTGCCTGGTATGACGTCGAAACCCAGATCACCGCCGTGACGGAAAAGGGGCTTGATCCGCGCAGTTTCATCCTCTGCACCGACGATTGCCATTCCGGCACGCTGGTGCATGAAGGCCATATGAACCGTGTGGTGCGCCATGCCATTGCCTGCGGCTGTGACCCGGTGATTGCCTTGCAAATGGCGACGATCAACACCGCGACACACTTTGGACTGGAGCGTGAACTGGGCTCGATTGCACCCGGACGGCGCGCGGATGTGATCCTGACCAGTGACCTGACCGATCTGCCCATTGAACATGTCATTGCGCGGGGTCGGACCGTGGCCCGCGACGGCCAGATCACCATCGACTGCCCGCATTACAACTGGCCCGACACTGCCCGTAACACCGTGCATCTGGGTAAGACCCTGACCGCCAAAGATTTCGAGATTCCCGCCCCGGCAGGTGCCACCGAGGTCATCGCCAACGTCATTGGTGTGGTCGAAAATCAGGCCCCGACCAAGGCGCTGCAGGAACGCATCCCGGTGCGAGGAGGGCTCGCAGAGACCGAGGAGCTTGCGCAAGACATCTGCCAGATCGCGCTGGTCGAGCGTCACCGCGCCACAGGCGATGTGACCAACGGGTTTGTCTCCGGCTTTGGCTACACTGGCAACATGGCCATGGCGTCGACCGTGGCCCATGACAGCCACCACATGATCGTGGTCGGCACCAGCCGCGCCGACATGGCGCTGGCGGCGAACCGGCTGGGCGAGGTGGGCGGTGGTGTCACCGTCTTCAAGGACGGGCAAGAGATTGCCATGGTCGAACTGCCCATTGCCGGCCTCATGTCCGACAGCCCGGCGCAAGAGGTCGCGGCACGGGCGCAAAAGATGGTCGAGGCGATGGAGGCCTGTGGCTGCACGCTCAACAACGCCTATATGCAGCATTCGCTCTTGGCCCTCGTGGTCATCCCCGAGCTGCGCATTTCCGATCTCGGCATCGTCGATGTCAGAACCTTTGAACGCATCGACCTTTTGGAGCCCGCTGAATGACCCCGCAAAAAGACGCCCGCGTCGTCACCCCGACACTGCCCGCGCCCGAGGCCTTTACCGACCCAAAGGCCGCCGTCGACCGGCTGGAACAGCTTTACCAGGCCGCGACCACCTTTTTGTGTGACAAGTTTCGCCTTGTGCTGGAAAGCGGACCCAAGGAAAAACGCTTTCGCGCCTTTTACCCCGAGATCCGCATCACCACGACCAGCTTTGCCCAGGTCGACTCGCGCCTCAGCTTTGGGCATGTGGCCGAGCCGGGAACCCATGTGGCCACGATCACCCGGCCCGACCTGTTTCGCAGCTATCTCGAGCAACAGATCGACCTGTTGGTCTGTAACCACAATGCGCCCGTCATCATCGGCCCTTCGACCACGCCGATCCCGGTACATTTCGCCGTTTCGGGGGAAACCAACCTGACCGTGCCACAAGAGGGCGCCACCGCCTTCACCCTGCGCGACGTGTTTGACGTGCCGGTTCTGTCGACCACCAATGACGATATCGTCAACGGCACCTTTGTCTCCGAGGATGGCAGCGCGCCGCTTGCGCCCTTTACGGCGCAGCGCGTGGACTATTCGCTGGCCCGGCTCAGCCATTATACGGCCACGGATGCCGAGCATTTTCAGAACCACGTGCTGTTCACCAACTACCAATTCTATGTCTCGGAATTCGAAGCCTTTGCGCGCGAGCAGCTAAATGATCCCACCAGCGGCTACACCGCCTTTGTCAGCACCGGCAATGTCGAGATCACCGACGGTGACACGCTGATCCCACAGGTGCCGAAACAACCGCAGATGCCGACCTATCACCTGAAGCGCGCCGATGGCTCGGGCATTACGCTGGTGAATATCGGCGTCGGCCCTTCGAACGCCAAAACCGCCACCGACCACATCGCCGTGTTGCGGCCCCATGCATGGGTCATGGTCGGGCACTGTGCGGGCCTCAGAAACTCGCAGTCACTGGGGGATTTTGTCCTCGCCCACGCTTACCTGCGCGAAGATCACGTGCTGGATGACGACCTGCCCGTCTGGGTGCCGATCCCGGCGCTCGCCGAGGTGCAGATTGCGCTGGAACAGGCGGTGGCCTCGGTGACTGACCTCAAGGGCTATGACCTCAAGCGTGTGATGCGCACCGGCACCGTCGCCACCATCGACAACCGCAACTGGGAACTGCGGGATCAGTCCGGGCCGGTCCAGCGTCTGTCACAATCGCGCGCCATCGCACTGGATATGGAAAGCGCGACGATCGCGGCCAACGGATTTCGGTTCCGGGTGCCCTATGGCACGCTGCTCTGTGTCTCGGACAAACCGCTGCACGGCGAATTGAAACTGCCCGGCATGGCCTCGGATTTCTATCAGACCCAGGTGGCCCGTCACCTGATGATCGGCATCCGCGCGATGGAGGCCCTGCGCGATATGCCGCTGGAACGCCTGCATTCCCGGAAACTGCGCAGCTTTGACGAAACCGCGTTCCTGTAGCGCATATTCCGGGTGTTTTGCCTTGCCCCCTGACTCGGAAACGCCCATAAAAACTTGGCGGTTCCGGGTGCAGCACCAACACCAGCGGTCCCAAGACTAGGCCAAAACGTGCTGGTTTCCCCGAGGTCAGTCAGCGGATTTGACCCATTTGGTCAAAAAATCGGTGGAAATCCGCAAAAAAAGGGGTTTTCGCAACCACTATTCGTTGTGTTCACACACCATATCCCGTTAAATGCCCGACACGAGGCCCTACAAATCGGGCAGACTAAGGAGACCTATAATGGCAAAACCGATGACCAAGACCCAACTCGTCGCCGCACTGGCCGATGACATGGGCACCGACAAGAAATCCGCTGCTGCCGCATTGGAAGCCGTTTGCGCCCTGATCACCCGCGAAGTTTCGGGTGGCGGTGCAGTGACCCTGCCCGGCGTTGGCAAGATCTACTGCCGCGAGCGCCCCGAGCGCATGGTTCGCAACCCGGCCACCGGTGAGCAGATCAAGAAAGAAGCCGACAAAGTGGTCAAAATGACCATCGCCAAAGCGCTGAAAGACAGCGTCAACGGCTAAGCTTTCGCTTACTGAATTACGGAAAGGGTCGCCTTGGGGCGACCCTTTTTGTTTGGGGGATTTGGGCGCCGTGAAAGCGGGATGCTTACCCAGCCGCCTGACGCTCGGTCCATTCCCGCAAAGCGACTGGGTCTTTGATCCGAACGGCGCGCAATTCGCTTTGCACCCCCACCGGTTTCAAACGAGCAAAGGCGCGCGACAGACTTTCCGGTTTGATCCCCAGCAATCCGGCCAGGACCACTTTGCCAAATGGCAGGGCGACGCTGCCACCACCACCATTTTGTTCAGTCAGGTCCAGCAGGTATTCACCCAGCCGACGGGTGGCGGTCTTGACCTTCAGGCTTTCGATCTGGCTGGTCATATTGTCCAGGTGTCCCTGGGCGGCGGTCATAACGGCAGTGGCAAGTTCGGCACGGGCGTTTTTACACGAGCAGATATCCGACAGATCCAGCATCAGGACCTCACAATCCGAAATCACCTCGGCACCGTTGGCCGCGACGCCCCCCGTCATGGCGGGCACCTCGTCAAAGCTTTCGCCCCGGCCCAAGGTTGACAGAACCGCTTCGTGACCGTTTTCGCTGACCCGGTACACTTTGACCCAGCCCCGGACGACGATCTTCAACGTGCCTGCCTGCTCGCCTTGGATGGACAGTGTCTCGCCACTGGACAGGGTGCGTGTTCGCGCCCGCCCCAGCAGACACTCGCGCACCTGAGGAGACAGCGCACGCAGCAATGCGCTTGCGTCAACGAGATGTGTCAGAGAGCTGGCCATTGCGGGCGATTTTCCTTCAAGTGTGAACTAAAACACTACGCAAGTGTGGTGAATTGCGACTTGAGGCAGATCAAGGCCGGCGAAAAATAGGGGCTTTACGCACTTGTTTGATTTTCTTTGGTGGGCAGATCGCTCCCAGCCTCAGGAAATAAATTTTTGAATTTCAATAGTATAGCCACTCGGGTCTTCGCAGAAGAAACTGTAGATGCCGAAGCGTTCCAGCTTTTCCGGCGGCCCTTTCACTGTGGTCCCTGCGGCAACCAGACGGTCATACCAGCCGTCCACGTCGTCCGTCAGCAGGGTGATCATGCTGCCCGCTGGCTCGACCACCCGATCCTCAAACGCCGTACACACGCCGATCTTTGCGCCGGGCAGGGGTTCGAAAATCACCGCCGCCCCGGCATCGCGCCACACGGGCAATCCCAGCGCGTCGCGGTAAAAGGCCACCGAGGCCACAAGGTCATGCGTGTAGACCCAGGTGATCTGGCCCGTAATCTGGCCCGTTATCTCCATCATCCGCCCTCCTGTGGCAGGTCGCGTGCAGAGCGTTTGACACCCCACATCAACACCAGCGTGGTCATCACGAAATAGACCGCCACACCGATGTATTGCGGGCCCAGCTCAAGGCCCAGGTCAATCAGCACACCCGTCAATCCCGGCCCGATGGCCGATCCCAGCACCATCACCGCCGCCGCCAGCGCCTTGATCGCGCCGATATGGGCGGTGCCATAGAACTCGGCCCAAAAGGCATTGGGCAGCGTGGCATTGGCCCCGGCTGAAAGCGCAAAGAAAAACAGCCCCACAAACAGGCCCAGACTGCCGCCCGTCAGCGCAAAGAACAGGAACCCGATGGCCGCCGGGAACAGGTAAAACGGGATCAGCCGCGCGGTGCCAAGACGGTCCAGTGCCCAGCCCGTGGCCACCATCGACCCGATCGACATGGCCGTGAACACCGGAAAAAACGCGACCAGCTGCACGTGGCTCATGCCCTTTAGGGCCGCGTAATGCACCTGATGGAAAAAGAACGCCGTGCCAAAGGCCGACATGCCCAGGATCGAAGGCACCATGACCCAGAACAAGGGATGGCGCAGGGCCTCGGTCCGTGTCCAATGCCGGTTCTGCATGCCGAGACTGGCGCTGCTCTCAATGAACTGACCCGGCGTGCGCTCTTTGCCCAGCAGCCACGCCAGCACCGGGATGCCCAACAGGCTGACCGCCGCCGCCACGGCCCACAAGAGGCGCCAGTCCACAACCACCATCAGCGCCACGAACAACACCGGCAGCAACGCCTCTCCCAGCGAAAACCCGAGGTTCGCCACCGACAGGGCCCGTCCCCGCGTGGCCACGAACCAGCGCGCCATGGCGACCACCGCGATATGGGTGCTCATGCCCTGCCCAAAGAACCGCAGGGCAAAGATCACCCCCACCAGCGCCCAGGCCCATTGGTTGGTCGCCATCACCAGACAGGCCAGGGCCAGCCCCATCAGGATCACCGGCCCCAACACCCGCACCCGGAAATGATCCGTCAGCACGCCCGCCCAGATCATCACCACCGCCGAGACACTGGTGCCGATCATATAGATGCCACCCCATTCCCCGTGGCTCAGCCCAAATTCCGCGCGAATTTCCCCGGCAAAGATGCTGATAAAAAACGTCTGCCCGAAACTGGACATGAACGTCATCAGGGCACCCGCCGCAAGGAACGGCGCATTGGCGCGAAGGAAACCATCTGCTCTCATGTCTCTGGCTTGCCTGTGGTTTCTTCACACCGCAAGCACAATCGCGACATGAGCTGCGACATGCGCGTTGCAGACCCCGGTGGAATAGGCTTACATCGCGCGAAACTTAACATGTGAGACAGGTCATGGATTTCCGCGCAATTGGGATGGGGCTCTTGTTTGCCTTTATCTGGTCCTCGGCCTTTACCTCGGCGCGGATCATCGTGGCGGATGCGCCGCCTTTCGCCATCTCGGCCATCCGGTTTGCCATTGCCGGCATCATCGGCGTCGCCATTGCCCGCGCGCTGGGCCAGACGTGGCATCTGACCCGTGACCAGTGGCGGGCGACGCTGATCTTTGGCCTCTGCCAAAACGCGCTTTATCTTGGCCTGAACTTTCTGGCCATGACCACGGTCGAGGCGTCCCTGGCTTCGATCGTAGCTTCGACCATGCCGCTGATCGTGGCCTTTATCGGCTGGGCCATCCTGCGTGAACGCCTGCGTCCGATGGCGGCCTTTGGCCTTGCCCTTGGGTTTGCGGGCGTGGTGATCATCATGGGCGCACGCATGGGGACCGGTGTTGATCTTCTTGGTCTTGCCTATTGCGTGATTGGCGCCATTGCGCTGGCGGTGGCCACGTTGATGGTGCGCGGCGCCTCGTCGGGTGGCAACATGATGATGATCGTCGGCCTGCAGATGTTCGTCGGGGCCGCCGTGCTGTTCGTGGCCTCGCTGATCTTTGAAACCTGGGTGTTCAACTGGAACGCACGCATGCTGACCGCGCTGACCTATACGATCCTCGCGCCGGGGCTGCTGGCGACGTGGATCTGGTTTGCCCTTGTGGCCCGTATCGGCGCGGTCAAGGCGGCGACCTTCCACTTTCTCAACCCCTTTTTCGGGGTTGCTGTCGCGGCCGTGATCCTGGGCGAGGACCTGAGGATGATGGATGTCATCGGCGTTGTCATCATTGCCGCCGGTATCCTTGCCGTGCAGCTTTCGAAACAATCCAACACGCCCAAGTGATGACCTGTCAGAGGTCTTTGTACTGACAACACATTCCAAACGCGCCACACAAGGGGCATGGAACTCGTCTTTGCCTATATCGCGGGGCTTCTGACCCTCATCAACCCTTGCGTTCTGCCGGTCCTGCCCATCGTTCTGGCCACATCGCTGCAGGCCAGCCGCCACGGGCCGCTGGTGTTGGCGGCAGGCATGAGCCTCAGTTTTGTGACCCTTGGCATGGCCGTGACCACCTTTGGCTATGCCCTTGGCCTGAATGAACAGGACATCGCCCGCGCCGGTGCGGTTCTGATGATCGGCTTTGGCCTGATCCTGCTGGTGCCACGTTTTTCCGCCGCGTTTTCCACCGCCACCGCCGGGGTCGCGGCCAGTGCAGACGCCGGTCTGGACACTGTCGACCGCAAAACCCTGCGTGGCCAGTTCCTTGGAGGCATGCTCTTGGGTGCGGTCTGGAGCCCTTGCGTCGGTCCCACCCTTGGCGGTGCCATCTCGCTGGCCAGTCAGGGGCAGAGCCTTGGATGGGCTGCGGCGATCATGGTGTTCTTTGCCCTTGGTGTGTCCACCATCATCCTTGCGCTGGGCTATGGCGCACGGTCCGCGCTGATGAAGCGTCAGGCCCTGATGCGCCGCATCGCCGTTGCCGCGCGCCCGGTGATGGGCATCGTCTTTGTCGCCGTTGGCCTGATGCTTTTGCTCAACGTCCACCACATGCTCGAGGCCTGGCTGCTGTCCGTGCTGCCTGCCTGGCTGATCGATCTTTCCGTATCCGTCTAAACAGGAGACCTACCCATGAACCGTCGTGACTTTCTCATTCTGTCGACCGCAGCCGCCGTGGCCCTGCCCGGCGTTGCAGTGGCGGCAGCCAACTACACCCCCGGCCTCGTGCAAAAGCACCTTGATGCGGGCGACACCGTGTTTCTGGATTTCAAAACCGACTGGTGCACCACATGTGCCGCGCAGGAACGTGTCATCAATGCGCTGAAATCCGAGAATCCCGCCTACGAGAAAAACATCGTCTTCGTGGATGTCGACTGGGACGAGTATTCTGACGCCGACCTGTCCCGCGCCTTGAAAATTCCGCGCCGCTCGACCCTTGTCGTTCTAAAGGGCAAGGACGAATTGGGCCGCATCGTGGCCGGCACATCCAAGGCCGACATCAAGGCGCTGATGGACACCGCCCTGACCGCCGCGATGAGCGCCTGATCGCCCGATTCCAGTGAAATACCCATGTTGTACAACTTGGGTATACCCCCTGAAAAATGTTGTACAACATGGGCAGTGGCCCGAAAAAATGTTGTACAACTTGGTCATTTTGCGGAATCCGGCCCGCCAGGTTAACAAATCCTTGCCAGCCCGCCGTGGGCCGCTACGCTTGCGCCATGGCCCGAGAAAACCCACATCGCCCGTTCACGCCAGACCCCGAACAGATGGCTGTGTTCCCCGAGATTTCGGGGAATGACGTCAACGGACTGGGCGAGGAAACGCCCCGGCCTGTGCGCATGATCTACTGGGCGCCGAACCCGCCAGACATCCCGCATGGCGATCTGCAGATGTACTTTTATGGCCAAAGCGCCAAAGTCCCTGCCTTTGCCGAGGCCCGCGCCAAACGGCAAGAGGTTCTTGACGCGCCCCTGCCTGCTGTCGCGCCTGAGATTGTGCAAAACAGTCCCGAGGGATGGACTAACTCACTGACACAATTCATTGAATCTGGGGATTGCGAACTCGCTGGCGTGGCCGAAGTGCGCGGTGATTGGATCATGGAAGGCCACGAGATCACCCAGTCTCGCGTCATTGTTCTGGGCGTTGTGCACGATTATGGCGAAATATCACAAGCGCCCGATCCTGCCGCCGGGCTTGAGGTCATGGCGCAATATGGCCGTGCCGCCGCCGCTGCCAAGACCGTCGCAGGCTGGCTGCGCGAACAGGGCTGGGACGCCGAACCGATCACCGGCCCGATGTCCGGCGCGCTTTTGATGATCCCCGCAGCCCTTTCCGCGGGGTTTGGCGAATTGGGCAAACACGGCTCGATCATCAACCCCACCTATGGCTCTTCCTTCCGCCTCTCCGCCGTCCTCACCAACGCCCCCTTCGCCCCAACCCCGGCCGTGGATGCGGGCATCGATGGGTTTTGCGCCAGCTGCAAAATCTGCGAAGACGCCTGTCCGCCAGAGGCGATATTTCAGGAAAAACAAATGGTTAGAGGAAAGTCAAAGTGGTACGTCAACTTTGACAAATGCCTGCCGTTCTTCAACCAGACCCATGGCTGTGCGATCTGTATCGCGGTCTGTCCGTGGTCCCGGCCCGGCGTCGGACCCAACCTTGCCGCCAAGCTCGCGCGGCGAGCCGAGCGGCTCGAAAACGAAGGTTAGCGCGCCGCGTCCGCCGCCGGTCTGCCAGCCTGCAGCGTGCGCACCATGCGCTGCATCCGCTCGCCAGCGTGGCGGAAGAACATCGTGTAGCTCTCGCAGAAATAGTTGTGCCCCGCCTCACCATCTTTGGACGTGGCAAAGCGCTGTTTCGGACAGCCGCCGTTACAGGCAAAGCGGAATTGGCAGGACTGGCATTGCTGGGTCAGATCGGTCTTTTTCGCCTGACCAAAATCCTCCATCCGATCCGTCCAGACCATCTCGCGCAGTGGATTTTCCATAATGTTTCCAAGACGATACTCGGGGTAAACAAAATGGTCACAGGCATAAAGACTGCCGTCATGTTCCACCGCCAGCCCGTTGCCGCAGGTCTCGGCATAGACACAAAGCGTGCTGGGCATGCCCATCCAAAGCCCCAGTTGCACATCGAAATACTGCACAAAAATCTTGCCGATGTCGTTGGCCCACCAGGTGTCAAAGACGTCACACAGGAACTTGCCATAGGCGCGCGGGCTGACGCTCCACTTGGTCACGGTGTTGCCGGGGTCCATGTCCACCTGCGGTGCTGCCGCCAGCCCGTCACCGGTGGCTGCGTTGCGCTCGGCGATTGGAATGAACTGGATAAAGTCGATCCCTAAGCTCTTGATAAACTTGTAAACTTCTTTGCCTTTACCGCCGTTGCCCCGATTCACAACTGTCAGGGCGTTATGCTCAACCTCGTGACGTTGCAGCACCTCAAGCCCACGCATCACTGAGTCAAAAGTGGGCCGTTGTTGACGGTCAACCCGATAGCGATCATGCACTTTCTTGGGTCCATCAATGCTGATCCCAACAAGAAAGTTGTTTTCTTTCAGGAAGGTACCCCAGTCATCATCCAACAAGATTCCGTTGGTCTGAAAGGCGTTGGTGACCTTCACCCCCTTGGGCGTATGCTTTTGTTGCAGCGCCACGATCTTGCGAAAGTGATCGACGCCCAACATCGTCGGCTCACCCCCCTGCCAGGCAAAAGGCACCTCGGCCATGCCGCCCTCGAGCGAGGTTTCAATCAGCTGCCGGATATAGGTCTCCAGCACGTCATCGCCCATCTTGAATTTCTTCTCCTGCGGAAATTGTTTTTCCTTTTCAAGGTAATAACAATACTCGCAAGCGATGTTACAGCGCGGCCCCATTGGTTTGGCCATGATGTGAAAGGGTTTCGGGTGCATGCTGTCCTCGGTGCGCGGTGGTTCGCTACATCTAGGGTCAAACCACGGTTCAGGCAAAAGAAAAAGGCCTGCGCGTGGCAGGCCTTTGATAGCGTCGAGAGACTTTGACCTCAGATCAGGCCGGCATGGGCCATGGCAGCGTCGATCTGCGCTTTGACGCCATCGCTCAGACCCACCAGGGGCAGGCGGACCTCTTCGTTGCACAGGCCCAGTTTCGACATCGCGTATTTCGCGCCGACCAGACCCGGCTCGGCAAAGATCGCAATGTGCAATGGCATCAGTTTGTCCTGATATTCCAGTGCCTTGGTGAAATCTCCAGCCAGGGTTGCTGCCTGGAACTCGGCGCAGAGTTTCGGCGCCACGTTGGCGGTGACCGAGATGCAGCCAACACCGCCGTGGGCGTTGAAACCAAGCGCGGTGGCGTCTTCGCCCGAGAGCTGGATGAAATCCGTGCCACAGGTGATGCGCTGCTGCGGGACGCGCGCCAGATCACCGGTTGCGTCCTTTACACCGGCGATGCGCGGCAGCGCGGCCAGTTCGCCCATGGTCTCGGGCGACATGTCGACAACCGAACGACCGGGGATATTGTAGATGATGATCGGCAGGTTGCAGCAGTCGTGCACAGCGGTGAAATGCGCCACCAACCCGCGCTGGGTCGGCTTGTTGTAGTAGGGGGTCACCACAAGGATACCATCCGCGCCCGCTTTTTCAGCGGCTTGCGCCAGACGCATGGACTCCAGCGTGTTGTTGGACCCGGCCCCGGCGATCACCGGCACACGGCCAGCGGCGGCGCGCACAACGGTATCCACAACCGCGTCGTGTTCTTCGTGTGTCAGCGTGGGGCTTTCGCCCGTGGTGCCGACAGGCACAAACCCGGTCGACCCTTCGCCGATATGCCACTCGACCAGCTTCTTGAGCGTTTCCAAATCCAGCTCGCCGTTCGTGAACGGCGTGACGAGTGCGGGTAGAGACCCTTTGAACATGACACGCTCCTTTTCTTGCGGTGCTGGGCAGGACGCCCTTTGATGAACTCGCGCGGACCCTAGCGGCCCGATGCCGCCTTGCCAAGTTTGTGATTTGTCGGCAGGCTGAGTGGCATTTATTGATGGGTTCTATCCTTTGTCACATTGGAAATTGCAAGACATGTTGCGCGCCTTCGCCGGGATTCTTTCGCTGATTTTGTGGACCTGTGTCGCCATGGCACAGTCCGATTCGCCCTTGGGCCGCGCCATGGATGACGTGCGCGCCAAGAATTGGGACAGCGCGGCCCGCGAAGTGCGTGGCTCGGGCAGCGTCGCGCGGGACATTGTTGAGTGGCACCGTTTGCGCGCCGGAGAGGGGGCCGCGGACGAGGTTCTGGATTTTCTCAAGCGGCGCCCGGATTGGCCGGGTCTGCCCTATCTGCGCAAACAGTCCGAGGATGCCTTTACCGGGTTGCCTGCGGGCCGGATCATTAAATTCTACGAGTACGGCGACGCGCAGACAGCGCAGGGCGTTCTGGATCAGGCGTATGTGATGATCAAGGGTGGCAACAAAGAGGCTGGCACCGCGCTGTTGATCAATGCCTGGAAGACCATGGCGATTGGTCCGAAGACGCATCAGAAATACCTTGATGCGCATGGCAAGCTGTTAAAGCCGCACCATACGGCGCGCATGGACATGCTTCTGTGGAAGGGCTGGAAGAGCAACACCAGCCGCATGATGCCTTTGATGAGCAACGACTGGAAGAAGCTTGCCGAGGCGCGGGCAGGGTTGCGGCAACAGGTGAATGGCGTTGACGGGTTGGTTGCGGCTGTGCCTGCAACACTCAAGGGCGATCCGGGTTTGGCCTATGAACGTTTTGTCTGGCGCGCACGAAAAGGCCTGACGGCCTCGGCGATTGAGCTGTTGGTGGAGCGCAGCGAGGCGGATACGCTGGGTCAGGCCAAAGACTGGTCCCAGCGTCGCCGTTCGCTGATGCGCAGTCAGATGCGTGCCGGCAACTATGGCATGGCCTATCGCATCGCCGCGACGCATGGCCTGACACCGGAAGACGGTTATGCCTATTCCGACTGCGAATGGCTGGCAGGCTATGTGGCCTTGCGGTTCCTGAACAAACCGGGCGTAGCCGCACAGCACTTCCTGCGTTTTGAACGGTCGGTTGCGACCCCGATTTCGCTGGGCCGCGCGGGCTATTGGCGGGGCCGGGCCTATGAGGCGATGGGTGACAGCACCAACGCACAGGTTGCCTATCTTGCCGGTGGCGCGCATCAAACCAGCTTTTATGGCCTGTTGGCGGCGGAAAAGGCCGGGATGGCCGTGGATCCGTCTCTGAGCGGTGATGAGGTCTTCCCAGACTGGCGCAAAGCGGCGTTCACCAAATCGTCGGTGCATCAGGCGGCGAAGATGCTGTTGGACGCAGGAGAGCTGTCCCTGGCCGAGCGGTTCTGGGTGCATCTGTCGGAAACGCAGGAGCGTACGACTCTGGGCCAGATGGGCACCATGGTGCAAGAGCTGGGCGCGCCGCATGTCGCGGTGATGCTGAGCAAGAAGATGGTGCGCCGGGGCATCGTTTTGCCGGGGCCGTATTATCCGCTGCACCCGATGGTGAACACACGCCATCCGGTGCCGACCGAGATGGCGCTGGCCATTGCGCGCCGTGAGAGCGAGTTTGATCCGGTGGTGGTGTCCGGCGCGGGCGCGCGCGGGCTGATGCAGGTGATGCCGGGCACGGCGCGACAGGTCGCGGGCGCTATTGGTGAGACCTACAGCCACGCCTGGCTGACCTCGAAACCGGAATACAACGCCAAACTGGGCACAGCCTATCTCGCGGGATTGGGTGAGCAGTTCAACGGCAATGTCATCATGGTGGCGGCGGGGTACAACGCGGGTCCGGGGCGTCCGGAACGATGGATGCGCGACCGGGGAGACCCACGGCGTGGGGGCATGGATATCATCGACTGGATCGAGCATATCCCGTTCAACGAAACGCGGAACTACGTGATGCGCGTCTCGGAAAGTCTGCCGGTCTACCGCGCGCGGTTGGGCAATAATCCACACCCGGTGCCGTTCAGCAAAGAGCTGGTTGGCAGCACGGTGAAACCGATCCGGTAAGAATTCGGATCACGTTGTGATCCGAAGCCTCCGGCGGGGATATTTTTGGCCAAAAGAAGGCTTTGGGCTCAGGCGGCAGGTGGACGGCCCTTGCCAGCGCCCGGCTAGGGTCCGCTATAGTCAGGCCGAAGGAAAAGAGAGCAGGAGCAGTCGTGATGTGCTTTTCGGCAACTGCCAGCTTTGCGGCGAGCGGTGTGCTTGTGCCGCTTGGTGTGCTGGCACTGATCAAGGCACGGCAGGCCGGGGGACGTTATGTGCCCTTTGCAATCTATCCATTGGCCTTTGGCATTCAGCAGGGGTTTGAGGGGCTTGTCTGGATTGCCATGGCACAGAATGATCCGGCGATGCTGTTCTGTGGCTCGCGCGGTTTTTTGTTCTTTTCGCATTTCTTCTGGCCGGCCTGGGCGCCGGTCTCAGCCTGGCTGTGCGAGCCGGACCCACGACGCAAACGTTGGATCGGCTGGCTGAGCATTGCGGGCGTGAGCTATGGGGCGATGATCTATTTGCCGTCTGTGATGTGGCGTGACTGGAACGACATCCTGATTGTGCAGCAGTCGCTCGTCTATAAGACCCCTGCGCTTTATGATTATCCGGTGTTTCGCGCGATGACCCGTGTGGTTTATGCGGCGATTGTGCTGGGGGCGTTGTTCCTGTCGACGCTTTGGCCGATCCGCCTGTTTGCGATCCTGATTGCCCTGTCGCTGGCGCTGACCTTTGTCTTTTACGCCCATGCGTTCATTTCGGTCTGGTGCTTTTTCGCGGCGATCCTGTCGCTGTATCTTTTGGGGGTGATCTTGTGGACAGGCCGCCGTGCCTAGGCTTGGCTTTGGCGCTCGCGCCAGAGCGTGAACAACCCAGCCCCAACCACGATCACGGCCCCGATGGCAACATTTGTTCGCAGCGTTTCACCAAAGGCCAGCATGCCAAGCGCGGCGGCAAAGGGCAGTTGCAGATAGGCAAAGGGCTGTACCGCGCTGGCCTCGGCGTACTCATAGGTTTTGATCAGCAGCCAGTGGCCCAGAACGCCGCTGATGCAAAGCGCAATCATCCAGATCCAATTGGGTCCGCTGATCGGCTCCCAGTACCAGATGCCGATGGAGGTCATCACCACCATGCCCACGGTGCCGGTGTAAAAAAAGCTGGTGGCGCTGCTGTCTTTGGCCGCGACATAGCGCGTGAGCAGCCCGTAAACGGCAAACATCAAGGCCCCGACCAATGGGATGACGGCTGCCGGGGAAAACACGCCAAAGCCCGGCTGCAGGATGATCAGCACGCCCACCATGCCAATGCCGATGGCGCTCCAGCGGCGCCAGCCAACGGTCTCGCCCAGGATGGGTCCCGAAAGGGCTGCGATGATCAGCGGGTAACAGATGAAAATGGCGTGGGTCTCTGTAAGGCCAAGCAGGGTAAAGGCCAGAACCGTCACCACAATCTCCAGCGCCAGCAAGGCGCCACGGATGCATTGCAAAACCGGGTGTTTGGTGGCGATCACTGTTTTCAGGCCACCGGTGCGTCGCGCCGACAGAGCCACGACAAAGGCCGCAAAGAACCAATAGCGGATCATGACCACCAGATAGACGTTGTATTCACTCGCCAGGTGGCGCGAGATGCCGTCCTGCATGGCAAAGACAAAGGTTGTGGCGATCATCAACAGGATGCCAAGACGATTGTTGCTGCCGCTCATGGCAACCTCCGTGCGGTGGTCATGTGGCGTTTGCGGCCAAAGCCGGGGCTGCGGGTGACGTCAAAGCCGGCGTCGGTCAGGTTGCGGCGGACAAACCCAGCCGCGGTATAGGTCGCAATGGTGCCGCCGGGTTTGGTATGCGCGCCGACTTGGTTCATAAGCTCTGCATCCCAAAGCTCGGGGTTCTTGGCGGGGGAAAAGCCGTCAAGGAACCATGCGTCCGCTGCAAATTGCGCTTTGCGCAAGGTCTGGCGGGCATCGCCGATCACCACCTGAGCGTCGATTCCGTTTAGCGTGGCCAGCGTGGTATCCTCGGCCCAGGCTGTCACCAACCGCGCAGCATAGGGCGCAAGCTCGGGAAAAGCCTTGAGGGCGCGGGCCATTTCTGAGGCGTTCATGGGAAAGGCCTCGAAGCTGGTAAAGCGCAAGGGAGAGGTCATGCCTGCCGCCTCCCACGCGGCCCATGTGGTCAAAAGATTGAGGCCGGTGCCAAAGCCCAGTTCGGCAATGTGAAACCCGGGCGCAAACCGCGCAGGCAAGTCATTGCCCTGCAGAAAGACGTGACGCGTCTCGGCCAGCCCGTTTTCCAGGCTGAAATAGGGGTCATCGAACCGGGTCGAGACCGGGACCGCGCCGTCGCGCCACTCCAGATTTGCCTGCTGGTCGCTCATGAAAGATTGCCCTAGAACCGAACGGGATGAGCATTGGGGCAAGGCGGGTGATTTGGCAATGGTCGATGTGACGGTGATCGGGGCAGGGGTGTTTGGCCTCGCGACGGCCTGGGCCTGCGCCAAACGTGGTGCGCGGGTGCGGGTGATTGACCGGACCGGTGTGGCCGCTGGGTGCAGCGGCGGTGTGGTCGGGATGTTGTCACCCCATGCGCCCGAGCGCTGGAACGACATCAAGGAGTTTCAGTTTCAGAGCCTGATTGGCGGTGAGCGCTATTGGCGCGAGGTCGAAGAGGTCTCGGGACAGATGAGCGGCTATGACCGGGTTGGCCGGTTGCAACCCATCGACACCGAGCGCGCCCTGGGTCTGGCGCGGGAACGGGCGGACAACGCGGCCGAGCATTGGCGGGGTCAGGCAACCTGGCAGGTGATCGAGGCCGCAGGGGCCGGGGATTGGTGCCCTCAGACGGCCACTGGGCTGGTCATCCACGAAACCCTCAGCGCGCGTATCCACCCGCGCCAGGCCTGTCATGCGCTTGCCGCTGCGATCCGCGCAATGGGCGGCGAGATCGTGATCGGCGAGGCCTCAGAGCGTCTGGGCAAAACTGTCTGGGCGACTGGCGTGGCGGGGCTGCAAGAGATCAGCGCGCGTTTGGGCAAACAGGTTGGCAATGGTGTCAAAGGGCAGGCTGCGATCCTCGGGCTGGATGCGCGTGGCGCGCCGATCACCTCTGCCGGGGACGTGTTGGTCGTGCCCCATGCGGATGGCACCGTCGCGGTGGGGTCCACGTCAGAGCGTGAATACGCGTCACCCGACCAGACAGACGATCAGCTCGAAGACCTGATCCAACGCGCCTGCGCGGTCTTACCGATGTTGGCGTCTGCCCCCATTGTCGAGCGCTGGGCCAACCTGCGTCCCCGCGCCAAGAGCCGCGCGCCGATGCTGGGCGTGCATCCCACCCGAGAAGGCGACTTTATCGCCAACGGAGGTTTCAAGATCGGCTTTGGCATGGCGCCAAAAGTGGGGGAGGTCATGGCCGACCTTGTGTTGGACAGAGTTGACGCGATCCCTGAGAGGTTCAGGCCGGAGGCATCGCTGTGATTTCCGGAGATGGTTAACAGAGGCTCACGCGGGCGGGCGCAGGTCAGCGCGGCGCCATGGGGCGAATCGCCCTGAAATCCCTGGGGTTAACGGCCCAGACCGGGGTCTGTATCGTGTCGGTATAAGGTCGGTATTGCGTCGGTGTTGGTGCCGGGATCGGGCGAGGTTAACGGTCCGGTCGGTAGGTCGGACAAGATTGTCCGACCTACGGAGGTGGCATTAGCCCACCTCGGCCAGCATGTTTTGTCGTCCGTCCGGCCCACGCACCCAACAGGTGCCGTCCCCACCCCAACAGAACGTGGCCTTTTCGAAATGCATCAGGGGCGCCGTGGCGCGAAAGGAAAAGCGTCTGAGGCTGCCCAGCTCGCGTTCAGCCATCAGCATCAGAAGTTGCGCCAGCAGGGGGCCGTGTACAACCAGCCCGTCGTAGCCTTCGACCGTCTTGGCATAGTTGACGTCATAGTGGATGCGGTGGCCGTTGAAGGTGAGCGCCGAATAGCGGAACAGCATAGTGGTGTCGAAGCCCATGGTCTCGTGCTTGACCTCATCCCTGCGGGCGACTGGCGGCACTGGCTTGGGCGCGCCGGGGTCCGGGTCTTCGCGATAGACCAGGTCCTGGTATTCCGTGACGCAGAGCTGGCCACCCTGTGTGATCGCGTGGCGAAGTTTCACAAACCCCAATGGCCCGGTGCGCCCTTCCTTGTAGTTGGCCGACGCGACCGTGGTTGTCTTGGTCGCTTCAATTCCCGCGCGCAGGGGCGCGTGAAACTCCAGCTGCCCACCGGCCCACATGCGGCGTGGCAGACCCATATCGGGGATCACGCCACCAACCTTTGGGTGCCCGTCCCGGCCCAAATGGCCCGGTGGCCGTGCCTCCCAGAAATAAAGGTAGTGAAAAAACGGTGGAAGAGCGTCGCCCAGCGCAACTTCTGACGGCAGATCAAGCGTGGCAAGACAGGCCGCAGCGCGGGCCGGGTCCATCACGTCGCTTTGACTGTGGGCTTGGGACAGGTCATCATTCATGTCCAGACGCTAGAACCACGCCCTGACAGGAGCAAGCCCCATGACACCTCATGTAACGTCGCTGGACCATCTCGTGCTGACCGTGGCAGAGGTCGAGGTCACGATCGGGTTCTATGTAGGTCTTTTGGGTATGACCGCCGATCGCTTTACGCCAGCCGATGGCAGCACGCGCTGGGCGCTGAGTTTCGGCGTCCAAAAGATCAACCTGCATCAGGCCGGTGCCGAGTTCGAGCCCAAGGCCGGTGCCGTCATGCCCGGTTCAGCGGACCTGTGTTTCCTGAGCGACACGCCGCTGGAGGAATGGCAGGCGCATCTGGCGGCCAAGGGCGTAAAGCTCGAAGACGGGCCGGTTCAGCGCACCGGAGCGACAGGGCCGATCACTTCGATCTATCTACGCGATCCGGACGGCAATCTGCTGGAGATCAGCAACCGCGCTTAGTGCCCGGCGGCTTGCCTGAGGGACACCATCAGCTCTTGCAGCGATTTTTCATAGCGCGGGGTGAGATGGCCGTTGTCATCAAACTGAGTGTTGCAGTCTGCCACCGCGACCTCGGGGCCAGCCATGACAAGGGGGCGAAACGGCACCATGCAGGCACGCAGCATGGTCAGCGCGCGGGCACCGCCGGATCGCCCTGCGGCGGCAGAGATCAGGATCACAGGCTTGTCGGCCCAGGGGTTTCCCGAAGACCGGCTGATCCAGTCCAGCGCGTTCTTCAGCACGCCTGAGACACCGGAGTTGTATTCAGGCGTTGAGATTGCCACCGCATCCGCCTCGGCGATCTGGCGCACCAGGGTTTCGACCGCCTCGGGCAGACCTTTTGCGTCTTCGACGTCGTTGTCATAGAGCGGCAGGTGCAGGTCGGCCCCGGTATAGTGTGCGTCTGACAGCCGCGCCGCCTCGTGCAGAAGCTTGGTGTTGGCCGAATTTGCGCGCAGCGATCCCGAGAGACCCAAAAGCGTGAATGTAGACATGGTGCGTTACTCCTGTTGCAGGATCAGAGGTAGTCACGCGAGGCCCGGTTGCAATGAAAAACGCCGCACAGGCCATGTGCGGCGTTTCAAAAATCAGGGGCTTTGTTAGCCGTTCGGCAAGATCACGATCTCAACCCGGCGGTTTTGCGCTTTGCCGTCTTCGGTCAGGTTCGAGGCAACAGGTTGGTCTTCGCCGCGCCCCAGGGTCTCGATCCGTTCAAAGGCGACGCCTGCATCCATCAGCTTGTCCGCCACCGCGTTGGCGCGGTTCTCCGACAGGCGTTGGTTGTGTTCGGCTGACCCGGTGCTGTCGGTATGGCCGATCACCTGAACAACCGAGTCGGGGTATTTCTTGAGGCTGTCGGCAACGGCCACCAGGTCATTGGTCAGACCGGGGCGCACGGCATAGCTGTCGGAGTCAAAGGTGATGTCCTGTGGCAGGGTCACGATCAGCCTGTCGCCGGTGTTCTCGATCGTGACGCCTTCGTTGTCGATGTCTTCGCGCAGCTCAGCCGCCTGCTTGTCCAGGCTGTTGCCGACAATCGCGCCGGCACCTGCGCCGATGGCGGCACCTGCAAGGACACTGCCGCCGGTTGCCTTGCCGACGCCTGCGCCCAAGAGGCCACCAATCACAGCGCCGGTCTTGGTGTTCTTGTATTCGTCGCGGGTTTCGGCGTCACCGGTGACATATCCGGGGTCTGTACAGGCCCCAAGTGCGGCCATGGAAAGCACGAGTACGGGAAGGGTAAATCTGGTCATCACTGCTGCCTCTGGGTCTTATTGGCCGGTTATCCGGCTCTGTTCATGCCTTACATATAAGCGTGACGGCATGCCAATCCAAAGGTCTCGGGCGATTTTTTCGGCAATTTCCCGCGCTTTTGGGGTCGTGTGGCAGGCCAGCTTGCCCGTAAATGTCCGGCTGAGCGCCCCTTTTCCCCGTGCAATACAACCAGAATGCACTTTATCAGCGAGGTGACGGGCCTATTTCTGTGGCTGAAAATCCTTGCTGGCCAAAAGCGCGGCCGCGGCAATCATTAGCGCGCCACAGACCTTGTTTAACAAGCCAAAGGAATATCGCTTTAGCATCATGGCCGCCCGCATCCCGAGCCAACCCCAGAGCAAGAGGATTGCGCCATCAATCACGATGTAAGTGAGGCCCAGAATGACAAGTTGCGGCAATACTGGCAGGGCCGGGTCAATGAACTGCGGGAAAAGTGCACCGAAAAACACCACGGCAAAGGGGTTGGCCATGGATGTCACAAAGCCTTGGCGAAACAGGCGAAAACTTTGGCCAGAGGTGTTGGCATTGACCTCGTGTGCCTGATCGCGTGAAACCACAAGCTGCAGACCAATCCACACCAGATAGGCAACGCCAAGCCATTTGATCCATTCAAACGCCGTTGCCGAGGTCGCGATGACCGCGGCAAGACCAAAGGCTGCGCCGGTCATCTGCAGGCAATTGGCCGTTAAATCTCCGGCGATCGTAAAAGTGCTGCGTCTGAGTCCATGCCTGACGCTGTTTGATATGATGAGAAGCTGACTCGTGTCCGGAGGTGTCGCGAAGAACACGGCAACGGCCGCCAGATAAATCAAATAGGTTTCTATGGCCATTATTGTGGTCCCTAACTTGTTCCTGCAAGGCTACGACCACTTTACCAGTTGGGTCAAAGGTTCTTACCGCGGGCCATAGCGGGACATCTAGGTTTCAGCCTCGGCGCGGGCGGTTTCCCAGGCGAGCAGTGCCCGTTTGACCGGCAGGCCCCAGTGATATCCCCCCAGCGCACCCGATTTGCGCAAAGCGCGGTGACAGGGGATCAGCCAGCTGACCGGGTTGCGCCCGACCGCTGTGCCTACGGCCCGCACCGCGCGGGGCATGCCGATGGAACCTGCAATCTCGGAATAGGTCGAGACCTGGCCCGAAGGGATGCGCATCAGGGCCTCCCAGACCTTGATCTGCAGCGGTGAGCCGATCATGTAGACCGGCGTTTTGCCCAGCTCTCCGGTGGATTCGTTGAAGGCCGACAGCACCCATGGGCGCAGGAACATCGGATCTTCGACAAAGCGTGCCTTGGGCCAGCGTGACACCAGATCGCGCATCGCCTCTTCTTCGCCGGTTTCCGAGGCAAATCCGATGCCGCAGATGCCCTTTTCCGTACCCATGACAAGGCTCAGGCCAAAGGGGCTGTCGAACCATCCCCAATAGATCGTGAGGTCTTTGCCTTTGCGGGCGAAATCACCGGGGCTCATCGCCTCCCAGCGCAGAAACAGGTCGTGCAGGCGGCCCGAGCCGGACAGCCCCACGGCGTTCGAGGTTTCAAGCGTGGTGAAATGGTCATGCAACAGGGCCTTGGCGTGGCCGAGTTTCAGATACTGCTGGTATTTCTTTGGCGACACCCCGGCCCATTTGGTGAACAGGCGCTGAAAATGTGCGGGACTCATGTCCATGGCGCGCGATAGCTCTTCCAGTGACATGTTTTCGTTTGCGTCGATCAAATCGATCGCACGCCGCATGACGTTGAAATGATAGCCTTGTTCCATGTTGGTCATGGGTCTCTCCGCTTATGTCTTGCCCAAAAGAATAGGGCCGCAGCCTGATGCATGCGACCCGATTCTTGTGCAATCCGGGCGTAGGTCAGAACGTGAAGGTTGCCGCCATCATGGCCCGGTCCGCATCAAACGAGGTGCCGTCCCCCTGTTTGCGGGTGCCGGTGAAGTATTCCGCGGACAGCTGCACACTGTCCGTCACATCGTAAAAGGCAGAGAGGTGCAGGGTGGTCAGTTTTTTGGTGTCGGTTCCTGCGGCAGTGTCCAGGTTCGTCCAGCCAGTGGTCGCGGCGAGTGTCCATTTCTCGCCGACCTCTTGCTGCACGCCCAGGGAAAAGGCGGTGACTCCGACCTCATCGCCACCTGTGCTGAGCGCAGTTCCACCCAGCGCAAAGGCCAGAATGTCAGAGATCCCTTCGCCGGTGGTGACGATCCCGCTCAGCCGTCCGCCCTCCCAGGCGTTGATCCAACCGCCGAGGCTCAGGCCCCAGCCCTGTACCTTGGTGCCGGAAATGTCGGTGTCACGGTACAGCCCGGCAAGGCGCACCATGCCGTTGTCAAAGCCTTTGCGGGCGGCCAGGGTGTAGTGCACGTCGTTGTCGTTGGATTTGTCCTCTTCCACCGAGGCCGACACCTTCCAGTCGCCTGCAAACTCATGTGTGTATCGAATCTGTGGCAGGCGCGCAAAGGGCACACCGGCAGGCCCCTGAAAGTCGACCGTCTTGCCAAGGTTCTCGACCGACATGAAGTTGGTCCAGTATTGCCCCACCATCAGCCCCTGCCATGCGATGATGGCGTGCCGGGTGCGAAAGTTGATATCGTTGGTGCCAAAAAAGTCGCCTTCGTATTTGACCAGCACGTCGCCAAAGCGCAGGTCCGCACCCAACCGGGTTTCGTTCAGATGCGCGTCGGTGAAGCTGCCCGCCGTGGGGCCACCCGGCAGGCCGATGTTTTTCAGGCCAAAGGTGGTGTCGCCGAGGTCATAGTCGTAATCGCTGATGAAGCTGGCCTTGATATACCCATAAAACGTCAGGCTCGACCCGCCGCCGAGATCAAAGCTTAGCGGGTTGTTGTCTTCGGCCAGTGCCGGGGCCACGAACAGCGTGGTCGTCAAAGCCGCGCCGGAAAGATGCTTGAAAAGGGTCATGTCGGGGTCCGCCTTGGTCAAGGGATGCGATACGCGGCGCGAAGGGCGCGGCAACTGCTACACGAAGCTCTTTCAGACTGGCACTGAACGTCCCGTAATCCAAGGGACGCACCACAGGTTCAGGGGTGTTGTTGCCGTATGGCGTCACTGGCTGGTGCGAAGCATTTGCTTTGACCTTGGGGCTCGTTCCGGCCTTAGTTAGGCGATGGATCACAAGCAGTTTCTGAAATCACTGTCCCATGACACACAGACCCGCCTGACCCGCCGCAGCGATGTCAAAGGTCTGCGCCATCTAGCCGGGCATCTGGCGTTGATCGCAGGCTGTGGTGTCTGGATCGCAAGTGCTGCGCCGCTCTGGTGGGCGGTTCTGGTCGTGCAGGGTATCGCCATCGTGTTTCTCTTTACGCTGGAGCATGAGGCGACGCATAAGACGCCCTTTGCCAATGAGACGTTGAACGAGTGGGTGGGGCGGGGCTGTGGCCTGTTGCTGGTTCTGCCGTTCGAGTGGTTTCGCTATTTCCATCTGGCTCATCACCGCTACACCAACATTCCCGGCAAGGACCCCGAGCTTGCCGCTGGGCAAAAGCAATACGAGGCCTGGGCGCCGTGCCTGTGGCATGTGTCCGGCCTGCCCTATTGGGCGAGCATGGTGCGCCAGACAGTCGCCAACGCGGCCGGGCGTGGCGTGGCAAGTTATCTGCCCGCCCGTGCCATGCCGCGCATCAGGTCCGAGGCGCGCTGGATGATCCTGATCTATGGTGCGGCTTTACTCAGCCTGTTCTGGACACCGCTTTTGTTCTGGGTGTGGATGCTGCCAGCCCTGATCGGGCAGCCGTTCCTGCGCCTTTACCTGATGGCCGAACATGGCCGTTGCCCGCAGGTCGCCAATATGCTCGACAACTCGCGCACCACCTACACCACGGCGGTTGTGCGGTTCCTGGCCTGGAACATGCCCTATCACACCGAACATCATGTCTATCCCGCCGTGCCGTTTCACAAGCTTCCCGAGCTGCACGATGTGATGCAGGCACATCTGCTGCATGAACAAGACGGGTACAGTCGCTTTACCTTGGACACGCTCAGGGGGCTTTAAGCGCTTGTTCCCGGGACGCCGCCGCCCCATATAGCGGCCATGACTGAGACACCTGCGCCCGCCCAATCCACATTCCGCAACCGGCTTGCCGGAACCATCGACAAGCCCATCGTGCGCAACACGATTCTGGGCGTGATCCTGTTCAACGCCGTCATCCTGGGGCTGGAAACCTCGGAGTCGGTGATGGAGGCCGTCGGGCCGCTGATCCTGTTTCTCGACGGGGCCTGTCTGACGATCTTTGTGGTGGAAATTCTGGCCAAGCTGTTCGTGCAGAGGGGGCAGTTCTGGCGCGACGGATGGAACCTGTTTGATTTCACCATTGTCGCCATTTCGCTGGTGCCCGCGGCTCAGGGGCTGTCGGTGCTGCGTGCGCTGCGTATCCTGCGATTGCTGCGCGTTGTCTCGGTGGCGCCTTCCCTGCGCCGGGTGATCGAAGGGCTGATCAATGCGTTGCCCGGGATGGGGTCGGTGTTTCTGTTGATGGGGCTGATCTTTTACATCGGTGCGGTGATGGCGACCAAGCTGTTCGGGGCCATGTTCCCGGACTGGTTCGGCACGCTGGGGGCGTCGATGTATTCGCTGTTCCAGATCATGACGCTGGAAAGCTGGTCCATGGGCATCGTGCGCCCGGTGATGGAACAGGCACCCTATGCGTGGATGTTCTTTGTCCCGTTCATCCTGCTGACGACATTCATCATTCTGAACCTCGTTGTCGGTCTGGTCGTGAACTCGATGCAGGACGCGCACCACCAGGAAGCGGATGAACGCACCGACACCTACCGCGATGAAGTGTTAAACCGACTGGCGGATATCGAGGCCGCGTTGCGAGAGCGGCCACCGAGCAGCGGGAAAAAGTAAGTCGGAATTTCAGAGGGTTAAGGCCGCCACGCGCGGCCTTTTTTGTGCTCGGTATTGACATTGGTGTCTCAAATGAGACAATTATGTATCATGACTGATAAAACTGAAGCCGCAATTCTGAACGCCGCCTTTGCCACATATGCGGAGAAACCCACAGCAACGCTTGCCGAAGTGGCCACGGCGGCCGGCATAGGCCGGGCGACCCTGCACCGGCATTTCAAAGGAAGAGAGGATCTCATGACTGCCCTTGCCCTGAAAGCGATCAAAGACATCGACACGGCCTTTGAAGAGGCAACGCGCGACGCAGAGAGCTATACCGACGCGATGCGTCTGGGGCTGGATGCGATGACGGCTCTCGCGGATCGCCAGACGTTTCTGGAAACCGAGCCATTGGATCACGTGCCCGAAGTTGCCAGAGAGTACGACCGCCAACGCAAAGAGCTGACCGATGCCATGGAAGAGGTCCGCAAAGAGGGCAGCATCGCCGCCAACATTCCCACGGCATGGGCGGTCAAGACCTATGAAGCCATGATCTATACCGCATGGTCCATGGTCAAGGATGGCGAAGCAACGCCGAAACAGGCTTCGGCCCTGGCATGGCAGACGCTGGAGAGCGGTCTGGCGGGTGACGCCTGATGATGCCCGAAGCGTTTTTCGCGCTGGCCGAACAGATTGACGAAGTCTTCTTTCTGATCGGCGCGGCCATTCTTTTGATCGAAATTGCCGAGGTGCTGTTCAAGGGCAGTGCCCGTGGCAAGACCCTGCTCGAGATGATCGCCAGCGCGTCGACCCAGATCCCGTCGATTGCGGTCGAAGTGTTCATCATGACCGCCGCTTATGGTGGGCTCTACCTTATCAGTTACGAGTTCATCAGCTGGGAAATCCCAACGACGGTCTGGACCATCGCGCTTGCCCTGTTGCTGGCCGATTTCACCTACTACTGGGAACACCGGATCGCCCATCAGGTGCGGCTGTTGTGGACCCAGCACGCGGTGCACCATTCGTCGCGGGACTATAACATCGTGACAGCGGTGCGTTTTGGTCCCTTTGAAGGGGTTTGGGCCTTTATCATTCACATCCCGATGGTGTTGATCGGGTTCAGCCCCGAGGTGGTCTTTGGCTGCGCGCTGGTGGTGCTGGCCTATCAGACCTGGCTGCATACCGAACTGATTGGCAAGCTGGGGCCGTTGGAATGGGTGCTGAACACGCCCTCGCACCACCGGGTGCACCACGGCAGCGACGACAAGTATCTGGATCGCAACTATGCCGGCATCCTGATCATCTGGGACCGCATGTTCGGTACTTTCCAAAAGGAAGAGGAACGCCCGCGCTATGGGTTGACGACGGATTTTGACAGCCAGAACCCGTTGAAGGTGTGGTTCTCGGAAATCCCCGCCTTGGTGCGCGACCTGCGCAAGGCCAAATCAGGGCGCGAGGTCTGGAACTACCTGTTCATGGGGCCCGGCTGGAAACCCTGATTTGTGATCCTTCGTGAGCGGATTGGCCCTAGGCCCCGGCGATCTCGGGGCCTAGGGTTTTCTCATGAAAGCTATGATCCCTTTGTTGTTCCTTGCGGTGCCTGTGTTTGCCGATGCGCCCGTTGTTGAAGACGTCCGTGCCAGTCACTCCGGCACAAGCTGGCGTTTTGATGTGACCCTAACGCACCCGGATACGGGCTGGGATCATTATGCGGACGGCTGGCGCGTCGAGCTGCCTTCGGGTGAGGTTCTGGGGGTGCGCGAGCTTTTGCATCCGCATGTGACCGAGCAACCCTTTACCCGGTCGCTGTCCGGCGTTGCCATTCCAGACGACACCAAAACCCTGCACATTCGCGCACGTGACAATGTGGATGGCTGGGCCGAGGACGTGTTCATCCTGCAACTGGATTAGGCTCTGTGTGCCAAGGGCTTTACCCCTGCCGCGCTTCGCGGCATTAGGGGGCCATGGCCAAGCAACTTGACTATCACACCATTCGCGAGATTTTCACCCGCTTTCAGGCATCCGAAGCCGAGCCCAAGGGCGAGCTGGATCATGTGAACGCCTATACGCTGGTGGTCGCCGTGGCACTGTCCGCACAGGCGACGGATGTCGGCGTGAACAAGGCCACCCATGAGCTGTTCAAGATCGCCGATACCCCACAAAAGATGCTGGATCTGGGCGAAGAGCAGCTGATTGAGCATATCAAGACGATTGGTCTGTATCGCAATAAGGCCAAGAACGTCATGAAGCTGAGCCGTATTCTGGTGGATGACTATGGCGGCGAGGTGCCCAACTCCCGCGCCGCACTGGAAAGCCTGCCAGGTGTGGGCCGCAAGACCGCCAATGTCGTGCTGAACATGTGGTGGTCCTATCCGGCGCAGGCCGTGGACACGCATATCTACCGTTTTGGCAACCGCTCGGGCGTCTGCCCCGGCAAAGATGTGGTCGCGGTGGAACGCGCCATCGAAGACAATATTCCCGTGGATTTTCAACACCACGCCCATCACTGGATGATCCTGCACGGACGCTATGTCTGTAAGGCGCGCAAGCCCATGTGCGGCACTTGCCTGATCCGGGACCTTTGTATGTTTGAGGACAAGAACCTATGAGCAAGAATTATCAGGTTGTCGGCATCGGCAACGCCATCGTGGACGTAATCTCGCAGTCGGATGACTCGTTTCTGGACCTGATGGGCATCCAGAAAGGCATCATGCAGCTGGTCGAGCGCGAACGTGGCGAGATGCTTTATGCCGGTATGACCAATCGCACGCAGGCGCCGGGTGGCTCGGTGGCGAACACAATTGCGGGGCTTGGCTCGCTTGGCTTGTCAACCGGGTTTATTGGCCGGGTGCATGACGACGCGCTGGGCAAGTTTTATGCCGCTGAGATGCAGGCCGATGGAACCGATTTCGTGAACCCGCCTGTGCCGGGCGGCGAGTTGCCGACATCGCGGTCGATGATTTTTGTCTCACCCGATGGCGAGCGGTCGATGAACACCTATCTCGGGATTTCGGCCGAGTTGGGGCCGGAGGATGTCTCGGATGACGTGGCCGGTCAGGCGCAGATCCTGTTCCTTGAGGGCTATCTTTATGACAAGCCCAAAGGCAAGCAAGCTTTTGAAACGGCTGCCCGTTTGTGCCGCGATGCAGGGGGCAAGGCGGGCATCGCGCTGTCTGATCCGTTCTGTGTGGAGCGTCACCGCGACGACTTCCGTCGCCTGGTGAAAGAGCTGGATTACGTGATCGGTAATGAGCACGAATGGGCTTCGCTGTATCAAACCGACCTGTCGTCGGCGCTGGAGCAGGCGGCGCAGGATGCGGGCATGGTTGTGTGTACCCGTTCGGGCCATGACGTGGTGCTGGTGCGTGGCGATGAAGAGGCCGTGGTGCCGGTGAACGAAATTGTGCCGGTGGATGCCACCGGCGCGGGCGATCAGTTCGCGGCAGGTTTCCTGTATGGCTATGCGACCGGGCAATCGCTGGAAGTGTCCGGGCGCATGGGCTGTGTCGCGGCGGCTGAGGTGATCAGCCACTATGGCGCGCGACCAGAGGTGGACGTGAAAGAGCTGTTCCGCAAAGAAGGGCTGATCGGGTAATTCGTGACCCCGTCGGAGCCTCCGGCGGGAGTATTTTTGGCAATACGAAGACCACGGTTTTGTCAGTAGCAACTGATGTGCAGACTGGTTAGGGTGGGCGCGATCTGATTGTGTTGGAGCGCGCCCCCATGTCCTTTACCCTTGCCACCTGGAACATCAATTCCGTGCGTCTGCGCGAACCTATCGTTTTGAAATTGCTGGAAGAAGAAGCGCCGGACGTGCTGTGCCTGCAGGAGTGCAAGAGCCCGGTCGACAAGTTTCCGACGGATGGCTTCAAGGCGCTTGGCTATACCCACATGGTGGCGCGCGGGCAAAAGGGCTATAACGGTGTCGCGATCCTGTCGAAGATCCCGATGGTCGAGGCGGGTGCTGAGGATTTCGCGGCGCTTGGCCATGCGCGCCATATTGCGGGCAGGCTGGAAAACGGCGTCACCGTGCACAACTTTTATGTCCCTGCCGGTGGCGACAAGCCGGACCGCGAGGTGAATGAGAAATTCGGCCAAAAGCTGGACTACCTTACTGAAATGCGCGACTGGTTTCACGGGGACAAGCCGGAAAAATCCATTCTGGTTGGGGATTTGAATATTGCCCCGCGTGAAGATGATGTCTGGGATCACAAGAAGCTTTTGAAGATCGTGAGCCACACCCCGGTCGAGGTCGAGCATCTGGCCCAGACGCAGGATGCGGGCAACTGGGTGGACATCACCCGGCAGGATATCCCCGAAGGATTGCTGTACAGCTGGTGGTCGTATCGGGCGCGCGACTGGGATGCGGCGGACAAGGGGCGGCGGTTGGATCACGTCTGGGCGACGCCGGATATCTCGAACGCAGGCCATGGCAGCCGGGTTCTGCGCGATGCGCGCGGTTGGGAGAAACCCAGCGATCACGCGCCGGTGTTTGCGACGTTCGACCTCTAGAAAACCGCATCAGTATTGTGTCGGTATTGCGTCGGTGTTCCGGACCGACTCCTAGGCCCTTGCACTGGGACGGTCCATACGCCATCTAGACGGCACACTGTAGTCTTAGGAAATTGACCCATGCTTGAACTTGGACAAGGCAACGCGGCCCCGGCGGGCGATCTGATCAAGGACGTCTCGGAAGCGACGTTCATGCAGGATGTGGTCGAGGCGTCGCAGACGGTGCCTGTGATCGTCGATTTCTGGGCCCCCTGGTGCGGTCCGTGCAAGACGCTGGGACCGGCGCTTGAGGCGGCGGTGACCGCAGCGGGTGGGGCCGTGAAGATGGCCAAGGTCAATGTGGATGAGAACCAGATGATCGCGGGTCAGATGCGTGTACAATCGATTCCGACGGTCTATGCGTTCTGGCAGGGTCAGCCGATTGACGGGTTTCAGGGTGCTGTGCCGCCAAGCGAGATAGAAGACTTTGTCAAGCGCGTGGTCGAAGCGGGCGGTGGTGAAGCCGAGGATGGTGGTCTGGAAGAGGCCGTGGCAGCCGCCGAGGAAATGCTGGCCGCAGGGGATGCGCAATCGGCGGGTGAAACCTTTGCCGCGATCCTTGAGCAGGATCAGGAAAACGTCGCCGCCTTTGGTGGGTTGGCGCGTGCCAATATCGCAATGGGTGCCCTGGATCAGGCCGAAGCCGTGTTGAACGGCACCCCGGCTGAATTTGCGGATGCGCCCGAGATCGAAGCCGCGCGCGCCCAGCTGGAGCTGGCGCGCCAGGCGGAACATGCCGGTCCGGTGGCCGAACTGCGGGCTGCTGTTGCCGCCGACGAGAATGATCATCAGGCGCGGTTTGATCTGGCCCTGGCGCTGCATGCGGCTGGCGAAGCCGAAGCGGCGGTGGACGAACTGCTGGAGATGTTCCGACGTGACCGCGAGTGGAATGACGGTGCCGCCAAGGCGCAGCTCTTCACGATCTTTGACGCGCTGCCGGCCAATGATCCTGTCGTGCTGAACGGGCGGCGGAAGCTCAGCTCGATGATATTTGCCTGATCGCGCTTCTGCGCTAAGCTTACCTTTATGTTTAAAGCCGCTGATTTGCCCGATACGGTGCCGGTGTTTCCGTTGCCTGGGGCGTTGCTCTTGCCGCGTGCGCGTCTGCCTTTGCACATCTTCGAGCCGCGTTACCTCGCCATGCTGGAGGATGCCTTGAAAACGCCGGGACGTTTGATTGGCATGATCCAGCCGATGGATGTTCCCGGTCGTGAAGGCAACGGTTTGCATGTGATCGGCTGTGCCGGACGTGTGACGCAGTTTTCCGAAACCGAAGATCACCGGTATCTTATCACGCTCAGTGGCGTGTCGCGGTTTCGTGTGGTGCAAGAGGTCGAGGGGTTTCAGCCCTACCGCCGCTGTGACGTCAGCTGGGACGGGTTTGGCCGCGATCTTGGGCCTACAGAGAAAGATGAGTGTTTTCGGCGCTCTGATTTCCTGAACTTGCTGGAGCGGTATTTCAGCACGATGGACCTGTCGACGGATTGGGACACGCTGAAAGAGGCCGAGGATGAGTTGTTGGTGAATTCATTGTCGATGCTGTTGGATTTTGCGCCTGAGGACAAACAGGCGCTGCTGGAAGCCCCGAGCTTGGCAACCCGGCGGGAAACGCTTATCACCCTGATCGAATTTGCGCTGCTGGGCGGCGCCGGAGAGGATTTGATTCAATGAGCGATGCAAAGCCCACAATGGACCGACGGATGCTGGAGGCGCTGATCTGCCCCCAGACGCGCAGCACTCTGAGGTATGATGCAGACGCGCAGGAACTGATTTCCGAAGCCGCGCGTCTGGCCTTTCCGATCCGCAATGGCATTCCGGTGATGCTGGTGGATGAGGCACGGCTGCTGGATTAGGGGCGCTGCCCCTCTTGGCCCCCGGGGGGCCAATTCACCCCGGAGTATTTCTGGCAAGATGAAGCTGTGGGTCAGCGCATCAGTTCAGGGAGTTCACCCGTGAGACCTGCGGCCTCGCGCATGAAGGTGCGGCGCAGGGCAGGGGAGGCGTTGACCAGTCCCATGCCGATGTCACGACCGAGGCGCAGCAGGGGATTGTCGTTTGAAAACAGTTTGTTGGTGAGATCCGTGGCGGCCACCAGCGCATGCGTGTCAAAGCGGCGCCATTCCTGGTAGCGCTCGAGCACGTTGATCGCGGCAAAATCCTCGCCGCGCTTTTGGGCTTCGGTCAGGATCTGCACCAGCGCGGCGACATCCCGCAAACCGGCGTTCAGGCCCTGGCCCGCGATGGGGTGCATGCCGTGGGCGGCGTCTCCGACCAGGGCAACGCGTTCGGCCACGAACTGGTTGGCAACGGTCAGGTTCAGCGGATAGGTGAAGCGCGCGCCTGCCAGTTCGATTTGCCCGAGGAAATCGCCAAAGCGCGGGCGTAGCATTTGCATGTAGTCTTCGTCTGAGAGCGCGTGAATACGGCGGGCGTTTTCGTCGGTTTCGCTCCAGACGATCGAGGACATGTTGCCGGGCAGCGGCAGGATCGCCAGCGGGCCGGGGGGCATGAAGAATTGGTGCGCGATGCCGTTATGGGGTTTTTCATGGGCGATGGCACAGACCAGCGCAGTTTGCCCGTAGCCCCAGCCCGAGCGTTTGATCCCGGCCCGTTGGGCAACGCCGCTCTGGCGGCCATCACAGCCAACCAGCAGGCGCGCCCGCAGGCTTTTGCCGGACTTCAACGTGACCGTGGCGCCCGTGGCATCCACGGCTTGTGACTCAACGCTGTCTTCGGTGATCCTGGTGATGCGGTCTTCTGCCGCCATCGCGCTCAGGAAGGCGCGATAGAGAAAGCGGTCCTCGAGCATGAAGCCCATCGGGCCCTCTTCGATCTCGCCGTGATCGAAATGCAGGAAAAACGGCGAGGGACCTTCGCCGGCGCGGCCATCCGAGACCTTGATCTCGAGCATCGGCTGGGCGTTGTCGGCGACGTGTTTCCACACACCGATGGCATCGAGCAGACGTTTTGAGGCCAGCGCGAGGGCATAGCCGCGCCCGTCGAAATTGTCATCGGCGCGGGCGGTTTCCGGGCGGGCGTCGACGACGGTGACGTCAAACCCGGCCTGTGCCAGCCCCAGCGCCAGCGCGGGACCATTCAGGCCGCCCCCTGCAATCAGAATATCGGTGTCATAGCTCATGCCTCTCAATATGCGCGGCCCCGTGGGATTGTCCATGCTACCCATTGTCCAAATTTCCCAGTGCCGCTACCGTCACATCTGAACGAAATGCGGGGGACGGGCATGTTTGACTGGCTGGAGATGAGTGCTGCGGATCTGGGACGCGGGATTGGCAATGGCTCGATTGACCCGGTGGCGCTGACGCAGGCGTTTCTGGGCGCGATTGACAGTCATGATGCGCGCGACCGGATCTACACCGTCGTGACCCACGATCGCGCCATGGCCGAGGCCGAAGCGGCGGCGGAACGGGCGCGGGCCGGGCAGCGGTTGTCGCTGCTGGACGGTGTGCCGATCAGCTGGAAAGACCTGTTTGACAGCGCGGGCGTGGCGACCGAAGCGGGGTCCTTGTTGCTCAAGGATCGGGTGCCGGATCAGGACGCGCAGGTGCTGATCAACGCAACCGCCATGGGGCTGGTCTGTCTGGGCAAGACGCATATGTCCGAGCTGGCGTTTTCCGGTCTTGGGTTGAACCCGATGACCGCAACACCGCCCTGTATCAATGACCCCAAGGCGGTGCCGGGTGGCTCGTCTTCTGGCGCGGCGGCCTCTGTGGCCTTTGGGTTGGCGGCGGCGGGGATCGGGTCCGATACCGGCGGCTCGGTGCGCATTCCCTCGGCATGGAACGACCTTGTTGGTCTCAAGACCACCGAGGGCCGGGTGTCTGCCGACGGCGTTGTGGCGCTGTGCGAGAAGTTTGACACCGTTGGCCCCTTGTGTCGCACGGTTGAAGATGCCGCCCTGATGCTGGCCATGCTCGAAGGCGGCACGGCCCCGGATCTGCGGGGCAGTAGCCTGCAGGGCAAGCGGTTTGCCATTCTGCGCACCGCTGCGTTTGACGATATCCGCGAGGCTCCGCTGGCGGGGTTCACTGCGGCGGTTGATCGGCTGACGGACATGGGTGTCGAAATTGACGAGATCGACGCGCCCGAGGTGTCGCGGGCGCTGGATCTCTCGGGGCCGCTGTTCACGGCCGAGGCCTATGGCCTGTGGCAAGACGTGATCGAGGCCAGCCCGGACCTGATGTTCGACCAGGTGCTGGAACGGTTCCGCATCGGGGCCAGCTTTGACGGGCCGACCTATGTCTCTGCCTGGAAAGCACTGGAAGAGATGCGGATCGAATGGGACGCCCGCGTCGCCAGCTATGACGCCGTGCTTTTGCCGACCTCTCCCATTCTGCCACCGGACGCCGCGCGGCTGATGAGCGATCAGGACTATTACGTCACCGAAAACCTGATGGCGTTGCGCAATACCCGGGTGGGAAATCTGATGGGTCTGTGCGGTGTTTCACTGCCGACGACCGTGCCCAGCTGCGGTTTGATGATGCTCGGCGCACCCATGGAAGAAGAGCGCCTGTTGCGTGTTGCCGCAGCGGTGGAACCGGTGATCCGCACCCTGTAGCCGCGCGTATTGACTCAAAAGCCACAACTTGCGGATTCGCGGGCATTTTTCTGGACGTGGCCCGCGCCCTTGGGTAATTTGGTCTCAAACGGGGCGCTAATGACCCCGCACCTTGAGGCAGTTTGAAGATGTTTCCCGAGCGGTTTGCGAACCTACCGGCTTATGCGTTTCCACGTTTGCGTGCGCTGTTGGATCACCATCAGCCCGGCGGCGCGATTGTGCATATGACCATTGGTGAGCCGAAACATGTGTTTCCGGCCTGGGTCAAGGACGTGATCGCGGACCATGCCGAGGGTTTCAATCGCTATCCCCCGAACGACGGTGCCCCTGAACTGCTTGATGCGATTTCCGGCTGGGTGACGCGGCGCTATGGCGTCTCGATGCCCGCCGATCAGATCATGGCGCTGAATGGCACGCGCGAAGGGTTGTACAACGCCGCCATGGCGCTCTGCCCCGAGACCAAGAATGGCAAGCAGCCCGTCGTGCTGACGCCAAATCCGTTTTACCAGGTTTACGCGGTGGCCGCCGTGTCGGTCGGGGCCGAGCCGGTGTTTGTAAATGCGACGGCTGAGAATGGGTTCCTGCCGGACTATGCTGGCTTGCCCGCGGACGTTCTGGACCGGGTGGCGATTGCCTATATCTGTTCACCGGCCAATCCGCAGGGCTCTGTAGCGAGCCGGGAGTATTGGCGCGATCTGATTGCGCTGGCCGAAAAGCACGATTTCCAGATCTTCGCGGACGAGTGTTATTCCGAGATTTACCGAACCACACAGCCCGTGGGCGCTCTGGAAGTGGCCGCTGAAATGGCAGCCGATCCAGAGCGTGTGGTGGTGTTTCATTCGCTGTCCAAACGCTCGAACCTGCCCGGGCTGCGCTCGGGCTTTGTGGCGGGCGGGCCCGAGAGCCTGCGCCGTATCCGCCAGCTCAGGGCCTATTCCGGCGCACCACTGCCGTTGCCGCTGCAGATGGCGGCGGCCAAGGTTTGGGCGGATGAGCTGCACGTGGAAGAGAACCGCCGGCTTTACAGTGAGAAATTTGACGTCGCGGATGAGATCCTGTCGGGGGTTCCGGGCTATGTCAGCCCAGCCGCCGGGTTTTTCCTGTGGTTGCCGGTAAAAGACGGCGAGACCGCCGCGTTGAAAGCATGGACCGAGACAGGTGTGCGGGTTTTGCCCGGCGCCTATCTCAGCCGCGATACAGAGGCCGGGAACCCCGGCAAAGGATACATCCGGGTCGCCCTGGTGGCCCCAAAAACCGAGGTGCAGTCGGCGTTGATCACGCTGCGAGACTGTCTCTACGGATAAGAACGAGGGAACGAAAATGGCATATCAGGCACGGGGACGCGACCCGCTCTTGGACAGCACAACGCAGGCGGCGATTGAGAAACGCGGCAAGGAACTGATCGGCATCACGCTGATCCTTTTGGGCTGCATGGCGGCTGCGATGATTGCGTCTTATGACCCGAACGACCCCAGCTGGATTTCCGCCACGGACGCCCCGGTCCGGAACTGGATGGGGGGGCTTGGCGCGTCGATTGCCGCGCCCCTGTTCATGATCGTTGGGTGGGGCGCCTGGGGGCTGCCGTTGATGTTCATGGCCTGGGGCCTGCGATTTGTGCTGCATATGGGCGAAGACCGCGCGCTGAGCCGGGTGATCTTTGCGCCGATCATGATTGCGCTGGCCTCTGTCTATGCCTCGACCCTTGTTCCCGGGGCGGGCTGGACACACAGCTTTGGGCTGGGTGGTCTGTTCGGTGACACGGTGCTGGGCGCTGTTCTGACGATTTTGCCGATTGGCGCCGCGACGGGCCTCAAGATCATGTCACTGCTGGTTGGTGTCGCCTTTTTGGCACTGGCGCTGTTTGTGCTGGGCTTTGTTCAGGCCGAGTTGAAACAGGTCCTGCGGTTTTTGATCGTGGGCGTGATCCTGACCTATGCGCAGATCATGACGCTGCTGGGCAAGGGCATGGGCGGTGCCGCACAGGCCGCGCAAAACGCCAAGCAACGCCGCATCGAACGCAAGGCCCAGGCCGAGGCCGACATGCAGGTCGCCGCGCAGGCCGGTTGGGACGATGCGGTGATGGAGGCCGAACCGCTGTTCGAAACCCCCGAGCCTGAGCCGCAGAAACAGGGGCTGTTGTCGCGTATGCCCGCGTTGATCAAACGGGCTGAGCCGACAGAGTTGCCGGAACCCGAGTTGATCGAGAACGTCTTTGCAGACGATTTCGACGATGCGCCGGGGGATGACCGTATCCGCTCGAAGATCGCCGATGCGATCCGGGCCCGCAAAGCCCAAGCCGAAGTGCCGGTCGCGCAATCGATTGATGAGATTGCTCCGCTGACACGTGGCCGCGGTCGCGGTCCGGACCCTCTTATTCTGGACTCGATGCCCTATGGCGATCTCCCGCCCGAGCCACCTCTGACCGCCACGTCGACCGAGGCGCCCATGGCCGAGGATGTTCTGGAATGGCAGGCCGAACCGGAAGAAACCGCGCTGCCTTTGCACCATCAACCCGAGGTCGCCGCCGCACCGGTCATCCCGGTCGCCGAGCCGCGCAAAGTGGTGCAGCCGCGCCAGAACAAGGCCGTGCAACCTTCGGTCCGCGCCAAGGCAGAGGCCCAGCCCTCGCTGGCGTTTGAAGACAACAAGGTCGAATACGAACTGCCGCCGCTGAGCCTGTTGACCAACCCGGTCAGCATTCAACGTCACCATCTGAGTGACGAAGCGCTGGAAGAAAACGCCCGCATGCTCGAAGTTGTGCTGGATGACTATGGCGTCAAAGGCGAGATCGTCTCGGTGCGCCCGGGCCCTGTGGTCACCATGTACGAACTCGAACCCGCGCCGGGTCTCAAGGCCAGCCGGGTGATTGGTCTGGCAGACGATATCGCGCGCTCGATGTCGGCGCTGTCCGCGCGGGTGTCCACCGTGCCGGGGCGCAGCGTGATTGGCATCGAACTGCCCAATGAAAACCGCGAGATGGTAGGTTTTCGCGAAATCCTGTCGAGCCGCGACTATGGTGACGGCAACCAGAAACTGCCACTGGCGCTGGGCAAGGACATCGGTGGTGACCCCATTGTCGCCAACCTTGCCAAGATGCCCCACCTGTTGATTGCGGGCACCACCGGCTCGGGAAAATCCGTGGCCATCAACACCATGATCCTGTCGCTGCTTTACAAGCTGACACCAGAAGAATGCCGCCTGATCATGATCGACCCCAAGATGCTGGAACTCAGCGTTTATGACGGCATCCCGCACCTGTTGTCGCCGGTTGTGACCGACCCGAAAAAGGCCGTTGTCGCGCTGAAATGGACCGTCGGCGAGATGGAAGAGCGCTATCGCAAGATGTCCAAGATGGGTGTGCGCAACATCGACGGCTACAACAGCCGCGTCGCGGATGCGCTGGCCCGGGGCGAGATGTTCAGCCGCACGGTACAGACCGGGTTTGACGATGACACCGGCGAACCGGTGTTCGAGACCGAAGAGCTGATGCCCGAAAAGATGCCCTATATCGTGGTGGTCGTCGACGAGATGGCCGACCTGATGATGGTGGCGGGCAAAGAGATCGAAGCCTGCATTCAGCGTCTTGCGCAGATGGCGCGGGCCTCGGGGATTCATCTTATCATGGCGACACAGCGGCCCTCGGTCGATGTGATCACCGGTACGATCAAGGCGAACTTCCCCACCCGGATTTCCTTTCAGGTGACCTCCAAGATCGACAGCCGCACCATTCTGGGCGAAATGGGCGCCGAGCAGCTTCTGGGCATGGGCGACATGCTGTACATGGCGGGCGGCGCCAAGATCACCCGCTGTCACGGCCCCTTTGTCAGCGATGAAGAGGTCGAAGAAGTCGTCAATCACCTCAAGAGCTTTGGCGCGCCGGACTATGTTGGTGGCGTGGTCGAAGGCCCGGACGATGAAAAGGCCGACAATATCGACGCGGTGCTGGGGCTGGGTGGCAACACCAATGGCGAAGACGCGTTGTACGATTCCGCGGTTGCCATTGTCATTCAGGACCGCAAGTGCTCGACCTCGTACATCCAGCGCAAACTGGCGATTGGCTACAACAAGGCCGCGCGGCTTGTGGAGCAAATGGAGGACGAAGGTCTTGTCAGCGCCGCCAACCACGTCGGCAAACGCGAGATCCTTGTGCCTGAGCAACAATAAGCCGATGCACGACAATATGATCGCGCCGGGGGTGTATCCGGCGCGATGAGCCTTTAGCTAAGGGGCATGAAGATGTTGCGTAGCCTGACCGCACCCGCCGCCGCCTTCTTGGCGATGACCCTGCCTGCCATGGCCGACATCCTGCCGTTGCAGGACATTTCCGACTATTTGAACGATATGAAAACAGCCCAGGCCCCGTTCACGCAGGTGAATGACGACGGGTCGATCTCAACCGGGCAGGTCTTTATCAAACGCCCCGGCCGCGTGCGCTTTGAATATGACCCGCCGGTCGAAGCGATGGTGCTGGCCAGCGCCAATACCGTGGCGATCTTTGATGGCCGCTCAAACCAGCCGCCGGAAACCTACCCGCTGAAACGCACGCCCTTGTCGGTGATCCTCGCGCGCAAGGTCAATCTGGCCAAGGCCAACATGGTGGTGGGGCACGCTTATGACGGCGAGGCCACGATTGTCACGGCGCAGGATCCGGACAACCCCGAGTACGGCAATATCCAGTTGATGTTCTCGGCCGAGCCGGTCGCGCTGAAACAGTGGATCATCAATGACGGGGCCGGTGGCAAGACCACGGTCATTCTTGGTGAAATGGAAACCGGCATGCCACTGAAGAACACACTCTTTAACATCGAAATGCAAATGGGCCGCACGCAGTAACACGGCGTCTCGTAGGTCGGACAATTTTGTCCGACCTACCTTTTGCGTGTCACATCAGCGGAAGCGCGCGCATTTTTCCAATTGGAACTGGTACATCACCGCGCGGTCCTCGACCTCTTGCGCGATCCGCATCAGCCACGACTTGTTGCGATAGGTGCCGCGGGCAAAGCCGGTGTGACCTTCGTGATAGGCCAGGTACTGGTTGCGCGCATCCTTCAACGACACGCCATTGCGGTTCTTGGTCTCGGTCATGTACCAGCCCATAAAGTCCGTCGCGTCGCGGATATTGTCGCGCCGTGCGCCACGGCTGCGGGTTTCCTGGCGGTACTGGTCCCAGGTCGCATCCAGCGCCTGGGCATAGCCGAACGCGCTGCTCTGCCGGCCCATGGGCAAGACACCCAGCACATATTTGTAGGGCGTACGCGCGTCTGCGTCGAACTTGCTCTCCTGATACAAGATCGCCATTTGCACGTTGATCGGCACACCCCACTTGCGCTTGGTGGCCTTGAACGCCTTGATGAATTGCGGGCGCTGTTTGAGGATCGAACAGGCATCATCCAGATTGCGGGGCGGCGTATCATATCCACCTCCACCACAGGATGCGACCAGCACAAGGATCACCAACGCGCGAAAGAATCTGCTCATCTGCCTCTCGCTATGTTTTTTTATTTTCACGCAGTGTAGCGGATTGCCCCCAAAGGGGAAATCACAAAGCCGCGTCTCAGACCAGAAGTGCCAGCAACAGCGGCAGACCGGCAACGGAGGTCAGGGTCGACACCACGACGAAACCCGCCACGGCCTCGGCATCTGCGCCATATTTCTCGGCGAGCAGATAGGCCGTGACCGCCACGGGTGTCGAGATCTGCAAAACCAGCACACCAAAGGAAATCTCGTCCAGCTGGAAAAACAACCCAACGCCCCAGCCTATGGCCGCGCAGACCAGCAGTTTGACCACCGAAAGCCCGATGGCTGCCCCCACACGCCCCGGTGTCAGCCGCGCCACGGCGACGCCCAGCGTGATCAGCATCAACGGAATCGCCATTTGACCCACAAGATCAATGGTGTTGGTCAGAAAGGTCGGCGTCTCCCAGCCCATCCACAGGAACAGCGCCCCCAAAAGCGTCGCGCCGATGATCGGTTCCTTCAGTATTTTCAGGAAAGACCCTCGCCCCGCCACCAGCCAGATGCCCAGCGTGAACGACAGGATCGAGCTGACGGCGAGCACAACAACCGCCCGCTCCAGCCCCGCCTGACCAAAGGCAAAAAGGGCAAGAGGCAGGCCCAGATTGCCGGTATTGCCGAACATGAATGGCGCCAGATAGGTGCGTCGATCCAAGCGGAGAACCGCCAAAAGAACGCCGCCCACCAGCCCGATTCCGCCGTAAGCCAGCACCGAAGCCATCGTCAATTGGCCCAGAGCGACCAGATCAACCTCGGATTTCATTAACGCGCCAAATATCAGGGCAGGCACCGCAAGCGTCATGGCCAAACGCGTAACAAATTGAATTCTATACTCGAATCCAACCTTGACCCATGTAAACCCAATCGCTGCCAGCAGAAACACAGGCGACACGATTTCCAAGACTGTTAAGACTATGTTCACAGACTGTTTCCCCAAAAATGGCCCCGATCATTGGACAAAAGCCCCTTGAAAGGACTACCTTTGGGGGGTAGGGGCTGCAAGCAATGTTGAAGACACGCGCAAGATATCATCTCGGACAGGTCGTCCGTCACCGGAAGTTTCCCTTCCGGGGCGTCGTGTTCGACGTGGACCCCGAATTCGCCAACACCGAGGAATGGTACGAGGCCATCCCCGAGGATGTTCGCCCGGTCAAGGAACAACCGTTTTACCACCTGTTGGCGGAAAACGATCAGACCTATTACGTGGCCTATGTCTCGGAACAGAACCTTGTTGCCGACTATTCTGGTGAGCCTGTGGGTCATCCCGATATCGGCGATTTGTTTGGCCCATTCGAAGACGGCGCCTATCCGCTGCATTTCCAGCTGAACTAAAGCGGCTCAACCTGATAGACCACGGCAACGGGTCGATGCACTCGGCCCCTGTTGCTGTCGATGGGGGCGAAATCAACCCCGTGCCGCAGATTACCCTTGAAACGTTCTAGTCGCTTTCAACCGGGGCACCCCGGCCTTTCCATGCGCTGAACCCGCCTTCCATTTCGGCGATGTTCTCGACGCCCATGTCCTGCAGGGCCTTGACCGCCAGGGCCGAACGCCAGGCGCTGGCGCAGAACAGGACCAGTTTCTTGTCTGTGGCGAATTCCGGCTTGTGATAGGGGCTCTCGGGATCAACCCAGAACTCCAGCATGCCGCGCGGGGCGTGCATGGCACCGGGAATGCGCCCGTCCCGTTTCAACTCGCGGATATCGCGGATATCCACCATCAGGGTCTCGTCGGCTTCGGCGCGGGCCTGCGCCTCTTCCTGCGAGAGGGTTTCGATTTGCTCTTTCGCCTCGGTCACGAGGGTTTTCACCGGGGTAATCGCCATCACTCAATATCCTGTTGCACAGCCGTCTTTTCTGGGGTCCGAGGCGCCTTGGAGCACGCCACTTTCGTGAATGCGGATCGCCTGGGCACCGCCAATCGGACCCGGCGGGATGGTAACCGCGTGGCCAAGATCCGCAAGGTCTTGTCGCACCGCGTCCGAATAGCCGCGCTCGACCTTCAGCTTGCCATCCTCGGGAAAGGTGCGCGGCGTGTCGATGGCGGTTTGTGGGTCCATGCCGAAATCCACCATGTTCGACAGGAACCGCGCATGCCCATGCGGCTGATAGGCCCCGCCCATCACGCCAAAGGGCATCGCGACACGCCCGTTTTCGCGCAGCATGCCGGGAATAATCGTGTGCATCGGGCGCTTGCCTCCGGCCAATTCGTTGGGATGGCCCTGTTGCAGGGTAAAGCCCGCGCCGCGGTTCTGCATCAGGATGCCGAATTTCTCCGAGGCAATGCCCGAGCCAAAGCCATAGAACACCGAATAGATCAGCGACACCGCCATGCGATCCTTGTCGACCACGGTGATATAGACCGTGTCCTTGTGCACCGTCTCGGTCAGGGGCGCGGCGGCGGGCATGGCCCGTTTCGGATCGATCAGCGCGGCCAGTCTGTCGGCGGTTTCCATCGCCAGCATATGGTCAATCCGCGTCGTGTGATCCGGGTCCGCGATGAACCGGTTGCGCGCGTCATAGGCCAGTTTGGCAGCCTCGGCCTCGATATGCACGCGCTCAGCGCCCAGCGGATCCATGCCCGCAATGTCGAAATGCCTGAGGATGTTGAGCATCAGAATGGCCGTGGCCCCCTGGCCATTTGGCGGATGCTCAACCAGTTCGGTGCCCTTGTAGCTGCCGCTGACCGGGTCCGTGGCATTGCCCCGTACGGTCGCAAAATCCGACATCTCGTGAACACCACCTGCCGTCTGCAACGAGGTCACCATGTCCTCGGCAATCTCGCCCTCGTAAAAGGCGTCGCGGCCTTTGGCGGCGACCCGGCGCAACACTTCGGCCTGACCGGGCAGGCGGAACAGGGACCCGATGGCCGGGGTCTTGTCGTTGATAAGATAGTGCCTGCGCCCGGCTGGGTTCAGAACTTTGCTGGCCTGCTCATAGTCAAAGGCAACCCGCGGCGCGATGGGCACCCCGGCATCGAAATAGTGTATGGCCGGTTGCAGAATGCTGTCGAGGCCAAGCTTGCCATAGGTCTCGGAGAGTTGACAGAACCCGTCAATCGCGCCGGGCACGGTGACAGCCTCGGGGCTGAACAGCGGCACTGCCTCCAGCCCGCGCGCCCTCAGGTCGGCGGCACTGGCTGCCGCAGGGGCGCGGCCCGAGCCGTTAAAGGCAAACACCTCGTCGCTGCCCGCAGGGGCAACCAACGCAAAGCAGTCGCCGCCGATCCCGGTGCTCTGCGGTTCGCACACCCCCAGCAACACGGCGCCCGCAATCGCGGCATCCATGGCGTTGCCGCCCTGTTTCAGAATATCAACGGCGGATTGTGCCGCGATCGGGTGTGATGTCGCGCACATCCCGTTCTCGACAAAAACACCGGATCGCCCCGGCATTTGAAAGTCTCGCATGTCTTGCTCCCCAGCAGAGTGTAGCCAAGACATTAGGGCGGTCGCAGTCATTTGCCAATTCTCGCCGTTACTCAAACGGAATTCGGAAGCTCAGACAGTTTCGGCCCGGCAGGCGGCAATAGTGCAGATCGCGGGCCAGCAGGTGCACCATGGCCCAGCCAAAGCCACCTTCGGGCAGATCTTCGATTGCGGTGTCGAGCTTGGGAAAGGCACTGCCGGGCAATTCCCCGTCCGGCAGGGCGCAGCCTGTGTCATTGATCCGGAAATGCCAGCCGTCCGGCTTTTGATGTCCGCTGGCCTTGACCAGCTCGCCCGGTCGGTCACGCAGCGCGTGTTCCACGACGTTGTTCAGCACCTCGGCCAGCACGGTCTCGACCCTGCCCAGCATATCCGTGCTGGCGCCGCTGGCAGCGATCTCTGCACGAGTCATCCGGAGCGCGCGCCGCACACCAGAAGGCGAGCCGCGAAACGTCACGGAGAAACAGATGTTGTTCTCAGACATGCCCGCCTGTCCCGGTAGAGATGGGGCCTGGTGTTGCGCAATCGCCGGTTACCCCGCCAGCGCGTCCCCAAGCGATTGATGGATCTTAAAGACCGTGTCCATGCGCGTCAGCCGAAACACCCGGTCAACATCCTCGTTCAGGCCAGCCAGGTCCAGCCGCCGATCCTTGCCCAGCTGTTTCATCGCGGCGACAATTGCCCCGAGACCGCTGGAATCGATAAAGCTCACCTGAGCGAGGTTCAGCACGACCCTGTCACCTGCCTCTTCGGTGCTCTCTCGCATCTTGTCCTTGAACTGGATTGCCACCGCCGCATCAATGCGGCTTTCGTTCACCGTGACCACCAGTGTTCCATTCTCGGCATTGCTCGATAAATCCATCGCACATCCCTTTTCAAGTCGTCGTTTTCGTGACTCTAGGGGCCAAGTCTTACCAAGAGGTATCCGCCCCCCGTATTTCTGCGGAATGGACCTTGGGCACCGTGCCATCGATAGTGTCTGAAACATCCCTGCAATGATTTTGCCGCAGGACAGGTGGTCAGGGATGCAGAACGCCACAGGAGAACAAAGATGAAAAACGTTGTGATTGCAGGGGCCGCACGGACCCCGATGGGTGGTTTCCAGGGCGCCTTTGACGGGGTCGAGGCCGCAGCGCTGGGCGGGGCCGCGATCAAGGCGGCGCTGGCGGATGCAAAAACCGATACCGTGGACGAGGTTCTCATGGGCTGCGTTCTGCCCGCCGGTCAGGGTCAGGCGCCCGCGCGTCAGGCGGGTTTTGCCGGGGGCCTGGGCGAAGAGGTGCCTGCCACAACGCTCAACAAGATGTGCGGCTCCGGCATGAAGGCCGCGATGATGGGCTTTGACGCCATTGCGCTGGGTGACCGCGACGTGATGATCGCCGGTGGCATGGAGAGCATGACCAACGCGCCTTATGTGCTGCCGAAAATGCGCGGCGGCGCGCGGATCGGGCATCAAGAGGTCAAGGACCACATGTTCCTCGACGGTCTGGAAGACGCCTATGACAAGGGCCGCCTGATGGGCACCTTTGCCGAGGATTGCGCCGAGAGCTTCCAGTTCACCCGCGAGGCCCAGGACGAATATGCCCTGAAATCACTGTCCAACGCGCTTGAAGCCCAGAAGACCGGCGCGTTTGAAGGCGAGATCGCGCCCGTGACCCTTACCACCCGCAAAGGCGACGTGGTCATCGGCGAAGATGAACAGCCGGGCAATGCCCGCCCCGAAAAGATCCCGCAACTGAAACCCGCCTTCCGCAAGGATGGCACCGTGACACCTGCGAACTCGTCCTCGATCTCGGACGGGGCGGCGGCGCTGGTGCTGGCCTCGGAAGAGGCGGCCGAGGCGCAGGGTCTCAACATACGCGCCCGTATTGTCGGCCACGCCAGCCATGCACAGGCTCCGGGTCTGTTCACGACCGCACCGGTGCCCGCCGCTCAGAAACTGCTCGCAAAAATCGGCTGGACCAAGGATGACGTGGACCTCTGGGAGGTGAACGAGGCCTTTGCCGTTGTGCCCATGGCCTTTATGCACGAAATGGGCCTGTCCCGTGACATCGTGAACGTCAACGGCGGTGCCTGCGCGCTGGGCCACCCTATTGGTGCTTCGGGCGCGCGGATCATGGTGACATTGCTCAATGCTCTCGAGAAACGTGGCCTCAAACGCGGTGTCGCCGCGATCTGCATCGGCGGTGGCGAAGGCACAGCCATCGCGATTGAGCGGGTCTGAGACCTCTCAGGCCAAGGTCTTGAATGACACTGTTGGAAAGTATCCCGGCGGCAAAGTAAAACACCGGAGGCGAACATTGCCTCCGGCGCTTACACGATCAGACCGCGTTGTCCATGGACACCGGCGTGGAGCGGACCTTGTAGATCAGCGCCACACTGAACACGACCAGAAGAATATTCGAGATAGCAAGCATTGTGCCTAATCCTTATTTTTCCAGTTTCGTGAGACACGCATACCCTGCAACAACGGCAAGATGATGCCCAAATAAAGTGAAATTCTGGCCGTCTGTGACACGAAGCTGCCCGATTGCGGTGCCTTTGACGCGGGCCTCATGTGTGGTGATCTGACGTCGCGTGCGGCTTGAGGTGTGACCCGCGATCGGCACTATTGTCGGAACCAAACATGGGGGCCGGTATGCGCAAACTGAGAATTCTATTGGGGTTTTTGATAATCCAGCTGCCCGAACCCTTTGTGCGGCTGCTTTATCTGGGGCGACGGACGGTGGTCGCGGGGCGCACCATCGACCCCAAGGCGCAGGCGTTTGGCGAATTGGTCGCCCTGATCCGCGACATCAACGACATGCCCACGGTCGAGGAAAGCAGGGCACAGCTTTTGACAATGGCGCAAAAACTCGAACGTCCCGGCCCGGAAAGCGTGGCAGCGCGCGACGTGATGCTGCCCGGAGCGGCCGGAGAGCGCCGGGCACGGGTCTATACGCCGCGGGACATCGACCCCATGGGGTCCGTGGAAACCTTGCTGTATCTGCACGGCGGGGGGTGGATACAGGGCGCCATCGAAACCCACAACGGGCTGTGCGCGCGGCTTGCGGATCTCGCGGGCATCCGGGTTGTCTCATACGCCTATCGCCTTGCGCCCGAAGACCCCTTTCCCGCCGCAGCGGATGACATTCTTGCCTGTTACAAGGCGTTGGTTGCCGGGGAAACTGGCCTTGCCATCGACCCCGCCCGGCTGATTGTCGGCGGCGACAGTGCGGGCGGCAATCTTACCGCCTGCCTGATGCATGATCTCGCCAAGGCCGGGCTGCCCATGCCTCGGGCGCAGCTCCTGCTCTATCCCGGCGTGGATGCGCGGCTGGAAAGCCGCTCGATGCAGGACCTGCGTGACCAACCTCTTCTGCCTGCCAGCCGCATTGACTGGTATCTCGGTATGTACATCCCCGAGGGCCACGATCGCCTTGATCCGCGCATCTCGCCACTGTTCTCGGACACCCATGCCGCACAGCCGCCTGCCCTGATCGTCGCCGGAGGTCATGATCCGCTCTGGGATGACGCGCAACGCTACGCCGGGGCATTGCGCGCGGCCGGTGTTCAGGTCGACCAGTTTGACTATCCCGGCCAAATCCATGCCTTCATGTCATTGACCAAGGTGCTGCCACAGGGCAATGAAGCGATTGAACGCACCGCCGGGTGGCTAAAAACGACAATGAGAACGAACTGACATGCGCGTGACCTACGACGATCTGAGCCAGACCCTCGATGCCCTGACCTCGGGTGAAACCGATACCGTGTCGCTCATGGCCACCGTGGCCTGCGAGGTGCACCACAGCGATGATCGTTTCGACTGGACCGGCTTTTACCGCGTGGTTGCGCCGGACCTGCTCAAGATCGGCCCCTATCAGGGCGGTCACGGGTGCCTGGTGATTCCCTTTTCGCGCGGGGTCTGCGGCGCGGCGGCGCGCACCGGCGCGGTGCAGCTGGTGCCCGATGTCGAGGCGTTTGCCGATCACATCGCCTGTTCTTCGTCGACCCGGTCCGAGCTGGTCCTGCCGGTGAGGAACGGTCGCGGCGAGCTGCTTGGGGTCTTTGACATCGACAGCGATCAGGTTGATGCCTTTACCCGGCAAGATGCCGACAGAATTATGGAAATCCTCGCGCGGGTGTTTCACGACGCCTGCTAGGCCTCGGGCGCGCGGCCCCTTGCGCCAAGGCGGCTCTTTCAAAGTATTTCTGAAAACATAAAGCACGGGGCGCAGGATTGTTTTGCTCCTCCGTGAAAAAATGCTTGGAAATTTCACGAAAGTGACGCAACGTGAAAATCTGATTGATTTTTTCACGAAGTGAGTCGGCGCATGCTGCATCAAAAGCCACAAGACTTGGGAACGCTGGGCGCGGATCTGCGGGCGCTGCGCAAGTCGCGTGGTTTGACGCTGATTGACATGGCGGACCAGCTGGGGCGCTCGGTTGGCTGGCTCAGCCAGGTCGAGCGCGACAAATCCGAACCGTCCATTTCCGACCTGCGCCAGATTGCCGAAGTGCTGGGCGTGCCGATGTCGATGCTGTTCGGTCACATGAACGCCCCGGCCGAGGAACAGGGCTATGTCGTGCGTTCCGGCGCGCGCCGCCCGATGGGCTCTCATACCGAAGGCCTGATCGAAGAGCTGCTGTCACCGGACCTGACCGATGACTTCGAGATGGTGCATTCCACCTTTCAACCCAACTCGTCGATGCAAGTGCCCGCACAGCGCCCCACGCAAGAGGTGGGGTATGTGATGTCGGGCAGGCTGGACCTGACCATCGGCGCGCGCCGGTTCACTGTTGGCCCCGGCGACAGTTTCCGGTTTCGCGGCGAGGTGTACCAATGGGCCAACCCCTATGACGAACCCTGCGTTGCGATCTGGGTCATCGCACCTCCGGTGTACTGAGGTGGGTGCGATGCTGCGCGGAAGCTGCCTCTGTGGCGATATCCGGTTTCAGGTGTCCGGCACCCCCTTGGGCGTGTCGATGTGCCATTGCGGTCAGTGCCGCAAGCAATCCGGTGGCGTATGGTCCTCAGCCTTTGTGCCTGAAACCGATCTGACAATTTCCGGCGACGTGTCCTGGTATGCATCCAGTGACGTTGCCAAACGCGGCTCATGCCCGCGCTGCGGGGCCTTCCTATTCTGGAAAGCCCACGACGAAACCACAATCAGCTTTGCCCTTGGTGCCATTGATGGCCCCACAGGTCTCAGCCTCGAGAAACACATCTTTGTCGCGGACAAGGGTGATTATTACGACATCGCGGACGGCGTGCCGCAACAGGACTGAGTAGGAGAGTTCAATGTCCGATTTCCCAACCAAAGCAAAGGTTGTCATCATTGGCGGCGGCGTCGTGGGCGCCTCGACCCTGTACCATCTGGCCAAGAAGGGCTGGACCGACTGTGTTCTTCTGGAAAAGAACGAGCTGACCGCCGGGTCCACCTGGCACGCGGCGGGCAACGTGCCGACGTTCTCGACCTCTTGGGCGATCATGAACATGCAGCGCTATTCGACCGAGCTTTATGATGGGCTGGCTGAAGAGGTTGACTACCCGATGAACTACCACCAGACCGGATCAATCCGTCTGGCGCATACCAAGGAACGTATGGAAGAGTTCGAGCGTGCCTGTTCCATGGGCCGCTATCAGGGCATCGAAATGGAGATGTGGACACCGGAGCAGGCCAAAGAGCGGTATCCCTTCCTGGAAACCCACGACCTGATGGGCGTACTCTGGGATCCGTCGGATGGCGACATTGACCCCGCCCAGCTGACCCAGGCTTTGGCCAAGGGCGCGCGCGACATGGGTCAGAAGATTCTGCGCTTCTGCCCGGCGACCGGTGTGACCCAGCAAGAGGATGACACATGGATCGTGCACACCGACAAAGGTGACATCGCCTGTGACTACGTGGTGAACGCGGCGGGCTATTATGCCCAGCGTGTCGGCGAATGGTTCCTGCCCTATGGCGGGCGCACCGTGCCGATGATGGTGATGGAGCACCAGTATCTGCTGACCGAACAGATCCCCGAGATCGAAGCCTGGTCCAAAGAGAATGGCGGCAAGAAACTGCCCCTGATCCGCGACGTGGACGTGTCCTATTACCTGCGTCAGGAAAAGCACGGCTATAACCTTGGGCCTTACGAGCCGAACTGCAAAGGCCACTGGCTGTCCTCGACCGATGACAAGATGCCCGAGGACTTTTCGTTCCAGCTCTGGCAGGAAGACCTCGACCGGATCGAAGATATCGTGGTCGACGCCATGGCACGTGTGCCGCTGATGGCGGAATCGGGCGTGTCCAGTGTCATCAACGGGCCGATCCCCTACGCTCCCGATGGCTTGCCGCTGATGGGGCCGATGCCGGGCGTCAAGAATGCGTTCGAGGCCTGCGTCTTTACCTTTGGCATTGCCCAGGGTGGCGGTGCCGGCAAGGTCATGGCCGAGTGGATCGTCGATGGCGCGACCGAGTGGGACATGTGGGCGGTCGATCCGCGCCGCTACACCGACTACACCGATCAGGATTACTGCGACCAGAAGGGTATGGAAGTCTACGGCAACGAATACGCCATGCACTTCCCGCACCACGAATGGCCCGCGGCCCGCGACAAGAAACTGTCGCCGGTGCATGCCAAGGTCAAGGACCTGGGCGGCCAGATGGGCGCCTACAACGGCTGGGAACGTGCCAACTGGTATGCGCAGGCTGGCGATGACACCTCGGAAGAGGCAACCCATACATGGGGCCGCTCGGGTCCGTGGCAGCAGCGCATCAAGGAAGAATGCGAGGCCGTGCGTGACGGTGTTGGTGTGCTGGACCTGCCGGGGTTCTCGCGCTTTCTGGTCAAAGGTGACGGGGCCGCAGAGACCCTGCGGGGTCTGGTCACCGGTGGCCTGCCCAAGATCGGCCGCATCAACCTGGTCTACATTGCCGACAACCGTGGCCGTATCCTGACCGAAATGTCCTGTATGCGTCTGGGTGAGGATGACTTTGTCATGATCACCGCCGCGACCGCGCAATGGCATGACCGCGATATCCTCGTGAACGCGATGCCCGCGACCGTGACGGTCGAAGATGTCACCACGACCCGCGACACGCTGATCGTGACCGGGCCCAAGTCGCGTGAGCTGCTGGCGAGCCTCAGCGACGATGCTGATCTCAGCACCGGCTGGCTGACCCATCAGGCGGCAACCGTCGCGGGCAGACCGGCGCATCTGGTGCGCGTGTCCTTTGCTGGCGAACTGGGCTGGGAAGTCCACGCATTGAACGCGGACATGCCTGCGATCTTTGACGCAATCCTCGCAGGGGGCGCCAAGCCGTTCGGCATGTATGCGCTGAACTCCTTGCGCCTGGAAAAAGGCTACCGTGCCTGGAAGGGCGACCTGTCGACCGACTATTCGCTGCTCGAAGGGGGCTTGGGTCGCTTTGTCAAGCTCGACAAGCCTCAGGACTTCCCCGGCAAGGCCGCGATCCAGAACGAGATGCAGCAAGGCGTGAAGAAGACCTTCGTGACCATGGTGCTGGATGCAGGCGACGCGGATGCGCCCTATATGTCCTGCGTCTGGAAAGACGGTGAGATCATTGGCGAAACGACGTCGGGTGGCTGGGGCTACCGTGTCAACGCCTCGATCGCGTTGGGCATGGTGAAACCGGAGCATGCCGCACCGGGCACCGAGCTCGAGGTTGAAATCTACGGCGAGAAAGTGCGCGCCGTGGTGCAGGAAGATCAGCCGCTCTGGGACCCCGCCAACGAGCGCCTGCGCGCCTGATGTGAAACCAACCCCGTAGGTCGGACAATCTTGTCCGACCTACCTTTGCCCAACGCGAGAAACCGCCATGACGGACATCACGCTACTCGACGGCTCAATCGGCCAGGAACTGGTGAAGCGCTCGGGCGACCGGGCCACGCCGCTCTGGTCGACCTCGGTCATGATTGACCACCCCGATCTGGTGGGGCAGGTGCATGACGCCTATTTTGCTGCCGGAGCAACCGTTGCCACGACCAACACCTATGCGGTGCTGCGGGATCGTCTGGCCCGCCTGTCGACCCTCGCCGACAAGGTCGAAGCGCTGACAGACACCGCCGTCACCATGGCCACCCGGTCCCGTGACGCGCATGGATCGGGCCGTGTGGCCGGATCGCTTGGCCCGCTGATGGCCAGCTATCGCCCCGACATCTGCCCGCCCGCCGGTGAAGCCGCAGAGATGTATGCCGAGCCCGTGCGCCTGTTGTCGCCCCATGTCGATATTCTGCTGATCGAAACCATGTCCTCGGTCGATCAGGCCAAAGGCGCGCTGCGGGCGGCGGTGAAATCCGGCAAGCCTGTGTGGCTCTCGGTGTCGGTGGACGACGACGACGGCACCAAATTGCGCTCGGGCGAGCCTGTCGGGGATCTCGCCGGCATTGTTGCACAATACGCCCCTGACGCGGTTCTGGTGAATTGTTCGCGCCCCGAGGCCGTGGCCGCGGCGCTGGACATCATCAAGGGCTTTGGAAAGCCCTTTGGCGCCTATGCCAACGGCTTCACCCGGATTTCCGAGGGCTTTCTGAAAGATGCGCCCACCGTTGACGCGCTGGAACAGCGCAGCGATCTCGATCCCGCCGCCTATGCCGACTTTGCCATGGGATGGGTCGATATGGGGGCGACGATCGTGGGCGGCTGTTGCGAGGTCGGCCCGGATCACATTCAGGAACTCGCGCGCCGCCTGCAGGCGGCCGGACATCAGGTGGTTTGACCCATGACCCTCGAAGCGCGTCACATCCAGTTTGAAAACGCCACAACGCTTTGTCACTTTGACATCCTCGTGGCGGATGACTTTGTCCTGACCGAACTGGCCGGCGTGGTGGACGTGCTGATGATCGCCAACCGGGTCAGCGTGCGCCCGATCTTTGAATGGACCTATCGGTCTCTGGCGGGGGGGTACATGCGCTCTCGCACCGGCGCGCTGGTCGAAACCAAACCCCTGCCTGAGCGCCCCGAGGCAGATTACCTCTTTGTGCTGGGCAACTCCAATCCGGACAATCCCGCTCTGTCTGTCGGCAACCGCCTGCGCCGCTACATTCATCGTGACGCGCAGGTGTTTCTCTTGGCCGAAGCCGCCAGCCGCTACATCGCCGAGTTTGGTGACAAACACGCCTCTGTCACAACCCACTGGGAAAACAGCGCCCTGCAGCGGGAACGCCACATCTCGTTTCAGGCCGGCACCGCGCTGGCCGTGCAGGATGGCAGCGTTGTCACCTGCGCCGGGATGGAGGCCACCGTCGACATCACGCTTGCGCTGATTGGCAAACATGTCTCGGCCGCGATCCGCAACACCGTGGCCGACATTATGTTGCACGAACGCATCCGCGATTTCTCGACCCAACAACCCTTTAGCGGCACCCGTGGCACCCGAACCGGAGACGGTGAGCTGGACGAATGCATCGACCTGATGAGCGCCAACATCGAGGACCCATTGCCGATCAACGAAATTGTCGGGCTGCTGGGCATCTCCAACCGTTCGCTTGAGCGCAAGTTCCGCACCTATCTGGATACCACGCCCAACACCTATTACCGCGAACTGCGGCTGGCCAAGGCCAATAACCTGTTGATGAACACCACGCTCAGCGTGCGTGAAATCGGCTTGGCCTGTGGCTTTGGCAGCGGCTTTTCCGGCCTTTACAAGACCTTCTTCGGGATCACACCGCTGGTGATGCGCAAGCAGCGGCGCATGTCGCGGGCCTGATCGTTGTGGGGCACCGCGCGCCCTTGAGCGTCCCGTGTGCGAAATGCAACAACCCAAAACGGTTGCGGATTGCAGCGGCTTGATGTTCCTGCGCGCGGCACCTAATTGAGACCTACGCTTGAGGCACGTCGCCTCGCGCAATGGAGATTTTATGAAAGAGACCCGGGCCTGACGCCCGTTCCTGGCAAACGAAAATACAGGAACACCAGCAATTAAGGGACGCTCACGCGAGAGGCTGAGCGGCCTTCGTTGTAGTTTCGTAAAATCGAGACACTCCAATGAACATCTCAAAGCACGAGCAACGTGTTTTGCATGAGCTCGCCCTTGGCGGGTCCATTCACTATGAACGCCTGGAAAACGGCAAAATTCACGACGTCACCTGCTACACGCGCAATGGTCACGTGCTGGAGGACTGCACGCTGGCCGTGTTCACCCGTCTTCTGAAGCGGCGCTTTATCCAATCGAAAAACGGACGTCCCTATCGTGCTTCGGCCCTGGGGGTCAAATCGGTGCGCGCGCAAATGAACCAGAGGTAGATCACGCCATGAAACACTCAGATATCCAAGCCATCACAAGCATTCATTGCAGGGCCTTTGGCCCGAAGGAAGGAGCAGAGATCGCGCAGCTTGCGGTGCGCTTTCTGGCTTTGCCCAACACGCTCTCGGTCAGTGTAACGCGTGGCTCGGTGCTTGCGGGCAATGTCCTGTTCACCCCCTTCGTGTTTGTCGAACATCCGAAAGTGAGGTGCTATCTGCTCGCGCCGAATGGCGTCTTGCCCGAGTTTCAGGGGCATGGTGTCGGCAGAGAGCTGATGGAACAGGGCATTGCTGCCGTGCAAGCCACGGGGGCGGCGGCGGTTTTTGTGCTGGGTGTGCCGGGGTTCTATCCCAGGTATGGGTTCACGCCGACCGACAAGCAGACGCCCTTTCCACAGCTTTTGACCACGCCAGAGGCCTGGATGGTGCGAGAGCTGCACCCGGGTGCCGTGCAGGCGTTGGGCGGTGCCACAAGAGCCGTGACGCCCTTTATGGTGCCCGAGCTTTGGGACACTTCGGGCCGCGGGTAGGTCCGGGCAGAGGGGCTATCAAGTGTCACGACGATCCCTTTTGTGCGGTGGAACAGCCGGGGGAATTTGTCGGAAATGGCACATTTTTTGTCGGGTGACTGTGGCAGTGTCACCGCGACTCAAGATCCTAGGAGAGCATGATGGCTGATCTTCCCAACAAGGCCCGTGTGGTCATTATCGGCGGTGGTGTCGTGGGCTGTTCGGTGGCCTATCACCTGACCAAACTCGGCTGGGAGGACGTTGTCCTTCTGGAACGCAAACAGCTGACCTCGGGCACCACGTGGCACGCGGCGGGCCTGATCGCGCAGCTTCGGGCGACCGCCAACATGACCAAACTGGCAAAATACAGCCAGGAGCTTTACGGCAACCTCGAAGCGGAAACCGGCGTCGCGACCGGGTTCAAGCGGGTCGGCTCGATCACCGTGGCCCTGACCGAAGAGCGCAAGGAAGAGATCTATCGTCAGGCCGCCATGGCGCGCGCCTTTGGCGTCGAGGTCGAAGAGATTTCCAACGAACGCGTGCAGGAAATGTACCCCCACCTGAACCTCGAAGGCGTTGTGGGCGCAGTGTACCTGCCGCTTGACGGGCAGGGTGATCCGGCCAACATCGCACTGGCGCTGGCCAAGGGCGCGCGCCAACGCGGTGGCATCGTCAAGGAACGCATCAAGGTCACCGAGATCGTGAAACAGGGCCGCAAGGTCACTGGTGTCGACTGGGTTGCCGATGATGGCTCGGCCTCGGGTCATATCGAATGCGACATGGTGGTGAACTGTGCGGGCATGTGGGGCCACGAGGTGGGCCGCATGGCCGGCGTGAACGTGCCGCTGCACGCTTGCGAACACTTCTACATCGTCTCCGAACCGATCGAAGGCTTGAAGCCACTGCCGGTGCTGCGGGTGCCGGATGAATGCGCCTATTACAAGGAAGACGCAGGAAAAATGATGCTCGGCGCGTTCGAACCCGAGTCCAAGCCCTGGGCGATGGAGGGTATTCCGGACGATTTCGAATTCGACCAGCTGCCCGAGGATTTCGATCACTTTGAACCGATCCTTGAATGGGCTGTGAACCGCATGCCGATGCTGGCCGAGGCGGGGATTCACACCTTCTTTAACGGGCCTGAGTCGTTCACGCCGGATGACGCCTATCACCTCGGCCTCGCGCCCGAGATGGACAACGTCTGGGTCGCCGCGGGCTTCAACTCGATTGGTATCCAGTCCGCAGGTGGCGCAGGCATGGCGCTGGCTGAGTGGATGGACAGCGGCGAAAAGCCCTTTGACCTCGGGGACGTGGACATCAGCCGGATGCAGCCGTTCCAGGGCAACAAGCAATACCTGTTCGAGCGCTCCAAGGAAACGCTGGGCCTCTTGTATGCCGATCACTACCCCTATCGCCAAAAGGCCACCGCGCGTGGCGTGCGCCGCACACCGTTCCACCACCAGCTGCTGGAGCAGGGTGCCGTGATGGGTGAGATCGCCGGATGGGAGCGGGCCAACTGGTTTGCCAATCCGGGTCAGGAACGTGAATACCACTACACCTGGAAACGCCAGAACTGGTTTGAGAATGCCGCCGCAGAACACCGGGCCGTGCGCGAAAATGTCGGCATGTACGACATGTCGTCCTTTGGCAAAATCCGTGTCGAGGGGCCGGACGCCGAGGCCTATCTGAACTACATCGGGGGTGGCGACTATTCGGTGCCGAATGGCAAGATCGTCTATACCCAGTTCCTCAACAATCGCGGCGGGATCGAGGCGGACGTGACCGTCACCCGTCTGACCGAGACCTCGTATCTGGTCGTGACCCCGGCGGCGACACGTCTGGCGGATCAAACCTGGATGGAACGTCACAAGGGCGACTTCCGCGTGGTCATCACCGATGTCACCCCGGGCGAAGGTGTTCTGGCCGTGATGGGGCCAAATTCGCGCAAACTGCTCGAATCTGTGTCTCCGGCGGACTTCTCCAACGCCACCAACCCCTTTGGCACCGCGCAAGAGATCGAGCTGGGCATGGGGCTCGCCCGCGCCCACCGCGTGACCTATGTGGGCGAGCTGGGCTGGGAGATCTACGTTTCCTCCGACATGGCTGGCCATGCGTTCGAAGTGCTGCACGAGGCCGGTCAGGACATGGGCCTGAAACTCTGTGGCATGCACATGATGGACTCGTGCCGGATCGAAAAGGGCTTCCGCCACTTCGGCCATGACATCACCTGCGAAGACAACGTGATTGACGCGGGCCTCGGCTTTGCGGTGAAGACCTCGAAAGAGGACTTTATCGGCAAGGCGGCGGTGCTGGCGCGCAAGGAAAGCGGACCTCAGAACCGGATGCTGCAGTTCAAGCTGACTGATTCCGAACCGCTGTTGTTCCACAACGAACCGATCATTCGCGATGGCGAGTATGTTGGGTACCTGTCCTCGGGCAACTATGGCCACACGCTGGGGGCTGCCATCGGCATGGGCTACGTGCCCTGCGCCGGGGAAAGTGCGGCGGATGTGCTGGGCTCGACCTATGAGATCGACGTCATGGGCACCAAGGTGCGCGCCGAGGTCAGCCTCAAGCCGATGTATGACCCCAAGTCGGAACGCGTGAAAGTCTGAGGCACGGGTAGGTCGGACAGACTGTCCGACCTACGATTCACCGTACGTTAACCTTGGTGCGCCCACTCTGAGGCATGCCAAGGTACATCCGAGATAGAACTCCGGGCGGCACATGGTTTTTTACCGTGTGCCTGCGGGATCGCTCCAGCGATCTTCTGGTGCGAGAGATCGCGCTCTTGCGTCGCGCCGTGATGGGCGCGCGCATCAACCTGCCGTTTCGACCGGACGCCTGGGTCGTACTACCGGACCATATGCATTGCATCTGGACCCTGCCACCGGGGGACGCGGATTTTTCCGCCCGGTGGAAGTCGATCAAGGGGCGGTTCTCGCGCGCTTTGCCCGACTGTGCCAGCTTTCGCGCCGCAGCCCGCCGACCCGGCGAAAAAGGCGTCTGGCAGAACCGCTTTTGGGAACATCGCATCCGCGACGCCCACGACCTGCGGCAACATCTGGACATCCTCCACCTCAGCCCCGTCAATCAGGGCCTCGTCGCGCGGCCCGAGGCATGGCCCTATTCCTCGATCCATCGCATCAGGCAACAGAAAGGCGGCCTGCCCCCGGACTGGGTGCCGCCGCCCCGCGTAGGTCGGACAGCCTGTCCGACCTACCCCGGCGTCCATCACATCCGCTGATCTGTCGTTTCACGTTTTTCAATGTTTCTTCTGCCCCCGAACCTGCCATAAACATCCGGTGATCTCTGGCAGGAGTGGCAGATGGCCAACCCCCAAACCCAACCCGAAAACCGGGATACGCCGCAGGGCTTTGCCCTTGCGGTGTCGGCCTATGTGCTCTGGGGCTTTCTGCCGCTCTACATGAAACTGCTGTCGCATGTTCCACCGGCCGAGATTGTTGCGCATCGGGTCATCTGGTCGGTGCCGCTTGCCGGTCTGGTGCTGATCGCCCTGCGCCGCACGAGCGACCTGCGCGCCGCCCTTGGCAATCCCCGCATGCTGGCCATGGCCTGCCTAACTGCGGCGCTGGTCTCGGTGAACTGGGGCATCTACGTCTGGGCCATCACCAGCGGCAACGCGCTGGACGCGGCGCTCGGCTATTACATGAACCCGCTGTTCTCGATTGCTCTTGGCGCCATCTTCCTTGGGGAACGCCTGACACGGGCACAGTTTGTTGCGATCGGGCTGGCCGGTGCCGGTGTCGCCGTCTTGATTTTCGAGGCCGGACGCCTGCCCCTGGCCGCGCTTGGCATGATGTTTTCCTGGGGGTTTTACGCGATGTTCAAGCGGTCGCTGCCCATCGGCCCCAATCAGGGGTTCCTGTTGGAAGTGTTGATCCTTCTGCTTCCCGCCCTTGGTTACGTTGCGTGGATACAGGCCTCGGGGCAGGGGCACTTCCTGACCACCCTGCCCAACACCGCCCTCCTGATGGCTGCCGGGGCGGTGACGGCGGTGCCGCTGATGATCTACGCCAATGGGGCCAAATTGGTCCGACTCTCGACCATGGGCATCCTGCAATACATTGCCCCCACCATGATCTTCCTCATCGCCGTCTTCCTGTTTGGCGAAGAGATCGACCGTGGGCGCATGATCGCCTTTCCGCTGATCTGGATCGCGCTGGTGGTCTATTCGATCCCGATGATCCGTCAGATGCGCCGCGCCTGAGCGCGGATCACCTGCGACAGCATGTTAGCCCACACCGCATAGGCGTCTTCTGACGGATGAAAGCCATCGCGCGCCACGTACCTGGGCTCATACGGCAGGTCCAGCGGCAGGTGCACACAGTCCTCGCGCGCCGCAGCCAGCCCCTTCAGCACCCGATCCAGCCGCGCAGCGTGACAGCCCAGCACCCAGCGTAACGGCTGTGGCAACAGCGGAAAATGCTGCATCGGCGGCAGTCCTGAGAGCACAAAAGCCCTGACCCCACGCGCCGCACGCAGCTCTGCGATCAACCGGGATTGCTCCGCATGAAACCGCCTTGCGCTGCGAAATCGCGTGGTGTCATTCACCCCATGCACCAATAGGGCGAGGTCAAACGGCCCCTCGGGCAACCCGTCGACCTTGGCCAGGGACTCCCGCGTTGTCGCCCCGGTTTTCGCCTCAAGATGCCAGGTCACCGACCCGCCCAGGGCCCGCGCCAATTGCCCGCTCAGGGCTGCGGCCTGCGTTTCGGCGCCAACCCCGGCTGCCGAAGAATCGCCCAGGATCAGCACCCGCAGCCCCGCGCCATCTCCGCCCGCTCTCGGGCCGGGAGGTTCGGGCAGTTGCAACGCCCGCCAGCGCACCCACAACCCCTCTGCCGCCAAAAGCGGTGCCAGCGGCAGTCGGGCAATCTGATCGGGTGCCAGCATGTTATTTCATGCGGTTGCCGTTGACATAGACATGGCCCTCGGCGGTCATCTCAACCTCTGAACGCAGCCTATCCGCACTGCCATCCTCGGCGGGTTTGGTCATCATCGCCAATCCCATGCGCGCGCCACTCGCATCCTTGTCGCTGAGCAGCCCCATCGACACCAGCGTGTCGATCAGCGTGTTTGCGCCCTTGATGTCAAAGCGCGCGGTGCCGATTGGCAACGGTGGTGCGGCGCTGTTGTCAAAGGACACCGCCCCTGTGCCCGAAACCTCGGCCCCCGCCGCACGCAGCACAAAGCTGTCCAGCGTCAGATCCTGCGGTTCGACCGCCAGTCCGGGCAGGGTGTCCATGGCGGTTTCCACGTTCAGAATGTCCAGCCACTCGACCATGTTCCGGGCATGGCCACTGGCCTTCATCACCAGGTCTGCAGGCGTGCGCGGCAACACCGCACCGGGGTCGAACATGGCCCAGAGCGACTCGTCAAGGCTCAGACCGGTCATCTCCAGATGGATGCGGTAGGGCGCAAACTGGTCGTCCTTCAGCAGCGGAATCTGCATATCGGTGTCAAAGGCAGCAATATCCATGCCCAGCATCAAGGGCACCGGCTGGGACAACTGCATGTCCATCCGTGCATTGCGCATCGGACCCGAGATGCCGAAACCGCTCTGATCCAGCACCATCCGCACCTCGTAATGCTCGGTCACCACCGACTGCGCCATGACCTCCTGACCCTCGACACTTGACGATTGGTCCGAGAAATAGCCCGTGGCGTCTCCCTCAATCTCGAGCATCAGGCCCGCGCGCAGGGCGGCGGCGAGGTCCAGAATGCTCATGCCATCGCGCGGCATCGCGAACCGCATGTCGCCCTGCATTGCCTCTGCGCCCTGTTTGCCCTGGGTGTCGACCTGCACCCCGTCCTCGGTCACGGTTTGGGCAAATGTGAACGCCTGCGCACCGCTTGTATAGCTGCCCGATGTCTCGACCATCTCGCCCACGGTGGTGCGGAAGCTGCCCTTGTAGTCTTCGACAAAGCCCTGACCCGACAATCTGTCGATCAGGTTCGGCACCACGATATCGGCCAGCGTCATATCCATGCGGGGGACGTTATAGGTATAGGTCACGTCGGCGGGCGATCCGCTGGCGATGACCTCGATCCCCTCATACACCACCCCCATGCCACCGGACTGGCTGATACCTTCGGGGCTGGTGAACGTCAGAGTGTAGCTTGCGGCGGGTGGGTAGATCATGTCGACCGACCCATCGCCGCGCGCCTGCAGTTCAAGCGACCCCACCGACAGTGCCACTGATCCCGCGTCAAACGGCAGCGCCAGCGCATAGACCACATCCTCGAGCATCAGCGCCTTGCCCGACCGGGTGGCCCTGGCCGTCAGCGTCACACCCATCGGCGCCACCATATCCTGCATGTTCTGCCAGACATCTTCCGGCGTGACATCCGCCCAGAGTTGCGCGGGGATCAGTGTGGCGCACAGCAGCGCGGTGCGGCGGGAAAGCAGGGGAAACGTCATCCTGTGAACCTCAAGAATACAAACCAATTTCGCGCGCAGATTAGGGTTGGCGGGTGGGGGCCACAAGCGGATTCCAGGGTCAGCTCAGCGCATTCTGGAACGCGAGGAACCGCGGGTCCTTGGTCACCCGCCCCATGATCTCATCCCGCAACACGCCGACAGTTTTATAGGGGCGCATCACCACTTCGAATGTCTGGATCAACCCGTCATCGTTGAGCGTGATCAGATCGACGCCAACCGCGTCGAACTCTTTGACCTTGCACTGAAACTCCAGCGCCCAGTCATTGCCCTCGCCCATGATGCGGCGATATTCAAAGTCCTGAAAAATCTGCCCCACATGGCCCAGGATCGCGGCGCAGGGTTCGCGCCCGGTCCAGGTTTTCCAATAGGTCGGCGGCAGGAACTTCACGTCCTCGGCCAGAACCTCGATGATCTTGGTGTCGTCCCCCGAGGCGATGATCTCGGTCATTCGCTGAATGGTCGGGTGCATGGGGTGTCCTCCGAATTTTGTCAGGTCTGGGTTTTGCCCAAGCCTGCCCATATCGCGCGCGCTCGCAAGCCTGACGTCGGGTTGCCCCTGCCCGGCGCAGGCTCTAAAGCGGGCGCATGGCCGTATCGTCTGATTATACCCCGCCGCAGGATCCGCTGGATGTGCTGCACGAAGATCACGAGATTGTCGTGGTCAACAAACCGCATGGGCTGTTGTCGGTGCCGGGCAAGGGCGCACATCTCGCCGATTGCCTGCTGGCGCGTGTGCAGGCGGCCTTTCCCATGGCGCTCTTGGTGCACCGTCTGGATCGGGACACGTCGGGCGTGATGGTCTTTGGCCTGACGCCACATGCGCAACGACATCTGGGGCTGCAGTTCGAGAAACGCCAGACCAAAAAGACCTATGTGGCGCGCATCGAAGGGCGGCTCGAGCCGAAAACCGGCACCGTCGACCTGCCGCTGATCGTGGATTGGCCGAACCGTCCGAAACAGATGGTGGATCATGAAAACGGCAAGGCGGCTGAGACCGATTGGCGGGTTCTGAAGCAAAGCGATGCAGAGACCCGCGTGCGGCTGATGCCGAAGACCGGGCGCAGCCACCAGCTGCGGGTGCATATGCTGGCGCTGGGCCATGCCATTCTGGGCGACCCGCTCTATGCGACCGGTGCGGCGCGCGAGGATTTTGACCGCCTCATGCTGCATTCGGAAGAGCTGCGCCTGCGCCACCCGGATGGGGGACGCGGCATGAGTTTCCGGGCCAAGGCGCCGTTCTGACGGGGGGGAGGGGCGCTGCCCCTCTGGGCCTGCGGCCCATTCACCCCGGAGTATTTTTGGCGAAATGAAGCATGGCAAAGAAAAGCGCCGGGGGATGCCCGGCGCCTTGATGGTTTTGGGGATGGGCAGGGTTACTCCCAGGGGCAGCCCGAGATCGCTTTGATCTCGCAGAACTCTTCGATGCCCCAGACACCGCCCTCGCGGCCATTGCCCGACTGGCCGTAGCCGCCAAAGGGCGAGCCAAGCTGGCGGCCGATGCCATTGGTCTCGACCATGCCAGAGCGGACCGCGCGGGCCATGCGCAGGCGTTTTTCCGGATCTTCGGTCTGGATGTAGTTGGTCAGGCCGTAAACCGTGTCATTGGCCATCTCGATGGCCTGGTCTTCGGTGTCAAAGGGGGTCATGGCCAGAACCGGGCCAAAGATCTCTTCGCGATAGATGGTCATGTCGGGGGTCACGTCGGCAAAGACGGTGGGGCGTACATAGTAGCCCTTGTTGACCCCTTCAGGACGGCCCAGACCACCAGCCAGAAGGGTTGCGCCCTCTTTGATGCCGATCTCGATCAGCCCTTGGATCTTGTTGTACTGCAGCTCGCTCACCACCGGGCCGATGTGGCGGCCGCTTTCCGTGGTCGGGCCGACCTGGGTGGCTTCTGCCGCCGCCTTGGCCTGTTCCACGGCTTCGTCATAGCGCGACCGCTCGACCAGCATGCGGGTTGGTGCGTTGCACGACTGTCCGGTGTTGTTCATGCAGTGGATGACACCGCGCTTCACGGCCTTTTCATCCGCATCGGCAAAGACCACGTTGGCGCCCTTGCCGCCCAGCTCGAGGCTGACACGTTTCAGCGTGTCGGCCGCGGCTTTCGAGATCGCGGTGCCGGCGCGGGTCGAGCCGGTGAAGGAGATCATGTCGACATCCGGGTGCGCCGAGAGCTGCGAGCCCACGCCGACGCCATCGCCGTTGACCATGTTGAACACGCCCGCGGGGAACCCGGCCTCGTCCACCATCTCGGCAAACAGCACCGACGACAGCGGCGCGATTTCCGAAGGTTTCAGCACCATGGTGCAGCCCACGGCCATCGCCGGGATCGCCTTGAGGAACACCTGGTTCATCGGCCAGTTCCACGGCGTGATCATGCCGCAGACGCCGATGGGTTCCAGGCGAATGCGATCCACGTCCTTATAGGGTCTTTCAAATTCGAACCCTTCCAGAGCATCCAGAAAGCCGTCGATGTGCCAGGTGCCCGAGCCCCACTGGCCACCGCGGGCCAGATCGATCGGCGCGCCCATTTCGGCACGCATGGCTTCGGCCATGTCGTCACGGCGCGCGGTATAGACTTCGCCCAGCTTGCGGATCAGCGCAATGCGCTCTTCCAGCGGGGTCGCGGCCCAGGCGGGGAACGCGGCCTTGGCGGCAGCGACGGCGGCGTCTGTGTCGGCCTGATCGCCGATGGAGATTACCGCGCAGACCTCTTCGGTGGCAGGATCAATCACATCCATGTCGCGGGGCTGTGCCGGGTCAACCCAGGCACCGTTAATATAGAATTGGCGTTTCTCAATCATGGGTTTCCTCCAGGGAATCTTAGGCCATTTTGCGGGCACTCTGTCAGTGTGCAGGCGCCCCCGCAAGGGCCTCTGTCGCAGCGTCGTGAGAATTTGATCAAATTATTGGAATTGTCAATCCAACGGAGGGTCGCACACCCTCGTGATACAATCACCCTATACATTCCCAGTCGAACCGGCTTCTATTTCCCCATCACGTTTCATCAGATTCTCCAGGAGGACCCCATGGGCCTGCGCATCAACGACACCGTTCCGAATTTCACCGCCATGACCGATCAGGGCGCGATCACCTTTCACGACTGGATTGGCGACAACTGGGCCATCCTGTTCTCGCACCCCAAGGATTTTACCCCCGTCTGCACCACCGAGTTCGGGGCCGTGGCTCAGCTGGCCGATGAATGGGCCGCGCGCGGCTGCAAGGTGATCGGCGTCTCCGTGGACGGCGTCGAAGAGCACAAGGGCTGGAAATCCGACATCGAAAGCTACGCGGGCACTTCTGCGGGCTTTCCGATCATCGCCGACGAAGGTCTCGCGGTGTCCAAGGCCTTTGACATGCTGCCTGCCGAGGCCTACATGCCCGACGGCCGCACACCTGCCGACAGCGCCACGGTGCGCTCGGTCTTTATCATCGGGCCGGACAAGCAGCTGAAACTGTCGATGACCTATCCGATGAACGTCGGGCGCAACTTTGCCGAAGTGCTGCGCGCGCTGGACGGCCTGCAGACGGCGGCCAAGGAAAACGTTGCAACGCCCGCCAACTGGACACCGGGCGGCGACGTGGTGATCCCGGTGGCGGTCAGCGACGAGGACGCGCGGGCGAAGTATGGCGATTTCACCACCCACTTCCCCTACCTGCGCATGACCAAACTGCCGGGTTAAGACCTGCCGCGCATCTTGTGGGAAAAGGCCATGGCCTTTTCCTGCAGCAGGCGGCGTTGTTTGCGGAAACCGTAGAATTTCGACCGCTTATAGATGCCGCGATTGCCGCCTGAACGCGCCGAGATATCGCTGTCAAAACTGCCCGCATTGACCAGCGGCGTGCGCGTCGCCAATCCCATGTCGGTGCGCGTGTGCACCTGCCGCATCATGTTGTCCGCCGGGCAATAGATCGGCTCAGCGGCGTCCAGAAACGACTGTGCGCCTGCCTGATTCCAGATCAACGCGTGGGCCAGCATGGGGAAATAATGGGCCCGCACCACGTCGACTCCGGCCACAGTTTCGACCGGTGTGGTGATCTTCAGACGTTGTGCCCCGATATTGACGCAGTGCCAGTCATCGCGGGTCCGCAGCCAGTCGAGCAACGGGCCCAGAACCTCAGCCGCCTCGCGCGCAAAGGTGATGTCGTCTTCAAAGACAATCGCCATGTCGTCGCCACTGTCACGAAACGCCGTCAGCGCGCGCTGGTGGCCGACATAACAGCCGATCTCGCCGCCGGACATCGACCGCCCCATGAAATTGCGCGCCTTGCGGTCATCATAGGGTGCAAAGCTGTCCAGATCGATCTGGCGCCCGTCAAACCCGTCCACCCGCACCGCCTCGATATCATGGGCGGCCAGTTCGGCGGAGGCATGCGTCATCCGGTCGGGCGAGGAAATCAGGTTGATGACATAGCCTTTGAGTGTCATCTGAGCGCCGCCGAATCCTGTTGAAACACTTTGACATAGGCCTCGACCACGGCTTTTTCCGAGAACATCTCTTCCAATCTGTCGCTGGCGTTCTGCGCCCAAATTGCGGCGTCTTCGGGGTTGGCCCGGATATGTGCCAACGCTCCAGCCACGGCGTCCACATCGTCGATCTCGACCAATGCGCCATCTACGTCCGGGCGCATATACCAGTTCGGACCTTCCGAGCGGGTCGACACCGAGGGCACGCCCGCGCGCCAGGCTTCCAGCAGCATGTTGCCCAGCGGTTCGTGGCGTGACGGCATGACAAAGGCATCGCCCGCCGCAATGCAATGGATCGCCTCGGGCACCCAGCCCAGGAACCGCACACGGTCCTCGACCTGCAATTCCGCAGCCAGGCCGCGCAGCATCTCTTCCTCGGGGCCTTCGCCCATCAGCCACAGCCATGCGCCGGGCGTCTTGGCCACGGCGCGCAGGGCCACGTCCATGCCCTTGCGGTTCACGAACCGCCCGCCCGCCACCACAAGAAAGGCATCCTCGGGCGTGTCAAAGTCGGCGCGGTTCACCGGTTTGGCGTCTATAGGCCGCGGGAAGTTTGAAATCGTTTCCGAGGCACCGGTCCATCCCAAGCCATGCACATGGGTGACGATATCCGGCAGGTTGCCCACCACCACGTCAGTATTGTTGAAGTACCGCAGGCTTAGCGGGAAATCCCCCAGCCGTGTCACGCGCACCGCCGGGGTGGTGCTGGCCTTGGGCAACAGCCGGCTGGCCCTCGGCATCCACGCCAGGATCGCATCCGGCTGCCATGTCTTGCAGATGCGCCGCATCTTCCACTGCATGACGCCAGTCGCCGCAATGAAATGCGAGAAATTGCCCTCGGTCACCTTGCCAAGCGCCTTGATATCATCGCTCCAGGTGCGGTCGGGTCGCACGATGAACTGCTGCTCCAGCCCGTGCCGGTCAAACGCCTGCGCCAGCGCCACAAAGAACCGCTCGGCACCGCCTTCTTTGCCGAAATGCACATGGAGGAGCTTCAAAGGCTTCATCTCGATCAGTCTCGCACCAACAAGACGTTCTTGTCTACGGTCTCGGCGACCCTGAACCCCTTTGTTTCCAGATCCCTCAGCATCGTATCAACGGCGTCCTGCCCGACGATATGCGGGTGCAATTCCATGATGATCCGATCCACGGTTCCAAACTCGGCGCTCGCCATCAGCCCGATCTCGGCGCCTTCGACATCGATGACGATGACCGTGGGTTCAAGATCACGCAGCAGATCATTCAAAGCCGCACTTTGCACGGTGACCTCGGCCCCTGCGAGGTTGCGGTCAAAGATCGAAGACGACACCAGATTGTCTGCCGAATGAAAGGTGATCGGGTTGCCGTCCGGCGTCACCGCCATCATGTGCAGTTTGGGATGCACACTGTTCAGGTCATAGTTGCCCCGGATAATGCGTTCCATGGCCGGATTGGCTTCAAACGAGAACACGTTCTCTGCCCCGCAAATCCGCGCCGACAGCAAACCGATAAACCCTGTTCCCGCACCTATCTCAAGCACGCGATCCTCGGGTTTGATACAGGCCTGAACCAGAAGGGCCTCGGCCAGTTCATAAACCCCGCCAAACACGCCGTAACGCACGGTTTTGGGTACGACAGAAGCGTCAGTGTTTAGCAGGATGCCGTTCTGTGGAAGCTTCTTGGTGTCCAACAGGCGATGCCAAAGGCGTCTAATACCCCGGAACGGCGACTTTTTTAACGTAACCAATGCTGATCTTCTCCGACTTTTGGTAAACCCGGGCTTCGAGTCCATCAAATTTGTTAGGCCGCTTTTCTCTGCCTCGGTCAACAAGGCTGGTTTGAATGCTCTCTGTTGATTTTCGAGTTTCTTAGCAGACTGTGACTCTGAACACCACGGCAGACCTCACTGACTGCTTCGTCAAAACAGCGTTCAGCCCGATATAATCAACTGCCCCGCCAAGGCAAGGCGGCTTCCTGTGTTTCAACGTTCTGGTGCACCGTGGCGCGCCGAATCCGGCGTATAGACGCAGTTCTTCTGCGCGGGCGTATCAAAATCGAACCCAAATGCGTCCACATCGGCCTTGTACCAATCGGCAACGATCTGAATGGTTTCCTGGGTGTAAATCTCGTGATATGGGGGAGCTTTCAACCCGCTCCGGTTGCGGTCACGTATTTCAATGTCCCCAAAGTATGCCAAGGTTTCGTCTCTCAGGTGTTCCTGACGCAAGACATCGCAGGCAAGATTTCCTGTATCATCTACGATGTAATCCAGCTGTGGGTACCAACCATGTATGGCTCGGTGCCAATAAAACGGTCGGTTAGCAAATTCATGCCTTTCTTCAAGAAAGGCCTCAAAAGCCTCCCTGGAATAGTCCACATCGTGCCCCTCGCGTTCCAGATATTTGTATCTAAAAGTGAAGCGGGAATAGGCCCGTGACCAAGGGTTACGTACTATTGAAACTGAGGTGAGTGAGTTTCTGACCTTGGGATTGATGTCACGCAGTCGCGCATGTTGCGACCCATGGTGGTGACCGTTTTCCGCCATGACCCGAAAAAGCTCTTGGGTGTACTTTTTGCTGACATGAAAAAACGGATCAGAAAAAAGCACTCTCCGACGCATTTCCCTACTGTTGCGGTAGGTCATACCAGCGTTCTTGGGAATATGAATGAAATGAAATTTTGCAATGCCCAGTTTGAACCGGGCAATTGCTTTAGCTTGTCTCATTGTTAGCATGGGAGCCTGTCAGATCAGTCGTCAGACTTTTCTTTCTTCTCACGCGGCTGCTGAGGGATTTCCTCGCCGGTTTCCTGATCGACGATCTTCATCGACAGGCGCACCTTGCCACGGTCATCAAAGCCCAAAAGCTTGACCTTCACGTCCTGACCTTCTTTCAGAACGTCCGACGGGTGGTTCAGGCGACGGTTTTCGATCTGGCTGACGTGCACCAGGCCGTCGCGCTTGCCAAAGAAGTTCACGAAGGCGCCGAAATCGACGATCTTCACGACCTTACCGTTGTAGACTTCGCCGACTTCCGGCTCAGCCACGATCGCGTGGATCATGTCATAGGCTTTCTGGATCGAGTCACCGTTCGGCGACGCAATCTTGATGATGCCATCGTCGTTGATGTCGACCTTGGCGCCCGACACTTCGACGATCTCGCGGATCACTTTACCGCCCGAGCCGATCACTTCACGGATCTTGTCGGTCGGAACCTGCATGGTCTCGATGCGCGGTGCGTGGATCGAGAAGTCCGCAGCACCGTCCAGTGCCTTGTTCATCTCGCCCAGGATGTGCATCCGGCCGTCCTTGGCCTGGGCCAGGGCTTTTTCCATGATCTCAGGCGTGATGCCTGCAACCTTGATGTCCATCTGCAAGCTTGTGATGCCGTTTTCGGTCCCGGCCACTTTGAAATCCATGTCGCCCAGGTGGTCTTCGTCACCCAGAATGTCGGTCAGGATCGCATAAGAACCGTCGTCTTCCAGGATCAGGCCCATGGCCACACCGGCAACAGCGTTCTTCAGCGGAACACCTGCGTCCATCATGGACAGCGAACCACCACAGACCGAGGCCATCGACGACGAGCCGTTGGATTCGGTGATTTCCGAAACAACGCGCACGGTATAGGGGAAGTCGGTTGCCGCAGGCAGAACCGCCTGAAGCGCGCGCCATGCCAGCTTACCGTGACCCACTTCGCGACGACCGGGAGGGCCCACGCGGCCAGCTTCACCAACCGAATAGGGCGGGAAGTTGTAGTGCAACAGGAAGTTCGAACGGAAGTTGCCGTGCAGCGCGTCGATGATCTGCTCATCGTCGCCGGTGCCCAGAGTGGTCACGACGAGGCCTTGAGTTTCACCACGGGTGAACAGGGCCGACCCGTGGGTCCGCGGCAACAGGCCGGTCTGACACACGATGTCACGCACTTCGTCGGTCTTGCGACCGTCGATACGGGTGCCGGTTTTCACGACGTCACCGCGCAGGATGCCTGCTTCGAGCTTCTTCATCGCCGAGCTGAGGTTGCTGTCGTCCAGCTGTTCCTCGGTCAGGGCGGCTTTGATCGCGTCACGGGCTGCCGAAACAGCGCTGGTGCGCTCTTGCTTGTCGCTGATGGCGAATGCGGCGCGCATCTGCTCTTCACCAGCGGCTTTCACGGCTTCGTAGAGCTCCGAGTAATCCGGCGCCTGGAAGTCGAAAGGCTCTTTCGCAGCGTCTTCTGCCAGTTCGATGATCAGGTCGATTACCGGCTGAATGGCGTCATGGGCAAATTTCACCGCACCCAGCATCTCTGCTTCGTCCAGTTCGTAGGCTTCCGACTCCACCATCATGACGGCGTCTTTGGTACCAGCCACAACAAGGTCCAGACGTTGGTCGGGGTTGTTGCGCAGGTCCTGCATGTCGTCGACAGTCGGGTTCAGAACGTATTCGCCGTCCTCGAAACCAACGCGGGCGCCGGCAATCGGGCCCATGAAGGGTGCGCCGGAAATGGTCAGCGCGGCCGAGGCTGCGATCATCGCAACCATGTCGGGGTCATTGACCAGATCGTGGCTCAGCACGGTGCACATCACCAGAACTTCGTTTTTGAAGCCGGGGACAAACAGCGGGCGGATCGGACGGTCGATCAGACGCGCGGTCAGCGTTTCCTTCTCGGTGGGGCGGGCCTCACGCTTGAAGAAGCCACCGGGCACTTTACCGGCGGCATAGTATTTCTCTTGGTAGTGAACGGTCAGCGGGAAAAAGTCGAAACCGGGTTTCGGCGCTTTCGCAAACGTCACTGCGGCCATGACCGAGGTTTCGCCCAGAGTGGCGATCACACAGCCGTCGGCCTGACGGGCAACCTTGCCCGTTTCCAGCGTGAGGGTTTCTTCGCCCCACTGCATAGATTTCGTCGTTACGTCAAACATATATCGTATCCTAGTTGGAGGCACTCCCAGGCGCTCCCGGGTCCTCCGTTTCAATGGCGGCCCCATGCCGCCGATCCCTATTCATCCTGGTTTCGGGTGCCGGGATCAGGGCACCACGTCTCAGATGGAGCGGCCATATAGGAAAACAAGTGCTTTGGAAACTGGAAAGTGCAGCCGACTTTTTTCCCCTCGGCCATGAAAATTCCACAGTTTTCGCGGATTGTTGCTCTTTGAGAGAGCAAGGGTCACACTATATTCTGGGTGCGCCCCCATACGCCCGTTACGTCAAAGTGTAGGCATGAAAAAACGAATTCTGATCCTGGTCGCCATGGTCTCGCTGGTGGCGTCCGTCCTGGTGGCAGAAGACCCCAGGCCCCGCATCCTCGCCATGGGCGACAGCATGATGGCCTGGCACAACGTGTCAGGCCGCTCGATCCCGCAGGTTATTTCAAACGAACTGGGCGAACCGGTGGTCAGTCAGGCCATTGGCGGCGCCCGCATCATCTACAACCTGCCGATCAGCGGCGCGATGGGGATGAAGATCACCAACCAGTACCGCAAGGGCGACTGGGACTGGATCGTGGTCAATGGCGGCGGCAATGACCTGTGGCTGGGCTGTGGTTGCACCGCCTGTGACAAACGCCTCAACCGCATGATCTCGGACGATGGCAAAAAGGGCGTTGTGCCGGGCATGGTCAGCAATCTCCGGCAATCCGGCGCGCGGGTGATCTATGTCGGCTACCTGCGCAGCCCCGGCGTTGGCTCGGTCATCGACAGCTGCCGCCCCGCCGGGGATGAATTCGAAGCCCGGATCGAGGCCATGTCAAAACTCGACAAGGGCCTCTACTTTGTCTCCATCGCCGATCTCGTCCCCCACGGCGACCGCAGCTTTCACGGTGTCGACATGATCCACCCCTCGGTGAAGGGGAGTGCAGCGATTGGCAAACGTCTGGCCGAGGTGATCAAGGCGAACGAGTAGGGCGCCTATCGCCAGGTGTGCACGGAGAGTGTTTAAAACGTCATGCGGCTGACTAGCGCGATAAAAGAAAACGTCTGGATCGGCTTTTGCGCAGTTGCAGCATTCTTGATGGGTTTTAAGCTGGATGCAGGACCGCTAAGAGTGGCTGGTATGACTCTGGCATTAGTTTTTGCCTTCACGGTGTACCGGTCGTGTTCGGGTACATCGAGGAATAAATGAGAAATCTAATTTAAGCAGTCCATTTTATACTTAGGCTTCCTGCCCCCACAGATTTTCTACCCCCAACCCCCGCACGCCCTGCGCCTGCAATTCCGCCACCAGCGCCGCGTGGTCCACTTCTTGCACTGTGACCCCCGCCCGGATCGCCATGGCTGCGGCTGTGCCCGTGGCCTGCCCCATGGCCATGCATTGCGGCATGCCCCGGACCGAGGCAAAGGCCGTGGCATCCGCACAGATGATCCGCCCCGCGAACATCAGGTTCTCGATCTCTTCCGGCACCAGTGACCGGAACGGAATTGTGTAATAGCTGCCCGCGCCGACAATGGCGTCATGGGTCATGGCATCGCTGTCCCGCATGACGTCGTCGATCGGGTTGTCGCAACAGACGATGCCATCGGCAAACCGTCTCCCCGCCGCCAGATCCGCCCCGGTCACGCGATACATCGCCTGCAACCGCCGCGTCTCGCGCACCCCCACGGTTGGCCCCAGCATGGTCATATGCGCCGCTTCGAACCCCGGAATGTCGTCGCGCAGGAACGCCGCCATCTGCAACGCCCGCCGCCGCCCCTCCTGCGTGGCGCGGCTGACGGCGCTGGCGTCCGTGCCGTCAACACCGCGGATCACCACCGAGTTGCAGAACACGGTATTCTCGTGAAACCCCTTCATCAGGTACAGTTGCCCCAGGTCCTCATGCAGCCGCCCCTCGGCAATGCCGCGCGCGGCATAGTCACTGAAATAGGGATCGTTGGCTGCAAACACCCGGCCCCAGTCGGCGTTCTCCATCATAAAGGACAGGGTCACGCCCATCATGTTGCCGGTGTCGTCGCCCAGCGTATACGGCACGCCCGCCCGCGCCGACAGATCGCCATCGCCGGAACAGTCTATGACCATTTTCGGGGAGATCCGGTGCAGGCCGTGGCGGTCGTGAAAGGTGACTTGAGCGATGGCGTTGTCCGCCATCACCGGGTCGTGGGCGACGGCATTCAGAAACACCCGCACGCCGGCCTCTTCCAGCATGTCGAACATGGTGGTGATTGCCGTGTCGTGGTCATAGACAATCTCGGCGCCAAAATTTTCCAGCGTGCAGGCCCGCTTTTCCGCCCGTGCGGGCGTCATCGCGAAAAGCCGTCCGGCCAGTTCCTCCATCAGTCCGCCGATGCTGGTGTCGCAGGGATAGGCCGCCCCCCAGGGCATGCCGGGGCAAAAGGCCATGACGCCCCCGACCTTGTTGCCCGCCTCCAACAGCGTGACCGCCAGCCCCTGCCGCGCCGCCGCCACTGCGGCACCAAAGCCCGCCGTGCCGCCGCCGATCACCAGCACATCCGTCGTCAGATCACCCATATCGCGCCTCATCCTGTTGTCCGACCATTAAGAGGGCGCGCTTTGCGACGGCGCAACTCTGTTAACGACTTCCTTAACGGCGCGTTACTGAACAGGGGCGATACCGGGGGCGATACAGGGGGGTGATTCTGGGGAAATGGGTCGGAGCAGAGGTTAAGGTCCGGTGAAAATCAACGTGCAATTCACGAAAAACCGGACCTCTCCATGTTGTACAAATTAGAGAGTCGCCCCGAAAAAAGCTGTACAAAATGGTTACTTCACAAAAAAACGCCCGCTCCAAAGAGCAGGCGTTTTCGTGATCCGAGGGGATCGAATTCTTAGCGACGCAGGCCGAGACGCTTGATGAGGTCCGCATAGCGTGCCTCGTCGTTGCTCTTCAGATAGTCCAGCAATTTACGGCGCTGGGCGACCATTTTCAGCAGACCACGGCGGCCGTGGTTGTCTTTTTTATGGGTCTTGAAGTGCTCGGTCAGGGTAGCGATGCGCGACGACAGGATAGCAACCTGAACTTCGGGCGAACCGGTGTCGCCTTCTTTGGTTGCGTATTCCGCCATGACGCGGGCTTTTTCTTCAACAGTGATCGACATCGGGGTCTCCTATGATTGAGGGTTGAGGGCACAAGCCGGGATGTCGTCCAGCAGGGTCCATGGAGAGAATCCCCTGCAAACACAGGGGATGCGCGCGTATAGGGTATATTTCTGGGAATGAAAAGGGGGTGGTGCGAATTGCCCTGTTCCGGCCCTGTTACACCACCGGTGGCGGCGGCGCCGCATCCTGCGCCAGCAGCACGATATCTGCCGCCGTCAGCCCCGCGCCGCCCTGGATCGAGGCGACCAGCAGACCTTCGACATAGAGGTCGGACTGGTCGGGCGTGTCAGGGTCCTCGCGCAGCTCAACACTGGGTTCAACGCCGCTGGAGGCATCGTACAACAGCACCAGGCTGTCTTCGAGTCCATCAAAGTCGACGATCCGGATCGCCTCGCCCTCGGATGGCCAGTTGTCCAGTAAAATAAGGTCCATGCCGTCGCCGCTGGTCACCCAATCCCCGGCACCCGCGGTGATCGTATCGTCCCCGTCTCCACCATTGAGAAAGTCAGGCCCGCTCGCCGCACTGTCCCCGGCGCCGTAAAGAACATCGTTGCCATCGCCGCCAAACAGGGTGTCGCCGCCCTCGCCCGCGTGCATCTGATCGTCGCCGTAGCCGCCATGCAGGGCATCGTCGCCCTCTCCGCCTGACAGGGTGTCGTCGCCAAAGCCGCCGGTCAGGCTGTCGTCGCCCTCACCGCCGTCGAGAAGGTCGTCGCCCATGTGGCCAAACAAGCTGTCATCACCTGCGCCACCGCTCAGGCTGTCTTCACCGTCTTCGCCATGCAAAAGATCGCTGCCCGCATCGCCGCTCAGGTTGTCGTTGCCATCCTGGCCGTAAAGATGATCGTCACCGTCGTGTCCATGGATCGTGTCGTCACCCTGATATCCGTTGATCTGGTCGTCACCCGCGCCGCCGTTCATCAGCTCGTCTGGTTCCGAACCGGCGATAATCTGGTCTTCCTCGGTTTGTGGGGCGGGGGGCGTGTCGTCGGGAATGTCAGGGAGGCCGAAAAGGTTGTCGATTCCATCCTCGTCAATGTCCAGGGTCTCTTCCTGATCGATGTCTTCATCGACGTCTTCAACCCCGGAGTCAAAGGTCACCATGGCCGCGGCACCCGCAGCCACAAGCCCCAACAGCCCTGCAAAAATCAACATGGTTCACACACTCACCCACAATCGCCCCACGGTATTCTCTCGCAAATCCGGGGGTCAGTAAATCCAAAACTGGGCTGTTGGTTAACGGGCGTGAAGCGGATTCATGTGTTGCCGTCAAGATCGTCTAAGGCACTGATATTCCAATGCTCTGGGCGTTGTGCATAAGCGATGTACAGCGGGTGGCGCGGGTGTCCGGCCTTGGTCACTCCAAGGCAATGAATGTCGCGGCCCGTGGCGCGCAGCACGTCGCGCATGACCTTGCCACGCCCTTTGTGGTCGCCATGCGCGCCCCAGCCCGCCACAATGGTATCCGCCCAAAGGCAGGCGCGGGTGATGGCGGCGTCATTGTCCGGCCCTTCCGGGGCGGGGTGGGCGCGCATCTTGTGAGGGTCGGTTTCGCGCAGGGCAAAGATGTTCACCGCGCAGAAGCCGCCAAAGCCCAACGCCCGGGCCCGCCGTTCGCAGCGCTCGATGGTGGGGTCGTTCTGAACCTCGGTCGCTTTTGACGGGTTCAGCATGATGAAGGTCACGCGGGGGGCCGTATCGTCCCAGACGCGGGTCAGGGCGTAGCGATAGGTCTCGCAATCCGAGTAGTCGGCGGTCGAGGCCGCGTCGTCTTTTTGGTGGTGGCGCGTGATCATAGGGGCCTTGTGCCCGGATTGTGGAGTGCAGGCAAGCTGGCGGGCGTGCGTGGTTAAGAGAGTCTGACCTCGGTGAGCGGGTGTTTGCGGGCACTTGGCGCGAACCGGCCTGAAAACCCTGTGATTAAAGGTCAAAACCCCCATCTCTATCGCGACGGTACTGCGTCGGTGTTTTGGATCTGAACGCAGACCGTTTCAGAAACGCACGGTGCAAGATTCCAACGTGGGATTGTGCCAAGAAAATTCGAATTTTCTTGGCCTCCGGAGGAGAGGCCGGGGAAAGTGGAGATGTTGCTGATAAGCGTCAGACCGAAAGGATGTCTGGCTGCTGGTTGAGGTGTGTTCAGGTCGCGCATACAGCTTGGACGGGAATTGAGTGAGTCGTCGTATGCTGACCATTTTAGCGATTTTGGGAACCTTAACCGTTGGCATGGGCCTCATGGCACTGGTCGACGATCAGGATGACGAGGATCCGGCCTCGGAAAAGGATGAGACCCCCGAAGAGGATGAGACGATTGTCCTGGGAGCCGGGGATCAGGCCGATGGCAGTGAGGACAGTGAGACCTTTGTCGTCACAGACCAGTGGCTGGAGAATCCGGCGGATGAGGATATCCGGGACGTCGAGTATGGACAGTCGCAGATCAAGGATTTCGATCCCGAGGAAGATCAGCTTGTTATTGAAGACCGCACCTCAGCGACGGAAGAGCCCGTGTATCGGCTGTATCGCAATCCCGAGGGCTCCGGGTTCCGGTTGGCGCAGGAAGACGCGCCGCTGCAGAGCTTTGTCGATCTGCCCAATCTGGAGCTGATGGATGGCGAGACGCTGAGCTATACCTACAGGGTGGGTGAAGAAGAGCATACTGTCACCCTGTCGCCCGAGGATTATCCCGAGGGTCTTTCTTTCTATGAGTGGGACGAGGCACAGGCAGCGCACCATGTGCTGTTTGGCGGCAATGGCGGTGACGAACTTCAGACTGGCTCGGGCAGTTATTGGACCTTCCGGGATGATCCCGACGCCTTTAACCATGATCCGGGGTATCTGTCGCTGTTTACGGATGAGCCGGTTTTGGTGGATGGTGGTGACGGCGACGATCACATCTGGGTTGGTCTAAACGCGACGGTGGTCGGTGGCGAGGGGGATGACACGTTCAACATGGTGGCCGACCCGCACGGCGGGCGCGAGGGGGATCCCGCGGAGTTCGTGGATTTCACTGCTGGCGAGGATTCGCTGCATGTCCACTATGCTCTTGGGCCCGAGGCTGATCTGGAGCGCGCGCTGGAGACAACACAGCTGAGCTATGATGTGACCACTGACCGGACTACGTTGACGGTGTTCGGTGATGAGGTGGCGTGCTTTGAAGGGGATCGCACGGGCCTGAGCGTCGGCTTCGCGGCCTTTGAAGAAATTGACAGTGGTGCTGACAGTTTTGACGCCGAAGGCAACCCCATCAGCCGGGATGCGTTGGAGGGCATGGATATTGTCATCATGGATGGCCACGCCGCGATCGTTTATGACGAGTACCAGGTGCCGCCGCCGTCCTGGCTGAGTGCTTAGAGTACAAACACCCGGTTGGGGTGCAGCTCGCCCGCTTTGAACACACCGATGGCGACGGGTTGCCCTTCGAATGAGGCCCAGGCTTCGTCGCCGTAGTCGACATCATGGGCGATGACCATGCCTGCGTTGCCATTGCGCAGGCGGGTGACACCCTCGGGGGTGGCTTTGACCTCTGGGAGATCGGTAAGCGCCTCTTCCAAGGGGCGCAAGTATGTGTCGAGGTCGGGTGACTTGGCCATGTCGTCGATCTGTTCCAGCGTCAGCCCGTCTTCGGCGCGGAAGGGACCGGACCAGATGCGGCGCAGTTCGCGCACGTGGCCGTGGCACCCGAGTGCTTCACCAAGGTCGCGGGCGATGGAGCGCACGTAGCCGCCTTTGCCGCAGGTCATTTCCAGCGTCACGTGGTCAGCGTCGGGGCGGTCGATCATCACCAGTTCCTCGACCCAAAGTGGCCGCGCGGCGAGTTCCACGTCTTCGCCGTCGCGGGCGAGTTTATAGGCGCGCTGGCCGTCGATTTTCACGGCAGAGAACTTGGGTGGCACCTGTTGGATGTCACCGACAAAAGCGCCGAGCGCGGCTTTGATCGCGTCATCCGGCGGGCGGACATCGCTTTCTGCGATGACTTCGCCTTCGGCGTCATCGGTGTTGGTGGCCTGACCCAGACGCACGGTGAAGGTGTAGCATTTCAGATCGTCGGTAATGTAGGGCACGGTCTTGGTCGCTTCGCCCAATGCCACGGCGAGAACGCCGGTGGCGTCGGGGTCGAGGGTGCCGGCGTGGCCTGCTTTCTTGGCGTCGAGCGCCCAGCGGACCTTGTTCACCACCGAGGTCGAGGTGATCCCGGCGGGCTTGTCCACCACCAGCCAGCCCGAAATATCGCGGCCCTTGCGTCTGCGTCCCATGATGCGATCCATATGCAATGTGTGAGGGCGGCGGGGTAGCCCACGGGCGGGCGGCTGTCAATTTGGGAAATGGGGAATGGAAGGGTCCCCGGATCGCTTGCGATCCGGTCCGCGCCCGACCCCGCCCCTCAGAGCGGGCGCAAATTGATCCTGTGGTGTCATCGAGGCGCGACGTGTGTTTTTGCAAACAAGGTTGCGAAAGTTGAAAGGTGCCCACCCTCGGGGTCGGGCGCGAACCTTTGTTGCGCGTTACTTCGACCCTTCGATCACCTTGGTCAGAATCGCCTTGGCCGAGTTGCTGGACCAGTCTGCGTCACCGGTCAGGCGTGCGATTTCCATGCCCTCGCGGTTTATGAGCATCGAGACAGGCAGGCCGAGAACAGCCATTTCGCGGGCGATCTCTTGCTTGGGGTCGCGGTGCAGGGGCAGGTTGTCGACGCCGATCTCGTCAAAGAACTTTTTCAAGGCGGGGACGGGGTTGCGTCCCGTGGCCAGAGTCACGACTTCGAAGTCTGGGCCACCCAGTTCGCGTTGCAACTCGGCGAGCATGGGCATTTCCTTGCGGCAGGGCGCACACCATGTGGCCCAGAAATTCAGGAGCACGACCTTGCCCTTGTAATCGGCGAGCGATCCGGTGCCGCCATCGGCGGTGATAAAGGTCAGTTTGGAGGTTTCGCGCAATTCGGGGTGGAAGTTGAGTTTCTTCATGTCCCCTTGGCGCAATGCAGCCACGGCGCTCATGTCGGGTGCGGCGCCGGTGGTGGCGGGGTTGCGGAGCGCAACAAAGGCGATAGCGGCAATTGCGATTGCCGCAACGCCAAGGTAAACCAGCGCGGACTTTGACATTACTTCATTCCCTCCGAAGGGCAGATCATGACCAAGAAGACCTCGAACCAGATGTGGGGCGGCCGTTTCGCCGCCGGACCGGACGCGATCATGGAGGCAATCAATGCCTCGATCGGGTTCGACCAGCGGATGGCGGCACAGGATATCGCCGGGTCAAGGGCCCATGCGGCGATGCTTGGCCAGACGGGCATCCTGACAGATAGCGATACACAGGCGATCAGGGAAGGGCTGCTCACCGTCTTGTCAGAGATTGAGGGCGGAAGTTTTGAATTTTCCACCGCATTGGAAGACATTCACATGAATGTCGAGGCGCGGCTGAAGGATCTGATCGGGGAACCGGCAGGGCGTCTGCACACCGGACGCAGCCGGAACGACCAGGTGGCGACCGACTTTAAACTCTGGGTGCGCGACCAGATGGACGCGGCGGTCGACGGGCTCCTCGCGCTCATCCGAGCGCTCCTCGCCCAGGCCGAGGCGGGTGCGGATTGGGTCATGCCGGGTTTCACGCATCTGCAGACCGCCCAGCCGGTGACATGGGGCCATCACATGATGGCCTATGTCGAGATGTTCGGTCGTGACATGAGCCGGTTTCAGGATGCCCGCGCGCGGATGAATGAATCGCCCCTGGGAGCTGCGGCGCTGGCGGGGACATCGTTTCCGATTGACCGGCACATGACCGCAGAGGCGCTGGGGTTTGACCGCCCGGCGGCGAATTCGCTGGATGCGGTGTCTGATCGTGACTTTGCGCTGGAGTTCCTCGCGGCTGCGTCAATCTGCGCGATGCACCTGTCGCGCTTTGCCGAAGAGCTGGTGATCTGGTCCTCGGCGCAGTTCCGTTTTGTCACTTTGTCGGATCGGTTCTCGACCGGGTCGTCGATCATGCCGCAGAAAAAGAACCCGGATGCCGCCGAGCTGATTCGAGCCAAGATTGGTCGGATATTTGGGGCGAACACCGCGCTGTTGATGGTGATGAAGGGGTTGCCACTGGCCTATTCCAAGGACATGCAGGAAGACAAGGAACAGGTGTTTGATGCCGCCGACAACCTGATGCTGGCTCTGGCGGCGATGGAAGGCATGGTCAAGGACATGTCGGCCAACCGCGATTCGCTGGAGGCCGCGGCAGGCAGTGGCTTCTCGACCGCGACCGATCTGGCAGACTGGCTGGTGCGGGCGCTGAACATGCCGTTCCGCGACGCGCACCATGTGACGGGTACGCTGGTGGCAATGGCGGAATCCCGCGGGTGTGATTTGCCGGACCTGACCCTTGCGGATATGCAGTCGGTGCACGCAGAGATCACAGACGATGTGTTCGGCGTGTTGGGGGTTCACAATTCCGTGGCGTCCCGGACCTCTTACGGGGGCACGGCACCGGTTCAGGTGCGCGCGCAGGTGAAAGCATGGCAAGAGCGCATCAACGGATAGGCCTGCTGGTTGCAGCCCTTGTTTCACTGAGCCTTGTTGCGGCTTGTGACCCAGGTGGCAGTCCCTACCCCGAGTATGGCAGCCAGACGACCCAGACACAGAACGGCACCGGTGTGACCGTCAGCGGCTCGGCGCGCGTTGGTGCGGTGTATCGTTCGCGGTAGGGCAATTGACTTTGGGCGTTTTCACACCATCTGAAGTGGTGGAGCAATTGAGGTTTTGTCATGAAGAAATTGATTGTTGTGATGGGTCTGCTCGGTGTTCTGGCCGCGTGCCAAACGACGGGCACAACCCAGGTTCGTGCAGGCTATGAGGCCGGGGGCATGTGCAATGGTGGTGCCCATTGCGGTGGCTACAGATAGAAAGGGCCGAATTGTGAGATTGGCATTGATGATGGTGGCATTGTCCGCGCTGGTTGCGTGCCAGACTACGGGCACGCCCACGGCTGTACGCCCCGGCTATGAAGCTGGTGGTATGTGCAACGGTGGCGCGCACTGTGGATATGGCCGTTAAGGATGACGCCAGCCAAAAGCTGCGTTAGGGTGACCGTATCTATTGCGGAGATTTGAGATGCGTGTTCTTGCGGTCTTGTGTGTGGCGTTGTTCGTCGCAGGATGTGGGGTTGATGGCGAGCCTGAAGCCCCAACTATGAGCGGCACGGTCGGCGTGAGCTCGGACGGGGTTTTTGGCCGGGCGAGCGTGCATCGCGGACCGTTTTCAGTTTCGGTGGGGAACGGGCGCAGCTGTTATACCTGCTGGTAATCGAGATTTCCTGAACGATTGACTGCGGGGCCGTTGGACCCGAGGAGTATGATATGTCTTTGTTGCGATTGATTTTTCTGGGGCTTGCGATCTGGGGGGCTGTGCACCCGATGTCCTATTTCGGGCCCTTTGTTCAGGAAAACGGCGCGAGCCTTGCGACGCTAGAGGCGATGGTGGCGGCCTGGAAGGCCAATGAGCTGGTGACCGGCCTGTATTGGGACCTGGTGATCGCGGCGATTGCCTTGACGGTCTGGATTGTCGCCGAGGTCTCGGTCCGGCGGAACTGGCTGGCGCTGATTGCCATCCCCGCGACGTTTCTGATCGGGGTGAGCTGTGGTTTGCCGCTTTATCTTTATCTGCGGTCGCGACCTATCACGTGAATTGAGCGCCTTGCGGCGCGCAGGATATCTCGTCGACGGGCCGTTGGCCCGCCTCCTCGGGATTGCCTCTGGTGGACGTATTTCCACCAAGATGGAACAGGGAGCCATTGATTGAAATCAGTGTGCTGGCTATGAGGGGCGCGGACTTGATGGCGGAAGGGCCCTGGCATGGATCATTTTCTTTATCGTGACGGCGCGCTTTTTGCCGAAGATGTGCCGGTGGCCGAGATTGCGGCCGCGGTCGGCACGCCGTTTTATTGTTATTCCACGGCCACTCTGGAGCGGCATTTCCGCCTGTTTGATGAGGCGCTGGAAGGCATGGAGCATCTGGTGTGCTACGCCATGAAAGCGGCGTCGAACCAGGCGATTTTGAAGACATTGGCCGCATTGGGCGCGGGTATGGATGTGGTTTCGGGCGGCGAATATGCCCGTGCGATTGCGGCGGGCGTGCCCGGTGAACGGATCGTGTTTTCCGGTGTCGGCAAAACGCGGGAAGAAATCCACGCAGCACTGAGCGGCGGGATTCGCCAGTTCAACGTGGAATCCGAGCCGGAAATGGCGGTGATCAATGAGGTTGCACTGGAGCTGGGCGTTGTGGCGCCGATCACCGTGCGGGTGAATCCGGATGTGGATGCCAAGACCCATGCCAAGATTGCCACGGGCAAGAGTGAGAACAAGTTCGGTATCCCGATCAGCCGTGCGCGCGAGGTTTATGCCCATGCCGCCAGTCTGCCGGGGCTGAAGGTCATCGGGATTGATGTGCATATCGGCAGCCAGCTGACGCAGCTGGAGCCCTTCAGGCTGGCCTATGAGAAGGTGGCGCAGTTGACGGAAGAGCTGCGCGCGGATGGACATGAGATTACCCGGCTCGATCTGGGGGGCGGATTGGGCATTCCCTATACCCGGTCGAATGACGCGCCACCCCTGCCGACGGAATATGGCGCGTTGGTCAAGGAAACCCTGGGACATCTTGGCTGCGAGATCGAGATTGAGCCGGGGCGGCTGATTGCAGGCAATGCCGGGATCATGGTGTCGAAGGTGATCTATGTGAAAGAAGGCGAAGATCGCGAGTTCATGATAGTCGACGGCGCGATGAATGACCTGATCCGCCCCGCGATGTACGAGGCGCATCATGACATCGTGCCGGTTGTCGAGGCCGAAGCTGGTATCGAAAAACGTCGTTATGACATTGTAGGTCCGGTGTGCGAGAGCGGCGATACCTTTGCCAAGGAACGTATGATGGAGCCGATCGCGGCAGGGGATCTGATCGCCTTTCGCAGTGCCGGAGCTTATGGTGCGGTGATGGCGAGCGAGTACAACTCGCGCCCCCTGATCCCAGAAGTGCTTGTGAATGGCGATCAATTTGCGGTTATCCGCCGACGCCCGACCTTGGACGAAATGATAAACCGAGATACCATTCCAGAGTGGCTCTGAGGCATTTTGCCAATCGGGCCGTTCGGATGGATGAATGGCGACACCCACAGATAGCCCCGAAAGGGTACTGAGACGGCTGAAACGGGTTCTGGCGCTGACGCGACTGGGCCTGCTGGCCGAATCTGTCACGCGGAATTTCTGGCCGGTGTGGTCGATAGCCTTTGTCGCGCTGGCGGCGCTGATGATGGGAGTCCACGAACAGGTCAGCCTTGAGGCGTTATGGACAGGTGCCCTGGTGATGGGGTTCGCCGGGGTCTGGTTCCTGTGGCGGGGTGTTCGTGGTTTTCATGTGCCGAGCCGGGAAGAGGCCTTTGTGCGATTGGACGCGACCCTGCCCGGACGCCCTTTGCAGGCGTTGCGGGATCATCCTGTGGTAGGAGCAGGGGACAGCGCGGCGGAGAGCTTGTGGCGGGTGCACCAGGCGCGCATGGCGGCGCAGGCATCCGGAGCAGAGGCGCCCGAGCCGAATTTGCGGATATCACGGCTCGACCCCTTTGGGTTGCGCTATGTCGCTGTGCTGGCGTTGTCGGTGGCTTTGCTGTTCGGATCGTTTTCGCGGGTTGGGTCCGTGGCAGATGTGGCCTCGGGTGGAGGCGCGCCGCTGACGGGACCCAGCTGGGAAGGGTGGATCGAGCCGCCGCTTTACACCGGCAAGCCCGCTCTTTACCTGCCGGATCAACCCGAGGGCGCCCTGATCTTGCCGCAGGGGAGTCGCGTGTTGGTGCGGCTTTATGGCGAAGTTGGTGCGTTGACCTTGGCCGAGTCGGTTTCGGGGAGGGTGGACGGCGTGCCGAGCGCCGCAGATCCCGAGCAGGAGTTTGTTGTAACCACGTCCGGACTGCTGTCTGTGGATGGACCGGGTGGGCGCAGCTGGCAGGTCGAGATGCTTGCGGATGAGCCGCCTTGGGTTTCGATTACCGGTGAGGCCGAGGTTTCCGGGCGGGGAGAAATGAGCCTGCCGTTCGAAGCGGCGGATGACTATGAGATCACCGGTGGCATGGCGCGGATCACGTTGGACCTCGACTCGCTGGATCGCCGGCATGGCTTGGCTGTCGACCCCGAGCAGGTGGCAGAAATCGAAGTGCCCCTGCCTCTGCCGATTGCAGGGGATCGTGCGGCCTTTGACGAGGTGCTGATCGAGGATTTTTCGCAGCATGCCTGGGCACATTTGCCGGTGCGTGTATCGCTCAGCGTTAGGGATGCGCTGGAGCAAACCGGCACGGCACCCGAATTGCAGACGGTGCTGCCAGCGCGTCGGTTCTTTGATCCGCTGGCCGCGGCGGTGATCGAACTGCGTCGCGATCTGTTGTGGTCCAAGCTCAATGCTCCGCGTGTGGTGCAATTGTTGCGCGCGGTGTCTTATCAGCCCGAAGAGGGGCTGTTTCCGGATGAAACCAGCTATCTGCGGTTCCGTACGATCCTGCGGCGGTTGGACAACATGGTGAAGAACGACAGCTTTGCAGACCCTCAGCGTGACGAGATTGTCGAGGCCATGTGGGACCTGGCGCTGATGCTGGAAGAGGGCGATCTGGGTGATGCCATGGCGCGGATGGAGCAGGCGCGTGAGCGGCTGGCCGAAGCCATGAAGAACGGCGCCAGTGACGAAGAGATTGCCCGTCTCATGCAGGAATTGCGCGAGGCCACACAGGATTACATGCGCGAGCTGGCGCGTCAGCAGCGTGAGGATGGCGGCCAGAACGGCGAAGATCAGCAGACCGCAGAAAACACCATTCAGCTGAACTCGGACGATCTGCAGCGCATGATGGATCGCATTCAGGAATTGATGGAAGAGGGCCGCATGGCCGAGGCGATGCAAGCTCTCGAAGAGTTTCAGCGCATGATGGAGAACATGCGTGTCACCCAGGGTCAGGGCAATGGTGAGCAAAGCCCGGGCGAAGAGACCATGGAAGGTCTGGCCGATACTCTGCGCGAACAGCAGGGTCTGTCGGATGAGGCATTCCGCGAGTTGCAGGAACAGTTCAATCCGGGCGCCAATGCCGGGCAGTCGCAGGACAACGAAGGCTTCAGCGGTGGCGAAGGCCGGGGTCAGGCCCATGACGGCACGGGGCAGGGCAGCGGCAGTGACGGGCAGGACGGCGAGTCAGGTCAAACGCCGGGCGAAGGCCAGCAACAAAGCCTGGCAGACCGTCAGCAAGCACTGCGGCAACAGCTGGAGAACCTGCAGGGACAGATGCCAGGGCGTGGCACGCCCGAGGGTGATGCCGCCAACGACGCGCTGGGCCGTGCGGGCGAGGCGATGGACGGGGCCGAAGAGGCGCTGCGCGATGACGACCTGGCCGAGGCAATTGACCAACAGGCACAGGCCATGGAAGCCATGCGGGACGGCATGCGCAATCTGGGCGAGGCCATGGCGCAGCAGCAGGGTCAGGGGCAGGAAGGTCGCGAACAAGCCCGCGGCAACGCGTCCGACCCCTTGGGGCGCAGCAATGGTGCTCGTGGGCCGGCCGGGTCCGAAGAGGACCTGTTGCAGGGTGAGGATGTCTATCGACAGGCACGAGAATTGCTGGACGAAATCCGCCGCCGTGCGGGCGAGGCCGAGCGCACGGAACAGGAACGCGGATATCTCAGGCGGTTGCTGGATCGGTTCTGATCGGACTTATTTGACGTTGCCGCCTGCCGATCCTGCAATGTTATCAAGCCACAGCATCGCCGAAGTCACCTGTGTGTCCAGCCAGACGCGCACGTCGTTCATGGTTTCCATGAAACTGACAACATAAGGTTCAGACGCGGGATAAGCCGCGATGATTTCCTTGTTGTAGACATAGGCCATGATTACCAGGGCCGCGAAGAGCATGACAAAGCCAAAGCCGAGCCGGAACCCGCTGCGCTTGCGTTGGCGGGCCGCGACGGCCACCACGGAACCGTCAGAAGCATCCCGGCCATCTGCGGATCGCAGGGTCGAGTTGATTTCGTCAATATCCGGGAGCAGGTCACGCCGCGAGGCATGAGCCGCTTCTTCCAAGGCAGCCTCTGAGGCTGTTTCAGGCTCATCCGCAGAGTTGCCGTCATCGATTTCCGCCAGCCCGCGAATGCGGCGCATCCGTTCGCGTGCTTCGCTGGCGCGCTTGTCGATCTGTGGTCCAGGCTCTTCCAGGCCCAGTTCGGTCTGAGTCTCGAGTGTTTCGCGGTTTTCAGCCTCGCGGGCCTGAGATTCGTATTCGGCTTCTTGCCGCAGAACATCAGCAATGGCCGGGTCGATGGCCTTGCGTTGCTGGCGCTCGCCGGATGGCGCGTCGGCCACTGGGTCGTCCTCAAGCTCGGGGTCGTCCTCGGGCTCAGGTTCCTCTGCAAGGTCAGGTTCGTCTTCTGGCTCGGGATACTCTTCCAGCTCTGCGTCAGATACGGGGGCGTAGTCCTCTGCCTCTGGGGCAGTTTCTTCCAGAGAGTCGGCCAAGTCCTCTTCCGGCTCTGCATCAAACTCGGGTTCTGGCGGCTGGACCTCTCGGTTTTGCTCTTCCTGCCCTGGCTCTTCGGCGACATCGGCATCTTCGTTCGGATCCCAGCCTTCGTCCGGAAGGGATCCCCCGACATCGGATGCCATCTCGACATCCTGATCCGGGTGCATTTGAAACCAAGTATGGCCGCAACTCGAGCACTGCACATCGCGGCCATCCTGCGGAATGACCTCGACAGGTACTTCGTATTGGGCGCCGCAATTCGGGCAGCTCAGCCGCATGATGATCCCCTGCTTGTCCCCCGGGTTCCCGGTTATTGCGCCAAGCATATGGCGTAACTTTGCCCAGTGAAAGACAAAAGCCGTAACGGGACGGATTGAAACCGGGACGATGCTCGGGCACAACAGGGCAGGCACAAAAACGGGGCAGCCGCTGTGATCGAACTGGAAAACATGGCCTATAGCTATGGGGGCGGCGAGCTTCTGAGTGAGATTTCTCTGAAATTGTCACCGGGGTCGTTTCATTTCCTGACGGGGCCGTCCGGGTCGGGCAAGACAACTTTTCTAAAGCTCTGTTATGGCGCGCTGTCGCCGACGTCGGGCGATGTGCGTCTGTTTGGACAGGATGTGCGGGCCATGGACCGTGATGACCACGCGATGGCACGGCGGCGCATCGGGGTGGTGCATCAGGACTGTCAGTTCCTCGATCACCTGCCGATTGCCGACAACGTGATGCTGCCGCTGACCGTGTCGGGTAAGGACAGCATCGAACATGTCGCGGATCTCAAGGAATTGATGGGCTGGGTCGGCCTGGGCAAACGCGCCGGTGCGCTGCCGCCAACGCTCTCGGGGGGGGAACGCCAGCGCGCAGCACTGGCCCGCGCCGTGATCATGTCGCCCGAGGTGGTGTTGGCCGACGAGCCAACAGGCAATGTCGACTGGGAAATGTCGCAACGCCTGCTGCAATTGCTGATCGAGCTGAACAAGATGGGCAAGACCATCATGATTGCCACGCACGATCTGAACCTGATCCGCGCGGCCAAGGGTCAAGTACAGGCGCGGGTGCTGCGCATTGCGAACCGCAAGTTGCAATTGGCGGGGGCGGACCTGTGAGCGCGCTGTTGCAAAAGGTCCGGGCCTTTGTCGCTGGCGATGCACAGGCGGACCGCGTGGTGCCGCCCTCGGGTTTTACGGCGCGGCTGACCAGCTTTGCCGCTGGCGCCATGGCGTTTCTGGCGGTATTCGCGCTGGCGCTGTCGCTGGCATCGGGGCGTTTGGCACAGCGCTGGGGCGATGAGCTGGCGCGCAGTTCAACGCTGCGTATCTCGGCGCCGGTGGAACAGATGGCAGCACAGACGGCCGCTGCGCTGCGGGTGCTTGAGACAACGCCGGGCGTGGCCGAGGCGCGGGCACTTTCGGGCGAAGAACAAGGTGCCCTGTTAGAGCCGTGGTTCGGACCCGATTTGCCGTTGGAAACCTTGCCGGTTCCGCAATTGATCGAAATTCAGGAAACCGAGGATGGGTATGATGCGGCGGGGCTGCGGCTGCGGTTGGCCGCCGAGGTGCCCGGCGCGGTGCTGGACGATCACACCCGCTGGCGCAAACCGCTGGAACAGGCTGCGGGCCGTTTGCGCATGTTGGGCTGGGTGTCGATCCTGTTGATTGCTGCCACGACGGGCACAATGATTACGCTGGCGGCCAATGCCGCGCTGGCCGCGAACGCGCAGGTGATTGCGGTCTTGCGGTTGGTGGGGGCGCAGGACAGTTACATCGCCCATGCCTTTGTGCGCCGCTTTACTCTTCGGGCGTTGTTGGGGGCATTGGTGGGCACCGTGGCCGGGCTGTTGGCGGTGATGCTGCTGCCAGCCGCACAAGAGGCCGGAGGGTTCCTGACCGGGCTTGGCTTTCAGGGGCTGGGTTGGGCCTGGCCGGTGTTGATTCCGCTTTTGGCCGCGATGGTCGCCTATTTTGCAACCGGTGCCGCCGCGCGCCGTACCTTGTCGGAGCTTGATTGATGCGCCTCGCTGTTCAATGGGTTTTGTCCATTCTCTTTGTCGTCCAGAACGCGGTGATGATGCTGTTGATGGGCATCGTGTTCCTGCCCTGGGCGCTGGTTTCACCCAAGGGCGCGATGGCGGCCTGCAAGTCCTATGCGACCTGGGCAATCTGGACGGCGCGCTGGATGGTTGGCATCCGGTCTGAAGTGCGCGGAGAGGTGCCCTCGGGCGCCTGCCTAGTCCCGGCCAAGCACCAGTCGTTCCTGGATATCATGATGATCTTCAAGGCCGTGCCACAGCCGCGCTTTATCATGAAGTACGAGCTGTTGTTCACCCCGGTCATCGGCATCTACGCATGGCGGCTGGGCTGTGTTCCAGTGCGCCGTGGCAAACGCGGGGCGGCGATCAAATCGATGCTGGCCGATGTGGACAGTGGCCGTGTCCCACCGGGGCAGCTGGTGATTTATCCGCAAGGCACCCGCGTACCGGTTGGTGAGTATCGCCCCTATAAGGTGGGTCCTTACGTGCTTTACAAGGAAACCGGCCAACGCGCTGTGCCCGTGGCGACCAATGCCGGGATGTTCTGGCCCAAGGGCACGATGCTGCGCACGCCGGGGCTGGCCGTGGTAGAGTTCCTGGACCCGATTGAACCCGGCGCACGCCAGGACGGTTTTATGGCCGAGCTGGAAGCGGTGATCGAGGATGGCTCGAACAGGTTGATGGGCGAAGCGGGGTTTGTCGGACATGCAGTGGATTGAGGATATTGCCGAGCTCGAGTCGATTTACGGCACGCCGGGGTCTGCCTCGCTGAACAAGGTGGCGGACCGGCTGACACCTGGTTATCGCAAATGGATCGTGGCTTCGCGGTTCTGCGTGGTGTCGACCGTGGGAGCCAGCGGCACCGATGGCAGCCCGCGTGGGGATGATGGTCCGGTGGTCGCAGAACTGGACGAACAGACGCTGGCCATGCCCGACTGGCGTGGCAACAACCGCATGGACACGCTCCGCAACATCGTCGAGGACGGGCGCATCTCGCTGATGTTCATGGTGCCGGGGTCGAACACGATTGTGCGGGTGAATGGCTATGCGCGGATGACGGTGGATGACAACCTGCGCGCCCGGTTCCAGTTCAAGGGACGTCAGCCGCGCTCGGTCATCGTGATCCGCATTGGCGAAGTGTACACCCAATGCGCCCGCGCGCCGATGCGGGCGCGGCTCTGGACCAGCGGGGATGAAAGCGCGGGGTTGCCGTCTGCCGGGGATATTCTGGCCGAGATGACCGATGGGGCCGAGGGAGGTAAACCCTATGACGACGGCTGGTTGGCACGGGCGAAAGAGACGATGTGGTAGGAAAAACCTTCTAGAAGGTTTTTCGGGTTCCAGAATTTTCTAGAAAATTCTGTGTAGTAAGTAAGAAAAGGGCGGCGATTGGCCGCCCTTTCTGGGTCTGGTTCAGCTGTGAATTGGCCCGTCGCCGCAGGCCAGCGCCGCTTCGCGCACCGCTTCTGAATAGGTCGGGTGAGCGTGGCAGGTCAGGGCGATGTCCTGGGCCGAGGCACCGAACTCCATCGCGACGCATAGCTCGTGGATCATGTCACCCGCTGCCGGGCCGATGATCGCGGCGCCCAGCACGCGGTCGGTTTCCTTGTCGGTGATGATCTTGACGAAACCGCCCTCGGCCTGATGCACAGCCTTGGCGCGGGCGTTGCCCATGAACATGAACTTGCCCACTTTCAACTTGCGACCTTCGGCTTTCAGCGCGGCTTCGGTCTGGCCGACGGTGGCGACCTCGGGCGTGGTGTAGACCACGCCGGGGATGACGCCATAGTTCACGTGCCCATGTTTGCCTGCGATGACTTCTGCCACGGCCATGCCTTCGTCTTCGGCCTTGTGGGCCAGCATCGGGCCTTCGATCACGTCGCCGATGGCATAGATGCCGGGGACGTTGGTGCGCCATTGAGTGTCGGTGGCGATCTGGCCGCGTTCAGTCATGGCGACGCCGATCTTGTCAAGGCCGAGGCCCTCGGAATAGGGTTTGCGGCCCGTGGCGACGAGGACGACATCGGCGTCGATAACTTGCTCGTCGTCGGGTTTCTTCTTGGTCGCGTATTTGACCTTGGCCTTGGTTTTGGTGGCTTCGACACCGGACACCGCAGCGCCCATCACAAAGCTAAGCCCTTGTTTTTCAAGGATGCGCTTGAAACTGCGCTGTACGTCGGCGTCCATGCCGGGGCAGACGGCGTCCATGTATTCGACAACGGTCACTTCGGCGCCAAGACGCTGGTAGACCGAGCCAAGCTCCAGCCCGATGACGCCCGCGCCGATGACGACCATTTTCTTCGGCACCTTGGGCAGTTCCAGCGCGCCGGTGGAGTCGACGACGACGCCCTTGTCATTGTCGACCTCAACGCCCGGAAGCGACGAGGGGGCGGAGCCCGAGGCGATCACGATGTTCTTGGTCTCATAAGAGGTGTCGCCCACCTTGACCTTGCCAGCGGCTTCGATCGAACCGTAGCCCTTGAGCCAGTCGATCTTGTTCTTTTTAAACAGGAATTCGATACCGCCGGTGTTTTGGCCGATGGTCTCTTCCTTGTAGGTTTTCATCTGTTTCCAATCGACCGAAGGGCTTTTGCCCTTGAGGCCCATGGCGGCAAAGTTGTGCTCGGCCTCGTGCAGCATGTGGCTGGCGTGCAGCAGCGCTTTGGACGGGATACAGCCCACGTTCAGGCAAGTGCCACCGAGGGTTTCGCGGCCTTCGACGACTGCGGTCTTGAGGCCCAGCTGGGCGCAGCGGATGGCCGACACGTAGCCGCCGGGGCCTGCGCCGATGATGATGACGTCATATTGGGACATGGGTCATTTTCCTTTGTTTTTCGACGTCGGTATCACGTCGGTATAGTGTCGGTATTGCGTCGGTGTATTTGCCTTGGCCGAATCCAAATCTGCTTTTTTCATTTTGCGCTCTGTTTGCCGGAACTCGGAACTATTTCGCCAAGGACCCACAAAACTATTGGCAAGACCACGAACGGTGTTGCCATCCAAATGAGTGTCCAATCACCGTGTTCCCCGAAACTCTCCCACCCTTTGCGAAGATTGAGTGGATGATAGGCTGCAAACCACAAATCGTAACTCCCAATCCCAATGGCGATTGGGATGCTCCATAAGCTCCTGACAGCCAGAGTGAATAGCAGCAAAATGCAGGCTAAGAACGCGATCGGCATGGAAGCATAAACATAGTCAAGAAAGCCAACGTGCCGCGCGGCTGACGAAGTCAGACTCTCGAAAGCTGCAATGGTCGAGGGGAAGGTTCGATATGCGGTTAGATAGTGAATCCAGGCCTGCAAAAGACAGAATGCCAAGAAAATCCAAAAGGCAATCTTGGGTATCCTGAGTTTTTGCATGACCGCGATTGATGACATCTGGTTGCCTTTGGCGTGAAGGTCTGGCGGACTGAAGTCCGCCCTACCGAGAATTGTTTGCGTGTGGTGGGTTATAAACCCACCCTACAGGTTGTCCGTAGGCCGGGCTTTAGCCCGACACCCGGATCACAGATCCATCAACAACCGACGCGGATCCTCGAGCGCTTCTTTGACGCGGACGAGGAAGGTCACGGCGCCTTTGCCGTCGACGATGCGGTGGTCGTAGCTGAGGGCGAGGTACATCATCGGGCGGATGACAACCTGACCGTTGATCGCCATGGGGCGGTCCTGAATCTTGTGCATGCCGAGGATACCGGACTGCGGCGGGTTCAGGATGGGCGAGGACATCAGCGAGCCATAGACGCCACCGTTGGAGATGGTGAAGGTGCCGCCCTGCATTTCGGCCATGGACAGTTTGCCGTCACGGGCGCGTTTGCCCTTTTCGGCGATGGCTTTTTCGATGGCGGCAAAGCTCATCGAGTCCGCATCCCGGATCACCGGCACAACGAGGCCGGTGGGGGTGCCGGCGGCAACGCCCATGTGCACGAAGTTCTTGTAGACGATGTCGGTGCCGTCGATCTCGGCGTTGACCTCGGGGACCTCTTTCAGCGCGTGGCAGCAGGCCTTGGTGAAGAAGGACATGAAGCCCAGACGGACGCCGTGTTTCTTCTCAAACTCGCCTTTGTATTCGTTGCGCAGTGCCATCACTTCGGTCATGTCCACCTCGTTATAGGTGGTGAGCATGGCGGCGGTGTTCTGGCTGTCCTTGAGGCGGCGCGCGATGGTCTGGCGCAGGCGGGTCATTTTCACGCGCTCTTCGCGGGCGGCGTCGTCGGCTGGTACCGGCGCGCGCGGCACGGCGGCGGCTGCCGGGGCAGGGGCCGGGGCTGCGATGGCTGGGGCCGGTGCAGGCACCGAGGCGTTTGCCACGTCTTCTTTCATGATGCGACCGTCGCGGCCGGTGCCCTGAACAGTTGCCGGGTCGATGCCTTTTTCCGCCATCAGCTTGTTGGCCGAGGGGGCGTTTTCGACGTCTTTGCCTTCTGTGTCGAAAATCACAACTTCGGAATTGTTGGCGTCATTGCTTTGGTTGGGCGCACCCAAAGACGAGATCACGGCCAGTTTGGCGGTGGCATCCACGGTGGCGCCTTCGGCGGCAATGATTTCGGCCAGAACGCCAGAGGCGGGGGCAGGAACCTCGACCGAGACCTTGTCGGTTTCCAATTCGCAGAGCATTTCGTCCTGTTTGACGCTGTCGCCCACGGCTTTGAACCATGTTGACACGGTGGCTTCGGTCACGCTTTCGCCCAAGGTCGGGACCATGACGTCAACGCTGCTGCCTGTGTCAGCCGGGGCTGCGGCGGGGGCTTTGGCAGCCGGGGTCGGGGCGGCGCCTTCGCCGGCGGCGATGGTGGCCAAGAGCGCATCAACGCCAACGGTTTGACCTTCGGCGGCAACGATTTCGCCCATGACGCCAGCGGCGGGCGACGGCACTTCGACGGTCACCTTGTCGGTTTCCAGCTCGCAGAGCATTTCATCAACAGCGACCGCATCGCCCGGTTTCTTGAACCAGGTGGCCACGGTGGCCTCGGTGACGCTCTCGCCTAGGGTGGGGACGCGAACTTCGGTCATGGGTTAGTTTCCTTCCATCGAGAGGGCGGCGTTCACCAGCGCCTCTTGTTGTGCTTTGTGTTGGCTTGAGAGACCGGTTGCAGGCGAGGCCGACGCGGGGCGGCCTGCGTATACCGGGCGGGTGTGTTTGGCTTTGATACGGGTCAGCGCCCATTCGATGTTGGGCTCAATAAACGACCATGCGCCCTGGTTCTTGGGCTCTTCCTGACACCAGACCATTTCGGCCCCTTTGAAGCGCTCAAGCTCTTTGATGAGCGAGTGCGCAGGGAAGGGATAGAACTGTTCGATCCGCATCAGGTAGACATCGTCGATACCGCGGTTGTCGCGTTCTTCAAGAAGGTCATAGTAGACCTTGCCCGAGCACATGACGACGCGCTTGATCTTGTCATCCGCTTTCAGTTGCGTGTCCGAGTTGCCCTTTTGCGCGTCATCCCAGAGGACGCGGTGGAAGGACGAGCCGGTGGTGAATTCCTCGGCTTCGGAGATGCAGAGCTTGTGACGTAACAGCGATTTCGGCGTCATCAGGATCAGCGGCTTGCGGAAGCTGCGGTGGATCTGACGGCGCAGGATGTGGAAGTAGTTCGCGGGCGTCGTACAGTTGGCCACGATCCAGTTGTCACCGCCGCACATTTGCAGGAAGCGTTCCAGACGGGCTGACGAGTGTTCGGGGCCCTGGCCCTCGAAACCGTGGGGCAGCAGAACCACCAGACCGGACATTCGCAGCCATTTCGCCTCGCCTGACGAGATGAACTGGTCGAACATGATCTGCGCGCCGTTGGCAAAATCGCCAAATTGCGCCTCCCATAAGGTCAGCGTGTCGGGTTCGGCCAGCGAATACCCATACTCAAAGCCCAGCACCGCGTATTCCGACAGCGCCGAGTCGATCACGTCGTATTGCGCCTGACCGGCGCGGATGTGGTTCAGCGGGTAGTAGCGTTCTTCGGTGTCCTGGTTGACGATACCCGAATGGCGCTGCGAGAAGGTGCCGCGGGTGGCGTCCTGACCGGCAAGCCGCACAGGGTAGCCTTCGGTCAGGAGCGAGCCAAAGGCCAGCGCTTCGGCTGTGGCCCAGTCGAACCCTTTGCCGGTTTCCATCATCTTGGCCTTGGATTCCAGCAGGCGGCCGACGGTTTTGTGGATCGGATAGCCCTCGGGCGCGCGGCTGAGCGCGGCACCCACTTCCTGGAAAGTTTCGGGTTTGATCGAGGTCTGACCGCGTTGATAGACGCCATCTTCTTTGTCTTTGCCAGACCAGCGGCCATCCAGCCAGTCGGCCTTGTTCGGCTTATAGTCTTTCCCGGCCTCGAACTCTTCGTTCAGGTAGGCCTGGAAGGCGGCTTTCATGTCTTCGATTTCGCCTTCGGGGATCAGGCCGTCCTTGACCAGACGCTCGGTATAGAGTGACAGGGTGGTCTTGTGGCCCTTGATCTTCTTGTACATCACCGGGTTGGTGAACATGGGCTCGTCGCCCTCGTTGTGACCAAAGCGGCGGTAGCAGAACATGTCCAGGACGACATCTTTCTGGAACTTCTGGCGGAACTCGGTGGCAACCTTGGCGGCGTGGACCACGGCCTCGGGGTCGTCGCCGTTCACGTGGAAGATCGGCGCCTCAACCACCAGAGCGTTGTCGGTGGGATAAGGCGACGAGCGCGAGAAGTGTGGCGCGGTGGTGAACCCGATCTGGTTGTTCACCACGATATGCATGGTGCCGCCGGTCTTGTGACCACGCAGGCCCGACAGTGCGAAACACTCTGCCACAACGCCCTGACCGGCAAAGGCTGCGTCGCCGTGCAGAAGGATTGGCATGACGCTGGTCCGTTCCGTATCGTTCAACTGATCCTGCTTGGCGCGGACCTTGCCCAGAACCACCGGGTTCACCGCCTCGAGGTGCGAGGGGTTGGCGGTCAGCGACAGGTGCACGGTGTTGCCGTCAAATTCGCGGTCGGACGAGGCGCCGAGGTGGTATTTCACGTCACCCGAGCCGTCCACGTCCTCGGGTTTGAACGACCCGCCCTGGAATTCGTTGAAGATTGCCTTGTAGGGTTTGGCCATCACATTGGCCAGCACCGACAGGCGGCCCCGGTGGGGCATGCCGATGACGATCTCTTTCAGGCCGAGGTTCCCACCGCGCTTGATGATCTGCTCCATCGCGGGGATCAGGCTCTCGCCGCCATCAAGGCCAAAGCGCTTGGTGCCCATGTATTTGACGTGCAGGAATTTCTCGAAACCCTCGGCCTCGACCAGCTTGTTCAGGATCGCTTTCCGGCCTTCGCGGGTAAAGGCGATTTCCTTGCCGTAGCCCTCGATCCGCTCTTTCAGCCAAGAGGCCTCTTCGGGGTTCGAGATGTGCATGTATTGCAAGGCAAAGGTGCCGCAATAGGTGCGTTTCACGATGTCGATGATCTGGCGCATCGTGGCGATTTCCAGACCCAGAACCTTGTCGATGAAAATCGGACGGTCCATGTCGGATTCGGCAAAGCCATAGGATTTCGGGTCAAGCTCGGGATGCGGAGTCGCGTCGCGCATGCCCAGCGGGTCGAGGTCGGCCACAAGGTGACCCCGGATCCGGTAGGCGCGGATGATCATCAGCGCGCGGATCGAGTCGAGCACGGCCTGTTTGACCGCTTCGTCCGAAACCTGAACACCCTTTTCGGCTGCCTTGGCCTTGATCTTGTCACCGGCCCCTTTGACCTCGGCGGGCTGTGCCCATTCGCCAGTAAGCGCGCTGGTCAGTTCGTCAGCGGGCATCGGCGGCCAATCGCCCCGTGCCCAGGACGGGCCAGAGGCCTCGGCTTTGACGTCCAGCTCGGCATCACCCAGCTGACGGAAAAACGATTGCCACGCTTCGTCAACCGCATTGGGGTCATTGGCAAAGCGGGCATACATCTGTTCGAGGTATTCCGCATTATGCCCCTGCATGAAGGAAGAGGCGTGGAATTGGTCGTTGGGGGATTGGTCGGTCATTGGTTTGCCTCCGTGCCAGTGTTTTGGCGATTGACCAAAGTTGCGGTGAAGACCGCTGGGTTCTTGTGGTTTGGTTGAGCCGCAAGGCTCTCGGCTGGGAGTTCGCTAGCCGATATTCTTAGTGCGCTTTTTTCGTAATGTAGAAAGCGCTTTGGTCCAATTTGGTGGACGGGCGCGTCCGGCAACTGGCGACGCAATTCATCGAGTAAGCTAACGTCCGAAACCAGTATGCAGTATTCTTGGTTGGCAGAGTTGCGCCCGAATAGGACGGTTGAATTGTCCCAAGAAAAGGCAAAATCAGGATTGGTTCCCGATGCGGAAAGTTCCTTGGCCCAATTGTAAGTAGCTGTCCAAGTCTCTGGTGAGTCACCATCTACGTTTCCCAGAAAAAACGCACTTTCTAGCGCCGTAGGCACTGCCTTAGAATCGGCTCTCCAGCTTACCGTAGCGAAAAACTCACGCCTTTCCGCATTTGAAATTTCGGAGGTTACGCAAACAAGCCCATCTGACGCAGTCTGGGCGACCGCATAAGATTGAACCGTTGTAGCGATCAGCACAAAGGTAGAGAGAACCGCCCGGCGGCAACGCCGGGCAGCGCCCGTCCCGCCCCACGTCGCACCAAAGGTGCGCCGCAGGTTAGTGGCACGCCTCTGGCGTGACGGGCGGGCGCTTTGCACCCCCCCCGTCGGGACGGGCGCTACCCTATGTGCATATGCCGGACGGTCCGTCATTGGTTAGCCGATTGCTTTCAGCACGGCTTCGCCCAGACCCGCGGGGCTGTCGGCGACAACGATACCGGCCTCTTTCATGGCTTCGATCTTGTCTTCTGCACCGCCTTTACCACCGGCAACGATGGCACCGGCGTGGCCCATGCGGCGGCCCGGAGGTGCCGTGCGGCCTGCGATAAAGCCAGCGGTCGGTTTCCAGCGGCCTTTCTTGCGCTCGTTGGCGAGGAATTCGGCGGCTTCTTCTTCTGCGGAACCACCGATCTCACCGATCATGATGATCGATTGGGTTTCGTCGTCGTCAAGGAACATATCGAGGATGTCGATATGCTCGGTGCCCTTGATGGGGTCACCACCGATGCCGACGGCGGTCGACTGGCCGAGGCCGATGTCAGCGGTCTGCTTCACGGCCTCATAGGTCAGAGTGCCCGAACGCGACACAACACCGACCGAGCCACGTTTGTGGATGTGGCCGGGCATGATGCCGATTTTGCAGGCGTCAGGGGTAATGACACCGGGGCAGTTGGGGCCGATCAGGCGGCTTGCCGAGCCTTCAAGGGCGCGCTGCACCTTCATCATGTCCAGCACCGGAATGCCTTCGGTGATGCAGACGATCAATTCCATCTCGGCGTCGATGGCCTCGAGGATCGAGTCTGCCGCGAAGGGCGGGGGGACATAGATGACGGAAGCGTTGGCTTCGGTCTTGGCCTTGGCTTCGTGCACCGAGTTAAAGACCGGCAGGCCGAGGTGGTCCATACCGCCTTTGCCCGGCGTCACGCCGCCGACCATCTTGGTGCCATATGCGATGGCTTGTTCAGAGTGAAAGGTGCCCTGCGAGCCGGTGAAGCCCTGACAGATGACCTTGGTGTTTTCGTCTACGAGGATTGCCATTAGGCCTCTCCTATTTTCGCGTAATGATTGTTGTTGACTGTGACTGGCCGGAACGCCCGATGGCGACAAGGATTCTGCTGCCTTTCTTGTAGCTGCCAATGTACATGCCACTTGCCACAATCGGTTTGTCTTTGTTTTGATAACCTATGTTCAGCAGACCAGAATCTACCGCACCCCAAAGTGCTTCAGACTCGTAGTTGTTCGTCACTTTCGTAACGCATTCGCCTTTGGAGCCCACAGCAACTTCAGAGATGGTTTTGAACATTCCGTTGCCGTAGGTTTTGCGGTAAACCTTTTTGAAAGAGGCCTGACCGATTTTAGAGGTCTTAGCGATCTCGAAATCTTTGCCAGAGACGGCGGAATCCAGAGAGTCTCTCGACACCACAATAGCTGAGCAAACGTTAACGATATCCACCGCTGCGGCTTGCATTAGCTTTCGATCTTTCTTCTTGCCTGCATGCGCCTCGCTTGACGTCAAAGCCGCCAAACCGAGGCTGATTGCAAAGACAAATCCAAGATATGGTCTTTGGAGTGCGTTCATCAGCCTTTCACCGCTTTCACGATCTTTTCGGCGCCGTCGCTGAGGTTGTCGGCAGCGATCACATCAACGTCGGAGTTGTTGATGATGTCTTTGCCGGCTTCCACGTTGGTGCCTTCGAGACGGACAACCAGCGGAACCTGCAGGCCGACTTCTTTCACCGCGGCGACAACGCCTTCGGCGATGACGTCACAGCGCATGATGCCGCCGAAGATGTTCACGAGGATGCCTTTGACGTTGGGGTCCGAGGTGATGATCTTGAACGCTTCGGTCACCTTCTCTTTGGTCGCACCGCCGCCCACGTCGAGGAAGTTGGCAGGCTCGGCACCGTAGAGTTTGATGATGTCCATGGTGGCCATCGCCAGACCCGCGCCGTTGACCATGCAGCCAATCTCGCCGTCCAGCGCGATGTAGTTCAGGTCGTACTTGGACGCTTCCAGCTCTTTGCTGTCTTCTTCTGTCTCGTCGCGCAGCTCGGCGATGTCCGCGTGGCGGTACATGGCGTTGCCGTCAAAGCTGACCTTGGCGTCGAGAACCTTGAGGTTGCCGTCATCCGCAACGATCAGAGGGTTGATTTCCAGCATCTCCATGTCTTTTTCCATGAAGGCCTGGTAAAGCTGACCCATCAGTTTGACGCACTGTTTGACCTGCGCGCCGGTCAGACCCAGCGAAAAGGCGATGCGGCGGCCGTGGTAGGCCTGATAGCCGGTGGCCGGATCAACGCTGAACGACAGGATCTTTTCAGGCGTTGCCGCGGCAACTTCTTCGATGTCCATGCCGCCTTCGGTCGAGCAGACGAAAGACACGCGTGATGTCTGACGGTCGACCAGCAGGGCGAGGTAAAGTTCGCGTTCGATGCCGGAGCCGGCCTCGATATAGATGCGGTTGACCTGTTTGCCCGCGGGGCCGGTCTGGTGGGTCACAAGGGTGCGGCCCAGCATCTTCTTGGCTTCTTCGGCGGCTTCTTCCACCGATTTCGTCAGGCGCACGCCGCCTTTTTCGCCAGCGTCGGCCTCTTTGAACGAGCCCTTGCCGCGTCCACCTGCGTGGATCTGTGCCTTGACGACCCAAAGTGGCCCATCAAGTTCACCGGCTGCGGTTTTGGCGTCCTCGGCCTTCAGGACGGGGCGTCCTTCGGAAACGGGGGCACCGTAGGAGCGAAGCAAAGCCTTCGCCTGGTATTCATGGATGTTCATGGAACTGTCCCATCTTGCTACGATTGAAACGGATATACGGGCAAAAAACCCGTGTTCTAAGAGGTTTTTGTGATTCTGATGAAATTTTCGTAATTTGTGATCACACGATTTGCAGCTGTGATCACAAAAGCGCAAACATTCGAAAGAATCTATGAATCAACTGTCTATGAAAGGTACTTTCAATCCAGACCACCACCGGCGCAAGCGGGTATTTTTGCGGTAGCGCATGGCAAAGTCGTTTTCCGGATGCACCTTTTGGCTGGGATGCGTGTCGGCAAACGATGGCACCGGCGCCGGGTGGGGACGGTTTTGCAGGGTCCCGTCGGCTTCTTGCCAGGCTTGGATAAATGCCATGAAGGGCGCGCCATACAGCTCTTGGGGTGTTTGGGCCCTGGATGTGGATTTTTTGTAGCCTGCGCGCAAGAGCGAGGAATGCAGGATGCGCGGTGCCGGTGTGCGGCTGTCAAACGACCGAATCAGGTCGGGGTCGATGACATTGTACTGAACGGGCAGGGTGGCAATGCGCAGGTCACTGTCGAACAACAGTTCGCGCAGGATTGGCTGATCAATGCCGGACTCCGAGGCTTCGAATTCGGATTGCCATTGGGTCAGGAAAGCGCGGGTCGCATCGGATCTGCGCAGTCCAATCACGCCGCCATTGTATTGCGGAAAGGCGGCCGGGATCGGTTTGCTGTGCAGCGCGAGGGTGTGCGTGCCCATATTGCCGCGCTGGTCGTGGATGGCCGCGATGTCAAAGTGCTTGAGCACGTCGAACACATCATCCAGGGGGGCAATCACGAAAAGATCGGCGTCGAGATAGAGTGTCCGGTCAAACCGCGAGCGCAGGAGAGCTTCGAACCGGGGGCGGGGGCCGCTGGTTGAAAGCTGGTGTACCTTGGCGAATACCGGATCATCGCAGGGCTGATCGGTATAAAGGTCAATCGGAATGTCGGGGTTGTGCTGCGCCACGGTGGCGGCGGCTTGGCGGGCCAGACCGGTATAGTCTGGCCCTGTCACGGCAAAGATGAAGCCGTGTGTCATTTATGCGAGCGAACCGTCGATACCTTTGCAGGCTTCCATCAGGCCCTGAACGGCTTTGACGGAGGTGTTGAAACCGTCTTGCTCGTCTTTGTTCAGCTTGATGTTGACGATTTTTTCGATGCCGCCGGCGCCGATGACGGTGGGCACGCCGACATACATGTCCTTCACGCCCAGGTCGCCGTCACAGTAAGCGGCGCAGGGCAGAACGCGCTTTTGGTCTTTCAGGTAGGCTTCAGCCATTTCAATCGCCGAGGCGGCAGGCGCGTAGAAGGCCGAACCGGTTTTCAGCAGACCAACGATCTCGGCGCCACCATCACGGGTGCGCTGAACCATGGCGTCCAGTTTCTCTTGCGTGGTCCAGCCCATCTCGATCAGGTCGGGCAGCGGGATACCGGCAACGGTCGAATAGCGAACCGAAGGCACCATGGTGTCGCCGTGGCCGCCCAGAACGAATGCGGTGACGTCGCGCATGGACACGTTGAATTCTTCGGCGAGGAAGTGGCGGAAGCGTGCGGAGTCCAGAACACCAGCCATGCCGCAGACCTTGTTGGTGGGCAGGCCCGAGAACTTCTGCAGCGCCCAGACCATCGCGTCGAGCGGGTTGGTGATGCAGATTACGAATGCGTCCGGTGCGTTGTCACGGATGCCTTCGCCAACCGATTTCATGACCTTGAGGTTGATGCCCAGCAGGTCATCACGGCTCATGCCGGGTTTGCGTGCCACACCGGCGGTCACGATGCAGACGTCCGCGCCCGCGATAGCCGAGTAGTCGGAAGAGCCGGACATGGCGGCATCGATTTTTTCGACGGGGCCGGATTCTGCGATGTCGAGCGCTTTGCCCTGGGGCAGGCCATCAGCGATGTCGAACAGAACAACGTCGCCCAGTTCTTTGATAGCTGCGAGGTGGGCAAGGGTGCCGCCGATGTTGCCTGCGCCGATAAGGGCAATCTTGGGTCTGGCCATGGGATTAATCTCCGGTCCGGTTGAATTTTCGACGTCGGCTTAGGGCGGAATCGCCGCTGACGCAAGTGTTTGCAGGCGCGGCGAAGAGTTGCAGGAGGGCGATTACTGCACAGTATTTGCCGCAAATGCCACATCTGAAAGCCTCTTGTCGCCACGCCGAGGCCTGATTAACATCAGGACGAACAACGATTTTCAGGGATGGTCCACGATGAAGTCTTCGGCAAAAATTCTGGTGGTGGTGCTTTTGGCGGGCATGACGCTTTCGGCATGCGGCAATGGCGGCAACACCACCAACAACGTCCAAGCCGTGTCTGTCGGCGAGCAATTGGAAGCGCTTGAAGTCGCCTATGCCAAGGGGCTTCTGACCGAAAAAGAATACAACGATCAGCGTAAGAAGATCCTGAAGGGCCAGTAACGGTCCCCTTTTCAGTTTGTGCTGAGTTCGAGAATTGGTGTTTGCCGCCATGATTGATTCGATCTGGCTTTTCGCACTTGCAGCACTTGCCACATTGTTTGCCGGCGTCTCAAAAGGTGGATTCGGGTCGGGAGCGGCATTTGCCAGCTCGGCACTGCTGGCGTTGGTGATGCCTCCGGCTGCGGCCTTGGGCATCATGCTGCCGCTCTTGATGTTGATCGACGTTACGGCGCTGCCAAGTTTTTGGCGGCGATGGAGTTGGCCGGACGCGCGACTCTTGATCCTTGGCGGATTGCCCGGCGTGGTGCTGGGCGCGGTCCTATTCACAGTCGCCAATGATGACGTGTTGCGTCTGTTGATCGGAGCGGTTGCGCTGACATTCGTCTTATGGCGATTGGCGCCCTATACCCCATCACGACACATTGAACCCGGTTGGTTGGGAGGAGTTGCGGGCCTGGTCAGCGGGTTCACCAGTTTTGTCAGCCATGCGGGAGGGCCGTCAGCAGCGGTCTATTTGTTGGCCCGAGGGTTGGACAAGACCACGTATCAATCAACGACAGTATTGGTTTTTTGGGCGCTGAATGTGGCCAAGGCCGTGCCTTATGGTTTCTTGGGGGTCTTTACAGCCGAGACACTTTTGGCCGGTCTTTGGCTTGCGCCTTTTGCCGTCGGGGGCACGTTTTTGGGCGTATGGGCGCACCGTATCATTCCGGAGCGCCTGTTCTTTGGGGTCACCTATGTGATGCTGACCCTCACCGGGGCCAAGCTGATCTGGGATGCGTTAGTCTAGTATCAGGCATCTTCACCCTTGGCAGGCAAAGCCTCGGCCAGTGTTTCATACGCCTGCCCCGATGCCACAAGGCACGTCACGCCGTTGGGCAATGTCACCGTGATCGTCCAACTGCCCTCTGTGCTGGCAAACACTTCGACCACCGCGTTGTTTGCGCCAAGGCCAATCGCCTGACGTGTTTCGCCATAGCCCTCGGCCAGACGTTGCAAAACCACGTCGCGCGGTGCGCAGTTGCCCTGTTGTGCGGTCAGCTGATCGGCGGCCAAGACCATAAGGCCCAGTCCCATGGTCGCTTTGATGAGTTTCTGTTTCATTGTCTTGCCCTTTCTCAATGGGGGCACCCTGCCTTTGCCCGGATGACCAAAAGCCTGCCCGGAAAGCAGCGAAAACGAGGTTAACGCAGCGTTCGCGAGCAGTTCTTCTGCGCTGCGGCATTTTCTGTCTTGAACTTATCGCTAAAAAATGGCCTTTTCCGCGCAACTTTATTTCGGAGAGACTCATGGATCAGCGCGCACGTCCCTATCGTTCGGTACTTTATATTCCCGGCTCGAAAGAACGCGCACTGGACAAGGCGCGGTCTTTGCCGGTGGATGCGATCATCTTTGACCTCGAAGATGCGGTTGCCCCGGATGCCAAGGAAGAGGCGCGCAAGACACTTGCCAAGGCGTTGGCTGAGGGCGGTTATGGCAACCGGATGAAGATCGTGCGGATCAACGGGCTGATCACCGAATGGGGCCGTGATGACGCCAAAGCGGTGAAGGACATGGATTGCGACGCGGTGCTTTTGCCCAAGGTCGAAAGCTATGCACAGGTGGATCTGTTGGCTGAGATCACTGGCGATCTGCCGATCTGGGCGATGATGGAAACGCCGCGCGGCATTATGAATGCGGCCGAGATAGCCTCGCATCCGCTTATGAGCGGATTCGTGATGGGCACCAATGACCTTGCCAAGGAACTGCAATGCCGGTTCCGTGCAGATCGTTTGCCGATGATGACTTCGCTCAGTCTCTGCCTTTTGGCGGCCAAGGCCGAAGGTCTGGTGATCGTGGACGGCGTATACAATGCCTTCAAGGATGCCGAGGGTTTGCAGGCAGAATGCGAACAGGGTCGCGATCTGGGGATGGACGGCAAAACCCTGATCCACCCGGCGCAGGTAGATGTGGCCAATGCCGCTTTTGCCCCGACCGAAGAGGAGATCGACCTGGCCCGCCGCCAGATCGTGGCTTTCGAAGAGACCGAGGCCACAGGGCAAGGTGTTGCAGTTGTGGACGGCAAGATCGTCGAGAACCTGCACGTAGTCACCGCCAAAGAGATCCTTGCAAAAGCGGATGCAATCGCTGCGTTGGAAGGCTAAGTGTAAACCCAAGACCAACAAGGGGAGAGACACATGTTGCTATTGGTTCTTGGGGTACTGCTCTGGGCTTTTGCCCATTTCTTCAAACGTCTGATGCCGGACGCGCGCGCCAAGATGGGGGATCGCGGCAAAGGGATTGTGGCGATTGCACTGGTCATCAGCATTGTCCTGATGGTGATCGGTTATCGTCAGGCCGAGGTGATCGACCTGTGGGTCGCGCCGTCGTGGATGATCCACATCAACAATCTTTTGGTGTTGATCGCCATCTTCATGATGAGCCCGGCACCGCAAAAGGGCCGTATCCTGAACGGTATGCGCCATCCGATGATGACCGGTTTCGCGATCTGGACGTTAGGGCACATTCTGGTGAATGGCGATGTCGCGTCACTCATCCTGTTTGGTGGGTTGCTTGCATGGGTGCCAATCCAGATTTCCATGATCAACAAGGCGGAACCTGAATTGGAACGACCAGCACCGGGTGCCTATGCCAAGGACGGCATGTTCCTGGTGGCCTCGCTCGTCCTGATGGCGATCATCGGCTACATCCACTATTGGGTCGGCCCGTGGCCATACCCGGTGTAAGCGCATGAAACTGTACAGATTTCTTAGCGAAGAAGACACTTCTGCCTTTTGTCACAAGGTGACCGATGCGCTGAACAAGGGGTGGGAGCTGTATGGTTCCCCAACCCAGACATTCTGTCAGGCCACGGGCGTCATGCGCTGTGGCCAGGCAGTCATCAAGGAGGTCGAGGGCACCTATACCCCCGACACAAAACTAGGAGAGCACTAGATGGCCAAGACCAATCCGGGTCGGTTTTTCGAAGACTACACGCTGGGGCAAGTGATCGAGCACGCGGTGCCGCGCACCGTTTCGGGTGGCGAGCGGGCGCTGTATCACGCGCTCTATCCGGCGCGCCATGCCCTCTATTCGTCGGACGCCTTTGCGCAAGGCTGTGGCCTGCCAAAATCGCCGATCGACGATCTGGCAGCGTTCCACGTGGTCTTTGGTAAAACCGTTCCGGATGTGTCGCTGAACGCGGTGGCGAACCTCGGTTATGCCGAGGGGCGCTGGCTGAAGCCGGTCTATGAGGGCGACACGCTGCGCTCGACGTCGGAGGTGATTGGCCTCAAGCAGAACTCGAACGGCAAGACCGGCGTGGTCTATGTGCGCACCCGTGGCATGAACCAGAACGACGAGGTCGTGATGGAATATGTGCGCTGGGTGATGGTGCGGAAACGCGACGTGGATGCACCTGCGCCGGAAACCGTGGTGCCCGTGCTGAGCAAAGTGATCGCAGCCAAGGATCTAGTGATCCCCGAAGGCCTGGACTTCTCGAACTACGATTTCACGCTGGCTGGCGAGCCGCATCGCTGGGGCGATTACGAGATTGGCGAAACCATTGACCACGTCGACGGTGTGACGCTGGAAGAAGCTGAACACATGATGGCCACGAGGCTTTGGCAGAACACGGCCAAGGTGCACTTTGACGCCACCTTCCGTCCGGATGGTCAGCGATTGATCTATGGCGGGCACATCATATCACTCGCGCGGACGCTGTCGTTCAACGGTCTGGCCAACGCGCAGATGATCGTGGGTCTGAACGGCGGGGCGCATGCCAACCCGGCTTTCTCGGGTCTGACGGTCAAGGCGTGGTCCGAGGTGCTGGACAAGGCCGAGACGAACGTGCCCGGCGTCGGTGCGATCCGTCTGCGGTTGGTGGCAACGCGCGGTGGTGAGCCGTTTGCATTGCGCGGCGAGGACGGGAAATACCTGCCTGATGTGCTGCTCGACCTTGATTACTGGGCGTTGATGCCGCTCTAATGGGGGCATGACGCGCCTGATACTCAGCATTGCCTTGATGCTATCGTTGATCGGCCCCGTGCGGGCCGATTTTCGGTTTAGCGCATCGGATGACGTGCATCGATATGTCGAAAGCAATCTTCTGGGTATTTTCTATCACGAGCTTGGCCACGCGCTGATCGACATTCTGGGCCTGCCGATCTTTGGTCAGGAAGAGGATGCGGCGGACGTTTTGTCGGTGTTCCTGTTGGATGCGTTTTGGGAAGAGGAGGCTGCAGTCGGGCTGGCCTATGACACGGCGTTTGGGTTTCTGGGTGAGGCACAGCAAGGGTATGAGATCGCCTATTGGGATGTGCACGGGCCGGACCTGCAGCGTTACTACAACCTGATCTGCGTGTTCTACGGCGCCAACCCGCAAGAGCGGGACGATGTTGCCGAGGATTTGGGACTGCCCCAAGAGCGTGCCGAGTATTGTCCTGATGAATACGATCAGGCCAATGCCAGCTGGGGCGCGGTGCTGGACGAAATTCATAGCCCCGCCGGGGGGCGTAGCCTTGGATTTGGTCAGGTCGAAACGGAGACAGAAGGTGGGGCGTTTACCATGGAAGTGGTCGCAGCCGAAGTTGACGCCATAAACGAAGAATTCCGGCTGCCCGAAAAGCTCACAGTCTCAGTTGTGCCTTGTGGCCAGGCAAACGCATTCTATGACCCCGCCCGGCGAGAAATTGTCATGTGCACCGAATTTGCGGATTACCTGGTCGAGATAATGCCGTGACATCGCCGTGAAAGCTACAAGATGGCGTTTGCCTCGCCGAACAATGTCGCTAAGTTCGACTCAAGCGACGCAAAAGGAATCTGAATTCTGATAAAAACACTAGCCTTTGAATATGTGATCACGAAAAAATAGCTGTGATCACATATTGTTCAGAAATTGGAAAATTGCGCCAAAAAACCGCGCCTTTAGCGCTGCCATAACAGTGACACAGGCGTAAAAATGGGTAGTAAAGGACCCAAGGGTAACCGAAAGGATTCAACATGGCCGATGTGAACCGAGGCAACCGTCCGCTTTCACCACATTTGCAAGTCTACCGTCCACAGATGACCTCGGTGTCGTCCATTTTTGCACGTATCACCGGAGTCGCGCTTTTGGGTGCGGCGATGCTGGTTGTTTGGTGGTTCCTCGCAGCCTCTGCCGGGCCGGAGTACTACGCTTTTGTCAACGGCGTGATCACGTCCTGGTTTGGCGATCTGGTGATGTTCGCCGCGCTCTGGGCGGTCTGCTATCACTTCTTGTCAGGACTGCGTCACCTGTATTGGGACACGGGGCGTGGCTTTGAAATCGAATTTGCCGAGAAACTGGGGTGGGCCGTTGTGATCGGTTCCGTGGTCCTGGCCGTTCTCGTCGCACTGGTTCTCTGAGGGGGTACGCAACATGGCATTCCTGACCGACCGTAAACGCGCCGAATTCCGTGGCTCTTCGCGCACCGGCACCGAGCATTTCTGGGGCCAGACCATCAGCGCCGTGGGTCTCGCGATCCTGGTGCCGCTGTTCATCCTGACCTTTGGGTCCGCGCTGGGTGGCACCTATGAAGAGGTGATCGCCTATTATCAGCGTCCGTTCCCTGCGATCATTGCGGGCATGACCATCACCGTGGCGATGATCCATTTCCGTCATGGCATCCAGGTGGTGATCGAGGACTATACCCGAGGGCTTCAGAAAAAGTTCTACATCATCATCTTTACCTGCATCGCCTATGCCGTTGCCGCCACCGGGCTGTTCGCCCTGGCGCGTATCGCCCTATAAGACCGGAGCTTGATCAATGGCTGCTTACGAATACGAAACACACGAATATGACGTGGTCGTGGTTGGCGCCGGTGGCGCTGGCCTGCGCGCAACGCTGGGTATGGCAGAGCAAGGCCTGCGCACCGCCTGTGTGACCAAGGTTTTTCCGACCCGGAGCCACACGGTTGCCGCACAGGGCGGCATCGCCGCGTCGCTGTCGAACATGGGTCCTGACCACTGGCAGTGGCACATGTACGACACCGTCAAGGGCTCGGACTGGCTGGGTGACACGGATGCGATGGAGTATCTCGCCCGCGAAGCGCCCAAGGCGGTTTATGAACTGGAGCACTACGGTGTGCCCTTCTCGCGCACCGAAGAAGGCAAGATCTATCAGCGCCCGTTTGGTGGTCACACCACCGAATTTGGCGAAGGTCCCGCCGTGCAGCGGACCTGTGCTGCTGCTGACCGGACCGGTCACGCGATCCTGCATACGCTTTATGGTCAATCGCTGAAAAACAACGCCGAGTTCTACGTCGAATACTTTGCCATCGACCTGATCATGAGCGACGACGGTGTCTGCACTGGTGTTGTCTGCTGGAAGCTGGACGACGGCACGATGCACGTCTTCAATGCCAAGATGGTTGTATTGGCAACCGGCGGTTATGGCCGTGCCTACTTCTCGGCCACTTCGGCCCACACCTGCACCGGCGACGGTGGCGGTATGGTGGCCCGTGCGGGCCTCGCGTTGCAGGACATGGAATTTGTTCAGTTCCACCCGACCGGCATCTACGGGTCGGGCTGTCTGATCACCGAAGGTGCACGGGGCGAAGGTGGGTACCTCACCAACTCCGAAGGCGAACGTTTCATGGAGCGTTACGCGCCCCAGTACAAAGACCTGGCACCACGTGACTATGTCTCGCGCTCGATGACCATGGAAATCCGCGAAGGCCGCGGTGTGGGCGAAAATGGCGACCACATCCACCTGAACCTGAACCACCTGCCCGCCGAAGCGCTGGCCGAACGCCTGCCGGGCATCTCGGAAAGCGCCAAGATCTTTGCAGGCGTCGACGTCACCAAAGAGCCGATCCCGGTTCTGCCGACCGTGCACTACAACATGGGCGGTATCCCGACAAACTATTGGGGTGAGGTTCTGAACCCGACCAAGGATGATCCGACCGCCATCGTGCCCGGTTTGATGGCCGTGGGTGAAGCGGGCTGTGCTTCGGTACACGGCGCGAACCGTCTGGGTTCGAACTCGCTGATCGACCTTGTGGTCTTTGGCCGCGCCGCCGCGATCCGCGCAGGTAAGGTTGTAGACGCAGATGCCGCGAACCCGGTTCTGAACACAGCCTCTGTGGACAAAGCGTTTGATCGCTTTGATGGTCTGCGCAACGCCAAGGGCGGCACCCCTACCGCAGAACTGCGTCTGGAAATGCAACGTACCATGCAGGCTGACGCCGCCGTGTTCCGCACCGACAAGACTCTGAAAGAGGGTGTCGACAAGATGACTGCCATCGCCGCCAAACTGGACGATCTGCATGTCACCGACACCTCGCTGGTCTGGAACTCGGACCTGATGGAGACGCTGGAGCTGACCAACCTGATGCCGAACGCGATGGCTACCATCGTCGGCGCCGAAGCGCGGAAAGAATCGCGCGGTGCGCACGCACACGAGGATTACTCGGAGCGTGACGACAAGAAATGGCGCGTGCATACCGTGGCTCATGTCGACGGTAACAAGGTCGATCTCAGCTATCGTCCAGTGATTGTAGACCCGCTCTCGACAGAAGCCGAAGGTGGAATTAGCCTGAAGAGGATCGCCCCTAAAGCAAGGACCTTCTAATGCGCTGGCTGCTCGTCGCTATTATCACATGCTTTGCCGGGATTTCCGGCGAAGCTTTCGCAACTGAAGACGCAAGAATGCGGAACGTTCAGACATGCATTTCCAAGACCCGTGCGCCGGGTAGCTATGCAATGTCCACGTTTAGCGCCGTGCCTTCTGTTGTTGTGGGCAGCGGCGGCACTGACCAAGGTGCAAGCAGCGTGAATGACTGCCTGAACGATCTTTATCAGGTCCAGTATGGTGCTGACGGGGTTCCATGGACCGACGCGGTTGTTCAGGACAAGACAGCCGCCAAGAAATGCCGCCGTACGCGCAATACAAAGATTGCCGTCGGTGTAGTCCTGGGTGCCGGGGCTGCCGCGGCCACTGCTGGTGAATACGCCGTTGCAGGGGCGCTTTTGGGTGGGGGGATCGGCTTTGCGGCTGCGAACAACCAGTACAAGGCCTGCATGGCTTCTGCGGGTGGTCCCAAGCGCACTGGTGAGATCTACCTGAGCTGTAATGGCGGTGGTGGTGTCATGCACAGCGGAGATGGCTATTGCCGGAACTGAGATTGCATAATGCTTATGGGGCACGTGCATGAACGTGATGTCCTCATCCCAACCGGAATGGCAGCGACTGGGCATTGTGCCGGGCGCGACGCTTCGACTGTTCGGTATGCGGCGGTCGGGAAATCACGCGATTTCTTCGTGGCTGCAACGGAATGCGATCAACGGAAATGCAGTGTTCTTAAACAACTGCACCCGCAAACGCGATCCGTTGACAAGCTTTGCTTCGGTTGAGGTGAATACCACACGCGTGTCAACAAATGCCGCGAGGGCCGACATGGCCACGACCGGTGCAAAAGCTGGTGACGGCGCTTTGTTCTTGTTTTCATACGAAGATCACCTTCCGGATGAGGCGGACGAGGAAAAGCCGGTGTCGGGGCCGTTCAACATTGCTCTGATTGACCGCAATGTCCTGATCTATCGCAGTTTCCTGAATTGGATCGCCTCGCTGACGCGCAAGTTGCAGCTGAACCAAACATATACCGTGGCGCGACGTGCCGGGGTCTTGATGCGCGCGGTTGACACCTATCGCCGGCTCCTTGAATTCATCGAAGGCAACCGTGGCCCCAAGGACGTTGCAATCTGTTACGACCGCTGGACTGCCGAGGAGCAGCACCGTGCCGAATTGCTGGTGCAGTTGGGATTGCCGCAACGCGACACCAGCCTCGGGGTTGTGCAGGCCTATGGCGGTGGGTCCTCCTTTCAAAAGACGGCCAACGATGCCTCTGAGCTGGAAACCGACCAACGCTGGAAGCAAATGGCCGAGGATCGCGAGTACCAGGCCCTGCTGACGCTTTCGGCACAGGATCGCGCCCTGACCAATGTATTGGAACGCATGTTTCCAAAAGACCGAGAGATTCTTGGCCGCATCGCAGCCAATTCTATGTTCCCGCGTGAGGTCCTGACATGACCTTTTCCGGGAAAATGACAAACACCGCCACGCAGCTTTGCGGGCACCTGGAACATATCCGCGAAACGCGGGCTACCGCCTTGCTTGATACGGCAGGCGGGATTGCAAGGAGACTGATCAATGGTTGAATTTGCCCTTCCGAAGAATTCCAAGATTACCACCGGTAAGACTTGGCCGAAGCCCGAAGGCGCCACAAACGTGCGCAAGTTCCAGATCTATCGCTGGAACCCGGATGACGGTAAAAACCCTTCGGTCGACACCTATTTTCTCGACATGGACAAGTGCGGCCCGATGGTTCTGGACGCGCTGATCAAGATCAAGAACGAGATTGATCCGACCCTGACCTTCCGTCGGTCCTGCCGCGAGGGCATCTGTGGCTCCTGCGCCATGAACATCGACGGGATCAACACGCTGGCCTGTATCTATGGTCTGGACGAGGTCAAAGGTGACGTGAAGATCTATCCGCTGCCGCACATGCCGGTGGTCAAGGACCTGATCCCCGACCTCACTCACTTCTACGCCCAGCACGCCAGCATCATGCCGTGGCTGGAAACCAAGACCAACCGCCCCGCGAAAGAGTGGAAGCAGTCGATTGAGGACCGCAAGAAGCTGGATGGTCTTTATGAATGCGTCATGTGCGCCAGCTGTTCGACATCCTGCCCGAGTTACTGGTGGAACGGCGACCGCTACCTCGGCCCGGCAGCTCTGCTGCACGCTTATCGTTGGATCATCGACAGCCGCGATGAAGCCACGGGCGAGCGTCTCGACAATATCGAAGACCCCTTCAAGCTGTATCGCTGTCACACCATCATGAACTGCGCCAAGACCTGCCCCAAGGGTCTGAACCCTGCGAAAGCCATCGCAGAGATCAAGAAGATGATGGTCGAGCGCAGCATATGAGAGGTAAGGGGGGGATCAACTCCCGCCAGCTTCAAGCACAGATCGCATATAGGCTGGGTCTCGCACGCTGGATGTTTATCCACATTCCAAAGAACGCGGGGACGGCGATACGCAAGGCTCCCAGTCTTCGCTGGCGGCTTGTTGGTGCAGACCCAGCGTTTCAGGTATCGCGAGAGTATGTCCAAACAGTGCGCCAGGTCATGGAAGAGCATGGTCAGCACCATGGGTTGCAACATGCGCGTTTGCGCGACATCAAAACCGATGTCCGCGCGCGTCTTCAACCCGTCGCGATCGTCCGCAATCCCTGGGCGCGCACAGTGTCTCGTTTCCGGTTTGCAAAAATGGCGGCCGAAAAGGGCAGCCCATGGGCGGGTACGCCACCCGACAGCTTCGAAGCCTTCCTCGAAAACCGCCATGTCGACGGAGGTCGGCCATATTTTTGGCATAGGGCAATCCGCGGCTGGTACCCTCAAGTTGACTATGTAACTGATGAATCGGGTGCAATTGCGGCAGATGTTCTTCGCCAAGAAGAAATGGATCACGATGTTCCGGCTTACTTTGGATTGGACCAACCGATTGCTCGCCGCAATGTCACAACAGGCGCCAAGTCCAATTGGCAAAGCTACTACACGCCGTCGACCATCCAGATCGTGGCCGATTGGTATGCCAGTGACATCGACACTTTCGGATTTGACTTTGATACAGGGGCAACCCGCAACTATTGGGCGGCAACTTCAGCCTAGGTGCTGCGTGTCAACTTGAAGCCCGATAGAATGGTCAAAAGAGTCCTTGACCAAATAGCACTCTAGTGGGGAAATTGGGCCAACTGTAGCTTGCGAGGGCCTCATGATTGACACTCTAGTTGATGCGATGATCCTGGCTACTCTGGCGGGGCTGTCGATCCCTCTTGGCGCGGCCTGCACCTGGTTCGAACGCGGGTTGTCCGCGGAGCGGGACCAGAGCCTCAACCACTTTGTTACCGCATTCGGTGGCGGTGCATTGATCTCGGCAATTGCTTTGGTCCTCGTGCCCGAAGGGGCCGAACGGTTGCCTCCAGTTTGGGCGGTTCTGGCCTTTGGCCTTGGCGGCGTGGTCTTTATGCTCGTTGACCGGATGCTGGCCCTACGTGGCAGTCATGCCTCACAATTCATGGCCATGTTGCTGGACTATCTACCCGAAGCGATGGCCCTGGGCGCACTGCTTGCGGTAGACAGGGCCGTGGCGGTGCTGGTGGCGGCACTGATCGCTTTGCAGAACCTGCCCGAAGGCTTCAACGCGTTTCGTGAAATGCGCGAGAACGGTGCCTCGGGGCGCAGCTTGATTTTGCTCTTCCTGTGCATGGCTTTATTGGGGCCCGCTGCCGCAGCAGTAGGGCTTTTGGTTCTCGGCCATTTGCCGGGTGTGCTCGGGGCGATCATGATGTTTGCGTCGGGCGGAATTCTCTACCTGCTGTTTCAGGATGTCGCCCCGCAGGTGGCTGTGAAACACCATTGGAGCCCGCCCCTGGGGGCTGTTGCTGGTTTCATGCTTGGCCTTGCCGGGCATCTGGCGACCGGATAGCGCCTGCATGACGCAAGGTTGGACTTGGTAAATCACATTCGGCTGGCTAGCCTTTTCGTGAAACGGAGGGCTCGGTATGGCGGATGTGATTGTTGTTGGGTCAGGATTGGCCGGGCTGGTGGCGGCGGCCGAGGCTGCCGAACGCGGGCGCCGGGTCTTGTTGCTGGATCAGGAAGGCGAGCAGACCATGGGCGGACAGGCGTTCTGGTCGCTGGGTGGGTTGTTCATGGTCGATACGCCCGAACAGCGGCGTATGGGCATTCGCGACAGCCGCGATCTGGCGCTCAAGGACTGGATGGGCTCTGCCCAGTTCGACCGGCTCGAAGACGAAAACCCACGCAAGGTGGCAGAAGCCTATGTGGATTTTGCGGCGGGCGAGATGCGCCCTTGGTTGGCGGAACGCGGGTTTCGCTGGTTTCCGGTGGTCGGCTGGGCCGAACGCGGGGGGGAACAGGCCCATGGGCATGGCAATTCGGCGCCGCGGTTTCATATCACATGGGGCACCGGCCCCGGCGTCGTCGCCCCGTTCGAGCGGCTGGTGCGTCAGGCGGTGGATCGGGGCAGGATCGAACTGGGCTTTCGCCATCGCGTGACCAACCTGATTGTGGAAAACGGGGCCGTTGTGGGGGTCGCGGGCGAAGTTCTGGCCAATGACAGTGCAGATCGGGGACGCTCGACCAACCGTGAGGTGGTGGGCGACTTTGAACACCGCGCGCCTGCCGTGATCATCACCACCGGCGGGATCGGTGGCGACCATGACATGGTGCGCAGTTACTGGCCAGAAGATCGCCTTGGCCCTGCACCCAAACACATGGTGGCAGGCGTGCCCGACTATGTTGACGGCCAGATGCAGCGCGTTGCCGAAGGCGCTGGCGCGGGCATCATCAATGGCGACCGCATGTGGCATTACACCGAGGGGCTGCACAACTGGGATCCGATCTGGCCCAATCATGGCATCCGCATTCTGCCCGGGCCGTCTTCTATGTGGTTCGACGCTTTGGGAGAACGGATGGAGGCGCCATTCCTGCCGGGCTTTGACTCGCTGGGCACGCTTAAACGCATTCTGTCGACGGGACACGAACACAGCTGGTTCATCCTGACCCAAAAGATCATCGAGAAAGAATTTGCGTTGTCTGGTTCCGAGCAGAACCCGGATCTGACCTCGGGCAAGTGGTCATCCGTGCTCAAGGCAAGGATCATGGGCAAGGGCGCGCCCGCACCGGTCGAAGCGTTCAAGGAACATGGCGCAGACTTTGTTGTCGCGGACGATCTGACGTCGCTGGTCGCGGGAATGAATGAACTGACAGACGTGCCGCTGGATGTGGTCAAAATCCGCGAACAGATCGAAGCACGCGATGCCCAGATCACCAATCCCTTTGCCAAGGACGCACAAATCACAGCCATTCGCGGCGCGCGTGCCTATCGCGGTGACCGGCTGATCCGCACGGCCAAGCCGCACCGCATTCTGGACCCGTCCTGTGGTCCGCTGATTGGTGTGAAACTGTCGATCCTGACGCGTAAATCGCTTGGCGGGTTGCACACGGATATCAACGGCCAGGTTTTGCGCCCCGATGGCACGGCGTTTGATGGGTTGTTTGCCGCTGGCGAGGTCGCAGGTTTCGGAGGCGGCGGCTATCACGGCTACAACGCACTCGAGGGTACCTTCCTTGGCGGTTGCATCTTCTCGGGCCGCGCAACCGGGCGTAGCGTCTAAGCCGGATTGACTTTGTCAGCAATCACGGGCGCAATCGGCTCATGAGCGTTTTGGACTTACTGGCGGGGTTTCCTCGGGTGCGCATGGGACACCTGCCCACACCCCTGGAACCCATGAATAACCTCGGCCGACGTCTGGGGTGCGACCTGTGGGTCAAGCGTGACGATTGCACCGGAGTCGGCTTTGGTGGCAACAAAGTGCGCCAGTTGGAGTTTTATCTGGGCAGGGCACAGGCGCTGGGCGCGACGCAAGTGCTGATCACCGGAGCGGTGCAATCAAACTTTGTGCGCGTTGCTGCCGCGATGGCGGCGCGGTTGGGTATCGGCTGCCACATACAGTTGGAAGAACGCGTGCCGGATGTCTCTGCGCTCTACAGAACCAACGGAAACGTCTTGTTGGATCACCTTCTGGGCGCAACTCTTCACGCCTACCCCGAAGGCGAGGACGAAGCGGGAGCGGATGCTGCGCTGGCAGGGATTGCCGAAGACTTGCATGCGCGAGGAGAGGTGCCTTTTATTGTTCCTCTGGCTGCGGATCAGCCTCCAACCGGGGCGCTGGGATACGTGGATGCGGCAGGTGAGTTGATGGTCCAACAGGGGGTGTTTGACGAGATATTCATTGCAACAGGGTCAGCCTTGTCCCTCTGCGGCCTACTGTTCGGCCTGCGGGCCCTGGGCTGTGATACGCCGGTGACAGGCGTATGCGTGCGCAGAGGGGCTGGCGCGCAGACAGCCCGCGTACAGCAACGGCTGGATGATCTGGCAGGCCTGTTGGGGATGGAAAATCCAGTGAGCTTTGCAGACACCCGCATCGATGATCAGGCCCTTTTGCCGGGCTATGGGCGTCTCAATCCCCAAGTGCGCGATGCGATTCGTGTCGCGGCGCAGACCGAGGGAGTGTTTCTTGACCCGGTCTACACTGGCAAGGTCATGGCGGCCTTGATGGCCGAGACCGAACGTCTGCGGGGTAAACGCGTTCTGTTCTGGCACACGGGCGGTCAGCCTGCGTTGTTTGGTTATGGCGATCAGCTTTGATGACTTGGGGCTTTGCCCCTTTCGGCTCCGAAAGGCCAATTCACCCTAGTTTGTTTTTGGCAAAAGAAAGATTAGGTGCGCGGCGCGGCTGCGCGGCGCAGTCGGTCATTTATTGCGCGACCCAGCCCATGATCCGGAATCGGAGAGACGGCAATGACCTCGGGTTTCAGTGCATCCATGGCGTGCAGGTGGCCAAAGAGATTTGCAGCGGCCTCCGTCAGGTCTCCGGCGCGTGAGAGGTTCAAACGGGCCTCGACCGGGCCGAAACCGAGCAGACTTTCACCTGCGCGTATTTTGGTAACATTCAGCCGCATGGGCGCGCCGGGGGCATAGTGCGAGGTCATCTGACCAGGCGCGGTCAGAGGATCGCCGCTTTGGTGGTGGGCAATTGGCGCACCAAGGGCTGCTTCGACGGCCTCTTGTGGCAAGCCGCCGGGGCGCAGCAGCGTGGGCCCGTCCACGAGCCCGAGGATCGTGGATTCAAGGCCGACACCACAGGTGCCGCCATCCAGAATGCCGGCAATGCGCCCAGACAGGCCAGCGCTGACATGCGCTGCGCTGGTTGGGCTGATTTTTCCCGAAGGATTGGCCGAAGGTGCGGCGACCGGACCGCCAAAGGCTTCTAACAATGATTTCGCGACCGGATGTTCCGGCACCCGGATAGCCAGTGTCGGCAGGTCAGCGGTGACCAGCGGTGACAGGTCGCTGTCGGGTTTCAATGGCAGGACCAGGGTCATTGGGCCAGGCCAAAAGGCGCTGGCCAACCGATCCGCCTCATCCGTCCAGTCTACGTAAGTCCGGGCAACCTTGGCCGACGGTACATGCACAATCAGCGGATTGAACCGCGGGCGGCCCTTGGCTTCGAAAATGCGGGCCACGGCCATGTCATTGCGCGCGTCCCCGCCCAGCCCATAGACGGTTTCGGTCGGGAAGGCGACCAGCTGACCCTCGCCCAAGAGGGCGGCGGCACGCGTATAGCCCGTCGCATCCGGCGTCAGCATTTGTGTCTTCACGTCGCATTCTCCTGTGACGCTGCGTTCCACTATGTCCGCGGCAACCCGCCCCTTACCTTAGGGCGCAAAGCTCAATACAAGCGCCTGCAACCATTGCCAAGCCGTAACCGGAAGAGAGTGCCATGCCCTATCGCGCCCCCGTCACCGACTATCAATTCCTGTTCGACCATGTTGTCGACCTCGCCACCGTGACCGCAACCGAGCGATTTTCCGATGCTGACAAGGACGTGACAGACGCAATCCTGACCGAAGCTGGCCGTATGTGCGAAGAGGTGATGTACCCGCTGCAGCGGGTTGGTGACCTGACAGGCTCCGTGCTGGAAAACGGCGTTGTGCGCACGCCTAAGGGGTTTGCCGAAGCTTATGGCCAGATTGCCGAAGGCGGCTGGATCTCGACCAGTGCTGATCCTGAATTCGGCGGCATGGGCCTGCCGCATTCGATCACCACCGCTGTGAACGAGATGATGAGCGGTGCCTGCCTGTCGCTACAGTTGAACCCGCTGATGACCCAGGGCCAGATCGAAGCCTTGGAACATCACGCCAGCGATGAAATCAAGGCGACCTACCTGCCCAAACTCGTCACGGGTGAGTGGGCCGGAACCATGAACCTGACCGAGCCGCAGGCCGGATCAGACGTGGGTGCTCTGAATTCCAAGGCCGAACCGAATGGCGACGGGTCTTATGCGATCACCGGGCAGAAAATCTTTATCACCTGGGGTGACAACGACTTTACCGGCAACGTCTGCCATCTGGTGTTGGCACGTTTGCCCGATGGCGCGCCGGGCACCAAGGGCATCAGCCTGTTTATCGTGCCCCGCAACATCCCCGATGCAAGTGGCGAACCTGGTGTGGCCAACAGCCTCAAGGTTGTGAGCCTTGAACACAAACTGGGCATCCACGGTTCGCCAACGGCGGTCATGCAATATGATGGGGCCACCGGCTGGTTGATAGGAGAGCCGCATGACGGGATGCGCGCCATGTTCACCATGATGAACAACGCGCGCCTGGGCGTTGGGTGTCAGGGTATTGGCGTTGGCGAGGGCGCCTATCAGCATGCGCTGGCCTATGCGCTGGAACGCAAACAGGGCCGCACCCCGGTCGAGGGCGGCACCGGCACCATCGTGGACCATGCCGACGTTCGCCGGATGCTGGCGACGATGAGGGCAGACTTGTTTGCCGCGCGCGCGATTGCCATGGCCTGTGCGGTCGCAATCGATATGAGCACGGCAACCGGCGACGCCGAATGGAAAGCCCGCGCCGCCTTTTTGACGCCGATTGCCAAGGCTTTTGGCACCGACACAGGTATCGCCGTGGCGGAAATGGGCGTTCAGGTGCATGGCGGCATGGGCTTCATCGAAGAAACCGGCGCGGCACAATATGCCCGGGATGTGCGGATCACCTCGATCTACGAGGGGACCAACGGCATTCAGTCCATGGACCTGGTAGGCCGCAAGCTGATGGATGGGGGTGAAGCCGCCTATCGTTTGCTGGACGAGATCGAGGCTCACGCCGAAGAGGCGCGCGCCACTTTGCCCGAGCTGGCCGAACCTGTCTGGGAGGCCACCGAAACCCTGCGCGAGACAACTGAGTGGCTTGTCGCGCAAACGGACATGAACAACCGCTTCGCCGGATCGGTGCCGTTCCTCAAGGGTTTTGCCCGAATCCTGGGCGCGCACTACCACCTCAGGGCCGCCATGGGCGAAGAAGACAAAGGCCCCCGGACCAAGCTTGCGCGGTTCTACATCACCCGTATGCTTCCCGAACACTCGGGCCTCTTGTCGCAAGCCGTGCGCGGGGCCGAGGACCTGTATGCAATCAGCGTGGAAGATCTTGGCGCATGAGTGATGACCTGACGGGGATTCGATACCCTTGGGATGAGCCCCCGGCTCAGGGAGAAGCGATTGAAGTGGCCAAGGGTGTCCTCTGGATGCGACTGCCGCTGCCAATGCAATTGGACCATGTCAACGTCTATGCTCTGGACGATGGTGATGGCTGGACCATCATCGACACAGGGTTCTCGTCAAAGCGGGGCAAGAAGATCTGGCAGTCGCTGATGGACGGCCCCATGAAGGGCAAGCCCGTCACCCGCGTGATCGTCACGCACCACCACCCCGACCACGTGGGGCTCGCCGGGTGGTTCCAGACCGAGTTCGGAGCCGAACTGTGGACCACGCGCACGTCCTGGCTGATGGCGCGGATGTTGCAGCTGGATGAACAGGCCGTTCCGACCCAGGAAACGATGGCCTTTTACAAGGCCTGCGGCATGGACGAAGAGGTCTTTAACCAACGTGCCAGCGAACGGCCCTTCAACTTTTCCGACGTCGTTGACTCGATGCCGGTCGGTTACAAACGCATCAAGGAAGGTGATGTGATCCGAATCGGCGGGCGCGACTGGGACGTCCGCATCGGCAATGGTCATGCGCCGGAACACGCGACTTTCTGGAGTCGGGATGACAATCTTGTGATGTCTGGCGACCAGATTCTGCCTTCTATCAGCTCAAACATCGGGGTCTATGCCACCGAACCAGACGCCGATCCGGTGGGTGACTGGCTGGAAAGCTGCGAGCGGCTGGCCCAGTTCGGGCGCCCCGAGCATTTGGTTCTGGGCGGGCATAAACTGCCGTTTACAGGGCTCAAGATGCGTATGCGCCAGTTGGTTGAAAATCACCATGGCGCGCTGGACCGTTTGCTTGAGCATCTGGACGAACCCAGGACCGGAGGGGAATGCTTCCTGCCGATCTTCAAACGCCATATCGGCGGTTCGGCCTATGGGCTGGCCCTGGTCGAAGCGATTGCCCATCTCAATCATCTGTACCATGTTGGTAAGGTAACCCGCACCAAACGCGAGGACGGTGCGTGGCTCTGGCAACGTAAAGGGTAAGTCATCATGGGTGAAAAGATCGAAACCAGCGCAGAGGCCGCCGAGGCCGCTGCCCTGCCACGTCGCCACGAAGTGCACGCCGATCCGGATGTCGAGCCCTGTAAGGACATCCCGGACACCGTCGGGCAGAAACCGGTCGCGCAGAAAAGCCCGGCGGAATGGGCCTATGAACGGCTGATCCTCTACATCCAGAACTTTGAACAGCAACTCGACAACGAACACGAGATTGCCATGGGATATGCCGGTGGCGACACAGGCGTGATGCGGATCGAAGGCATGGGTTTTTTCGATCCGGACATGATCACCTTTTACGGATCGGACTCTATGGGGGTAAAAACCCAGTTGGTGCAGCATGTGAGCCAGCTTTCGGTGATGCTGCGGGCCCTTCCGAAACCCACCGAAGAGGCTCCGCCAACGCGCATCGGCTTTCGGCTGGCGGCCGATCTGGCAAAGACTGGTGAATAGCGGCTGGGCCTGCGCGCGATTGACGTGGTGACAGGCCTGCCCGAATCCGGTAATCAGCAACAAACACGACTTTAAGGAACACGCGACATGGCTGATCACAAACACGGTTCGATGAATACCGACGTTCAGGAAAAAACCTTTGCTGGCTTTGTAAAGGCCTCGACCTGGGTTGCAGGGGTCTCAATTGGCATCCTGATCTTCCTGGCGATCTTCAACAGCTGATCCCGGTCTCGAATTCGTGCTGGTGCGTTCCATGGGCTCCTTTTTCCGTATTGCCGCGGTCCTGCTGGCAGCCTTTGTGCTGGCGGGCTGCGAAGTCAGTAAAGAAACCAGAACAGCCGAAGAGATTCAGGCCGCCGCCTATGTGCATGGCGGCCAACCCTCGCTGACTCTCTACACCATGGTCAGCAACGACACCGGCGCGGGTGCCCATACCTCGCTTCTGATCAACGCATCCCAACGCGTGGTTTGGGATCCTGCGGGCAGCTTCCGTGCTGAAAGCATCGTCGCAAGCGGTGATGTGGTCTATGGCATGACGCCTCAGATGGTTGATCTCTACACCCGCTTCCATGCGCGCGAGACGTATCACGTCATCATTCAGGAACTGCCTGTCAGCGCCGAGATTGCCGAAATGGCCCTGCGCAAGGCGATGTCCAATGGGGCTGTCCCCCAGGCGACCTGTGCGCTCAGCACCTCGGCCATCCTGCGCAGCCTGCCGGGGTTCGAGGGTATCCCCTCGACCTACTATCCCAACAAGCTTTACGAGGCCTTCAGGGCGTACGGTCCGACCGAGCGGGAATTGTTCGAGTACGATGCCGACGACAAAACAAAAGTTCTGGCCGAGTACAACGAACAACTGGTGGCGCAACAGCGCGCTGCGCGTGCAGCAGCCAACTAGCGCCTAGCTCAACAGAAACAGGCCACCAAACAGGACTGCGGCCCCCGACAGGATCGCCAACAGAACGTTCTTGGTGACATATCCCACCCCAAACGTGGCCAAAGCCGCCGCAATACGTGCGGGATCAGGCTGACCACCTGTGGCGGCAGGCCATGCCACCAGCGGTGCCACCAACCCGGGCAGAATGGCCACCGCCGTATAGCGCAGATGTCGCAAGAGCCAGTCGGGCAGGGGACGGTCCCCCACCAGCCCAAGGAACAGGAAGCGCATGAAAAAGCTGCCGATTCCGAGGCCGAAAATGATGATCCAGAGGTTCGAGAGGTCGGTCATGGCGCAGCCCTCTTGGCCAGCACTGTCTCAGTTTGGGCACCGGCCATCATGCCCCCCAATCCGGCAATCATCAGCCCGAGATTATAGGGCACCCACGCAAAACACAGCGCCAGCGTCACAGACACGCCCGCGGCGACAACGTGCGCGCCCGTGCGTAACATCGGACCAATCATTGCCAGAAAGGTGATCGGCACGGCAAAATCCAGCGCCAGCCAGGGTGGAATGGCCTGCCCCACCAATGCCCCGACCAAGGTAAACAGGTACCAGTTCGGACAGACGGGTGACACCGTCCCCATGAAATAGGCAACCCTCTCCGGCAGAGTCATCTTGGGTTCGGTTTCGAACTTCAACACGCTCAGAGCATAGGACTGGTCCACCGTGAAATACGCCATGATGGCGCGCTGCCACGTCGGCGCCGCCCCAAGGAACGGCGTGAGCGAGGCCGAATACATCGCCATGCGCAGGTTCACCGCAAGGGACGAGGCCAGAACCACGATGGTCGGCGCGTTTTCGTTCATCAGCTGCAACGCCGTGAATTGCGCGGCCCCGGCGATCACCACGACGGACATGGACATGGTCTCGAACACCGACAAACCAGCCTCGGTTGCGATCACTCCGAACAACAGCGAAAAAGGGGCGACAACAAAGACAAAGGGTGTCGCGTCGCGAAATCCTCTCCAATAGGCGGATTTGATGCTGGAGGAAGCCATGGGCAGATCCTAGATTGGGTGCATACATCCGCCCTACCTGTCCATGATCGGAGATGCAATTGGAGACGAGACCCGAAAACGGCGACTACCTGATCGCACCGGACCCAGGGCGGGGGGGGCTGACCCGTGCGGTTACCGGAACGGACCATCTGGGCCAGCCCATGACGATTTCGGTGGTCGAAGAGCGCCCGCTGACGATTTTCCTGAACAGTCAAGAAATCGTCACGGCTATGACGATTGGAGATTACCCGGAATATCTGGCGCTGGGATTCCTGCGCAATCAGGGCATGTTGGTGGATGGCGATCAGGTCACGGGCGTGGCGTTCGACGAGGAACTGGAAACGGTTGTGGTGCGCACCGCTGTGGAAACCAGCCACGAGGAAAAGCTCAAGAAAAAGACCCGTACGTCCGGTTGTGCCGTGGGCACCGTTTTTGGAGACATGATGGAGGGGTTAGAGGATGTGACCCTGCCAGAGGGGCGCGTGCTGACGTCAGACCTCTACGCGCTGGCGCATCAGATCAACCGCACCCCGTCACTCTACCTCGAAGCAGGCGCCATCCACGGCACAGTGCTATGTCAGGGCAATCGCCCGCTGGTCTACATGGAGGACGTGGGCCGTCACAATGCGGTCGACAAGATTGCGGGCTGGATGTTCGACGAACAGGTCTCGGCCGCCGACAAGATCTTGTACACCACGGGCCGCCTGACCTCTGAAATGGTCATCAAGACCGCGCTGATGGGTATCCCGGTTCTGGCCTCGCGCTCGGGGTTTACCGCCTGGGGGGTCGAGATCGCCAAACAGGTCGGCCTCACCCTGATCGGCCGCATGCGCGGGCAGCGCTTTGTCTGCCTTGCCGGAGAAGAGCGGCTGCTGCGCGACGTCGACCCGGCCACTGTGCCCGAGGAAGACAAGAAACACCGCCGGAAATCAGGGGGCTGATCCCATGCTTCATCTTGCCCAAAATACTCCCGCCGGAGGCACAAAATCATGAAGCAACCCCTTGGCGTGATTCTCGCAGGTGGCCGCGCGACCCGCATGGGTGGTGGTGACAAGGGGCTGCTGGACCTCGATGGCAAATCAATTCTGTCACATGTGATGGACCGGCTTGCACCACAGGTGGCGGGGTTGGCGCTCAATGCCAACGGGGATACTACGCGGTTTGCCGAAACCGGGTTGCCGGTTCTGTCTGACAGCATTGCCGAGTTTCCCGGACCTTTGGCAGGCGTTCTTGCCGGGCTTGACTGGGCCGCGGAGCAGGGCGCGGAGACAATCGTCACTGCCGCCGCCGACACGCCATTCTTCCCAAGCGACTTGGTCTCGCGCCTCACGTCCAAGGCCGATGGCATGGCGCATCCGCTGGTGCTGGCGGCCAGTCGGGATCCGGACAGCGGCAAGCTGTGGCGCCAACCCACATTTGGCCTGTGGCCCGTCAGCTTGCGCGATGACCTTCGGGCCGCGCTACAGGACGGTCTGCGCAAGGTGGTGATGTGGACCGATCGCCATGATGGTCGGCTGGCCGAATTTCCTGTCACCGGGATCGATCCGTTTTTCAACGTAAATACCCCTGGGGACCTTGCGCAGGCCCGCGCGATGGCCAATCAATAGCCCATGCGAGTCTTTGGCATCACCGGCTGGAAAAACACCGGCAAAACCACCCTGACCGAGCGGCTGGTGAAAGAATTCACGCGCCGAGGGTTCACAGTATCAACCGTGAAGCATGCCCATCATGCGGTTGATGTGGACCAGCCCGGCACCGACAGTTTTCGTCATCGCGATGCCGGGGCGTCACAGGTGCTGTTGGCCTCGGCCAATCGCTGGGCCCTGATGCATGAGCTGCGCGGCGCGCCGGAACCTGATCTGGACGAGCTGCTGTCGCGCCTCGATCCGGTGGACATCGTTTTGGTCGAGGGCTTCAAACGGGCAGGGCACCCCAAGGTAGAGACCTACCGACAGGCTGCTGGGCAAGACCTCATCGCACCGGGCAATGCAACCATTCGCGCGATTGCCACGGACAGTCCGCTGGACGCGGATCGCCCGACGTTTGACCTGAACGACGTTGCCGGGATCGCGGACTTTATTCTGAAAGAGACAGCTTCGTGACGTTAAAGCCTCCCCCCCTGAAAGACGATTGTTTCGCCCTGCCTGCAGGCACTGACTGGACGCCAGTGGACGAGGCACTGGCAGTTCTGCGAGAGCGGCTGCGTCCGGTCACTGGGGTTGATACCGTTGCTCTGGGCGACGCTTTGGATCGTGTTCTGGCGAGGGACGTCAAAGCGGCGCGGTCCAATCCCCCATTGCCGAATTCGGCCGTGGATGGCTATGGGATGCGGCATGCGGATGTCGTGAACGGACCGCAAACCCTGCCGCTGGTTGAGGGCCGCTCGGCAGCAGGTCAGCCGTTTGAAGGGCTTCTGCCCCCCGGGTACGCCGTGCGCATTCTGACGGGCGCAACCCTGCCCCGGGACGTGGACACGGTGATCCTGCAAGAGGATGTCACCACGGATGGTGCCGAGATCGCCTTTCATGGGCCGTTGAAACATGGCGCGAACACGCGGAAAGCGGGCGAAGATGTAAAGGCGGGGCAGGTTGTGCTGCCAGCCGGTCGCCGTCTGACACCGGCTGATCTGGCGCTGTTGGCTGCCACCGGCGTGGCCCAGGTCGAGGTGCGCGAACCCCTGCGCGTGGCGGTGATTTCGACCGGGGATGAATTGGCCGAACCCGGACAAGATGCGCGGGCAGATCAGATATATGACGCCAACCGCCCGATGCTTTTGGGGCTGATAAAACGGCTGGGATTTGTGCCTGTGGACATGGGGCGTGCCCCGGACAACCGGCTGGAGCTCAAAGAGTTTCTGGATGCGGCGGCGGAGCGCGCGGATCTGATCCTGACGTCGGGCGGTGCGTCGGCGGGCGATGAGGACCACATGGCCGCGATCCTGACCGAAACCGGATCCATGACATTGTGGCGGATGGCGCTGAAGCCGGGGCGGCCTTTGGCGTTGGGGGTTTGGGACGGGACGCCGGTGTTTGGATTGCCGGGCAATCCGGTGGCGGCGATGGTGTGCACGCTGATCTTTGCCTGCCCCGCCATGGGGGCCATGGCCGGAGAAGGGTGGAAAGAGCCGCAGGCGCTGACCGTGCCCGCCGCCTTTGCCAAGTCCAAGAAACCGGGGCGGCGCGAATATCTCAGGGCGCGCCTAAGGCATGGAAAAGCCGAAGTTTTCCAGTCCGAAGGCTCTGGGCGGATCAGCGGGTTGAGCTGGGCTGAGGGGCTTGTAGAGTTGCCGGATGGGGCGATGGACGTGACCGAAGGAACGCTGGTGACCTACTACCCCTACAGCGCGTTCGGCCTTTGATGGGCAATCGTTAACGCGCCCCGCAATCTCCGGAAATGCCTGTCTGTATCGCGTCGGTATGACGTCGGTATCACGTCGGTATATGTTTGAAATCAGCGTGTTAAGGGTTTCGGGTAGGTCGGACAAATTTGTCCGACCTACGGCCACTCAATCAAAGATTCCGGCAACACGGCCAAGCAGCATAAAGGCGCGGGCGGTGCGGGTGTCGGACAGCGCGGCGATCTCGGCGTCCGAGGCGGTCTCTTCGAATTCAATAAAGGTCTTGTCAAAGCGGCGCAGGAAGTGATGCGCGGCGTCCCGGAAGATCGTATCCTGTTTCATCCGACCGGCAGCCAGCGCCAGCGAGGTGCGGTCGCGAATACCCCCCAGCTGTGCAACCTGACGGCCTCGCTCTCCGGCTGCAAAGTGGCGCCAGATTTCCGGGCGGGCCAGATCGGGGCGCAGGTCATCCATGTAGATGCCATCCTGACTGAGCAGGGTCAGCACGTCCTGTGCGGCCTGGATCAACTGCGAGGCTTGCCGATCCTTGAGCGCCTTGCGCAGGGCGGCAAAGCCGGCCTTGTCCTCGGCATTTTCCGGGAAGTTCAGGGCGCTGATAAAGACCTCGCGGTCCAGCGGAGGTGACAGGTCTTCGGCGGGAGTGCCAAGCGCCAAAAGCCCCTGATCCTCTTCGTCGACCTGTGCCACAACCGGTTCCGGCTGCTTGCGGATGCCTGAGCTGCGGTCCCGCGAGGTGGTAAAGGTGGCAAGCGCGGACTCGGTCTTGCGCTGGGCGGCGGCGATCTCGTCCAGCTTGCGGGCCACGGACGGTTCCGATCCGGTATTGGCGGACACAACCCCCTGCGCCTGAGCGACATAGGTGCGGCGCATGGCGTCGATGGCGGCCTGCAGACGGGCGCTTTCCTCGCGCATGATGCGACTGGACCGCGCTGCGGTGGCGGCAACCCAGATCATCGCCACCGGCATAAAGATGGCCAGCATGGTCATGATGAACCGCAGGGAATCGATCTCGCCTGTCGAGCCACCGAGCACGAGGAAAAACACCGCCGTTCCCCCGAGCCAGAGAACTGACAGGGCAATAGCAATCAGCTCGACCCCGGTTACCGTGGGGCGCGAGGGCTTCTCGTAAATCCCGAGCGGCGTCGGGCGGCTTTCCTTGTTGTCACTCATGGCTGGTCCTGTACCAATCCCGAGGGGTGCCTGTGGTCAGACAAACGCGATGCTCAACACTTCATAGCTTTTCTCACCGCCGGGTGTGCGCACCTCGACGCTGTCGCCTTCGTCCTTGCCGATCAGGGCGCGGGCGAGGGGAGATTTGATGTTCAAGAGACCCTTTTCAACGTTGGCCTCGTGTTCTCCAACGATCTGCCAGGTCTTTTCCTCGTCGGTGTCTTCGTCGACCAGCGTCACGGTGGCGCCGAACTTGATGGTGCCGGACATGGTGGTGGGGTCGATGACATCCGCCAGCGAAATCGCGCCTTCGAGCTCCTTGATGCGGCCCTCGATAAAGCCCTGCTTTTCGCGGGCCGAGTGGTATTCGGCGTTTTCCTTCAGATCGCCCAACTCACGGGCCGAGGCGATGGCCTCGATGATGGCGGGGCGCTCAACGGATTTGAGCTGCTTCAATTCTGCCTCCAGCGCGGTGTAACCCGCGCGGGTCATAGGGAGTTTATCCATGGGTTTGGTCCCGTGTTGTGTGGGTTACACCATCCGGCGTGGCCCAAGTTTTTTCCTTTGGTTGCTCTGAGACTGCCCTGAGCGTGCTTTCAAAAGCAAGGGACCAATCCTAATGCAAGCGCAAATATGCGATATCGCCGCAAAATATGGCGTTTTGCAGCATTTTGTCGTCGGGTTCCAATTGACGTTTTGTTGCAAGACGCGGTAGCACACGCGAAAGAATATTTCCGCCAGCCACCGGAAGGAAGGAAGCTCCAATGTCCGAGATTGAACGCGAAGCAATGGAATATGACGTGGTCATCGTTGGAGCAGGTCCTGCGGGCCTGTCAGCGGCGATCCGTCTGAAGCAACTGGACGCCGATCTGGACGTCGTTGTGCTGGAAAAAGGGTCCGAAGTCGGGGCCCATATCCTGTCGGGTGCGGTGCTGGACCCTTGTGGTCTGGACAAGCTGATCCCGGACTGGAAGGCCAAGGGAGCACCGCTGAACACGCCGGTCAAGGAAGACAACTTTTACATGCTGGGTGAAGCGGGCGAGGTGCGTATTCCGAACTTTCCCATGCCGCCGCTGATGAACAACCACGGCAATTATATCGTGTCGATGGCCAACGTCTGCCGTTGGATGGCCGAGCAGGCCGAGGAACTGGGCGTCGAGATTTTCCCCGGCATGGCCTGTTCCGAGCTGGTCTATGGTGACAACGGCGAAGTCAAAGGCGTGGTGGCCGGTGTCTTTGGTCTGGAACAAGACGGCTCTTATGGTGAGAACACCGAGCCGGGCATGGAACTGCACGGCAAGTATGTCTTTATCTCCGAGGGCGTGCGCGGCTCGCTGGCGAAAGAGATCATCGGCAAATACGACCTGCAAAAAGGCAAAGAGCCGCAGAAATTCGGCATTGGCATGAAAGAGATCTGGGAGATCGATCCCGCCAAGCACAACGAAGGCGAAGTCACCCACACCATGGGTTGGCCGCTGGGCTCGAATGCGGGGGGTGGATCGTTCATCTATCACCTGGAAAACAACCAGGTTTACGTCGGCTTCGTGGTGCACCTGAACTACAAGAACCCGCACCTGTTCCCCTACATGGAATTCCAGCGTCTGAAGCATCACCCCAAGATTGCCGAGCTGCTCGAAGGCGGTAAACGCGTGGCCTATGGCGCGCGGGCGATTTCCGAGGGCGGCTATCAGTCGATGTGCAAGATGGTGGCGCCGGGTGCTGCGCTCCTGGGGTGCTCGGTCGGCATGGTCAACGTGCCGCGCATCAAGGGCAACCACAACGCGATGCTCTCGGGCATGGCGGCGGCCGAGGCGGCGGTTGCCGCGATCAAGGATGGCCGTTCGGGTGACGAGCTGACCGATTACGAGACCGAAGTGCGCACCGGCGCCATCGGCAAGGACCTGAAAAAGGTGCGCAACGTCAAGCCGATCTGGTCCAAATGGGGCCTGACGGCGTCGCTGGCATTTGGTGGTCTGGACATGTGGACCAACACGCTGGGTTTCTCGCTGTTCGGCACGCTGGGCCATGGCAAGAACGATGCGGATGCGACCGAAGAGGCGTCAAAGCACAAGCCGATCGACTATCCGAAACCGGACGGCAAGCTGTCGTTCGACCGCCTGACTAACGTCAGCTTTGCGATGACCAACCACGAGGAAAGCCAGCCCTGCCACCTGCGCCTCAAGGACGACAGCATTCCGGTGGGCGTCAACCTGCCCAAATACGCCGAGCCCGCGCAACGCTATTGCCCGGCCGGCGTGTACGAGATCGTGGAAAAAGACGGTCAACCCGAGTTCGTGGTCAACTTCCAGAACTGCGTGCACTGCAAAACCTGCGACATCAAGGACCCCAGCCAGAACATCACCTGGGTCACCCCGCAGGGCGGCGACGGACCAAACTATCCCAACATGTGATCCGGTTCACGGTACAAGACACAGGGCTGCCTTCGGGCGGCCCCTTTTTGGTGAGAGTTTCACATCTCAAAGGTTAGACGAGGTGCCGTTACCTCGCCATCGCAGCGAATGTCTGCGTTGAGCCCAACCTGTACCTTGGTTATTCTCGCTGCGTGCGCTCGCAGAGCCACTTTCGCTGCATCGGCGAAACAGCTCATGCCGCTCGGCAAATTACAATGCGGCCATTCAGACCAAGCGCACCGTGGTTCCGGACTTCGGGAGAGTGTTATTTTCCTGACAGGGATTGCAGCTTTCGCGGACCAGCAATTCAGGAGGCAAAAGCAAAGTTTGAGGCTCAGTTTCCGGGTTCTGGATGCGCTCCATCAAAAGGTTTACGATAGACCGACCCATATTTCGGTCGTCCAGGCTAATGGTGCTTAGTGCGGGGCTCGTCAACTGAAGCTCTTCAACGTTTTCGGAGGCGATTAACGCAAAGTCCCGGCCTGGCAGGACGCCTGCTTTCTGCAACCCCGCCTTGAGACCCAGTGTTACTATCGCATTGTACCCAATTGCCGCCGTGGCAGCGACCGGGCTTTCGACAAGCTCAGGCGCGATGTCAAATCCGCTTTTTCTGACAGGGCGCATTTCGAAAACCAGTGACTCCTCGAACGGCAAACCCAACTCGTCGAGAGCCATTCGATGACCGGTCAACCTATCTCGAAAGGATGAAATGCTTTCCACTCCGCCGACGATTGCGATGCGCCTGTGCCCGAGGTTCACCAAATGACGTGTCGCCATGCGGCCGCCTTCTGCATCATCAAGCACTACTGCATCGATCGGGTAACCAGCCACCGTCCGCGTCGCGCAAACAATCGGCGGCGCGATCTCTTTGAATTGTTCGAGATGAACTGGTTCAGTGCCAATTGCGGGAACAAGTATTATTCCGTCAGCGTTGTACTCGGACATTTTGCGGATGAACTCGGCCTGACGATCGAGGCTTTCGTTTGTATTGCACAAGAACGCGGTTCGCCCTTCTTCGGCCAGCGCGCGTTCAATTTCTGCCAGCAATGTGCTGTAGAATGGATCGGAGACGTTGTTAAGGATGATACCAACGGTATCCGTCTTTGCCTTTCGAAGACCTGCCGCTGAGCGCTGGTAAACATAGCCGGATTCGCGCATTGCTTTGAGAACTTTGCTCCGAGTCGCGTCCGAGATGCGGCTGTTTTCCTTCATGGCGAGAGAGACAGTCGCCGTCGATACGCCCAGTTCTTTGGCAATCTGGCTTAAAGTCGGTTTTGGCATTTTCTTGTTTTTTCAGTTGTTTAAATGCAGGTTGGCTCGCAATCATAGTGAATGCTCCCTGAATGCTATCGCTAAAACCGCACAAGTTAAACGATTTAAATTGATGTTGAGTGGTTAATCGATTAACGTGAGGCTGCTCCTGAAGCTATGCGTGTGGACGCAATCAGGGGCGGACACACAACTGCTAACAGGGAGACATCATGAAACTCATTTCCTCGCTTGCCCAAACCGTCGCCGCCGGTACTGCTGCTGCGCTCATCGCTGGGAGCGCCATGGCGGAGGACATCACGCTAAAATTCGCGGGGGTTCATCCTGTGAACCACTACGCAAACACAATGTTGGAGCAAATCAAAACCGACATCGAAGCTGCTGATGTAGGCCTGACAGTCAAAGTATTCCCCGCTGGCCAACTCGGGTCGGGTGAAGAGCTTCTTGACGATGCCATGCGCGGAAACATCGACCTGGTACACGGTTTCATTTATCCGAACCGTGCCAAGGCTTTGGAAATCCTGTCCCTGCCGTTCCTTGCGTCGACACGGGCCGAAATCGATGCGGTGTATCGGGATTCCGACTCCGAATTCAACCAAATTCTCGACGAAACTTTTGATGGTTTGGGGCTGAACCTGATGGCCGTAGTCCCCGAAGGGTTCATTGGCATCGTCACAACGAAGAAGCCTGACAACCACGCAACGGCTGATGCCAAGAACATCAACATTCGTGTTTGGGGCTCGCAAATTGCAAAATCGCTGGTTGAGACCATCGGCTATAATGCGACAACTATGAACTGGGGCGAAGTGTTCGCCGCGCTGCAGTCCGGCGCGGTTGACGGCGCCATCTGCTGCACAGCAGAGCAGGCTTATACCGCATTTGCGCAAAGTGATGTAGGCGACTACTTCATTCCTTACAACGCGACCGTCGAAATGACAGCATATTATGCCAGTGGTGAAACCTGGAACAAGCTGAGTGACGAGCAGAGGATCGTGGTTCAATCCGCGTTCACCAAGGCGGCTAATGACTTCGCTGACCACGCTCTTTCGGTGGAAGACGAATTCCTCGAAAAACTGCAGGAGAGTGGTTATGAAATTCTCGACATTACCGACGAAGAGCGCGGTGCCTTGGCCGCAACAGTTCGCGAAACGGTTTGGCCGCAGGCGGCCGATATTGTTGGCGCGGACGTTCTGGATCGCCTGACCAATTAACGAATGGTGAAGGGCTGGGTTCCGAAAACGGAATCCAGCCTTTTGCGCCAGGAGGGAGGAAATGTATTGGACGAGGTTCTGGAAAACTTACCCAAAGGCTTGGCCGGCTTTGTCAAATTCGCGCTGAAGATCCAGGTCTTTCTGATCTCGATTTTCACACTGATTATGGGCGTCACATTTTTCTTTGTCGTGGTGTTTCGCTATGGCTTCAGAGCCGATTTGTTCGCCTACGAAGAGTGGCTGCTGATCATATGTTTCTGGCTCTACTTTTTAGGGAGCGCTGTCGGAACTTACGAGAAGGTTCATATCAATGCCGATCTCCTGACGCACATAATCGAAAACCCGAAGATCGCGTTTTATCGAACCCTGTTGGTTCACATCATTGAACTCGGCGTGACCCTGGTGCTCTTGTATTGGTCAGTCATGATGATCCTTGATGAGCTGAGCTTTTATCCCAACCTGCAGGCGACAAACGCGCTACGTATTCCGTTCATTCTGCCGCGTTTGGCGATGCCCGTCGGGTTTGCGTTCATGGCGTTTTACACGCTTTTACACATCTACGTGGAAATCAAAACGCGCCACATCGTGGATCCCCCTATTTCGGAAAAACCTCCGGAAATTCCCTGATCAACAAGATGTATTGCGTCGGAAAACAGCTTGAGGCAAACAAATGCTCATCCTACTTAGCCTAGTGGTGCTCTGCACCCTCCTGATTATCGGTGTTAGTGTTCCACTTGCGTTCGGGGGCGTCCTTATCCTGATCGGGGTGTTCGGGGGTCATGATACATTGGCGTTCATGCCCACTGGGCATTGGAAGGTAAACACCATTGTACTATTGGCGATCCCGCTTTTTATTCTAGCTGGGATTCTAATGGAGCGCGGGCGGATCGCCCAACCCCTCGTCGCGCTCGCTGAACTTCTGGTTGGGAACATCAAGGGCGGCTTGACGGCGGCGTCGGTGTTTGCCAGTGCCATCTTCGGTTCGATTTCGGGCAGTGCGGCGGCCACTTTAACCTGTATCGGTGGCATCATGATGCCGCATCTCCGCACCGCGAAGTACCCTGAAGGCATGTCTGCGGCGTTGCTGGTTGCTGCATGTCCGCTGGGGTTGTTGATCCCACCGAGCGCTACGATGATCCTGTATGCCTGGGTCACGCAGCAATCGGTTCTGCGCTGTTTTCTCTCGACAGTTATTCCCGGACTGATCTTGGTGCTGCTGCTGTGCATTGTGAATTTCTTCATGCTGCGCAAGAATAACGACCTCCTTTTGGTCGGCGATGTCGAAAGTTTCCCCAAAGAATTGATGGGCCGTTCTTTCAAGGCAATCCCGGCGCTGATGATGCCGGTCATCATTCTTGGAGGGATTTATGGCGGGATCATGACGCCAACCGAAGCTGCCGGTGTTGCGGTGGTTTACGCAATCCCGATCGGCTTCTGGGTGTATCGCGGTTTGACCTGGGAGTCATTCAAAGAGTCGCTTCGCACCTCGGCCGTGACCATCGGTGTGGTGATGGTGATGGCGACAATGGTGCTGATCGTGAGCCGGTTCCTGATCTTCGAAGACATTCCCGGGCTCGCCAAAGGCATCATCTTTTCAGTTTCCGACAATCCGATTGTTGTGTTGCTGATGGTGAATCTGGTTATGATTTTGATCGGAATGCTGATGGATGACGTGTCCGGTCTTCTGCTCTCGGCGCCTCTGTTGCTGCCCATCGTACAAAGCGTTGGAATGGACCCGGTTCATTTTGCCGCTGTGTTGGGCGTCAATCTGGGAATGGCAAATATCACGCCGCCCACTGCACCCCTGTTGTATCTGGGTGCGCGGGTCACACAGGTACCGGTCAACAAGATTCTCGGGCCCACGATGGTCTTCATCGTGTTGGCCTGGCTGCCGACGCTGGTGCTCACAACGTTTTTGCCGCAAACGGCAATGTGGCTGCCGAAATTGTTGCTGGGTTAACCAGAAAGGAAAAAGCCGGCGGGTTTAGCTCGCTGGCTTTCTAGAGGTTGATTGCATGCGTTGCGGTACTATTCGCGCATGCGTCATCGAGTGTCATACGTTCAAGCTGATAACCAGTGTAGCAACAACGCTCAGTCCGAGAGCTACGCCGATAAAATAGTTGACACATGATTTGATACTAGCAGTCATGTTGGGTTCCCTTCCTTTGGAGGTTAAGCAGACGACTCAAGTGTCATCGCTTAATCGAATAACTAACTTGAGGCGCCGGTAGCACTAGATCTTTTGCATTGTTGTCATGCAAACTACGCATGCCTGTGCCGTGTTTACAGTTTGTGTTTGACTGCTGTTAAGTTAATCGATTAACGTTCCTCTAAAACACCTAGCCTGAAGGCCGAATCGGGCCCCGCGAAAGGCAGAAGATGCGACCTGGCACCGAAAACTGTTCGTCAAGTGGGATGTCTTATCCCGGCAGAAAGAGAATGTGATGAAGTACTCGGGGTTCAGAGTCATCAGGGAGGCCTTGACCGGCCACAGAGGGTGGGGTCCGGCATGGCGTGATCCTGAGCCGAAAGACCAGTACGACATAATTGTCGTTGGAGGTGGTGGCCACGGTCTGGCCACGGCGCATTACCTGTCGAGCGTGTATAGGGAACTCAGTGTTGTGGTTCTTGAAAAGAGCTGGATCGGCTCGGGCAATGTCGGGCGTAACACAACACTTGTGCGCTCCAATTACATGTTGGCCGAGAACACGAAATTCTACGGCATGAGTCTGAAGCTCTGGGAAAATCTGGAGCAGGACCTGAACTATAACGCGATGGTGAGCCAGCGCGGTATTCTGGCTCTGCATCACGACGATGGGGGCAGGGATGCACAACTTCGTCTGGCAAATACCATGCGCATGGCCGGCGGCGATGGTGAGATGCTCGATGTCGATCAAATCCGTAAATTGTATCCCGGCCTTGATTTCAACAACCCGCTCTTTCCCATAACCGGCGGATTTATTCACCGTCGGGGTGGTACGGCACGTCACGATGCCGTGACCTGGGGATATGCCCGCGCAGCGGACAGGCGAGGCGTGGATATCATCCAGAACTGTGAAGTCACCGGATTTCGGATTGAAAACGGCAAGTGCATTGGTGTGGAAACAACGCGCGGCTTCATCGGCGGCAAAAAGACAGGCGTGGCCGTAGCTGGCCGATCCAGTCAGCTAATGGCGAAGGCTGGATTGCGTCTGCCGATTGAAAGCCATGTTCTGCAGGCTTTTGTGACCGAGGGTTTGAAGCCGCTCCTCCCCGGCGTTGTCACCTATGGCGCCGGTCATTTCTACATCAGCCAGTCAGACAAGGGCGGGTTGGTTTTCGGCGGCGACTTGGATGCTTACAACAGCTACGCGCAGCGCGGCAACATCGCGGTCTTGGATTCGGTTCTGGAGGGCGGGCTGTCGCTGCTTCCGATTATGTCGCGCGCGCGGCTGCTGCGCAGCTGGGGTGGAATAATGGACATGTCGATGGATGGTTCTCCGATTATCGACAAAACCCACATCGATGGGCTCTATTTCAATGGCGGATGGTGTTACGGCGGCTTCAAGGCCACCCCGGCTTCGGGCATGTGTTTTGCCCACCTTCTGAGCACAGACCAGCCCCATGAAAACGCTGCTGGTTTCCGACTTGACCGGTTTCGCCGCGGCTATGTGATCGACGAAAACGGGGTTGGTCCAACCCCAAATCTTCATTGAAAGAGGCTGGCGATGCTCATCAATCACCCTCTACTCGGTCCGCGCGATGCGCAGGAGTTCATCTATCTCGGTGACGCTCGCCTGATTGATCGGCCAGATTGGCAGGCCGCAGATGCTCAAGAACAGTTCTTTGAATACACGTATCTTCGCGACAATCCCGCTGGTGAGCACAAAGAGCTTTGGTTTCATGAATATGGCGACCGCTCCTGGCTGGTTGTGACCCGAAATACCGTGACCCATGAAATCACTCATGTTGAATTGGCCTCCGAGGCGGCCCGTGCGAGAGGGCGCAGCAAATGACACAGAAACTTCGCCTTGACGGCGGCAGACTCGATCGCACAAAAGCGTTGAATTTTACTTTCGACGGCCAGGCCTTTCAGGGATATGAGGGTGACACGCTGGCCTCGGCCTTGATGGCAAATGGCGTGCGCCTGATCGGTCGGTCGTTCAAATACCACCGTCCGCGCGGCGTATTCACTTCTGGTTCGGAAGAGCCGAATGCACTGGTCGAATTGCGCAGCGATGCACGGCAGGAACCCAATACACGCGCGACGGTAGCTGAACTTTTTGATGGGTTGGATGCAAGGTCACAAAACCGCGGGCCATCGCTTCGTTGGGATCCGCTGGCAATCAACGATCTATTCTCGAATTTTCTGACCGCTGGTTTCTACTACAAAACCTTCATGTGGCCGAAAAGTTTTTGGGAGAAGCTCTATGAACCTGCGATCCGTCGGGCTGCTGGCCTGGGTAGCCTGTCGATGCAGGATGATCCGGATGAATATGACAAAGGGTTCCTGCATTGCGATTTGCTGGTGATTGGTGCCGGCCCGGCGGGCCTGATGGCCGCGCAGATTGCTGGGCGGGCAGGGGCCAGAGTCATTGTTGCAGATGAAGATTTCCTTATGGGCGGTCGGCTTAATGCCGAGCGACAGGAGGTCGGTGGCATGGCTGGCCATGATTGGGCTGCATCGGTCGTTTCTGAACTGCATTCGATGGATAATGTGCGCGTCATGCCGAGAACCTCGATTATCGGGGCTTACGATCATGGCACCTATGGCGCAGTCGAGCGCGTGCAGGATCACATTCATACACCCGTCTCCGGTAAGCCTCGCCAGATTTTGTGGCGGATCTACTCGAAACGTGCGGTCCTTTGCGCTGGTGCCACTGAGCGCCCGATTGCCTTTCCCAATAACGACCGCCCCGGCATCTCCCTGGCGGCATCTCTGCGCGCGTATGCCAACCGCTGGGCGACGGCGCCCGCCAGCAGGGTGGCGGTGTTCACCAACAATGACGATGGGCACCGCACAGCAGCGGACCTGATGGCCAGAGGCGTCGACGTAGCGGCGGTCGTGGATGTGCGCCAGAAAGCTGCGAAATTGTCTGATGCGCGTTTGATTGCTGGCGCTCAAGTTATCGGCACAAAGGGTCGACAGGGATTGAAAAGCATCCGGGTGCGGCACAGTGACGGCCGGCTGGAAACTATATCTTGCGGTGCTTTGGGCGTTTCGGGTGGCTGGAACCCGAATGTGCACATGACTTGCCACCAGAATGGCCGCCCGGTTTGGGATGAGGACATTGCCGCTTTTGTGCCGGGCGCAGATCTGCCGCCCGGAATGTCGGTTGCTGGCGCGGCTAAGGGGTTGTTCACGACTACCGATGCCTTGCGCAACGGGGCTGAGGAAGCCAGTGCCATATTATCAGACCTGGGTTTTGCGTCCGGTGGTGCCACGGAACTGCCACAGGCCGATGACGCGGCCTATGAACATGAGCCGATCTATCACGTCACCCATGGCAAAGGTCGAGCCTGGCTCGACTTGCAGAATGATGTGACCGTCAAGGACGTGAAGCTCGCACATCAGGAAAATTTCCGGTCGGTCGAGCATCTCAAGCGCTACACTACACTTGGCATGGCGACGGACCAAGGCAAGACCTCGAATGTGGGTGCTTTGGCTGTGATGGCCGAGTTGACCGGAAAATCCATCCCGGAAACCGGCACCACTGTCTTCCGCCCTCCGTATACGCCGGTGACAGTGGGTGCTTTTGGTGGCCGGAGCGTGGGCGCGCACTATCGCCCGATCCGCAAGACGCCGAGCCACAAATGGGCCGAGGAGAATGGTGCCCCCCTTGTTCGTGCTGGCAATTGGCTTCGTGCCCGCTGGTTTCCAAAGTCAGGTGAAACCCACTGGCGTGAATCGGTTGACCGTGAGGTCATGCACGTACGTAGCAAAGTCGGCATTTGCGATGTGAGCACCCTTGGCAAGATCGATGTTCAGGGCGCGGATGCCGCAGCTTTCCTGAACAAGGTTTATGCAAATGGCTTTGCCAAACTTGCAGTTGGAAAGGTGCGCTATGGTCTGATGTTGCGGGAAGAAGGTATCCTTTATGATGACGGTACTGCCGCGCGTCTGGGCGAAGATCATTTCGTGATTACGACCACGACCGCAAACGCTGCGCTTGTTTTGCGCAACATGGAATTCGCGCGGCAATGTCTGTGGCCCGATATGGATGTGCAGCTCATCTCGACCACCGAGGCATGGGCCCAGTTTGCCGTGGCAGGCCCCAAGTCTCGCGAACTATTGCAACGTGTTGTGGATGAAAAATTCGACATCACTAACGAAACTTTCCCGTTTATGGCGTGCGGAGAATTATCTGTCTGCGATGGGCTTCGGGCCCGTCTCTTCCGGATCTCATTCTCTGGCGAACTGGCATATGAAATCGCGGTACCAGCCCGCTATGGCGCCGCAATGTGGCGCCGCATGCTTGAGCTCGGCAAGGATCTGGATGTGATCCCCTATGGGGTTGAAGCGCTGGATGTGATGCGGATTGAAAAGGGTCACCCCACGGGACGGGAACTCGATGGAACCACTACCGCCCTGAACATGGGAATGGAGCGGATGGTATCGCGCAAGAAAGACAGTATCGGCAGCGTGCTTGATCAACGCGAGGGTATGATCCGCACAGATGGCCTGCGCCTTGTTGGCTTGAAACCGGTAAATACGAGTGAAACGTTTACGGCCGGAACCAATCTGGTCAATGACGGTGCGGAAATTGTTATCAACAACGATCAGGGCCGTGTGACCTCGGCGTGTTTTTCGCCCAGTCTCGGCCATTGCATTGGCCTGGCGCTGTTGAAAAACGGCGATGCCCGGATGGGCGAGGTAGTACGCGTTGTCAGCCCGGCCCAAAACACCGACGTGAAAGTCGAAGTTACCACCACGCATTTCTTTGATCCGGATGGGGGGCGTCTTCGTGCATGACCTTCATACAATCACTCCGTTGGGGGCCTTGGTACCACGGGTGGACCAGCTTAACGGAATCATCATCCGCGAAGTGTCAGATCGGGCACTTGCCTCACTGGCGCTACGTTGGGGCAAAGAGGCCGAAGGCCGGAATGCGGCCGAAAGGTTTCTCGGGTTGGAGTTGCCCGCACCTGGCGGGCATGCCGCCTCGGATTCTTTTTCCGCCAGTTGGATCGGCCCCAATCAATGGCTGATCGGCGCTGACATCACCGGGCATGAGCTTATGCCCTATCGTCTTAGGGATGCGCTTGCGGGCCGAGCTTCGGTGACCGAACAAACCGATGGTTGGTGCCGGTTCGACCTTGAGGGGACGTTCTGCCTCCAGGTCTTCGAACGTCTCTGCCGAATTGACATTGCAAGGATGGCCGTTGGTTCGGCTGAGCGTACCCTTCTGGATCATCTCAATTGCCTGGTGATCTGCCTCGAACAGGGACGCCGATATGCGGTTATGGGTCCGCGCTCGACGGCGGAAGCATTGCACTACGCCCTACTGACAGCCGCTGGCTCTGTGAACTGAACCACCAAAGGGATGCAACACAGCTGCCTCATCACTTGTACTTGGAGCGAACTTACATGATTTCGAAACGACAGCAGCAAATCAAATTCTCGGCGACCGATGGTGTCAACAAAAGGGTCGGAGCGCTTGTAGCCGCAGGTAAGAACATCATCAATCTGGGCGTCGGTGAACCGTATTTCGGTACGCCCGACCATGTGATTGAGGCGGCAAAAACGGCAATGTCTTCCGGTCAGACCCGCTACACAACTGTGAGCGGAATACATTCCTTACGCGCAGCTATCGCTGACAAATTCCAGCGGGATAACCAGCTTAATGCCACAGCTGAAAATGTTATGACATCGGCTGGAGCCAAACAGTCGATTTTCAATGTGTTGGCGGTCTCACTGGAAGAAGGTGACGAAGTCATCATTCCAGCACCTTACTGGGTGTCGTATCCAGATATGGTACTGCTGGCGCGAGGCGTGCCCAAAGTCGTAAGCAGCAATTGGCCATCCGGAAAGGCGTTGAGCGGAGACGACCTGGAAACAGCGATTACCATGCGCACCAAATGGTTGATTTTGAACTCCCCAAACAACCCAACTGGAAAAATCTACACTGCCGATGAGTTGCTTGAATTGGCCGATGTGTTGCGCCGCCATCCGCAGGTGATGGTGATCAGCGATGATATCTACGAATACATCCGGTTTGACGGGAATACCTTCGCGACTCTGGCGCAAGTTGCTCCGGATCTGGCCGACCGCGTGGTCACGATAAACGGGGTTTCCAAGGCCTATGGGATGACGGGTTGGCGCATTGGCTATGCAACCGGTCCGGCTGAGCTGATTGATGCCATGGGTGTTTACCAGTCCCAGGCTGCCAGCTGCCCCTGTAGCGTGAGCCAGGTTGCAGCCGAAGCCGCAATCTCTGGACCCCAGGAATTCCGGGCTGCACAACTGGAATATTATGAAGAGCTACGCGATATCATCGTTGAAGCTGTGGCAGATATGCCGGGTGTTTCTGCTCCGTGTCCGGACGGATCGTTTTACATCTACGTAGACGTATCGGGTTTGATGGGAGGAACCCATCAGCCCAGTGGTCGGCAAGCAAAATCTGATCTTGAGTTGGCAGATTTGTTGATCGAAGAGGCGGGCGTGGCGGCAACACCGGGCGAAGCTTTCGGCGCATCTCCTGCACTTCGGCTGTGCTTTGCAGTCCAGCGGGATGACCTCGTTGAGGCCATTGTGCGGATGAAAGACTGTTTTGGGGCCATCAGGCAAAGCGGCTGACAAAGGGGCACTGTATGCGCGATCCTTCTCTTTTGGCAGTCGACTGGGGCACCTCCAGTTTGCGCGCATATCTTTTGGATGAAACCGGCGCTGTGCTGAAAAGGCACAGTGCGCCCATGGGCATCCGCAGTGTGGTTGCCGGCGGGTATGAGACGGTGTTTTCCGAGCAATGCCTGCCGCTCATCGCTGAGGCGCCGGATACACCCGTGCTGATGTGCGGGATGGTCGGGTCGCGTCAGGGCTGGCAGGAAGCCCCCTATGTTACTTGCCCAACCTCTCTGGATGTTTTGGCTGATGGGGTGCTTCGGGTCCGCACGGAAGTGGCGCGGATTTCGATCGTGCCAGGCCTGTCCTATCAGGCGTCATCGGGTATGATTGATGTCATCCGCGGCGAGGAAACGCAAATCCTTGGCGCCAGCGCCGGGGATGCAATTTCCAAAGGGCTGATCTGCGTCCCCGGAACCCATTCCAAATGGTGTCATGTATCTGGAGAGCGGATTGAGGCGTTCAGCACCTATCTGACTGGTGAGATGTTCGAGATTCTACGCAAGCATTCGGTTATTTCCCAGGGTTTGCCCGAAGCGGCCGCGATAGACTCTGCTGCATTTCTGGCCGGGTTGGAACGGGCGGCGCAGGGCGGGTCGTTGCTGCATGAGGTCTTTGGCGTCCGTACCGCCTGGCTGTTTGAAACCTTTCCGCCCGAATGTCTGCCGGGCTTTCTCTCCGGGCTATTGATCGGTACTGAGGTCCAGCACGCGACGGTACAGGGTGTCGATCGCGTTGGGTTGATCGCTTCCGGCAGCACGGCTGACAACTATCGCGCGGCCTGTTCCTATTTTGGGGTCGAGTGTGAGGCCCTGTCGTCCGAGAATGTCACTGTGGCCGGGCTTTGGGCAGTGGCCAGACAACTAACCCTGGTGTGAGGAAATGATGCTCGATTTGAATGCTGCGCTGCATGAGTGCCCGGGAATAGCAATCTTGCGGGGCGTGGAACCCCAAGATGTTCTGGAAGTTGCCGAGGTCATCATTGAGGCCGGGTTCAGGGTTGTCGAAGTGCCGCTGAACTCACCTTCTCCGCTTGAGTCTATCTCACTTCTTGCGGACAGGTTTAGTTCGCGCGCTCTGGTCGGGGCGGGGACTGTGTTGGCCCCCGAATCCGTGGACGACGTGGTTGCCGCTGGAGGGCAGATCATTCTTTCACCAAATATGCGGATGGATGTTATTGAGCGGACAGTTCAAAAGGGTCTGTTTTCAGTACCCGGTGTTGCGACGCCGACAGAAGCGTTTGCCGCAATTGGCGCGGGGGCACATATGTTGAAACTGTTCCCATGCGAGATGATACGCCCTGCTGCCGTCAAAGCCATGCGGGCCGTTCTACCAAAAGAGGTGCTGCTTTTGGCTGTGGGTGGCGTTTCGTCAGCAAACTTGTCTGACTACCTGATGGCGGGAGCTGATGCAGCAGGGTTCGGGTCAAGTCTTTATCACACGAGTTTTGACCTAAAGACTATTTGTCAGAAATCGAAGGAGTTGCGTAAGGCAATGTGAGGCACACCATATGCCAAATGATCGAAAGACATAGCAGCATACGGGTTTGACAATTCAAGTTAATCGATTAACTTTCATCTGGAGCGGTGAGCTGAGAGGCCGATTCGAGTCCACACGAAATGTTGGAGGGGTCGAATTGGTATCAAGCTCTGGCCAAAAGATGGATGCCTCTTTTCAAGGGGAGGTGTCTGTGAAGGACCCAATTGCGGATGAAGTCGGATGCAAGGCGCTGCGATTGCCAAATGCTTCGAAGAAGAGACAAACAGGAAGGGTAAAATGAACCGATACGATCTTACGGACCAGCGCGCCGTTATAACCGGTGGTGCACGGGGAATGGGGCTTGGAATTGCCCGGTTGTTCCTGGAATGCGGAGCAAGAGTCTCGCTCTGGGATGTCTCGGAAGGCACGCTGAAGGAAGCCGCTGTCGCATTTAGTTCTGACGATTGCGTAGACATTCAGGTTGTCGACGTGTCCGACTTCGCTGCCGTCCAAGCAGCGGCAGAGGCCGTCAAGGCGAAATTCGGTGGTGTAGACATCCTCGTGAACGCGGCGGGTATCGCCGGCGCTAACTTGCCGTTGGACGACTATCCTCTGGAAGAATGGGACCGGGTACAGCGTATCAACGTGAATGGTTCGTTTCACACTTGCCGGGCAATCGTGCCGTTGATGAAGGCGAAGGATTACGGACGGATCGTGAACGTTTCCTCCATGGCCGGTAAAGAGGGCAACCCAAACGCCAGTGCCTATTCAGTCTCGAAGGCAGCGGTCATCGCGATGACGAAAAGCCTCGGTAAGGAACTGGCGGCTACCGGCATTCGCGCCAACGTCATCACTCCTGCGGTGATAGAAACCGACATGGTCGCAGCAGTCACGCCTGAGCAACTCAGCTATATGCTGGCGAAAATTCCTATGGGCCGCATGGGCACAGTCGATGAAGTCGCTGCGTTGGTCGCTTGGCTCTCGAGCCGCGACAGCTCCTATTCCACCGGTGCAGTCTTCGACATTTCAGGCGGACGGGCCACTTACTAGAGGACGGAAAAATGAAACTTGTACGTTACGGGGAGCCTGGCGAAGAAAAACCGGGCCTGATCGATGAGAACGGTAATATTCGCGACCTTTCAAACGTTGTGCCCGATATCGAGGGCCACACGCTAAGCCCCGAAGGGCAGGAAGCACTGAGGTCGCTCGATGCTGCGGTATTGCCACAAGTTTCGGGGAGCCCGAGGCTCGGACCCTGTGTCGTCAATATCGGCCGCATTGTGTGCATCGGACTCAATTATTCCGATCATGCCAAAGAAAGCGGCATGGCAGAACCCGAAGAGCCCGTGATCTTCGTCAAAGCTTGTGCCGCCACAGGCGCGAACGACGACGTGACAATCCCGCTGGGCGCGACAAAAACCGACTGGGAAGTCGAACTGGCCGTCATCATTGGTCGTCGAGCCCAACACGTCCGCGAAGCTGACGCGCTGGAATACGTAGCGGGCTATGCGGTTGCAAACGACGTTTCCGAGCGTGCTTTCCAGCACGAGCGCGGCGGGCAATGGACCAAAGGCAAAAGCTGCGAGGGCTTCGCACCACTTGGCCCCTGGCTTGTCACGGCCGATGAAGTGGGCGACCCGCAGGCACTACGCATCTGGCTCGAGGTTAACGGGAAACGGTTTCAGGATGGTTCCACGGCGGATCAGATTTTCGGCGTTGCCCATGTCGTAAGCTATCTCAGCCGCTTCATGGTGCTGCATCCCGGAGACGTCATTATGACTGGCACACCCGCCGGTGTCGGCGCCGGAATAAAACCCGATCCAGTCTGGTTGAAGCCCGGGGACAAAGTGCGCGTTGGGATCGATAAACTCGGCGAGCAAAATCAGCGGTTTGTTGCCTTTGAAGATAACAGCAAGGCCGGTGCTTGACCAACGGCAGTGGCTGCAAATTCCAACCCCACTAAACCTGTAGTGGGGTTGGGAAATGCAGATCGAACACCCCGATCAGTTTGAAGAGCCCAGGAGGCGATCTATGAATGCAGCAAATAGGCTCCACGATGCCCGCGGTGTCATCGTCCGTGAATTCGACGTACTCGTCGTTGGGGGTGGCGCCGCAGGATTGGCCGCTGCGATTACCGCAGCCAGGGAAGGGCTACGCGTCGCGGTTGTTGAACGATATGGCTTCTGTGGTGGTGGTGCTGTTGCTGGTCTTTCGGGAACCATCTGCGGCATCTACGAGGCCAGCGATGACGCTTCAGCGCCTCCCAAGAAGGCGGTCTGGGGTTTTCTCGACGAATTCATAGACGAGATGGAAAGGCGAGGCGGTCTTGCGTCTCCGGTGCGCTACGGCAAAACATTCACCCGTGTCCACGACCCGATAATTTGGCGCGAGACAGCGGATTCGATGCTGACCAACGCCGGTGTTGAGGTTTTTTACCACACGACCGTCACCTCGGTGTTGATGGAAGGTGAACGTGTCGCGGGTGTCACCGCCTATTCCAAAGAGGGAACATTGGAGATCACTGCCCGGGTCACCATTGATGCATCGGGCGATGCGGATGTGGTGGCGATGGCAGGGCTTCCGAGCTTCATTGGCGACGAAGGTCGGGTGCAGAACCCCACAATGATATTTCGCCTCATGGGCGTCGATGTGGGTTGTTTTAACGCCCGTTACGGCGCCGACACGATCATGCCGCCAGAAGTTTCTGAACTTATCCGTGAGAAGGATGCCAGCAGCGACTATACTTTGCCGCGCTCAAAAGTCTGGCTTTTCCCAACCACGAGGCCAGGCGAACTTCTCTGCAACTGCACCCGCATCGTGGGAAGTGATGGGAGGGAACTGAATACCCTCTACGTCCGGGACTTTACTGAAGCTGAGATCGAAGGGCGGCGACAGATGCGGGAATACGCCCGCTTTTTCCGGGAGAACCTGGTGGGTTGCGAGGCAAGCTTTGTCAACGATACCGGCGTGCAGGTCGGCGTCCGCCAGACACGGCAGGCTAGGGGTGCGGCTGTGCTGAAAAACGACGACGTAACTTCCGGCACCAAATTCGCAGACGGGATCGCGCGCTCCCCTTGGCCGATTGAGCTTCATGCGGGAACCCGGCCCAAAGTGCACTGGTTGCTCAATGACGTCTACGAAGTCCCTTACGGTTGTTTCGTGCCAGAGCGCAGCGAGGGGCTTCTTTTCGCGGGCCGTTGTCTGTCGGCTGAGCACGAGGCTGTCGCTTCGGCCCGCGTAACGGCGCAGTGTTTTTCCTATGGCCACGCAATTGGCCACGCGGCGGCAATTTGCGTGACCGAGGATATCGAGCCGCGTCAGGTTGATGGGCGGCGGATCAGAAAAATACTTAACGAAGAAGGAGCCCGTCTGGATGGGTGAGATGATACTGAGGAGCAACTTTGAGCCCGGCACGACTCGCTGGGCGGTACGGCGCGCTCAGTGGCTGGCGATGGGGCTCAGCGAAGAGGATCTCCTGAAACCCAAGATCGCGGTGGTCAATTCCTCTTCGAAGCTATCGGTCTGCTTTCAGCATCTGGATGACGTTTCGGAGGCTGTGCAGGGCGCAATCCGGGCTGCGGGTGGCGTCCCCTTCGAAATTCGAACAGTTGCGCCCTCGGATTTCATCACTTCTGCGGGAAGGCAGGGCCGTTACCTGATGCCGACCCGTGATCTGCTGGTGAACGACGTAGAGGTTCAGGTGGAGGGCGCAGTACTTGACGGCATGGTTTTGCTTTCTTCCTGCGACAAGACCACTCCGGCGCACTTGATGGCTGCCGGGCGGCTTGACCTTCCGTCTATCATCCTGACCTGCGGATACCAATTGGGTGGAGATTGCGCAGGCCGGCACGTGGATATCGAAACACTGTATAACTCAGTAGGTGCGCTAAAAGCCGGCAAAATCGACCTGTCGGATCTGAAAGCCATGTCATGCCAGGCGATCACAGGGCCCGGTGTTTGTGCCGGAATGGCCACCGCCAATTCGATGCATGTAATGGCTGAGGCGTTGGGAATGACAATGCCGGGCAACGCACCCATTCGCGCTGGTAGCGAACGGCTTTACGACTATGCCCGTTCAGCCGGTGCCCGCATCGTTTCGATGGTAAACGAAGAGCTGACTGCACGCCAGATCCTCACACCTGCCGCCTTTCACAACGCCGTGACTGTTGCAATTGCACTTGGCTGCTCGGTCAACGTGGTTCGCCATCTAATCGCTGCAACCGTCGAGGCCGGGGTGGATTTCAATGTTCTGGATGCCTTCGACAGGCTGGGCCGGGAGTTACCGCAGATCACCCAGATCCGGCCCAACGGCCCCGACCGCATTGAGGAGCTTGACCGGGCGGGCGGTTGCGCCGGGGCCATGTTTCAATTGCGTGAGCGCTTGAACACCAGGGCGATGACAGCCATTGGCAAGCCGCTGAACGAAGTGATTAATGATACCCCTCCGCCTGACGAAACAGTGATCCGGTCCTTAGACGACCCGTTCCGTGACGAGCCTGGCCTTGCCGTTCTGCGAGGCAGCCTCGCGCCCGGCGGCGCAATCGTCAAGGTTTCGGCGGTTCCTCCGGAGATCCGGGAATTCTCCGGTCGAGCACGGGTGTTCGAAGATGAAGCAAAGGCGATTGCCGGGCTTGGTGATGGTTCGATCCGTGCTGGCGATGTCATTGTACTTCGCATGCTCGGACCCAAAGGTGGCCCCGGAACCGTCTTTGCCGCAAGTTTCATGGCCGCGTTGGTTGGGGCTGGACTGGGATCGGAAGTGGCGGTTGTTACCGACGGAGAATTGTCTGGTCTCAACAGCGGGATTACAGTCGGCCAGGTTATGCCAGAGGCTGCCGAAGGCGGACCGCTTGCATACGTTCGGAATGGAGATGTCATTTTTATCAACATCGCCGAGCGCCTCGTGGATCTGGATGTACCATTTAGAGAATTGGAAGAACGGCGTAACCGGGAACCGGTCATCCTGCCACCTGCCCCGCGAGGATGGCTTTCGGTCTACCGCGATACAGTTGGCCCTCTTTCCCGAGGCGCGGTTGTGGGAGACAAACGACAATCGTAGCATCGTTGAATCTGCAATCAGTAAGACGCGGCAAACCTGACATGTCGCGAAGTGGCAACGGCGGAACTGAAACCAGCTAGCGGCGGTAAAAAGTCGGCTGCGAGAGACGGCGGGTGACCCCGCCTGCGGTCAAAAAGAAGAACGGATCGGCCTTTGGTTCTGGTCTTCCAGACGCGATTTAGCGCTTCTGGAAAGTCTTGCCGCTCACCTCCTGTCACGTAGCACTTAACGCCAAGACTCTGACCTTAATGATTTCAGTGTGATGGCTGTGCACTTAATCATGAGACTTAGCACTTAATCATAAGACTAGGCTTGAAATCTGGCAGTTAATTTGAGACTGTGGCTCCTGTTCTCGTCCGAGTCTGAATTGCCATGTCCGATCCCTTACCCGAAGAAATCGATGATGCGCTCTGGAAGGAGGCACGCCGACGGGCGGATGCAATCCGCAAGGTCGTGAAGGGTGGCGGTGAGCCGACATCGGCGGCTGAGATTGCCGACCTTTCGAAGGAACTCGGCCTCAGCCGGGCCTCAGTCTTCCGCCTGATCAGACTGTTTCGGGAAAGCGGGACGGTCATGTCCCTGGTGGACCGCAAGCCCGGCCGGCGAACCGGCCATCGTGGTCTGGATGCAGAGCGCGAGAGGATCATCATTACTGCGATCAAGACGTATTATCTGAAGCCCACCCGGCCCTCGGTTGCGCAGCTTGTGCGTGACATCGAAACCGACTGCCGTGTTGCTGGGTTGAAGCCGCCGCACCGGCGGACAGTCGAGGCACGCCTTAAAGACGTGGATCTGCGCAAACGTGCCAAGCGGCGTGGCGAACTCAAGGTTGAAAAGGCAGCGACTGCGGTGCCTGGCGCTCTGACGGCGTCGCGTCCTCTTGAGATCGTGCAGATTGATCATACGAAGGCCGATATCTTTGTCGTCGATGAGGAGACGCGCAAAACGATTGGCCGCCCTTGCCTGACGCTCGCCATGGACGTCTTCACCCGGATGGTGACGGGGTTCTACCTCTCCATGGACCCTCCGTCGCGCCTTTCGACCAGCCTGTGCCTGTTGCATTCGGTCTATGACAAAACGGCCTGGTTGAAGGAACGCGAGATCGAGGAACCCTGGCCTGTCGCTGGTCTGCCTGAACGCATACATGTCGATAATGGCGCGGACTTCCGAAGCCGTGCCTTCAAGCGCGGATGCGAGAACGCGGGCATTTCCATAGACTGGCGTCCGCCAAGCACACCGCGTTTCGGCGGACATATCGAACGGCTGATCGGCACGCAGATGGGTCGGCTGCACCTGCTGCCCGGCACCACATTCAGCAACGAACAGGACCGCGGCGAGTATGATCCCCAGCGGCACGCAGCCCTGAGTTTGCGCGAACTGGAGAGGTATATTGCCCTCGACATTGTCGGGACCTACCACCAGTCCATCCACTCTTCGCTGAGCCGCCCACCCCTGGCGGTTTGGCAAGAGCATGAAGGGGACATTCCCCTTAGGCTGCCTGAGGATCGGCTCCAGTTTTGGGTCAACTTCCTGCCAGATCAGGAGCGGACTTTGAGACCAACCGGCATTCATCTCTTTGACCTGCGCTACTGGTCTGCGGCGCTCAGTGCCGATGTCGGTCGGACCAATCGGCGGCTGCTGGTCAAATACGATCCCCGCGACATGTCGCGTGTGTTCGTGCGACGGCCGTCCGGCAACTTCGTCGAGGCGCGCTACGCGGACCTGACGCTAGCTCCTATCTCGCTGCATGAAGCCCTGACCGCGCGGCGCACGCTCAAGGAGCAAGGGCGGCGCGAAATCAACTCCCGCGCCATTGTTCGAACCGCTCTTGAGCAACGCAAGCTGATCGCAGACGCAGTCGCCAAGACGAACGCTGCGCGTCGGGGAAAAAAGGCGGCGAGACCAGCCACGGACGACAGGGAACTGGGCACGCTCCGCGGCATCGACTCCAGCAAACCGGTGCCCTTTGTTGAGGAAGAATAAATGAGCTGGAGCGACTATGAACGACACGATTCCCCACCTGACCGCCGATGCGGCGGCACTGCTTTCTGAAATAAATAAAGGGCGCATACGCGCCATCCGGTCGCGACGATGGGTTCTCTACCCTCGCGCCAAGCAAGCTCTCGACCGTCTCGAGACGCTCCTGGAGCATCCCAAGGGAACGCGCATGCCATCGGTCGCGATCTACGGTGACAGCGGCATGGGCAAGACCATGATCATGAAACGGTTCCGGGACCAGCACCCGCCAGTCTTTGATCGTCGGTCGGGGGTCCTGAAGACACCGGTCCTGGCCATGGAGATGGTCAGCCGTCCGGGTGAACGTCGGTTCTACGGCGAACTGCTCACCCAACTTGGCGCACCGCAGGCCCCACGCGCCGATATTGCCCAGATGGAACAGGCGGCCTTGCGGATCATGGGGGCCATCGGTCTGCAGGTCCTGGTGATCGACGAAGTCCACAACATTCTAGCGGGAACCTATCGCGAGCAACGCATTGTCCTGAACACCCTGCGCTTCCTGAGCAATCGTCTTCAGATGTCGCTTGTTTGCTTTGGCGTGAACGAAGCCAGGGAGGCCATCGGCGGGGATGTGCAACTTGCACGCCGGTTCGAGCAGCTGACCTTGAGTCGGTGGGCCGCCAATGAGCAGTTCGAGACACTGGTCGCATCGATCTTGCGCAATACCCCGCTGCGTCAACCGTCGGTTCTGACACCGAAGTCACTGCGCCGCATTCTGCAGATCACCGATGGCATCACCGCCAACATCTTCCACATGTTGGGCAGTCTCGCGATCGAGGCCATCGAGAGCGGGAGCGAAAAGATCACCGACAATGCCGTCGCAACCTGGGTGCCGACCTTCGATACCGAGGCTGCCATCGCATGAATAGTAAGCTGCCCGTCACGTTGCCCTCTGCCCCGGATGAACTTCTGTCATCCTGGATCAGTCGGCACGCGGCGTTCTACGGGGTCACACCTCAGACCATGTTTACCCATTGCCTGCCTGAAGCTGCCTCGCTCCGCTCCGTCGACCTGTGTTTGACCATCGACCAGTCGCGCCGGATCGCGGACACGTTCTCGACGGAATCAAGGACCGTCCGGGCCATGACCTTCGAAAAGGCCACGAAACCCATGCAACGGTTCATCGCCAAGGCCCCGATCCAGAGCTGCGCAAGATGCACCGCATCCACGCACGGACCGGTTTCGATCCGGCGAAGCCAGTTGCAAGGGTGGCGGATCACCTGCCCGATCTGCGGAGGCTGGCTCCAAAGCGAAATTGTTACTGACCACATCGAAGCCCTTGCGCCATATCGCGATACCGCCCTTCAAGGCGAAAAACTGCTGCACGACGAAGCCGAGCGCGGCAGACAGACTTGGGGCTCGCCGTTGGCACTTGCGCGGGTACTGCTGATGCGTTGGATTCCCTGGCCGCTCCTAGGTGAAAACGATCTCTGGCGCTTTCGTGTTCTAGGTGTCCTTGTTCCCGAGTTCGACGCCATTCTCGCCAGGCTGACGTCATTCCACCACTCGCCGAAACATCCGATCCTGCCGCTCCACATCCGTCCAGCGCTCCTTGCGGGCGTAGCCATTCTGGAACGCACTGGACCGGAAATGCTGAAGATGCTCGAAGGGCATACATTCGGAGTAAACAGGGACAAGTTCATCCAAACGACAGATCATTTGGTCTCTCCGGCAGTCGAATGGGGGCCACCGCGACAGATGCAGTTGATTTGAAAAATGAGAAAATGAGTCTCGTCATTGAGTGCCACAATTCTGCAAAACGGCCGCAGTCTTACAGTTAACTGCTACGTCACAAGACGACCTTGGAGTGATTGAACTCAACGAGGCCTTTGCAAGCCAGGCTTTGGCCGTGTTGCGGGGCCTGGAAATCAAAACCGACGATCCGCGCGTGAACCCAAACGGCGGCGCAATTGCCCTTGGGCATCCGCTCGGCATGTCGGGCGCTCGGATCGCAGGGTCAGCCGCTCTCGATCTGCAAAACTCAGATCGCGACTACGCGATTGCAACAATGTGCGTTGGTGTGGGACAGGGTGCTGCTCTGCTATTAAGGAAGGTGTAAAGGTGTGAAGGTGTATTGAACACAGTTTCCCGTGCAAATGGTGAAGGCGAAGTGGCGGTGGGCGCCATCCACTAGGTCGCCATCGAACGACCGGTTCGGTGATTTTCGCTACGTCGCCGCAAAACTCGCGCCGCACTTGCCAACGAATGCTGCATCGGCCAACCCCTAAAAACGAAGGGCGGCTTCGTCCGCATAGCGGACGCGGGCCAAGTGGCAGCAATCTGGAACCTCGCAAAGGAATCCATGGTGCCAGTGCCTGTCACAGTCGCAAGCGTGCAACGTACCGGCACACTGACCTGCACTGCTTTGCACCAGTCACCTTAATGTGAGGCGTCCCCGCACCCCGTTTCCCTTCTGCCATTGCTGTTTCCCTGCGCCCGCATTACCTTTCTTTGACAGCGCTTTTTCAGGGAGCCTCGCGTGGCCACGTCTTTTATCCGTAAACTGACCCTTTCATTGCTTTTGAGCGGCACGGCATTGCCGGCGCTGTCGGACGGGCTGTCGGGCAGTTACCTTGCCGCACGGCAGGCGACCTATAACAGCGACTATGAATCTGCGGCGTTGTATTACACGCAGGCGCTGACCCGCGATCCGTCGAACCCGATCCTCTTGGAAAGCGCTGTTCTGGCCTATCTCTCGATGGGGCAACTCGACACCGCCCTGCCGGTCGCGCGCAAGATTGTGGCGGATGGCATCGACAGCCAGTTGGCCAATATGGTGGTGGCGGCTGGTCAGGTGAAACAAGGTGACTTTGCCGCGCTGCTCGAGATGCTGGACGGCGAAGAAAAGGGTATTGGTCATCTGGTTGACGGGCTGGTTACGGCATGGGCCTATATGGGCAGCGGCGATGTCACCCGCGCGCTTGAGGCCTTTGACGAGGTGTCGAAGGAACCGGGCTTTACCGGGTTTGGCGCCTATCACAAGGCGCTGGCCCTGGCCTCGGTCGGCGATTACGAAGGCGCGGACGCGATCTATTCCGGTGAGGGCAACGGCACCATCGGCAACACGCGCCGCGGTGTCCTGGCGCTGATCGAAATTCTATCGCAGCTCGACCGCAATCCCGAAGCAATCGCCGTGATGGACGAGATGTTCCGGGGCGATCTGGACCCGGACCTTCTGGCCACGCGCGAAAGCCTGGAGGCAGGTGAACGCCTGCCCTTTACCCATGTGCGGGGGGCTTCGGATGGGGTGGCCGAGGTGTTCTATACCCTGGCGCGCGCGCTCGAGAACGAGGCCGCGCCGGACTATGTGCTGCTCTATACGCGGATCGCGGAATACCTGCGCCCCGACCACTTTGAGGCGCTTTTGCTGTCTGCCGGGTTGCTGGAGCAATTGGGGCAGTTCGATCTGTCCACCAAGGCCTACAAGCAGGTGCCTGCCGATCACCCGTCATACCATGCCGCAGAGTTGGGCCGTGCCGAGGCGCTGCGCAAGGCCGACAAACCCGAGGCCGCGATCGAAGTGCTGGAACAGCTGGCGCGCAGCCACGGTGACCTGTCGATCGTGCATTCCTCGCTGGGGGATCTTCTGCGCCAGCAACGGGACTTTGCCGGGGGCGTCAAAGCCTATGACAGGGCGCTGGACCTGGGCTCGGAACAGGATCGCAGCCGCTGGTTCCTGCTCTATGCACGCGGTATCTGCCACGAACGTCTCGAAGACTGGGAACGCGCCGAGGCCGATTTCCGCGCTGCTCTGGCACTGAACCCCGAGCAGCCGCAGGTGCTGAACTATCTCGGCTATTCGCTGGTCGAGAAACAGATCAAGCTGGACGAGGCGCTGAACATGATCGAGCGCGCCGTGGCCGCGCGACCTGACAGTGGCTATATCGTCGACTCGCTAGGCTGGGTTCTGTACCGGCTGGGCCGCTATGACGAAGCCGTCGAACATATGGAACGCGCCGCCGAACTGATGCCGATTGACCCGGTGGTGAACGACCATCTGGGCGATGTGTTCTGGGCCGTGGGCCGCTACATCGAGGCCGAGTTCCAATGGAAACGTGCGCTGTCCTTTGTGGATGAGGACACAGCCGAAGAGGCCAAACCAGACCGCATTCGCCGCAAGCTCGAAGTGGGGCTGGACGTGGTGCTCGAGGAAGAAGGCGCAGAACCCCTGAAGGTCGCCAATGAAGGTTAAGGCCTTTGCGCCGGCCAAGATCAACCTGACCCTGCATGTCACCGGCCAGCGTGCCGATGGCTACCATCTGCTGGATTCGCTGGTGGTGTTCGGCGATGCCGGTGATGACCTTGGCCTGTCTGCAGGGCCAGAGATGCGGCTGCAGGTTTCTGGCCCCTTTGCAGAAGGTGTTCCCGAAGATCAAACAAACCTCGTCTGGCGGGCTGCGCAGGCCGCGGGCTGGACAGGAACCATCCACCTGCAAAAGAACCTGCCGCATGGCGCCGGAATCGGTGGTGGATCGTCGGATGCGGCCGCGGTGCTGCGGGCGCTCAGTGGGGATAGTGCAGCGCGGGGCATCGGTCTGCAGAAAACCCTGTCTCTGGGGGCCGACGTGCCGGTATGCCTCTATACGGGGCCGCAGCGGATGCAGGGCATTGGTGAACAGGTGACGCGCATTTGGTCGGTGCCGCGCTTGCATTTAATGCTGGTGAATCCGGGGTGCCACGTGCCCACACCGCAAGTGTTTCGCGCGCTCCGGCAGCGTGACAATGCCGCGATGGCTGATTGCGGGCCGTGGCCCGACGCCAGTGCATTTGTCGATTGGTTGTCCCGGCAACGCAACGATCTCGAAGCCCCGGCCGTTGCGACCCAACCGGTGATTGGCGACGTGCTGCAGGCGATACAGGCCAGCGAAGGCTGCGAATTGGCACGGATGTCGGGGTCAGGCGCCACCTGTTTCGGGGTCTTCCCAGATGGCACCGCGCGGGATCAGGCAGTGCACCGCCTGGGCCAGCGCCATCCTGAATGGTGGGTCGTTCCAGTGACCACAGCGGGCGCAGAAACGCGCTGAAACCTGCTTCTTTTGGCCGAAAATATCCCGGGGGTGAATTGGCCAAAGGCCAAGAGGGGGCTGGCCCCCTGTGCCTCAGTTGACCCGCGCCACCACGTAATCGGCGATATCGCTCAACAGGTCCCTGATCTCATGTTCGGGCAGCTTGGCAATCGCTGTCTTGGCCTTGTCCGCCCATGCCAAGGCATCCTGACGGGTGGCTTCCAGCGTGTCGTGTTTGTTCAACAGCTCCAGCGCGTGCTCCAGATCACCCTCGTCCTGCTTGCCCTTTTCGATGGTCTTGACCCAAAAGGCGCGCTCGGCCTCATCCGCCTTGGCCACCGCCTTGATCACCGGCAGCGTCAGCTTGCGCTCGCGGAAATCGTCGCCGACGTTCTTGCCCGTGGCGTTGGTGTCCCCCTGATAATCCAAGAGGTCATCAACAATCTGAAAGGCAATCCCCAGCGCGTCGCCATAGTCAAACAGCGCCTGCACATGGGCCGGATCGGCATCTGCGATCACACCGCCTACTTCGGTCGCTGCGGAAAACAGCGCTGCCGTCTTGCCGCGTACCACCTGCAGATAGACGCCTTCATCCGTGCGCAGGTCCTGCGCGGCGGTCAGCTGCAACACTTCACCTTCGGCAATCGTGGCCGAGGCATTCGACAGGATGCGCAACACGTCGATCGAGCCGGTTTCGGTCATCAATTGGAACGAGCGCGAAAACAGGTAATCGCCCACCAGCACCGAGGATTTGTTGTCCCACAACAGGTTCGCCGTGGGGCGTCCGCGCCGCTGGGCGCTTTCGTCGACCACATCGTCATGCAACAGCGTCGCGGTGTGAATGAACTCGACCGTGGCGGCAAGGTGCACGTGGTAAGGGCCGTCATAGCCGCACAGGCGGGCTGCGGCGAGGGTCAGCATCGGGCGCAGGCGTTTGCCACCGGCATTGACCAGATGCGCGGTCACCTCGGGAATGCGCGGCGCGTGTTTGCTGGCCATGCGGTCCTGAATCAGGGCGTTCACAGCCTGCAATTCATCAGCCAGAACATCGCTCAGCGCTTCATGCGGTTTGGTAGCGGCGTGGTCCAGAACCATGTCTCCCCCGATGCAGGTCTCGACATCCCTTCGGACCTGCCCTTAATACTTGGTCATGAAAGAGCTTCTGCGCAGCAACGACCCGACGATCATCGCCTTTGCCTCAGCCCTACTTCAAGGGGAGGGTATAGACTGCTTTGAAATGGACGTAAATATGAGCATTCTCGAAGGATCAATCGGAATTTTTCCCCGTCGTCTGATGGTGCGGAGCGACGATTTGATCCGCGCCGAACGGGTGATGCGGGACAACGAGATCGCCCTGGGCAGATGATCGGCGAGACCACGAGCAACGCCTATCTGGATGGTCGGGTGACCATTCGGCAACCCGCAAAAGGGTACAGGGCGGGCGTGGACCCGGTATTGCTGGCCGCGTCGGTGCCTGCGCGTGCGGGGCAGAGCGTGTTGGAACTGGGCTGTGGTGTCGGAACGGCGAGCCTGTGCCTGGGGCATCGGGTGACCGGTCTGCGGCTCGAGGCTGTAGAGCTTCAGCCAGACTATGCCGCGCTGGCACAAGAGAACGCCGAGGCAAACGGTCAGAACATGGCGATTCACCTAGGGGATCTGGCCAAACTGCCCGACGTGCTAAAGCAACAGCGATTTGACCATGTCATCGCCAACCCCCCGTATTTTGATCGCAGGTCCAGTACGGCGGCCGAGGACCCCGGTCGCGAGACCGCGATGGGAGAGGATACGCCGCTTGCCGTTTGGGTCGATGTCGCGGCGCGGCGGTTGAAACCCCGTGGTTACGCCAGCTTTATCCACCGGGCCGAACGCCTGCCTGACATTCTGAGCGCGATGCAGGGGCGTTTGGGTTCGATCGAGGTGCTGCCACTACAGGCGCGCACCACGAAACCGGCGGGGTTGATCCTCGTGAGGGCGCGCAAAGAGGGGCGGGCAGACTTTCGGCTGCACGCGCCGGTGGCCATGCATAGCGGGGACCGTCACGCGGGCGATGCTGAAAGCTACACGCCACGGATTCGGGCCGTTTTGCGGGATGGGGACGCGCTTGCATTTGGCGAATAGCCGACCTTCTGCGGCTGCATGTCCCGGCACCCTAGACATGCTGCACGTGCGAAAACCCTTAACATTCAAACGGTTGGACGGCGGGTTTTTGCCGAAGCCGGTCAGTTCCTGACCTATTGCCTCTGGAAAAGCGAAAATTCAGACCAAAATTATGTCTGTGCGGCGTGACAGATCGCAGAAAGTATGCTGCACTGGACGGGTTGAATATCACACTTGAGAGGAGGACTGCCATGAGCGTGAGCTCGCATTTGGAAGAACTGAAACGGAAACACGAAGCCCTCTCGGATCAGGTCGAAGCCGAGCAACGTGCTCCGGGATCCAGCGACTTCGACATCGCCGAAATGAAAAAGCAAAAGCTCAAGCTCAAGGAAGAAATCGAACGACTATCGGTCTGACCTCAGGCCCTGAGGCTGGCGCGGGCCGCGATGACGGCTCCGCCGGTGATCAGTAATGTGGCTGCACCCAGCATCCAGCTGGGGTCGGCCACGCCCACACCCACGAGAACCAGCGTGGACAGCAGGGGCGCCGCATAGGATGCCGTGCCCAAGAGCTGTATGTCACCGCGTTTCACCCCGATATCCCACACGTAGAACGCCAGGCCCACAGGCCCGAGCCCCAAGGCAATGGCAGACCCCCAGCCCAAGGCCCCCTGGGGCCAGACCGTGGTTTCGGTCAGAAGATGCATCAGCGCCGACAGGATCGCAGTGGCGACACAGAACACGGCCACGGTCTCGGTTGGGGCGTCGCCCAATCGCCGGGACATCACGGAATACCCCGCCCATGTCAGTGCGCAGGCCAGCGCCAGAAGATAGCCGGGCAATGCAGCGGTATCAAAGCCGCCTCCGCCACCCAGAATGATCAGGGCAGCCCCGAAAAACCCGCAGAGCGCACCGATCAAGTGGCCCGCGCGCAGGGATTCACCGGGCAGCAGGCCGGAAAACAGCACGATCAGCAGGGGCCAGAGATAGGCAATCAGCCCGGCCTCGGCCGCGGGGGCGAGGCGCAGGGCACTGAAATAGAGCGCGTGATAGCCAAACAGGCCTAGCGTGCCAAAGGCATAGACCTTCCAGCTGATCCCGCGCAGACGGGCAAAGCCACCGGTGCGGGCGGTCCAGATCAGGCCAATGGTACCGCCTATGGTGAAACAGATGGCGTTCAGCAGCAGCGGCGGCGTGGGCGCGGTGCCGACCGTGAACAGCGCCAACAGAGCCCAAAGAAGGACAGCGACAAAGCCAATCAAGGTGGCGCGGGGGCGGGAGATGTTCATTGCAGAGAGGTCACCGGTACAAGGTCAAACTCACCCCAGATATTGGCAGTTTTTTCAATTTCCGCGAGATACCAATCGCGAAAAACTGCAATCTGGGTGCGTTTTTCTGCACCGGGCAGGCATAGAAAGGAAAACCGCGCATCTGTCTCGATGGCGATTTTAAAGGGGGTTACCAGGCGGCCTTCGAGCACATCCTTGATCAAGAGCGGTCGGCGGCCCAAGAGAACGCCAACCCCGGCGCAGGCTGCGTCAATTGCGTGCTCGACGTTTGAAAACCGTGTGCCGCGCGGCTCGAAATCCTGAATGCCCACCGCGCGAAACCAGGTGGGCCAATCACAAGGTGGGTTCAGGAAACCATCGTAATCGTTGATGACAAGCGGCGCGTTGACGAGGCTTTGCGGAGTTGGAAACTGTTCGGCCAGGGCAGGGGTCATGGCAGGCGTCAACCACTCCTTGCGCGCGGGCACTGAATAAAGATTTTCATAAGGGCCGTAGCCAAAGCGGATGGCGACATCAACGTCATCCCGGTGCAGGTCCACCAGTTTCAGAGAGGTGACGATGCGCAGGTTGATCTCGGGGTGGGCCTCGGTGAATTCATAAAGCCGGGGTGCGAGCCATTTTGCGGTGAACGCCGGACCTGCGGCGACCGTCAAACTGTCGTGATCCTGCTGACTTAAGGTGCGACGCCATGCGACGTTAAGCGACTGAAATCCCTCGGAAATACCTGGGGCAAGGGCGCGTCCGGCCTCGGTCAGTTCCACGGCGCGGTTGAGGCGGTGGAACACCGGCGCGCCAAGGTGTTCTTCGAGCGATTTGATCTGGAACGACAGGGCTGCCGGAGTCACGTGCAGTTCATCCGCAGCCTTGGCAAAAGACATGTGGCGCGCGGCAGCTTCAAAGGCGCGCAGGGCGGTGAGGGGCGGTAGGCGGTCCTGCATGTTCGTTTAAGTACACCTTAACTGAAGCGATGAAAAGTCTCGTTTGTGAGTTTTGTTTGCGAGGGCCATATTGGGTGCAGTTCAGAATTACTTGCCTAAAGCGTTTCGAGAGCAAGCTGGTTCACAGATTGATCACGAAACGCACGCCACATCGATGGGTGCCAAGCGTTTTGCCCCGTTCTTGTTGCGTAAAAACGGGCCAAAACGCCTATAGGAGGGCACCCCGATGATCGAGACTGCACACACCGCCCGCATGCAACAGGCCTTTGACTGCGCCCACAAAGAGCGCGCGCAGATACTCGCCAAACTGGTCAGCTGGCTGTTTGGAAAACGTGACGTTCCGCTGGGCCAATCGGTCCTTACGGAACCTTCCCGCTGCGCCTGAGGCTCAGGCACTTACGGGATCAAGCAAGGGTCGTTTCCAGCCGGAAGCGGCCCTTTTGTACATTTTGTACAAAAGTTCTGAGGCAAATAACCGTTTTGTACAAAAAGGATATTCACTGTTCCGTCACGAAAAAGGCCGCCCAAGGGCGGCCCTTTGAATCCAGGAGCGGGGACAGATCAGACGAAGAACTGCGCGCCGTTGGCCGAGATGGTCGAGCCGTTGATAAAGCCCGAGTCGTCTGATGCGAGGAAGGCCACGCAGCGGGCGATTTCTTCGGGCTCACCCAGACGGCCAGCCGGGATGCCAGCCACGATCGAATCGCGGACTTTTTCCGGGATCGCCATGACCATTTCGGTGGCGATATAGCCGGGGCAGATGGCGTTGGCGGTGATGCCTGCGCGCGCACCTTCCTGGGCCAGCGATTTTACGATGCCGAGGTCACCAGCTTTGGTCGCGGCATAGTTCACCTGGGCGAACTGACCTTTTTGACCGTTGATCGACGAGATCACGATGACGCGGCCGAACTTGCGCTCGCGCATGCCGGGCCAGACGGGGTGTACGGTGTTGAACACGCCGGTCAGGTTGGTGTCGATGACCTCTTTCCACTGTTCAGGGGTCATGCGGTGGAACGGCGCGTCGCGGGTGATGCCCGCGTTGGCGACCACGATGTCGATGGGGCCAAGGTCGGCTTCGACCTGGGCGATGCCAGCGGCGCTGCTGTCATAGTCGGCCACGTTCCATTTGTAGGTCTTGATGCCGGTTTCGGCGGTGAACTTGGCCGCGGCTTCGTCGTTGCCCGCATAAGTGGCGGCAACGGTGTAACCTTCGGCTTGCAGTTTCTTGGAAATGGCTTCGCCGATACCGCGCGAACCGCCGGTAACGAGTGCAACTCTTGCCATGGGTAATCTCCTGTCTGGCGTAATCTTCAGGTAATTCTGTTACGCAGAATTCGCCGCGTGTGCAACATTATTGCGTGAGCAATTTGCCGCATCGCAGCTTTTCTGGCAAAGAAATGTAAAAAAGGGATGTCACTGGTAACGAAAAGGGCGCCATGTGCGGCGCCCTCTCACAAATTCTTGCTGCAAGCGCAGAATCAGGGGCGTTCGAGGCACATGGCCACGCCCATGCCACCGCCGATGCACAGGGTGGCGAGACCCTTCTTGGCGCCGCGGCGCTGCATTTCAAACAGCAGGGTGTTCAGGATACGCGCGCCCGAGGCACCGATCGGATGGCCGATGGCGATGGCGCCGCCGTTGACGTTCACGATCGACGGATCCCAGTCCATGTCCTTGTTCACGGCGCAGGCTTGCGCGGCAAAGGCTTCGTTGGCTTCGACGAGGTCCAGATCGCCGACGGCCCAGCCTGCCTTGTCCAGCGCTTTGCGCGAGGCGTAGATCGGGCCGACGCCCATGATCGACGGGTCAAGACCGGCAGTGGCATAAGAAGCGATACGGGCCAGCGGCTCGATGCCGCGCTTTTCAGCCTCATCCGCGGACATGACCAGCGCACCGGCGGCGCCGTCGTTCAGGCCCGAGGCGTTGGCGGCGGTCACGGTGCCATCCTTGATAAAGGCCGGGCGCATCTTGGCCATGGCTTCGATGTTGGCGCCGTGGCGGATGTATTCGTCGCTGTCGACCACGATGTCACCCTTGCGGGTTTTCACGGTGAACGGGGTGATCTCATCGGCGAATTTGCCGGCTTTCTGAGCGGCCTCGGCCTTGTTTTGCGAGGCGACGGCGAATTCGTCCTGAGCGTCGCGGCTGATCTGCCACTGCTCGGCAACATTCTCTGCCGTCTGGCCCATGTGGTAGCCGTTGAAAGCGTCCCACAGACCGTCGCGGATCATCGAGTCGATGTATTTGACGTCACCCATCTTGGTGCCCGCGCGCAGGTGCGCGACATGGGGGCTGAGGGTCATGTTTTCCTGGCCACCGGCGGCCACGATCGCGGCGTCGCCCAGTTGGACGTGCTGCGCGGCCAATGCCACGGCGCGCAGGCCCGAGCCACAGACCTGGTTGATGCCCCAGGCGGCGGCTTCCTTGTTGAAGCCTGCGTTGATGTGCGCCTGACGGGCCGGGTTCTGGCCCTGGCCACCGGTCAGAACCTGACCAAGGATGGTCTCGGAGACCTCCGAGGCGTCGACGCCGGCGCGTTCGACAAGTGCCTTGAGTACGGTGGCGCCCAGATCATGTGCGGGGGTATTGGCAAACGAGCCGCTGAAGCTACCGACAGCGGTACGGGCTGCCGAAGCAATCACTACGTTGGTCATATGTGTTTCCTCTGTCAAATGACTGGGCGAAGGCTTTCGGCATACGGGCCAGAATGCAATCCCCCAAAACGCGATATGGGCCAGTGCATAGCGTATTTGCTGCGTTGCGGCAACGGCCAGGATGTCACGGGCGAAATTATCTTGCGTCGTTACGCGGCGTTGCGGTCATTTTTAGAGGTCTTCCAGTCGGGTTTCACCGTGGGGGCGCCAAGCAGGAACCCTTGCAGACAGTGAAAGCCAAGATGCGCCAGCGTCTGGGCGTCCTGCGGATGTTCAACCCGGCTGGCGACGGTGTACATGTCCAGCCCGTTCGCGATGGCAGCAATGCCGCCCGCGATGATCTGGTTCTCGGCGTCCTTGTGGATGTTATGGCTGAACCGGCCATCGAGTTTCAGGATGTCAAAGAAGAAGTCCTTGAAATACCGAAAGGAAGTGAAGCCCTTGCCAAAGTCGTCCAGCGCGAATGAAATGCCCAGCGTCTGCAATTCGTCCATAAAGTCGATCACCAGTTCAGGCACCTGCATCGCCGAGGTTTCGGAAATCTCAAGGATCAGCCGTTCGCCGACATCCTTGTGACGTGACAGGCCGTTTTTCAGGGTTTTCATCCAGCGGCCATAACCGATTGACCGCGCTGACATGTTGATCGACAGGCGCAGGGCGGGATGTGACGCCAGCGTATTCATGCCGAGCTGCAGCGCAAGACAGTCCAGCTGACGCCCCAGTTCATTGTCCTCAACGGCGCCCATAAAGTCCTTGGCGGGAATCACCCGGCCGGTTTCGTCCAGCACACGGATCAGCCCCTCGTGAAAGGCCGGGGTTTTCATGTCCGCCGCACTGACCACGGGTTGAAAGGCCAGCATGACCTCTTTGTGTTGGATCGCATTGCGGACCATGGTCAATGTCCCGGCGTCGCGCGAGGTCACCGCAAAGTCCAGCGGTGTCTCGTGACCGGCCGGGATATTGGCCTTGTCCCGTTTTGTGACGCGCGCCATGGCAAGCTCCTGATGCAGGCGGGTGTTGCAGTTCCCGCCAGAATGTCGCCAAATCCGTGAACAGGGGCTTAAAGTCCGGATTTGTGGAAAATTGCAGGTAAGGGCAGCAGTGATGGGTGACAGATGTGGATGGGCCGGGGCCGAGCAGATCTATCTGGACTACCATGATACCGAGTGGGGCATGCCGGAATACGACAGCCGCGCGCTGTGGGAAAAGCTGATCCTGGACGGGTTCCAGGCGGGGTTGAGCTGGATCACCATCCTCAAGAAACGCGATAATTTCCGCGAGGCATTTCAGGGGTTTGACCCGCATGTCATTGCCGAGTGGGGCGAGGGCGACGTGGCGCGCCTGTTGGCCAATCGGGGGATCATCCGGCACCGCGGCAAGATCGAGGCCACCATCGGCAACGCCCGCGCCTGGCAAGAGATCGAAGCGCGCGAAGGCTTTGCCCACTACCTGTGGAAATACGTCGATTTCGAGCCGCCGCAGAACCGGTTCAGCACATTGGCCGAGGTGCCCGCCTATACCGAATTATCCACGCAAATTTCGAAAGATTTGAAGAAAGCCGGGTTCCGCTTTTGCGGGCCGACCATCGTTTATGCCTTTATGCAGGCCATGGGTATGGTCAACGATCACCTGCTCGACTGCCCATCGCGCGCGGGCTGCGCCGCGGCGGCACGCAAGAAAGGCTGGCAATGAAGATTTGCGCCCTGACCATGGTCTACCGCGATTACTGGGCCCTGTCGCGCTGGTACGCGCACCACGGGCTCGAGTTGGGGCCGGAGAACCTGATCGTGGTGGCCCACGGCGAGGATCCCAACATTGCCCGGATCTGTCCCAATGCACGTATCCTGACCATCCCGCGCGATGATCTGGGCGGGTTTGACCGGATGCGGTGGCAGTATCTGAATGATCTGACGGCAGAGTTGCTGCAGGACTATGACTGGGTGATCCGCACCGATGCCGATGAGCTGGTCTGTTACGATCCCGAGCGGTATGGCGGGCTGCGCGCCGCGCTGGGGCAGCTTGATCCGCATGAGACACCGGTGACCTGGGCCATGGGGTTCAACGTGATCGAAACCCGGGGCAGCACGCCGATGATGCCGGGGCCGGTTCTGGGACAGCGGCGCGACGTGATCTTTACCGGCCATTACTCCAAGGCCGTGGCGGTCAGCCAGCCGGTGCCCCTGCGTATGCACGGCGCTGCGGTTGGGGCGCAGGCGCTGGCCAGCTTTCCTTTTCAGCTGCCCAAGGGGCTGTATCTGGCGCATCTGAAATACGCCAATACCATTGCGCTGGCCGAGGCCAACAAGGTGCGGCGCAGCGTCGCCGGAGCCGAAGGCAGCGGCCTGCCGGGAGCGGCCTGGGCCGAGCCGGACATTCACGTGCTCGAGGTGCTTGGTGCCTTTGCGGACAAGCGGCTTTTGCCCTGGGACAAGGCCGAGACCAAGGCGCATCACAAACTGACCCTGAACCCCAAGCGTGACGCCCGCTACAACATTCTGCGCGCCCGTCGTTTGCGGTTGAAATTCCGCACCGAACTGCCCGAGCGGTTTGCGGCGCAGGGCTAGGTCCCAGGCCCCGCCGCCCTAGCCAAAGCCCGGCGTGCCGCGATCCTCGGGGTGCCGTTCAAGGTGCTTTTCCTTCATGCGCTCGGCGTCATCGCGGCTGCCGTCATGGCTCCAACCCGGAGGGGCGACCGCATAGAGTAGACGCTGGCGCAGCGACAGGCCGGGGCGCGCCATGTCCTTGAAAATCGCAACCCATTCGTGAAAGGCGACGCGCAGGGGGTTGAAGGTGCCGATATTGTGGACCAGCCCATAGTCGACCTTTTCCCCGTCATACTCGGGCACGAAGGTGCCGAACATCTTGTCCCAGATGATAAAGACGCCCGCATAGTTGCAATCCAGATAACGCGGGTTGCGGCCATGGTGCACGCGGTGGTGGCTGGGGGTGTTCATCACCGCCTCGAACCAGCGCGGCATCTTGGTGATCGCCTCGGTGTGGATCCAGAACTGGTAGATCAGGTTGAGACCACCGACAAACAGCACCATGGCGGGGTGAAAGCCGATCAGGATCAGCGGCGCACGGACGACCATCATGAAGGTGAAGGTATAGGTCCAGGTTTGCCGCAGGGCGGTGGTCAGGTTGTAGTGCTGGCTGGAGTGGTGGTTCACATGGCTGGCCCAGACCCAGCGCACGCGGTGACCAAAGCGGTGCACCCAGTAATAGCGCAGATCATCCAGCACAAAGCACAACAGCACCACCCACCATGCGGTGCCAAGGTCAAAGGGCGTGATCTGCCACAGCGCCATGAAGAACGCCCAGGCAATGAACCCCAGCGCGATGCCGCTGGCGACGTTCCCGGCCCCCATGATGAGCGAGGTGACAGCGTCGCGGGTTTCATACCGGCCACCGCGCCCTTTGAAAGTGATCCAGGCAAGCTCGATCAGGATGGCGGCGATGAAAAAGGGCACCGCCCAGCTGACGACATCGGGATAGGTGATGGGCGTGGTCATTTGGACTCCAGCTGGCTCTGCCACAGGGCAAGGGTGTCTGCGTCAAGGGTGACATTGATGCGGCGGGCGGCAAATTCGCGGCGTTCAAACGCGAGGCCCGTTGCGGTGGTGTGGGTTTTCGATTTGGTCACGATGCGCGCCACGGTGTCGTCGCCCAGGCACCAGACAAGGCCAAGACCCCGCGTCGCCCGGATCAGCGCGGCGCGGTTGTCGGATGACAGCAGAATGGTCAGCGCCGGGTTCTCGGGGTATTCCCGCGCCCATGCGTCCCGCGCCTCGGCCTCGGTCGCAAGGCGGCGCGGCGCGGTGCGGCCCGACAGATGCAGGATCAGCGCGATCGCGAGAATGCCAATGACCACCAGCGGGCCAAGGATGATGAGCGGCATGGGTGTCCTCCCTTGTCGGCGATTACGCCAAATTGCTGCGGGCCTTGTCAAAGGTGGCGTCGGGTCAAGCTACCCCGGCGGAGGTTCTGGTTTAGGGAGACTCAACCATTGGTCGTGACTCATTCCGAGAATTTATCTAAGATGTTGATGGTATTGGTGTCTCGTCGTCGGGCGGATGTCGTGGGTGAAAGAATTGTTATTTCAGGAATGCGTGTCGGAAGGGTTTTCAGCGAAACCCACAAGAGTTCCGCAAGTTTTGCCCTGGCCTGACGTCACCCGAGACGATTACGCCATCTATTTGCAGGATATTGTTTATGTTCAGTTTGATTTTTTTGTGTGGGTTCTTGGGCCTTGTTTTGTACGAGGTGGCAGAGGACGATGATGAGCCCCAGCCTGAAAGCGATCCCAATGAACTTGCCTATGATGGCTCCGAGATATTGGAGGGCACCGAGGGGGATGATGCTCTGCCTGCTGATCAGAACCCCGACTTGTCGCCTGATGTCATCCGGCTTCTGGGGGGGGACGACAGCGCGGTGGTTGAGTACCCTTTTGGAACCCAGGTGTTTGGTGGGGAGGGAGACGACCATCTTGTCAGCACCGCGGTCGTGAACACGCTGGATGGCGGCGCCGGGGACGACACGCTGGAAGGGATTGATGCCACCCGTCTCTTGGGCGGCGAGGGCGATGATGAGATAACTGTCGAGCTGCATGTCGATCTGAACGATCAAACCGCCGTGGTTGAGGGCGGTGAGGGGGATGACAGCATCATGGTCTTTGCCGATGCCGGATTGGATCATCCTGACACCGGGGGCGTTTCCTTGGCTGGCGGCGAGGGCGCTGACCGGTTTGAACTGCAGCTCACACTGCACAACAGCGAAGACGATCTACAAGGGTCTGACGATCTGCTGGAGTCCGATATTGGCCGGATCGAAGATTTTGACCCGGCAGAGGATGCGCTGGTGGTGTCACTTGATCGCAGCGCTGAAAGCGCGGATCGGGACGTCGAGATCGGGTTTGTGCAGAGCGAAGAGAACGGTGTTTACACGACAGAGGTGACGCTGACGTTTGAAGCAACGGCGTCCGCAACCAGGGCCGAGACATCCTTTGCCATCCTTAGTACCGCGCCTTTTGCGATAGAAGACATTCAGTTCGTCGGAGTTTCAAGCCCCTGACCAAAAGTGGTGGTGTAGGGCAGGTGGTGCTCCCGCCCGGTTGTCAGGGCATCAGAAGATGCCCTGCACCCCGTTGGGCGTAGCCTCGCTGCGCTCGGGAAAGGCGCAAGGTCGAAAGGGGGGGGACGCGGCCGCGAGATGTTGTGCCCGGGGTATCCGGGACCAGTTAGAGAGGGGGAGAGCGAGTCCGAGCGCAGCGAGGCCACGCCCAACATCTGGCCACAGGCCGGCAGGCCTTGGGCAGATGGCGGGAGCACTCCCTAGTTGGACGAGACCACGCCCACGATCGGCCCCATCCAGAAGCCGGGGTCGGAGCGGTCGAGGTCAGGCGCGTGCAGGCGGCTGATCTTGCCGTCAAAGAACAGCGCGTTGGGGGTTTTCAGGTGATCGCGGAACAGGCTGCCAAAGGCGTGGAAGGTGACCGGGGTGTTGGAGATGGCAAAGATCGCCCGCGTGCCATCGGCGCTGGTGCCGACACCGTTGCGCAGAAAGCGCGAGGTGCTGTCGGGCAGGAACCGCGGGTGCAGGGCGCCGTCGATCACCAGCATCGGGCCGGATTGGCTGGCGTAGGTGCAGGCGGGGCGTTGGCGCTCAAAGGCAAGGGTCTCGATCACGTCGGCGCGGCCCTCGCCGATACAGAACACCCCGTTTGGCAACAGGCCAAAGTTGCCCTTGCTGGCACCGGTCAACAGGCGACCCTCGGTCGTGTCGCCTTGGACATAGAGCCCCACCGGGCGTCGGTCGGCGTGGTACATGCCCGCATTCATCGCAAAGGACAGGCGCTGTCCGTCAGGCAACGCGCGCTCAATGCCGGAGAACTGGCCATAGGGGGCGCCTGCCTCGTCACGCAGGAACAGGCGCAGGTCGTCCTGTGCGGCGTCCACCTCGCAGATCGTATAGGCGTTGCCCTGATAGCTCAGGTCACGGCAGTCCACCGCGCCTGCCACCGATGCCGCCCAGGCCACACAAAGGGCAACAGAGGCGGCAAGCCATCTCATTCGTCAGGCTCAATGTCCTGGCGCACGTGATCCTGGTTCAGCATGCGGCGGGTTTCGTCCATCTGGTCAAAGGTCTGATCCAGCTGGAACCGCAGGTCCGGGGTGAACTTGAGCCCGGTTTTCTTGCCAATCGCACGGCGCAGCTCGTGTTTGTTCTGGGCCAGCAGCTTCAGCACGTCCTCTTGCCCCTTGCCACCCAGCGGCAACACATAGGCCGTGGCGATCTTGAGGTCGGGCGATGTGCGCACTTCGCCCACGGTGATCGACATGCGGTTGAGGTCGGGGTCGTGGATATCCCCCCGCGCCAGCACCTCGGCCAGCGTACGACGGATCAATTCGCCAACACGAAGCTGACGTTGCGAGGGGCCGGGGCCATCATGAAACTTGTTCTTTGCCATGGCCCCCACTTAGGCGTTTCGGCAGGCTTTGCCAAGCGTTGAGGCTTGCGATAAAGGGGGGGGCACGCAATCAATCGCCGCTACAAGGGACAAGACAATGGACAACCTGCCAGGGATCGTGATTACCGGGGCTTCGGGCCGCATGGGCCAGATGCTGATCAAGACCGTGGTGGACAGCCCCAAGGCGCAGCTGGTCGGCGCGATCGAGCGGGCAGGGCACCCTTGGGTCGGTATGGACATTGGCGAGGCCATGGGCGGGCAGGCGCTGGGCGTCACGGTCACCGACGAGCCGCTCGAGGCTTTTGCCAGGGCGCAGGCCGTGATCGACTTTACCGCCCCCGCCGCGACGCTGCAGTTTGCCAAACTGGCCGCACAGGCGCGTGCGGTGCATGTGATCGGCACCACCGGCATGACGGATGAGGATATCGCCAAGCTGGGGCCATGCAGCCGTCATGCGGTGATCGTACGCGCCGGCAACATGTCGCTGGGCGTGAACCTCCTGACGCAGCTCACCAAAAAGGTCGCCGCCGCACTGGACGAGGATTTCGACATCGAGATCATTGAATCGCACCACAACCAAAAGGTCGATGCGCCCTCGGGCACGGCACTGATGCTGGGCGAAGCCGCTGCCGAAGGGCGCGGTGTCACGCTGTCGGATGTGGCCGACCGGGGTCGTGACGGCATCACCGGCGCGCGCAAGCCCGGTGACATCGGCTTTGTCGCCATCCGTGGCGGCGACATCGTAGGCGAGCATGACGTGATGTTTGCCGCCCCCGGTGAGCGTATCGTGCTGCGCCATCTGGCCAGCGACCGCGCGGTCTTTGCCCGTGGCGCGCTAAAGGCCGCCCTGTGGGGGCAGGACAAGAAACCCGGCGAATATGACATGCTGGATGTGCTGGGGCTCTAGGTCTGCAAACACCGCCCCGGACCTGATCCGAGGCTTTGACGGGTCAAAATAGCTTCTCGAGGTCCCTGAAAAATGCCCCGCACGGTGTCGTGCCCTGCGTGGTGCCATCACGGGCCAGCGGTGACATGGCTTAGTCGAAAACGTCCATTACTGTTCTTAACTCGCCAATCTGATCGGTGACGTTCGCAGCGTCCAACATCAGCTCGATGTCCTTCGCGTAATCGGCAAAATGATTGAGGTTGCCCAAACCGTTTTCCTTTTTGGCGAAAACCGTAAGAGAGCCATAGACTGCACCCTTGATGATTTTGACATTGCAATGCAGGGACCGTTTTTCTTCTGTTTCAATTCGGGCCCACCCCACGCATGAAACCCAATGATCCGGTACGTCAGACTTGCCCTCAGGTACATAGAAGAAAACGGCTCTGTGTGGCTTGCCACTTGGTTCAAGCGGCTTCGACTCAAAGGTTTCATAAAGAGACGCGCCAAAACGCCTCAAACCAGCTTTAGATAAGCTCCGGATTTCAGTGGATCGTCGATCACTGCCGTCTATTTTTTCTATAACCCTCAAAGTGTACGGCGAGTATGTTGAGAACGTGTTCTTAACCAATGACGGGTTCAGCCTCAGATTAAACTGACGCCACCGTCCTCCACCGACGCCCCAGCCGCCGCAGGTTCGATAGTATTCCTCACCCATCCGTACAACGATCCCGTGGGGCGCATGGCGGTCCTTAGGCGCACAAAACGAGGTTGGTTCCGCTTGTACAGAGGCTTGTTTCACGCCGAGCAAAAAGACACAAACCGCGATAACTAACGCGCCTTTCCATCCAGCCATGGCGATCCTACACATACTCAGAAATCGATCGCGATTCCCTTTTTCTCCCAGTCGCCATAGCGCACCGGTTCCGGGCCGTCGCGCCCGCCCAATTCAGTCGGCATCTCCAGCGCTTTCGCCTTTTTGCGGCGCTCTTCGGCCTCGGCCAGCGCGCGTTGGGCGGCGGGGGGCAGGTCTGTTTGGGGCTGATCTGAATTATCGCTCATGGTCAGGGTTCCTTTCGGGCCGTACCCTTGATATACGCGCCCGTCCCTTGCAGACAAGGTTTTAAGGAGCGTCCCAATGTCCCAGAGCGGAATTCAGGCCCGTCGCAGCGCGGTTTACCTGTTGGATCAGGTTTTGGGTGAAGGGCGCCTCTTGTCAGAACTGATCGGCGGCGGCGCGCTGGAAAAGCTGCAGCCCGAGGATCGCGCCCGTGCACAGCGGTTGGCGACCGATACCCTGCGTGGTCTGGAACGTGCCGACCGTATCCTGCAGAAGCACCTGCAAAAATATCCGCCGCTGACCGTGCGCAATACCCTGCGGCTGGCCACCATCGAGCTGTGCGCCGGGGGCGCGGCCCATGGTGTGGTGAACGCGGCGGTCGAAATTGTCGGGCGCAGCAAGAACACCGCCTCGATGAAGGGGCTCGTGAACGCCGTGCTGCGCAAGGTTGTTGTCACGGGGCCGGAAACCTGGCCGATCCTGCGCACCCCGCGTCTGCCGAAATGGCTGCGTGGGCCGTTGGTCGCGGCCTATGGCCCCGAGACCGTTGCCGCCATCGAGGTCGCGCATTACGCGGGCGCGCCGCTGGACCTCACGGCCAAGGGCGACAAGGGCGCGCTGCATCGCTCGCTGGGTGGGACCTTTTTGCCCACGGGCACCGTGCGCTTGGACAATGCGGGTCAGGTCTCGGAATTGCCGGGCTTCAAGAAAGGCAGCTGGTGGGTGCAGGACGCCGCCGCTGCGATCCCGGTGCAGGTGCTGAACCCGCAAGCCGGAGAAAAGATCCTTGATCTCTGCGCCGCTCCCGGCGGCAAGACCATGCAGATCGCGGCCTCGGGGGCCGAGGTCACGGCGGTGGATGATTCCGCAAGCCGCATGACCCGGCTGCAACAGAACCTCAAACGCACCAAGCTGAAAGCAGAGTGCATCGTTGGCGACGTCATGGCGCAATCCGGCCAATGGGACGCGATCCTGCTGGATGCGCCCTGTTCGGCCACCGGCACCATCCGCCGCCACCCCGACCTGCCGCATGCCAAGGACGGCAGCGAATTTGGCGCGCTGATCGAGATGCAGGCGGTGATGCTGGACCATGCCCTCAGCCTGCTGAAACCCGGCGGGCGGCTGGTGTTTTGTACCTGCTCGCTCCTGCCCGACGAAGGCGAATGCCAGGTCGAAGACGCGCTGGGCCGCCACAAGGGCCTGACAACCGACCAAGAGGCCCTGGCCATTCCTGGCATCGACCCGGCCTGGATCACCGAAGAGGGCGGCTTGCGCCTGCGCCCTGACTACTGGGCGGATCAGGGCGGCATGGACGGCTTTTACATCGCGGTCCTGCGCAAAGCCTGATCCTTCTTTTGGCCAAAAATATCCCGGGGTGAATTGCCCCCCTCGGGGGGCAAGAGGGGCAGCGCCCCTAAACCCCCTCGGGCTTGCCCACCACGACAAAGGTCAGCCCCTCGGGCTGCAACAGCTCACCCGCCACCCGGTTCACATCCTCCAGCGTCACGGCGTTCACCTTGTCGTTGCGGGTGACGATATAGTCGATGGGCAGGCCCTGTATCTGCATGCCGACCATGATCCGGGCAATCGACCCGTTGCCGTCAAAGCGCAGTGGGTAGGCGCCGGTCAGCAGCGCCTTGGCCTTGTCCAGCTCATCCTGCGTGACGCCCTCGGCCGCCATGCGGGCCCATTCGGCGCGGATCACCTCGATCGCCTCGCCAATCCGGTCATTGGCCGAGGATACGCTGCCCATGTACAGGGCCGCGTGGTCCTTGGGCACGAGGTAGGAGTAAACCCCATAGGTCAGCCCGCGCTTGACACGCACCTCTTCCATCAGACGGCTTTCAAAGCCACTGCCCCCAAGGATCGTGTTGAGCAGGTAAGCGGCAAAAAAGTCATCGTGATCCCGTTCCATGCCGATCTGGCCGAACAGGGCGACGGACTGTGGCGTGTCGAACTCGACAACCTGGGTGCTGCCATCCAGCGCCGGGGCCACCTTGCCCGGCATCGGCGCGCCGGTGTCCGGCAGGTCCGCCAAAAGCCTGTCGAGCAACAGGCCCAGCTCTTCCTCGGTGATGTCGCCCACGGCCCCGACAAACAGACGGTCACGCGTCAGCACGGACTGATGCGCGGCGCGGATGTCGTCCTGGCTCAGGGCGGTGACGCTGTCCAGCGTGCCCTTCAGTGACGTGGCATAGGGGTGATCCCCAAAGGCCTGCGCATCAAAGGCGCGGCCCGCGATGTCGTTGGGATCGGTCTCGGACGAGCGGATGCCAGCCAGCACCTGCTGGCGCACGCGCTCCAGCGAGACCTCGTCAAACGTCGGTTCGATGATCGACAGGCGCAACAGCTCGACCGCCTCATCGCGGTTCTCGGTCAGGAACCGCGCCGAGATCGAGGCCGTGTCGTCCCCGATGTCATAGGTGAACTGTGCGGCCAGCGCCTCGGAGGCGCGGGCAAAGCCCTGGGAATCCAGATCCCCGGCGCCTTCTTCCAGCAATCCCATCATCAGGTTGGTGGCGCCGCGCTTGCCGGGGGCATCCAGCGATGCGCCGCCCTGAAACCGCAGCTCCAGCGCCACAAAGGGGATTGAGGGTTCTTCGACCAGCCATGCGGTGATGCCGCCGGGCGAGGTGACTTCCTTGATCCGGACCTCGGCCCAGGCGGGCAGCGTGGCAAAGATCGTGACGGCAACGGCAATCAGGAACCTCATTGTGATACCTCCTTGGGCGCAGGGGCCATCAGCCAGCCGGTGACAGAATGGCGGTCCTGGAACACCAGTCTGGCGGCGGCTTTCACGTCTTCTGCCGTGACCGCCTGCAACACCTGTGGCCAGTCCTGCACATCCTGAATGGTCAGACCCGAGGTCAGCGCACGGCCATAGCGGTTGGCCAGCGATTCCACGCTGTCACGGCCATAGATCTGCGAGGCGCGCAGCTGCATCTTGATCCGGTCCAGATGCTCCTGATCGATCTCGGCCTGCATAAAGGCCGCAAGGGCCTCATCCATCGCCGTCTCGGCATCCTCGAGGCTGACCCCGTGGCTTGGCACAACCGTCACGTTGAACGCGGTTCTGTCGAGCGTGGTGCCGCGATAAAAGGCGCCGGTGTAGACCGCAACTTTCTGGTCGAATTGCAGCCGTTCGTTCAGGAACGACGTGGTGCCACCCCCCAAAAGCTCGGCCAGAATGGTCAGGGCGGCGGCGGTTTCCTGATCGCCCGGATTGCGCTCGGGGGCGAGGTAGTTGCGGGTGACATAGGGCTGTGACACGCGGGCATCCTCGAACACCAGCCGACGCGCGGCGTTTTGCACCGGCTCCTGCGGGCGCTGACGTGGGCCAAGGTCGGGGTTGGCAGGCAGAACACCGTAATAGGTCTCCGCCAGCGCGCGCACCGCGTCCGGGGTCACATCACCGGCCACCACCAGCACCGCGTTGTTGGGCGCATAATAGGTGGTGTAATAGGCCAGCGCATCGTCCAGCGACAGATCGACCATCTCGTGACGCCAGCCGATGATCGGTACGCCATAGCGATGGTTGAGGTATTGCGCGGCATCCATCTGTTCACGCATCAGCGCGCCGGGGCTGTTTTCGACCCGCTGATTGCGCTCTTCGATGATGACATCGCGTTCGGTCAGGATATCGCCCTCGTCCAGTTGCAGATTGACCATGCGGTCGCTTTCCATCTGCATCATCAGCTCAAGCCGATCAGCGGCAACGCGCTGGAAATAGGCGGTGTAGTCGTAGCTGGTAAAGGCATTGTCACGCCCGCCATTGGCGGCGACCGTGGCCGAGAATTCGCCCGACTCCATGGTCTCGGTGCCCTTGAACAACAGGTGCTCGAGGAAATGCGCCACGCCGGACACGCCGGGCTGCTCATCTGCGGAACCGGCACGGTACCACACCATGTGCATGACCACCGGGGCGCGGTGATCTTCGATCACCACCACCTGCATCCCGTTATCCAGCTGGAAATCGGTGACCTGGTCTTTGGCAAAGGCGGGCAGGGCTGCCAGCGTCGCACCCAAGACCAGGGCCAGAACGCGTCGCATGCGCTTCTCCCTGTTTGTTGGTTTGTTTCCAAGGATAGTTACGACCCCTTGAAGCGGCTTCAAGGGGCAAACACACGATGTCACGAATAGTTTTTCAGGCGGTGAAATGGATCAGGGACACCATGGGCTGTTTTGTTGCCTCATGGATAGAGCGAAATCAGCGGCGCTGCCTTCGCGTTGCGCATCCAAAGTTGCCTGGAAACGCATAATCTTTCCCGCCAGCGCCCAAGAGCCAGCGGCCATTCCTTCTGCGATGTTCGGATAACCGATATGCGGGACAATGCGACCAATCACCGGACCCGGTCCAAAGGCAGTGTCGGAGCGTATTATCATTTCGTTCAAACCGCTGCATTCACTGCAATAGGCTCCTCGCTGCCTAACGGGTTTAGGGCGAGAGGTTCGAAACCTATTGGCGGTTTTTGAAAATGCGGCGTCCTCACATGCGAGGACGCCCGGGCGCTTTGCGTTTGATCTAGGCCTTTACGATCGGCGGATCGACCTCATCGGGGATGGGGCAGATATAGGGGGTGGCAGCAAGCATTTTCTGATGTTCTGAATTCGCGTCCTTCACGATTTCCGGGTTCTCGAACAAATCCCGCGCCGTTGCGGCCATCGCCTTGGCGGCGCAGAGCATGCCCTTATGTGCGATCGGCGTTTTGCCATGGGCGGTGAGTTGCCAGGTGTGGAACGGCGTGCCGACAGCGCAAGTGGCGATGCGAGCCTGGACCGTGGGAACCGTCCAGCTCACATCGCCCACATCGGTCGAGCCGATGCCACCTGTGCCCCTGCTGCCAAAAGGTGCCACGAAATCGCACAGCGGCAGATCAGGGTCGGGTTCGATGCCGATCCGTTTGAAAGAAGCATTGATGTCGTCTCGGGTCAGGGTCTTGCGGATCTTTTCGGCAAAAGCACGGTCATCTGCGTCGAATTCGGGCGCCCCGAGCCGTTCCAGACTGGCTTGCATGATCGTATCAAGCCGCGCATTGCCAACAAGGTTCGACACTGCGCTGACCACGCGGGTTTCGACCTGCGTCTCGGTCATCAGCGCCGCCCCATCGGCGATCTTGCGCACCCGTTCGATCAAGGAACGCAGCTCGGGAAGATCGCGGGCCCGGATGAGCTGTCGAACAGTTGCCCTGGCAGGGACCACGTTTGGCGCTACGCCACCTGCATCGAGATAAGCGTAGTGGATACGGGCGTCATCCGGCATGTGCTCGCGCATGTAGTTGACGCCCACGTTCATCAATTCGACCGCATCCAGCGCCGAACGCCCCAGCTCGGGCGATCCGGCGGCATGGGCGGCCTTGCCGTGGAAAGTGAAATCGATGCGCGTGTTGGCCAGCGATTTGGCCTCGTGCAGGGCGGTGAAGCTTGCCGGGTGCCAGCAAATCGCGGCATCCACATCGTCAAAAAGCCCCGCGCGGACCATGAAGACCTTGGCGGCACCGCCTTCCTCGGCAGGGCAGCCATAATAGCGTACCCGACCCTCGATACCGTTCTCGGCGAGGTAATCCCTGACCGCTGCCGCCGCGGCGAGTGCCGCCGCACCTAGCAGGTTGTGACCACAGCCATGCCCCGGCCCTCCGGGCTCAAGCGGCGCGTGTTCCGCCACGCCGGATTCTTGTCCCAGTTCGGGCAATGCGTCGAACTCACCCAGAATGGCGATGACCGGCCCGCCGGATCCGGCCTCGCCTATGATGGCGGTGGGAATATCGGCGGCGTTTTCGGTGATGCGGAAACCCTCGGTTTCAAGCATCCTGCGGTGCTCTTCCACGCTGCGGGTTTCGGTATAGGCGATCTCGGGGCTGTCAAAGACCCGGTCGCTGAGCCCGATATAGGCGTCGCGCCGCTGCTCGACGAGGTCCCAAATCCGGTCGGTATTTTGTTGTGGCATGGTTTCGCTTGCTCCCTATTCCGCCATCGCCGTACCGGCATAGGCCGGGTCTGACGCCGCTGTGAAACGGCCCTTGTGGTCACGCCCAGCCGCCTGAACGATCCCGAGATGATCGACCGGACCGCGCCCGGTGAACTGCACGTTGATACCTGCCGAGGCCAGCACGTCTTCGAGCCCGGCAGGCGCATCCACATGCAACCGCACGGTCTCGCCGATCCAGTTCGAGCGCGGGGCCGCCACGGCGTGCGGCAAAGGCTTGCCGTCCAGAAGTCCGCGGATTACCGCAGCCACCGCTCCGGGAATACGCTCGCTGCCCGCCCCGCCGATGGCATAGCGCGCCGGACCGATGTCCAGAAGGCTTGGGCATTGTTCGGTGACGTCGCGCGCACCGGGCTCGGGGGCGGCGCACATGGCATAGGAATGCGCAAGCAGAATGCCTGTTTCCGGATCGGCCACTCGGGCGCCAAAATGCGGTCCGATGGATTGGGTGAGCGAAACGCGCATCCCGTCTGCGTCGATCACTGACAGGTGAGTCGTGTCGCGATCTTCGCCCTCAGCTATGCGCGGAGGGGTGAGCAGGCGCGAAAGCCACGCGATATCGCGCGCGCCAGCCTTATCCGCGAGAAGCGCCATTACCTCGCGCCATTCCGGTGCCACGGGTTCCTGAAGCCGTGTGACCAGGTCATCCCAAGGGATCGGGTTCGACTTGGGCTTGAGTGATCTTAGTTCCTGCGGCCGGTCGTCGAAGGCGCGCAGCACCGCCAACAGGTGGCCCAGCTCGACGTCGAGCGGAGCAGTCAGACCGGTCCCGGCCCGGCTCATCAGCGCAACGATCTGCACCAGCGTATGGCCCCAGCCCTGCCGCCCAACCGTATCCATGCGCCAGTCCTCACCCTGCCAGGAGATGACTTCGCCGGAAAGCGGCTCAGCGGCGATGAGTTCCTCGGGCGTCCAGAGGATTCCCTTGCGCTCAAGCCGTTGGCAGATGGCGCGAGCGAACATTTCATCTGCAAAAGGATCGCCGCAACAGTCGATCAGTTTTCCGAAGAAACCTGCCAGCCCGGGTTGGCGAAACCGCGTGCCCGACGCAGGGGCGGCCCCTTTGGGCAGATACCAGGCACAAGCGTCCTCATCTCGTAACTCTGGCGCACGCCAGTGCCAAATGCGGGCAAGCTCCGGAACGATGGTGAAACCGTCTTGTGCAAGTTTCAATGCATGCCGGGCTACTTCTGACAGCGGTAAGCACCCGGCCTGACGATGCAGTTCCAGGATCGCGCGAACCGCCCCTGGAAGCGGCACGGCCTGATGTTCGGGCAACTCGGTGAGCCGCTCAGGCAGGGTGGAGGGCGCTTTTGTGCTTCCGTCAATCGCCCGAGCTTCTTCGCCTTCACGCTGGAAGAGAATCTGCGCGCGCCCGGCGGGTGAACAATTGACGGGATCGGCGACCATCAGGGCAAAGGCTGCCGCTGCCGCTGCATCCGCGGCGCTGCCGCCGCGGCGGAGCATATCCATGCCGGCATTGGTGGCGTGCGGGCTGCCGGTCGCCACAGCCCCGACCGTGCCGTCATCCGCTGTTGCTCCGCAGGAGATGGCATCGAACGCACCACCTTGTGCGCGAAAGGCCTGTCGGCGCGCGTTCAGATCGCCTTCTCCGAACAACTGCTCATGTGTTTTCCGGTTCACGGGATCACCTGTTCCAGAAGGCATGCGGTGCGCCGACCCGTCTGCCCTTTGCGCAGTTCTGGCACTTGGACCCGGCACCGGTCCTCGGCCCTCGTGCAACGGGGGTGGAAGGTGCATCCTGGAGGCGGCGCAAGCGGCGATGGAATTTCTCCCACGATGGGTGTGAATTCCTGCCCCCGTTTGTCGAGCTTTGGTGCTTCGTCCAGCAGCGCCTTGGTGTAGGGGTGGCGCGGATCGGTGAAAATCTCGTCCGTATTCCCGATCTCCACAACCTTGCCGAGATACATGATGGCAATACGGTCCGAGATGTGTTCGACCGCGCCCAGATCGTGGCTGATGAACAGATAGGTGAGGTTGAATTCCTCACGCAGGTCCATGAACAGATTGATCACCTGTGCCTGGATCGACACGTCCAGCGCCGCGATCGCCTCGTCGCAGACAATGATCCGGGGCTTCAGGGCAAGCGCGCGGGCGATACCGATGCGCTGGCGCTGCCCGCCCGAGAACTGGTGCGGGAAGCGGGTCATGAACCCGGCTTCGAGCCCCACCTTCTCCATCAGCCCGGCGACATAGTCCTTGCGGTCGGCGCGCTTGATCAGCCCATGCGCCACCGGTGCCTCGCCGATGATCTGTTCGACCCGCATACGCGGGTTGAGTGAAGCGAAAGGATCCTGAAAGATCATCTGAATCTCTAGCTTGAAGGCCTTGAGCTCAATGGGGCTCATGGAGCTAACCGGCTTGCCGTCATAGAAGATTTCACCAGAGGTCGGGTCTTCGACACCAGCCACCATGCGCCCGAGCGTAGACTTGCCGCAGCCAGATTCACCGACCAATCCCAGGACTTCGCCCGGTTGGATTTCCAGCGTCACACCATCGACTGCCCGCACAATCGCGGATTTGTAGCTCGCTCCGGCAAGATTGGCGATCTTTTCCGCCAAATCCGGATCACTGACATAGATCTGGTTAAGCTTCTCGAGGGTCAGGAGCGCCGTCATGATACACCTCCCAGAGCGTGATGGCAGCGTACGCGGCGGGTCTCGCCAATCGCGGTTTCCTCGGGCGCAACCTTGCAGGCCTCGCTGGCATAGGCACATCGGGGTGCAAAGGCACAGCCCTTGGGAAGTTTCAAAAGCGAAGGCGTCATACCGGGGATCTGCGTCAGCCGATTGCCGCGGGACGTATTGGACGGGATCGACTGCATAAGCCCCTGCGTATAGGGATGCGCGGGTCGATCGAGCAAATCGTCCACAAGGCCGTATTCCACGATCTTGCCCGCATACATCACCGCCACTTTCTGGGCGAGCCCGGCAACGACGGTCAGGTCATGGGTGATCCAGATCATTGCCGTTTGCCGGGAAGCCATGAGCTTCTGCATCTCGAACAGGATCTGCGACTGGATGGTCACGTCGAGCGCCGTGGTCGGCTCATCCGCAATGATCAGGTCAGGTTCAAGCATCAGCGCGATAGCGATCACCACCCGCTGACGCATGCCCCCCGACAGCTCATGCGGATAAGCGCGCAGGCGCTCAGCGGGTGACGGAATTCCGACCAGCGCCAGCGCCTCGGTCGCCATTTCGCGGGCTTCGGCCTTGGATAGCTTGCGGTGTGCCAGAATGGTCTCGATCATCTGCGTGTCGATGCGCAGGACCGGGTTGAGCGTCATCATCGGGTCCTGAAAGATCATTGCAATGCGGTCGCCGCGCAGCGCTCGAAGCTTGGGCTCGGGCAGGGCGAGCACGTTTTCGTCGTTCAACAACACCTCGCCCCCACGGATAACGCCGGGTTCTTCGACCAACCCCATGATGGAGAAGCCGGTGATGGTCTTGCCCGAACCTGATTCACCCACCAGCCCCAGCACCTCGCCCGGGGCAAGGTCAAACGACACGTTGTTGACCGCACGAACGGACCCCTCGCGGGTTTCAAATTCGGTGATCAGACCACGGACAGATAGGACAGGCGCGCTCATTTGTTCATTCTCGGGTTCAGGATGTCGCGTAGGTGGTCACCGACAAGGTTGATCAGAACCAGCGTGATCAGAAGCGCAACACCGGGGTAGAAGCTGATCCAGTAGCGCCCCGACAGCAGGTAATCGAAACCATTGGCGATCAGGAGCCCAAGCGAAGGTTCGGTGATCGGCACGCCGACGCCGAGGAAGGAGAGCGCCGCCTCGATGGCAATCGCGTTTGCGATCTGAACCGTAGCGATGACGATCACCGGTGGCAGGCAGTTCGGCATGACGTGCCGAAACAGGATGCGGTGAGGAGAAAGCGCCGCACAACGTGCCGCCATAACGTAATCCTTGCGGATTTCGACCAGCGCCGCACCCCGCACCGCGCGGGCGAAATAGGCCCATTGGATCAGGATCAGCGCGATGATTACCTTGTCGATCCCCTTGCCAAGGATGGCCAGCAGCAAAAGCGCAACAAAGAGCGCGGGGAAAGAAAGCTGAATATCCACGATCCGCATGATCAGGCTTTCAACCCAGCCGCCTTTCCAGGCTGCTATCATACCCATTGTAAGGCCTATGAAGACCGCCGAGGTTACCGCGATAACACTGACGACGAGCGAGATGCGCAGCCCGTAGATCATCGCGGAATACATGTCTCGCCCTTGTTCGTCCGAGCCAAGCCAGTAGTAGAATCCGTCGAACCCGGTCTCACCGGGCTCAAGCGAGCCATCGAGGATGTTGACCGTCATCAGGTCATAGGGGTTTTGCGGCGCCACGAATTCGGCGAAGGCTGCGGCAAGGATGACGAGGGCCATGCCGATCGCGGCGATAACCGCCAACGGGCTGGATACGTAGTCGGCGATGAAGCGCTTGAGTGGCGTGTCGGCGACCATCACGCCCTCCTCTTTACACGGATGCGGGGGTCAAGCAGTGAATAAATGATATCCACCACCAGGTTGATCATCACGAACATGAACACCGTCAGCATGAGATAGGCGACCACCACGGGTCGGTCCAAAAGCCCGATCGAGTCGATCAGAAGCTTGCCAATTCCGGGCCAGGCAAAGACTGTTTCAGTCACCACGGCAAAGGCGATGACATTACCCAGTTCAAGCCCCACCACAGTGACCACCGGTATCAGGATATTCTTGAGGATATGCACATTGATCACCCGCCACTCCGACAGCCCTCGCGCTCGGGCGTACTTGACGTAGTCCTGCAACCCAATCTCGGCCGTGCCTGCACGGGTCAGGCGGATGACCAACGAGATCTTGTAGATCGCTACGTTGAGTGCAGGCAGGAACAGGTGGCTAAGCCCATCCCAAGTGAGGAAACTCACCGGAATACCCAGCACATCCACTGTCTCGCCCCGCCCGCCCGCGGGAAGGATGCGCCAGAACACCGCGAACAGCATGATCAGCATCAATCCCTGCCAGAAATTGGGTGTGGAAAACCCGATGACCGATCCGGCCATGATGGTGCGCGAGACCGGTGATTTCGGATACAGCCCGGCATACATGCCAAGCGGTATGCCGATGACGAGGGCGAAGAAAACGCCGAGGAAGGCAAGCTCCAGCGTCGCCGGCAGACGTGAAAGGATCAACTCAAGCGCGGGCGTGTTATGCACAAAGGATGTGCCCAGATCGCCCTGCACGAGACCGCCCAGGAAATGAAAAAACTGAATATGGACAGGTTTATCCAGCCCGAGACGCCGGATTGCTGCTTCCTGCGCCAAAAGGTCATCTTCGGGGTTGATCAGCAGGTCAACCGGGTTGCCGACCATGTATAGGCCGAAGAAAACGATTGTCGCCATGACCGACATGACAAGGATCGCCTGACCGAAACGTCGGATGAGATAGGCAAGCATGGCTGGAATCCGGGCAAGGGGGACCGGCGTCGTTCAGACGCCGGTCCGGTTGTGGTTAGTTCACCGGGCGTACGGTCGTCAGCACGGTATGCTGATCGGCGCGCGGGGTGATGGTCAGACCTTTGCGCAAAGCCCAGGGCGTGACCTCGTAATGCAGCGTCAGGATCGCATAATCGTCCCGCACGATCTGGCTGGCCTTTGCAAGGAGCGCATCATGCGCTGCCGCATCGACCGTAACGAGCGCTTCTTCGATCACCGCATCAAGTTCCGGATTGGAATAGCGGCCTCGGTTGGTGCCGCCCAGGCCCTTGTCCTTGTTCTGGGTGGCCACCAGCGCGCGGAGCGGGCTGGCCATGCCTGCACTGCCCGATCCCCATCCCGCCATGTAGAGAGAGAACTCGTACTTGTTGCGGCGCGAGAAGAATACCGACTTGGTGGTTGCATCAACTTCGGTACGGATGCCCACTCGGGTCAGCATTTGTGCCACCGCCTGCGCGATCTTGGCGTCGTTGATATAGCGGTCATTCGGCGAACCGAGAATGAGACCGAACCCGTCCGGGTAACCAGCCTCGGCCAGTAGCCGCTTGGCCTCTTCGACATTTGCCTCTTCCACGGCGATATTCGGATTTACGCCGCGCATGAAATCAGGGACGAGCTGACCGGCCGGAACCGCCAGGCCATCCATGATCTTGTCAACGATAAGAGCCCGGTCAATGGCCAGCGATACGGCCTTGCGCACGCGCACGTCCATGAACGGGTTCTTGCCATCCGTGCCCGAGACACCGGGGGTCGGATCACCCACATGGTCAAAATGCAGATAGATCACACGGCTCGAAGCACCCTGAACCACGTCCGTGCCCGCTTCGGCACGCAGTCGTTCAAGATCCTGCGCGGGCGGCTTTTCGATGATGTCGACGTCACCGGCCAGAAGCGCGGCCACACGGGCCCCGTCGTTCGAGATCGGTCGAATCACGATCTCGTCCCAATGCGCAGCCTCGCCCCAGTAGTTTTCGTTCTTCGCCAGCGTCAGGTGATCGCCCTGCACGAATTCGACATACTTGTAAGCGCCAGTGCCAACAGCGGCCTCGCCCGAATTGTAAGCGGCTGAATCCGGATAGTTGTCGATACCCGGACATCCATCCTTGGCATAGGTCACAGGCCCGTCATGCCCGGCGGCACTGGCCGAAACCACGCCAAACGAAGCGAAATCGGACAGGAGCAGCGGGTAAGGTCCGGGCGTTGTCACCTTGATGGTGTAATCATCCGGCGCCTCAATCGTTTCGGCCCGTTTGGTGAAACCCTCGAATGAGGACGGGCTATTGGGCACATTCGGGATCCGGCAGGCTGTGTACAGAAAATCACGTGAGGTGAATTCCGACCCGTCATGGAACTTCACGCCCTTGCGTAGATTGAACAACCAGGTGGTCGCATCCGGATTATCCCAGCTTTCGGCCAGCAGCGGTTCGATGCCCAGGTTGGGATCTTCGCCAACCAGCCCCTCGAATATGTGCTTTCTGATCGCATTGTTCGGGCCAAGGTTGTGATAGAGCGGATCAACCGAAGACGGTTCGGACGCAAACCCGGCAGTTAGGGTCTCGGTTAAAGCCGGACCGGCAAGTGCAGCTACGCCCACCGCGAGCGCAGCTTTCGCAAGAAGCTTGTTCATGAAAACCTCCCAGTTTTTCTGTTGAGAGAGTAAGAAACGCTATTGGCCTCGCGCAATCCTATGCAGCATCAGAACAAGCCTATTCCGAAAAAGAATGGGCATCGTGTAAGTGCTCGATATTCAAGCATCTTTCCTGTTCCATCCGCAGAACATCCTTGTAGAAGCAAGATAAGAAACCGCTTGTTAAGGGGGATCGATCCTTCCCGGCGGGCTCAATCAGCGCAAGAGTATGGTGAATTTGCGGTCCGAAACTTCGAATCACCATCCCTGTGCTGGCCGAATACCCGGCCATGAGGGCGTTTGCGATGGTGATACCAAGCCCCTCCTGGGTGCATTGACAGGCGGCATGGACATTTGCGGTTTCAATACGCACAAAGGGTTTGACACCTTCGCGGCGAAAGGCCTCATCGATCAGCAATCGGGACGGCTGCCGTCTCGTAAGCAGGACGAGCGGCTCATTTTCCAGGTCTTTCGGAGTGATTTCCGTCTTGTCCGCCAACCTGTGCCCCTTGGGTAGAACGCAAGCCGATTTCATCCTCATCAGGGGTTGAACCGACAAGGTCTGGTGCGATACGGGCAAAGTCAAAAGCCCGAAATCGGCTTGTCTGGCTATAATTGAATCAATGGTCGCCTGCGTGGTCCTGACATCCAGATGAATGCGAATCTCTGGGTAAGTCTTTGAAAATTCGGATAAAACTCGTGGAATCACACCTTGTGCAAGACTGGGCACCGTGACCAGCTCCAGGGCCTGCGGTCGTTTTCCTGCCCAGTCCTGCTTGACATCGTGCAATTCAGAAACCGCCTCGAGCACCCGCCGCACCCGGGTCAGCACAAGCGAAGAGCGCGACGATGGCACCAGACGCCCGTTGCGGCGGTTGAACAGGTCAAACCCCAGTTCGCTTTCGAACTTCGCAAGTATTCGGCTGACCGCAGACTGCGTCATACCCAGTTCGCGTGCCGCAGCTGACACCGATCCCGCCCGAACGATCGCATCGAAGATCTCCAACTGCTTGATCTGCATCGGCTGTACCATCCCCGGCTAAGTGTCAGGAGTATCTTACCATGCCAAATCAGAATAGGTGATCTGAAATGCGCCTTCACAGCTTGCAATCAGTGAGTTTTTGTATTTCGGCACCCGAAGGCAAACGCTTTCCTTGCGGTCCCAAAGTCTGCTTACGCCAAGTCGCTTCATTTCAGGCACATTGCAACATTCGGAACTATGAGCTCTCTGCTGCCGTTCTCCGCGTCTTGCTAGAACGTCCGGAATTGCACTGCGGGAAAGGGGCGCTCAGAGGCCTACTCCACCGATTTACGAGCAAAGTGAGATAACAACTCTGCCCGACAGGAACCAATGTGTGTTGGTTTCAAAGGCCTGCGCCGGGATCACCCCGGAGGGGCTGCGGGTGTCGTGGCGCCGCCCTGGCGCCAGCGTTCCTGTTCCTGGAAGGCGTCGAGGTGATACTTTTTGTAGACCTCGTTGTAGACGTCGGTCTTGACGATGCGGAAATTCGAGAACCGCCCACGGCCTTTGCGCATCTTCGCGTCCTCGGCATAAAGCGTCGGGCGAATATCCGCAGAGCGCCCCTTGCGCCCGGTATAGTTGACCAGGCCGGAATCGCCGCTTGGGATCGTCGTGCTGTTGGCAGCTTTGCGCGACCCCCCGAGGGCCACAACCGCATCACCCGCCGGGTCCAGATCGGTCCGGTTTTTACCGCCCGGTGTCGGGGTGGGCAGGCTGGCATAGTCGGTTGGTGCCTCAAGTGGTTTTGAGGGCACAATGCGGAACTCATCCGGGCCATCGCCGTTCGAGCTCAGACGACGAATGCCGTCATCGTCGCTGCACGCGGCAAGCAACAATCCGATCATAACCAACATGACATGCGTCTTGCGCATGGTGTTTCTCCTGCTACCTCGGCCCGCTTTTAGCGCATCTTGTAGCCGAGGTCACGAGGGCTTTTTTGTCCCGCCCAGAAAGATCAGGCCAAAGGCCCCGGCAAAAATCCACGTGTCCGCCAGATTAAAGGCAAAGGGGTTGTTGATGCCGCAGCAGGACATGTTGATGAAATCCGCAACCGCGCCGTAAAGAATGCGATCCACCACGTTTCCCAGCGCGCCGCCGACCAGCAGCCCGGCACAGATCAGCCCCCATTTGCCCGGCGGGTCCCGGCGCATCCACCAGATCACAAAGCCCGAGATGACCAGCGCAATACCGATCAGCAACCAGCGTCCGGCATCGCTGTCATTGGCAAACAGGCCAAAGTTCACGCCCCGGTTCCACGCCATGTAGAACCGCAGGAACGGCGGTGCGACGTCGATCTGCCCCAATTCAATCAGGTTCATCCAATGCACGACCACATATTTGGTCGCCTGATCGGAAAGAAAGGCCCAGAACCCTGCCCAGAATACCAGACGCATGGCGCGCCCCCTTTTTGCCTGCCGCGATCCCTTTTGTTTCCAAGGGTTTACGCTGTTGTTGTCACGGCCCGCTTAAACTGCCTAGGGGCGGGCCGCGCAGAAGTTGTCCGCGTCTTAGTGGCGGAAGTGGCGCATGCCGGTAAAGACCATGGCCAGGCCCGCCTCGTCAGCGGCTTTGATCACCTCGTCGTCGCGCATCGAACCACCGGGCTGGATCACGCATCTGCCGCCTGCGGCTGCGGCCTCCAGCAGACCGTCCGCAAATGGAAAGAACGCGTCCGAGGCCACGGCGCTGCCCTTGGCGGGGCTAGCGTCGAGACCCAGTTCATCCGCCATGCGCTGTGCCTTGGCCGCGGCCACGTTGGCGCTGTCGAGGCGGCTCATCTGGCCCGCGCCGACGCCGACGGTTGCGCCGTCCTTGACGTAGACAATGGCGTTCGATTTCACGTGCTTGGCCACTTTCCAGGCAAACAGCAGATCGGCCATTTCCTGCTCAGTCGGGGCCTTTTTGGTCACAACCTTCAGATCGTCAATCCCGACGTAACCCACGTCCTTGTCCTGCACCAACATGCCACCGGCGACCTGTTTGTACGCCATGATCGGCGCTTTCGGGTCGGGCAGGCCGTCGGTCAGCAACAGGCGCAGGTTCTTCTTGGCGGCAAAGATTTCCTTGGCTTCATCCGAGGCACCGGGGGCGATCACCACCTCGGTAAAGATCTCGACGATCTTCGACGCGGTTGCGGCGTCCAGCGGCTGGTTCAGCGCGACAATGCCCCCGAACGCGGATGTGCGGTCACAGTCGAACGCCTTTTGATAGGCCTCGGTCAGGGTTGCACCCACAGCGACGCCACAAGGGTTGGCGTGCTTGATGATGGCGCAGGCGGGGCCACCTGCCGGGTCAAACTCGGCCACCAGCTCAAAGGCCGCGTCGGTGTCGTTGATGTTGTTGTAGCTCAGCTCCTTGCCCTGCAGCTGCGTGGCCGTTGCCACACCCGGACGGTTCGAGCCGTCGGTGTAGAACGCCGCCTTCTGGTGGCTGTTCTCGCCATAGCGCAGGGTCTGTTTCAGCTCACCCGCCACGGCGCGGCGCTTGGGGGCCTCAAGCGACAGCTGATCCGCCATCCAGTTCGACACGGCAGCATCATAGGCGGCGGTGCGGGCATAAGCCTTTTGCGCCAGCTTGCGGCGGAACTTGGCGCAGGTCGCACCGTTGTGCTGGTCCATGTCGCCCAAAAGCTTGTCGTAATCCTCGACATCGACAATCACGTTCACAAAGGCGGCGTTCTTTGACGCGGCACGGATCATCGCGGGGCCGCCGATGTCGATGTTCTCGATGCAGGTGTCATAATCGGCCCCTGCCGCCACGGTGGCCTCGAACGGATAAAGGTTCACCACCAACAGGTCGATCGCGCCGATGCCATGTTCTTCCATCGCCGCGACATGGGTGTCATTGTCGCGCAGCGCCAGCAGGCCGCCGTGCACCTTGGGGTGCAGGGTTTTTACGCGGCCATCCATCATTTCCGGAAAGCCGGTGACCTCAGAGACGTCTTTCACGTCCAGCCCGGCGTCACGCATGGCTTTGGCGCTGCCTCCGGTGGACAAAAGCTCAACGCCGCGCGCGGCGAGCGCTTGGCCCAGTTCGATCAGTCCGGTCTTGTCGGAGACTGAGATCAGGGCGCGGCGGATGGGGGTCATTTCGGTCATAGGTTCGTTTGTCCCAGGGTCAGGTTGTTATATCCAGCTCATCCCGGTTCAAGTCTCGGATCGCCACCGCAGAATCCTGCGCTTTGGCCAGAGACCACCGGATGCGGGTCGCATACTCTATTGCGGCGCCAGATAGAACGATCTGTTTTGTCGCGCGCGGCTTTAAACGGTTCTTTTCCAGATAAACCGACGGTTCCAGGGCCATTTCTCCGCCACCACCCTGCCGGAAGATCCAGATTTCCCCGCTTTTCAGCGCAATTGAGACAGCCGTCCCGCCCAGATCGAGCGTCGCGTCGGCCTCTGGGTGCAGGTGAAAACGCAACTGATAGGGGATGCCTTGCAGGCTCTTGGCATCCATGGCGCGATCAAAGGTGCGTTTGGGGCGATCGTCCAGCGCCACAAGCAGGTCTTCGCCCACCATGCCGCGCCCGTCAAAGGTCAGTTCCAGCGTGCGCGCATGGGTCAGACCATGGGTCGCGACAAATCCGTTATGGCCCCCCTGAAAGCGCAGGCCATCGGGGGCCTGGGACATCTGGATTGGCACAGAGTCTGGGGCATCGACCAGTTGTTCATCGCGCCAGCCGCGCCCGCCTTCGCCAAGGCGCGCACTGGAGTAGCCGTCGAGGGCCAGCGTTGAATGGCTGGGGGTGGCACGGCCCGCGCGGCGCCATTCCTCGCCAAAACTGACGCCCGAGCCGCAGTTCACGATCAGGGGACGGCGTCCGCTGGTCAGCTCAAACGCCAGCGTTGACGCATGGGCGTTGATCGAGGCCGGCCCGGTGGGCGGTGGGCTGGCGTCAACAATGACGCTGGTGCGCCCCGCCGACAGCCGCGCATAGCCCATCGACAAGCCGTCGGCCTGACGGGTCTTGATCTGGCTTTCGGCCAGCGCATGATCCAGCCGCCCTTCGATGCCGCGCCCGCCGCCATGAAAACGCGCCAGCCCGCCGTCCGAATGGCGCAGGGTGCGCAGGGTGGGGGCGATGCGCTCAATCGCGGCGACATGGGCCGTTGCGGGCGCGCGCCCGGCTTCGGTCAGCGCGGCGGCGGCCCAGGTCAGCAGGGTAAAGACTTCGAGCAGCTCTTCGGGGTTGCGGGTCGGAATGCCACCCTGATCGCTGACCTGATCGCGGCATTCGCGCTCCAGCGCCTTGACGGCGGGATCGACGTGACCCTCCATGCCCTCCAGCGCCAGCCCGGCATAGATCAGCCCGGTCAGGGCCTCGAACCGGGGCAGGCCCGAGTTGGATTTCTGCCAGCGTCGCGACAGGAAAATCGTCTGCTGACCAAGCGAGCGATAAAACGCCTCGGATTGTGCGGATTCGCGCCCCCGCAGCAGGAAAATCGCATGGTTGATCCAGCGGATCAGACGACGCCCGGTCAGGTCCGGCGTCCAGCCTTCGCCCTGACCCCGGCCATAGCGGTCGATCCAGTGCCAGACCCAGTCCTGCGCCTTGTCGCGTGCGGGCATGTCCCCCACGGCGGCCAGATCATCGAGCCAGGCAAAGCCCTGCAGTTCCTGACCATAGACCGGGTCGGCCACCTTGATATCCCAGACCGACAGTTCCGGTGCGGTGACGAGGTGCCCTGCAAAGAGGTAATTGCCCGCCACCAGCTGACGCCCCCGCGCAAACGAGCCGATGGTGCGCGGTTCGGGCATCGAGGTAAAGCCGGTCGCAGGCCGCGCGCGCGCACTCCACCGCGCATGCACACGATGCATAAAGCGCGTCCAGCGCGCCTGAAACCCGTCGGGGTTGCTCATCTCTACTGCCTCTGCGCCTTGGTGGCTTTTTGCGAGATGATACATGCCGGTCGGCGCAAAGTCACCGATTGAATCGGCTGATACGCGCCGTTCGCTGAATCCTGCTGGTTGGGTTCGTTCCGAAGGGTTGAAGGCTTGATAGTACCCCAAGGCTACGGGTGCTGCGTGAGAGATTGGAGTTCGCAGTTGTCAGATTGGACAAAGGTTCATTCACACAACTTGCGTGACTAGGTAAGTGTACGTTCCATGAAGTAGACCTTGTCGCGCCACGCATCTGGAAACCCTGCAGGGTGCGGCATTGGGATGAAACCAGCTTTCTCATACATGTCGCGCGCATGCGCCAGAAAGGTTGCAGACGAGAAAAAGACTTTTGCGTACCCGTCGATAGTCATTTGCTCGAACATGCGATCGAGCAATTTGCGACCAAGACCTTGGCCACGACCATCTTCGCTGACGAACATTCTTTTGAACTCAGCGATGCCTGAGCTTGCTTCGCTATACATGACACACCCAGCGTCTTTTCCGTTCACTGATGCAATAAGAATGCCCCCTAGCGGTCGCTTATGCAGGTCAGGCAAATCATTCAGAGTTGCCTGGAAGCCAACAGGGTCCATAGGGTGGTTGTCGCCTCTGGGCCAATCGGATGGGTAGTTCTTCCAGTGCCATTCCAGCCATTCACGGCATAGCTCACGTGCAGCTTCAATGTCGTCTTTGTTGCTTGCGAGCCGAATAGCTATTTCTGTCATGCCAGCCACCTCCAAAAAGTAGCCTCAATGAAACCGGTCTTTGGGCCTACATGTCAATCGCGCTCGACCTAGAAGCCGACATTCGCACAACTGCAGTAATAGCCCGTAATGTCCTCGAAGCGGATATTGGGCCGGAATGTTCGACAGTCTCCCACCAGCCCCCTACTCTCCGTAAGGCACCCAAATATTCTTGACCTCAGTCCCAGCCTCAAGAAACGCCCGGCTATGGTCCGTGCCCCAATCCCGAGCCTTGCCATTGTTGACCCAAGTGCGCTTGAGATTACCCGCGCTGGCGCGTTCGATCTCAGCCGCGAGATCGGTCGAGGAGAAGCTCCACACCGCATCCACATCCAAGTGGCTGGCCAGTGTCGGTGCCAGTTCGGCGTGCGAACCGGTCAGGATATTCACAACGCCGCCCGGCACGTCCGAGGTCTCAAGGATCTGGTAGAAATCCGTCGCGGCCAGAGGGAAGGGCTCGGAGGCGGCCAGCACCACGCGGTTGCCCATGGCCAGCGCCGGGGCCATGACCGAGACGAGGCCCAGGAGCGGCGTTTCATCGGGGCAAAGCGCGCCGATCACGCCCACGGGTTCGCGCATTGCCAGTGCGACGCCGCGGATCGGCACGTTATGCGCCTGACCGTCGAACTTGTCGGCCCAGGCGGCGGCGCTGAACAGGCGGTCGATAGAGGCGTCCACCTCTTTACGCCCATTCCGCGCGCCGTTCAGCGCGTTGATGCGGGCGGCAAACTCATCCCCACGCGCCGAGAGGTTCTCTGCGATGTAGTAAAGAATCTGCGCGCGCAGGTGGCCGGTGGTCTTGCTCCAACCCTTGGCGGCTTGGGCCGCCTCAACCGCGTTGCGGATGTCCTTGCGATTGGCAATCGGGGCCTGCCCCAACAGCGCGCCGGATTTGCCATAGATGGTCTGCGCATAGCCACCATCGGGCCGCGCCTGTTTGCCACCGATATAAAGCTTCGGCGTGCGGTCCAGCGGATCACTGGGCCCCTTGTCACCTTTGAAGGCTGAAACCGGGGCCAGAGGTTTGGCGGCACCCTTGGGTTTGGTATAGGCCGACAGCCCCTCCCAACCGCCTTCGCGGCCAAAGCCGCTCTCGCGCATGCCGCCAAAACCGGCGGCGGCGTCGAACAGGTTGGTGGCATTGACCCAGACCACGCCCGCAACCAGTTTCGGCGCGATATCCAGCGCGAGGTTGACGTTCTCGGTCCACAGGCTCGCCGCGAGGCCATAGCGGGTGTTGTTGGCCAGCTCTACCGCCTCGCCCGGCGTGCGGAAGGTGGTCGAGACCAGCACGGGGCCAAAAATCTCGTCCTGCATCAGGCGCGAGGCCGGGGTCAGGCCGGTGATCAGGGTTGGCGGATAGAAGCAGCCCTCGACCGGCATGGTGACATTGGCGTGATAGGTTGTGCCTTCGGTGTTGCCCGCGACCATCTCGGTGATGGTCTGCAATTGCACCGGATCGACCACGGCACCGACGTCGATGCATTTGTCCAGCGGATCGCCCAGCCGCAAGCCATCCATGCGGGCGCGCAGTTTCTCATGGAACCGCTCGGCAATGCCTTCCTGCACCAAGAGCCGCGAACCTGCACAACAGACCTGCCCCTGATTGAACCAGATCGCATCGACCAAGCCTTCGATGGCGCTGTCGATATCGGCGTCGTCAAAGACGATATAGGGCGACTTGCCCCCCAGCTCGAGCGTCAACGACTTGCCCGAACCGGCAGTGGCCTGGCGGATACGCTTGCCCACCTCGGTCGAGCCGGTAAAGGCGATCTTGTCGATGCCCTCGTGGCCGACGATCATCTCGCCCACCGCCCCGTCACCGGTGACGATGTTCACCACGCCCTTGGGCAGGCCTGCCTGCTGGCAGATGTCGGCAAACAGGAGTGCGGTCAGAGAGGTATATTCCGCAGGCTTCAGCACCACGGTATTGCCCATCGCCAGCGCCGGCGCGACCTTCCACGCCAGCATCAACAGGGGGAAGTTCCACGGGATGATCTGGCCGCAGACGCCCAACGCCTGACGGCCCGGCAATTCTGCATCCATCAGCTGCGCCATGCCCGCGTGGTAATAGAAATGCCGGTGCACCAGCGGAATGTCGATGTCGCGGCTCTCGCGGATCGGCTTGCCGTTGTCCAGCGTTTCCAGCACGGCAAACAGGCGGCTGTGTTTCTGCACCAGTCGCGCGATGGCATAGAGGTATTTCGCCCGCGCGTGCCCGCCGAGTTTCTCCCATTTCCCTTGCGCCCGACGAGCGGCCGCCACGGCCGCGTCCACATCCCCGGCCGTGGCCTGCGAGAGGGTGGCGAGCGTTTCGCCATTGGCGGGGTTCTGGCTCTTGAAGCCATCGCCGGGCGCGGTAAAGCCGCCGTCGATAAAGTGACCAAACTTGGCCCCCTGATCCACGATCCAGGCGAGCGCGTCGCCTGCGGCTTCGGGGGCGGGGCCATAGTCCATGGTCTCAAAAATGTCTTTGACGGTCATTGTTCAGTACCCACATTTGAGTTGGGAAGTTTTGAGCTCACTGCTCACATAAAAGATGCGCACAAGCGACACAGGCTTGCCGAGGAACCACGCGTTCTGGTCGTTCTGCTCGGGCACGCCATAGGCAATGTACACCGAGGCATCGTCGACAAAGGTCATGCGACCCGGTTTGCCATCGACATAAGCCGCCGTGTACTCGGATTTGCCGTTGCTCCAGGTCAATCCGGTGTCCGCCACGCGCAGCGTGACCTCGCCCTTGTGACGCAGGCTGGCATTGCTCCACTCACCGCAGAACATCAGCTCCTGCGCCACCAGGCTGGCAGGAAGCGCCAAGGCGCCGCAGAGGGTCAGGAACAGGGTGCGCAGCATCGCGGCTCAGCCCATCGCGTGGCGATAGGTGGCGGAATAGGCGCCGGTCAGGTGGTGTTCCAGCTGGCGTTCGATGTCACCCAACAGCGACGACGCGCCAAAGCGGAACAGGTCGGGCTGCAGCCAGCGATGGCCCAGCTCGTCCTTCATCAGCGCCAGATAGGTCACCGCGTCCTTGGCCTTGGAAATCCCGCCCGCGGGTTTATAGCCCACCCGGTATCCCGTGCGCTCGTAATAGTCGCGGATCGCGCGGATCATCACCAACGACACGGGCAGGGTGGCGTTGACGCTTTCCTTGCCGGTGCTCGTCTTGATGAAATCCGCGCCCGCCATCATGCAGACGAGGCTGGCCCGCGCGACATTGCGCAGCGTGCCGAGTTCACCGGTGGCAAGGATGGCTTTCACATGGGCATCGCCACAGGCCTCGCGAAAGGCCTTCATCTCATCATACAACGCCTGCCAGTTGCCCTGCAGCACGTGGCGGCGGGTGATGACGATGTCGATCTCTTCCGCGCCCGCCTTGACGCTTTCGCGGATTTCCTCGACGCGCAAATGGAACGGCGACAGGCCCGCCGGAAAGCCGGTCGAGACGGCGGCCACGGGAATGCCCGAGCCTTTCAGCGCCTCAACAGCGGTGGGGATCATGTCGTGATAGACACAGATCGCGCCGGTGGTCAGACCCTCCATCCCCAGCGCCTGCAACATCTCGGCGCGCACCGGTTGGCGGCCCTTGGCACACAGGCGCCGTACGCGTCCCTCGGTGTCGTCCCCCGACAGCGTCGTCAGGTCGATGCAACTGATCGCCTTGAGCAGCCACGCGGCCTGATAGTCCTTCTTGACCGAGCGCCGTCCGGGCAGGGTCTTGGCCCGCCGTTCAATGGCCGAGGTATTGGCCTGCGCGCGGCGCACCCAGTCCAGATCCAGCTCCATGCCGGGATTGCGTGGCTCAACCGTCTGCGGCAGCTTCAGATCGTCAGATGTTGCTGTTTGGGTGTGCATTTCTCTCACCATCAAGAAAACAGACTCCACCGTGTCACGCCAAGCCCCGCATTTCAAGGCGATGCGTCGGGTCAACGGCCTGAAATTTGTCCAAATGGTCAATGCAATTGAGAACAATTCTCAATTGCATTGACTTTGTTGCGAATGGCTCTCATATTCAAATGCAACAAGACCGTAGGAGTGATTCCATGCGCCTGTCGCGCCGTGACTTCATCAAGACCACATTTGCCGGGGCTGCTGCGCTGGCGACGCCTGCGCTGGCGATGGATAAGCTGACCGTTGTGGCCACGACCGGCATGATTGCCGATGCGGTGCGCCACGTCGGTGGCGACTTTGTCGAGGTGCAGGGCCTGATGGGGGCGGGGGTTGACCCGCACGCCTATCGCCAGACCCGCACCGACATCGTTGCCATGACCCGCGCCGATCTGGTGCTGTGGCACGGTCTCTACCTCGAGGCGCAGATGCAAGAGTTCCTGCACAAGCTGGAATCGCGCGTCACCGTGCGCGCCGTGGCCGAGGGCCTGCCGCGCGAATTGCTGCGCGCCCATCCGGATTATCAGGACAAGTTCGATCCGCACGTCTGGATGGTGCCGTCGCTGTGGAAGCACTGTGTTGAAAACGTGCGCGACGCCATGATCGAGGTGCGCCCGGACATGTCCGGCACCTTTATCGCCAACACCTCGGCGTTTCTGGACGAACTGGATGCGTTGCAGGCCTATGCCGATACCGCCATTGCCACGGTGCCCGAGCAATCCCGAGTGCTGATCACCGCCCATGATGCGTTCAGCTATTTTGGCCGCGACTTTGGCTTTGAGGTGATGGGCATCCAGGGCATCTCGACCGAATCCGAGGCCGGCCTGAACCGCGTCGGCGCCCTGGTCGACCTGCTTGTGACGCGCAAAATCGGCGCGGTCTTTGTCGAAAGCTCGGTTTCGGACCGCTCGATCCGCGCGCTGACCGAAGGGGCTGCGGCAAAAGGCCATGATGTTATTATCGGCGGAGAGTTGTTCTCTGACGCCATGGGCCAGGAGGGCAGCTATGAAGGCACCTATCTGGGCATGATCGACCACAACGTGACCGTGATCGCAAATGCGCTGGGCGGCAAAGCCCCGGTGCGCGGCATGGCTGGCAAACTGTCAGCCGGGTTTTAAGGGAAGAGCAGGCAGCATGACACTGGAACTGGCAGCCAATCAGGGACAAGCCCCCGCCGCCGACGCGATCGAGACCAGCCCGCTGGCCATTCGCGGCATGACCGTGTCCTACGGCCAGAAACCCGTGGTCTTCTCGGTCGACATGACCGTCGTGCCCGGTGCCATGACCGCCATTGTCGGCCCCAATGGGGCAGGGAAATCGACGCTGTTGAAGGCCGCACTGGGCATTGTCAAACCGCTCTCGGGTCAGGTGATGGTAAATGGCAACGCGTTGGCCTCGCAGCGCCAGCGCATCGCCTATGTGCCGCAGCGCGCCAGCGTGGACTGGGATTTCCCGACCCGCGTGATCGACGTGGTGCTGATGGGTCTCTACCGCGAACTGGGCCTGTTGCGCCGCATCCGCCCGCACCACCGGGACAAGGCGATGGCCTGTCTGGAGCGTGTCGGCATGACCGAATTCGCAGAGCGTCAGATCGGCCAGTTGTCCGGCGGCCAGCAACAGCGAGTCTTTCTTGCCCGCGCCCTGGCGCAGGGGGCTGACCTCTATCTCTTGGACGAACCCTTTGCGGGCGTTGATGCCGCCACGGAAAAGGCCATCATCTCGGTCCTGAAATCCCTGCGTGACGAGGGCAAGACCGTTGTCGCCGTGCATCACGACCTTGCCACGGTGCCCGAGTATTTCGACCGCGTCTTCATGATCAACACCCGCAAGGTTGCCGAAGGCACCGTGGCCGAGGCCTTTACCGCCGACAATCTCGACAAGACCTATGGCGGGCGTCTGGTGACCGGCCAGATCGACCAGCTGGATCTGGCGGCGGGGTAGCCCGATGCTTTGGGACGCTTTGCTCCTCCAGCTTGGTTACAACGCCACGCTGGTGACAATCGGTGCCTGCTTTCTTGGCATCGCCGCGGGGGTGACCGGCACCTTTCTGTTCCTGCGAAAACGCGCGCTTGTCAGTGACGCGATCAGCCATGCCACCCTGCCGGGTGTGGCACTGGCCTTTATCGTTATGGTCAGCTTTGGCGGCGATGGGCGCAACCTGATCGGCCTGTTGCTGGGGTCGGCGGTCTCTGCCTGGATCGGCCTCCTCTGTGTCAGCTGGCTCACCCGCTACACCCGCCTGGCTGAAGACGCCGCCATTGGCGCGGTGCTCTCGGTGTTCTTCGGGTTCGGCATCGTGCTCTTGACCGTGATCCAGTCCATGTCCTCGGGGCGTGCCGCAGGGCTCGAAGGCTTTCTGCTGGGCTCAACCGCGGGCATGCTGTGGAGCGACGCCATGGTGATCCTTGTCGGCGGCGCAGCGACGCTGGCCCTGGTGCTCATGTTCCGCCGCCCGATGGGGATGGTGGCCTTTGACCCCGAGTTTGCCGCCGCCAACGGGCTGAACGTGGCGCGGATCGACCTGATGATCATGGGGCTGGCGATGGCGGTCACCGTTGTGGGTCTCAAGATCGTCGGCCTGATCCTGATTGTCGCCATGCTGATCATCCCGCCGGTCACCGCGCGGTTCTGGACCGAGCGCACCGACCGCGTGTCGCTGATCGCGGGCGCGGTAGGGGGGCTGTCGGGCTATCTCGGTGCCAGCCTCTCGGCGGCGGCCCCCAATGTGCCGACGGGGCCGATCATCGTTCTGGTCAGCTTTGCCTTTTTCGCGCTGGCCCTGTTCTTTGCCCCCAATCGCGGCGTGCTGGCCGCCGTGTTGCGACACCTGAAGTTCCAGCGCCGCGTGCATATGCGCCAGGGATTGCTGGCGCTGGCGCAGGGGCAACCGATCTATGAGAAACTCACCCTGCGCCTGCTGACGCGCGCAGGCCTTGCCCGCGCGGATGGCGTGGTGACCGAGACCGGGCGCGCCCGCGCCGCCAAGGCGCTGTGGGACGAGAAACGCTGGGAGATCGTCCGCGCCGATCAGGCGTTCGAAGGCGCCGCGGCGCTTTATGACGGGCTGCGCGAGCTGGAAACCATCCTGACCGCCGACCAGCTGACCGAGATCGACGCCCGCATCGCCCCCCCCACCGGAGTGCCCTCATGAGCGGCGAAGAGTTTGTCCCCCTCTCCCTGACCCCGCTGTTGATCGGCGTCTTTGCCGCCATCGCCTGCGCGCTGCCCGGCAATTTCCTGGTGCTGCGCAAACAGGCGCTGATTGGCGATGCCATCAGCCACGTGGTCCTGCCCGGCATTGTTGTCGCCTTTCTCATCACCGGCACCGTGGCCACATGGCCGATGATGTTCGGCGCGGCAGGGGCGGCGATTGTGGCGGTGGCCCTGATCGAGGCGATCCGCCGTCTGGGCCGGATCGAGCCGGGGGCAGCCATGGGCGTGGCGTTTACCTCGATGTTTGCCGCTGGGGTGCTGCTGTTGGAACAGTCCGACACCTCGACCGTGCATCTGGACGTGGAACACGCGCTTTATGGCAACCTGGAAAGCCTGATCTGGCTTGATGCCATGGGCTGGGAGAGCCTGTGGGACCCCGTCGCACTGGCCGGGTTGCCGCCCGAGCTGATCCGCATGGCCCTGACACTGGTCGCCGTCACCGCCTTTGTCTGGCTGTTCTGGCGGCCCCTGAAGATCTCGACCTTTGACGAAGGCTTTGCCCGCACCATGGGCATGCGCACCAATCTGTTGGGGCTGGCGCTGGTGGTGGTGGCGGCCATTGCTGCCGTGGCGGCCTTTGATGCGGTCGGGTCGATCATTGTCATCGCCATGTTCATTTGCCCCCCCGCAGCCGCACGACTGATGACCAACCGTCTGGAAATGCAGATCGTCTGGAGCGTGGTCTTTGCCATCGCCGCGGCGGTGCTGGGATACTTCGTGGCAGGTTTTGGCCCGCTCTGGCTGGGCTTTGGCAATGCGGTCAGCGCGGCGGGCATGATTGCGACGATGTCGGGGATGATCCTCGCGCTCACCGCGATCTTCGGACCCTGCCGCAAGCGCCTGGGCGCCCCGGCGGTCTAACATCCCTTTACGACGGCAAAGCCGCTTCGAAGCGGCTTGCACAAGCGCCTTCCAAGGCGCTTTCCCAAGCAAATTCGAATTTGCTTGCTCCAAAGGGTTTCGAAACCCTTTGTCCTATAGGTGCGCGTGTGCCCTGCGCCGACGCGGCGGCTTCTGCGCCACCACAACACCGGCAATCACGATCCCTGCGCCCAGCGCCTTGGACCAGCTCCAGCCATCCCCCAGCGCGAACATGATCAGCATCACGTAGAACGGCGCGACGTTGATATGGAACGACGCCACTGCCACGCCCAACCGCCCCACGCTGGCGATCCACATCACCTGGCTCAGCGCCATACCGGCAATGGCGTAAATCGCCAAAAGACCGATCTGCTCGGCGTCGATCACCCGCGTCGGCAGCACGTCCAGCCCCATCATGTGAGAGATCAACAGGGCGCCCGCCGTGAACACCAGCCCGCCAACCAGCGTGACGGTCGACCGGCCAACCTCGGACAGATGGCTATAGTCGCGCACCGTATAAAGGCTGCCGTAGACAAACAGGAAACACGAGAAAATCGCCGCCAGCGCCCCAAGACCCAGGCTGCCGACCGTGCCGCCGCCAATTGCAACGATGCCGCCAACCACCGAGGCCCCAAGCCCGATCAGGAAAGCCCAGGTCATGCGCCGCGTGCCATGTGCGACCTCGACAATGGCTGCCGCGACGGGGCAGGCCGAGGCAATGATGGCCACGGTCACCGCATCAGTCAGGCTCTGCGCCAGCAGCAACAGATAGGCCCCAAGCCCAAAGGTCAGCCCCCCGATCAGCGTGCCCCGTCCCCAACGCACGGTCATCAGCGCCTGAACGCCGTCGCGCATCACCCAGATGATCATCAGCAAGGCAACCGCAAAAGCAAACCGCGCCGCGATCAGCGCCAGCGGTGGCCAGCTTGCCAACAGGAATTCGGCCGCAGGAAATCCGCAGGCCCATGCCAGCATCGAGGCCATGCCCAGGGCATTGCCAGACACAACCTGACGAGTGCGCGCGCGGGCGTCAAAACCAGCGGCGTCGGGGCCTGTCACAGACATTCCCACACCTTTCAAAACGAATCAGAAACGGGCGCAAAATAGTCCCGATTGCCCGCGAGATTGGCGTGCGGACGGTGTTTGATCTGTTCCGTTTTCGACAGGATGTCGTATTCAGACTGAGGCCGGATTTTTGTGGAAAATAGACGCCAACCAACGTCAGAATCAGCTTGACGCCAAATCACGTCAGGCATACAGGGGCGCGAAAGGTGTTATGACATGCCCAAGTTTGCTGCCAATATCAGCATGCTCTTTACCGAGCTGCCGTTTCTGGATCGGATACCTGCCGCCAAGAAGGCAGGCTTCGATGCGGTGGAGATTCTGTTCCCCTACGACATCTCGGCCCGCGAGATCCGCGCCGCACTGCAAGGGGCCGATCTGCCGCTGGTGCTGATCAACACTCCGCCCCCCAACTGGACCGGCGGCGACCGCGGTTTTGCGGCCATCCCCGGCGGGCAGGATCGCTTTCGCCACGATTTCAAACGCGCGCTGCGCTATGCCGATGTGCTGGGGGCCGGGATCATCCACATCATGTCCGGCATCGCTGAGGGCGACGCGGCACGCGCCACCATGGTCGAGAACCTGTGCTGGGCGACGGATCACGCGCCGACCCAGAAGGTTACCATCGAACCGCTCAACACCACCGACATGCCCGGCTATTTCCTGAGCGACTTTGACCTGGCGGCAGGCATCCTTGACGAAGTCTCGGCCCCCAATCTCGCGCTCCAGTTCGATGCCTATCACGCCCATATGATCTCGGGCGACATGATGGCCCTGTGGCAGGCGCATGGTCACCGGGCCGGACATATCCAGATTGCAGGCGCGCCCGGGCGGCGTGAACCTCAGACCGGCGATATCGACTATCGCCAGTTCTTCGCGCAGCTCAAGGCCGGCCGTTATAGCGGCTATGTCAGTGGCGAATACAACCCTGCAGGCGAAACCTCCAAGGGGTTGCGTTGGCTTACTCTCGGCTGACGTCCCTTGCGGGCCGGGGCGTTCTGGGGTCCTCCTAGTGCGCCTCGGCCCAATTTTGCCCGCGCCCGGCATCGACAATCAACGGCACGTCCAGCTTTACCGCCGGTTCTGCCGCGCCCTGCATGATGTCACGCGCCACCTCGATGGTTTCCTCGACCGCTGAATCCTCGACCTCAAAGATCAGTTCGTCATGCACCTGCAACAGCATCTTGGCAGGCAGATGGGTAATTGCCTCCGGCATCCGGATCATCGCGCGCCGGATGATGTCCGCCGCCGTACCCTGAATGGGCGCATTGATCGCCGCACGCGCGGCAAACCCGGCATGCGGCCCCTTGGCGTTGATCTGCGGCATGTGGATTTTCCGCCCGAACAGCGTCTGCACATACAGGTTCTCTTTCGCGAACGCCTTGGTCTCATCCATATAGGTGCGGATGCCCGGGAACCGTTCGAAATAACGGTTGATAAAGTCCTGCGCCTCGCCGCGTGGAATGCGCAGGTTGCGCGCCAGACCAAAGCCGGAAATGCCATAGATCACACCAAAGTTGATCGCCTTGGCGCGGCTGCGCACCTCGGGCGTCATCTCATCCATTGGCACATCGAACATCTCGGACGCGGTCATGGCGTGAATGTCCTGCCCCTCGCGGAAGGCCTGTTTCAGCGCGTCGATCCCGGCAATATGCGCCAGAATGCGCAACTCAACCTGGCTATAGTCCAGCGAAATCAGCGTCTTGCCCGGCTCGCTGACAAAGGCCTCGCGAATGCGCCGCCCTTCCTCGCTGCGTACCGGAATGTTCTGCAGGTTCGGGTCCGTGGACGCCAGCCGCCCGGTGTTCGCCCCGGTCTGCACGTAGCTGGTGTGCACCCGGCCCGTGTCCGGGTTGATATGGTCCTGCAAGGCATCCGTATACGTGCTTTTCAGCTTTTGCAGCTGGCGATAATCCAGCACCCGCGCGGCAAAATCATGTGTCGCGGCAAGGTCTTCCAGCACATCCGCCGGCGTTGACCACTGCCCGGTCTTGGTCTTCTTGCCACCCTCCAACCCCATCTCTTCAAACAGGATCGCGCCCACCTGCGCCGGGGATTGCACGTTGAACTCATGCCCTGCCAATTCATAAAGCTCGGCCTCGTATCCCGCCATCTTCTGGGCAAAGGCATTGGACATCCGGCTCAGCGTGTCCCGGTCCACCTTGATGCCATGCATCTCCATCTCGGCCAGTACCGGCGACAGCGGGCGTTCCAATGTCTCGTAAACCGTCGTCACCTGTTCCTGATGCAGCTGCGGTTTGAACTTCTGCCACAGGCGCAACGTGATATCCGCATCCTCGGCGGCATATTTCACCGCGTCCTCGATCGGCACCCGGTCAAAGGTGATGGCCGATTTGCCACTGCCCAACAGCGTCTTGATCGGGATCGGCTGGTGACTGAGATACAGCTCCGACAGCGCGTCCATACCATGGCGGTTCAACCCGGCCTGCAGCGCATAGGACATCAGCATGGTGTCATCAATCGGCGCGACACTGACCCCGTAGCGCTTGAAAATCTTGCAGTCATACTTGGCGTTCTGAAACACCTTCATGACCGCAGGGTCTTCCAGCACCGGCTTTAACACCTCCAGCACCTCGTCGACGCTCAACTGCCCCTCGGCCAGCTCGTCACTGCCAAACAGATCGTCGCTCGCGCCCTTTTTGTGCGCCACCGGGATGTAACAGGCCTCGCCCGGTTCCACCGACAGGCAGACACCCACAAGGTCCACGACCATCTCGTCCAGCCCCGTGGTTTCGGTATCCACCGCCACATAGCCCCGCGCCACCGCCTTGGCGGCCCAGTCCTCCAGCCGCGCGCGGTCCTTGACCCACTCATAAGCCCCGGCATCAAACGGCAGGTCCTCGGGCGAGTCCGCTGCCCCGGCTTCAGCCGTCTTTGCAGGCGCATCCGAGATCACCGGCGCTTCAACGCCCAGCTGATCGGCAATGCGTTTCGCCAGCGTGCGGAACTCCATCTCGGACAGGAAATGCATCAGCTCTTCCGACACCGGGTCCTGCACCTCAAGATCATCCAGCGTGAAATCCAGCTGCATCTCGCAATCCAGCTGCACCAAACGCTTGGACATCTCGATCTGCGCGCGCTGCTCGATCAATGTCTGGCGTCGCTTGGGCTGCTTGATTTCTTCGGCCCGATCCAACAGGCTCTCCAGATCGCCAAATTCGTTGATCAACAACGCGGCTGTCTTGATCCCGATCCCCGGCGCGCCCGGCACATTGTCCACGCTATCACCGGCCAGCGCCTGCACATCCACCACACGTTCCGGCCCGACACCAAACTTCTCATGCACCCCGTCACGGTCGATGCGCTTGTTCTTCATCGCATCCAGCATCTCGACCCCGTCACCGACCAGCTGCATCAGGTCCTTGTCGGATGAAATGATGGTACACCGCCCACCCGCATCGCGCGCCTGACAGGCCAGCGTGGCGATAATGTCGTCCGCTTCAAATCCCTCGATCTCTTTGCAGGCGATGTTAAAGGCCTTGGTCGCCTCGCGCGTCAGCGGGAACTGCGGCACCAGGTCCTCGGGGGCAGGGGGGCGGTTGGCCTTGTAGAGATCGTAAATCTCGTTGCGGAACGACTTGCCCGAGTAATCAAAGATCACCGCCACATGGGTTGGCGCATCCGGGCCGGTGTTGCCCTCGACATAGCGCTGCAACATGTTGCAAAACCCCGCCACCGCGCCAATCGGCAAGCCATCAGATTTGCGCGTTAACGGAGGCAGCGCGTGATAGGCGCGGAAAATGAACGCCGACCCGTCGATCAGATGCAAATGGCAGCCCTTGCCAAACCCGGTTTCCATGTCGCGCGTCTCCCCGTTTTGTTCCCCTACTTCTTGCCACGCCCCGACCCCCGGTGCCAGCCAGAAATCCGCCCTTCTCCATGTTGTACAACATGGAGAGTCCCCCCCAAAAAAGTTGTACAACATGGTCATTTCCCTCCCTCAGGCTTCTTTTGGCCAAAAATATCCCGGGGGGTCACAGGGGGGCAGCGCCCCCCTTGCCAAGCCATCAGCGCAGTGCTTTACCATGCGGCGGTCAACGAAGGGAAAGCCATGACTCACCTCTGGGTACGCGCCGAACAACGGCCCAACGAAGAACGCGTCGGGATCACCCCCGAAGGGGCCAGGGCCCTGATCGACAAGGGCATTCGCGTGACGGTTGAGGACAGCTCGGTCCGCGCCATTCCGATTGACGGCTACCGGGCCGCAGGCTGCGAGATCGCGCCAGAGAATTCATGGCCCGAGGCCCCGCTGGATGCCATCATCTTTGGCCTCAAGGAACTGCCCGAAGACGGCACGCCGCTGCCCCACAAACACATCATGTTCGGCCATGCCTACAAGGGGCAACACTCTGGAATCGCTCTGTTAAAACGCTTCAAGGGGGGCGGTGGCACGCTCTATGATCTTGAATATCTGGTCGACGACACCAGCCGCCGCGTCGCCGCATTCGGCTACTGGGCGGGCTATGCGGGTGCCGCCGTGACACTGAAATCCTGGGTGGCCCAGCAGCGCGGTCAAATCTGCGGACCTGTCGGCGTCTACCCTGACAAAGATGCGCTTCTGGATGACCTTGGTCTCGACCTCGACAAGCTCACCGTGGACCTGCCAAACGCCATCGTGATCGGCGCCCTGGGCCGCGTCGGGACGGGGGCCTCTGATCTCCTGCAAACGCTTGGAATCGCAGTAACAAAATGGGATCTGGCCGAAACTCAAAGCGGTGGTCCTTTCCCCGAAATCCTGTCCCACAACATCTTCATGAACTGCATCTTCGCCCGCCCCGGCACCCCGGTGTTCGTGCCGCACTCCGCCAAGACCGCGCCCCGTGCCCTCACCGCCATCGGTGACGTCGCCTGCGATCCCGACAGCGATTACAACCCGGTGCCGGTCTACGACAAGGCCACCACCTGGGACGCCCCTGCGTTGCGCGTGCATGACGCGCCGGTGCTCGACGTGATGGCGATCGACAACCTGCCCTCGATGCTGCCCGCCGAATCCTCGCAGGATTACGCCGAGCAACTTCTGGCAACACTGTTGACACTTGATGACCTTTCGGACGGGGTATGGACCCGGGCCGAAGCCGATTTTATCACCCATTCCAAAGACTTGTAAGGAGGACGCAATATGACAATCCACTGGTGTGGCACCGGCCTTTCCGCCATTCCCGGCCTGCGTCGCCTGATCGACACGGGACAAGACGTCACCGTATGGAACCGCACGATTGCCAAGGCAGAAGAGGCCGTGGGCGACATTGCCAAGGACATCCGTGCCTTTGACATCGACGCGCTGGGCGCGGTTCTGGCCAAGGACGACGTGGTGGTCTCAATGCTGCCCGGTGACTGGCACGTGCCGCTCGCCGAACTCTGCATCGCCAAGGGCGCCAACTTTGTCTCGTCCTCCTACATCGCGCCCGAGATGAAGGCGCTGGACGCCGCCGCCCGCAAGGCCGGTGTCGCCTGCGTGAACGAAGTTGGTCTCGACCCCGGTATCGACCACCTGATGGCCCATGCGCTGATTGCCGACTACAAGGCGTCCGCCGCCTATGACGTGGCCAATACGATCTCGTTCAAAAGCTACTGCGGCGGCGTACCGAAACACGCCAACCCTTTCCGGTACAAGTTCAGCTGGTCGCCGCTGGGTGTTCTGAAAGCGTTGCGATCCCCCTCGCGCTCGATCCGCGATCACGCGCCGCTGGATGTGGCCCGGCCCTGGGACGCGATTTCCAGCTATGTCGCCCCGTTGCCCACGCCGGAAAGCTTCGAAGTCTATCCCAACCGGGATTCGATCCCCTTCATGGAAGACTACCGCTTTGACCCCGACTGGACCGTCAAGGAATTCGTGCGCGGCACCCTGCGCCTGAATGGCTGGGCCGAGGCCTGGGGTGATGTGTTCAGGGAAATCGAAACCCTGTCAGGCCCCGAGGGCGATGCGCGGCTCAAGGATATGTCCGACCAGTTCTGGGCCGAGAACGCCTATGACGAAGGCGAGCCCGACCGGGTGATCCTCTGCGTTGGTCTCAAGGCCGAGAAGGACGGGCAAGAGGTCTGGCACAAGACCTATGCCATGGACGCCTGGGGGGATGACCGCGGCACCGCCATGGCGCGCCTGGTGTCGATCCCGGTGTCACTGGCGGTCGAAGCCGTGCTGAACCGCCAGATTGCCACCGGAGTGCATGCCGCCCCCAGCGATCCTGCCCTGTTCACCCCGTGGCTGGCTGAAATCGACAAGCTGGCGCAGCATTTGCAGGTGGTCGATCACCTCGCCTGACCCTCGTAGGTCGGACAATATTGTCCGACCTACCAACGCTGCCGAAGTCGGTCTGGCCGCCAGTTACGCCGCGGCCGCCCCAATGCGTGCGACCGAGCGCAGCCATTTCTGCACTGCACCGGCCTTTGGATGGCTTGCACCGCTGAACTGCGTGATCCGCAAGGGTTTTATCCCGACAAACCCCAGAATCTGACCACTGATCTGTACCATCATCGCATTTCGGTACATCAGCCGAAAGAACCAGCCCGGTGTGTCTGACAGCATCAGAACCCGCCCCGTGCGCCCCCCAAGCAGGGGTGCTGGCAACCCCAGACGCGTGGTGTTGCGGGTGTCAAACGCCACCCCCGGCAGGAAAGCGCGATCAAACAATCCCTTGAGCTTCGCAGGCAGGCCGCCCCACCACACAGGTGTCGCGATCACCACGTGTTCGGACCAGGCGATGTCCGCCATCACCTTTTCCAGCGCCGGTTCCAGCGGTTTCTTGTTCTCATAGCCGCCAAACCCATAGTCCGGATCAAAGTCCAGATCATGCAAATGCACCAGCCGGACCTCGTGCCCCGCGCCTTGTGCGGCCTCGGCATAGGCTTCGGCCATGCTCCCGGTCAGCGACTCTGCTGCCGGGTGTCCGTTCAAAACAAAAATGCGTTTCCCAGTCATAACTCTCTCCATGATTCTCATAAATTGACCATGGTCAGTTTTAATGATGTAAAAAATGACCGCGGTCAATAATAAATTTGACCGCGGTCAGATTTCGTGGCACAAGGCCCCATGGCCAAGGCAGTACAACAACGCACATTGCAAACCCGCGCCCGCCTTGTGGCGGCGGCGCAAGAGGTGATCGCAGACGTCGGCTACGAGGGGTTGCGCGTCGAGCAGGTGGTGCTGCGTGCAGGCGTGGCCAAGGGGACGTTCTTTGCCCATTTCCGCGACAAGGACGCCCTGATGGACCAGCTGATCGGCGCGGGCATTGATGCGCATCTCGATCAAATCGAGGCGCTGGCGACACCGCAGTCGGTGGCAGAAATCGTCGAGGCCTTTATGCCCCTGATGCGCTTCATGACCTGCGAGCGCTACGTGTTCGACGTCATCCTGCGCCACTCTGGCGCCGCGGCCATTTCCGAGATCGGGCCGATCGCCAACACCTTTGGGCGCCATGTCGAGGTGGTCGCGCCCTGGCTGGCCAAGGGCCCGTTTCGCAAGGATATTGACGGCATGTTGCTGGCCGAAGGCGTGCAGGCCTTTACTGTGCAGGCGATGTCATTGGTGTTTTGCGCGTTGCACGCCGAGGTCGACCTGCGCGCCCGGCTGACCCTCTATCTGAATGCCTGGCTCACGCCAAAAGGATAGGCCCCGCGTTTGAGGGGATCGTGTTCAGAGCGGTTACCCGCGCCGAACCAGTTCATCCTCTTCGTCGGACAATGAAATGCCCAGTTCGTCCATGCCGTTCTCAAGGTGGTCGGACAGATGCGGCGACCCCAGCAGGTAGTCTGCAGTTGGTGCGGTGGCTTCGCGCTTGGCGGTGGCGATCGCCTCTGCCAGTTCCTCACCGGCAAAGCTCTCCCGACCGATCCACATCACGGCAACCAGACTGGCCTGTTCGTCTTCGTTCAGGCGTTCGATAAAGCCGCGCAGCTCACCTTCGGCGCGGTCCAGCTCGCGCGCCATCAGCACGACCTGTGCAACTTTCCACGGCGTAATTTCAAGCATGTCAGGGTCTCCACTATGTCCTGTGCGGTTTTATTTCACAGATTAGTATGCCCTGCGTCCTTGATCTCGCGCAACACGGCTGGCGGGTTCTTGGGTTAAGCTTTGCGCCCCGTCGACAGGAATATCCACGCAAACAGCAGCATCGAACTGATGGCGGCGATTGACCCCAGCTTGGCCAGAGTCTCGCTGGTTTCGCGGATGGCCATGACGATTCCCGGCACCATCACAACCACGCCAACAACGGCGATCCCAAGATGGATCTTGGCCAAAAATGACTCCGCAGCCGCCGGAACCAGATGATAGTAAATCCCGAAAATCGCAAAGCCCACATAGCCGATCAGGTTCAAATGTGCATGTGCCGGCGACAAGAGGTGATCCCCGCTTGCCGACATCTGGATGCCCCAGCCCATGCCGATGATGGCCGACAGCAGTGCCAGCCCAAAAAACGCTTTTGCAATCCCTTGCATTGTTTCCTCCGTCCCTGTGACCGCCGGTGTTCGCTCCGGCTGTGACGAAAGGGTGCCGCCAGAGGGGGCATATACAAAACGAATAGATTTTATGGTATGAATTGATGGCATGAATTTATTGTCCTTCGACCTCAACCTGCTGCGGGTGCTCAACGCCCTTCTGGCCGAGCATTCCACAACGCGCGCCGGGGAACGCATTGGCCTGTCGCAATCGGCGGTCTCTGCCGCGCTTGGGCGTTTGCGCCACGCGCTTGGCGATCCCTTGTTTGTCCGCGAGGGACAAAGGTTGGTACCGACGGATTTTGCCCAGTCCCTCGAACGCCCGCTTGCCCGGATTCTGGCGGACCTTCAGGATGTGCTGGCCGGTCCCGAGGTGTTTGATCCGCACGAGGCCGGGACCACATTCAAAGTGTCTGGTTCAGACTTTTTCGCCACGCTTCTGATGCCCCGCCTGGGCAAGCTTTTTGCGCGCACCGCACCCCGGATGTGTATTCAACAAGTCGATCTTCACCCGGACAGCTATGTCAGCATTCTCGAGGATGCGACAATCGACCTGGCCCTGATCCCGCGCATGCCGTTTCCGTCATGGATTGCGCATCAGGCGTTGTTCCGCTCGCGGTTTGTCGTCGTGGCGCGGCAGGGGCACCCGGCCCTCTCGTCGGCTGGCATTGCGCCCGGCTCGGTGATGCCCCTGGACCTGATGTGCCGTCTGAGCCATGTGCTGTTTTCACCCGAAGGCAAGGGGGCCGGACCGACCGATGCGGCGCTGGCCGAGATCGGGCGCAGCCGCCGTGTTGTCATGACCCTGCCGGTGTTTTCTGGCGTGGCAAATGCAGTGGCTCACAGTGATCTGATCGCGCTGTTGCCGCATCAGTATGTCGATCATATTGCCCACGCGCAGGGTCTCGATCAGTTCCAGCCGCCTCTTGCCTTGCCCGAGCCTGAGCTGTGCATGGTCTGGCACGAGCGCAGCACCACAAACCCTGCGCACCGCTGGTTGCGGCAACAGGTTCGTGACACGCTGGCAGGGTTTTAACTGTCGGGCTTGGCCAGGGGCACGACCTTGTCGTCTTCCGGGGCCAGCTCTTCAAAGTCGAAATTGTCCAGCCGCCGTGCCCGACGCCCGGCTTTGTCCGCGCTGATCTTGATATCCGAGATGTCCTTGGCGGCCTGGCCAAAGTGCCGGTCGAGGTTCTCGACCCGCGTGCCCAGCCGTTCCACGTCGGCATAAAGCAACCCCAGCTCGCGCCGGATGGCCCCGGCCTGTTCCCGCATCCGTGCGTCTTTCAGGATCGCGCGCATGGTGTTGAGCGTCGCCATGCAGGTGGTGGGCGACACGATCCAGACCCGCGCCGCGAACCCTTCGCGCACCAGCTCGGGGAAGTTGGCGTGCAACTCGGCATAGACCGCTTCGGACGGCAGGAACATCAACGCGCCATCGGCGGTTTCGCCGTCGAGGATGTACTTCTCCGAAATCGCCTTGATATGCGCCTTGACCGAGGTGCGCAGCATGCGCGCGGCCTCGTTCAACTGGCTTTGCGTCTTGGCATTGAGCAGCGCCTCATAGGCTTCCAGCGGAAACTTGGAGTCGATGACAATCGGGCCCGGAGGGTTCGGCAAGTGGATCAGGCAATCAGCGCGCTTACCATTCGACAGCGTATGTTGCAGTGCGTAACTGTCCTTGGGCAGGGCCTTGCCCACGATGTCGTTCAGCTGGATTTCACCAAACGCCCCGCGCGTCTGCTTGTTCGACAGGATGTCCTGTAACGACAACACATCACCCGACAGCTTGGTGATGTTCTCCTGCGCCTTGTCGATGGTTTTCAGCCGTTCCTGCAATTCACCCAAGCTATGCGCCGTGCGCCGGGACGAACCTTGCAGGTTCTCGTTCATCTTTTCACTGACCTGCGCCAGCCGCTTTTCCATCAGCTGCAACATCGAGGATTGCGCGGCGGCTTGTGCTTCGGACACATGGGTCAGACCTCCGGCCAGCTGTTGTTGCCCGTCCGACAGCATCTGCACCCGCGCCGCGACAGAGCCCATCTGCTGCGCCAAAGGTTCCGCCAGCCGCGCCGACCGCCCCGCCGCACGCACCGAGAGGATCAACAGCACGATCACGATGGCGGCGATTCCCAAGGCGACCAGCTCTACCGGCCCCACAACGTATTCTCCAATGGTGATCATGACCGTCCAAACAGCTTTTCAATATCGGCGAGCTTCAGTTCCACGTAAGTGGGCCGCCCGTGGTTGCATTGCCCCGAATGCGGCGTTGCCTCCATCTCGCGCAAGAGGGCGTTCATCTCATCCGCCCGCATGCGGCGGCCCGAACGGATCGATCCGTGACAGGCCACCCGGCTCAGGATCGCCTCAATGCGGGCTTGCACCAGATTGCTTTCGCCCTGATCGTCCAGCTCGTCCAGAATGTCGAGGATCATGGTGCGGGCGTTGACTTCGCCAAGGATCGCAGGGGTTTCGCGCACCGCCACGGCGCCACCGCCAAAGGGTTCAATGGTCAGGCCGAACCTGGAAAGGTCTTCGGCCACCGCCAAAAGCCGCGCGCAATCGCCGTCACTCAGGTCGACGATCTCGGGGATCAGCAGGGCCTGCGCGGCGACGCCGGTCTCGGCCATCTGGTGTTTCAGTTTTTCATACACCAGCCGCTCGTGCGCGGCGTGCTGGTCGACAATCACCATGCCGTCGCGGGTCTGCGCAACGATGTAGTTCTCATGCACCTGCGCCCGTGCCGCGCCAAGAGGCAGACGTTCGGCAGATGTCTCTTCGGCCCCGTGCGGGGCCTCTTCGACCACAGGCTCAACCCGCGCGGAAAAGGCACCTGACAGCTCGGCAAACCCGCTTTCGGGCGCTTGCGCCGCATAGGCCGCCGTGCGCGCGCCGAGCGATGGGCGGTCCATCTGATAGACCCGCGCCGGGCCGGTGGGTTCGGGCCGGAACGCCCCCAATGTGGCCCCCGCGACCGTGGTCGAGGCACGATGCCCCGCTTCGGCCAGGGCGTGACGCAGGCTGCTCACGATCAACCCGCGCGCCAGTCCGGGATCGCGGAACCGCACCTCGGATTTCGCGGGATGCACGTTCACGTCCACCAGATGTGGATCACACTCGATGAACAGCGCCGCCGCCGGGTGGCGGTCGCGGCTGAGGAAATCGAAATAGGCCGCCCGCAACGCGCCCAGCAGCATCTTGTCTTTGACAGGGCGGCCATTCACGAACAGGTACTGCGCCGTGGACGAGCCACGCGAATAGGTCGGCAGCGCCGCATACCCGGTGAGGTGCAACCCCTCGCGCGGCGCATCAATCCGCAAAGCGTTCTCGGCAAATTCCGCCCCCAGAATGCGGGCCAATCGCCCGTGCAGCGCGTCAAACAGGTCGCCACTTTCGGCATCGGCCTGAAAGGTCACACGCCCCTCGCCGCCACCGGTCACATCGCGCAGCACAAACCGCACAAAAGGCTCGGCCATGGCCAGCCGCTTCACCACATCGGTGATCGCCTGTGCCTCGGCCCGATCGCTGCGCATGAACTTGAGCCGGGCAGGGGTGGCATAGAACAGATCGCGCAACTCGACGATGGTGCCGTCAGACAGAGCCGCCGGCTTGACCGGCCCCATGGTGCCGCCCTCAACGGTGATCGAGGCCGCATCTGCCCCCGTAACCCGGCTGGTGATGGTCAGCCGCCCAACAGCCCCCAACGAGGGCAGGGCCTCGCCCCGAAAACCAAAGGTGTGAATGTCCAAAAGATCACTGCCGTCGATCTTTGACGTGGCATGGCGTGACAGGGCCAGCGGCAGGTCCGCCCCCGCAATCCCGCAGCCATCATCCGTCACGCGGATCAGCGTCTTGCCGCCATCGGCATAGGCCACCTCGATCCGCCGCGCGCCCGCGTCCAGCGCGTTTTCCACCAGCTCTTTCACGGCAGACGCCGGGCGTTCGACCACCTCACCGGCAGCAATGCGGTTGATGGCAGCATCGTCTAACTGTCGGATAACAGGCCGATTATCGCTTATCTTGGGGTCAGGCATGGGCATACCGCAAAACCTAGCACGTTCACCTTTGATTCTGCCACCGGCTTTCGTGGTTAACATCGCCTTTTCACCCCCCCGCAAACTGTGTCCCTAAGTCACGGGCGCCGCGCGTTTCTATGCGGTAGTATCCGCGCCAAATATGCTTGGCCTGCCCGGATAAGGATTGCCCCATGGACGCCCGTAAGATTTCTGACCAGATTTCCGTCTCGCCCCAGATCACGCCCGATGATGTGGCCGAGATCGCCAAGGCAGGCTTTCGCTCGATCCTCTGCAACCGCCCCGATGGCGAAGGTCCGGACCAGCCCACCTTTGACGAGGTCGAGGACGCCGCTGAAAAGGCAGGGCTGACCTGTCTGTACATGCCTGTGATCTCGGGCAAGGTGACAGACGCAGACGCCGCCGCCTTTGGCAAATCGCTGATGGAACTGCCGGGTCCGGTCTTTGCCTATTGCCGCACCGGCACCCGCTGCGCGACGCTCTGGTCGCTGGCGCAGGCGAAATCCATGGACACCGCGCAGATCCTCGAAGCCACGCAGAATGCCGGGTACGACATGGCCGGTGTGGTGCGCCGCATCGTCAACGGAGGCAAGACGCCGACCGACAGCGCCGATGCCGCGTTCGACATCGTGATCGTGGGCGGAGGCGCCGCTGGGATCGCCGTGGCTTCGTCGCTGAAATCCCGTCGCCCCGGATTGGACATCGCCGTGATCGACCCTGCGGGCACGCATTACTACCAACCGGGCTGGACCATGGTTGGCGGGGGCATTTTCGACGCCGAAACCACGGCCAAGACCATGGGCTCGCTGATCCCCAAGGGGGTGCATTGGCTGAAATCGGCGGTTGCCGCCTTTGAACCCAAAGACAACGCGGTGATCCTCGATGGCTGCCGGGTGGTGAAATACAACCGCCTGATCGTCTGTCCGGGGCTGAAACTGAACTGGAACGGGGTTGAAGGTCTGGTCGAAACGCTGGGCAAGAACGGCGTCACCTCGAACTACCGCTATGACCTCGCGCCCTATACCTGGGAACTGGTCAAAGGCATGAAGTCGGGCCGCGCCCTGTTCACCCAGCCGCCAATGCCGATCAAATGCGCCGGTGCCCCGCAAAAGGCGCTGTACCTGTCGGCCAGCAACTGGGAAAAGGCGGGCGTTCTGAAAGACATCGACATCCAGTTCATGAACGCCACCGGCGTGTTGTTCGGGATCAAGGATTACGTCCCCGCCCTGATGGAATACGTCGAGCGCTACGACGCCGACCTCAACTTTCACCACAACCTGATTGCCGTGGATGGTGCCGCAAAAACCGCCACCTTCGAGGTCACCAAACCCGACGCGGAACCGGAAACCGTCACCACCGAGTTCGACATGATGCACGTCTGCCCACCGCAGATCGCGCCGGACTTTATCCGCGTGTCTCCCTTGGCCGATGCGGCGGGTTGGATCGACGTGGACCAGTCCACCCTGCGCCACAAAGAGTTCGACAATATCTGGTCGCTTGGCGACGTGATGAACGCCCCCAACGCCAAGACCGCCGCCGCCGCCCGCGCGCAGGCCCCGGTGGTGGCCGAGAACCTGATCGACGACATCGACGGCAAATCGCCCACGGCGATCTACAACGGCTACGGCTCGTGCCCGCTGACCGTGGAACGCGGCAAGATCGTGCTGGCGGAATTTGGCTATGGCGGCACGCTGCTGCCGACCTTCCCTACGTGGCTGGTCGATGGCACCAAGGCCACCCGCCGCGCCTGGGTGCTCAAGGAACAGATCCTGCCGCCGATTTATTGGAAAGCGATGCTGCGCGGCAAGGAATGGCTGGCCAAGCCCGAAAAGGTGTCAGCCCGCTAGGCGTTTCTCGTTTTGTTGCCGAACAGGCAGTTCATGCTAAGCTGGCCTCCAGTTTTGGGGGGACAGCATGAAAAAGCTTTCGTGGGTGGTGGCCATCCTTGCAACAATGGCCAATGCAGCAAACGCCGAGATTTCCAAATTCTGGCAAGAGGTTTCAAAAGAACCGCGGGAACTGGCCCGGGCCGCGTGTAACAACGGCGAAACCGCTGCCAGAGATCGGCTTTACGACATGGCCTTCAACGATCTGAACCCGGCGGCCATGCATTCATGGGCTTGGATGATCTCGGGGCCTGAATGTGCGTTCCATACTGGCGAAGGGCCAGAGGTTTCGCAGATTTACCTGCACGCATCCGAGTACAATTTCCCGGCATCACTGATGGTGACTGGCTTTCGCTTTCTTCAGGGCTACCACGCTGAAAAGAATGTTGAGCGCGGTCTGACCTTTATCACCCGCGCGGTTAATGGCGGGTATGGCATGGCCGCGATTCATGCCGCTAATGCCTACATCGACGGCAAGTACGTGGCCCGGGATCTGGACGAGGCCGATTACTGGTTGATGCTGGCTCGCGACACCGGCGCGCCGCAAATGCACATCGACCGGGTCGAGGACCGCCTTGCCGCGCTCAGGCCGAAAGCAGAGGACGAACCCAAGGATTTGCTCACTTTGATGCAAGAGTGGGGCATTGACCCAGACAAGGTCGCAGAAGAAGCGATCGACGGCATGCTCCAAGAAAACAGCAGTGACACATCATCGGATGGTTTCGAGTGGAGCGCGACCGCCGAGGTTCGGCTGAATAACCTGTCGCGTGACATGGGATTTGACGCCAAGAGCGTCCATGCGATTGTCACGGGATATGTCGACGGCGGACCTGAACGCTGCTTCGAGGTCGACTGGGTGCGCAATCCGCAACCGGGCAAACTGTGTTTTGATCTGTTTTGTCCCGGTCGGGCTCAGGTCTTGTCCTTTGACACTGCGTTTTTCGAGGTCAGCGGCCCAGCTGAGTCTTGCAAGTGGTGAACAGCGCTTCAATTGCGCTTTCGAATGGGGTGATGCGGCGTGCGTCCGGTTAATTACGGTGCGGACCTGATTTTGCACCGACGCAATACCGACGTAATACCGACGTAATGCCGAATGCGGTTTTTGCGCAATATCAGTGCTTTAACCCCAAATTTCCCGTATTTCCCGCAGATCAGCGCACGCTGTGTTCATTTCTCCTCTTCACTTATTCAGTATTTGGAATATATATGCAGTCCTGAAACAGCGACCGGACGGGACCGCAATGCCAGATATGAACCAAACACGCGCGCGGCTTGAACGCCATTTGCCGATCCTCACCTGGGCAAAAACCTATTCGCGCGACACGCTGACGTCGGACCTCGTGGCGGCTGTGATCGTCACCATCATGCTGATCCCGCAATCGCTGGCCTATGCGCTTTTGGCAGGTCTTCCGGCCGAGATGGGGCTCTATGCCTCGATCCTGCCGCTGGTGGCCTATGCGATCTTTGGCACCTCGCGCGCTTTGGCGGTGGGGCCGGTTGCCGTGGTGTCCTTGATGACCGCCGCCGCCGTCGGCAACCTCGCGCTACAGGGCACCGCCGAATACGCAGCGGCCGCGATAACGCTGGCGTTTATCTCGGGGCTGATCCTGACGGTCATGGGACTCTTTCGCCTTGGTTTCCTTGCCAATTTCCTGTCGCACCCGGTGATTGCCGGGTTTATCACGGCCTCGGGGATCCTGATCGCCACGTCACAGCTGAAACACATCCTCGGGGTTGATGCCCATGGCCACAACCTTGTCGATCTGATCACCTCGCTGATGGCCCATCTGCCAGAGACCAACATCTTTACGCTTCTGATCGGCCTCACCGCGCTGGGCTTTCTGTTCTGGGTCCGCAAGGGGCTGAAGCCCGTGCTGCTGAACACCGGCATGCCGCCCCGCCTTGCCGATATTCTGGCCAAGGCCGGGCCGGTTGGAGCCGTGGCCGTAACCACCCTGGCGGTCTGGATCTTCAATCTCGAAAGCCACGGCGTAAAGATCGTCGGCACCGTGCCCACCGGCCTGCCACCCTTGTCACTGCCCAGTTTTTCCGCGGATATCTGGTCATCTCTCTTTGTCTCGGCGGTGCTGATCTCGGTCATTGGGTTTGTTGAATCGGTTTCCGTCGCCACAACGCTCGCCGCCAAGAAACGCCAGCGCATCGACCCGGATCAGGAGCTTGTCGGCCTTGGCACCTCCAATATTGCCGCTGCAGTTTCAGGAGGTTACCCGGTCACCGGGGGCTTTGCGCGCTCGGTCGTGAACTTTGACGCGGGCGCCGAGACACCCGCCGCCGGGGCCTTTACCGCTGTTGGCATCGCGCTGGCCGCGCTGCTGCTGACGCCGCTCTTGTTCTTCCTGCCCAAGGCCACGCTCGCCGCCACCATCATCGTGGCTGTCCTGAGCCTCGTCGACTTTTCGATTCTAGGGAAAACATGGAAATATTCCCGCGTTGACTTCGCTGCCGTCGCCGCCACCATCGTCCTGACGCTGGGTTTCGGGGTCGAGACCGGTGTGTCCGCAGGGGTCCTGTTGTCGCTTGCCCTCTTCCTCTACAAAACCTCGCGCCCCCACGTGGCCGAGGTTGGGCTTGTGCCCGGCACACAGCACTTCCGCAACATCCTGCGGCACGATGTGGAAACGCATCCCAGCCTTGTCACTCTGCGCATCGACGAGAGCCTGTACTTTGCCAACTCCCGCTTTCTTGAAAACTATCTCTTGAACCGGGTTGCCTGTGAGCAGCCGATCAAGAACATCGTACTGATGTGTTCAGCGGTGAATGAGATCGACCTCAGTGCCTTGGAATCCCTGGAGGAACTGAACCGGCTACTGGGGGATATGGGCATCAGGTTGCACCTCTCCGAGGTCAAAGGCCCGGTGATGGACCGCCTGTTGCGCAGCCATTTCATCGAGCATCTGACCGGGCAGGTCTATCTGGCGCAATATGACGCCATGGTGGCCCTGACGCCCAAAGAGGAGGCGGCCTAGTCCAGCTCACCCGAGGGGATCATCGGGAAAAAGCAGCCCCCCGACATCACGCCAAACCAGCTCTGGCCGTCGACGTCTTGATGCTCGCCCAACTCTACCATCCGGTAGAAACTCTTGCGATCAATCCGGGCCTCCAGCCCGGCGCGCACCATCACATAGGGCGCCGGTTCGTCGCTGGCCGCATCCCGCGCCACCCGAATCGGGTTTTCGGCACTGGCCACGGCTGTGTCCCCCACATTGGTGGTAAAGCTCAGAACCTGCGAACCTCCCTCTCCGGACACGTCAAAATCCACCGCCACAAACGGCGCGTCCTCGACCTCGATCCGCACCTTTTCGACTGGCGTGACAAGCACATAGGTATCCCCGTCCTTGCGCAGGATGGTTGAAAACAACCGCACCAGCGCCTCGCGATGGATCGGCGCGCCTTCGTGAAACCACGTGCCATCCCGCGCGATCCGCATGTCCATCTCGCCGGTAAATGGCGCGTTCCACAGGTGTACGGGCGGCAACCCTTTGCCCTGTTGCGCTGCTTTGGCCGAGGCCACGAGTCCGTCTTTCGATGCTTTCACGGGAATTTGTCCGCTCATTACTTTTGCCATTCCTGTCGGGCGCGTTAAGGTCATAGACAGATATAGCCGAAACAGGAGGGTTGTCATGACCGAAACCGATGATCTGGTGCAAGACATCGAAGCGCTGGGCGTAAAGCTGGGTCAGGCAAAAGCGGCGATAACAAAACGGTTTATCGGGCAAGAGAGGGTCGTGGACCTGACCCTGTCGGCCCTGTTGTGCGGTGGCCATGGCTTGCTGATCGGCCTGCCGGGTCTGGGCAAAACACGGCTGGTTGAGACACTCTCGACGGTGATGGGCCTGAATGGCAACCGGGTGCAGTTCACGCCCGATCTGATGCCTGCCGATATTCTTGGTTCCGAAGTGCTTGAGACCGGCAGCGACGGCAGCCGCGCGTTCAAGTTCATAAAGGGCCCGATCTTTTGCCAACTGTTGATGGCGGATGAAATCAACCGCGCCAGTCCTCGGACCCAATCGGCGCTGTTGCAGGCGATGCAGGAACGGCAGGTGACAGTTGCAGGCGCTGACCGACCGCTGGATGTGCCGTTTCACGTGCTGGCGACGCAAAACCCGATCGAACAAGAGGGCACCTATCCCTTGCCTGAGGCCCAGCTGGACCGTTTCCTGGTGCAGATCGACGTGCCCTATCCGACCCGCGAGACCGAGCGTGACATTCTGCTGGCGACCACCGGCGTGGAAGAGGAACAGGCCCATGCGGTCTTTACCGCCGACGAACTGATCGCCGCCCAGACCCTTTTGCGGCGGATGCCCGTGGTGGAAAGCGTGATGGAGTTGATCCTTGATCTTGTCCGCGCCTTCCGCCCCGATGATCCCACCGCACCCCAACCCGTGCGCGACAGCGTGGCCTGGGGTCCCGGCCCGCGCGCCGCGCAGGCGCTGATGATGACCGTGCGCGCACAGGCGTTGTTGCAGGGGCGTCTTGCCCCCAACGCGCAGGACGTGATCGACATGGCCGGACCGGTGCTCAGTCACCGCATGGCGCTGACCTTTGCCGCCCGTGCCCGTGGCGAAACCCTTGCGGACCTCATTTCCGACACCATCAAGAGCTTTGATGGGATCGGAGCCGCCGCGTGATCACGTACCCCCAGCTGCGCACGCGGGCCGAGACCGAGGCTGCGCGCCTGCCGCCCCTCTTGGCGCGGGCCGAGCATCTGGCCGGCACCGTTTTGCTGGGCGAGCATGGCCGCCGTCGTGCCGGGCTGGGGGATGATTTCTGGCAATACCGCCCGGTTCAGCCGGGGGATTCCCTGCGCATGATCGACTGGCGGCGCTCGGCCAAGTCTGACGCGCAATTCGTGCGCCAGCGCGAATGGCAGGTGGCGCAATCGGTGATGCTCTGGGTCGATCAGTCGGCCTCGATGTCCTTCACTTCGGATGACGAAACCGGAACCAAGGCTGACCGCGCTCGCGTACTGGCTCTGGCGCTGTCGATCCTCCTGATCCGCGCCGGGGAACGCGTCGGCCTTTCAGGCACCAGCCTGCCACCCCGTCGCGGTGAAGCGCAGATCCTGCGCCTGACCGAGATGCTGTTGAGTGATGAGGCCGCCGACTATGGCGCGCCCGAGGCCCGCGCCATGCTGCCCCATGCCCGCGCGCTGTTCATCTCCGATTTCCTTGGTGATTTTGCCGAGGTCGAAGCGGCCCTGTTCAAAGCCGCGGACCGCGACGTACGCGGCGTGGTGTATCAGGTGCTCGACCCGGCAGAAGAGACCTTTCCTTTCCACGGCCGCGCCATTTTTGAAAGCATGGGCGGCAGCCTCAGCCACGAAACCCGCAAGGCCTCGGACCTGCGCGACCGTTACCTGGACCGGCTCGCGGAACGCCGCGAACGGCTGCAACTCCTGTGCCGCACCACCGGTTGGCAATTCAGCAGCCATGATACGGCGCAATCGGCGCAGGCGGCCCTGTTGTGGCTCTATCGGGCGATGGAGCGGCGGCAATGATCCTTGGGCTTCCCATAGGTTTCGCAGCCCCTTGGGTGCTCGCAGCCCTTGTGGCGCTGCCGATCCTCTGGATCATCCTGCGCGCCATCCCGCCCGCGCCGATCCGCCGCCGCTTTCCCGGTGTGGCCCTGCTCTTGGGGTTGCAGGACGAAGATACCGTCACCGACCGCACCCCGTGGTGGCTGCTGCTGCTGCGGGCGCTGGCCGTGGCGGCAGTGATCGTCGGGCTGGCGGGTCCGATCCTGAATCCGACGGAAAAACCCCAAGGCCAAAGTGACCGCCTGCTTGTGCTGCTGGATGGCAGCTGGGCCTCGGCCGGTACATGGCCGCGTCAGATGGCCATGGTCGAAGGCCTGCTGGACGAGGCAGATCGCGCCGGGCAGACCGCCGCCGTGGTCAACCTGAGCGACCCGGGTGAGGTTCTGTTCCAACCGGCCGCCACGTGGAAATCCCGCTTGCCCGGCGTTCTGCCGCAGCCATGGCAGCCCACCCCGGACACGCTGACCTCTCTGCAGGATGCCCTTGGGGACATAGCCGTTGATACCGTCTGGCTGTCGGACGGCCTCGCGCTCGACGGGCGCGAGACACTGGCCCGCACCTTGCAGAATCGCGGCACCTTGCGTGTGGTGCAGGACGTCGCGGGCACGCGCGCCATGATGCCGCCCAGTTACGAAAACGGCGTGCTGATCCTGCGCGCTCAACGCCCCTTGGCGGGGCTTTCTCGCGACATCGAAATCCACGCCCATGGCCTCGACCCATCCGGCGCGGCCCGTGTGCTGGCGACCATGCCGCTCAGCTTTGACGCCGATGCCACCGAAGCCAGCACCGAGGTTGCCCTGCCCGCCGAACTGCGCGCCCGTATCTCTCGGTTCGAGATCGCAGGCGCAGGCACCGCCGGGGCCGTGTCCCTCTCGGACGACAGCCTGCAACGGCGTGAGATCGCCCTGATCGCAGGCCGTGAAGACCGCGAGGGCCTGCAGCTTTTGTCGCCTCTGCACTACCTGCGTCAGGCCCTGGTGCCCAATGCCGAGGTGCTCGAAGGCGCGCTCTCGGATGTCCTGCCCGCCAACCCCGATGTTGTGATCCTCGCTGATGTTGCTGTTCTGGCTCCGGGCGAAGAGGCCGCGCTGATCGACTGGGCCGAGGCTGGTGGCCTGCTGGTGCGTTTTGCCGGTCCGCGCCTTGCGGCCTCGGGACTGTCGCGCGGTGAAGAGGACCCGCTGATGCCCGTGCGCCTGCGCGCCGGGGGCCGCAGCGTCGGCGGCGCGATGAGCTGGGGAGAGCCCAAGACCCTTGCCCCCTTTGCCGAAACCAGCCCGTTCTTTGGCCTGTCGGTGCCGGACGAAGTCCGTGTCAGCGCGCAGGTCGTGGCGCAACCCGATCCGACATTGGCTGACCGTGTTGTGGCCGAACTCAGCGACGGCACCCCACTGGTGACCCGCAAAGAGTTGGGGCAGGGGCAGGTTGTGCTGTTCCACGTCACCGCCAATGCCGAATGGTCCGGCCTGCCGCTTTCGGGTCTGTTCATGTCCATGCTGGATCGCCTCGCCATCCTCAGCGCCACCGACGCGCAGGATGAAACCCGCATGACCGGCACCACATGGCAGCCGGTGCGTGTGCTGGATGGCTTCGGCCGCCTCACGGACGGGCAGACCCTGCCCGGGGTGCCGGGCGAGGCGCTTGCGACAGCGCCACTTGGCCCCGATCTGCGCCCCGGTCTCTACCGCGACGAGGCCCGCCTGCTGGCGCGTAACGTGCTGGGCGCCGACGACGTGCTGACCCCGGCCAACTGGCCGCTCGGCACCTCGGTCGAAGGTCTCAGCATCACCCCGATCAAGGACCTCTCCGGCTGGTTCCTCGCCGCTGCGCTGGTACTCCTGGCGGTGGATGTTCTGGCGTCGCTCTTTGTTTCGGGTCGTCTCTGGGGTGCGCGCGTGGCCGCGGTTCTGGCGCTGGGCCTGACCCTGCCGCACGCCGCTGACGCCCAGGAAGACCGCGCCATCCTCGACACCCGCGAGGTGGTGCTGGGCCATGTCATCACCGGCGACACAGCGGTGGACGACCTGGCGCATGCGGGCCTTTTGGGCCTGTCCGAAACGCTTTACTTCCGCACCTCGGTTGAGCCCAGCGAACCCGCCGCCGTGAACCTCGAAACTGACGAGCTGGCGTTCTATCCGCTGCTCTACTGGCCGATCATCCCGAACCAGCCCACGCCCTCGTCCGAGGCCTATTCCAAGCTCAACACCTACCTGCGGTCTGGCGGCATGATCCTGTTTGACACCCGCGACGCCGATGTCGCCCGCTATGGCACTGCCAGCCCCAATGGCCGCAAACTGCAACGTCTTGCCGCCCCTCTGGATATCCCCGGCCTCGAAGTGGTGCCCGATGACCACGTGCTGACCCGCACCTTTTACCTGCTTCAGGACTTTCCCGGTCGCTACGCCAGCCGCGATGTCTGGGTCGAGGCCGCCCCCGCCGATGCCGTGCGGATCGAAGGCATGCCCTTTCGCAACCTCAACGATGGCGTCACGCCGATCATCATCGGCGGCAATGACTGGGCCGCCGCGTGGGCCATGGACCGGCGCGGCAACGCGATGGTGCCCGTCGGACGCGGTCGCGCCGGGGAACGCCAGCGCGAACTGGCTTACCGCTTTGGCGTCAACCTCGTGATGCATGTGCTGACCGGCAACTACAAATCCGATCAGGTGCATGTGCCCGCGCTGCTCGACAGGCTGGGCCAATGACCGGACTGGTGCTGTTTGATCCGCTTCTGCCCCTCTGGGTGATCGCCGTGCTCGGCGGGCTGACCCTTGTTGCCGTGGCCTATGCCTGGTGGCGGGGCCTTGCCGGGTGGTCCCTGCGCTTTCTCGCCATGGCCGTGGTGCTGGCGGCGCTCTCCGGTCCTGTCCTGCAACGGGAAAACCGCGCGCCTTTGACCGACATCGTGCTGATGCTTGTCGACCAGAGCGCCAGTCAGGAACTTGGCGACCGCCCGGACCTGACCGAAGCCGCCGCCGAGGCCCTGCAATCCCGCCTTGCGGGCCGTCAGAACACCGAAGTGCGCCGCATCGACGTGCCCGATGGCGCGGGCAATGCGGGCACCGAGATGATGCGCGCCCTTTCCGAGGCGCTCGCCCAGGAACCCCGTGGCCGCATCGCGGGCATCCTCGCCCTCAGCGATGGCCGGGTGCACGACATGGAGCGTCTGCCACCTTTGCCCGCACCGATGCACCTCTTGCACACGGGCCGCGCTGCCGATTGGGACCGTCGCCTGATCATCACCGGTGCCCCGGCCTTTGCCATCCTTGGCGAACCCGTGACCCTGACCCTGCGCATCGAGGACAGCGGCGCCGTGCCCGCCAACGGTGGCCGCGCCCCCATCGACATCTCGATCGACGGAGACGCCCCGCAATCCTTCATGGTGCCCATCGGGCAGGACATCGAAATGCCGGTGACCCTGCCACATGGCGGGCGCAACGTGATCCAGTTCACCGTGCCCGCGGCTGCTGATGAGCTCACCGACCGCAACAATGCGGCGCTGGTGCAGATCAACGGCGTACGCGACCGATTGCGCGTGCTTCTGGTCAGTGGCGAGCCGCATCCCGGAGGCCGCACATGGCGCAACCTGCTGAAATCCGACGCCTCCGTTGATCTCGTGCATTTCACCATCCTGCGCCCGCCCGAAAAACAGGACGGCGTGCCGGTCAGCGAACTCTCGCTGATCGCCTTTCCCACCCGTGAATTGTTCATGGAGAAGATCGAGGATTTCGACCTCATCATCTTTGACCGCTACCAACGGCGCGGCATCCTGCCCTCGCTCTATCTCGACAATGTCGCGCAGTATGTGCGCGGCGGCGGTGCCGTGCTGGTCAACGCCGGTCCCGATTTCGCCAGCGCCGACAGCATCTACCGCTCGCCCCTGTCCGAGATCCTGCCCGCCGCACCCACGGCCCGCGTGATCGACCGCGCCTATACCCCCGAAGTCACCGAGCTGGGCCAGCGCCACCCGGTCACCGCCAACCTGCCACAGCAAGAGACCTGGGGCCGCTGGCTGCGCCAGATCGAAGTGGAAACCGAAGAGGGCGACGTGGTGATGAGCGGCCACGCAGGTCTGCCCCTGCTGGTACTGGACCGCGTGGAAGAGGGTCGCGTGGCGCTGATCTCCTCGGATCAGGCCTGGCTCTGGGCGCGCGGCTACGAAGGCGGCGGTCCGCAACTGGAACTGCTGCGCCGTCTGGCCCATTGGATGATGGGCGAGCCGGAACTGGAAGAAGAGGCGCTCTGGGCCGAGGCCAACGGCCAGACCATGCGCGTGATCCGCCGCTCACTGGCCGAAGAAGTAGGCGAACTCACCATCACCACGCCGTCCGGCGGCACCGTCACCCTGCCCATGGACGAGGTCCGCCCGGGCCACTTCGAGGCACGCTATGCCGGCCCGACCATCGGCCTCTACCGGCTCACCAATGGGGACCATGAGGCGGTGATCGGTCTCGGCCCCGCGGCGCCGAAAGAGTTCGAGCAAACCATCGCCACCGACACCGTGCTGGCCCCGGCGCTCGACGCCCAACGCGGCGGCAGCTTTGCCCTGGAACAGGGCCTGCCCGCGATCCGCTCGGTGCGCGAGGGCCGACCCGCCGCAGGCAACGGCTGGCTCGGCCTGACGCCGCGTGGTGCCTTTGAGGTCCGCGATGTCGCCCGCACCCCAATTCTGCCACCCTGGCTGGTACTGATCATGACCGCCGCGCTTATTCTCGGCGGATGGCTCAGGGAAGGACGCCGTTAACCCCTTCTTTTGGCCAAAAATATCCCGGGGGGTCCGGGGGGCTGGCCCCCCGGCTACCAGTGCGGTCCGGGGGGCTGGTCCCCCGGGGGCAATACTGCGGTCCGGGGCGGTGGTTCGCCAGTCTCGCCAAGCGGCAATTCGCTCCAGAACCCAGAAAACCGGTTCACCCCTGACACGCAGCGCGTTAGAACGCGCTTAAACCGCAATTGGAGCCACCTGCCATGACCACGCCGAAACCCGTTGTCCTCTGTATTCTCGATGGATGGGGCATCAGCGACAGGACCGAGGCCAATGCACCCGCCCTTGCCAACACCCCGGCCTTTGACGCGATGATGGCGACCTGCCCCAATGCCACGCTGATCACCCACGGACCCGATGTCGGCTTGCCGTCCGGGCAGATGGGCAACTCGGAAGTGGGCCACACCAATATCGGCGCGGGTCGCGTGGTGGCCATGGACCTTGGCCAGATCGACCTCGCCATCGAAGACGGGTCCTTTTTTGATAACGCAGCCCTCAACGCCTTCACCGCGAAGCTGAAAGAGACCGGCGGCACCGCACACCTGATGGGCATGATCTCGGACGGCGGCGTACACGGTCACATCGAGCATATCCTCGCCGCGGCCAAGGCGGTGACCGACGCGGGCGTGCCCGTGGCGCTGCACGCCATCACAGATGGCCGCGACGTGGCCCCGAAATCCGCCTTTACCTATCTCGAAACCCTGTCCGAACGCCTGCCGGAAAACGCCCGCATCGCCACGCTGTCGGGCCGCTATTTTGCCATGGACCGCGACAACCGCTGGGAACGCGTGTCCGAGGCCTATAACGCCTGGATCAAGGGCGAAGGCACCCACTCAGACGATGCCCACGCCGCCGTGTCCAACGCCTATAACCGCTCGGAAAGTGACGAGTTCATCACGCCGACCGTACTGGGCGACTACACGGGGGCCGGGGAGGATGACGGGTTTTTCTGTCTCAACTTCCGCGCCGACCGGGCCCGCGAAATCCTGGCCGCCATCGGCAAGCCCGGCTTTGACGCCTTTGACACCGGCCCGCGCCCGGCATGGGCCGCGCTCCTGGGCATGGTCGACTATTCCGAGGACCACAACAGCTACATGACCACCTGCTACCCCAAGCAAGAGATCGTCAACACGCTGGGCGAATGGGTCGCCAAACAGGGCCTGCGCCAGTTCCACCTGGCCGAGACCGAGAAATACCCCCACGTGACGTTTTTCCTGAACGGTGGCAAAGAACAGCCCGAGCAAGGTGAGGACCGTTACATGGCCGCCTCGCCCAAGGTCGCGACCTATGACCTGCAACCGGAAATGTCCGCCGCAGAAGTCACCGAGCAGTTTGTCGGAGCGATCGAGGCGGGCTATGACCTCATCGTCACCAATTACGCCAACCCCGATATGGTCGGCCACACCGGGGACCTGAACGCCGCCATGCGCGCCTGCGAAGCGGTGGATCAGGGGCTGGCGGCGGTGTCCGAGGCCTTGACCAATGCGGGCGGCGCGATGATTGTGACCGCAGATCACGGCAATTGCGAAGTGATGGTTGACCCTGTGACCGGCGGGCCGCACACGGCCCATACCACCAACCTGGTGCCGGTTATCCTGGTGAACGGCCCCAAAGGCGCCACGATGCGCGCCGGTCGTCTGGCTGACCTTGCGCCGTCGTTGCTGGATCTGATGGGGCTGGAACAACCGGCTGAAATGACCGGAGAAAGCCTGATAACACGATGAAATGGTTTGCGCTTCTGACGCTGGTGGCTTGTGTCGCGGGGATCGCCCGCGCCGAAACCAGTCCGGCTGACGACGCGATAGCCGCTGTGCAGCAGCTGGAACAGGCCTCGCTTGCCCTGCAGGACGCCGACAGCGCCCGCGACCGCGTGGCGGCGCTGACCGAGACCGTGCAGGGGTTCGAGGCCGGGCTGGCCGCCCTGCGCGAAGGCCTGCGCCGAGCCGCCATTCGCGAAGCCCAGATCGGCCGCGAACTGAAAGTGCAGGAAGACGAAATCGCGAGGCTTCTGGGCGTGTTGCAAAGCATGGGGCAGGGGCCTGCGCCGGTGATGCTCCTGCACCCGTCGGGGCCGACCGGCACCGCGCGCTCGGGCATGATCCTGGCCGATGTGACGCCCGCGCTGGAACAGCGCGCCGCGCGCCTGCGTCACGATCTGGAAGAGGTCGCCATCCTGCGCGATCTGCAACAAAGCGCGGCGGAGCAATTGCAAGACGGTCTCACAGGGGTGCAGACCGCCCGCACCGAGCTGGCCCAGGCCATCTCGGATCGCACCGACCTGCCGCTGCGCTTTGCCGATGACGCGGTGAAAACCGCGCTGCTGATTGCCTCGACCGAAACACTGGCCGGATTTGCCAGCGGCCTCAGCGATATTCAGACCGACAGTTTCGCGGCGCCCGCCACCCAATCGGACATCACCTATCGCATGGGAGAGCTGTCCCTGCCGGTCGAAGCACAGGTGCTGCGCAGCGCCGGTGAAGCCGACGCCGCGGGCATCCGCCGCCCCGGTCTCGTGCTGGCCACCCGGCCCAATGCGCTGGTGACTTCCCCCACGGCGGCAACGATTCGCTACCGTGGCCCCTTGCTCGACTATGGCAATGTCATGATCCTCGAACCCCAAGCGGGGCTGATGTTTGTGCTCGCGGGCCTCGAAGTGGTCTATGGTGAGGCCGGTCAGGTCATCCCCGAAGGCTCTCCCATAGGTCTTATGGGCGGAGAAGACCCGGAAATTGGCTCAATTCTTTCAACAAGCGGTGATGACACTGGAAACACCCGCTCAGAAACGCTCTATATAGAGGTCAGACAAGGCAAAGATGCGGTCGACCCGGAAATCTGGTTCCGCACAGACAAGGATGGATAGTTGATGAAGAAATTTGTGGCGGCCGCGCTGGGCGGTACCTTGGCGGGTGTGCTGGTGGCGACACAGGTCGCCGGGCCCCTGCTGGCGCAGGAATCCGCGCGCACATCCAACGTCTACGAACAGCTCGACCTGTTTGGTGACATATTCGAACGCATCCGCGCGCAATATGTCGAGGAAGTCGACGAAGGGGACCTGATCGAGGCCGCCATCAACGGCATGCTGACCTCGTTGGATCCGCACTCCAGCTACCTCTCGCCTGACGACGCCGAAGACATGCGCGTGCATACGCGGGGCGAATTTGGTGGTCTTGGCATCGAAGTCACCCAGGAAGACGGCTTTGTCAAAGTGGTCTCGCCGATTGATGGAACCCCGGCGGACACCGCGGGGATCGAGGCCGGGGATTTCATCACCCATGTCGATGGCGAAAGCGTGCTGGGCCTGACGCTGGATCAGGCGGTCGAGATGATGCGCGGCCCGGTGGGGTCCGAGATTGTCATCACCGTTGTGCGCGAAGGCGAAGAAGAGCCGTTTGATATCTCGATCATCCGTGACACGATCAAGCTGACCGCCGTGCGCTCGCGCACCCAGGGCGACACGGTCATTCTGCGCGTCACCACCTTTAACGATCAGACCACCCCCAACCTCGAAGCCGGTTTCAAGAAACAGGTTGAAGAGCTTGGTGGCATGGACAATGTCAACGGCATCGTGCTGGACCTGCGCAACAACCCCGGTGGTTTGCTGAACCAGGCGATCCAGGTGTCGGACTCGTTCCTTGAAAAGGGCGAGATCGTCTCGACCCGGGGCCGCAACCCCGAGGACGGCGACCGTTTCAATGCCACTCCGGGCGATCTTGCTGCGGGCAAGCCCATCGTGGTGCTGATCAACGGCGGCTCGGCCTCGGCCTCCGAGATTGTCGCCGGTGCGCTTCAGGATCACCGCCGCGCCATCGTGGTCGGTACCAAGAGCTTTGGCAAAGGGTCGGTTCAGACCGTGATGCCGCTGCGCGGCAGTGCCGCCATGCGCCTGACCACGGCGCGCTACTACACGCCCTCGGGTCGCTCGATCCAGGCGCTGGGCGTCAGCCCGGACATCGTGGTGGAACAGCCCCGCCGCAAACCCGATGACGAGGAAGAGGTAGAAGGTCGCAAGCTGCGCACCGAGGCCGACCTGCGCGGCAGCCTCAACAATGACAGCCTGAGCGAGGACGAGATCCGCCAGATCGAAGAGGATCGCGCCAAGGCCGAAGCCGCCGCCCAGCTGCGGGAAGAGGATTATCAGCTGGCCTATGCCATTGATATCCTGAAAGGTTTGTCAGCACTGGGTCCGACAGAGTAATCCGGACCTCGCGAGATGTGAAAGGGCGTCCCCGGGGGCGCCCTTTTGTTTTTCAGGGGCCTTGCCCCTCTTGGCCCTGAAGGGCCAATTCACCCCAGAGTATTTGTGGCAACACGAAGCAGGTTTGGGGTTTGCACCCATCGCGGCTGGCAGGTAGGAATTGAGCGTTCCACAAGAGGATGTTGAGATGACGCCAGAAGAGATCGCCAAACTGCCCTATCGTCCTTGTGTCGGTGTGATGCTGGTCAATGGCGACGGCCATGTCTTTGTCGGGCAGCGCATCGACAATCCCACCGACGCCTGGCAGATGCCGCAGGGCGGGGTCGACAAGGGCGAGGATCCGCGTGATGCCGCCCTGCGCGAGTTGTGGGAAGAGACCGGTGTGGTCGCGGATCTGGTGAGCATCGAGGCCGAGACCGAGGGCTGGTTGCCCTATGATCTGCCACATGATCTGGTGCCGCGCATCTGGAAGGGGCGTTACCGTGGGCAGGAACAGAAATGGTATCTGTTGCGCTTTCATGGTGCGGATTCAGATGTGAACATCCAGACCGAGCATGCCGAGTTTTCGGAATGGCGCTGGTTGCCGGTGGATCAGCTGGTCGCCAGGATCGTGCCGTTCAAACGCGAGGTTTACCGCAATGTGATCGCGGCGTTTGACGCGCATCTTTAGGCTTACATCCGTTTTGCCACCTCTTCCAGCATGACCTCGGTGGCGCCGCCGCCGATGGCCTGCACCCGCGCATCCCGCGCCATGCGTTCGATCGTGGTGCCGGTCATGAAACCGGTGCCGCCGTGGAACTGCACACAGTCATACATGACCTTGTTCACCAATTCGCCGCAGAGCGCCTTGAGCATGGAGACCTCGCGCACCAGGTCTTCGCCACGGGCCATGCGGGCCGCGGTGGCATAGGTCATCTGCCGCGCCGCCTCGACCCGGGTTGCCAGCTCGGCCAGTCTTTGGCGGATCACCTGCTTGTCCCAGAGCGGCGCGCCAAAGGCCTGGCGGTCTTTGACATACGCTACCGTATGTTCAATCGCAGCCTGCGCTTCGCCCATGGCCATGGCGGCGAGCACGATGCGTTCGTTCTGAAAATTCTTCATGATCTCGTAAAAACCGCGCCCCTCGGCCCCCAGCACGTTTTCCTCTGGTACGAAGACATCGACAAAGGACAGCTCTGCCGTGTCCGAGCTGCGCCAGCCATGTTTGTCCAGTTGGCGCGTCACGGTAAAGCCCGGCATACCCTTGTCCAGAATGAACATCGTCACCCCCTGACTGGCCGGACCCGAGGTGTCCGTTTTTGCCGCAACGCAGGTGACGTCCGCCAGAACTCCGTTTGTTATAAAGGTCTTGGCGCCATTCAGACGCCACCCACCAGTGACCCGCTGCGCCCGTGTCCTGATGCCCTTAACATCCGATCCGGCGCCCGGTTCCGTGATGCCCACCGCCGTAATGATCTCGCCCGAAATCACCCCCGGCATGTAGCGCTGTTTCTGTGCCGCGTTGCCGGCGTTCCAGATATGGACCGAGGCCATGTCCGTATGCACCAGCGCCGTGATCGCCACCCCGGCATAGGTGCTGCGCCCCAGCTCTTCGGCCAGAACCACGGTGGCGCGGACGTCCATCTCTGCACCGCCCAAGGCCTCCGGGTAGCGGATGCCAAACAATCCCAGGTCTCCCATGCTGCGCAGCAAATCGCGCGGCGTTGCGCCTTCCTGTTCCCATACGTCGGCGTATGGTTTGATTTTTTCCTCCACGAAACGCCGCACCTGCGCGCGCAGCATGTGGTGCTCTTCTGCAAAGAAAAAATCGCTGGCCGTGGTGGCATCGAACCCCAAGGAATGGTCCATGTGTTTGCTCTCCTCAATCTCCCTGGGCATGAGCGTGGCCAAAGCGCGGAACCCGGTCAACAAATTTACCCATTTGCTTCAAGCTTGAAATTTTAAACTTGAAGCAAATGAGATATCCTCCTAACCTACGCCCGGAGAAACTGCGCGTACGACCCGAAATGTGGAGGAATTACAGTGAAGGTCATCTGTCTAGGGGGCGGCCCGGCGGGCCTCTATTTTGCCATCTCCATGAAGCTGCGCGATCCGGGGCACGAGGTTGTTGTGCTCGAACGCAACCGCGCCAATGATACCTTTGGCTGGGGTGTTGTGCTGTCGGATGACGCGCTGGAGCAGATGCAGGAAAACGATCCGCAAAGCACCGAGGCGATCCGCTCGAACTTTGCCTATTGGGACGACATCGCGGTTGAGCACAACGGAACGCGCACTGTCTCGGGCGGGCATGGCTTTGCCGGGATCGGTCGCAAGGCGATGCTGATCCTGCTGCAGCAGCGGGCCCGCGAGCTGGGCGTCGACCTGCGCTTCGAGACCGAGTTCAAAACCGCCGAGGAATACCGCAAGGATTACGACATCGTCGTGGGGTGTGACGGCATCAACTCGGCTGTGCGCGCGGAATACGAAGACAAATTTCGCCCCGACATCGACGTGCGCGAATGCAAGTTCATCTGGCTTGGCACGCATCAGAAATTCGATGACGCCTTTACCTTTATCTTTGAAAAAACCGAGCACGGCTGGATGTGGGCGCATGTCTACCAGTTTGACGATCAGACGGCGACCTTCATCGTGGAATGCCAGCAGGACACCTGGGACAACTGGGGGTTCGAGGACATGTCCAAAGAGGAAACGGTCGAGACCTGTCGCAAGGTGTTCGAGAAATACCTTGATGGGCACGAGCTGATCTCGAACGCCGCGCACCTGCGGGGCTCTGCCGTGTGGATGAACTTCCCGCGCGTGATCTGCGAGACATGGCACCACGAGAACGTCGTGCTGATGGGCGACGCCGCGGCGACCGGGCACTTTTCCATCGGCTCCGGCTCGCGACTGGCCTTTGACAGCGCCATTGCGCTCGCCGAATTCCTGCATTCCGAACCCACGACGACGCAGGCCTTTGAACGCTATCAGGAAGAGCGCCGCCTTGAGGTGCTGCGCCTGCAATCCGCCGCGCGAAATAGCCTTGAGTGGTTCGAGCGCGTGGAACGCTATCTCGACATGGACCCGGTTCAGTTCAACTATTCCCTGCTGACCCGCTCGCAACGGATCAGCCATGAAAACCTGCGTCTGCGCGACCCTGACTGGCTGGGCAGCGCCGAGGATTGGTTTCAGGCCCAGGCCGGTGGCGAACCGGGCCGCGCCCCGATGTTTGCCCCTTACAAGCTGCGCGATATGACGCTTGCCAACCGCGTCGTGGTCTCGCCCATGGCGCAGTATAAATCCATCGACGGCATCCCCGGCGACTGGCATTTCACCCACTACGCCGAGCGCGCCAAAGGCGGGGCAGCCCTGGTCTATACCGAGATGGCCTGTGTGTCGCCCACGGGCCGTATCACCCTCGGGTGTCCCGGTCTTTATGCACCAGAGCATGAGGCGGGCTGGAAACGTCTGACCGATTTTGTGCATGCCGAAACCCAAGCCAAGCTTTGCTGCCAGATCGGCCATTCGGGCCGCAAGGGGTCCACACAACTGGGGTGGGAGGTCATGGACGCCCCCCTAAAAGACGGCAACTGGGATCTGATCTCGGCCAGCGACATCCCGTGGTCGCCAAACAACGCCACCCCGCGCCCCATGACGCGTGCGGATATGGACGAGGTGACCGCGCAATTCGTGGCCTCAGCTCAAATGGCCAACCGCGCCGGGTTCGACATGATCGAACTGCACGCCGCCCACGGCTACCTGATCTCGTCCTTCATCTCGCCCAAGTCCAACACGCGTGACGACGACTACGGCGGAAGCCTCGAAAACCGCCTGCGCTACCCGCTCGAGGTCTTCAACGCCATGCGCGCTGTCTGGCCTGCGGAAAAGCCCATGTCGGTCCGTATCTCAGCCAACGACTGGGTGGGCGACGACGGTGTGACGCCGGAAGAGGCGGTCGAGATCGCCAAGGCGTTCAGCGACGCAGGCGCCGACATCATCGACGTGTCCGCCGGGCAGACGTCAATCGACGCCGATCCGGTCTATGGCCGCATGTTCCAGACGCCCTTTTCGGACCAGATCAAGAACGAGACTGGCATTGCGACGATGGCGGTTGGCAACATCTATGAAACCGACCACGTCAATTCGATCCTGATGGCCGGTCGCGCCGATCTCGTGGCAATTGGCCGTCCGCATCTTGCCGATCCTTACTGGACCTTGCATGCTGCGGTCGAATTGGGCGACATGCAGGCCACCTGGCCCCTGCCGTATGATGCAGGCCGGGATCAGGCACGGCGTTTGGCCGAAAAAGCACAGGAAGTTATCCGGGTATGAGCCTAAGCGGCAAAAGCGTGTTGATCACCGGCGGCGGGTCGGGATTGGGGGCCGATATGGCCCGCACCTTTGCCGCCGCGGGCGCCCATGTCACCATCGCGGGCCGCCGCGAAGAGCCGCTGTTGCGGGTTGCCGATCAGGCCGGGTGTTCCTGGGTCGTGGCCGACATCACGGATGAGGCGAGCGTGCAGAACATGTTCGCCACCGGCCCCTTCGACATCGTGATCGCCAATGCGGGCGCCTCCTCCAGCGCGCCGCTTAAACGCACGACGCTCGCCGATTGGAACGCGATGATGGCGGTCAACCTGACCGGCACGTTTCTGACCCTGCGCGAAGGCCTCAACCAGATGCCCGCATGGGGCCGCCTGATCGCCGTGGCCTCGACCGCAGCGCTGAAGGGGTATGCCTATGTCGCGCCTTATGCGGCGGCCAAACACGGCGTGGTCGGCATGGTAAAATCGCTCGCGCTGGAAGTGGCGCGCAGCGACGTCACCGTGAACGCCCTCTGCCCCGGCTTCCTTGACACCGAGATGACCGACCGCTCTGTGACCAACATCATGGAAAAAACCGGCAAGTCCCGCGACGACGCCATCGCGGCCCTCGCCGCAACCAACCCGCAAAAACGCCTGATCCAACCAGCCGAGGTCACCGCCGCCGCGCTCTGGCTCTGCGCGCCGGGCTCCCAAGGCATCAACGGTCAGGCCATCCCCATCGCCGGAGGTGAAGTATGAGCGACGATCTCACACGCCGCCGCCTGCGCATCTGGCTGCGCCTCTTGCGCCTGACACGCGGCACCGAAAACCACCTGCGCGAGTTCCTGCGGGTGAACCACGACACCACCCTGCCGCGCTTTGACGTGATGGCCGCGCTGCACCGTCACCAAGGGCCCATGAAGATGAGCGACCTCAGCCGCGCGCTTCTGGTCTCGAACGGCAACGCCACCGCCGTGGTGGACCGTCTGGAAAAGGACGGCTTGGCCAAACGCGTGCAATCCGAAACAGACCGCCGCGCCGTGCTGGTCACCCTGACCGACGCTGGCCGCACCGAATTCGACACTCAGGCCGAGGCCCACGCCACCGAGATCGACATGCTCTTTGCAGGTCTCGACGAAAACGATCTCGACGCCCTGCGCGACATCATCTGGAAGATCGAAGGAGACGATCACGACACGTCCGCCTGACCCCGGTCAGGCACGCTCACCGGGCGCAATCGATACAGGACAAAGACCTACACAAGGCAATAAAAACATGTATCGATATGGCCCATAAAAGAAAATTGGTCGAACGGGAGGAAAACCAATGAAACTCAAGCAACTTATACTTGCGGCCTCGATGGGGCTGGCAGCGGCTGCGGCGCAAGCCGAAGGCGTCAAGGTCGGCATGATCACCACGCTGTCCGGCGGTGGTGCAGGTCTTGGCATCGACGTACGCGACGGCTTTATGCTGGCCGTGAAACAGGCAGGCCGCAGCGACCTCGAGGTCGTGATCGAAGACGATCAACGCAAGCCTGACATCGCCGTGCAGCTGGCCGACAAGATGATCCAGTCCGAAAAGGTCGACGTGCTGACCGGCATCATCTGGTCGAACCTCGCCATGGCCGTGGTGCCTGCGGCGACCGCACAGGGCAAATTCTATCTCTCGCCCAACGCCGGACCGTCCCCGCTTGCGGGCAAAGGCTGTCATCCGAACTACTTCAACGTCGCATGGCAGAACGACAACCTGCACGAAGCCGCTGGCGGTTACGCCTCGGATGCGGGCCACAAAAAAGCGTTCATCCTTGCCCCGAACTACCCCGCAGGCAAAGACGCGCTGACCGGCTTTAAGCGTTTCTTCAAGGGTGAGCTGGCAGGCGAGGTCTATACCAAGCTCGGCCAGACCGACTATGCCGCCGAGATCGCGCAAATCCGCGCGTCGGACGCTGACAGTGTGTTCTTCTTCCTGCCCGGCGGCATGGGGATTTCCTTCCTCAAGCAATATGCCGACAGTGGCGTGGACCTGCCCGTCGTGGGCCCGGCCTTCAGCTTTGACCAGGGCATCCTGCAAGCCGTTGGCGCCGCTGCACTTGGCGTGAAGAACACCTCGCAATGGTCCAAGGACCTCGGCAATGCCGCGAATGAGGCCTTTGTGGCGTCGTTCCAGTCCGAGTATGGCCGCCTGCCGTCGCTCTATGCCAGCCAGGGTTTTGACACCGCGAACCTGTTGATGTCCGCCATGGATGCGGCAGACGTCAACGATCAGGACGCCTTCCGCGCCGCACTGGAAGCCGCCAAGTTCGACTCTGTGCGCGGGGATTTCAAATTCGGTCCCAACCACCATCCGATCCAGACGATCTATGTGCGTGAAGTCATCCAGGAAGGTGACGTCTTTACCAACAAGATCGTGGCCGTTGGCCTGAAAGATCACGCAGACGCCTACGCGGCTGACTGCAAGATGTAACCAAACCCCGCGCCCGTCCCGGTATTTGCCGGGGCGGGTGTAACGGGAACGGTGGGATATCATGTCTACTCTTCTGCTGATCGAGCAGACGCTGAACGGGCTACAATTCGGCGTCATGCTCTTCCTCATGGCCGCAGGTCTGACCCTGATCTTTGGTGTCATGGGCCTGATCAACCTCGCCCATGGTTCGCTCTACATGGTCGGTGCCTTTGCGGCGGCGGCGGTTGCAGCGGCTACAGGCTCGTTCATCCTTGCCCTGATTGGCAGCCTGATCGCGGCGGCCCTTGCCGGAGTCATTGTCGAGATGACCGTGATCCGGCGGCTTTATGACCGCGACCACCTCGATCAGGTGCTGGCGACCTTTGCGCTGATCCTGATCTTTTCCGAAGGCACGCGCTGGGTCTTTGGCTCGTTCCCGCTGTTCCTTGATAAACCCGCATGGCTCTCAGGCACCGTCATGCTGCCCTTTGGTATCGAATATTCGCTCTATCGCCTGACCATCATCGGGATCGGCCTCGTCGTGGCGGCGGGTCTGTTCTGGATGATCGCCCGCACACGCATCGGCATCCAGATCCGCGCCGGTGAAAACGACCGCGAGATGATTGGCGCGCTCGGCGTTAACATTTCCCGCCTCTACACGCTGGTCTTTGCCCTCGGCGCCGCACTGGCTGGCTTTGCCGGTGCCCTGATCGGCGCCATCCAATCGGTTCAGGTCGGCATGGGTGAACCCGTTCTGATCCTCGCCTTCGTGGTGATCGTGATCGGCGGCATCGGCTCGATCAAGGGCGCGCTCGTCGGCGCAATCCTCGTCGGCCTCACCGACACGCTGGGCCGCTTGCTCCTGCCGCAAGTCTTCGGCCTGTTCATGGAGCCATCAGCGGCCACATCGGTCGGCTCGTCGCTGTCGTCCATGTCGATCTACATCCTCATGGCAGGGGTCCTGTTGTTCAAACCATCCGGCCTGTTTGGCGGAGGACACTGACATGAAACGCGAAACCTATCTCAACGCCGCTCTTCTGCTGATCCTCTTGGTGATCCCGCTCTGGGCGCAATCGGCGGATGAGCCCTTTATCATCACCCTCACCACCCGCGCCGTGATCTTTGCCATCGCCGGTGTCGGTCTCAACTTTGCCTTGGGCTTTGGTGGCCTCGTCAGCTTTGGCCACGCCGCGTTCTTCGGCATCGGCGGATATGCCATGGGCATCCTCGCCTATCACGCCCAGACCTATACGCCGCTGATGGAGTTCCCTTTCGTGATCGAAGGCACCAAGTCCATGCCGGTGATCTGGCTCACGGCAATCATCACCTCGGCCCTTGTCGCCGTCGGCCTCGGTGCACTCAGCTTGCGCACCTCGGGCGTCTATTTCATCATGATCACCCTGGCCTTTGCGCAGATGTTCTTTTTCTTCACCATCTCATGGCCGACCTATGGCGGCGAGGATGGCCTCTCGATCTACATCCGCAACGATTTTCCGGGTCTCAACACCATGGACCCGATCCAGTTCTACGCCATCTGCTACGTGATCCTGCTGCTCGTTCTGTTCTTCGTCTACCGCGCCGCGCACTCACCCTTTGGCCTCGCCCTCAGTGCTGCGCGCCAGAACGAAGACCGTATTCAGGCCGTGGGGCAGGGACCCTACCGCCTCTATCTCACCGCTTACGTCATTTCCGGCGCCATCACCGGCCTCGCAGGCGCGCTGTTCGCCGACCTCAACCGCTTTGTCAGCCCCACCATGTTCTCGTGGCAGACCTCGGGCGAGATCATGATCTTTGTGATCCTCGGCGGGGTAGGGCGCGTCTTTGGTCCCGTCGCCGGTGCCGCGCTCTTCATCCTCTTGGAACACCAACTTGGCGGCCTGTCCGAGTTCTGGCACATCTACCTTGGCGCCATCCTTCTCGGCGTGGTGCTCTTTGCGCGCGGTGGCCTCTTTGGCCTTTTTGCGGGACGGGAGGTGGCCCATGACTGATCCGATCCTCGACATTCGCGGCATCTCGAAAAGCTTTGGCGCGCTCAAGGCCAGCAACAACATCACCCTCGACCTGCACCCCGGCGAAATCCATGCCCTGATCGGCCCCAACGGCGCGGGCAAGTCGACGCTGATCAAGCAGGTCGCAGGCGGTCTCACCCCCGACAGCGGCACGGTGCATTTCGCCGGACAGGACGTCACCCCCCTCAGCACCGCCGCCCGCGCGCAACTTGGCATGGGGCGCACTTTTCAGATTTCGTCGCTGGCGATGGAGTTCACCGTCCTGCAAAACGTCGTCCTCGGCGCGCTGGGCCGTCGCGGCGATGTCTTCCGCTTCTTCCGCCCCGTGATGAAGGACAAACAACTGCTGGAACAGGCTCACACCGCGCTGGAACAGGTGGGCCTGGAAGACTTCCACAGCTTCCGCACCTCCGAGCTTTCCCACGGCCAGCGCCGCCAGCTTGAGGTCGCCGTCGCCCTAACGCTGGAGCCCAAGGCGTTCCTGATGGACGAACCCATGGCGGGTCTCGGCGCCGAAGGCACCCAGCGCCTGATGGGCTTTCTCGACGGCTTGCGCCAACGCGCCCCGATCCTGTTGGTCGAACACGACATGGACGCTGTCTTTGCGCTGGCCGACCGGATCAGCGTGCTGGTCTACGGCGAGATCATCGCCACCGGCTGCGTCGACGACATCCGGGGCAACCCTGTCGTCAGAACGGCCTATCTGGGCGAGGAGGACGCCGCATGAGCCTCTTGAAACTCTCCCACGTCTCCGCCTTTTACGGCCCCTCTCAGGCGCTGTTCGATGTGCATCTCTCACTGGAACCGGGGCAGGTGCTGGCGCTGATGGGGCGCAACGGCATGGGCAAATCCACCACCGTAAAAGTCATCTGCCGCATGATGAAAAACCGCGGCGGGTCTATCATGTTTGATGGCCGCGACATCGCGCGGCTCAAATCCTATCAGGCCGCCAAATCCGGCATTGGCCTCGTGCCCGAGGGCCGCCGCTGTTTCTCCAACCTCACGGTTTATGAAAACCTCATCGCCGCCGCACGACCGGGACAGTGGAACTTTGCCGCCGTCGCCCGCCTGTTCCCCCGGCTGGAAGAACGCCGCGACCAGCTTGCCGCGTCGCTCTCGGGCGGTGAACAACAGATGCTCGCCATCGGCCGCGCCCTTATGACCAACCCGCGCCTCTTGATCCTGGACGAAGCCACCGAGGGCCTCGCCCCCGTGGTGCGTCAGGAAATCTGGGCCGCCATCGCCCGGCTCAAGGCGGAAACCGGCATGGCCATTCTGGTGATCGACAAATCCATCAAGGAACTCGGCACCGTCGCCGACACCGCCGTGATCCTCGAAAAAGGTGTGTCGGTCTGGCACGGCGATTTCACCGATCTGACCCCTGATGTGACCGACACCTACCTCGGGGTTTGACGGCCTTGCTTAAAGCGCTCCTTGCCGACATGGTGCGTAGGCCCTGACCATGCCCATAACCCTTCGCGAAAAACTGAAAGATCCGGCCATGACATGGAACTACATCCCCTTTGAACAAGCTGTCACCCAAGGTGGCCTGCGCATGACCGTCGTCGGCGACGTGCCCAGCCCCTGGGGCGAAGCCGCCAAGGGGATTTTTCACGTCAAGGGCCTTGATTGGTCCGCGGTTCGACATGATCCGGCAAACCGAGAGCTGGCAAAATGGTCCCAAAGCCAATCAGCCCCCTCGGTGGTCTACGAAAATGAACCCGCCCGGTCGGGCTGGTCCGACATTCTTTTCCTTGCCGAGCGGCTGGCTCCCGAGCGGAGTCTCTTGCCCGGCGATCCGGCAGAGCGCGCACTTGCCCTTGGTCTGGCACATGAGTTTTGCGGCCAGGGCGGTCTTGGTTGGTCCCGCCGCCTGTGGCTCACGCACATCGGGCTCAAAGGGCAGGGCGGGTTTGTCGAGCCTGTCGCGCAATACCTGGCGCAGAAGTATGGCTACACCGAACAGGTCGGTGCGGCCTCATATGACCGTGTCATAGCGCTGCTGCGCATGTTTGCCGCGCGTCTGACAGCACAACAGGCCAAGGGCTCGGACTATTTCTTTGACTGCGGCATGACTGCTGTGGACATCTATGCGGCCACCTTTGCCGGATTGCTTCAGCCCCTGCCGGAAGAGGTCTGCGCCATGCGTCCCGCCACCCGCGCGGCCTTTTCCGACGTCGATGCCGCAACGCTCAAGGCCGCCGGGGGTTTGCTGGCGCATCGCGACATGATGTATGATCGCTGGCTGGAAAGCGTGCTGCGGCTCTGACCTTCGGGGCAAACACCCCTCGAATACGAAGTTCGGCCAGATTTTCCACGCCTGTTAGCATTCTGACCCGCAATCACAAGCCAAACCGCGGGGCCGGACCCATGTTTCCTGCAGACCCGGCGCGCAGGACCCCGCGAAATGCTTTGTGTCCCCCGAACGCTCTGCCATAGTGGACCTGCCCAACCCGGCCCCATTTGAACGCTTCTATTGAAAGGCCCACCCCATGCTCGGCAACCTCTTGTTTTATGTCGGTCTCCTGGTGTCCTGTGGCATCGGCTTTGTCTATTTCCGCGATCTTGGCGACATCTCGCAGATGCTGCTCAAGGTCAAACGCGAGAACACCGTCCGTTTCATCAAACACGAGTACAAGCTGATCGGCCTCGGCCTTGCCGCCACGCTTGCCATGACGGTGGGTTACGTCATGGGGGGTGGCTTTGGTCTGCTCTACTGGGTGGCGCTGGTCCTGACTGCCTTTTTCTTTGCCTTTACGTGGGTCTGGGTGCATGTCGGCCTGCGCAACCAAAAGGACCGGGCACAGTATTACCCGATCGAGGTCGCGCGCGACCATATCAACCCCTCGGCCAGCGTCATGGTGGTGGTCAACGACGGCCACGCCCGCGCGCATTCGGACGCCCAGATGATGCGCCCGCACCTGGCCGGCAACGATCAGGGGCTTGGCGGCGAAGACGTCATCATGACCTATTGCGCCATGGCCAACCTTGGCGTTGGCTATACGCCCAGCATCGAGGGCGCAAAGCTGAACCTCGAGGTCATGGCCCAGCACGGCAATAACCTGATCCTGCGCGACAACAATACGGGCGAGTCGATCCAGCACATCTATGGGTTCAAGGACAAGGATGCCGACACCTCTAGCGATGGGGCCGTCTGCCCCCTGCGCCCCGAGGCGGCCATGAAACCCTGGCCCACCTTCCGCATGTCCTTCCGCGCCTTCCAAAAGGCCTATCCGACAGGCGAAGTGTTCATCAACATGCCGCCCAGGAACCCCCTCTTGCGGCTGTTTGACATGGTGATGGGCATCACCTTTGGCTGGGGCATCGAACGTCAGCACCAAGAGGCCGCGCCGGTGATGGACAACATGACCCACTTTGATGACCGCCTGCCCAACAAGACCTATGTCTGGGGGGTGACCGTCGGCACTGATGCGGTCTGCTGGACCGATGACTTCGTGATCGAGCACGACAACCTCGTGAACGCCACCGTCGGTGGGCGCGCCGTGGTGGTCAGCTATGACCCCAAGTTCGAAAGCCTCGGGGTCTGGTACAACGACAGCGGTGCGCCGGTGACCACCTGCGACTTCTGGGGCAACAGCGATCAGGGTCCGCTGACCCGCGTCGAAAGCCTGCGCGCGGGTCTCTTCTGGCACGTCTGGGTCGAGTTCTTTCCAACCACCGACATCAACCGGGCAGGGGAGGTTGCCAAGGGACAGGCCGCATAACCGCCCGTAGCACCGCGATAGACCAGACCCGGATCATCTCCTACCATCCCCCAAGGCGGGCGCACTCACTCAGATCGGCCCGCAACGCACAGACAGAGGACCCTAAGCCATGACCACCCTGAAATCCGTTCGAACGCTTCTTTCCGGTGCAGCGGCAGCCGCCATGATCTGCGCGGCCTCGGTGTCTCATGCCGCCGACGAAAGCATTCTGCCGACCGCAGGCGACACCATTGAGACCTACTGGAGCGCCAAGTGGTGGACGGTCTTCAAGAACACCACGCGGCAGTCCTGCTTTATCGAGTGGCGCGGCGAGACCAGCGCCGTTCAGGCCGGTCTGACCAAGGCCCAGGACGCCGGGTATCTCGGGGCCTTCCTCAAGGATGTCGAGTTTCCCGAGGGCGAGCGCGAAGTCGCCATTGTCCTGAACGGCAACCTCTATGTCGGCAATGCAACCACCGTGTCACAGTCGCTGTCGGGCGGGTTCACCGGCGCCTACATCGTCGTCAACAACCCGCGCTTCATCACCGATCTCGAAGAAGCCCGCGAATTCGTTGCCTTTCAGGATACGCCCAACACCGTCACTGTCAGCCTCAAGACACCGCGCAACGCCATCGAACGCGCCCGCATCTGCATGGACAGCTTCTGACAGTCCAAGGGCTTGCCCTGCCTCGTTAGCCCATCCGCCACGCCCCTTGCCCCGTTGCCGCAGCTAAGGCACACTTGCAGGTGGGGCAGGGATGTCCGTTTGAGTGTTGACTTCGCAACCAATGCGGTCAGCGCGGCGTCATGCTCCGGGAGGAGTACGCCATGACGTCCAACAGCCACGGGTCCGCATCACCGGACAATCTGACACCGCCGCAACCGGCCATGCCATCGGTCAACAGGGTCACCACCGCCGACATCACCGCGTCCCTGAAAGCCGGGTTTGCCGACTTTCTCGCCCGCCCCGTGATGAGCGGCTTTTTCGGCCTGTTCTACGCGGTGTTCGGCATTCTTCTGGTCTGGAGCCTCGTCTGGCTGGGCAAGATCTGGATGATCATCCCCGCCGTTGTCGGCTTTCCGCTTGTCGCGCCCTTTGCCGCCGCCGGGCTTTACGAAATGTCCCGCCGCATGCAAAAGGATGAACCCTTTGGCTGGTCCGACATCCTCACCGTCATGGCCAATCAACGCAAACGCGAGATGGGCTGGATGGCCTTTGTCACCCTGTTCATTTTCTGGGTGTGGATGTACCAGATCCGCCTGTGGTTGGTGATCACCCTGCAAAACGCCTCATTCTCGGATTTTGACGGATTTCTGAACGCCGTCTTTTTCACGCCCGAGGGCTGGACCTTTCTGGCAATCGGCACCTGCGCAGGGGCGCTGCTCTCAGCTGTCCTGTTCGCGGTGACCGTTGTCGCCATGCCGATGCTGCTGGACCGCGAGACCAATTTTGTCTCCGCCATGCTGACATCCATTCAGGTGGTCAAGGAAAACCCGGTGGTCATGCTGGGCTGGGCGGCGATCATCTCGGTCACCGTGCTGGTGTCGATGGTGCCCGCGTTTCTGGGCCTGATTTTTACCCTGCCGATTCTGGGCCACACCACATGGCACCTCTACCAGCGGGCCGTGACCCACGCAGAGGGGTAGCTGCCCCGATCTTTCAATCCCGATCCCGCGCAAAGGACTGAACCCCGTCAAAGGCAGGCAGCCACGCTTCACGACGCTTGGCCCACAGCTCATACTCGGGCTGAAACTGGTCTGGCGCATCCAATGCGCCCAGATGCAGCTCAATCTCGTCACCCGTCACAGCAAACACCGACGACCCGCAAGTCGGGCAGAAATGCCGCCCTTCATAGCTCGATGTGTCCCCCTCCAGCGAAACCGCCGACCGTGGGAAAATCGCCGCCGCATAGAACACCGCGCCATGGTGCTTGCGGCAGTTCAGACAATGGCACAGGCCAACCCGATCCGGCGCACCCCTTGCCGTGACCCGCACCTTGCCACACAGGCATCCTCCTGCAACCTCCTGCATGTCACATCCCCCTCAACTGGTCCGATAGAATTTGCGCCGCGCTTCCTGTTCGATGGCCAGGCGCATCTGCAGATCCGCCATCTCGCGCATAATCGCCTTTTTCGCGGCCGGGTCAGCCTCGGCCTTCACCTCGGCCTGCTTGGCCTCCAGCGCCTTCTTCAACTGAATTTCGCGCGGCACCACGCCGGCATCCGCCATGATCCCCATCCCGACCGAGACGATGTCACCCCCCGGACGCGGGCGCAACGGCTTGCCCTGACCCTTCAGATCGTCCAATTGCCCTTCGGCCCTGGCCTTCTGAATCTGGTGCTCTGCCAGATCGCGCCACGTCATGATCCATCTCCTTTATGCGGCCTCGTGCCTATCAGCGATGGCACAATATGTCAATTCAGTTGACAAAATGCCCGGCACCCCCCATCCTGCCGCAAACCACGCCCAAGGACCCCATGTCAGACCCAGACCTCACCCCTGCCGACAAACTCTATCGCGGCGTGCAACTGACCCGCCCGCTCCTGCGCAACATCACCGCGCGGGTTGATGCTGACCTCGCAGGCACCGGGGTCACCGTCGGACAACGCGCCATTCTCGAAGCGCTTTTGCACGCCGATCAGGCCACCGCCCCCGAACTCACCGCCCTGCTGGATATGAAACGCCAGTTTGTCGCCCGCGAGCTCAAACAGCTGCTGCGCTCGGGCATGGTGGAAACCCGCGACAACCCCCGCCACCGCCGCTCTGTATTCTACCGCCTCACCGCCACCAGCCACGCAACGATCACCACGATCCGACACCGCGAAGTCGCCCGGTTCACTGAGTTTGCCAAAGCTTTTTCCAAAGCCGAAATCGACGCCTACCTGCGCATCCAACAGGCCCTGAACGACGCGTTTTCGCGCAACGACTAGGCGCGCGCGCCTGCGCCGCTGCCATAGCGCGCCATAAAGGTCTTTACGGCCTCGCTCACCACCCGGTCGATCTCGTCCTGGGCAATATCCGTCTCCACCCCAAAGACGAACCGCATGTACAGGTCAGACTTAACCAGCTCCTGAAACTGCGCGGCGGCCATCTCGGGATCGTCAATCTCCAACTCTCCCCTGAGACAGGCGCATCGCAGGAACTCGGCCAGATGCCGCCGCCCCATGGCCGGGCCGGTCTCGTAAAAGTGCTGTCCCAACTCGGGAAATCGGTCGGCTTCTGCCACGCAGATGCGGAAAATCTTCAGCCCGAACTCGGACAGGATCAGCTTCAGAACGCCGCGTGCCACCATCTCCAGCACGTGTTCCGCCGAGGCGTCCTGCTCAATCTCCTGCAACATGCTGTCGGCATGGCGCTCACATTGATTGCGCGCCATATCCATGAACATCTCGCGCTTATCCGGGAAATAGCTGTACAGCGTCGCCTTCGACACGCCCGACGCCCGCGCGATCTCGTCCACGCTGGCGCCCTCGAACCCGTCACGCAGAAACACCTCTTGCGCGCCGTCCAGAACCTGCGCGTACTTGCGCCCCTTGCGGTTGATGGGCCGTTCAATATTCATGCGTGTCTCACATAGCCTGATTCCGGAATATAAACCGTTCAGTTCATTTTCGCCAACACGAAAGCCTCTTGTGGTCAGATCACCAGATGATACCTTAGAATCATTCTAACCAGAGGCCACCCATGCGTTTCTTCCCTTACCGCCGCCACTTTCGCGATCTCAGCGAACAAGAGCTGATTGCGCTGGCGATTTCCTCGGAAGAGGATGACGCCCGCATCTACCGCAACTACGCCGAACAGATGCGCGCCGAGTTTCCGGCCACGGCCAGGGTGTTCGAAGGCATGGCCGAGGAAGAGGATGACCACCGCCGCCGCCTGATTGGCCTGCACGAGGACCGCTTTGGCGCGACCATCCCGCTGATCCGGCGCGAACATGTCGCCGGGTTCTACGCCCGCCGCCCGGTCTGGCTGGTGCAGAACCTCGGCATTGACCGCATCCGCTCCGAGGCCGCCGCCATGGAGCGCGACGCCGAACGCTTCTACCTTGCCGCCGCCGCCCGCTCGACCGACGCCGCCACCCGCAAACTGCTGGGGGACCTCGCCGCCGCCGAGGCCGGCCACCAGGCCGCGGCCCAGTCGCTCGAAGACACCCACCTCGACGACACAACCCGCGACAGCGAAGACGACAAGGCCCGCCGCCAGTTCATCCTGACCTGGGTGCAGCCGGGACTCGCCGGGCTGATGGACGGCTCGGTCTCGACCCTCGCGCCGATCTTTGCCACGGCCTTTGCCACCCAGGACACCTGGACCACCTTCCTCGTGGGCCTCGCCGCCTCCGTGGGCGCAGGCATCTCCATGGGCTTTACCGAGGCCGCCTCGGACGATGGCGAACTCTCGGGGCGCGGCTCGCCGGTCAAACGCGGCTTTGCCTCGGGCATCATGACCACGGTCGGAGGTCTTGGCCACGCGCTGCCCTACCTCATCACTGATTTCTGGACCGCCACCACCATCGCCATCCTCGTGGTCTTCATCGAACTTTGGGCCATCGCCTGGATCCAGAACCGCTTCATGGAAACTCCGTTCTTCCGCGCCGCCTTTCAGGTCGTGCTCGGCGGTGCCCTGGTCTTCGCCGCGGGCGTGCTGATCGGGTCAGGTTAGCGCCTGCGCCCCGGCTTCTTTTGGCCAAAAATATCCCGGGGTGAATTGGACCTTTAGGGCCAAGAGGGGCAGCGCCCCTTCACCCGCGCCATGGGCGCAAAACCTGTTGTGCCCGCTTGCGGGCACGCCATAGGATTGCTTGCGAAACCGTTGACCCAAGCGGTGAACCTGTTAACACAATCCCCATGTTGGCGATCTTCCTCAAAACCCTGCCTTTTTTCGCCCTGATCGGGGTCGGCTACTGGGCCGGGCGCACGCGGTTTTTCAGCGAAGAGGCCACCGCCTATCTGACCAAGTTCGTCTTCTACTTTGCCCTCTCGGCGATGCTGTTCCGATTCGCCGCCAACCTGTCGCTCTCCGAGGTGCTCGATTGGCCCTTGGTTGGCGCCTATCTCTGGGGCACGGCGGCGGCCTATGGCATCGCTTCGGCCGTGGGCTTCCTGCGCAGGCTCGACGTGCCCACCGTGGCCGTGGAATCGCAATGCGCGGCGATCGGCAACACCGGCTTTCTCGGGGTGCCGATGCTGACGCTCCTGATGGGGGCCGAGGCGATTGGCCCGATCATGCTGGTGCTGGCGGTGGACCTGATCGTGTTTTCCAGCCTGATCGTGATCCTGATCACCGGGTCGCGGGATGGCCGGATGAGCCTTGGGTTGTTGCGCACCGTCGGGGTTGGCCTGGTCAGGAACCCGATGATTGTCGCCATCACCGCAGGCCTGATCTGGTCGGCGTTTGAAATCCCGATCCCCGTGCCCATGAACGAATTCCTCGCCATCCTCGGCGGCGCCGCCACGCCCGGCGCGCTGTTTGCCATCGGCGCTTCACTGGCGTCCAAGTCCGCCGAGCGGGTGCATATCGCCGGCTGGCTGTCGTTCTGCAAACTGGTGCTGCACCCGCTGTTTGTCGCCATCGCCGCACTCTGGCTGTTTCCGGTCGACACCTATTCCGCCAGCGTCATCATCGCCGCCGCCGCGCTGCCGGTGGCCGGCAATGTCTATATCCTCGCCCAGCACTACGGCGTGGCCCCGCACCTGGTGTCGGCCTCGATCCTGTTCTCCACCGCGATCAGCGTTCTCACCGTGCCGGTGGTGATCGCCTGGGTTACGGCGCTTTAACGCACCCAACCGTCGCGGTTTCGCTTGTGACCCCCCGGCAAACTGCGTTAGCCATGGTCAAGCGGACAAATCCGGGAGGACACCATGGAAATCATTTCTGAAAACAAGGCATTCGGCGGCGTGCAAGGCGTCTATGGACATCGCTCGCACACCACGCGCTGCGAGATGACCTTTGGCCTGTTTCTCCCGGAAGAGGCCCGGGACGGCCCGGTCCCCGTGCTCTGGTACCTCTCCGGTCTCACCTGCACCCACGAAAACGCCATGGTCAAGGCAGGCGCCCAAACCTGGGCCGCCGAACAGGGCATCGCGCTGATCTTTCCCGACACCAGCCCCCGCGGCGACGATGTCGCCGACGACGACGCCTATGATCTGGGAAAGGGCGCAGGTTTCTATGTCAGCGCCACGGAAAAACCCTGGGCGCCGCACTATCGCATGTGGGACTATATCGCCGAAGACCTGCCCTCGCTGGTGCAGGAAGAGTTCCCCCTCGACATGACCCGCCAGTCGATCAGCGGCCACTCCATGGGTGGCCATGGTGCCCTGACGCTCGCCATGGCGCATCCCGGACGGTATCGCTCGGTCTCGGCCTTTGCGCCGATCTGCAATCCGACCGGCGCTGACTGGGGCCGCAAACAGCTGCAGGCCTATCTGGGCGACGACACCGGCCAATGGGCCGCGCATGATGCCTCGGTGCAGATGGCGGAACGTGGCTTTGACGGCCCGATCCTGATCGATCAGGGCGCCGACGACCAGTTCCTCGACCTTTTGCGCCCCGAAACCCTCGCCGCGGCTGCCGCCACCCGCCGCCAGCAGATGATCCACCGCATGCAGCCCGGCTATGACCACAGCTATTTCTTTGTCTCCACCTTCATGGAAGACCACGTGACCTTCCACGCCGAGGCGCTTTACGCAGACTGATCTCATGCCCAAACACGACTATGACCTGATCATCATCGGCTCCGGCCCCGCAGGCCGCGCCGCCGCCATCCAGGCGGGTAAACTCAAGCGCCGCGTGCTTGTGGTGGATGCCAACGAACGCCTCGGCGGGGTGTCGGTGCACACCGGCACCATCCCGTCCAAGACCCTGCGCGAAACCGTGCTGAACCTCTCGGGCTGGCGCGAGCGGTCGTTTTATGGTCGTGGCTACCGCGCCAAGGAAGAGATCAGCGCCGAGGATCTCAAGGCCCGCCTGCACATGACGCTGGATCACGAGGTCGACGCGCTGGAGCACCAGTTCAACCGCAACCACGTCGACACCATGATGGGCCGCGCCGTGTTCACCGGCCCCAACACCATCAAGGTCACCCGCGAGGCGGGCAAAACCGTCGAACTCACCGGCGACAAGTTCCTGATCTCCACCGGCACCATCACCTACCGCCCAGATTACCTGCCCTTCAACGGCTCGACGATTGTCGACAGTGACGAATTCCTCGAACTGGCCCGCATCCCGCGGTCGCTGATCGTGGTGGGCGCAGGCGTGATCGGCGTCGAATACGCCTCGATGTTCAACGCGCTGGACGTCACCGTCACCCTGATCGAACCCCGCGAAACCTTCCTCGATTTCATCGACAGCTACACGGTTGCCGAGTTCACCCATCAGGTGCGCGACAACGGCATGAGTCTGCGCCTTGGGTCGGCCATCGAAAAAGTCGAAGACGCCGGGGACTACGTCGAAGTCAGCCTTGAAAACGGCCGCCACGTGCGTGCCGAAATGCTGCTCTTTGCCGCTGGCCGCATGGGCGCCACCTCGGGCCTCGGCCTCGACAAGGTGGGGCTTGAAACCGACCACCGTGGCCGCATCGAGGTTGACCGCAAAAGCTACCAGACCAAGGTGCCGCATATCTACGCCGCCGGTGACGTGATCGGCCACCCCTCGCTGGCCTCAACGGGCCTGCAACAGGGCCGCGTCGCCGCCTGCCACGCGCTCGAAACGCCGACCCTGCCGGAAAGCCCGTGGTTCCCCTATGGCATCTACTCCGTGCCGGAAATCTCGACCTGCGGCATGTCCGAGGAAGAGATCAAAGACCGCGAAATCCCCTATGAAGTCGGCATCGCCCGCTTCCGTGAAACCTCGCGCGGGCACATCATGGGCCTGCACCACGGCATGCTGAAAATGCTCGTCAGCCTCAAGACCCGCCGCCTGCTTGGCGTGCAGATCGTCGGCGAAGGCGCAACCGAACTGATCCACATCGCCCAGGCCGTGCTGAACCTCAAAGGCACCGTGGATTACTTTGTCGAGAACACCTTCAACTATCCCACCTTGGCCGAGGCCTACCGCATTGCAGGCCTCGACGCGTTTAATCGCATGCCCATCCCGGACGAGTACAAGGTGAAGAAGACCGCGAAGAAGGGGTGAGGCGGCCGCGCGACCGCCAGACTGCGTGGGCAGTCCGGCGATTGCTCGCAGGCTCTCAGCCTTGAGCCCGCGCGTGGTTCAGTTGTTTCTTAAGGTAGTTTCATGGCGCTGATGCGATAGTTGCAGACCTGTGGTGTGTCGCAGTTCTCCATGATTGCTGTGGAGCGACCTAGCGTAGTTTCATGACCTCTGCCTTTCAAGGCGCCCCGCCAGTTTATGCGCGTCCAGTAGCTCAAGTCATCTTCTACCTTCACGTACATGAAAGCGGGTCCGCCGTGGTTGTACTCTTTTATCAGATTGTCCGAAGGCTTTATGAACATGACCTCACTGCGGTATTCGTGGCTCGGTGTTGGCGCGGTCTCATACGAATTTGAGTCTGCCCAAGCCTGAACCAACAGCAGTTGTCCGCCCTTCGGGAGCCGGTACTGACGGTCCACGAGCAGTGCTCGGTTTCCCACCAACGATGCGCTACCACTTAACAAGCCAACTCGAAACTCTGAGTTTTTTTTGCGATTATACTCAACCAGCGTCGCGTTCACATCATTGATGGCTATTTTGGTTTCCGGGTTTCCAACAACACCTCTCAATTCGATGTCCAGAGACGCATTGTTTGGATCTCCATGTCCCTTTTTGTAACTGTACAAGACAGTAACGTGGTTGCCGTTTGCCCGAACGACCGAGGCTGATATGCCCTCCTGGTGGTTCTGCAGACACGCCAGATATGCCGACAGCCCTTTGTCATTCAACATGTTGCCTACAAAGGCCACGGAAGTTTTTCGGTTTTGGCGAAAGTTGACTGTATGAAACAGCTCACTTTGCGACGTGTCGTATGAGTCCTTCGATCCGCCAATACCGACTGGCAATCCTTCGACAAATGCATCAATTCTGATTTTTCCGGAATCCCGGCTGTCTCGAAGCTGTCTACTCTGGAAGACCGAAGTGTAATGAAGGTAGTTCTCCGCGGTCAAGTTAAAGTCGATCTGTTTCTTAAACCTCGTAATGTCGCAGTCTTGTGCAACAGCGCCTGAGGGAATAAGGAAGAGTACAAAAAACAACTTCTTTAACATCGTCAAACTCCAATATCGCAAATAAGAATTGTCTACTTTGGATTGCATTATATCCACCTAAGGTTGAAAAATCAACGAACTGGAGTTTTTTGAGCTCGCTGAACAGCTTCCGCAACGGCTCCTTCAAACACATCCCCCCCTTCCCGACACCCCCCCAAACCCTGTCAAATCTCGCCCTTTGACCAAGCTCTCTATCGACGCCGATGCCTGCCCCGTAACATCCGCGCCACGGGGCTTGCCAAAGGCCCGGAGCGCCAGAGGCAACGGGCAATTGTCCTATCGGCCCCCCTTGGGGTGACCGCCTTTGGCGCCTCTGATGCCCGTTTCCCGCGAATGTTACCGAACAATACGATAAAAACGACATCGGGTCGCAGGTGGGAAAGAAGTCCTGAGAAAACTGATTTGATTGGTCACAGGAAACGTGAGCAATCCCTATGCACGAGCGCCGAATACCCGAATGGCTTCGCCATGCGCCTGCGCCCAGTGTGCGCGGCTTTGCCATCCTGGCCGGAACTGAAGCCATTGCCAGGGGCATCCTGATCTCTGTCATGCCCGTCGTCATGTACCGGGCGCTCGGGGATGCCCGTGTCGTGTCCGAAATCTACTTCATCGTTGGTGCGATTTCCCTCGTGATCGGCCTGCTCATTCCCTACCTGATCCGCTTTATCCCGCGACGGTGGGTCTATGTGCTGGGGGCGATGATGTTCATTGCCGGCGCCGGGATCACGATCCTCGAGACTCCCGGTGCGGCGGTTGCCGGGCTGGCACTCACGACGTTTGCAGTTGTGACGACTTTTGTGTGTTTCAACGCCTATGTCCTCGACCATGTCGCCAAAATCGAGCTTGGCAAATTTGAAACGTCGCGGCTGTTCTACAGCGCGCTGGGGTGGACGGTTGGTCCTGCACTCGGCACGTTTCTCTACGACTGGTGGCGGCCTGCGCCGTTTCTGATCGCGGCCGCTGCCGCCAGCGGCATGCTGCTGATCTTTCTGGTGATGCGGCTCGGAAATGGCAAGCTGATCGCCAAGAGCCGCCGCGCGCCCACCAACCCCTTTGCCTATTTTGCAAGGTTCTTTGCGCAACCGCGCTTGGTGGCCGGGTGGACATTCGCCGTGGTCAGATCCTGCGGGTGGTGGGTCTATGTGGTTTATCTGCCGATCTATGCGGTCCAAAACGGGCTTGGCAGCCAGCTTGGCGGCATCGCGTTGTCGATGTCCAACGCAGCGTTGTTCTTTACGCCTCTGATGCTGCGATTCATGCAGCGCAGCTCCGTGCGCACCGCCGTGAAGGCCGGTTTTCTGATGTCGGGGGGACTGTTCCTTGTGGCTGGAATTCCGTTTGGAGTCCCGGAAATTGCGATCATCCTTCTGATGATCGGCTCGATCTTCCTGATCCTGCTCGATGTGTCAGCGGGCCTGCCGTTTCTCCTCGCGGTCAAGCCATCCGAGCGCACGGAAATGTCCGCCATCTATTCCAGTTTCCGCGATGTTTCGGGCATCGTCACCCCTGGTGCTGCCTGGATGGTGCTTCTGTTTGCTCCGCTCACCGGGGTGTTTGCCGCCGGGGGCGCGGGCTTGCTGTTCACGTGGCTGCTTGCCCGCAAACTGCATCCCCGGCTGGGTCAGGCGCGCATCTCTGTTGAAAGCGCGGGCAATATGACGGCCCATGAGGAACAGGCGGCTGCCCGTCACACAGAGACAACCCAGATACAGACCGATCCATCCGGCTTGGAGGCGGATCCCTCTTAGACAGCGATCAACGCAAGCCCACCCGCCTCAAAAGACCGCGCACACCCGCAGGGCGTCAAGGATGGCGGCGTGCATGTTGCGGCTGGCAATGGCGTCGCCGATCCGGGCCAGATGGAATTGCCCCTCGGGCGCGCGTTGCGGAAAGGGAAAGCCGCCGGTCACAAGGGCTGCGTGCGTCACCTGTCCAAGGTTTTTCGACAGCGGTTTCAGCGCCGCATACAGATCGTCCATCGCCACCAGCCCCTGCTCGACAACCACGTGATCCACCTCGCGGTGCATAAGCTCACCGGTCAGAACATGCCGCAGCGATGCCGTGATCCGGTTCCCCGCGCGGGTCAGACCGGCAAGCTCATGCAAACAGGCAAAGGACACACCCTGTGCGCTCAGGTCTCGCAAGGCAACGGCGCTGGTGGTGGGGCCCAGATCATGCAGCAGGCCACGGTCCGGGGTGACATAATGCACCGCGTTGCCCGCGCGTGACAACACGTCCGCCACAACCGCCGCCGGGTGATCGCCGACCTCGTCGAACACCAGAACCTCGCCCGAAACCCGCGCCTCGCCGGACAGAACCTCTCTGCCCGAGACCGCCAGCCCGCCGCCGGGCATGTCGGGGGGTGCGGGCCAGCCGCCGGTGGCCACGACCACCAGGTCCGGCACCTCGGCCTGCACATCCTCGACCTCGGCATAGGTGTTCAGGCGGATGTCGACCCCCAGCGTCTGCACTTCGGACATCAGCCAGTCCGCGACGCCCCAGACCTGTCGGCGTGTCCTCCCCTTGGCCGCCAGAACCAGCTGTCCGCCCAACCGATCCGTGGCCTCAAACAGCGTGACCTCATGGCCGCGCAGGGCACTGACACGCGCCGCCTCCAGCCCGCCGGGCCCGCCGCCCACCACGACCACGCGCTTGCGTGTGTGGCTGGCCGGAACAACATGCGGCAACACCCCCTCGCGCCCGGTGGCCGCGTTGTGTCCGCAAACCGCGGGTTTGCCCTGATTCACACGGTCCACGCAATACCCCAGCCCGACGCAGGGGCGAATGCGCGCCTCGTCGCCGCGCGCCAGCTTTGCCACCAGATGCGGGTCCGCCATATGCGCCCGCGTCATGCCCACCAGATCGACATGCCCGCCCGCCACCGCATGCTGCGCCGTGGCAATGTCGGCAATGCCCCCCGCATGCAGGACAGGCAGATCCACCGCCGCCCGGATGCGCCCCGCAACCGGGATATGCGGCGCGGCAGGCAACCCCATCGGGCGCACCCACTCGGCCAGCCCAAGGTCGTCATAAGGCGCCCCGGCAAGGATATTCAGCAGGTCAACCTGACCCGTTTCCGCCAGCATCCGCGCGGCGGCAACGCAGTCTTCGGCGTCCAGACCGCCCTCGGCCAGCTCATCCCCGGTGATCCGCATCGACAGGATGAACCCGGCCCCCACCTCGGCGCGCACCGCTTCGATCACCTGCACCGTCAGGCGCATCCGGTTCTCCAGCGTGCCGCCATAGTCGTCCTCGCGCCGGTTGATCAGCGGCGACAGGAACTGCCCCAGCAAATGCGAATGCGACAAAAGCTCGATACCGTCAAAGCCACCCCGCTTGCAGCGCATTGCGGCGGCGGCAAAATCCTCGACAACGCGGTCGATATCCTCTTGCTCCATCACCTTGGGTAAGGACCGGTGCGCACGCTCGCGCACCCCCGAAGGCGCCAGCACCGGCAGCCATTCGGCATTGTCCCAGGCCGTGCGGCGGCCCATATGGGTGATCTGGCACATGATGGCGGCCCCGTGCTGATGCACGCCCTCGGTCAGCCGCTGGAACCATGGCACGATACTGTCGTCGCCCGCGTAAAGCTGGCCAAAAACCGAAGGGCTGTCCGGCGCGATGTTCGTGGACCCGCCCACCATCGTCATGGCAACGCCGCCCTTGGCCTTTTCCTCGTGATAGGCCCTGTAACGGTCGCGGGGGTGGCCGCCTTCGACATAGTTGGGGGCATGGGATGTGCTCACGATGCGATTGCGCAGCGTCAGATGTTTCAGCTGAAACGGATCAAGAAGACTGGTCATCCAATGGGCCTCTGCATTCGGGTCGCGCCCTTGTCCCCCCAAAGCTATGGGGTTGCCCGGTTCCGCTATTTCCATTTTCCGACACCCGTGGATGAAATGACGACCCGCCGCGCGCCCTTTTCATATCCGCAAATTCATGCCAAGCCTGCCCCCATGACCAAGCTCTATATCGACGCCGATGCCTGCCCCGTGAAATCCGAAGCTGAACGCGTGGCCACCCGCCACCGCGTGCCCATGCTTGTCGTCTCCAACGGTGGCCTGCGCCCCTCGCAGAACCCGCTGGTCGAAAACGTGATCGTGCCCGAGGGCCCCGACATTGCCGACATGTGGATCGCCGACCGGGCGGGTCCCGGCGACGTGGTCATCACCGGCGACATTCCGTTGGCGGCGAAATGCGTCGAGGCCGGGGCGCGGGTTCTGAAACACAATGGCGAGGCGCTGACCGCCGCCAATATCGGCAACGTGCTGGCAACCCGGGACCTCATGGCCGACCTGCGCGCCGCCGATCCCTTTCGACAGGGCGGCGGCAGGGGCTTTACCAAAGCCGACCGCTCGCGATTCCTGGATGCGCTGGAACGCGAATTACGAATGGCTAAGAAACCGTAAAGCACGCTGCGGATTTCTGGGGTTTTTCGTGAACTGCACGGTTTTCTCCAAGGTGTACAACTTGGAGAGTCCCCTCAAAAAAAGTTGTACAAAATGGAGAGTGGCCCCAAAATTTGTTGTACAAATTGGTCATTTCTCCAAAAATCGCCCTTTGCGACGCCGCTGTCGTGAATGGGCCAGATCGTGTTCCGAAACCTGTTTCAACTGCTCACATGACCTCAAAATCCACCATGACGCCCGGCATGCTCGGTGCCATTTCGGCGCTTGCCGCGACCTTTTTTTTCTCGCTCAACGACTCGTCGATCAAATTCCTCTCTTCCGGATACGCGCTGCACCAGATCGTCCTGATCCGCTCTTTGGTGGCGCTGATCCTGCTTTTGGTGGTGATTGTGCCGCTGGATGGTGGCTTCAAAGTGCTGCGCACCCAGCGCCTTGGAATGCACCTAATACGCGGATTTTGCGTGGTTTTTGCCAATATGACCTTCTTTCTCGGCCTCTCGGTTCTGCCCTTGGCCGACACCGTGGCGGTGTTCTTTGTCTCGCCCCTGATCATCACCTCGCTCTCGGTTCTGATCCTCAAGGAACAGGTTGGCCCGCGCCGCTGGATTGCCGTTGGCGCCGGGCTGATCGGGGTGCTCATCATGGTGCGCCCCGGCACGGAAAGCTTCCGCGTCGCGCTGTTCCTGCCGATCATAGCGGCCTTTGCCTATGCCTTTCTGCACATCCTCACCCGCAAGATCGGCAACACCGAAAGTGCCGCGACCATGTCGGTCTACATCCAGATAACTTTCATTGTTGTCAGTGGGTTAGTGGGTCTGTTCCTGGGCCACGGACACTACGCAGGGCAGGGGGATCCGATGTTCGAATTCCTTCTGCGCGGCTGGAGCTGGCCTGCTGAAACCCGCGACCTGGGCATCCTCTTTCTGCTTGGTCTCTCCAGCGCTTTGGGCGGGTTCTTCATCTCTCAGGCCTACCGCCTGGCCGAGGCCAGCGTCATCGCCCCGCTTGAGTACACCGCCATGCCCATGGCGATCTTTTTCGGGGTGGTGATCTTTGGCGAATGGCCCGAACCGCTGTCGTGGCTCGGCATGTCGCTGATCATCGGCGCGGGGCTCTTCATCTTCTGGCGCGAAAGCATAAAAGGCCGCCCCAAAGGGGTGGCGCGCCCGCGCACCCGCCGCTAGGGTTTCCGCATGACAATTGAAGCCGTGATTTTCGACATCGGCAACGTGCTGATCCGCTGGAGACCCGAGGCGTTTTATGACCGTATCATCGGTCAGGAACGGCGCGAGGCCTTCTTTGCCCAGGTGCCATTACATGAGCAACATCAAAGGGTTGATCAGGGCGAAGCCCTGCGCGACGTGATGTATCCACTGGCCGAGAAGTACCCCGACTGGCGCGCAGAAATCCGTATGTGGCACGACAATTGGAACGACCTCGCCGCGCCGGATATCCCCCATTCCGTGCGCCTGCTCGAGGCCCTGAAGACGCGTAAAATCCCGGTGTTCACGCTGACCAATTTTGGTCATGACAACTTTCCCCTGTCGCAGCGGGCCTATCCCTTTCTGACCCTGTTCGACCGCGAATATGTCTCGGGCCGCCTGAAACTGATAAAACCCGATCCCGCCATCTACGCCCATGTCGAACAGGACTGCGGCCTTGCCCCGCACACCCTGTTGTTCGCCGACGACCGCCCCGAAAACATCGACGCCGCCGCCGCCCGCGGCTGGCAAACCCACCTGTTCGACCACCCCCAAGGCTGGGCTGACCGCCTCGTCGCCGAAGGTCTCCTGACAGAAGAGGACGCAAAATGACCACGATCATCGACTTTGAATCCGGTGAAAAATCCCTCGACTGGCTGGGTCTCACAGACGCGATCGAGGCCGGTCACAATCTGCCCAAGGCCGAAATCTCCGACAGCTTTCTCTATCGGGGCAAGGACACGCTGCTGCAACGGCAGGCTTGGGTCGATGGCCTTGGAATCGCAGTGAAATCTGCCACTGTCTTCCCCGACAACCCGGCCAATGATATCCCCATGATCCATGGTGCCGTGACCCTGTTTGACGACGCCACCGGCATCCTTTCGGCGCTGATCGACTTTCACCTCGTCACCAAGTGGAAAACCGCCGGGGACAGCCTGTTGGCGGCGCGCAAACTGGCGCGTCCTGACAGCCGCGAAATCCTGATCGTCGGCGCGGGCACAGTGGGGCGCAACCTGCACGCCGCCTATTCCAGCGCCTTTCCGGATGCGCGCTTTACCGTCTGGAACCGCAGCCCCGGCAACGCCGAGAAAATGGCCGCCGAGACCCCCGGCCTGCGCGTGGCCACCGACCTCGAAGCCGCCGTGGCGCAGGCCGACATCGTCACATCTGCCACCATGTCCACCGACCCCGTTTTGCGCGGCGAGTGGTTCCGCCCCGGCCAGCACATCGACCTGATCGGCGCCTATCGCCCGGACATGCGCGAGGCCGACGACACCGCCCTGCAACGGGCGCGCATCTTTGTCGACAGTTTCGACACCACGGTCGCGCATATCGGTGAGATTAAAACACCTTTGGAACAAGGGGTTATCAGCCGCGAGGACGTCCTGGCCGACTACTATCAGATCGACCGGTTCCAGCGTCACTCTGACGATGAGATCACCCTGTTCAAGAACGGCGGCGGCGCGCATCTCGACCTGATGACCAGCCGCTTCATCCTTGATCGGTTCCAAGGCTCATGAGCCTCCTACGTTGGGGTCTGGCCGCCGTCGCAGCGATGCCGATTGTGCAGGAAGGCCTGCGCAAACCGGTGTCTCAGCGACCCGTCAGCGACCCCGAAAGCCGCTTTGCCGATCTTGCGCAGGGCCGCGTTCACTATCGCTGGCATGGCCCCTCAGAGGGGCCCGTCGCCCTGTGTATCCACGGCCTCACCACGCCTTCATATGTCTGGGATGGCCTGATTCCGTACCTCGTGACCAAGGGCTTTCGCGTCCTCAGCCTCGACCTCTACGGGCGCGGTCTGTCCGCACGACCCCGTGGCCTGCAAGACGATGCATTCTACGACAGGCTTCTGACAGATATCCTGCAAGATCAAGGCATTACAGACCCCGTCACCCTGTTCGGCAATTCCATGGGATCGGCAATTTCCACGGCTTTTGCCGCCAGGCATCCGGCCCGTATCCGACAGGTTGTGCTATGCGTGCCTGCGGGTATGGGTCATGATCTGGGTCTTGGTGCCAAGGTGACACAAAAGCTGCCCGTTCTCGGCGATTGGCTGTTCCACCTGATGTACCCCCGCACCCTGAAACAGGGCAGTCAGGCCGAAGCCCACCTGCCAACCAGCGTGCCCGACATCACCAGGCGCCAGCCCGAAGAGTTGCGCTATCGTGGTTTTCTGCGGTCCGTCCTGTCGTCACTTCGCGGCGTGCTGGCAACCCCGCGCGAGGCCGACCACCGCAAGCTGCAAGGCCAGGGCATCCCGGTTCTCGCGCTGTGGGGTGGGGCGGATGACATCATCCCCATCGCCTGTAAAAACAGGCTGTCGGCATGGAATCCCGACGCCACTCACATCGTGATTGAGGATGCCGGGCATGGGCTGATCTACACCCACACCGACACCCTGTGGGACCAGCTCGAACCACGGCTTTTGATGGATTAAGCCGTCGCGGCCCGCAATGGTTTTTCCCGGATCGGCAGGTGCACAATTGCGCTAAACGCGCCAACCCCCACACCAATCCACCACACCAGCGTGTAGTCGCCAAAGGCGTCATACATCCGCCCGCCCAACCAGACACCCAGAAAGCTGCCCAGCTGGTGGCTGAAAAACACGATGCCATACAGCGTGCCCATGTAGCGCAGGCCGTAGATATAGGCGACAAGCCCACTGGTCAGCGGCACCGTTGCCAGCCACAGGGACCCCATGGCGATAGAGAACACAACTACGGTGGTCGGGGTGATCGGCATCAGGATGAACACCGCACCAATGATGATCCGCAGCGTGTAAATGCCTGCCAGCAGGTATTTTTTCGAGTATCGCTTGCCCAGCCATCCTGCCAAAAGCGTGCCCACGATGTTGGCCAGACCTATCAGCGAAATCGCAATCGCGCCCAGCTGCGAGGTTGTCGAAATCCCCACCGAGGCCAGCATTCCCGAAGGGTCCACCGCCGCGCACATCTCGGTGATCATCGCCGGAAAATGCGCCGTGACAAAAGACAGCTGATAGCCACACGAGAAAAAGCCAAGGAAAATCAGCGTATAGGTCGGATCACGGAACGCGCGGCGCAGGATGGTGCCCATGCTCTCTTCCAGCTCCGCCTTGCTTGCCGCCGGGGCGCGCATGGCCGGCAACAGCAACAGCGTGGCCATGATCGCGGCGGCAAAAACCACAAAGGTCTCTTGCCAGCTCATGAACCCCAGCATCCACTCCGCGACAGGCGCGCCAAACACCTGCCCCCCAGAGCCCGCCGCCGTGACAATCGCCAGCGACATCGAGCGGTTCTCATCCGAGCTTGCCCGGCCCACCACGGCAAGGATCACGCCAAAGCCGGTGCCCGCGATGCCAAAGCCCACCAGAACCTCGTAAAGCTGATGCGCCTCGGGCGTGACCGCAAAGGACGACAGCACCAGACCCGCAGCATAGACCAACGCCCCCAGCACGATCGCCTTGCGATCCCCGATCTTCTCGGCAATCGCGCCAAAGATCGGTTGTCCAAAGCCCCAGGCAAGGTTCTGAATGGCAATCGCCATGGAAAACTCGGCCCGCAGCCAGCCGAACTCATCAGCGATTGGGATCTGGAACACGCCAAAGCTTGCCCGGATCGCAAAGGACACCAGGATGATGACGCAGCCGACGATCAACACCGGCGTAAACAGGGACGTGCGCGTTTCCATGAAACTCTCCTCGTTCGCGCCGTACAGAATGCGTGGGCGTGCGAAAGGGGTCAATTCACCATTTGTGAAGCTATTCATCATCATGCGTCATGTCTGCCTTTTCACCGCTTCCTGCATTCGCTAAGGGATGGATATGACGACCCTGCCCAAGATATACGCCGCCGCCGTGGCCTCTGGTGATCTGCACCACGACGACGCGCAAGAGGCTGTGCTGCCCGAGTTTGAACGCATCCGCGCCGAGATAGACAAACCCGTCAAGAAAACCTGGTTCCGCAAAGCCACCCCTGACCCGGTGCAGGGGCTGTACCTCTGGGGCGGGGTGGGGCGCGGCAAATCCATGCTGATGGACCTTTTTGTCGACTCGCTCGCAGTGCCGGTGCGCCGCGTGCACTTTCATGCCTTCATGCAGGAAATCCATTCGGCAATGCACGAAGCCCGTCAACGCGGCGTCGAAGACGCGATCCAGCCCGTGGCGCAATCCGTGGCCGAGTCCGTGCGGGTGCTGGCCTTTGACGAAATGCAGATCACCGACATCACCGATGCCATGATCGTGGGCCGCCTGTTCGAACAACTGTTCGAGGCGGGGGTTGTGGTGGTCACCACCTCCAACCGCGTGCCGGATGATCTCTACAAGGACGGTCTCAACCGCCAGCTTTTCCTGCCCTTCATCCGCCTCATCAAGGAACAGCTGCGGGTCTGGGAGCTGGTCAGCCCCAACGACTATCGCCAGAACCGCCTGCAGGGCAATCAGGTCTATTTCGTTCAGGCCGGCCACGAGGCCCGCGCCGATATCCTGTCCATCTGGAAAGACCTCACAGGCGGCGAAGCCGCGCCCCTCACGCTCACCGTCAAAGGTCGCGAGGTCGTCCTGCCCGCCTTTCGCAATGGTGTCGCCCGCGCCAGCTTTTTCGATCTCTGCGGCGCCATGCTGGGGCCGGGCGATTACCTCGCCATCGCCGATGCGGTCAAAGTGCTGGTGCTCGAAGACATCCCGCGCCTCTCGCGCCACAACTTCAACGAAGCCAAACGCTTTGTCACCCTGATCGACGCGCTTTACGAGGCCCGCGTGCGCCTGATCTGTTCCGCCGCGGCGGAGCCTGAGATGCTCTACGTCGAGGGCACCGGCACCTTTGAATTCGAACGCACCGCCAGCCGCCTGCGCGAGATGCAGTCCGACACATGGGGGCAGGACGCATCCTGAGCCTTCTTTTGGCCAAAAATATCCTGGGGTGAATGGGCCGCAGGCCCAGAGGGGCAAGGCCCCTGAAAACCCAAACCGCACAAATTGTTAGGGGGGCGCCCCTGCACCCCCCTTTTTGCCTGCCTGCCTGTCCCGTCGTGCCTGCCATGATCCCCCGTTTCATTGCTTCTGCTTCGCAGGGGGACCGAATTTTTTTGACTATAGGCCCGGTGATTCGAATCAGTCAATGGGGGGTGATTCGCAGAAATGCGAATCATTTGATTTGATTCGGTTTTTTCTTTGCGGCGGGCGGGTTTATCAGCCGTTTTCGCGCAGGATGACCCCGGCCAGGTAAAGCGAGCCGCAAATCAGCACCCGCGCCGTGGGGTCCTTTGCCACGATCTCGGCCAGTGCCTCAGCAACCGATGCGGCAGACCGCGCCACCATGCCGACAGCCTTGGCCGCAGCCTCGGTCTCATCGGCGGGCAGGGTGTTGGCCTCGCCCGGAATGGACACCGCCGTCAGGCTCGCTGCCTGCGCCGCCAAGGGGCGCAGATAGCCCGAGATGTCCTTGGTGTTGAGCATGCCGCAAATCAGATGCGTCGGGCGCTTCGGCAAATCGGCCAGCACCTTGGCCAATGCCTCACCGGCGGCCGCGTTATGCCCGCCGTCCAGCCACAGTTCGACCTCTGGCGCGGCCTCAACCAGCGGCCCTTGTCGCAGGCGTTGCATCCGTGCGGGCCATTCGGCGTTCGTCATCGCCGCTTCACAGGCCGCCTCATCCGCGCCCAGATACCGCAGGCCCGCAATCGCTGCGCCCGCATTCAGGATCTGGTGATCCCCGCGCAGGGCGGGCAAGGGCAGATCCAGCAGCCCGTTGTCATCCTGAAACACCAGCCGCCCGCGTTCTGTCGAGACGTGCCAGTGCTGACCGTACACCAACAGCGGCGCACCCAGACGCATGGCTGTGGCTTCGATCACCTCCAGCGCCTCGTCCTGCTGGGGACCAACGACACAAGGCACGCCCCGCTTGATGATCCCGGCCTTTTCGCCTGCGATCTTGGCCAGCGTGTTGCCCAGGAATTGCTCATGGTCGATGGACACCGGCGTGATGATGGTCAGCGCGGGGGTGTCGATCACATTGGTTGCGTCCAGACGACCCCCCAAACCCACCTCAAGCAGCGTGTAATCCGCCGGGGTCCGCGCAAAGGCCAAGAGGGCCGCGCAGGTGGTGATCTCGAAATAGGTGATGTCGATGCCGCCGTTCTTGGCATAGCACTCGTCCAGGATCTCGGTCAGGTGATCCTCCGAGATCAGCGCGCCGGCCAGGCGGATACGTTCGTGAAACCGCGCCAAATGCGGGCTTGTATAGGCGTGCACCGACATGCCCATACCTTCCAGACCGGCGCGGATCATCGACTGGGTCGAGCCCTTGCCATTGGTCCCGGCGATATGGATCACCGGCGGCAGCTGCTCTTGCGGGTTGTCCAACGCCGCGAGCAGGCGCCAGACACGGTCCAGCGTCAGGTCGATGATCTTCGGGTGCAGCGCCATCATCCGCTCGAGGATGGCGTCCGAGCCTTGCGCGCTCACTTTTTGTCGTCCGCCTCTGGGGTGTCCGGTTTGGCCTCGGCCTCGGCCTTTTCGACCGCCTCGGGCGATGGCAGGTCGCCTTTCACCGCGGGTGGCAGTCCCAACAGCATACGCGTGATGGTGATCAGCTCGTCGCGCATTTCGGTGCGTGGGGTCACGCGATCCAGCATGCCGTGATCCAGCAGATACTCGGCCCGCTGGAAGCCTTCGGGCAGCTTCTCGCGGATGGTCTGTTCAATGACACGCGGCCCGGCAAAGCAGATCAGCGCATTGGGTTCCGAAATATGCACATCCCCCAGCATCGCATAGGACGCGGTGACCCCACCCGTGGTCGGGTGCGTCAGCACGACGATATAGGGCAGCCCGGCCTCTTTCAGCATCTGCACGGCCACGGTGGTGCGGGGCATCTGCATCAGCGACAGGATGCCCTCCTGCATGCGCGCGCCGCCGGCGGCGGAAAACAGAATCAGTGGGCGTTTCAGCGCAACAGCACGTTCCGCCGCAGCAATGATGGCGTTGCCGACATACATGCCCATCGAGCCGCCCATGAACGAGAAATCCTGGCAGGCGGCAACAATCGGCGTGCGGCCAATTTCACCCTCGGCCACCAGCATGGCTTCTTTTTCGCCGGTCTTCTTCTGCGCGGCCTTCATGCGTTCAGGGTATTTTTTCTGATCGCGGAAATGCAGCGGGTCGGCGGTTGGCGCAGGCACTGCGACCTCGGTGAAAATGCCGCCGTCAAACAGGGCACTGAACCGGTCGCGGGCGGTGATCGCCATGTGATGCCCGCATTGGGTACAGACGTTCAGATTGCTCGACAATTCGCGGTGAAACAGCATCGTGCCGCATTCATCGCATTTTGACCACAGGTTGTCCGGCGTTTCCCGACGCGAAAAGATCGAGTTGATCCGGGGGCGGACATAGTTGGTGATCCAGTTCATGCACAATCCTTCTCATGTCTGGTCCGTTACAGAACGGCTTGACGTCAGATAAGACGCAACGTCAGAAAATGCAATCAGCGGCGTATCGCAATTCGCGCTGTCAGCCAGCAACACAGCACCATCAGCGCCTCCAACGGCAACACCGCGCGCATCATCTCGGTATCCTGCGGTCCGAAGGGCACGACATACAGCGCAAGACCGTCCCAGTAGCCTTGGGTCGAGGTGATCATCATGGCGCTCACGTTGTTGACCAGATGCAGGGCAATGGCGGGGCCCAGATTGCCTGCACGCGCCGTCAGATCCGCCGCGGCCAGCCCGAACCCGACTGACCAGATCGCCAGCATCAGCGCGTTGGGGCCAAAGGTCTGCGGGTCGTAATGCAAAGCGCCGAACAGCAGCGATGGCAGCAGCATCCAGATCAAAGGAGAATTGACGCGCGCCGCCAACTGGCTTTGCAGATAGCCGCGAAACAACAGCTCTTCGGTGGACACCTGCAACAGGACCAGCGCCAGGGACAGTGGCACCAGAACCAGCCAGTTGCTGAAACCCATGTTGGGTTCCGGATCGAGAAACCCCCTGGCCGGCAGCAGGGACACCACCACAAAAAGCACCACCAACGGACGCAGCACCCGACGAAAATCCAGTTGCAGCATGATGCGCGGCCCCAACAGGGTTCGCAGGCTGCGCTCGTGCACCATCCGCAACACAACCGCCAAGACCACCAGCAAAGGCAGGAAGTTGCCCAGCATGATCCACAGCGCACGCGGCGTTGTGCCTTCAAACAGCTCTGGCAGGATGTCGGGCCAATCCGGCAATTGCTGCAGCAACCGGTAATAGATCAGGTTCAGCATCAGGAACCCTGCCACGATCAGGCCAATGCCCGCGGCCAGACGTCCCAGCCCGGCGGTCGGGCGTGCAGGGGCGACAAGAACTTCGTGCAATCGATACCGGCTCATGCCTCCGGCTTGCCCGTTTTTTGCGCCACCGGCAAGGGGACAGACGCAGTACGGGCAAGTGATTGCAACGATTTGAATAAAATGCTCTGCAACTACGATTGCCTGTTTGTTTCGCGCAAACCAATCCGGTACATAATGGAAAACGCGGCAGGGCATTGTTTCCGAATTGGAAACGTGAGCGCAGTGGAGAAGAGTGTGTATGGGGCAAGGTAAACCAGGGGTCATTCAGCGGCTCTATCAAAGAGGGCTGACACGTTATTGGGCGCGCAACGCCCGCAAAGCGTCCGAAACCAAGCTCAGCACGCTGCGCCATCAGCGCGAACGTGCCCGCAAGCTGCGCCAGCATCTCAATACGCTGATCTCTGTGTCCGAAAGCCGCCTGGCTCTGCCGCTGGTCGACTCCAATGCCTTTCACAAACCGCACGGCACCGACTGGGCCTGGCGCCCGAGCCTGTGGAGACGCCCCCTTTCGCGACCGGGTGTGGCATCGGCGCCCAACCGCGAAATGCTGGGGGATGAGGTCACCCTGTTCCATGACTGTCGTGTCTCGGAACTGACCATGCGCCAGCTGCGCAACACCCGCGAAGCGGACCTTGCCCCCTTTGGCCTGCGCCTCGACGTGTTCCGGTTTGACGGATCGTTCCTGTCGCTGGTCATCGACCTGCCGCAACAGGCCGCTGACGGGCTCAGACGCAATCACGTCATCCGCATGGACACGATTGTCGAGCTTGAGAAACCGCTGGAAATCTTTGCCCGGCTCAATGTCAAACATGGCCCCAACACCGAACAGATCGTGCGCGAACTGCCCCTGAACGAAAAAGAGATCGTGGTCGAATTTGACCTGGCCTACTCCAAGCTGAACGAAAAGCGCGTGGAAAAGGCCTGGGTCGACCTGATTTTCGAAGGGCCGGAAATGAACCAGGTGATCCTGCGCGATGTCACATTCAGCCGCCGCCCCCGCGCGGAATTCTAGGAGCACAGCACATGAGTGAGTGGACCCTGACAAAGACCCGCCTGTTCGAAGGCATCTGGGAAGGCGCGCTGACCCGCACCGACGCGGGCACCGCCACGCCAGACATCAAGGTGACCTATCTGGATTCCCCCGTGCAGGGTGTCAGCCTGAAAGAGGACGCCGCCCAAAACCGCTGGCTCCTGCGTGTTCCGATCCCGAGCGAAGCCATTGCGGATGGGGTTCAGACCTTTTTGATCACCGATGCGGCCAAAAACACTCTGCTGGACAAGATTACCCTGATTTCCGGCGAGGTATTGGCAGATGACATCCGTGCGGAAATGGACCTGCTGCGGGCCGAACTCGACATGCTGAAACGCGCCTTTCGCCGGCATTGCGTCGAAACCATGTAGCGCGCGTCACCGCGTGCCGATCTGCTCGATCGAGATCGTTCGGTCAAAGTAACGCTCGGCGTTCTTATAGGCGATCTTTTCGGCCACCGCGCGTGGCAACAGCGACAGCCATTGGCGGTTCGATTGCATGATCGCGTCATAATCGTCCCATTGCCCGTTCACCCAGGTGTCGCTGCCAATCATCAGACGATCCTGAAACCTGTGAATGATCGCTTTCCAATCGGCGCTGATCTGCCCGCTATCGAGAATCGCGTATTCCTTGAGAGAGGTATCCGCCAACAAGTCGGGAAACTCGGCCATCAGGTCATAGATCGCCGGGGGTCTTTCCCCAAGCCCCGCATGTGCCCAGATAATCTTGACCTCGGGATCAAGGCTGTAAAGCCATCGGATCGGCTCGGTTCCGCTGTGCACATGCAGATAGATATCCCGCGCACGCGCCATGCGGATAACGTCCCGGAACAGGGGTTCATCCGCGGTATCGAGCCGGTGAATGTGGAACTCTCCGATGCCCTCATGAGGATAGGCGGCCAGACGCGTTTCAAGATAGCTGCGCATGTTTTCGGCCTTGGCCCAATTTCCGGAATTCGCATCTCCGTGATAGGGGCGCAGCTCGGGCACAATGCGGTTCGGCGCATGTTCCCACAACATGATCGTGCCCTCGTCCGGTGTGGACGACACCAGCGCCATGGCCACTCCGTTGCGATCCATCAGCTCAATCACGCTTTCAACCGGATAGGGATCCCACGCGGGTTCCTTGTAGTGCATATGGGCATCAAACAGCGGCAGGTCATTCACCGCCTCGCCAATGGGGGTTTCCGAGGAGTCTGCCACGGCGCCTTGCGAGGCAAGCGGCAAACATAAGGCAAAGCATATCAGGCGGGGCAAGACGGGCATGGCGTGTCCTCTCTCGGGCTTTCCCTCTCAGGATGGCCCGTCGGCGCCTTTCGTCAAGGTTCAGTAATGCGCTGTATATCCGCCATCCACAGCCAACACCTGACCGGTGACATAACTGGCGGCGGGCGATGCCAGAAACAGGATTGCCGGAGCCAGTTCCTCTGGATCGCCCCAACGTCCCAATGCCGTCGCACCCTGCAGGCGCGCTGCGATGGCCGGGTCCGCAGCCGCGGCCCTGTTCGGTTCGGTCCTGAAAAACCCCGGGGCAACCGCGTTGACGTTGATACCCTGCGGGCCAAGCTCGGCGGCAAGCGCGCGTGTCATGCCGTTGATCCCCGCTTTGGCTGCCGTGTAGACGGCATCGCCAGGCTGGGCGATCAGACCGGCAATCGACGAGATGTTCACGATCCGCCCGCCGGGTGCCATCATCGCCGCCGCGCGCTGGCAGATCATGAAGGGCGACACCAGGTCCACATCCAAAAGCCGCTGAACATCAGCCCGGCTGAACTCGGGCAGGGTGCGCCGATCGCGCATGCCGACGTTGTTGACGAGGATATGCAGACCACCGTGATCGCGGATCGTGTCAAAGGCGGCTGCCACGGCATCTACGTCTGCCACATCAAAAGGCAGGGCAAAGGCCGCGCCGCCCTTGACCCGGATCACCTCTGCCGCAGCCTCGGTTTTGGGGCTGTCGCGCCCATTGACCCAGACCTTCGCGCCCGCCTCGGCCAAAAGCTGCGCCGCGGCCAGGCCCAAGCCACTGTTTGATCCGGTCACAAGGGCGTTTTGTCCTGCCAGTGAAAAAGCTCCGTAGTCGGGCATTTTGATCTCCGTTTGTTTGGCCCATCATGCCAACCGGTCAACTATGGGGCCAGTCCCGAAAACCATTTTCAGATGGCCCGCTATCCGGCACATTGGGTCTCACGCAGCTGGAGGTGCCCCATGATTACAGAAATCGTCCGATTTGATCTGCCCGCAGAGATGCCCCGCGCCCGGGTGATCGACCTGTTCGAGACCACAGTTCCGCGCTGGCAATCGAACCCTGATCTGATCCGCAAGCAATACCTCTATGACGCCGATGGCGCCTGCGGTGGCGGTATCTATCTGTGGAAGACCAAGGCCGCAGCGCTGGCGGCGCATGATGCGGCGTGGTGCGATATGGCACAAGACATCTATGGCAGTCGCCCAAGCTTTGAGTATTTCGAGACGCCCTTGGTTGTCGACAATCGCACCGGTGAGGTCCTGCGAGATGCGTGATCCGAGGGCGGAGCGAGCCTCGGGGCACGGGGTCTGTTAACGATTTGCCTGTGTTGCTCAAGACAACGACTGAGAATTCCGTGCGACGTCGGGTCCCGCACCGACGCAATACCGACGTTGTACCGACGCGATACAGATCGCCGAAAACCTTGCAAAATATGGCCTTCTGCGCCGCTCTGCCCCAATCCGACGCAACGGCACCGCACGGCGCCTTAACCTTTGACGCGGCGTTCGGGGTGACAAAAATTCTGCTTTACGTATTGGTGAAGCAAACCTGAGGAGGCTCCCCATGACCCATTATCCCCACTTGCTGGCCCCGCTCGACCTTGGCTTTACCACGCTGAAAAACCGTGTCCTGATGGGCTCGATGCACACCGGCCTTGAAGAAACCAAGGACTGGAACCGCGTCGCCGAATTCTATGCCGAACGCGCCCGTGGCGGCGTTGCGCTGATCGTCACCGGCGGTATGGCCCCTTCGAAAGAGGGCGGTGTGTTCCCCGGTGCGGCGGGACTTTTCAACGACCAGGATATTGCCAACCACAAGGTCATTACGGACCGGGTACACGACGCTGGCGGCAAGATCGCCATGCAGATCCTGCACGCGGGTCGCTATGCTTATGGGCCGGAATGTGTCTCGGCTTCGGCCATCAAGTCGCCGATTTCCCCCTTTCCTCCCAAGGAGTTGGACGAAGAGGGCATTGAAAAACAGATACAGGATTTCGTCACGGCAACCGTGCGTGCACGCGAAGCTGGCTATGATGGCGTCGAGATCATGGGGTCAGAAGGTTACTTTCTGAACCAGTTTCTTGTCACCCATGTGAACAAGCGCACCGACCGCTGGGGCGGTTCTTATGAGAACCGTATGCGCCTGCCGGTCGAGGTTGTGCGCCGCTGTCGCGAGGCCGTGGGCGAGGACTTTATTATCATCTACCGTCTGTCGATGATCGACCTCATCCCCAACGGATCAACCCATGAAGAGGTGGTGATGCTCGCCAAGGCCGTGGAAGAGGCCGGGGCCACCATCATCAACACCGGCATCGGCTGGCACGAGGCGCGCATCCCGACCATTGCCACTTCGGTCCCCCGTCGTGCCTTTGCCTGGGTGACAAAAAAGCTGATGGGCAAGGTCGGCATTCCCGTCATCACCTCGAACCGTATCAACATGCCCGACGTCGCCGAAGACGTTCTGGCAGAGGGCTGCGCCGACATGGTCTCAATGGCGCGTCCCTTCCTCGCGGATGCGGATTTCGTCAACAAGGCCGCCGAAGGCAAAGCCGCGCTCATTGCCCCTTGTATTGGCTGTAATCAGGCCTGTCTGGACCATACGTTTGGCGGCAAGCTGACCTCGTGTCTGGTGAACCCACGCGCCTGCCATGAAACGGATTTGCAGGTGGAGCCCGCTGAAAAAGCACGGAAAATTGCGGTTGTTGGTGCGGGCCCTGCGGGTCTCTCGACGGCGCTGACGGCATCACAACGTGGCCACGAGGTCACGCTGATCGACCGCGCAGACAAGCTGGGTGGTCAGCTTAACGTGGCCAAGCAAATCCCGGGCAAGGAAGAGTTCTGGGGCCTTGTCGACTGGTATGAGGCCATGGTCGAGGCGTCGGATATCGAGGTCAAACTGAGCACCTCCGCCACGGCGGACGACTTGGCGGGTTACGACGAGGTGATCATCGCCACCGGCATCGTGCCGCGCGATCCCGGCATCCCGGGCAGCGACCGCCCCGAGGTTCTGAGCTATCTCGACGTCCTGCGCGACAAGAAACCCGTGGGCAAACGCGTCGCCGTGATCGGGGCGGGTGGTATCGGATTTGATGTCTCGGAGTTCCTTGTGCACGAAGGCGAGAGCCTGACCGAGAACCTGCCGGAATGGATGAAGGAATGGGGTGTTGGCGATCCCGAGGAAACTCGCGGCGGTCTGGCCCCCGAAGGCCCGCAGCCCCACGCCGCAGCCCGCGAGGTCACGCTGATGCAGCGCAAGGCCAAGGCGCTGGGCAAAGGGCTGGGCAAGACGACTGGCTGGATTCACCGGGCCGCGCTCAAGATGAAGAACGTGCAGATGATGGGCGGCGTGAACTATGAAAAGATCGACGATGCCGGCCTGCACATCTCGTTTGGTGAGACCCGTGAAAACCCGCAGGTGATCGAGGTCGACAATGTCGTGATCTGCGCCGGGCAGTTGCCCGAGCGGTCACTGGCGGATGCGCTCGAGGCCAAGGGTGTCAGCTGTCACGTGATCGGCGGGGCCGACGTGGCGGCCGAGTTGGACGCCAAACGCGCGATCAATCAGGGAACACGGCTCGCGGCGTCGCTCTGATATCTTTAGCTGACGTTCTGCGCGATATGCGTCATATGACGCATGTCCGTTCCGCAGCATCCTCCGAGTATTGAAATCTGAGGGTGGCTGCGGCGAATATCGGCGAGCTGCTGCCCCAGTTCTTCGGGATTGCCCGCGTCAAGTTCGGTTGCCTCGTCCAGCTCGGCGTGGCTACATCGCGAGGCGTTGGCAATGATCCCTTTTAGCCGGGGCATCCTGCTTGTGTCCTCAAGAGGTGCCGCAAGATGATCGGGGTGGGCGCAGTTGACCATGTAATAGCTGGCATACCCTTCGGTTTCACTGTCCACGAGTTCGATCGCCTCTTTCAATGAGGTTCCAGTGGGCAGCCGGCCATCTGTCTCGACCGTAAAGGACACGATGACGGGCAGATTGTGTTTTTGCGCGGCGCGGACAATGCCAATGGCTTCGGCCGGATAGGCCAGCGTATAGGCGCTGATCAGGTCTGCATCTGTCTTGGCCAATGTGGCCATCTGCGCTGCATGATAGCGCTCGGCTTCTTTCGCATCCATCTGTTCGCTGGGCGCATAGGCGTCATCTCGCGGCCCGACGTTGGCGCTGATCACGGTTGGCAGGTCCCCTTCGGCCTGACGTACCTCGGCCATCAGTGCGATAGCTTCGGTGTTCAGGCGGTCCAGCTGATCCGGCGTATACCCGAGCGGTTCGGCGCGATCCCTGCTTGCAACCCAGGTGGGGCTTTCCAGAATAACGCCCAGTCCGGATGCGCGTGCAACGGCCATAACCTCCCGAAAATATCGGCGAAGTAACTCGCGCCCTTCTTCGGTTTCCAACAGCGGATACGACGCAAAGCCGGGCAGGTCGATACTTTGGGTAAAGATGAGGTCGGTCTCCATGCCGACATAAGCCAGGAACACGTCGCTTGTGGTCTGGGGGAGGTTCGCACGATGCAACGCCATGAAAAGATCCTTTGAAAGTGAAAGTGGTGACGCTAGCATGACGGCCCGAAAGCTCCAAACCTGCCGTGGGTATGCGCAGTTACGAGCAGAGAGGGCTACGGTTCTGTTGCATTGACGATTGCTGTTGGCGGTCATTCTGCCTAGATGGGCGCATGGTGTTTTTCACGATCCTCCTAGGCCTTTTGCCCAGTTTCCTGATGGTCATCCTTGGCGGGCTGGTGCGCAATCGTCTGTCGGTAAATGCCTGGCAAGGGCTCGACAAGCTCAACTTTGAGATCCTGTTTCCGACGCTGATCTTCGTGGCGGCCTCGTCCCGTCCCATCGCAGTAAGTGACATCGCCGGGATCGGGCCTGCGGTTTGGGCGATTCTGACACTGGGTTTGTGCGTCAGCTATTTCGCACGCCGTTTTGGACCAGCGCGGTTCGTCGACTTTGCCGGGGCTTGGCAAACTGCGTGGCGGTTCAATACCGCCATGGCCTTTGTGGCCGTGGCAACGCTGTCCAACCCTCCCTTGGGGGAACTGGCCGTGGCCGTAGGCCTTGCCATTCCGGTTGCCAATGTCTTTGCTGTGACGGCGCTGTCTCGGGGCAGCGGCAGCCTGAAGCAGACTGTCATCAAGGTTGCGACCAACCCCTTCCTGATCGCCAGTGTCTCGGGCGTTATCGTTGGTCTCAGCGGCCTGAGCATCCCGGCGCCGATCATGGCACCGCTGGAAATGCTGGCGCAGGCGGCAATCCCCGTGGCGCTGATTTCGGTTGGTGCGACGATGAACTGGGGCGCGCTTGCCCGTCTTGACCGCTTCAGCGCCATCATCAACGCCACCAAGCTGGTGATATTGCCGACTGTGACGATGGCGGCTTGTCTGTTGCTCAATTTCGAAAGTGCCATTGCCCAGACGCTGGTGCTGTTTGCAGCAATGCCCACCGCTTCGGCAGCACATGTTCTGGCCGCAGGATTCGGCGCGGATCGCGAGTTGTCGGCAACGCTCGTGGCGCAGTCAACGCTTCTCGCGGCGGCAACCCTGCCAGTGTGGATCACTCTCATCGAAGTGCTGCTCTAGCCAGCAGGAAACCGATTGTTTCGCTGTTTCCGCGCCGCAAACGATCCGCCACAAAACCCTGATATTGTCTGAGCACTGCCCAGCTTCTGCCCAAATTGGGGCGGATAACTCATCCTCGAACAAGAGTTTTGAGGTAGGAAAATGGATCGACTGACGGAAATGGAAGCCTTTGCCACGGTCGTGGATCAAGGTGGCTTCACGGATGCCGCCAAAAAGATGGGTATTTCGAAATCCGCAGTGTCCAAGCACGTGTCGTCGCTTGAGGCGCGCCTGGGTGCACGCCTGCTGAACCGCACAACTCGCCGCGTCAGCCCGACCGAGATCGGCCTGGCCTATTACGACCGTGCCCGTCGTGTGCTGAACGATGCAGGCGAGGCTGACGCCTTGGTCACATCCATGCAATCCGCACCCTCTGGCTTGTTGCGCATCAGCGTGGCAACCGATTTTGGCGTGAACCACCTCAGCCCGGTCTTGGGTGACTTCCTGGCCGAATTCCCCGAGATCACCGTCAACATGGTGCTGAACAACCGCTATGTAGAGTTGATCAGCGAAGGTTTTGACATGGCAATCCGTATTGGTGAGCTGGAAGACAGCTCCCTGCGCGCGCGTAAGCTGACCGAAACCACTAAGCGTATGATCGCGAGCCCTGCCTATTTTGAAAAATATGGCCGTCCGGAAAAGATTGACGATCTGAACGATCACAAGCTTTTGCATTATTCGAGCCAGTCAAACGGGGCCGTCTGGAAACTGACCGCGCCCTCCGGTGAAAAGCGTCAGGTGCGCACGGCCGGGTGGCTGAGTGTCAACGATGGGCAATCCTTGCTCAATGCCGCCATTTCAGGTCTGGGCATCGCCTATCTCCCAAGTTTTCTCTACGCAGATGCCCTTGATCAGGGGTTGGTCACGGACGCAATTCCTGACCTGCCCGTGGAAAAACAAGGCATCTATGCCGTCTATCCGCCGGGTCGCTTTACGCAGCCCAAGGTGCGCGCCTTTATCGATTTCCTGGTGCATGCCTTTGCCGACAAAGGTCCGACGGACTGGTAACTCTTCATGTGAATCTTCCCCTCGCTTTCCAATTGAAAGCACTTGCCCGGGCCTCCCAAGCGCCCGGGCTTTTTTTGTTCAAGGGGTGGAAATCAGAACGGCTTCGACACGGCGGTTGGTGTTGCGCCCCTCGGCTTCGGCATTGCTGGCAAGGGGCGCGAGAAAGCCGATGCCGTGGGCTTCAAGCTGCGCCGCAGGAACGCCCAGTGTACTCACGAGGTGATCCTGAACCGAGACCGCGCGCGCGTGTGAGAGCGTGACGTTGGTATCCAGCGCCCCTTCGCTGTCCGTGTGCCCGACAAGCGCCACGCGACGTGTTGCGTCCTGATTGAGCCACTCGGCAAGCGTTTCAAGCGACGCAAAGGGACCGTCCGTCAGATTGGCCGAGCCTGTCTGAAAGTTCAGCCCCCCCAAAACCACGTGCCCGCGATCCAACAGCATCTCGATCAGTTTGTCAGTGTCAGCCCCATTGCCACGCCCCTTGGGCGTTTCGGACACGCTGTCTTCGATGCCCAGAGTGGCGGCTTCGAGTTGTGCGCTTTCGTCAGCTTCACGATCCCTGGACTCAACAAGGTCGAGTTGAACCGGATCCATCGGCGTCGCCGAGATGATCTGGACCATGGCCGCCGAGGTGGTGTTGCTTAGCAGGACACCGACGGCCTCTGGGCTGTCAGCGCTGTCGCGCCGGGCCGAGAGAAACCGGAAATTCGACAGGTTGACGAACATGTCCGGCGGCGGCATGACCAGTGTTTCAAAGCGAAAATCAAATCCGCCGCAATCTTCGGTCTGGCATTGAAACACCAGGTCATAGCCACTTTGGCTGAGTTGTGCAGCCAGGACCTCCGCGATCTCGGTCACCGTGTCGGGCTGACCTTCGATACGCCAGGATTGCAGTCGAACAAGCCCACGCACACGTTCTATGGGCATCGCGCCGTTGCGATAGGGCCCCAGTGGCAGTTCGTAAGTGGCGCGTGTACGCGACTCGTCAATCAGTTGCCGCGCACCTGCCGGCAGGTCGGGTTCGAAAGCCAGACCTGCGACCGGCGCAAACGCCAAAAAGAGCGCGGCAAGTGTTTTCATCTATGTTGCGCGTGGTATTCGGGATTGGGGCGCATATCGATGGCCGAGGCCACGCGATTGGTCATGTTGAAAAAGCCGACGACACTGGCGATGTCAAAGATGTCCCGGTCGCTGAACCCCACGTCCCGCAGCGCCTGACGATCAGCCTCTTCGGTGGTGTAGCTTTCCTTGGTGACCTTCTCGGCAAAGTCCAGCATCGTACGCTGGCGCGGATCGAGATCGGCGGCGCGGTAGTTCATCACCATCATTTCGCCGAGGATCGGATCGCCGGACAGTTCCCGCACCGCAGCGCCGTGGGCGGTGAGGCAATAGAAACACTTGTTGATCGATGAGACCACGACGGCGATCATCTCGCGCTCCAGCTTGCTGAGGCCACTGCCCGCGAGCATCAGGTCGTTGTACATCGCGGTGAAGGCGTCAAGCTTGGCGATATCAAAGGTGTAGGAACGCAGAACATTCGGGATCATGCCCAGTTTGTCCTGACAAACGTCAAAATACTTTTGCGTCCCTTCTGGCAGCGGATCAACGGCTGGCAGGTTCAGGGCGGTGGGTTGGTCGGACTGGCTCATGTGTCTCCCTCTCAGTCGGACAGGATGCGGTAATGGTACCGTCCCACAACCGACATGCCGAGGGAAGAGTACAGGCCATTTGCCGCAGCGTTCCGATCGGTACAAATCACCGAAAGCGTGTGTCCGCCATTGTCCAGCGTCCAGAATGCCGCCCGTTGCATCAACCAGCGGCCCAGGCCCTGGCGGCGTTGAAACGGCAGAATCTCGACCGCGTGGATCATCGCAATGCCGTCATGCATCGCGATAAAGCTGGTGCCTGCCGGTTTGTCCTGCCAGCGCGACACGAAACCTGCCTTGGGCTTACAGGCGCGGTGCATGATCTCAACCCGTTCCGGGCCAATACCACCCGTTGCCCACATCTCGCGCATGATGGTGAGTGGACCTGTGGTCTCAATCGCGACGGTGCGCGGGGGGCGTTCATCCGCAAGCTTTGTGGCATCAATTGCGTACATCGTGACCGGGTCGATCACATCGTAGCCCTTGGCGGCAAGTGCTGCGTCCAGGGCGTCTTCGCCTTCGCGAATCTGGAACAAGGGGGTCTGCCCCAGCGCGCGCATGGCGCCTTCGGCAGCATCAATGTCCGTGTCAGTAAAACGATCAAGCGCAATGGCCGAAGAGACGCGATTTCCGCCCCCCTTGCCTTCGCGTATCAGGAAGGGGCCGCAGGTGCTGGTGCCCGCAGCGGGCCAGGTTGCGTCGATGACTTCGTACAGTGTCTGTGCGTTGGGCAGGCTCATGCAAACATCTCCGCCAATTCCGAAATGGCCGCATCAATGCGCGCGCCATCAGTGCCACGGATCACGATATTGGACCCGTAGGCCCCGTTCTTCTGGAAAGGATAAGAACCAATCGAGAGATCCGCATAGGTGTCAGCCAGGTCCGCAAGGGGACCGGCTATATCGCCTTCTCCCCGGTCGATGCGCAGGGACTGCGATAGCAGGGGTGCGCCGCCTGTCAGGGTTGGCAGGATCGTGGCCACCATGGCCTGAAAGACCGAAGGCACACCGGCCATCACATGCACATTGTCCACCGTGAAGCCGGGCGCGACCGAAACCGGGTTGTCGATCAACGCGGCACCGTCGGGAATTCGTGCCATGCGCAGGCGGGCTTCATTCAAATCGCTCCCGGTGTTCTTGTAATGCGCGGCCAAAAGGTCACGGGCGTCATCGCGCACATCAATGTGGCGCTCAAAGGCGGCCGCGATGCAGTCGGCGGTAATGTCGTCGTGGGTCGGCCCGATGCCGCCGCTGGTGAACACGGTGTCATACCGATCTGACAAGGCTCTCACGGCATCAATGATGTCCTGACGTTCGTCGCCAACGATGCGGACCTCAGCCAGGGTTATGCCCTGCTTTGTCAGCTCGCCGGCAAGGAAATGCATGTTGGCGTCACGTGTGCGCCCCGAAAGGATCTCGTCGCCAATCACCAGCATTGCAGCTGTGGGGTTTGCCATTGTCGCTCTCCTTGTCAGATGTCCACGGCAGGTATAGGGCTGGGATATGCGCTTTCAAACCCCTCTTTTGCCTGCCGTGCTACTGCGTCGCTACAAACGCTTCCTCGCCGATGCGCGACTTGAGGACGGGACCGAGATCACCGCCCATTGCGCCAACCCCGGCAGCATGATGGGTCTGAAAGAGCCGGGGATGCGAATCTGGCTTGAACCGAATGATGATCCCAGGAAAAAACTGAACTACGGCTGGCGGCTCGTGGACCATGAAAATGGTCACTTTACCGGGGTGGATACCTCGGTGCCCAACCGCGCCTTGCGGGCGGCCTTGATGGCGCATCAGATCCCGGAACTGGCCGACTATCCCATGGTGCGCCCCGAGGTGAAATACGGACAGAACAGCCGCATTGACTTCCTGCTCACCGGGAATGGTCCTGATCTGTATCTCGAGGTGAAGTCCGTAACCCTTTCTCGTCAAGCGGGCGTGGCTGAGTTCCCCGACAGCGTGACAGCGCGCGGTGCCAAGCACCTGGCCGAGCTGCAGCAGATGAAGGCCGAAGGGCATCGCGCCATGATGCTGTATCTCGTACAGCGCACCGATGCCGAACATGTCACGCTGGCCGAAGACATCGACCCGACCTATGCCGCGGCCTTTGATGCGGCCCATGCGGCGGGTGTTGAAGTTCTGGCCTATGACTGCAAAATTTCACCGGAAGAGATCACCATCAACCAATCTTTGCCCTTCCTGCGCAGGTGACAGAACAGGACATTTGCGCCACCATCGCCGGACCATCCAGACGGAGCCACCATGAAGATCGCAACCGCCGCTTATCCGCTCAGCTTTTTCGACAGCTGGGCCGCTTATGAAGACAAGATTTTTCAATGGGTCGATGACGCCGCAAGCCACGACGCCGACCTGCTGGTTTTTCCCGAATACGCGGCGATGGAACTGGCAACCCTGGCCGGGGACGCGGTTGCGCGCGATCTCGAGCAATCCTTGCACGCGGTTTCAGAGCGTATGGCGGATGCCAACGCCCTGCACGCCCATCTGGCACGCGAATTTGGCGTGCATATTCTCAGCGGTTCGGCCCCGGTCTTTGACGGTGGAGAGCGACCTGTAAACCGTGCCCATTTGTTCACACCAGACGGCAAGAGCGACTTTCAGGACAAGCAGATCATGACCCGCTTCGAGCGCGATCCATGGAATGTTGCCTCTGGTGGCCCGCTCAAGATCTTTGAGACCGCGCTGGGCAAAATTGGTGTTTTGATTTGCTATGACAGCGAGTTTCCGCTGCTGGGCCGCGCGTTGGCGGACTGTGACGTGATCCTGTCACCCTCGTGTACCGAGGCACTGTCAGGGTATTGGCGGGTGCGCATCGGCGCGATGGCGCGGGCCCTGGAAAACCAATGCGTGACCGCGATGGCCTCGTTGGTGGGAACGGCGGATTGGTCCGAAGCCGTCGATGTGACCACCGGCATGGGTGCCCTCTTTGGTCCTCCGGATGTGGGCTTTCCGGATACTGGCGTCATCTCCGAAGGAAAAATGTGTGTCCCCGGCTGGACTTACGGGGACGTGGACCTGCCAGCGATCGCCAATGTTCGCGCAGACGGACGGGTGCTGAACAGGACACATTGGGATGAACAGATCCCGCGTCACCAAGAGGTCACATATTCCCCGCTCACCTAAGAATCGCCCTTGAAAATCAGCGCGTTTCGGCCCATTTAAGGGCTGCCCGCGCTTGGCGGGTGTTTTGTGAAGGAGAAACCATGGCCAAGGAAGAACTGCTCGAATTTCCCGGTGTCGTGAAGGAACTCCTGCCCAATGCGACGTTTCGGGTCGAGCTTGAGAACGGCCATGAGATTATCGCACATACGGCAGGTAAGATGCGCAAGAACCGCATCCGCGTTCTGGCAGGCGACAAAGTTCAGGTGGAAATGACCCCCTATGATCTGACCAAGGGTCGGATCAACTATCGCTTCAAGTAAGCGTTGTAGCCCCTCGTGGCGCGGCATCAGACAGGACCGATGGCATGAAACTGATCCTCGGATCCGGCAGCCCGCGCCGCAAGGAACTGCTTTTGCAGATCGGCGTTGTCGCCGATGACATCCGCCCCCCCGACATCGACGAAGATCCCCTGAAAGGGGAGCTGCCGCGCCCCTATTGCGCGCGCATTGCGCACGAAAAAGCGCTGGCCGTGCGGGCCGGGCCTGATGACGTCATTCTTTGTGCCGACACAACGGTGGCCTTGGGCCGCCGCATCATGGGCAAGCCCGCCGATGCTGGTGAGGCGGCAGAATTCCTTGTCGCGCTGGGCGGGCGCCGCCATCAGGTCATCACCTCGGTTGCGGTGCGTCGCGGAGAGACCCTGTGGGAACGCACGGTGGTCAGCGCCGTGAAAATGAAACGCCTCTCGGATGACGAATTGAACGCCTACCTCGCCTCGAACGACTGGCAAGGCAAGGCGGGCGGCTATGCTATTCAGGGTCCCGCCGCGGCCTTTATCCCTTGGATCAGCGGCTCGTATTCTGCAATCATGGGCCTGCCCGTTGCGGAAACCGCCAACCTGCTATTGGCCGCCGGATACCCCCTTTACAAGGAAAAGACATGAAAGGTCGCCAGATCATCCTCGACCACCTGAATGGCCGCGAAGCCGCAGCACTTTTGGTGGATGGCAAACTGTCCGATCTGTTGATCAGCGCAGATGCCCCGAGACCGGGCACGATCTATCGTGCGATTGCCGACCGCCCTGTGAAAGGGCAGGGTGGGATGTTCCTGAAAACACCCGATGGCCCGGCCTTTCTGCGCCAGGTCAAAGGTCTTTCGCCGGGGCAGGCCATTCTGGTCCAGGTGACGGGCTATGCCGAAGACGGCAAGGCCATCCCGGTGACGCAAAAAGTTCTGTTCAAGAGCCGCTACGCCATCGCCACCCCTGATGCCCCTGGCCGCAATATCAGCCGTTCGATCCGTGATGATGACATCCGCGATATGCTGTTGGGCATCGTGCATGAGGTGATGGACGATGATGACCCCATAGGCCTGATCCTGCGATCCTCCTGTGCCGAGGGCGAAGCCGGAGAGATTGCCGAGGACGTTCACGAGATGCTGACGCTGGCGCGCAGCGTGATTGCTGATGCAGAAGGCCCTGCCGAAAAGCTCATCGAGGGAGATGCCCCCCACGTCGAAGCCTGGCGCGAATGGATTGATCCGGCCGAGGTTGTCACCGTTGAGGGTGGCTTTGAAACCCACGGTGTCTTGGATGCGCTGGAGGACCTGCGCGGTATTTCGGTTCCCCTTGGGGGCGGTGCTTCGCTGTTTGTGGAACCCACGCGCGCCCTGGTGGCGGTCGATGTGAACACCGGGCGGGATACCTCGCCTGCAGCGGGTCTCAAGGCCAATATGGCTGCAGCAAAAGAGTTGCCGAGACAGTTGCGCCTACGTGGCCTGGGCGGGCAGGTCACGATCGATGTGGCCCCCATGCCGAAAAAGGACCGCCGCGCTTTCGAAAGCACCCTGCGTACGGCGTTTCGTGCCGACACGATTGATACGACACTGGTTGGCTGGACGCCGTTGGGGCACTACGAGCTGCAACGCAAACGCGCGCGCTTGGCACTCTGCGAGTTGCTGAAATGAGCTGCCCGATCTGCAAGAAAGACACCGAGCCCCGGTATCGCCCCTTCTGCTCCAAACGCTGCGCAGACGTCGATTTGGGTAAATGGCTGGGCGGCGATTACAGCTTTGCAGCGCAGGATCCAGAGGATCAGCAAGAGGCCCTGGAAGAGATCGACAAACTTTCCTCGCAGCTGCACTGATTTTTTGCGAAAACCCTCTGGACAGCCTCCCACAGCTGACATAGAACGCCGCAACCCGAACGCAAGACGTTCACCCGTGCCCGGGTAGCTCAGGGGTAGAGCAGTGGATTGAAAATCCTCGTGTCGGTGGTTCGATTCCGCCCCCGGGCACCATTTAAGCTCTTGATAACGCTCACTTTTCATTCGCGTGTCTTTCTCGGTTTGACAGTTTCCTTGAAGGGTTTGACAACTTTCGATCTGCGTTCGTTCTCTTTTTCCAGCGTTTCCATCGTGATCCGGTTGCGGTCAGCAAGGTTGGCGGACCGGGAATAGTGGCGGGCCATTGAAGGCGTCTTCTGCCCCAGTAAGTCTGCGATCTGGCGCTCATCAAGCCCTGCTTCGCGAAGCGTCGTAGCCACAGTATGCCGTAGCCCTTTCAGGGTTAGGCCGGGCTGAACAACATCCTTGCATTCCAATTTCTTCTTGAAGCGGTACCAAACGGTCGAAAACCCGTTGTAGGTCCAGGGCTTCCCAGTGGACGTGGCAAGGATCGTCACCGCGTGGTGGACCGGTGCTGCGTCCAGAGCCGCTTGCAGCCTCGCGCCGATGGGGATTGCTACCTCTTCACCGGTCTTTCCGCGAACGCCCCAAATCGTGTTTCCGTCGATTTGGCGGCGGGTCAGTTTGAGCGCGTCCGAGGGATCAAGGCCGGTGTTCATGATCAAGGCGACCGCAACCCGCACATGCGGCTGAGCGCTCTCTAGTACAATCTTCTGTTCCTCGATCGTCCATGGGCGGTTAGCATAGGGCAAATCTTTCGGACGCGGTTTAGGGATGACGCCTTTGGCGTAGTCCTGATCGATCAACCCCTTTGGGATCGCGTAGCGAAACACTTGGCTCAAGAAGGTGCGAACCATGTTGGCTCGGCGCCAACCGATTTTTTCCGCTGCCTTGTCGTGCATGCCTGCCACAAGCGGAGTATTGATCGACGCAACTGGGGTATCGCGAATTGGGTGCAGGAAGTCAGCACACTTGCGATAATCGCGCTTAGTGGCGTCCGCCAGATTGGCGAAGTGTTCGGTTTGGAAATAGCTTTGGGTCAAACCGCCAAGGGTTCCAGGCTTGGGAGCTTTAGCCTTCATCGCTTCGGCAAGTGCTGTGATTTTGGCGCATTCTGCGAAAAACTCAGCGCTCCCAAGCGGCGCCTTCTCCAAATCCACCTTGTGGTTTGTGGCCCGATGATAGCAGCGCGGCTTTCCGTGCCGGTCGTTAAAAATCTTAAAGCCCTTTACCCTGATCCGCGTCATCACAGCTTACCGAGAATGGCGTCGTGTGTTGCCATTTCGGTCCCCTCCTTCATGGAATCGATCCACTTATCCAAGTCGCGTTTGTCCCAGAGGATCGTGCCTGGGCGCATTTCGATTGGCTGGACCGGGCAAGCGGTTTTGAAATGCTTGACAGGTAATCCCGAATAGTCAGCGGCCTCCGACTGCTTCAGCATACGTTTTTCGACAACGCTAATGTTGAGGTTTGCACTACCCATCACCGCCCCCATCCCGTTCGCCCAGCTCGGTCATGTTGAGCGGTGACAGGTATTCGTCACCGTCCTCAATGTCGCGCAGGTTTTCCCAGCTCCGAATTTCGTTCGGGCTGAGCCACCCCCATTCACGCCCGATGCGGTAAGCTTCGTACCGGGCCTTCAGATCGCCGCGAAGCAACCCAGCAAGATCATGTTCGACAAAGTACCTTTTGCGCCCCTCAGCGGTCAGCAGCGCGGCGTTCATGGCCTGTTCAATGCGACGGGCCATAGGGGCAAGGCACCGAACGACAAGTGCCCGGCTTTCGCCGTCAACGTTGCTATACGTGGCATTGTCGGTAATCCCCACCACCGTCGGCGGGACACTGAACGTGCGGGCCACGTCCATGTTGCTGAGCTTGCGGCTTTCCAGAAACTCCGCGTCCTTGGAGGACAGTGACAGGCTTTTCCAGTCCACGCCGCCGTCCAGCACCAGGATGCCCGATGTGCTGATGTCGCCCTCTACGCGGGTGCGCAGCTTGTCCAAGGCATCGGTCTTCTTGTCGCCGCCGATGGATTGCGGGAACACAAGTGCACCTTCGGGACGAAAGGCCTTCTGGGCTTGCTTGGTGGCCTGCTCTTGCTGCGTCAGGGCCATCGCATAGGTCTCGCGCGAAAGCTGGATCGGAGAAACGCCCATGACGCCATCCGGGCCAAGGCGGTAGCGCAGGTGCAGAATCTCTTCCTGAAGGTAGACCTTGGAATTTCCCCTGGGTTCAGCAACGCGATAGCGCAAGCGCCCGCTTTCCAGTTTTTCTACAGTGACCATACCGGGCGGCAACGGATGCAGTGCCACAACTTGACCGCGCCCGTTCATCTCGATCCGGGCGTAGGCGTTGCCGGAAGTCAGCAGCGACACAATCAGGTATTCGCGGGCTTCGAATGCCGTTTGCTGGTCATTGAAGCGATCGTGCAGAACACCAAAGAGCGGGTGGCTTGAGGCGCGGTCGCGACCGCCGTTCTCGCCATAGGTATGGACGTTCAATGGCAGTGTTGCGAGGTTCTGGCTAATGACGGAAATACAGGCCTGCGCGACGGCCAGACCAGACGCGCGATTGGCATCGACAAAACCGGTTGCGGTGCTGCGCTGCCCCAGAAACTCCGCAAGCGACGGGTCGGACGTGGCAACGGTTTCGCGCCTCTCACGGCCAAGGATTCGGGAAAGCAAGCTCATACTAAAAGCTCCATGATTTGCAGGCTGCGAGCGGCATGTTCGCGCGCGGGAAAGTTTCCGCCCTTCGCCCTGGCGTTAATCACCGTTCCGTCATAGGCAGGAAAAGCCGCAACTACGCTGATCTCGAACAGATCAACCGCGCGCAATTCGCGCAGGTTGCCCTCTACGCTTTCGTCGCGCGCGGTGAAGCCGAAAGACATGCCGCCCAGATCCCCACGCTCAGCCAAAGCCAACACATCGCGTCCCGCTTGGGTGTCAGGCACGTCCAGATCGAACGCCAAGCCGTTGGTGTCTTCCACCAAGCGCAATGTGCCGGAACGGGTGCGCGCCAGCACCCGCGCCGGATCATGGTCGACCAGGGCAAGAATGTCGGCGCGCTCCTCCAAGGTGGCTTTGAACGCGCCGGGGGCGATGGTCTCAACCAAACCGCCACCAATGCGCGCCTCAGTCCCGAACAGAGCCGCATAGCCTTCCAGACGGCGCCCTTTGGCGCGCAGCTCCATCGTCTGGAAACGTTTTTCGATGGTCATAGGCTTACCTCCCGGTACGGAGCGATGAGACGCGTCACACCCAGCGGCGTGACATACATCGGGCGGTCATAGGCAACCGCCTCCTTATTCTCAAAAAAGTGGGCCACCAAAAGCAGCACGGCCTGTTTGAGCGCCGGAGGAAGCGGATCAGCGTCCATATCAATGTCGATGGACTTGAGATGATCGACGGCGGCATCAAGCGCGATTTGGATTTCGCCGTCAAAGTCCGTTTGTTCTGGCATTACTCGGCAATGGATCTTGGCTTCCTCCAGCGTTACCATCAGTCGATCTCCGCGTAGCGGAAACCCTCGGGATGGCGAACCACCACGTCAGCATCGAGGAAGGCATGCAGGAGCGCGCCGCCCTTACTCGCGACGTCCGAGTGGTAGGGGTTCACCAGAAGGTCAACGCCGGACCAATAGCCAATGTAGAGGCTGGCCCACTCACCATAGATCAGCGCATTCTTGTCGCTGCCGGTGCCAATGTCAGTCGGGACCTGGGTAGAGCTTTCAACGCGTTCCCCATGGAACAGTTCGGCCAGTGGGATCAAGCGGCCATCGGCATCCTTGGTCTTGCGGGCGGTGTTCATGACGCCCGGGTTGGTCAAGAAACCCGTGGTACCCGTCACGTCATCGGTTTGCAGGGCTGCGATCAGGTCTGCCGTAATGTCGGAGCTGAAGGCACCGCCAGTCACAGTCTGAACGTCCGCGTCCTCAAGAATGCCGGTGGGTTCGTTGGCACCGCCACCTTTGAGGCCTGCGCTATCCAGCGCCTGCGCCAGCAAGTAGGCCAGGTCGGCGCGCAGGATGGGTTCAAGCGCTTGATTGGCCTGCAACAGCATCCGGCGGGACAGTTCATATTCTGCCGAAACCGTCTTCGGCCCCATGGCCTTCTTTTCAAACGAGGCATCGGAACGGTTCGAGTCGCCATGCTCAGCAACCCAACCGGCGGAACCCGAACCTACAAGGCGCGGCAACTCCATGTTGCCGCTCAGGCCACGCAACACGGTTGCCCCCATAGCTTCCACCTTCAGCGCCGCGCGGCGCCGGTCGGTCATTGCGGCCAGATCCGTGGCCACCAAGTTTCCAGCGGTGCCGCCGGTGGTCAGGGCGCGGGATTCACCGCCAAGGATGACGTCCGTGGGTACCATAACGCCGCGCACTTCGGCCCGGTCGCGGCCCAGCTCCTGGTGCCACTCAGCCTCAAGGCCGGTCAGGGTGCCGGTGCGGCTTTCCGTCAGCGCTTTGGAAAGCGAGTAGCGCTCCAAAGAACGGCGCTCAGTCCCGTTGCCGTGGACCGTTTCCCCGCGGGCTTCGAGACGCTCGAACTCAGCGAGTTTTTCTGCGTCGCTCAGGCGCGCGTTCAGGCCACGCACTTCGCCTTCCAGGGTGTCGAAGCGCTTGCGCTCTTCGCCCGACAAGTCGCGGTTTTCCTCTGCGGCTTTGTCATTGAGTTGGCGCATCTCGGCAATCTTGCCTGCGCGTTGCTCTTTGAGGTCATTCAAATTATCAAGGGGCATCTGGCCCTCCTATGGTTGGTTGGATGGAAGGCCTGCGCGGTCGTGTCGCCAAACTCTGTCCGCGCGGGCCGGTCTTATTCCTCGTAGTTCTCCTCCTCCATGCTCGCCAAAATCTCGTGGAGTTTTTCGCGGTAGTGTTCAGGGAACATGAAAGTCTTTATGAGTTCGATTGTGTCCGAAGAAATGCGTCGCGATGTGACCAATCCATGCAACGAGAGCGGGCTGTCAATTGTGGCCCGTATTGCTGATTTGGCGGCGGGGCTGCTAATGTCGCCAAGAGGAATGTCTCTCCAGAGTTCTTCGCCTTTTTTTATCTCTTCTCGGCTGAAGTACATGTACGAGATGGATTGACCATCGTCGCCCAAGACGTCTTCATTCTCAACCTTAATGTGAGCTGTTCCGGTTACTTCGATGATGATTGAGTTCGGGATCTTGTTCTGAGGATCGCAAAGCGCTTCCATTAATTCGCGAAAAGTATGATTGGAGTCACTGGGAAGTTTTTCTGAACCTACAACCCAGTTCGAGCTTTCTGGGAGCTGAAACGATCCCAGATACTCGCACATTTCAACTGCCTTTGCGGGCTTGTCTGTTCCCAGAAGCGCAATGAGCAATGAGGTTAAGTCCTCTTTGCCCATATCGGGGGCATTGATGCCTTTTCCTCCGGACTTGATCAGCTTGGCGTTACGAAGCTCTCGCACAAAAATGTTGCCGGATTTCTCGTTTTCGAGCCGACACATCTGCGAAACTATCTGAGCCATTTGCGTGATCTTCATGCTATAGTACTAACAGTACTTAAGAGTTCGAGTCAACTGAAATACTGTTAGTCTTTAAGCTTTCGTGCGCAAGCATTATGGGCTCTGCTCACAAAGGTCTGCGGCGTGGGTTGGTCAAACGGCCTCCCTCACCAGTTGCCGGCCCCCTAACTAAATTGGTTCTTCGCACGATAGACGGCTGAAATCACACTTAGTGTTCATTCAAGTAGTTTCGCGTCTCTAACTCTTCGATAATTTGCCCCGAGAGGTCGGCAATGACTTCCAGTAATCCATCAACGTGACTGGAATAGTTAATCTGGAGATTTGAATCAGAAGCGGCTCGCGCCAGCGTTGCTAGATTTTCTATGAGATAGGCTTTTCCAATAGCATCCCGAGTTTTGGTTTGTTCGGTGACATCTTGATCAAGCATTTTCATTTCCTCCTAAATATTGTAGTTTTTCTCTAACATTCTGAAACCTTCTAAACAAGAGAAAAACTACAACTTATGTCCCCAGAACAGTGTAAGGCCGCTAGAGCCATGCTAAATCTCTCGCAAGGTCAGCTTGCAAAACTTTCCGGCGTTGCAGAGTCGACGATTATCCCATTTGAAAAAAGTCAGCGTAGACCGCATAACTCAACCTTGGATAGACTTCGAATTGCCCTTGAAAACGCAGGTGTAGAGTTCATACCTGCAAATGGCGGTGGTGCCGGAGTCAGGTTAACAAGTGGAAAACGACAATGAACGATGATTTGTTTGGGAAACTAGATGACGTTCTCGCGCAAAAAAAACGCGAGCGAGAAAAGCGCGATGAAGAGAACAGGATTGCCAAAGAAAAGGCAGACGCGCGTGCCGAGCAGAATGCGTCGCTCTTGAAGGAAGTAGTATTGCCAACACTCAAAGAAATAGCGCCTGAGCTCGAAAAGCGGGGCATCGCGTGTGTCGTAAGCGAGTTGACGGACACAGGCGCGAAATTGGCGTTTAACCCTTCAGGCACGATGCATCACGTTGACGGTCAGAATGCCAACGTTGCGTTTAGGCTCGGGCATCGCAGGAGTGTCTCGGTGTCTCACAGCACGATGTATAACCATGGCGGTGGAATGTCGGGCAGCTTTGGCAGTATCTCAATTGACGATGACCTTGCTACAAACATCAGGACAAAAGTTCTTGAAACCGTCCTAAAAACTGTCGGTTAATCCATTAGCGCGGCAATACATGCCGGCACATCGTCTTGCCCTTCGCGATCCACCGCCGCCAGCGCCATGGCCAACGCCACCATGCCGTCGATCCGCCCACTGGATTTGTTCTTGGCCAGCTTTCGGTTGCCTGCCGGATCCATCTCGATGACGGCATTTGCTGCGCAGAAGGTCAGGATCGGGTTGCCTGCGTGACGCAACTTGGCTTCGGCCACCAGTCGTTCCAGCTTGTCGACGGCAAAACCCATTTCCTTGAAGCCCTGGCCAAAGGCTTCAATTGGCAGATCAGCGCCCAGCCGGTCGAATTCGCGCTTTAAATATTCCATGCGCCAGCGGTCATAGGCGATGCGCTGGATTTTGAATTCGTGACTGGCCTCTGCAATCGCTTCAGCCACGAAGGTGGGATCGACCACGGCGCCGGGGATCAGCGTCAGGAAACCCTGCTTTGCCCAAAGGTCATAGGGCACCCGGTCCAGCTCTGCCTTTTCTCGAATTCCTTGCTCTGGAAGGAAGAACCTGGGCAGCACATCAAAGCCGCCCTGATCGTCGGGGAACACGAGCACGAAAGCGGTCAGGTCGCGCGATTGCGACAGATCCAGCCCGCCCCAACATTCCCGGCCGGAAAGTGCAGAGTAGTCTACCGGCCCCGCATTGGCGTCCCACTCCGCCTTGGCCAGAAAGCGTACATGGGCGTCTACCCGCTGATTCAGGATCAGGTTGCGGAATGCCTGTTCCTTGGACGGAATGCGCTGTGCCTGCGCCGCCTGCCGCTCTACATCTTCGAGCGACCGAAAGTCGCCAAGCGCCGGGTTGGCCTTGGCCCAGGTGTCAGGATGCCATGGGTCATCGTCTTCATTTGCGCCATAGAAGGTCAGGTGAAAGCTTGGATCTGTGACCTCACCGGAATTGACCTTGTGGCCGTAGTCTACCAGCTCAGACATGACCGCGTGATCGCTTGCCGCCTGGGTGCTGATCACACACAACAGCGGGTTATCCCGTGCGCCCATGGCCGTGTCGAGCGCTTCGTATAGGTCGCGTTTGGGGGCGGTGCCCAATTCGTCATAGATCGTGAAGGACGGTGATAGGCCTTGCTTGGTGCTGGCGTCAGCACTGAGTGCTTGGAAGATCGAGCCTTTGCCCTGGCCGTGCAGAACCTCAATCCGCTTGCTGAATTTGACCACATTCACGCGGGCGTCTAACTCGGGGTGTTCGTCCAGAATGGCGACCATTTCCATGAAGGTCTTTCCAGACTGCTGCTTGTCGTTTGCAGCGGCGTAAACCTCGCCCCGGCTTTCAGCTTCCGGTCCGAGAAGGTGACACAAGCCCAACCCGGCCACCAACTGTGTCTTGCCGTTCTTGCGAGCCATGGACAGGACTGCGGTTCGCACCGGGCGTTGTCCGGTGTCGCCCTCGGCATAAACCGCTTCGAGAAAGGCCCATTGCCAATCGCGCAGCTTCAGTTTGGTGCCTGCTAGCGACCCTTGCGTGATCGGCAGGTCTTCAAGAAACGCCCCGATCCGCTCGACGCGGGTCAGGCCGGGTTCTTCCCAGGGTAGCGTGTTGCGGAGCGGTGAAACTTCGTTCTGGGCAAAGCCAAAAGATGGCTGCGCTGGGGGATCCACCACGGTCAGTTTGGGTTTTGCTCCTTTGCCTCGTTGTCCCATGTGCCTGATTCCTAATTAAATATCTGTTCTTGGGGGGCATCGGTCCCCGACGATTGCGTTTCTCGTGATCGAGGCTACCCCCACCATCCGTCCGCCGGATCGATGGGGTGACCGTTGGCATCGCAGCCTTTGAAGCGGCGGTTGCTCGCGTTGCCATGGGTGCGGTCAAAGCCTGCCGTCTTCTCGTTGTGGCACCGCTCGCACAAGGCCATTAGTCCGTCCATAGCGGGGAACGGATCACCGCCCTGGCTGATCGGCTTCACATGATCCACCGTGGTCGCAACCTCTGTGTGCCCTCGCTTCTCGCAGATCACGCAGACCGGGCTTTGGCCGAGCTTGGCCGACCGGAGCCTTTGCCACTTACTGGTGCAGTAAGGCCACTTCGCCATCACACCACCTGCCTTGCCAGTTCGGCCAGATCATGCGCAATCTCGGACTTCTCTTCATGGAAGCGGTGCGGGTCACGGTGGCCCGGACTCAACCTACGAACGCGATGCACCAATGCCGCGATCTCATCTCCTATGTGTTTCCAATTTTCGTTCGTCTCTTTCATTTCAACGTCTTTCTATTTCACTCTCACTGCTCAATGGTGAGGTTCGGAGCAAAGGACATAGGACGACTGCCCACAGCCCGAGGCTGAGGCAGTTCCTAGTCCTCTGCGTGAAGATCCTGCTCAGCGGAGCCGGTCCATCGCTTTGGACCCGTCCGGTCATGCGTTCCTGCCGGTCGGTTGGTTGCTGCTTGCGACGCATGAACGCTGCGCCGGGGATCGGGCCTCAACCTTTCGGACTGCCCTTTGCCTATGATCCCGCCCGTGGTAGGCTTTCCGACGTGGAGCCACCGTAGCTAACCCGTTCCACCACATCGGCCCTGCGTCTGGGGTGGCGCGCAGGGTCGCCGCATTTCACCTCTCGATCAGTTCAAACTCGGGTTCGGAGCCGGAACGCAGTTCGGCTACAAGCTGGCGCATGATCTGCGCTTGCTTCACTGAGGGGCGCCAGGACGGGCGTTTGCCGTGTCGCGCAATGGACCGCACAAAGCCCTTGAGCCATTCATCCGATCCATCTGCCATCACGCGGCGCAATACCAGAGGCCAGCTGAAGGTGAGAATTTCGTCCAGTTCACGATCAGTCATGCGACAATCTCCACTTCGGAGATGTGACGCCTGAAAGCCATCTGTTCCCGTGTGGACAAGGCTTCATATGCCGCCAGCGCAAAGGCCTTGCGCTCCGCCAGGGAGGCGAAAGACGCCCACCATCGCGCATCGTCCATAGGGTTGAGAAACGTCGGCAACGGGTGGCCTGCAAACTCAAAAACGGCCTCTGCGACCATTTCAGCCTGTTCCGGCGAGTCCAGCGAACGGAGTGCAGCCCATGCCAACGCGGCGCGTTCTTGGATGGTCAATCGGGCTGTGGCCACGGTAGTGAACCCACCCCACGCGTCCGGGCTACCAAGTGTCAGCGCATAGCCCAACACGCGCGACATGCGCTTGTGTTCCGGTTTTATAAGCTTGGAGAGAAGCGAAACACGAGGTTTCTGGGTAGCTTGTTTAGCCCCTTCGTCTGGTTTGACAATTGTCGCGCAAGTTGTTGACCGTTCGTCGGCGGTTTGACGGCACTGTCCCTCGCAAGTATTTGAATTTGTTCCAATAGGGCCGGATTGAAAATCCTCGTGTCGGTGGTTCGATTCCGCCCCCGGGCACCATTTGTACCTAACAAAAACAATTGGGTAGATGAGAAGCCTGATATCCGGAGCCCGATGCCATTTGCCATGGGTAGCACTGGGGTATCATTTCAGAATCTAGGCCTAAAAAAAAGGTTTTTTGCCCAAACCTGCTATATCGGGGTCCACATACGCCCGCTTCTCGTACGCAATGGCCAATAGACGACGAAAACACTTAACGTACCCGTGTGGCCTGTCGGCGCACTACATTGCGTCTTCAATAACCGAGCCGAAATCCTCCAAGGCTTCAAACTTACGTTCTGCTTTGGTGATCGGGTGTTTCGCGTAGTGCTCGTCAAAAACTTTCCCCAAACCTTTGGCATTCACCTTTGTGATAAGCGAGCGGACATCTGGTCCCGCCACCAATTTGACGCTATAGCGCTTGGTTTCACTGGAAACAGTTTCGGCTAGTTGTAACGCCTCCTTCGTAAATCCGCCGGAGGTCCAAAATTCGAAGCTAAACGCGCGGTTTTGCAGAGTCTCTTGCGCGCGAAAATGCTTGTTTAGGCGACGCGCCTTGGTTCGAATCCACGCCTCAAGCTCTTCGGCGTCTACCTTGTGCGTTGGCGCGTAGCCTTTGCACTCGATGAGCCGCACGGTTTCTGCCGAAACACAGAACACATCGACTTCGTACCGCTCGGCAGTGAACCGCCCCGGGTTTACCGGAGAGTAAAACACTCAAAGGATGAGCCCTATGACGAAGAGACGATTCACCCCCGC
>NZ_RYZK01000030.1 GCF_003990645.1 Shimia sediminis
AAAACAGTCTGCTGTTTGAGAAGCTGCATTACTAGCTACCTCAAACGACTCTTAAGCTTTTCTTTATTCTGAACTAAATTTAAAGTTTATTCGACAATATGCGTGAGTGTATCTCAGTACATGTTGGACAAGCCGGTGTCCAGATCGGTAATGCCTGTTGGGAATTATACTGCCTTGAGCATGGAATCCAACCTGATGGTCAGATGCCATCTGATAAAACTGTAGGAGGCGGTGATGACAGTTTCAATACTTTCTTCAGCGAGACTGGAGCTGGAAAGCATGTTCCCAGGGCAGTTTTTGTCGACCTTGAACCAACTGTGGTAGATGAAGTTAGAACTGGTACCTACAGGCAATTATTCCACCCAGAACAACTAATTACTGGCAAAGAAGATGCTGCTAACAACTATGCCCGTGGTCACTACACGATTGGAAAAGAAATCGTAGATCTGGTATTAGATAGGATTCGTAAACTTGCTGACCAATGTACAGGTTTACAAGGCTTCCTCATTTTCCATTCATTTGGTGGAGGCACTGGATCCGGTTTTACCTCCCTACTCATGGAAAGGCTCTCTGTTGATTATGGAAAGAAATCTAAACTTGAATTTGCTATCTACCCAGCACCCCAAGTTTCCACAGCTGTAGTTGAGCCCTACAATTCAATTCTTACCACCCATACTACGTTGGAACATTCCGACTGCGCTTTCATGGTTGACAACGAAGCTATCTATGACATTTGTAGAAGAAATTTGGACATCGAACGCCCTACTTATACCAACCTGAACAGGCTAATTGGACAGATTGTATCTTCGATAACAGCATCCTTACGTTTCGATGGTGCATTAAACGTCGACTTAACTGAATTCCAAACTAATTTGGTGCCATACCCACGTATTCATTTCCCTCTTGTCACCTATGCTCCTGTTATCTCTGCTGAAAAGGCTTACCATGAGCAACTATCAGTTGCTGAAATTACCAATGCCTGCTTCGAACCTGCCAATCAGATGGTAAAATGTGACCCACGACATGGAAAATACATGGCTTGTTGCATGTTGTACCGAGGTGATGTTGTTCCCAAGGATGTAAATGCAGCTATTGCTACTATCAAGACCAAGAGAACCATCCAGTTTGTTGATTGGTGTCCCACTGGATTCAAAGTTGGTATTAACTATCAACCACCAACCGTTGTTCCTGGTGGTGATTTGGCTAAAGTACAACGTGCTGTGTGCATGTTGTCAAATACTACAGCTATTGCCGAGGCTTGGGCTCGTCTTGACCATAAGTTCGATCTGATGTATGCTAAGCGTGCATTTGTACATTGGTATGTTGGGGAAGGTATGGAGGAAGGAGAATTTTCTGAAGCTCGTGAAGATTTGGCTGCCCTTGAGAAGGATTATGAAGAAGTTGGTATGGATTCTGGAGAAGGAGAAGGTGAAGGAGCTGAAGAATACTAAATTCCAAAAGGATTTTTCTCACAAATATTTTCTTTATCAGTTTTTGTATGTTTTTTTGAAAATTCTCAATTTTAACGATTTTTTAAAGGCTGATTTACTTCAATAAATTATTTGAGCATTAAAAAAA
>NZ_RYZK01000031.1 GCF_003990645.1 Shimia sediminis
TAATTAGACAGTCGGATTCTCCTAGTCCGTGCCAGTTCTGAGTTGACCGTTAAATGGCGGCCGAAGAGGACAGCCGGCCGCGACGCGAGCCGCGAACCGACGCCTCGCAGCAAGGAAGTTCCGCGGGAGGCCAAGGCACGGGACCGAGCTCGGATCCGGCACGGGCACGAAGCCCGCACCATCACCTCGCCCAGGCCCGGCACGTCAGCCAGGACCCGCTTCCCGACCAAGCCCGACACGCCCCGATCCTCAGAGCCAATCCTTATCCCGAAGTTACGGATCCAATTTGCCGACTTCCCTTACCTACATTATTCTATCGACTAGAGGCTCTTAACCTTGGAGACCGGCTGCGGATATGGGTACGATCCGGCGCGACACCCGCACGTGGCCCTCTCCCGGATTTTCAAGGTCCGAGGGGAAGATCCGGACACCGCCGCAACTGCGGTGCTCTTCGCGTTCCAAACCATATCTCCCTGCTAGAGGATTCCATGGAACTCGAACGCTCATGCAGAAAAGAAAACTCTTCCCGGATCTCCCGACGGCGTCTCCGGGTCCTTTTGGGTTACCCCGACGAACTCTCATACGAGGGCCCGACTTGTTAACGGTTCCGCTGCCGGGTTCCGGAATAGGAACCGGATTCCCTTTCGCCCGTCGGACGTGAACGGATTATATGACCATACCATCCGTATAGTGGTATACAAGTACAATAAACACGCCACATCGACATCGGCTTTCGCCTAGGGCTTAGGATCGACTGACTCGTGTGCAACGGCTGTTCACACGAAACCCTTCTCCACGTCAGTCCTCCAGGGCCTCGCTGGAGTATTTGCTACTACCACCAAGATCTGCGCCGACGGCAGCTCCAGACGGGCCCACGCCCAGTCCTTCTGCGCTCACCGCCGCGACCCTCCTACTCGTCAGAGCTTCGTGACGCGACCGAGCGCGCGAACGCTCCCGGCCGCGCCGCTCCTGCCGCTGACGGCAGAGTATAAGCACGACGCTACAGCGCCATCCATTTTCAGGGCTAGTAACTTCGGCAGGTGAGTTGTTACACACTCCTTGGCGGATTCCGACTTCCATGGCCACCGTCCTGCTGTCTTAAGTTACCAACGCCTTTCATGGTATCCCATGAGCGTCGATTTAGGCGCTTTAACTCTGCGTTTGGTTCATCCCACAGCGCCAGTTCTGCTTACCAAAAGTGGCCCACTTGGCACTCTGATCCGTTCGATACGTACGTAAGTACGCGCCAAAAACTCGCGGCTTCTAG
>NZ_RYZK01000032.1 GCF_003990645.1 Shimia sediminis
AATTTTTTTAATAATAGTTTATAAGTATTGTGAGAGAAATTTGAAATAATTGAAAGATTTAAGATTTTTAATTTATTTTTATAAAATATTAATTTTTTTAGTACAATGAAATAATTTTTTTAATAATAGTTTATAAGTATTGTGAGAGAAATTTGAAATAATTGAAAGATTTAAGATTTTTAAAGAAAAATTAAAATTTTGTACCTTGTGTATCAGGGTTAATTAATTTTATTGTTTTTATATAAACTGGTCTCGAATTAAGAGGAGCTAAGATCTTATTTATTTTAATGTTTTATAATTATTTATAATAAGTTCTTTGTAATGAAACGTTATACGTCTCTTTATATATCTAGTTTTTTAAGAAAAAATTTTAATTTTATTATTCTTTTTTATTTTACTTTTTTTGTAATTTATTTATGGATTAATTTATATTTTGAGGGATAATCTTCAATTTATATTTTTATAAAGTTTAATTATTTAATGTTTTGTAGGATTAGTAATTTTCATCATAAAGTTTGTTATAATTTTTCATTTTTAGTAAACTATTTTTTAACTTTTAAGTTTTTTATTAAAATAATTTTTTTAATTTTTAAAAAATGCAATAATGATTAAATTAGTAAAATTTTTATTTATAATTAATTTTAGTTGTAAGTTAATATAAAGGAACTCGGCAATTTTAGTTTTTGCCTGTTTATTAAAAACATGTCCTTTTGTTAAATATTTAAGGTCTGATCTGCCCAATGAATTTGTTAAATGGCCGCGATATTTTGATCGTGCGAAGGTAGCATAATCATTAGTTTTTTAATTGAAAGCTGGAATGAAGGATTGGACAAAAAACTTTCTGTCTCTATTTTATTTATTGAAGTTTATTTTTGAGTTAAAAAGCTTAAATTTTAATGAAAGACGAGAAGACCCTATAGAGTTTAATATTTTTATGTTTTAAGGTAATTTTAGTATAAAATTCTTAAATTTAATAAAATATTTAATTGGGGTGATGGAAAAATTTAATAAACTTTTTCTTTATAAAATATTAATTTATAGATATTTGACTTATTTTTTTAGTTATAAGATTAAATTACCTTAGGGATAACAGCGTAATTTTTCTTGAGAGTTCTAATCGAAAGAATAGTTTGCGACCTCGATGTTGGATTAAAGTTAAAATTTGGTGTAGAAGCTAAATGATTTAGTCTGTTCGACTATTAAAACTTTACATGATCTGAGTTTAAACCGGCGTGAGCCAGGTTGGTTTCTATCTTCAGTATTTTATAGTATTTTAGTACGAAAGGACCAAATATTTTTTATAATAATTTTTTATTGATCAATATTAAAAAAAAAAAAAATAAA
>NZ_RYZK01000033.1 GCF_003990645.1 Shimia sediminis
GCGCCTGGGCAGTGCAACCACCGTCGCAGTGTGTTGTTGTTTCTTATTTTTGCTGATGGATAATAATGCTACAGTTGGTAAAGTAATAATACAACAGTAGTGATGATAATAAATAATGAACAGTCCAGGTACTGTTTAGAAGCACTTGCGGTGGACGATTCCAGGGCCGGATTCGTCGTATTCTTGCTTCGAGATCCACATCTGTTGGAAAGTGGAGAGAGAAGCCAAGATGGATCCACCGATCCATACGGAGTATTTCCTTTCTGGGGGTGCGATGATCTTGATCTTGATGGTGGATGGAGCAAGAGCGGTGATTTCCTTTTGCATACGGTCAGCAATACCAGGGTACATGGTGGTACCACCAGAGAGTACAGTGTTGGCATACAAGTCCTTACGGATATCAACGTCGCACTTCATGATGGAGTTGTAGACGGTTTCGTGGATACCGCAAGATTCCATACCCAAGAAGGAAGGTTGGAAGAGAGCTTCAGGACAACGGAACCTTTCGTTACCAATGGTAATGACCTGTCCATCAGGCAATTCGTAGCTCTTCTCCAGAGATGTGGATGCAGCGGCGGTGGCCATTTCTTGTTCGAAGTCCAAAGCAACATAGCAAAGTTTTTCCTTGATGTCCCTAACGATTTCTCTTTCAGCGGTGGTTGTGAACGAGTAACCTCTTTCGGTCAAGATTTTCATCAAGTAATCGGTCAAGTCACGACCAGCCAAGTCCAAACGGAGGATGGCATGGGGTAAAGCGTAACCTTCATAGATGGGTACTGTGTGGGATACACCATCTCCAGAGTCCAAGACGATACCGGTGGTACGACCGGAAGCGTAAAGGGAAAGTACGGCCTGGATGGCGACGTACATGGCTGGGGTGTTGAAGGTTTCGAACATGATTTGGGTCATCTTTTCACGATTGGCCTTGGGGTTAAGAGGAGCTTCGGTCAAGAGGACGGGGTGTTCCTCAGGTGCAACACGCAATTCGTTGTAGAAGGTGTGATGCCAGATCTTTTCCATGTCATCCCAGTTGGTAATGATACCGTGTTCAATGGGATATTTCAGGGTGAGGATACCTCTTTTGCTCTGGGCTTCATCACCTACGTACGAGTCTTTTTGACCCATACCGACCATCACACCCTGATGCCTGGGGCGACCTACGATCGAGGGGAAGACGGCCCTTGGGGCATCGTCTCCAGCGAAACCGGCTTTGCACATACCGGATCCATTGTCTACGACCAACGCAGCAACATCATCGTCACACATGGCTGATAGTGTGTTTTTTTACTCGTTCGAATGAAATAAAGGGACTGCTAACGCTAAC
>NZ_RYZK01000034.1 GCF_003990645.1 Shimia sediminis
CGCCCCGGGTTTACCGGAGAGTAAAACACTCAAAGGATGAGCCCTATGACGAAGAGACGATTCACCCCCGCCTATCCGGCTGAACTTCGCGACCGCGGTGTTCGGCTGTTTCAAGAGAACCGCGCGGCTTACACCAGCGACAGCGCTGCGTATCGTGCGATTGCGCCAAAGCTTGGCTGCTCGCCGGACAGCCTGCGGGTCTGGTGCCAACAGGCGGAACGGGATGCCGGTCAACGTGCGGGCCTGACGAGCGCCGAGAAGGATCGGATCAAGGAGTTGGAGCGGGAGAACCGTGAGCTTCGAACCGCCAATGAGATCCTGAAGAAGGCCAGCGCATATTTCGCAGCGGCGGAGCTCGACCGCCCGTTCAAGCGATGATCGCTTTTATCGAAAGGCACAGAGAGGTCTTCGGTGTCGGGCCGATCTGCCGGGTTCTGGGGATCGCACCATCGACCTTTTATGCACACAAGGCCGTTGAACGTGACCCTGAACTGGCCTCTGCTCGGGCAAAGCGTGACCGGACGGACGAAACGGCGATCAAGCGCGTTTTTGAGGCCAGCCGCGGCCGCTACGGTGCCCGCAAGGTCTGGCATGTTCTGCGCCGTGAGGGGCGCGACATCGCCCGCTGCACGGTGGAACGGCTGATGCGAGCCATGCAAATACAGGGTGTTGTACGCGGCAAGAAGGTGATCACGACCAATCCCGATGCGGCCCAGCCATGCCCGGACGACAAAGTAAACCGGGCCTTCGTAGCTCAGATGCCGAACCAGCTCTGGGTGTCCGATTTCACCTATGTCTCAAGCTGGCAGGGGACAGTCTACGTCGCTTTCGTCATCGACGTCTTCGCTCGCAAGATCGTCGGCTGGCGCGTCTCCACCTCGATGACGACAGGTTTCGTGCTGGACGCCCTAAACCAGGCCATCTGCCAGCGGGCGCCGTCCGAGGCGGACAAGTTGATCCATCACAGCGATCGCGGCAGCCAATACCTGTCGATCAAGTACACCGAGCGGCTGGCCGAAGCCGGCATCGACACCTCGGTCGGCAGCGTCGGGGATTCTTATGACAACGCCCTGGCCGAAAGCATCATTGGTCTGTTCAAGACCGAGGTCATCAACTTCCTCGGCCCTTGGAAGTCCGTCGGCCAGGTCGAATGGGAAACCCTGAAATGGGTCGATTGGTACAACACCGAACGCCTGCACAGTGCCATCGGATACGTCACGCCACGAGAGAAAGAGGAGGCATTCTTAGCAGACTTGAGCGCCGTTGAGAAAGCGGCATAACTATTGAACCAGAAACTCTCCGGTAAACCCGGGGCGGTTCA
>NZ_RYZK01000035.1 GCF_003990645.1 Shimia sediminis
AACAAATCCATAGAGAAAGTAAATGGTATGTTGTTAAATGGAACGAAAGTCTATGTTGGCAGATTTATTCCACGTAAGGAACGTGAAAAGGAATTAGGCGAAAAAGCTAAACTCTTCACTAATGTTTATGTTAAAAACTTTGGTGAAGACATGACGGAAGATCAACTTAGAACATTATTTGAGAAGTTTGGTCATATCACCAGCTTGAAAATTATGAGAACTGACGATGGCAAATCTCGCGGTTTCGGTTTTGTTGCATTTGATGATCCTGATTCTGCAGAAGCTGCTGTTGAAGAACTTAATGGAAAAGAAATTGTTGAAGGTAAATCTATGTATGTTGGCCGGGCTCAAAAGAAAGCAGAACGTCAACAAGAATTAAAACGTCGCTTTGAACAACTAAAAATGGAACGTATGAATCGCTATCAAGGAGTCAATCTGTATGTAAAAAATTTGGACGACACCATTGACGATGAACGCCTCAGAAAGGAATTCTCGCCATTTGGAACAATTACATCAGCTAAAGTCATGTTGGAAGATGGACGTAGTAAAGGATTTGGATTTGTCTGCTTCTCATCTCCTGAAGAAGCAACCAAAGCTGTCACTGAAATGAATGGCCGTATAGTGGGCTCCAAACCACTTTATGTAGCTCTAGCTCAGCGTAAAGAAGACAGAAAAGCCCATTTAACATCGCAATATATGCAACGTATGGCCAACATGCGTATGCACCAGATGAACCAGTTCATCCAACCAAGCGGCACCAGCGGCTATTTTGTACCAACAATGCCACAACCACCACAACGCTATTATGCAGCATCTCAGATGACACAGATTCGTACAACACCAAGATGGCCTGCTCAACCTCAGGTACGTCCAGGTGCACAAACTGGAACCAACGCCTATGCTGCAGGATTACAAAACTCCTACAGAGCCGCACCAAGGCCACCAAATCAAGCCGGAGCTATGCGAGGTCGTCCTCTTGCCACACAAGGGGTTGTTGCAGGAAGTAATCGTTCCACAAACTATAAATACACCGCAAATATGCGCAATCCACCCCAAGGACTTACAATGAGCGGGGCCGCCCCTGTTCAACAAGCGGTACATATTCACGGACAAGAACCCCTTACAGCCAC
>NZ_RYZK01000036.1 GCF_003990645.1 Shimia sediminis
CCGCCCCAGCCACCTACGCCCCAGGGACAGTCAAAACAATTGCTTCGATTGCTGCTGTGGGTTCACAACAATACACACACAACCAACCAACCAATCATGTCTTTCAGGGTTTTCATCCTTTGTGCCTCCTTGGCCATCGCCCACGCCGGCGCCCCAGCCACCTACGCCCCAGGTCCAACGGTATCAGCCGCCCCTTTGTCCCACATAACCTACTCATCCCCCCTGGTCTCCTACAACATCCCCTTCAACACCCAAGCCATCACATCACAGTCGAGCAACATCCACCGCAGTTACGGTAACCTAGGTCAGGTCTCCACCTATTCAAAAACCATCGACACCCCCTTCTCTAGTGTCAGCAAAGCAGACGTACGCATATCGAACCCTGGACTCCACGTAGCTGCTGTACAACCAGCTGCTGTTTACGGTCCCCCGCCATCTCCTGCAGTCGCCTATGCAGCCCATCCAACACCTGTTGCATATGCAGCCCATCCAACACCTGTTGCGTATGCAGCCCATTCTGCACCGGTCGCTTATGCAACCCATCCTGCGCCAGTAGCTTATGCAACACACTCTGCGCCAGTAGCTTATGCAACACACTCTGCGCCAGTAGCTTACGCAGCCCACCCAACACCCTTCGCCTACACTGCAGGAGCCCAATACGCGACCGGGGCTATAACCTCCCAGTCCAGCAACATCCACCGTAGTTTCGGTAATTTGGGACAAGTATCGACCTACACGAAGACCATAGACACCCCCTTCTCTAGTGTGAGCAAGGCTGACGTGCGCGTATCGAACCCGGGTGTTAAATATGCCGCTGCTGCAACCCCAGTAGCTTATGCAGCCCCAGCTGTCCACGCCGCCCCTGGACCACTATTAGGGGTTGCCTATTCTTCTGCTCCCGCCGTCGCCCATGTCAGTTATGCTGCCAATATTGGTAGTTACGAATGGTAAAAGGGGATGACTAATGTTTTCAACTTTTTACAACCCCCTTTTAATAAAAATAATAATATTTAAGGGGCTGTAGTAATAAGTTATTGCTGCTGACTGAAATTTTTGTTTAAACTTTATTTATTTGTTATTACGATTATTCTTCTTCGGCAACTTGGCAAATTTGTTGTATAGGCAG
>NZ_RYZK01000037.1 GCF_003990645.1 Shimia sediminis
AGATCTCATAAATTTGCAATTAAAGGGTTTATTATAAAGTATAAAAAGTAAGTTACTGTTAATACTTGGCCAGCTAGAATATAAGGGTCTTCTACAGGGCGAGCCCCAATCCAAGTTAGAAGCAGGGCATTTGCTAAAAATGTTCAGAATATTAATTTATTTAAAGGGTAAAATTGATTTGACAATATTTTTTTTTTATTAGTAAATGGTAAAATTAACAAGATAGCAATTGATAACACTAAAGCTAACACCCCTCCTAATTTATTTGGGATCGATCGCAGAATTGCGTAAGCAAATAAAAAATACCATTCTGGTTGAATATGGACTGGAGTTACTAAAGGGTTGGCTGGAGTAAAATTTTCAGGGTCACCTAGTAAATAAGGATTTGCTAATGTAATTATTGTTAAAACAAATCCAGTTAAAATAAAGCCTACTAAATCTTTAAATGAGAAATATGGGTGGAAAGGAATTTTATCTACATTTCTGTTTAATCCTAATGGATTATTGGACCCTGTTTGGTGTAGAAATAATAGATGGATAATAATTAAAGCAAATACAATAAATGGTAGAATGAAGTGTAAAGTAAAAAATCGAGTTAAAGTAGCATTGTCTACTGCAAATCCTCCTCACAATCATTGTACAATATCAGTCCCTAAATATGGGATAGCAGATAATAAATTAGTAATAACTGTTGCTCCTCAAAAGGATATTTGACCTCAAGGTAAAACATAACCTAAAAATGCAGTGGCTATTAAAGCAAATATAATAATTACTCCAATAGATCATGTTATATGCAGAGTATAAGATCCATAATATATTCCTCGACCTGCGTGACAATATAAAGCGATGAAAAATATTGATGCTCCGTTTGCATGAAGTGTTCGTAAAAATCACCCATAGTTAACATCTCGGCAAATATGAATAATACTTGAAAAGGCCAGATCAATTCTAGCAGTATAATGTATTGCTAGAAATAATCCTGTAATGATTTGAATAGATAAGCATATTCCTAAAATTGAACCAAAGTTTCACCAAGCTGAAATATTTGACGGTGAAGGTAGATCAATTAATGAGTCGTTAATAATTTTAATTAAAGGATGTGTTTTTC
>NZ_RYZK01000038.1 GCF_003990645.1 Shimia sediminis
GACCTCTTTGCCGGACCGACCGAAACCATGGTCATTGCGGACGAAACAGTTGACGCTGAAATATGCGCCACAGACCTCCTCGGCCAGGCCGAGCATGGCTACAACTCCCCAGCTGTGCTGGTTACGAACTCCCGTAAACTGGCCGAGGAAACCCTGTCCGAAGTCGACCGCATTCTCGACATCCTGCCCACCGCCGGCACTGCCCGCGTCAGCTGGGAGGAATATGGCGAGGTTATTCTCTGCGATACCTATGACGAAATGCTTAAGGTCGCGGACGACATCGCCTCCGAGCACGTGCAGGTGATGACCGACCGTGACGACTGGTTCCTCGACAATATGACCTGCTATGGCGCGTTGTTCCTCGGGCCGCGCACCAACGTCAGCAATGGCGACAAGGTCATCGGCACCAACCATACCCTGCCCACCAAAAAGGCCGGTCGCTATACCGGCGGCCTCTGGGTCGGCAAGTACCTGAAAACCCACAGCTATCAGAAGGTTCTGACCGACGAGGCTGCAACCCTGATCGGCGAATACGGCTCTCGGTTGTGCATACTTGAGGGGTTCGTCGGTCACGCGGAACAATGCAACGTCCGTGTACGCCGCTATGGCGGTATCAACGTGCCCTATGGTGAGGCCGCACCCTACCGCGATGCTGCCGAGTAAGATGAGTTCGGGTGCGAGGGGTCTCCCCTCGCGCTCCCCGAAGTATTTTGACCAAGATGAAACATGGACAGACACACCGCCCATAAGGCTCTGATCGCCCCACTTCGGGCCGCGATGTATGACTTTGAAGCCTCGTCCGTGCGCGAGGCTTTGCCCGCCTGCGAGAATTCAACAAGGCCCGCAACATGGGGCCAGTACCCCTGCTGATGGAATGAGCTGATGACTGACCTGCCCCGCACCCCCTCTCTGTCCCTCACCGGCAAGACCGCCCTGGTGACAGGCGCCTCGTCCGGCATCGGTCAGGGTTGCGCCGTGGCGCTGGCCGAGGCAGGCGCCCATGTGGTCTGTGCCGCCCGTGGGGCGGATCGGTTGCAGGACACCGTGGCGGCGATGGCGGCCCAGGGCTGGTCCGCCGAGGCGGTACAGCTGGATCAGGGCAAT
>NZ_RYZK01000039.1 GCF_003990645.1 Shimia sediminis
AAAAAATTTAACTAATTTTGACCGTAAAATCGATCAAACGAACAGGAATTTTTTTCGATAGTGTGAACTAAACGGCAGCTTTCTTTAGATCAGATTTTTAATTTCATCGTACAATACTAATACGATGGCACCTCCTGTACCACGGAGTACGTTTGAGAAAGCACCCTTGAAGAACGCTGCACCACCTTCGGTCTTTGCTATGGTTGCCCAGCAGTGAGCTGTACTTTTGTACAAAATGTCAGCCTTCTTACGACCAGACTGCATCATCATACGCCTACGGACTGTATCAAAGGGATATGAGATAATACCGGCAATTGTGGTTACAGTCTGTGCAATGGCCCAGGAAATAATGATGGGAGTGTTCTTAGGGTCAGGAAGGATACCTTTGGCTGTGTCATAGAAACCAAAGAATGCTGCACGATAGATAATGATACCTTGTACGGATACACCGAAACCACGGTACAAACCAATGAGACCGTCACTTTTGAAGATTTTAGTTAAACAATTACCCAAACCACTAAATTCACGTTCACCTGCAGCTTTACCAGTATCGGCGGCCAATCTGGTTCTGGCAAAGTCAAGTGGGTAGACAAAGCAGAGGGAGGTGGCTCCAGCAGCACCACCAGAAGCCAAATTACCCATAAAATATCTCCAGAACTGCGTGTGTTTGTCTACATTATGTAAAAATAGCTGCTTATATTTGTCTTTGAAAGCGAAGTTAAGGGCTTGAGTTGGGAAGTATCTGATTACGTTGGCGAAGTTACCACGCCAGTATGCCAAAACACCCTGTTCTTTTGGGATACGAACAAAGCAATCTATCATACCCTTGTATCTCTGATCCTCTGTGATTTGTTTGGAGACATGTTGGACTTGGAGGAGCAATTTCACTCTTTCAATGGGTGCTACGGCTGTTTTTGAGATGGCTGCGGAAACACCGCCAGCCAAAAAATCCTTTGCGAAGGCAACGGGATCTGCTAGATTTGAAGGCATTTTTACACTAGGGTATGATAGAATAAGTCTGCACGAGCCGC
>NZ_RYZK01000004.1 GCF_003990645.1 Shimia sediminis
CGGCGCATTTGCCAGAAACTCGCTTGTAGCTCCCATACAGAAACTCCCCTCAAACCAAAGAAGCCCCTGAATCGCAGATCAGGCGTCATGTCGTAAGTGTGGGGGCGGCGCACCGCTTACCGTAGATCCGCGGGGGGAACTCGCTTGGGTCGTGCCAATTCTTTACGGTATTATTGGTGGCAGTTCTGGATCAGGAGCGTTTGCTGGAGCTGGAACGGGGTTCGCGATAGCAATCGGAATCTCTGTTGCGATCACACCGAATGAAGCAAGCGATGGTCTTTCACCAAAAGCTGCAAAGGCCCAAGAGCGCAAGGCGTACAAAACTCATTGTTCCAACCCTCCACCCCCAACGGGTGACAGGTGCACTGACTTGCTGAACGAGTACCACCATGCAAAAAAATGCTACGAGTTGCGGGATCAATTTAGTGAGAGATGGCATGGAGGGCCAGATCAAGGCCACCAGATAGAAAGCCGGGGTTGGAAAACTCGTGCAAATAACAAAAAGCAGCCGCTGCTGGATGAGTGTGGTATTTGCCCACTGGACTAATGAGGGTTTTTGAAGATGACGAAAACACTGCAAGAAGTGCTTGAAGAGTATTCCAAAATTCCAGAGTGGCCCGAAACAGGGCCAACAAACATCTACTCTCGGACCCATTTTGGAGATTTTCCAATAAATGTTGCGGCGACGCGAGGAATTGTCGATGAGATTGTAATTCTGCTTCAAGCTGGCGCGAATGTTAATCAAAAAGGTGAGCACGGCTACACCCCTCTGCATAGCGCAGTAGAGCAGGGGCATCTCGAGGCGACAATAATCCTGCTTGAAGCGGGTGCGAAAACGGCATTAAAAAATGACGACGGTCAAACTCCAATAGAGCTATCGCGGCTGCTTGGTGCAAAGGAACTGGAGAAACTTCTTTCTGAATGATGGCCCAAAAACAAGGTTAATAATAGTCGAGCCCAGCGGCTACCGGATTGCCGAGTATGACGGCAGCACCGGCGCGCTGTTAACCGAGTATGTCTGGCTGGGGCTGGAGCCACTGGCGGCGGTCTCGGGTGGCAATGTGTACTTCAGGAAACCCTTAACCTCCCTTTAAATCGCCTTACCGCACCGCGACGTTACCCCGTGCAGTTCACGAAAATCTTGCCAAAGGGTTGCCTCTCCATGTTGTACAACTTGGAGAGTCTCCCCGAAAAAAGATGTACAAAATGGTCAGTTTGGCGCTTATCGGATTTTTAGCGTGGCCAGACCGATCATGGCGAGGATCAGGGAAATGATCCAGAAACGGATCACGATCTGCGGCTCACTCCACCCCTTTTTCTCATAGTGGTGGTGGATCGGCGCCATCAGGAAAACCCGCTTACCGGTGCGTTTGAAATAGAGCACCTGAATGATCACCGAAAGCGCCTCGAGAACGAACAATCCTCCAACGATTCCAAGCACTAACTCGTGTTTCGTGGCCACTGCGATGGCGCCCAGGGCACCCCCGAGGGCCAGCGATCCCGTGTCGCCCATGAACACAGCCGCAGGCGGCGCGTTATACCACAGGAACCCAAGGCCCCCACCCGCGATTCCTGCTGTAAAAATAAGGATTTCGCCGGTTCCGGGCACATAATGCAAATCCAGGTACTGGGTGAAATCCACCCGCCCCACTGCATAGGCAATGATGCCCAAAGTGCCCGCCGCGATCATCACTGGCATGATGGCCAATCCGTCCAGCCCGTCGGTCAGGTTCACGGCGTTCGCAGCACCCACGATGACGATCATCGCAAAGGGCACAAAGAAGAACCCGAGGTTCCACAAAACGTCCTTGAAAAACGGCAGTGCAAGGCGCAGTTGCATGGCTTCGGGCTGCAACGAGGTGCCCCACCACGCGGCGATGCCTGCAATGATAAAACCCAGCAATAACCGCATCTTACCGGATACACCATCGGTGTTTTGCTTACTGACTTTTGCATAGTCATCGGCAAATCCGATCAGCCCGTAGGTCAGTGTCACGAACAGCACCAGCCACACGAATCCGTTGTCCAATCGCGCCCACAAAAGCGTCGACGTGACCAGCGCGCCAACGATCAAGAGGCCGCCCATCGTGGGGGTTCCGGCCTTCTCGAAATGCCCCTCCGGGCCGTCCTCGCGGATCGGCTGGCCCTTGCCCTGCCGCTTGCGCAACACGTTGATCAGCGGCCGCCCGAACACAAAGCCGAACAGCAATGCCGTCAGAAACGCCCCGCCCGCACGAAAGGTGATGTAGCGGAACAGGTTGAAAAAGTCGCCGCCATCCGACAGAGCGGTGAGCCAATAGAGCATTATGCGTCCTCGTCATTTGATTGCGGGGCGGGATGACCCAGTTTGCGGATCGCGTCAACCACCTTGGCCAATCCCATCGACAATGAGCCCTTGGCCAGCACAGAATCGCCGGAATCCACCAGATTCCTGATGTTTTTGGCCATTTCTTCACTGGTCTCAGCCCATTGCCCGCGCTTGTTCAGCGGCAAGGCCGCGTGCAGATGGCGCATCAGCGGGCCCACACAGTGCACAACGTCAATGGACGCCATGGCCGGGTGATCGGCCATCTCTGCGTGCATGGCGGTTTCCGCGGGCCCCAGTTCCTTCATGTCTCCGACAAAGGCGATCCGGCGCCCCTTGCCGATACGCCCTAAGCCATCCTTGATCTCAGCAGCTGCCAACACCTCCAGCGCGGCCCCCAGCGAGGTCGGGTTGGCGTTGTAGGCATCGTCGATCAGGTCGAGTGTCTGGTCCGTCTCGACAGGATCGAGATAGATCACCTCGCGCGCGCCCCGGCCCGTAAAGGGCACCCAGCGCCCAAGGTCCGCAGCGGCAATCGCCAGGTCCGCGCCCAACGCCTGGGCCGCGGCCAGCGCACCGAGACCGTTCATGGCAAAGTGACGGCCGGCCGAGTTGATTTTGAACACCAAGGCCTCTCCCTTGGCCGAGGCTTTGGCAATTGTTGTGTCCCCCTTCAGGGTCACCTGATCCAGCACCCAATCCCTGGCGGTTTCACCAAAGGCAATGACTTCGGCACCGACAGCGTTTGCCGTGCCCACAAGGATCGCGGTGGTGTCGATATCGCTGGGCAGAACGGCGGTGCCACCGGGCTCCAGCCCATCCATGATCGCGGCTTTCTCGCGCGCAATTCCCTCAACGTTTTCAAATGCTTCCAGATGCACAGCCGCCACGGTGGTGATCATCGCCACATGCGGCCGTGCCAGTTTCGCCAGGGGTGAAATCTCTCCGGGGTGGTTCATGCCGATCTCGATCACGGCGTAATCGGTATCCGCCGGCATCCGTGCCAAGGTCAATGGCACACCCCAGTGATTGTTGTAGCTGGCCACGCTGGCGTGGGTCTTGCCCTGCCCCGACAGAATGGCGCGCAGCATCTCCTTGGTCGAGGTCTTGCCGACCGAGCCAGTGACCGCCACAACTCGGGCATTGGTGCGGGCCCGCGCGGCTTTGCCAAGCCGCTCCAGCCCCTCCAGAACATCGTCGACGATCAACAAGGGCGCGTCGGAGGCCACGCCGTCAGGCACATGCGTCACCAAGGCTGCAGAGGCCCCTTTTTCCAGGGCCTGCGCCACGAAATCATGGCCATCACGCGCCGCTTTCAACGCCACGAACAAATCGCCCGGCTCAATCGTCCGGGTGTCGATGGACACGCCGTTGACGGCCCAGTCTCCGACGGCCTGCCCTCCGGTCGCGGTGGCGGCCTCGGTCGCGGTCCAAAGGCTCATGCGATCCCTCCATCCAGCGCGGCAACGGCCACACTGGCCTGCTCTGCATCGTCAAAAGGCAGTACGTCGTCGCCGATGATCTGCCCGCTTTCGTGGCCTTTCCCCGCAATCAACAGGGCGTCCCCCGGCTGCAAGGCGTCCACAGCGCGCAGGATGGCCTCGGCGCGATCGCCCACTTCGGTGGCCTCCGGCGCGCCCTCGATCACCATTTTTCGAATGCTGGCAGGATCTTCGCTGCGGGGATTGTCGTCGGTGACAAAGACCACATCCGCATTCTGCGCCGCCGCTTGCCCCATCAAGGGCCGTTTGCCCGCGTCCCGGTCACCGCCTGCGCCCACAACGGCAATCAGGCGCCCCATCACGTGAGGGCGCATCGCCTGCAGGGCGGTTTTGACCGCGTCCGGTGTGTGAGCATAATCAACAAACACCGCCGCGCCATTTTCACGCGTGGCCGCCAGTTGCATCCGACCCCGCACGGTTTTCAGCTCGCCCAGCACTTCGAACACGCGTTCCGGATCGGCACCGCAAGCGATTGCCAACCCACTGGCCAGCAACACGTTTTCCGCCTGAAACCCGCCAATCAGGTTGAGCCGCGCCATGTAGGCTTTGCCACGAAAACCAAAGCGAATGTCCTGCCCCGTGGCATCGAACCGTTGCGCGTCGAGGTTCAGATCGGCGCCATCGCGGCCAACGGAGATCAGGTCCTGACCGCGCGCCCTGGCAATCGCGGCCATATCCACGCCGCGCGCGTCGTCGATGTTGATCACGGCTGCGCCCTCTTCCGGCAGGACACGTGCAAAAAGACCTGCCTTGGCGGCAAAGTAGTCGTCAAATGTCTCGTGATAGTCGAGGTGGTCCTGGGTGAAATTGGTGAACCCGGCGGCGCGCAGTTGCACCCCATCAAGCCGGCGCTGTTCCAAGCCGTGCGATGACGCCTCCATCGCCGCGAACTCTACCCCGGCCTCGCAGGCAGCGGCAAGGGTGCGATGCAGTGTGATCGGCTCGGGTGTGGTGTGCTGGAGCGGGGCCTGAAAGTCACCTTCGACACCGGTTGTGCCAAGGTTCACCGCCTCGAGACCCAGCTCTTGCCAGATCATGCGCAGGAAGGTGGCGACCGAGGTTTTGCCGTTGGTGCCGGTCACCGCAGCCATGATGCCCGGCTGCTCGCCAAACCAAAGGGCCGCCGTATAGGCAAGCGCCTGGCGCGGGTCTTCTGCAATGATCAGAGCCGCATCTGACGCGGCCAGTTCGGCTTCGGCAATTCTTGCGCCTTCGGCATCGGTCAGGATCGCTGACGCCCCCATGCGCAGGGCGTATTGGATGAACGCGCCCCCATGCACCCGCGTGCCCGGAAGGGCGGCGAACAGGAACCCGTCCTTGACCGCGCGGCTGTCCACGGCGAGGCCGGTAATGGTGGGATTGCGCCCCTGGGCAGCGGTCAGCCCCAGGTCGTTTAAAGGTCGTGCCGTCGCTGCCATCTGCCTCTGCCTTTGTTCGGCTTAATTCGATGTCAGGGTTATACCAGCCAACGTGCCGGGTTCAACTTCGGGTCGCATGCCCAAAAGCGGGGCAACACGTCCGATCATTTCGGCAGCCACGGGGACAGCGGTCCAACCGGCGGTGCGACGCGGTTCGGGGCCGGACGTTTCCACCGGTTCGTCCAGCGTGACGATCAGCACGTATTTCGGATTATGCGCCGGGAACATCGAAGCAAAGGTGGCGATGACCTTGTCCTCGTAATAGCCGCCGCCGCGTTCCTTGGGTTTGTCGGCGGTGCCGGTCTTGCCACCCACCGCATAGCCCGGAACCTCGCCGAAGGACGCTGTGCCCTCGGTCACCACCTTGCGCAGCATAGCGCGGGCCTCGCGCGCCGAAGCTTCGGACATGACGCGGGCACCATCCTGCGGGGTATCGCGCCGCAACAAGGTTGGCACGACGCGTTTGCCACCATTGGCAATGGCCGCGTAGCCCGCCGCCAGATGCAAGGGGCTGGAGGACAATCCGTGACCATAAGAAATCGTCATGGTCGAAAGCTCGGACCAATTCTTTGGCAAAAGCGGCTCGGCCCCTCTGGCCTCGACCAGCTCAACCGGGGTTGGATCAAAGAAACCCAGATCACGCAGGAAACCCTGTTGCCGTTCGGCACCGATCACCTGGGCCAAACGCGCGGTTCCGATGTTCGACGACTTCACGATCACCTTGGTCAGTGTCAGCTCGGAGCCGTAGTTGCGGAAATCGCGGATCTTGAACTTGCCCCACCGCAGCGGACCGGCGGTCTTGATCTTGGTGGTGGCATGGGCCAGCCCCAGATCCATGGCCTGCGCGGCGGTGAAAATCTTGAACGTCGACCCTAGCTCGTACAGACCCTGGACCGCGCGGTTGAACAGCGGGCTGTCCGACGGGTTGCCTTCGGTCGGTGGGCGGGGTCGGTCGTTGGGGTCAAAATCGGGCAGCGACACCAGCGAGATCACCTCGCCCGTATGGACATCCATCAACACCGAAGTCGCGCCCTTGGCGTTCATCAGCTTCATGCCGCCATAAAGCACGCGCTCAGCCGCAGCCTGAACAGTAAGGTCAATCGACAGCGTCAGCGCCTTGCCACCATTGGCCGGGTCGCGCAGGGCATCGTCAAAGTATTTCTCAACACCTGCCACACCAATCAACTCGGCCGCGCGCACGTCTTCCTTGCCAAAGCTGGCGCCGCCCAGAACGTGCGCTGCCAGTTTGCCGTTGGGATAAAGGCGCATCTCGCGTGGGCCAAACAAAAGCCCCGGATCCCCGATGTCATGCACCGCCTGTTTCTGTTCAGGGCTGATCTTCTTCTTGATCCACAGGAACTTGCGCTTGCCGGTGAAATCCTTGATCAACCGGTCTTCTTCCAGGTCGGGAAAGATGCTCACCAGTTCTTTGGCGACGCGTTCCTTGTCGATCATGTGCTGCGGTTGGGCATACAGCGAATGCGTTTCCAGGTTGGTCGCCAGAATGCGCCCCTTGCGGTCAACGATATCGGCACGCTGCGCCACGATGCGTGACCCCGCCGCGCTGGCGCGGGGCTCTTGTGCTTCGGAAAAGGCCAGAGCACCCATGCGGGTGCCCACCGTGATGAAACCAGCCAGAAAGGCCACCGACAGAACCAGCAGCCGGCCCTCGGCACGATACCTTGCCTTGTCGCGCATCTCTTCATGGCGCAGGCGGATATTCTCACGTTCAATTGCATCCGGATTTTCGCCGGTGTCGCGGGCGCGCAGGATACGGGCCAATGGGCGCAAGGGGGCACGGATCATGGGAAACTCTCCCCGTCAGGCTGCGAGGACACATCGACGATGCCGTCAAAGTCGATCTTTTGGGCCGGAGGATAGCTGACCTGATCCACTTTGCCGAATTGATCCGGGCGCAGCTGCAAAAGCTGCAGGCGTTCAAAGTTCAGCTCTGCCAAGTCGCGCAACCGGTCCGGGCGGTTGAGATAGGCCCATTCGGCGCGCAAAACCGCAAGCCGAGATCGCGCCTCGCCGATTTCCCGCTGGATCTGCTCACTTTGACTGATCACATCTTGCGTCCGGTAATTCTCGCGATAGGCCCAGACGGCCAGGCCAATCACCGCCAGAACGGTCAGAAGAAACATCATGCTCCGCATCAGCGACGCCCTCCAAGTGTCGGCATTCCCAATTGTTTTTCACCCACGGCCCCTGCGGGCGCCCCGGTGCGGCGCGCCACGCGCAACTTGGCTGAACGTGACCGTGGATTGATCGCAAGCTCGTCTTCGTCCGGCCCAACCGCCTTGCGGGTGATCAGCTCAAACGCGGGCTGTTCCTTTTCGACGTCGGGCGCATATCGATTGGCGTTTCCGGTACGTCCCGCGCGCGCCTGCATAAAGCGTTTGACCATGCGGTCTTCGATAGAGTGAAATGTGACAACCGCCAGCAACCCACCGGGTTTCAGCGCCCGTTCTGCTGCCATCATGCCGCGAAACAACTCGCCATATTCGTCGTTCACCGCGATACGCAAACCCTGAAAACTGCGGGTTGCCGGATGGGATTGCCCGGGCTTCGGCCGCGGCAGGCATCCTTCAACAATTTCAGCCAGTTGCAATGTAGAGGTGATGCGACTTTCTGCACGGTTACGCACAATTGCACGGGCAATCCGACGGCTGGCACGCTCTTCTCCGTAGTGGAACAGAATATCGGCCAGCTCTTCTTCGGTCGCCTGATTGACAATGTCTTCGGCGGTCATTCCGTCCTGCGACATGCGCATGTCGAGCGGCCCGTCCCGCAGAAAGGAAAACCCGCGCTCAGCCAAATCCAGCTGCATCGAGCTCACGCCCAGGTCCAGCACCACACCGTCAAGGTCACTGGCGTATTCGTCGAGACGCGAGAACACGCCCTGCACCATTTCGATGCGGCGACCATAGGTGCCCACCCAATCCGCGGCCATTTCAAAGGCCAGCGGATCACGATCCACCCCGATCACCTTGTCGGCTCCGGCCTCTAACAGCGCGCGGGTGTACCCACCCGCCCCAAACGTGCCGTCCAGCCAAACGCCCTGGATGGGCGCACATTGTTTCAGGATTGCGTCGATAAGCACCGGGATATGTGCTTGGTCCTCGGCCATATCAGCCTAGATCTCCATCGAGATAAACCGATGGATCGAGATCGGGGTCAAACCCGTCTTCGTCCAATGCAGCAATCGAGTCGTCATATGCCTCGGGCTGCCAGATCTCAAATGTGTCGCCCGACGCCACGAAACGGGCCATGGCATCAAGCCCGATCTTTTCGCGCAGCTTGGCCGGGAGAACAATGCGGCCCGTGTCATCCACAACGATCTCAACCGATTGCGCCGAATAAAGGCGTTCCATCGCCTTACGCTTGGCCGAGCCGCGGGGGTATTTGGAAATCTTGTCGTCGACCTCGTCCATCGCCTCGATGGTAAAGCCTTCGATGTAATCACGGGTGATCCCGCCATAGACAAGGATCAATCGGGGCGGGAGACCTTCGGTCCAGTCCGGGTCACAGGCTTCGATCACACGACGAAACGAGGCCGGGATAGACACCCTGCCCTTCGTATCGACCTTGTGGTCGCTTTCGCCTCTGAACCTGCGTGCCACTGTCCTGCCGGTCCCTTTCCTGTCCCCGTGTCATGTTTCGGTCCCCTAGACGGGAAACGGCGGATTGATCTGCTGCCACTGATCAATCCGCCGCCCTCGTCCCGTCTAGCGGGGTGTCCAGCTGCGCGCGCCACCTGGGGGGATGTCTGCTCGCCCGCGCGCCGGATCTCTTGGTTCGATGAAAGCGGGTGCCTGTATGAAACCTGACTTGGGAGTTCTTTCGGGGTCTTTAGCGCCCCTCTTTGATCCCGTCCTCATCGTGTAGATTAGGTATGACATGGGAATTGATGGGAAACAACAGAAATCTTTGGGAAATCACACAATATCTTGTTCTGCTCTTACCCGAAAAACAAGGTTTAGTGGTGATCTAACCCACCAGAAACACAAAATATTGTGCTCCATCCGGAAACAATGACCACATTTGGCGCAACAAGTGACCTCTCCTCGTCGTCCCGCAATTTCCCACAATTTTTAGCAATGCGTCAAAAATCGGCAGGAATCCTGGAAAAAACAGGCGAGTGGGTATCAAAATTCTCGTTGTGATTCGATCTGGGTTCGGCAAGCGCACTGCTTGAGACCATGAATTCCCATGACATGGGTCCCCCAGAAAAAGAGAGGGCGCAGTCCCCTGCACCCTCCTAATCAAATACGACGATATTTTTTTGCCTAGAGCAGCCCGCGTTCCTCGAGAACCTTGCGCGCAACACGGAAGCATTCAAGAGATTGGGGCACCCCGCAGTAAATGCCGACAACATGGATAATGGCGCGAATTTCCTCTTTTGAGACGCCATTGTTCAGCGCGCCTTTGCAGTGAATCTCCCATTCGTGCATCTTGCCCAACGCCCCGATCATGGCGAGGTTCATCATCGAGCGCGTCTTGGCATCGATCACGTCATCACCCCAGCCGAAGCCCCAGCACCAGGCGGTCATCGCCTCTTGAAAGGGTCGCGTAAACTCGTCGGCGGCGGCGAGGTTCTTTTCAACGTAGTCGCCACCCAGGGTGGATTTTCGTTGCTCCAGACCCTTTAGAAACAGGTCTTCATCAAACAGGCTCATGGGGTTTCCTTACTCCAGCATTTCAAGAAGAGAATGTTCAATCTGCCCCGCGCAGTAACGCCAGTCGCTTTCGGACCACTGGTCGCAAAGGGCAGCAATCGCAGGGCTTGCGGCGACGCGGTCCGCCAATCCTTCGACGGTTGGTGCGTGTTCATGCAGGCGGGCACGCAGGGGCGGCAGGCGGTCGACCATGTTTTGCCAAAGTGCCGCAAGCGTGAGATCGGCAAGCATCGGATGCGGGGCGTTGAACATGTAACCTTGTGCGGCGGTGACACCGGCTTCTACTGCCAAACGCTCGTGCAACTGCATCCAAGTGTCGAGCCGCGGCAGGAAAGCCTGCCAACCGGCGCGGTCCCACATCTGCGCGCCGTGGCCGCGGGTGATTTCGAACAGAACGTCCGAGCCGTCACAAATCAGCCGCAGGGTCTGATCGGGGTTCGACAGCAGTTCGTGTTTGCGGCCCAGATACATCATGATCGCTGGTAACTGACTGATCCATTTATCATTTTCCAGATCATGCAGCACCGGAGGGGCAAAAAAGGCATAGGGTTTCTCGGCCACCGGCAAATCCTTGAAGGTTGCCATCTCCGCGAAATCCGGCTCGGTCCACGTCGCGCCGACATGGGCCAGCACATAGCGGATGAAATGGCCGCGAAACGGGATGGGCCAATAGTGTAATTCGTACTGATCCGCCATGAATTCCCCCTTTGATTACAAGGTTATGCGGTGCGCATAGAGGTGATCATAGTGCGGTTTCATGCGGCGATGCACCTGCCGGACACGATCCGGGGTGTTGTCGAGGTCTACGTATTTCCGTTTCTGCGGTTTGAGGCCGGTGGATTGCGCCAGATTGGCGTGAAAGGACCCACCGTCCCACCAGCTATGGGCCGAGGGATCGCCGCCGGGCTCCCAGCTAAGCGCCTGTGGGATAAAGGGAATTCCGACCGCGTCGCAGAACGCTTGCGTCATGTCATGGGGGTTTTCCAGCAGATCACCGCTGTCGATCACCGGGGGTGGTGTGCCGTTGAGCGCCCAGAGAAGGTCGAACAGGGCGCGTTGTTCCGGAAAGCCGACCTCGCCTTCGTGAAAGTCCGGCCACTTGGCAAACATGGACGTGATTGTCAGCGCCGGGTCGCGGATCAGGAAGGCATGGGTGAAGTTCGACAGGAACTCAGGCGTCCACATGTGATTGATATAATGAGGAAAATCCTTGATGAAGACCGGCCCGCTCTGGGCGCGGGCCTGAATATCCACCCACACGGAGTCGAGCGTCAGGCCGGGCGTTGTGACCTCTCCGGGCGCGTAACGATGCCACATCGGGTCCTCGCCCTGATACCAGGCTTCGCCAAAAGGTTCGTGCAGGCAATCGAGGTCGCCGCGTTGGCGCATCATCCACTCAAAGGCGGTCGAGGTGGAGCGGGGGACGGCCCAGAGGGCGACAATCTTATGCATTGAGGCTCTCCAACAACTGGCCTTGCGGGGTGGTGGGGCCAAGGCCCAAGCTCTTGAAAATACGCCAATAAAGCGCGGTGTCGTGGCCGATGACCGGTTTTCCCAGCGCGGCCTCGAGCTCGCGGGTCAGATGCACGGGGCGTTGCGGTTGCCCGCCGGGACCTGAGCGGAAATTGCACATGCCGTTGATCAGGTAGGCGTCGGCATTCGGGGCTTGCTCGGCGACGTAAGTGAATGATTTCATTGCAAGATCACCGTCGAACACCCAACGATAGCTGTTCACTTCGTCCTGTGATTTGAACCATCCCTGGTCGTGAAAATTGCCCGCCCAAAGCACGTCGAACCCGGCCTCTTTCAGGAAACCAACCGTGCCCTGCCACCATGCGGGCCAGTGGTAGGCGGCGTTCAGCGCCACCTTTTCCACGCCCATTTCGCGCAAGGATTCCACCATGGCGTACCCGGCCATATGGAACCTAACCCCATGTTTTTCCGACAGTTTTTCGCAGTGCTCGCGGATGCCTTCGACGCCGAGACCACTGGCATGCACCCAGTTCGACCCCACCTGCCCGGCCACGTCGACACCGTTGCGGGACATGCAGTGCACAAAGTCGTCCAACATGCCAAAGTTCTGTTTTCGTTGATCTAATCCGTGCTTGTAGTCGGGTGCATGCAACATCCAGCCATGCACGCCAACGCTTTCGGGGGCCATGCGCAGGAAGTCCGAAGGCGCGGCATCATAGTCAAACGGCGGGCAGGTAAAGCCCACCTGATGCGGGAACAACTTGTGTTCGGGGCGCCATTCACTTGGCATTAACATTTGCGCGTTTCCTGTCCCAAAGGGTCAAAATGACCAAGTTGTACAACATTTTTGAGGGGGTTTCTCCAAGTTGTACAACTTGGAGAGTCCCGTTTTCTTAAGCCGGTATTAAGGATTTCGAATAGATTTCCGTCAGGATGAGCGCCCAGGCTCCGGCGACCAGAAGCGGAAAGACCAGTCCGGCAAACTTGCCCATGCCATAGGGGGCATTTCGGTACGGCCCCGGTACCGGTGTGGCCCCGACAATGGGTGGCCAATCGTCCGGGTTGAAATGTTCGCGGAACGTGGCGTTGGTTTTCGGCAGGTTTTTCCATCGCTCTGTTGTGCGGTCGATCGCGCGAAAGGCCGCCAGTATGCTCATGAAGGTCGCCAGTGACGACGCGATCCCGACGCCGCCGATGATGAGAAACACATGCCCGAGTTCGCTCTGGCTGAAGTCGATGTCGTAGAGCGCCACCCGGGGCACCGGCAATTTGATCTTGATCGCCTCTCCCAACAGGATGGCAAAGGCCGTGAAGAGCAGAGCCTGCAGGGTGACGAACCAGATGGTCCGTTGATGCACGAGGTTGTCTTCGTGCGTCACCTTTTCGCGATAGGCCCGATACATCTCGATACAAAGTTCGCGGTCGCACATCTTTACTGTGGTCATAAAAAACTCCTGAACAAAACCAATGCGACCAGCGAACAGTATTCATGGCGTCAGTCAACCGCTTCGCGCATCCATTGCTGGAGGGTCTTGATTGAATGCTCGGAGCTGACGCCACAGTTGGGATCGACCACCAGCGGCCCCGGTTTGTAGCCTTTGGATTTCAGCCCGCGCTGAACACTTTCGACGAGGCGGATGTCCTCGGCGACGGTGGTTTCGCGATCCTGCACGGCGAGACCGCGGATCACCGGGTCTTCGGCACCATCCACCGTGAACCAGCCGCGCCAGACGGTGCAGGTGTCGTGGCTGTCGGCGCGCCAGTGGTAGGTGTTGAGCACATTGCCCGGATAGCATTGAAACGAGAACATCGGCCACAGGAACCAGCTTTGATAATCGCCCGCATGGGGCACGCTGAGATCGATGGGATAGGTCATCTTTTCGGGCGGCTGGCATTCGGTGACATGGCGCAGCACGTAGCCGCCGCCTGCGTCGGGCTGGATGTCATAGGTCTCGGGTTTGATGACGCCTTCGGCAAAGGTCGCGTGGTTCATCGGGCAGTGGTAGCATTCAGAGTAGTTTTCGACCGAGACCTTCCAGTTGCATTTCTCGGGGCATTCGACCCATTCGAGCGGCGCCAGATCACGGATGTGTGGCACGTAGTCGGCAATCTCTGCGCGCACGCCGGGGTACCAGTCGTCCATGGGTGCGGCGTCGTCGTCGAGATTGACAAAGAGGAAGCCGTGAAAATCCTCGCTTCGCACTTCGGTCAGGCAAATCTCTGAGGTGTCGAACCCCGGAACCGATTTGATGTTCGGCCCGGCGCGCAGGCCGCCGGTCAGCTCATAGGTCCAGGCGTGATAGGGGCAGACCACTACGCGGGTGTTGCCCGCGCCGGTCACCATTTCATGCGCGCGGTGCTGGCAGACATTGTAAAAGACGCGCACAACTTTGTCCCGGCCGCGGATAGCAAAGAGGCTTTGGTCGGCAATGGTAAAGGCCTGATAGTCGCCAACATTGGGGATTTGCGACAGGTGCAGGGCATATTGCCAACTGCGCGAAAGCAGCCCTCGCATCTCGTTTTCATAGATCGCGGGGTCGGTGTAGTAACGGGCGTCCAGTGAATGGGTCAAAGGTGCATTCATGACGGTTCCTCATGGTAAATGCCGAGCTGATGGCGGCGCTGGTGGAACTTTTCGACACGGGTCACGATCTCGGGTGAGGCCGTGGCAATGACGAAGCTAAGAAGCGTTTCCAGTAGTGCGATGGTCGAGACCGACGAGGGAAAGAATTGTGGCGTGTCCGCAGCCACCACAAATCCGAAATCCGCCGCCCGGATGATGGGCGAAGCCAGGGAGTCCGAGATGCCGACCACGCGCATCCCCTGTTCTTTTGCGACCTGGACCGCCGAAACCACCTCTTGTCGATAGGGGGCGCAGGTGATGGCGATCAGCACGTCACGTTCGTCCGCCCAGGCGATGTCGTCGATGGGCGTTGAGCCAGCGCGCGGGATCGCGTGGAACTGCACCATGCCGGTCGAGGCGAGATAGGTGAAATTGCGGGCGTTGGAGTTATTGACCCCGACCCCCAACGTAAAGACCCGGCGCGCGCCCCAGATGGCCTCGGCGGCGGTGCGCAGGTCTTCTTCGGAGATACCGGCGAATGTTTCCTCGATATTGCGCAAGGCTGACGTGACCATATCGGCGTAAAGCCCGCCCAGCGCACCCTGGGCGCGAATGTCCTGCAACCAGCGGGCGCGGTCGGGAAACGAGGCCTGCCCGCGCCGGATCGCTTCGCGGAACGGTTCGCGGAAATCGTCGTAGCCTTCGAATCCCACTTGCCGCGCCATGCGCACCACGGTGTTGGGTTTGACCTGCGCGGCCTCGGCAATCTCGCGCACGGTCGAGACCCCCACATCCCGAGGGTTTTCAAGCACATAGCGCGCGGCCTTTTGCGCCTCGGGGGTGAGGTCTTCGTATTCGTCTGACAGGCGGGTCAGGACGGTATTTGATACATTTGTGTCATTCATGATTGACGATGGTACAAATGATTGCTTAGCCTGTCGAGAAGAAATGCGACTCGATTAACAGGAACTTTGAGATGTCGAAAAAAGACCTGCCCGCCACCGCGCGCGTTGTCATTGTTGGCGGCGGTGTGATGGGCTGCGGCCTTGCCTATCATCTGGCCCACGAGGGTTGGGGCGAGGACACTGTGCTGTTGGAAAAGGCCGAGCTGACCAGCGGCTCCACATGGCATGCGGCGGGGCAGATCACCCATTCCACCAGCTCTTATGGCCTGGGCAAGATGGTGGATTACAACATCGGCCTTTATTCCGGCGCGCTGGAGGCTGAGACCGGGCAAGCCGTGACATGGCATGGCTGCGGATCGTTCCGGCTGGCCTATACGAACGATGAGATGGACTGGCTGCGGCACACTCTGTCCGTGGGACGTGCGCTGGGGTTCAACATCGAACTGGTGGGGCCGGAGTTCATTGCTGAAAAGCACCCCTTTTACAATCTCGAGGGCGTGTTGGGCGCGCTCTACACGCCGGATGATGGCCACGTGGACCCGTCGAATGTGACCATGGCGATGGCCACGGGCGCGCGTCAGAAAGGTGTGCGGATATTCCGCCATTGCCGCGCCACCAACATCACGCAGAACGATGCGGGCAAATGGGTGGTTGAGACCGAAAAGGGCACGATTGTTGCCGAACATGTGGTCAACGCGGGCGGCACCTATGCCCGGCAGATGGGCGAATGGTCGGACCTGCAACTGCCGATGACCTCGATGACGCACCATTACTTTGTCACCGAAGAGGTGCCAGAGTTTCAGGACCTTGACCGCGAGTTGCCGGTGATCCGCGATGACAAACAGGTTTCGGGCTATATCCGGATGGAGCAGAAAAAGGGCCTGATCGGGATTTACGAGAAAGAGAATTCGAACTCGGTCTGGCATGACGCATGTCCGTGGGACTATGAAAACTGGCTGTTCGAGGCGGATTATGACCGGGTGATGCCCTGGCTGGAAAACGCGCTGGAGCGGATGCCGATCTTTGCCGACCTGGGGATCACGCGCGAGGTGCATGGCGCGATCTCGCACCCCCCCGATGGCAACCCGATGGTGGGGCCTGCGCCGGGCGTGCAGAATTACTGGTGCTGCTGCGGCACGCAGATCGGCATTGGCTGGGGGCCGGGGCTGACCCGCGAGCTGGCGAAATGGATGGTACATGGGGCCGCCGACATCAACATGCGGGACTATGATCCGCGCCGCTTTGGCGCTTATGCCAAAAAGGACTGGCAGGTCATCAAGGCGCATGAGGATTACAAGCTGCGCCACGAGATCCCGTTTCCGCATTTCAACCGGCTGGAGGGGCGACCGATCAAGCCGTCGCCTTTGTATGAGCTGCTGAAGGAAAAGGGCGCGGTTTATGAGGAGGTATTCGGCCACGAACGCCCGCGCTGGTTTGCCCGCGATGGCGTGGCGCAACAGGATCACTATTCGTTCCGCCGTAATGCGGTCTTTGACATGGTGGCTGCCGAATGCCGCGCGGTGCGCGAGCGGGTTGGCATCATGGATGTGACCGCCTTTACCAAGGTGCTGGTTGAAGGCCCCGAGGCTTATGCGCTGCTCGACCGGCTCACGGCCAACCGCATGCCGCAAAAGGATGGCTCGATCACGCTGACGCATATGCTGAACCGGCGGGGGCGGGTCGAGCTGGAGACCACCATCGTGCGGATGGCCGAGGATCGCTATTACCTCGTCTGTGCGGCCTTCTTTGAACAGCGGTTGGTGGATCACCTGAGCCACAACCTCAATGGCGCAGACGCCACCATCACCACCCTCTCCGAGGATTGGTCGGCGTTGTCGCTGAACGGTCCCCGCGCGCGGGATGTGCTGGCGCAGTGCACCGATGCGGACCTGACGAATGCCGGGTTCCGCTGGCTGTCGGCGCAGGAAATCACCGTGGCGGGGTATAAACTCTGGGCGTTCCGCATGTCTTATGCCGGGGAACTCGGCTGGGAGCTGCACATGCCGGATGCGGCCTGCGTGGACGTCTACAATGCCCTCTGGGCGGCAGGCGAGGCGCATGGCATCGAGAACTACGGCTCTTTCGCGATGAACAGCCTGCGCATGGAAAAGGCCTTTCCGGGGGCCGGCGAACTCACCAACGAAGTCACCCTGCCCGAAGCCAATGTGATGCGGTTTGTCAAACTCGAAAAAGACTACCTCGGGGCCCAAGCCACCCGCGCCAGCGCCGAAAACCCGGAACGCCCATGGGTCTGCGCCTATCTGGAAATCGACCCGGATGGGGTCGAAGACGGCCACGGCGGCGAGGCCGTGATGCTGGACGGAAAAGTCGTCGGTTCGACAGCTTCTGTCGCCTACGGGCATTCCGTCGGCAAAATTCTCGCCTTTGCTTACCTCAAGCCCCATGCCGCAATTCCCGGCACTGAGGTCACGGTAATCATCGCCGGAGACCCGCGTTCGGGCCGCATTCTTGCTGAGGCCGCCTATGACCCCAAATCCCTACGCCCAAGAACAGACGCGGTGATGGAGGCGGCAGAGTAAACCCGGCTTCTTTTGGCCAAAAATATCCCGGGGGAGTCGTCGCTTTTTGCCTGCAAAAAACGACGGCGGGGGCAGCGCCCCCTCCCCGGCCCGCAACAAAGGACAACGCGCATGACACTCCCTGCCACGATGAAAGCCATGGTTCTGATGGGCCACGGTGATCTTGACCAATATCACTGGCGCACCGATTGGCCGACCCCCAGCCCGGCGCCGGGCGAGGTTCTGATCCGGGTTGGCGCCTGTGGCATGAACAACACCGACGTCAACACCCGCTCGGGCTGGTACTCCAAGGCGGTGGACGAGGCGACCACGGGGGGCGCTTTTGACGAGGTGAACGACGAAGACCCCACATGGGGGGGCCGCCCGCTGACCTTTCCGCGCATTCAGGGCGCGGATGTCTGTGGCGAGATTGTTGCCGTGGGCGAGGACGTTGACCCTGCCCGCATCGGCGAACGCGTCATCACCGACAACTGGCTGCGCGACCCGGACGATCCGGGCAACATGGACAAGACCGGCTATTTCGGCTCGGAAATGGATGGCGGCTATGCCGAGTACACGGTGATCCCTTCGACCAACGTGATCGCGGTGAGATCCGACCTCAGCGATGCAGAACTGGCGACATTTTCCTGCTCTTACTCGACCGCCGAGGGCATGTTGACCCGCGCCAATGTCGGGGCAGAGGATACGGTGCTGGTGCCCGGTGCCTCGGGCGGTGTGGGCGGCGCGCTGGTGCAGCTGGCCAAGCGCCGCGGCGCACGGGTGATTGCCCTGGCCTCCGAGGCGAAACACGCGGATGTGGCCGCATTGGGCCCGGATCGTATCCTGCCGCGCGGGCCGAAAGACCTGCGGGCCGCGCTTGGGGATGAGAAGATCACCGTTGTGGCCGATGTCGTGGGCGGCGATTACTGGCCCAATCTGATCGACATTCTTGAGCGCGGCGGACGCTATACCTGTTCCGGGGCCATCGCGGGGCCAATGGTCAATCTCGATCTGCGCACGTTTTACCTGCGCGATCTGACGTTCACCGGCTCGACTGTGATTGATCCGGCCGTGACGCAAAACCTGGTGACATACATCGAGGCAGGTGAGATCAAGCCAGCATTGGCAGCCACCTACCCGCTGTCCGAGCTGCGCGAAGCCCAGGCCGCCTTTATCGCCAAGGAACACACCGGCAATATCGTGGTGCTGCCATGAGCGGGCTCGTCGCAGTTCTGGAGGCGGCGCAGGCCCTGCACGCCGATCATGACGCCCTTGGCACCTATGCGCCCTGGCCCGGGGATCTGACCCCGGCCAACCTGCCTGCCCGCGCCATTCCAGCCACGGATATCATCGCCGACACGGCATTTCAGGGCAGCGAACGGACCCAGCCGCTGATTGACGCGGTGCGCGCGGCTTCGGGGTTGGCATCCTGGAAGCGCACCTACACCGAGGAAGAGGTCGGCGCCGACTTCCGCAACCGCTATGGTTATTTCGAGTTGTTCGGGCCAACGGGTCATTTCCACAGCACCACCTTGCGCGGCTATATCGCCTATTGGGGCGAAGGCCTGACCTATGACTGGCACAGTCACGAGGCCGAAGAGTTGTACCTCTGTCTGGCGGGCGGGGCCGAATTTCACCGCGCCGACGGGTCTGTCACGCTGGAGCCGGGGCAGACACGGGCGCATGACAGCTGGCAAAGCCATGCCATGACAACTCATGACCAGCCCATCCTGACCTTTGTGCTGTGGCGCGGTCCGGGATTGGCAGACCTGCCGAGGATGGACAGATGACCCACCCCGCGTTTCAGACCCTGTTACAAGAATTTCGCGTGTTGCATGGCGCGGAGCCTGCGCTGCAGGCGTTTTGCGATCTGCCCGAGGTGCTGACCCCACAAGAGGTCATCCCCCACCACATCCCCGCCGCCACGCTGATGGAAGAGGACCCGAACCTGTCCGCCCTGCCCAGCACGGCGGCCCTGCGCGACGCCTTTATCGCCGCCAGCCCGGTCGCCCAGTGGCGCGAGACCTACAAGGGCACGCGCATGGGGGCGGATTTCATGCAGCGCTTTGCCTGTTACTGCCTGATCGGGGGTGGCGGACCCTTCGCGGCCCCCGAAATGGGCGCCTATGTCGTCTACATGCCGCCGGGGCTCTATTACCCCTATCACCACCATCCGGCGGAAGAGATTTACTACATCCTTGCCGGGGAGGCCGAGTTCCTGATGGACGGTGCAGCGCCCAAAACCCTGGGCGCGGGCAGCCATGTGTTCCACCCGTCCAACCGCCCCCACGCCACCCAAACCCACGAGACGCCCTTTATGGCGCTGGTGTTGTGGCGCGGCGATATGGGCGTAAAGCCGGTGCTGACCTACCCCGAGGGCGACAGATGAAGATCACCCGCATCCGCCTCTACAAGACACCGCTGCCTTATGTGGGCGGCACCTATGTCTGGGGTGCGGGCAATGCGATTGCCACCGCCATGGCCAGTGTCGTGGTGGTGGATACGGATGCCGGGGTGCAGGGGTGCGGCGAGTTCACGCCCTGTGGCGAGAACTATATGGTGGCGCATTCCGAAGGGGTCGAAGCCTTTGCCCGTCTCGCGGCCCCGCAGTTGTTGGGCGAGGACCCGCGCCAGCTGGGCCGCATGGAGCGGTTGATGGATCACATCGTGCAGGGGCATGGCTATGCCAAGGCGCCGTTTGATGCGGCGTTCTGGGACATCCTCGGGCAGGCTTGCGCGCAACCGGTGTGGATGCTGATGGGCGGCAAGCTGACGGATGGCGCGCCGATGTACCGCGTGGCGCCGCAGAAATCCGTGGCCGAGACCATTGCCGAACTGCAAGAGCACCGGGCCAGCGGCTATCGGCAGTTCCAGATCAAGGTGGGCGGCGACTGGGTCACCGACATCGACCGCATTCGCGAGGTCGTGCCGCTGTTGAAACCGGGTGAAAAGGCCATGGCAGACGCCAATCAGGGCTGGCGGGTCGACAATGCCATCCGCGTGGCGCGCGCCACCCGCGATCTGGACTTTATCCTCGAACAGCCCTGCCACACATACGAAGAATGCCAGCAGGTGCGGCGCGTGGCCGAACAGCCGATGAAGCTGGATGAATGCGTCACGGGCATCGACATGGCCCGACGCATTGTAAATGACCGTGGCGCCGAGATCTGCTGCCTGAAAATCTCAAACCTTGGTGGATTGTCCAAGGCCCGCCGGGTGCGCGACTTCCTGATCGATCACGGCATTCCGGTGGTCGCCGAGGACACATGGGGCGGACAGATCACCACCGCCGCCGTGGCGCATTTTGCCACCTCAACCCCACCCGAGATGCTGATCAACTCGACCGACCTGATGAACTATAACACGGCCAGTACCGGGATCGGCGGGCCCACCGTGGCAGACGGCAAGCTTTTTGCCACCGACACGCCGGGGCTGGGCGTGACGCCGGATTTCGACAGCCTTGGCCCCCCGATCGCAACCTACGAGGCCCCCTGATGTGCACCTGTAATGCCACCCAAATGATTGACGATGCCCGCGTTCGGGTCAGCCGCTTTGACCTTGCCCCCGGCGAGGAAACCGGCTGGCACGTGCATGCGTTCGACTATGTCATCACCGCGATCACCGACTGCCACATGCGGCTGGAATTGCCGGGGGGCGAGGTGACCGAGGTGACCGTGCCCGCAGGCACCGCCTACCGCCGCGAAGCAGGCGTTGAACACAATGTCATCAACGCAGGCGATACCCCCATGTCCTTTGTCGAGGTTGAGCTGAAATGAAAATCACCCGCATCACCGTTTTCCACGTCGATCTGCCGCTCGAGCATCCCTATTGGCTGTCGGGTGGACGGCTGAAGTTCGAGGTGCTGGATGCCACGCTGGTCAAGGTCGAGACCGACGCAGGTCTGACCGGCTGGGGCGAAGGCACGCCCTGGGGCCACACCTATGTGCCTGCGCATGGCCCCGGCATCCGCGCTGGGATTGAAACCATGGCCCCCTTTGTCCTCGGGCTGGACCCGCGCCGGGTGCTGGATGTGGAACGCGCCATGGACCTTGCCCTGCCCGGGCACCTCTATGCCAAATCCCCCATCGACATGGCCTGTTGGGACATTGCCGGACAGGCGGCGGGCCTGCCGATTGCCGACCTGATGGGCGGTGGCAGCCGCACGCCGCGCGCCATTGCCTCGTCCGTCGGGGCCAAGACCGTGGACGAGACCCGCGCCGTGATGGACCGCTACCGCCAGCGCGGCTATGTCGCCCATTCGGTCAAGATCGGCGGCGACGTGGAACGCGACATCGCCCGCATCCGCGATGTGGAATCGATCCGCCTGCCGGGGGAAATCGTGCTCTATGACGTCAATCGTGGCTGGACCCGCCAACAAGCGCTGCGCGTGATGCAGGCGACCGAAGACCTGCAGGTGATGTTCGAACAACCCGGTGAGACGCTGGACGACATCGCCGCCATCCGCCCGCTGCACAGCGCCCCGGTCAGCGTCGATGAAAGCCTTGTCACCCTGCAGGACGCCGCGCGCATTGCACGCGACGGGCTGGCCGAGGTCTTTGGCATCAAACTGAACCGCGTCGGCGGTCTGACCAAGGCCGCCCGCATGCGTGACATTGCACTGGCCCACGGCATCGACATGTTCGTGATGGCCACCGGTGGCTCGGCGCTGGCCGACACCGAGGCGCTGCATCTGGCCGCCACCATCCCCGACGCCAACTGCCACGCGGTCTGGGCCTGTCAGGACATGCTGACCGTGGACATCGCGGGCGGACGCGGTCCTCGAAACATCGATGGCCACCTGCACCTGCCGGAAACGCCAGGCCTGGGCGTAGCCCCTGACGAAGACGCTCTTGGCGCCCCCGTCGCGTGTTACGAGACCCCCTGATGCTTCTTTTGGCCAAAAATATCCTGGGGGGTGAATGGACCAAAGGTCCAGAGGGGGGCAAGGCCCCCCTGCCCCAGGCGACGCCGAAGGCGGCGCAACCCCATGGAGACGCCCCATGAAACTCACCCGCATCACCGCCTGGGAGGTGCCGCTGACCAGCCATGAAACCTATTACATGGCAGATGGCAAAACCTGTGACACGACGCTCTCGGTCATCGTCCGCCTCGACACTGACGCGGGCCTGACGGGCTGGGGCGAGGTCTGCCCGATCCCGCACTATCTGCCCGCCTATGCCAAGGGCGTGATCCCGGCCATCCAAGAGATGCTGCCCGTCCTGATCGGCGCTGACCCCATTGGTCCCGAAGCGCTGATGGAGCGGCTCAACAAGCATCTGATCGGCCACGAATACGCCAAATCCGCGCTGGACACGGCCCTGTGGGATCTGACCGCGCAAGCCGCCAGCCTGCCACTCTATGCCTTGCTCGGAGGGCGCGCCGTCAGGGACATGCCGCTTTATCACTCGATCACCTGTGTGGCCCCGGACGAGATGGCGCGCATGGCGCGCGAGGCTTTTGAACAGGGCATGCGGCAGTTTCAGGTCAAACTGGGCGCTGACACCGATTGGCAGGCCGATGTGGAACGCCTGACCAGGGTGCGCGCAGAGGTGGGCCCCGGCCCGCGGGTCTATGGCGACTGGAATTGCGGCGCGGATGCGCTGACCGCGACCCGCGTGGGCCGCGCGGTGGCGCATCTCGACGTGATGCTGGAACAGCCCTGCGCCACGCTGCAGGAATGCACCCATGTGCGCGCCGCTACCGGCCTGCCGATGAAACTGGACGAAAGCGCGCATGACATGGCCTCGGTCATTGCCGGGCATCAGGCGGGATGCATGGATGCCGCCGCGCTGAAACTCTCGAAGATGGGTGGGCTTTCCAACATGCGCCGCATCCGCGACCTCTGTCTCACGCTTGGCACGCAGATGTGTATCGAGGACACCTGGGGCAGCGACATCACCACCGCCGCCGTGCTGCATCTGGCCGCGGCCACGCCCGCGCGTGGCCTGATGAACACCTGCGACCTCAGCCACTATGTCGGCCCGCGTCTCGATCCCATGGCTCCCAGCCGTCAAAACGGTCGCATCGCGCCACCCGAAAGCCCCGGACTGGGCGTGGCACCGGACCCCGACAGGCTTGGCCCGCCCGCGGCCATTTTCGACTAAATCTTCGTATTGCCAAAAATACTCCCGCCGGAGGCACCCAAATGAGCGATCTTTCCAACACGTACCCAACCCACGATCCCGACTGGGTGCGCGACATGCACGCCGACCACTATCTGCAAAGCTGGTCAAAACAGGGTGGCCGCCCGCGCGTCATCACCGGCGCCAGCGGCTCGTGGTTCTGGGACAGCGACGGCAAGCGGTATCTCGATTTCCAATCGCAACTGGTCAATGCCAACCTCGGCCACCAGCACCCGAAAATCGTGCAGGCGATCAAGGATCAGGCCGACAAGCTTTGCTACATCGGCCCTGCGATGGGGTCGGACGTGCGCAGTGAGCTGGCGGCGATCATGAATGAGATCACGCCGCCCAATATCACCTCGACCTTTTTCACCACCGGTGGCTCCGCCGCCAATGAGACCGCCATTCGGCTGGCCCGCCACTACACCGGCCGCAGCAAGATCATTGCCCGCTATCGCAGCTATCACGGCGCCACGGGCGGCACACTGAGCCTGACCGGAGACCCGCGTCACCACCTCACGCGCGCAGACATGCCGGGCGTGGTGCGCATGCTGGACCCCTATCACTATCGCTGCCCGATGGGGCACGCGGACCAGACCAAATGCCCGGTCTGCCAGGGGGGGCCGCATCTGGAAGAGCTGTTGATGTACGAGAACCCGCAGACCGTAGCGGCGGTGATCCTTGAGACCGTGGTGGGCACCAATGGCATCATCGTGCCCCCGGACGGCTACCTGCAGTCCATCGCCGAAACTTGCCGCAAACACGGCATCCTGCTGATCTGTGACGAGGTCATGGCGGGCTTTGGCCGCACCGGCAAATGGTTCGCGCTGGATCACTGGGGGATCGAACCCGACATCATCACCAGCGCCAAGGGCATCAACTCGGGCTATGTTCCCTTGGGCACCATGTCAGTCTCCAAAGAACTGCATGACTGGATGCGCGACTATCCTTTGCCCGGAGGGCTGACCTATGCGGGCCACCCGCTGGCCTGTGCCAGCGGTGTCGCCGCGATCCGCGCCATGCAGGAAGAGGATACGCTGGCCCATGCCACGGCGATGGGGGAAAAGCTGCGGGCAGAACTGGCCAAGCTGGCCGAGAAACACCCATCGATCGGGGATATCCGGGGGCTTGGCATGTTCAACGGCATCGAGCTGGTCAGGAACCGCGAGACCCGCGAGCCGCTGGTGCCCTTTGCGGCCAAGGGCGCAGCGGCCCAGCCGATGAGCGACATGATGGGCTTTGCCATGACCAACGGTCTCTACCTGTCCTTTTATTCAAACGTGATCCGCCTGACCCCGCCCCTGAACATCAGCCAGGACGACATGATGACAGGGCTTGAAATCCTGGATCGCACGCTGGAAATCGCCGACCGGCACTATACCGGGTAACACATGCAGGGGTGCGGATGTGGTGCACCTCTGCCGCCAGCCCCCCATATTTTGTGAAGTTTCTGTGAAACGCGGTTGCTCAGGCGCGGCCACATTGGCTATTCTGTCGGCAAATGAAGCGTAAGACTGCAGGCAAACGGGCGGGTCGCATGACCGTTCACATGAGCAAATCCAGACCGATCCGCCTGAGAAAAGGCCACAAGACCGATTTGCGCACGCAATTCGGGGCATTGGTCTATCGTGTCAAGAAAGACAAGCTGCAGATCCTGTTGATCACCACACGCCGCACCCAAAGCTGGTCGATTCCCAAGGGCTGGCCGATGAGCGGCAAAACCCCTGCCGAGGCCGCCGCCCGGGAAGCCTGGGAAGAGGCCGGGGTCAAGGGCGTGACCCATGATCAGCCGCTGGGCTATTACACCTATTCCAAGGTCGTCGAGACGCGGGGCGGCGAGATGCCCCTGCCGATCTTTGTGGCTGTCTACCCGCTGGCTGCGCAGGAGGTATTGGACGACTTTCCCGAGTGCGACCAGCGCAAACGCAAGTGGATGAGCCCGAAAAAGGCGGCCTTTGCGGTGCGCGAACCGGAACTGGCGCAGATTTTGCGCAACTTTGATCCGCGCCGCCTGCGGTAACCGCGCGGGCCCCTTGGCAATTTGCTTGATCGTGGTCGGGAGCCGCCCTATTTATGGTAGACCCCAGAGGCGCAAGGCAGCCATGATCCAATACACGCTCAAATGCTCTGAAGATCACCGGTTTGATAGCTGGTTTCAGTCGGCTGAAGCTTTTGACAAGCTGAAGGCCGCGGGCATGGTGACCTGTGCGATCTGCGGAGACAACACGGTGGAAAAGGCGATGATGGCGCCACGGGTGCGCCCGGCGCGCAAGGCCGCCGCGCCACAGGCCGAGGCCCCGGCCCCCGGCCCGCTGAGCCAGCCGTCGAATGATGTGGAGCAGGCGCTGGCACATCTGAAAAAGCAGGTCGAGGACAACTCGGACTATGTGGGCATGAATTTTGCCAAAGAGGCCCGCGCCATGCATGTTGGCGACACGCCCGAACGCGCGATCTATGGCGAGGCCAAGCTGGACGAGGCCAAGGCCCTGATCGAAGACGGTATTCCCGTCGCGCCGCTGCCGTTTCGTCCGGGGCGCAAAACCAACTAGGGAAACAGACACATGCATGTGGTGATTACCGGCGCGAACCGGGGGATTGGTCAGGCGCTTGACAGCCGTTACCGCGCGGCGGGCCATGATGTGACCGGCACGGCCCGCTCTGGCGGCGAGTTCCTGCAGCTGGACGTGACCAAGCCCGAAGACCACAGTGCCATGGCGCGGGCGCTCGACAGCCGTGCGGTGGATCTGTTGATCTGCAACGCGGGCGTCTACCTCGACAAGGGTGAGAACCTGGCGGATGGCTATCCGGCCGAGATGTGGGCCCAGACCTTTGCCGCCAATGTCACCGGCGTGTTTCAGACGGTGCAGGCGCTGTTGCCGAACCTGCAGATGGCGCAGGCCCCGAAGATCGCGATCATCTCGTCACAAATGGCGAGCCAGGAACGCGCGCCGGGTGGCTCGTATATCTATCGCGCCTCCAAGGCGGCGGTGCTGAACGTCGGGCGCAACCTCGCGCAGGACCTGCGCCACATCGGCATCGCCGTGGGCATTTATCACCCGGGCTGGGTGAAGACCGACATGGGCACCGGGGCCGCCGACATCACGGTCGACCAGAGCGCCGACGGGCTGGTCGCGCGCTTTGCCGATCTGGATATGAACAGCACCGGCTGCTTTCTGACATGGGACGGTCGCCCGCATCCCTACTGAGGCAGGCCGTGTTGCCGCAAGTGCGCGGTCAGGTCACCGCGCACCCGTGCCGTGAGCAGTGTCACTCAAAAGCGTCGATGGTTTCCCGGATGGCAATGTCGACCGCGCCGGCCAGCAGCATACCCGGATCATCGTCACAGGCGTCCTCGAGTTCTTCTGTGAACTCATCTGCAAGCCGCGCCTGATCCGCTTCGTCGGGTATAGTTTTGACCACGTCTATCTGGCGATTGTACAGTGACACCATCGCCATGAGACGCACGATGTCAGCGACTTTAGCATCGTCATCGCTGTAGATGTCGATCACGCTTTCGCAGCTGTGGTGCATGTGCGGCATCGCCAGATTGATAATCTTGTCCATTTCCTCGTCAGCGAGTGCCGCGCCACTGAATGCGCAAGTGCAGGCGGCGGAAACTGCCAGGCTTCCCAAAAGTTTTTTCATGTCAAAACGTCCGTTTTCTAAGCGTTGAAAGTGTTTCTGAGGCAGTTAGCCGTCACTTGGTTGCGCCAGCGATTGCGCCGACCACTGCCCCGGCCCGGGCCCCCTTGCTGCCGCCAACAATGTAGCCGACACCGGCCCCGACGACAGCACCACCCACGGTGTTTTTCGTACGCTGGCTTTGGGCTTCAACCGGGGATGGCAGTGCCAGACCCAGGCCAAGTGCAAACGTCAACGCCACCAGAAATTGCGACTGAAAACGCGTCATATCTCTATCTCCTTTTTGTGTGGAAGAGAGTCATTGCGTGACACCCCGCTTGGAAACATAGGTTTCGGCTGGGTTGAAAAAAAGACACTGATTTGTCGCAGGGGGTGATCGCGTGTCATCAGCCTGATCGCGCCATGATTCAGCGACACGTCATCGGCTTGCCGTCGGACAAGGAGCGGCGCCATGCGCTCCGGGTTGGAAATCGCTTCGAAACCGGCCTGCGACACGCCACCCCGCTTGCCTCTTTCGTCCCTTGCGCGTAAACCCCGCTGCGAACCAAGAGCAAGGAAGTCCCATGCCCGTTCTCGTGATGAAATTCGGCGGCACCTCGGTCGCCAATCTCGACCGCATCAAGCGCGCCGCCAAACGTGTCGGCGTCGAAGTGGCCAAGGGCTATGACGTGATCGTCATCGTTTCGGCCATGTCCGGCAAGACCAACGAATTGGTCGGCTGGGTGAACGAGACCTCGCCCCTGTTTGACGCCCGCGAATATGACGCGGTGGTGTCCTCGGGCGAAAACGTGACTGCCGGCCTGATGGCGCTGACCTTGCAGGAAATGGACGTCCCGGCGCGCAGCTGGCAGGGCTGGCAGGTGCCGGTCATGACCACCAGCGCCCACTCGTCTGCCCGGATCGAAGACATCCCGCCGGAAAACATCATGGCCAAGTTTGGCGAAGGCATGCGTGTTGCCGTGGTCGCGGGCTTTCAGGGCATCAGCCCCGAGGGCCGCATCACCACGTTGGGGCGCGGTGGATCTGACACCACGGCGGTGGCCTTTGCCGCAGCCTTTGGGGCCGAACGCTGCGACATCTACACCGATGTGGACGGGGTTTACACCACTGACCCGCGCATCTGTTCGAAAGCCCGCAAGCTGGAAAAAATTGCCTTTGAAGAGATGCTGGAACTGGCCTCACTGGGGGCAAAAGTGTTGCAAACCCGCTCGGTCGAGCTGGCAATGCGCTACAAAGTGAAACTGCGGGTGCTAAGCTCGTTCGAAGAACAAACCGATGAGGCAGGCACCCTGGTCTGCGATGAGGAGGAAATTATGGAATCCAACGTAGTTGCCGGTGTCGCCTATAGCCGCGACGAAGCCAAAATGACCCTCATCTCGGTCGCTGACCGTCCGGGGATCGCTTCGATCATCTTTGGCTGCCTGTCGGATGCGGGTGTGAATGTCGACATGATCGTGCAGAACATCTCGGAAGAGGGTCGCACCGACATGACCTATTCCCTGCCCACCGATCAGGTAAAGCGCGCCGAACAGGCGCTGGCGGAACTGAAGGACTCGGGCGGGTTGAACTTTGCCGACCTCGACGTCGACATGGATGTCGCCAAGGTGTCAGTGGTCGGCATTGGCATGCGCTCGCAGTCGGGCGTGGCGGCCAAGATGTTCAAGGTGCTGTCGGACGATGGCGTCAACATCAAGGTCATCACCACCTCGGAGATCAAAATCTCGGTACTGATCGACCGCAAGTACATGGAACTGGCCGTGCAGGCGCTGCACGATGCCTTTGAGCTGGAAAAAACTGGCTGACCCGTTTCGCTGATGACACAAAAGAATGCGCCTCCGACCGGGGCGCTTTTTTTTGCCTATGAAAAAGGCGAAAACCTGCCCCAGGGCAGGGTTCCGACAAATCAGTCTGAAAAACGCGTTTCGATTCAGGCGCGCATGTGATCTATTCACAGCGAACACAACCCATCAGGGAATTCGCGGGGGGCCATGGCCGAACGTACCGGATCTGAAAGCCGCAAGCTGCTGGGCCGCTTGCGCGAGGCGCTGGCTGAGGACAGCGCCGGTCAAGCACGTCTCGACAACGTGACCCATCTGATTGCGGATTCAATGGGGACCGAGGTTTGCTCGATCTACCTGTTTCGCGACTCGGAAACGCTGGAGCTCTGCGCCACCGAAGGGTTGAACCCAGAGGCCGTGCACCAGACCCGCATGCGCGTTGGCGAAGGTCTTGTGGGCCGCGTGGCCAAGACCTCGCGCATCGTGAACACGGCGGATGCGCCCTCGGCCAAGGGGTTCCGCTACATGCCGGAAACGGGGGAAGAGATCTATTCCTCGTTCTGCGGCGTGCCGATCCAACGGCTTGGTGAAAACCTCGGCGTGCTGGTGGTGCAGTCGAAAGAGGCGCGCGATTACCTGGCAGACGAGATCTACGGGCTGGAAGTGGTCGCCATGGTGCTGGCCGAGATGACCGAACTGGGCGCCTTTATCGGTGACAATGCCGCCATGGGCGCCCTGCACCAGCAGTCGGTGCTGTTCCAGGGGGCCTGTGCCCAAGAAGGTGCCGCCGAGGGCCATGTCTGGCTGCACGAGCCGCGGGTGGTGGTGACCAATCCCATCGCCGACGACCCGGACGCCGAGCTGCAGCGCCTGCACGACGCCACCGATCAGCTGCGCGTGGGCGTTGACCGGATGCTGGACGGGGCCGCGGGCGGCGACAAAGAACAATTGCAGGTGCTCGAAGCCTATCGCATGTTTGCCAATTCCAAGGGCTGGATGCGGCGCATGGAACAGGACATCTCGCAAGGCCTGTCCGCCGAAGCGGCGGTCGAAAAAGAGCAGAACACCGCCCGCACCCGCATGGAGCAGGTGACCGACGCCTATCTTCGCGACCGGCTGCACGATCTTGATGACCTGTCGAACCGGCTGTTGCGGATCCTCACCGGACAAGGCGCGGAAACCGGCGCGGACCTGCCTGCCGACCCGATCCTGATTGCCCGCAACATCGGGCCTGCCGAACTGCTGGAATATGGCCGCAACCTCAAGGGCATCGTGCTGGAAGAAGGCTCGGTCGGAAGCCACGCCACCATCGTGGCCCGCGCCCTGGCGATCCCCCTGGTGATCCATGCCGACCGCGTGACCACCGAGGCGCTGAACGGCGACCATATCATGGTGGATGGTGACGCAGGCAGCGTGCACCTTCGGCCTGACGAAAACGTCGTCACCGCCTTTCGCGACAAGATGGCGATGCAGGCCAAGGCACAAGAGCGCTATGCCTCGATCCGCGACAAGAGCGCGACGTCGCTGGATGGCATCACCATCGCCATGCACATGAACGCCGGGCTGATGGCGGACCTGCCCAGCCTGGACGGATCGGGCGCCGAGGGCGTCGGCCTGTTCCGCACCGAATTGCAGTTCCTGATCCGCAACCAGATGCCGAAACGCATGGAGCTGGCCCAGCTGTATTCCAGCGTGATGGATGCGGCCCGCGGCAAGCGCGTGGTGTTTCGCACGCTCGATATCGGCTCGGACAAGGTGCTGCCCTATATGACGGCGCAGGACGAGCCCAACCCGGCGCTTGGCTGGCGCGCCATTCGCGTGGGCCTCGACAAGCCCGGCGTCATGCGGATGCAGCTGCAGGCGTTGCTGCGCGCCGCCAACGGGCGCCCCCTGACGGTGATGTTCCCCTTTGTGGCGCAGTCGGAAGAGTATTTCGCAGCTGTGGCCGAAATGGAAAAGGCCAAGGAACGTGAGCGGGTGCTGGGCCACCCCCTGCCCGAGACGCTGGAGTTGGGCGCGATGCTGGAAACGCCGTCGCTTGGGTTTGCGCCGCAGAAGTTCTTTGAAGAGGTCGGGTTCCTGTCGATCGGGGGCAATGACCTCAAGCAGTTCTTCTTTGCCGCCGACCGCGAGAATGAACGGGTGCGCAAGCGCTATGACACGCTGAACGTCAGCTTCCTGACATTCCTTGAAGGCATCGTGAACCGCTGCAACTCGACTACGCGGCAGACCCCGCTCAGCTTTTGCGGAGAAGATGCTGGCCGCCCGATCGAGGCGATCTGCCTGGCCGCCATGGGACTGCGCACCCTGTCGATGCGTCCGGCATCAATCGGCCCGGTCAAGAGCCTGATCCGGCGCACCAATCTGGGCGAGCTGCGGCAGGTGATCGTGGACGCCCGCGAGCGCGGCGATCAATCAGTACGTCCTGCCGTGATGGAATACCTGCGCGGGCCGAACTGACGACATGCGCCCGGTTGGGCGCAGGGCCTGCGGCGCGAGTATTTTTGGCAAGATGAAGAATGGGTATGCGCTACCCCGGCGGGCCTGACCGCTTGGTTGTCGGATTTTTCCTGTCGGGGCTTCGCTTTGCACGCCCATCGGCTCTCCAGCCTGTGGCGCGGTTCAAGTTTGCCGCAACAGGGTTATTCAAGCGTGAAAGCGCCTTCATCTTGCCAAAAATACTCCCGCCGGAGGCTCCGACAATTGCCTCAGGCGCTGCCGCCGGAGAGGCGCGCAGGCTCCATTCTGCGTTTCAGTTCGGCCACCAGCACGTCATGTGAAACGCCGCTATCGATCGAGAGCTTGCGCAGCCCGAAATGCACATGGGCGATTTCCTGGTAATAGCCGAGGTAGGCGTAGTTCACCGTGGCACCTGCCACAGCGCCCAGCACCGGCACGGCCTGGGCCGCAAGTTTCTGCCCCAGAACCACCGCGAGTTTCGGAGTGACCTTGGCGATCACTGTCTGCATCGTGCCACTGGTCAGCGCCAGCCGGGCCGAGACAAAGCCCATATCCGCGCCGTCATCCTTGGCCATGGGGCCCGCCGCGCCAAACACCTGCACACAGTCGAACTGTATGTTTTCCGCTGCCGGATCAAAGCCGAGCTTCACGGCCTCGCCCTGGATTGCGCGCAGCAGAACGGTGGTGGTCACCGGGATCTCGGCCAGGGCCGTGGGCGCGCCGCCAACGCCGCCTACGGCGCCCAGGGCACTGGCCACGGCGGCATTCAGCCAGCCGACCTGATCGCCCACCACGCTGCGCGAGCCATGCGCCAGTTTCATCGCCGTGAAGAGCGCCCTTTCGGTTGTGCCTTCAAGCCCGTCGCGCACCGGTTGGGGCAGGTGGTCCAAAAGACCCTCGGCCCCGCCGCCAAGGGCGTTCAGCAACTCAAAGCCAATGCCGCCGGCATTGCGGTAGCGTGAAATCAGGCGCTCAAGCTCGGCCTCGGTTGCGACGCCCAAGCCATTGTGGGCCGGTACTATCAAATCTTCTGCCATGGCATATAGATTGGCAGTGTGGCGGGTTTGTTCAACCCTTGTCCCAGCGGATCACGTCGCCGGTGACCCCCTGCCAGGCGTCCGGGGCAAGGTCCTGACCCAGCACCCGGTCGGGGTTTGTGGGCGGGGGCATGACCACGCCGTAGAGCCGCGAAAAGCCAAAGCGGCGATAGTATGGCTCGTCCCCCACCAGCATCACGCGGGTCCAGCCCAAGGGCTGCGCCAGCATCAGGCTGTCGCGGATCAGGAGGCCGCCGAGCCCTTCGCCCTGGCGGGTCGGGTGCACGGCCACGGGGCCCAGGAGCAGCGCGTCCTCGGTGCCGACATGCACCGGCCAGTAGCGAATCGCGCCACCCAAAACGCCATCCCCATCGCGCGCCACCAGCGACAGGCCCGCCACCGGCGGCACACCATCGCGCAGGCGATAAGAGGACAGGGCCTCGCGCCCCGGTGCAAAGCACAGGTCATAGAGGGCTTCGACCTCCCACCAGTCCGCGTCTTGTTCCACTGTCAGCCGGTACACCGGGCCTGCCCCATTCGTTTTTTCGTGGAAACCGCCCTAGCATGGAGATAGGTCTTGGGCAAACCAAAGGAAAGTTAACAGATGTTCTATCGCCCGAAAGACGGACACGGCCTGCCGCACAATCCCTATAATGCGCTGATCGCGCCGCGCCCGATTGCCTGGATTTCGACACAGGATGCAGAGGGGGTGCAGAACCTCGCGCCCTATTCGTTTTTCAACGGCACCGCCTATGTGCCGCCGCAGGTGATGTTTGCCTCGACCGGCACCAAGCCGGATCAGGAGAACGGCAAGGACACGCTGGCCAATATCCGCAGCACGGGGGTGTTCTGCATCAATATCGTGGCCGAGGCGATGAAGGATGCGATGAACATCTCGACCACCGGGTTTGACAAGGATGTGGATGAATTTGCCCGGGCAGGCCTGACGGCGGTGCCGTGCGAGACCATTGCCTGCCCCCGGCTTGAGGATGCGCCAGCCAGCATGGAATGCGAGGTGACGCAGATCCTGCAGATGAAGGGTGAGAACAACTATGTTGTGCATGGCGAGGTGGTGGGTATCCACATGCGTGACGATTGCATCATCGATGGGATGTTTGACGTCTCGACCTTTCGCCCGCTGGCGCGGCTGGGCTATCGCGACTACTCTGTGGTGGACAACACCTTTACCCTTGCCCGCCCGGACGACTGACCATGCCCCTGCCCGACCCGTCACGCCGCACTCCGATCACGCTGCCGGACGGGTCTGACCACGCGGGCACCGTGTTCCTGTCCCAGGCGATTGACCACCCAAGGTTTCAGGTGGGGGCGTTCAGCTATGCCTCGGACTTTGACCCGCCTGAGGATTGGGCCAGCCGCCTTGCGCCTTATCTGTTTGCGTTTTCCGAAGAGACCCTGCGGATCGGCGCGTTCTGCCAGATTGCCCACGGGGTGCGGTTTCTGACCAGTTCGGCCAACCACGCGACGAATGGGCTGAGCTGTTACCCTTTCCCGATTTTCGATAGCCAGAACATGGAAGCCTTTCAGCCGGACACGCGTGACACGGTGATCGGCAACGATGTCTGGATCGGTTACGGCGCGTTGATCCTGCCGGGCGCGCGGATCGGGCACGGCGCCATTATTGGCGCCGGTGCAGTGGTGCGCGGCACGGTGGCGGATTATGCCATCGTGACCGGCAATCCCGGGCGCGTTGAGCGCAAGCGCTTTGACGAAGACACCATCGCGCGGCTTCTCGCCCTGGCGTGGTGGGATTGGCCAGTGAGCCGGATCGAAGCCGCCCTGCCCGCCATCATGGCCGCAGATGTGGCGGTGTTAGAGACCATCGCGCGAACGCCCTGACCCTGTGAGCGGGGTCTGTAGGTCGGACAAATTTGTCCGACCTACGGAGCGGCAAGCGGCCTAGTGACCGCCGCCGAATACCCCGGTTTTGACCGAGTAATCCACCGCGATTTCGTAATCGGGGTCGTCGTCACTGTCGACCATGAGGTGGCCTGCGCGGCTGAGCAGCTGGTGGCAGTCGCGGCTGAGGTGGCGCAGGGCCAGGGCCTTGCCTGCGGCTTCGTATTTGGCGGCTACCGCCTCGATCGCCTGCAGGGCCGACTGGTCCACCACACGGCTGCGCTGGAAGTCGACAATCACGTGATCGGGATCATGGGCGATGTCGAAAATCTCGACAAAGCCGTCTGCCGAACCAAAGAACAGCGGGCCTTCGATCTCGTAGACCTTGGCGCCCGGATCGCTTTCGGATTCGCGGGTGATGGCGTGGATGCGGCGCGCGTTTTGCCAGGCATAGGCCAGCGCCGAGACGATCACACCAACCACAACGGCGACTGCGAGGTCTTCCATCACGGTCACAACAGTCACGAGGACAATCACGAAGGCGTCCATCAGGGGCACCTTGCGCATGATCTTGAACGAGTTCCAGGCGAAGGTGCCGATCACCACCATGAACATCACACCGACCAGAGCCGCCAGCGGGATCTGTTCGATCAGCGGGCTGGCGGCAACGATGAACAACAAGAGGAACAGCGCGGCTGCGATGCCTGCGATGCGGGTTCGGCCACCGGATTTCACGTTGATCATCGACTGACCGATCATGGCGCAACCGCCCATGCCACCAAAGAATCCGGTGGTCACGTTGGCAACACCCTGAGCAATACACTCCTGGCTGGCACCACCACGTTTGCCGGTCATCTCACCCACAAGGTTCAGCGTCAGCAGGCTTTCGATCAGGCCAATCGCCGCGAGGATCACGGCATAGGGCAGGATAATCCAAAAGGTCTCGAGGTTGAACGGCGCCAGTGGGGTGCCGTAGATGCCCAGCCCCTCGCCAAAGGGCACGTGGAACGTCGGGAAGCCGCCCTGGATCGAGGCCATGTCGCCGACGCGCGGTACGTCCAGACCAAAGCCGATCACCACGAAGGCGGTGATGGCAATCCCTGCCAGCGGCGCGGGAATGATCTTGGTCACCTTGGGCAGGCCCCAGACAATGACCATTGTCAGCACCACGAGGCCCAGCATCGTGGCCAGTTGCATGCCCGTCAGCCATTCACCACCGGTCATGCCATGACCATCAGAGACCATGCTGCCCGGTACTTTGAACTGGCTCATTTGCGCCAGGAAAATCACGATGGCGAGGCCGTTCACAAAGCCCAGCATCACCGGATGTGGCACCAGCCGGATGAACTTGCCCCAGTGCATTGCACCGGCAATCAGCTGCAGGATGCCCATTAGGACAACCGTCGCGAACAGGTATTCCACCCCGTGCTGCGCCACCAGAGCCACCATGACCACGGCCAAGGCGCCGGTCGCGCCCGAGATCATACCCGGACGGCCACCGATGATCGCTGTGATGAGCCCCACGAGGAACGCCGCATAAAGACCCACCAGCGGGTGCACCCCTGCGACAAAGGCAAAGGCCACGGCCTCGGGCACCAGCGCCAGCGCGACGGTCAGACCCGACAGGATCTCGGTCCGGATGCGGCCAACGGTAAAGCCCTCGTCCTGCATCACGGAAAGGTTCGGCGGAGAAATGTTCTTGGCCAAGAGGGCCAGCGCGGCGCGTCTCATGCGGGGTACCTGCAAAATTGGGAGTGTTCGCTGTCGCGTCCCTAACGGATAGGCTGCACTTGCACAATAGCCCTGCCACATAGCGGCATGGCCGGGCGCAGATTGCGACATTCACGCCGCACAGTCAGCGGATCACCACCAACATCGCCCCCACCACCACGAACAGCGCCATCGCCCCATGGCGCCAATAGAGCTTTTCCACCCGGAAAATCGCCCAGTTCATCAACAGCACCCAGATCGGCGTGGTCGCCAGAAACGGCGCCACCAGGGTGATATTGCCCAGCTTGACCGCGCTGTTGATGAGCAGGATACCAACCCCGTTTACCAGCCCCACCAGCAGAAACCACCCTTCGCCCACGCCCACGCGGCGCAAGGCGTTTTGCCGCCCCGTGGCAAAGACGATCACCAGTAAAACGGCCGTCGACGCGGTCGCCATCACCAGTGTTGCAAAGATCGGGCTGGGGATTTCCAACATTCCGATCTTGGACACCGGCTGCGCCACCCCTCGCGCCGCCGCAGCAGCCATTGGCAACAGCAACGCCCACCAGGCAAAGCTGCGCGCATGTTGCGGCACAACCCGCCCGGCAAGTGCCACACCCGCGACCATCAGGCAAAACCCAAGCACCATCGACAGCCCGATGCTCTCGTTCAGGAAAACAATTGCGACCGCAGCTGAAACGACGGGGGTGATATTTCCCAACAAGGCGGTCAGTGTTGGCCCCACGCGGCTGACTGATTGCATCTGGAGGAACTGCCCAAGTCCGGGCACCAGAATTCCGGCCAGGACAAAGTAGCGGACCGCCGGATGCAGAAACCACTCGGCTGATACGGTAAACGGGGACAGAACCCAGAACATGCCCGCCATGGCAACAACCGACAGGAACGCGCCTGCGATCGGGTCGACGGACTGCAGCGCATATCTCTGAAGGAAAACGTTCCCGGCCAGAATGTTCGCAGCGGCAAGAGCCAGTAGTATTGGAATGAGATCGGTCATCAGGTTCCAAACGGGTGCACCTTTGGCCAATACAGGGGTTTCGAAGCCTTGGGAACCTTGAACAAGGCGCGTGCTCACGCATCGGTCCCGGCATTGTGAGTGGACCGGCGGCCCCATCCGGCGCACCCTTGGCAGATGCGAAACGGATTTTTCATACGCTGGCTTGTCCCGATCCTGCTGGCCACGCCGCTTTTGGCGCAGGATCTGGAAGGCAACGACACGCCCGGCAACTGGCGGGTGACCTTTCACGAGATCCACGACATCTGGAATGTGATGTGTGATGAACGCGAAGAGCAGGGTGACCTGGTCCGGCGCTGTTACATCCGCCATGTTGACGTGTTTTCACCACGGCCCAAGTTCGCGGCCCAGTTTCTGTTTGTGACGCCCGAGGTCGGGGGCACCGGCTTTGAGGTCGACTTTGGCATGGAGGCCGGGACAGTGTTCGCGCCGGGGCGGTTTCGCATCGAGCGAGACGGGCAGCGCGTCTGGCAGAGCAACTGGCCGGGGTGCCTGACCGGGTTGGACTGTCGCTTTGCCAATGACAGCGGGGCCGTGCTGATCGATGCGATGCGGGCGGGGGGCGATTTTCGGTTCACCTTTCGCGACCGCCACGGGCAGGCGCAGGATCTGACCTGGCCGCTGGCAGAGTTCGACTCTGCATGGGGTGTCTTTTTGCAGCAATCCCGGGCGCGCGGGCTGGTGAAATAGCGCCCCGGCAATGTCGGCACAAACACCGACGTGATACCGACGTTACACCGACATGATACAGACCCCGGTTTTTGACCCTTTCGGCCCATTGCAAACCGTCCTCTTGCGCGCCAAGAATAGGCGCACTCAGACCAACAGGAGCACCCCATGACTGATACTATGATTGCCGTGATCGGCGGCTCGGGCATCTATGAGATCGACGGGCTGGAGGATGCGGCATGGGGCGCGGTCGACACGCCCTGGGGGGCACCGTCGGACCAGATTCTGACCGGCACTTTGGATGGGGTCAGAATGGCCTTTTTGCCAAGACACGGGCGAGGCCACGTGCATACGCCCTCATCAGTGCCCTATCAGGCCAACATCGCCGCGCTGAAGCAGATCGGGGTGACGGATGTGATCTCGGTGTCTGCGGTGGGCAGTTTTCGCGAAGAGATGGCGCCGGGCGATTTTGTTGTTGTAGATCAATTCATTGACCGCACCTTTGCGCGGGAAAAGTCGTTCTTTGGTCCGGGTCTTGTGGCGCATGCGAGCGTGGCCCACCCAACCTGCGCGCGTCTCGGCGATGCCTGTGAAACCGCCGCCAGGGACGCCGGGATCAATGTGCACCGGGGGGGGACCTATCTGGCGATGGAGGGGCCGCAGTTTTCCTCGCTGGCCGAGTCGAAGATGTACCGCGAGAGCTGGGGCTGTGACGTGATTGGCATGACCAATATGCCCGAGGCAAAGCTCGCCCGCGAGGCAGAGCTGTGCTACGCAAGCGTGGCCATGGTCACCGACTATGACAGCTGGCATCCCGATCACGGCGAGGTGGATGTCGCCGAGATCATCAAGACCCTGATGGGCAACGCGCAAAAAGGCCGCGACCTTGTCGGGCGCTTGCCCGCCCTCCTCGGCCCCGAGCGCGCTCCCTGCCCGCACGGCTGTGACCGGGCGCTGGAGTTTGCCATTCTGACAGCCCCCGAGGCGCGCGATCCCGCGATGGTCGAGAAGCTATCGGTCATTGCCGGACGCGTTTTGTCATGAGTTTCGATCTCTGGCTGACCTTTGCGGCGGCCTCGCTGGCGCTGTTGTTGTTGCCCGGGCCTACGGTGTTGCTGGTCTTGTCCTATGCGCTGACCCAGGGGCGCAAGGTGGCGCTGGCCACGGTGGCGGGTGTGGCCCTGGGCGATACCATTGCCATGACCGCGTCGCTGGTGGGGCTTGGCGCGCTGATCCAGACCTCGGCCACCGCATTTCTGGTGGTGAAATGGGTTGGCGCCATTTACCTGATCTGGCTCGGGTGGCGTATGCTGCGCAGCGCAAAACAAGCCGAGGCAGGGCCGCTGTTGAACACCCCGGCGCAAAGCCCGCGCGCGGTGTTTTCCCATACGGCATTGGTCACGGCGCTCAATCCCAAGAGCATTGGTTTCTTTATCGCCTTTGTCCCGCAATTCATTGATCCCACAGGACAAATCGCCGTGCAGATGGGTCTCATGACGGTGACGTTTGTCGGCATGGCGGCGCTGAACGCCTTGGCCTATGCGCTGTTGGCAGACCGCCTGCGCAGCCGGATCACGCGGCCTGCGGTGATGCGCGGGTTGACCCGGCTTGGCGGCGTAACATTGATGGGAATGGGGTTGGTGACGGCAACGCTGCGGCGGGCGTAGCCCGTCAGTCGTCGGGCGCGTTCTCTTTCATGAAGCGGCGAATGAAGTGGCGGATTTCGCGCGCCGCGCTGGTGTCCATCTCTTTACAGAGGTCGACAAAGGCGTCGCGTTCATCCTTGTCCAACCGCAGGACCAGCTGGCTGTTTTTTTTGCCAGAATTCTTGCCGTCTTTTTTACCCATTCAGAGGTGCGCCCTATCGTGAAACCTTGCAGAGTCGTGCATATACACGCGGTATACAAATGCTGGGCAATGTTTACCCGAGATATGCCAGAATTGGAATGACCTGCATCAATGCCGTGCCGGGGCATGTGCGCATCCGCCCCTTGCGTCAGAGGCCCGGATCGGCCAAATGGAAACCGGAGTTTTTCAGAGGACCCGGCCATGCGCAAAAGCAACGACGTCAAAGACTATATCCGCACCATCGTGGACTTTCCCCATGAGGGCATCATGTTCCGCGATGTGACCACGCTGTTTGCTGACCCGCGCGGGTTTCGCATGGCGATTGACCAGATGTTGCACCCCTTTGCCGGTGAGCGCATCGACAAGGTTGTCGGGCTTGAGGCGCGCGGGTTCATTCTGGGTGGCGCGATTGCCCACCAGTTGTCGGTGGGCTTTGTCCCGGTGCGCAAGAAAGGCAAGCTGCCCGGCACCACGATCTCAGAGGAATACACGCTGGAATATGGCGAGGCGATTGTCGAAATCCACGACGATGCTATTCAGCCGGGTGAGACCATTCTGGTGGTGGATGACCTCTTGGCCACAGGCGGGACGGCCGAGGCAGGCATCAAGCTGATCGAACGTCTGGGCGGCGAAATCCTGGCCTGTTCGTTTATCATCGACCTGCCCGAGCTGGGCGGCCGCAAGAAACTGGAAGACATGGGAATGAATGTCTCGGTTCTGTGCGAGTTCGACGGGCTGTAAACGGTTTCGAAACTTCTGGGCGGTATGCCTGACACACCGGTGTGGGACCGGTCATGCTTGCACGATCCCTATGGGGATCATCCACGCCCCGTGCCATCCCCAATGGCGCGGGGCGTTTGATTTTGGGGGCGCGTTACTCTGGCAGGGCCAGAACCGCACCAGGGTTCATGATGCCATTGGGGTCCAGCGCCTGTTTGATGCTGTGCATCGCCGCCAGCCGCACCGGATCGCCATAACGTTCAAGGTCACCGACCTTCATGCGCCCGACCCCGTGTTCCGCGCTGAAAGAGCCATCAAATGTCTGCAAGAGGTCATGCACCACGCGTTTGACCTCGTCGCGTTGCGACAGGTAGGCATCGCGGCTGACGCCAGCGGGCGGAAAGATATTGTAGTGCAGGTTGCCGTCGCCCAGGTGACCAAAGCAGTTCACGCGGAAATCGCCCAAGGCAGCAATCTTTTGCCCGGCGATCTCGATAAACTCGGCCAAGGCCCCGAGGGGCACAGAGATATCGTGGCTGGAGACCGAGCCGATGCGCTTGTTGGCCACGGGGATGTGCTCTCTGAGTGACCAGAACTCCTGACGTTGGCCCGCGTTCTGAGCGATAAGCCCGTCCTGAACCAAGCCCTCGTCCAAGGCCACGGCAAAGAGCTGTTCCAGGGCGGCATCTGCGCCCTGTGACAGGCCAAATTCGATCAGCACCGACCATTCCGGTGGCGTGGCAAAGGGTTGGCGGATGTCAGGCAGGGTTTCGGCCACAAACGCGATCCCCTGACGGTGGATCAGTTCAAAGGCGCTGACGGCTTCGCCGACTTGGCTGCGCGCCAGCGCCAGCAGGCGCAGAGCAGCGGTGGGGCTTTCGACCGCCATCAGGGCGGTGCCCAAAGAGGCCGGGCGTGGTGAGAGTTTCAGGGCAGCAGCGGTGATGACGCCCAAGGTGCCCTCGGCCCCGATCATCAGGTTGCGCAGGTCGTAGCCGGTGTTGTCCTTGCGCAGACGTGTGAGGCCGTGCCAGATCTCGCCCGAGGGCATCACCACTTCAAGCCCGAGACAGAGATCGCGCGTATTGCCATAGCGCAGGACGTTCACCCCGCCTGCGTTGGTGCCGAGGTTGCCACCAATGGTGCAGGACCCCTCGGCGGCCAGAGACAGCGGGAACAGGCGATCAACCTCTTCCGCAGCGGTCTGGATATCGGCAAGGATGGCACCGGCCTCGGCGACGATGACGTTTTCCAAGGGGTGCACGGCGCGGATGGCTTTCATGCGCTCCAGTGAGAGCACAAGGGGGATCGCGCCCTGATATTTGATCTGACCACCGACAAGGCCCGTGCCGCCGCCATAGGGCACAACCGGAACGCCCGCCGTATTGCAGGCGGCAATGATGGTCGCAACCTCGTCAACGGTGCGCGGGCGCGCAACGAAAGTTCCGGGCAAACCGGCATAGCGGCCACGCGGCTCTTCCATATATCGCGGGTCCGCGGGGCGCAGGGTATCTGTCGGCAAGGCGGCTGCAAGCGACTCGAGGAAAAGAGGTGAGGCAGAGGTCAGTGTCATGACTTGTTCCTACCACGGCAGGTGGGCGCGTCTAGGGGTCTTGCAAAAAGCGCGGGGCCAGAACCCGGATGACGGGGCGGCTGGGCAATGTTCGCAAAGACAATTCAAGATCGCTGGCACCGTCGATGACGATTTCATAGTCGCCCGACATGCCCGCAAGGAAGCTTTCCAGCGTCCAGCCTTCGAACCAGTGCATCGGGATCACCACGCGGGCCTTCACGTTGCGCAGCACCCGCATCATGGTCTGAGTGTCGAGCGAGCGGCCCCCATCCACGGCGGCCATGACCACATCCATGCGCCCCAGGGCAGCATATTGCGCGGCATTGGGTTCGTGGTGCAGGTGGCCCAGGTGCGCAATACACAGGCCTGCCACCTCGAACACAAAAATCGAGTTGCCGTTTTCTTCGACCCCGTCAAACCGACGGATATCCGTGGGCACGTTCCTGACCAGCATCGACCCAAGATCAAGATGATGCACGGCCCTGTCCTCCAGATCGTCCCAGCCCTGCAGGACATGGGGAATGGCGGGGTCCGGGTAAGGTGTCCAATGGGTGTCATGGGCGTGGTTCATGGTGACCACGGTCGGCAGAAAGTCGACATTGCCGACAAAGCCCGTGAAATCGGTGATGGCTGAGGTGCCGTCATGAGCCTGAATCAGGAACGAGGCATGGGCGATATAGCTGATCCGCACATGGTTCTTTTCCAGCGGATCGCGAAACGAGGCTTGCTGCACATAATCCAGACCCGGTGCCTGTGCGAGCGCAATGCAATGGCTGGGGCGACGGTCCTCTGCCCACATGGGGCTGGCAAGACCCAACAAGATCAGAAGATGTTTCCACATGCGCGTACCTCCCGATCAACAGGATAGCACGGGTCAGCGGAAAGTCGCGTCAGATGTTGTTGTGCGTGATCCACTGGGCCACGGCGCGGCCAATCTCGGGTCCGCTGTCTTCCTGAATAAAGTGGCTGCCCGCGACAGTCACTTCGCTGGTATGGGGCCAACTGCGGCAAAACTCGCGCGGCTTGCCGATCAGGATCGCCCCCGGTTCCGCATTGATGAACAGTTTGGGCATCTCACTGACCGCCAGCCACTCGGCATAGGCGCGCACGAGTTCGGAAACGTCTGCCGGGTCTCCTGCGACCGGGATCTGACGCGGCCAGGTCAGGGTCGGCCAGCGGTGATCACGTTCAAGGAATGGACGACGGTATTCGGCCATGTCTTCGTCGCTGAGATCGCGCAGGATGGACCCCGGCAGCACGCGCTCAATGAACATGTTCTTGTCGAGGATCATCTCTTCCCCCGCCTCGGTGCGAAAGGCCTGAAAGATCGGCGTGGCCTGGGGGCTGAACTGATCCCAACCGGCAAGCGGCTGCACGATGCCCTCCATAAAGGCGATGCCCGAGACTGCGCCGCGGTGCCGGTTGGCCCAGTCAAACCCCAGGGCCGAGCCCCAGTCGTGGATCACAAGAACCACGTCTTCGCGCAGGTCCAGCGCCTCGAAGAAGCCATCGAGGTAGGTGCGGTGGGTCTGGAAGGTATAGGTGTCGGGGCCGGGATCGGGCAGTTTGGCGCTGTCGCCCATGCCGATGAGGTCAGGCGCGATGCAACGACCCATGCCCGCAAGTTCCGGCATCACGTCACGCCAGAGGTATGAAGAGGTCGGGTTGCCATGCAGGAAGACAATCGGGCGCCCCTCGCCCATCTCGACGTAGGCCATATCCTGACCGTTCACGCTGACCTGTTTCTTGTCCATCACACTATCCTCCTGTGCTGGCAGCCTATGCGACACCAAGCCTGCCGCAAACAAAACGCCGCGTCAGCCCATCAATAGAGAACATTCACCGTGCAAAAGCCGCGCGCGTGGCTGACCGACAGGTTATAGCCCACCCGCTTGACCGAGACCGAGTAGTTACCGCCATCGCCGGGCCGCGATGCCTGATCGAGGATGTCTTGCGTCGGGTTGATGGTAAAGCCGGTGCCAAAGGCGTTGGCCTGTGTTTTGGCTTTGCCATTTGGGTGTAGAATGTACATGCGTGTGTTACCAGCGGCGCGCAGAGGGCCTGCTGCAAACTTGGCCGCCTCGCACCAGATGCGTTGATTGCCTGACCTTGGGCCTTCGATCACTTCAAAGTTGCCCTTTCCAGGCAGCATGTTCACCCGCCAGCTGATGTAGGCTCCAGCAGTTACCGCTGACAATAGAAGGGCGGTTACTGACCAAATACCAAGGCGTCGCCACATGACAGTCTCTCCCAGAGTGAATGCTTGTTTCTGTAAAGGTAGGCAGCCACGCGCGACTTGTCCAATACCATAGCCGGGAAAGCCGATGCTTCACTCGCTGCCCGAAGATCACGCCACCCCGGCGGTTTCTGCAATCTCGAGAATCTCGGCCCATGTTCGCGACGGCAGCTCAAAAGGTTTGCCCCGATTTCGCAGGCGCGCGTTGCGTTCGCGTTCGCCCGGAACCTCGACCCGGTCAAACCCTTTGGCGGGCGGGCACTCTCTGAGTTCGGCGAGGATTTCTTCGGCGGTGATCTGCATCGCGCTGGCATCGCGGTAAAGGGTGCAGTCGAGCGCGATCATAAGCCAGTTGCATTCGGTCACCACCGGGCCCAGCATGGCCTCGGCGATCATTTCGGCGGCCACCGCCATGGCGTAGCCCTTGGGGCCACCGGCTGTCAGAATGGCGCCGCCCTTGAAATAATCCGCCGGATCATTTGTCGGCGCACCGTCTTTGTCGATCAACACCCCGTCCGGCAATGTGGCACCGGCGATTTCGGCGCCGTATATCCAGCCTGCCGCTGCCGCGGACGTGGCGAAGTCCATCACCACCGGCCCATGATCTCCGCCGGGCATGCCAATGGCGTAGGGGTTGGTCGACATCAGAGCCTTGGCGCCACCATAGGGCGCGACCAGACGCCAGGCCTTGCGCCCGCCGCCGCCGATGACGATGAGCAGTTTGCCCTGCTCGGCGGCCTGTTCGGCAAAGCGCCCCAGCCGTCCGGTGTGGCCCACATCATGCAGGGCAATGGCCGCGATGCCCGCGTCACCAGCGCGGTCCAACACATTGTTCAGGGCCAGTGTCATGGCCGGAATGCCGATGCCACCACCCCCATCGACCAGCCACGCGCCCTTGTCGTTCTGATAGAGCCGCGCCGGTGTGTCCGCACGCAGATAGCCGGTTTCATAATACTTGGCGTATTGATGAATGCGCCAGACTCCGTGGGATTCCACGCCGCTGAACTCGGAATCCAGAAGGTGTTCTGCCACCGCCTCGCAAACCTCGGCATCACAGCCATAATGGGCCATGACCCCGGTGATGACGCGATACGCCTCATCCGGGTGGACCGAGACCCGCTGGGTGTCTGCACTGTATTTGCTGGGGTTGGCCATGGTGTTCTCCTGCGTTGATTGCAGGAGACCGGGGGAATGGATGGGGGTCTGGCCTGTTTACGACATGGGTGGTGAAAACACTCAGGCGTTGGGGCCGTCAAACAGTTTGTCGCCGCGTTCGTTGATGACCTGTTTGGCTTTGTTCACGGACATATCGTTGGCCGCTTCGACACTGTTCACGGTGTCCGCGCGCACGAGGGTCTGCGTTTTGTGCGCGCCGTCGATGGTTTTCTCGATGCGGGCCGAGATGCGAAAGACCGATCCTTCTTTGATCGGCTCGGGATAGATTGCATAGCCTTCGTATTCGACGGGATCAACGGACGGGGCGCCTGCACTGCCATCACCACCACCAAAGAGTTTCTTGAGGAAGGACATAGCAAGCTCCGGGTTGAACAACGACCCCGACATATTCGGTGCATTCATGGCCGGGTGCAAGTCGCGTCAAAAAGAAACGGCGCCCGAAGGCGCCGTTCTGATCACTGATCCAGGAAACTACGCAATTTGCGCGAGCGGCTGGGGTGTTTGAGTTTCCGCAAGGCTTTCGCTTCGATCTGACGGATCCGTTCGCGGGTCACACTGAACTGTTGGCCAACCTCTTCCAGGGTGTGGTCGGTGTTCATACCGATGCCAAAACGCATGCGCAGCACGCGTTCCTCACGCGGGGTGAGCGAGGCGAGGACGCGGGTCGTGGTCTCTTTCAGGTTTTCCTGAATGGCAGAGTCCAGCGGCAGCACAGCGTTCTTGTCCTCGATGAAATCGCCGAGCTGCGAATCTTCTTCGTCGCCGATCGGGGTTTCGAGGCTGATCGGCTCCTTGGCGATTTTCATCACCTTGCGAACCTTTTCCAGCGGCATCTGCAGCTTTTCTGCCAGCTCTTCCGGGGTCGGCTCGCGACCGATTTCGTGCAGCATCTGGCGACCGGTGCGGACCAGTTTGTTGATGGTCTCGATCATGTGCACCGGAATACGGATGGTGCGCGCCTGATCGGCAATCGAGCGGGTGATCGCCTGACGGATCCACCATGTCGCATAGGTCGAGAATTTGTAGCCACGGCGGTATTCGAATTTATCGACCGCCTTCATCAGGCCGATGTTGCCTTCCTGAATGAGATCAAGGAATTGCAGGCCACGGTTGGTGTATTTTTTGGCAATCGAGATCACCAGGCGCAGGTTGGCCTCGACCATTTCCTTTTTGGCCTGGCGGGCTTCTTTCTCGCCCTTTTGCACCTGCTGCACGATGCGGCGGTATTCGGAGATGTCGAGACCGACGTACTGACCCACCTGGGCCATGTCGGCGCGCAGCTCTTCAACCTTGTCGACAGAGCGTTCCATGAACATCTGCCAGCCACGACCGGATTTTTGGCTCATGTCGTCGAGCCAGGTCGGGTCGAGTTCGCGCCCGCGGTAGGCATCAATGAACTCGCGGCGGTTGATGCGGGCCTGGTCGGCCAGTTTGACCATGGCGCTGTCGATCTGCATCACACGGCGGTTGATGCCGTAAAGCTGGTCGATCAGCGCTTCGATCCGGTTGTTGTGCAGGTGCAGTTCGTTGACGAGGTCGACGATTTCCTGGCGCAGCTTCTGGTAGGTGTCTTCCTGCTTGTTCGAGAAGGAGTCATCTTCGTTCAGTGTCGCGGAAATCCGGGCATCCTGCATTTCGCTGAGCAGGGCGAAGTCACGGGCGATGGTGGCCAGTGTTTCCAGAACCCTCGGTTTCAGCGCTGCTTCCATCGCGGCCAGCGACATGTTGGCCTGTTCGTCCTCGTCGTCGTCGTCATCCTTGGCAATCGGGTTGCCATCGGCGTCGAGTTCAGGACCGGTGTCTTCGGCTTTGGGTGCCGCGTTGACGTTGGATGTATCGACAACCGGCTCGGCGGCATCGTCCTCGTCATCGCCCATTTGCCCCGAGAATGTTGTCTCGAGGTCGATCACATCGCGCAGGAGAATTTCTTCGGACAGCAGTTCGTCATGCCAGATGGTGATCGCCTGAAAGGTCAGCGGGCTTTCGCACAGACCAGCGATCATGGTGTTGCGACCGGCCTCGATGCGTTTGGCGATGGCAATCTCGCCCTCGCGGCTCAGCAGCTCAACACTGCCCATCTCGCGCAGGTACATGCGTACGGGGTCGTCGGTGCGATCCAGCTTTTCAGCGGTGCCCGAGCCCAAAGCCACCTCGCGGGCGGCCGACGACGTGTCGACCACGGCGGTGGATTTCTGTTCTTCTTCTTCGGCCTCTTCATCTTCGATGATGTTGATGCCCATTTCCGACAACATCGACATCACGTCTTCGATCTGTTCGGAACTCACTTGATCAGGAGGCAGAACCTGGTTCAGCTGATCATAGGTGATATAGCCCTTCTCCCGCGCCTCGCCGATCATCTTTTTGACGGCGGCCTGGCTCATGTCGAGCGAGTGTTCGGCCTCCTGGTCGGCGGGTTTGCGGTCGTCGGTGTCTTTGGCGGCCATGCGGTGCTCCTGCAAAAAGGGCTGTTCGGGTGATTCGCATTAAAACGAATCAATAGTGAGCGAGAGTGATTCGCAACCCGTTTTCCCTGATTCCTTTACCTGCTCTTCGACGGAATGCCCAGCGCCTCAGCCTCTGGATCCCTTGGAAGAGCTAATCCGTTCCATGAGCGCGTCCAGCGCGGCGCGCTCTTCTTTGTCGATCGGCGCCCCGTTGGGGCCGACCTCAAACTCTCCGCTGTCTTCCTGCTTGCTGCGCAAGGCGCGGTTTCGTGCTTCCGCCGCCTGCCCCAGTCTCCAGGTCACAGCCTCGTCGGCAACCCCTGCGATGTCTTCCTCGGCCTCGGCAATTTCCGCGCTCAGTCCGCGCTCGGTTTTTAGTTTGGCCAGTTCTTCGCTTAAGGTAAGCCGCGCCATGTCGACGTCGCCGGGGCGACGCACGGCTGGCGTAATCGCCACATGGGGATGGCGCATGAGGTTTTCAACAGCATCCGGCCCCAGGGCTGCGGCGATTTCAGCGCGGGGATCGGGACTGTTGGCAAAGCGCAACAACTGGTCACGCAGCTGCGCGTTTTGCGGCTCGTGGCAGTCCAGCCGTTCGATCTCGTGTTCAAAGTCGTCGAGAACTTCGGGCGTGGAAATGGCCACCGCCAGGATGACCGCTTCGCGCAGGCGATGTTCCACCGCGCCCTGTGAGGCCGCAAGCATTGAGGCGCGGGTGTTGGTTTGGATCTGGGGTTTCGCGTTCCATTTGCCCTGAAAGCCACCACTGCCACGTTTGGGGCGGAACAATTGCCAGCGCATGTCCTTGATCGCGTCGCCATAGTGGCGCCGGATCGACGGATCGCGGATCAACATGAGTTTTTCGCGCAGGGTCTTGTCCAGCGCGGCCTTACGTTCGGGGCTGTCAAAGACCTTGCCCTCAATTTCGCGCTGCCAGAGGAGGTCAACCATGGGCATGGCCGCATCCAGCACCTTTTGCACGCCCCCGGCCCCCTTGGCGCGGATCAGGTCGTCGGGGTCCTGTCCCTCGGGCATCAGGGCAAAACGCAGGGATTTTCCGGCCTCGAGCATCGGCAGGGCGCTATCGATCACCCGCATGGCCGCGCGCAGGCCCGCCTTGTCCCCATCCAGCGCGATGATCGGCTCGGGCGCAATGCGCCACAAGAGCTGCAGCTGGTTTTCGGTGATGGCGGTGCCAAGCGGCGCGACCGCAGCGCCAAAGCCCCCTTCGGCCAGCGCGATCACATCCATGTAGCCCTCGGCAACAATCAAGGGCTGGCCCTTGCCTGCTGCCTCACGTGCGGGGCCGTGGTTGAACAGGCTGCGGCTTTTGTCGAACAGCTCGGTCTCGGGCGAGTTCAGGTATTTGGCGTTGTCATTGGGGTCCATCGCGCGGCCGCCAAAGGCGATGCAACGCCCACGGGCGTCGCGGATGGGAAAGATGATACGGTTTCGAAACGTGTCGTATGGGTTGCCGCCGCGTGTCGAGGGACGCGACAGACCACAGGCAAGGATCAGGTCGGGGGAGACATTCTTGCCCTTTAGGTGCTCAGTGAGCGCCTCCCAACTGTCCGGCGCAAAGCCGATTTCCCAGCGGTCTCGTGCGGCCTCACCCAGGCCGCGCCCCTCCAGATAGTCACGCGCCGCCGCCCCTGCCCCGGTTTTCAGTTGCAGGCGGAAGAACTGCACCGCCTGCTCCATCACATCGACGAGCTGTGTGCGTTTGTCGGCCTTTTCCTGCGCGCGGGGGTCGCGCTCGGGCATCTGCATACCGGCCTCGTCAGCCAGGATGCGGATCGCCTCCATAAAGCCGACGTTTTCGGTTTCCTGCACAAAGGAAATCGCATCCCCCTTGGCGTGACAGCCAAAGCAGTAATAGAAACCCTTGCGGTCATCCACATGAAAAGACGCGGTTTTTTCCTGGTGGAAGGGGCATGGCGCCCACATGTCACCCTTGCCCTGATTGGACTTGCGCGCGTCCCACATGACCTTGCGGCCCACCACCTGTGTCAGGCTGGTGCGCGTGCGCAGTTCGTCCAGAAATCCGGGTGGCAGGCTCATGGGTTAAATATGGGGGTGTGGTTGTGTTAAGTCCACTACTGACCGGCGCAGGCCGTGAAATAGGCCTCTCCGGGGCTTGGTTCAACGCTGAGCTGCTTGCGCTTGAGGTCGTTGTAGACCCAGGCCACCAATGCCGGAACCGCAGGCAGGTATTTCTCGGCCACGGCTTCGTCCTCACCAGAGGACATGATTTCCAGTGCCTTTTTCTCGCTCGTGCGGTCCAGGCGCAGCTCGGTCGCGCGGGTCACGATATCGGCCTGCATCTGACATTCGGCCTTCTTGTCGGCCAGAACTGGCGTGGTCAAAAGGGCCGTGGCAAGGCCGGCAGCATAGAAAAGACGCATATGTTCACCCCATAGCAGCGATTTGGCAGGCCCCATTTGTGTCAGGCGCTGCCGCGTGCTGCAACCCCCCGCATGGCAGTTTCCAGATCGTGCACCAGAGTTTTTGCCATCGACCGGAACGCCATGATGAGGAACGCATTGTCGCCGGTGCGGGTGATCGAGACCATCATGTGCTGGAGCTGGCTGCGCACCGTGTGCCCGCGTTTGAACTGCGCCCGGCGCAGATCGACAGGCACAAGCCGGGCGAGAACATCCTCGGCGGCCTCACCTTCGAGACGCACAAGGGCCCAGGCATCGGATTGATCGGTCACGGCAGCATGGTCCGCCAGCGAAGAGGCCGGTGACGGCCCGATGAGCATCACCTGCCCCTGCCCGAACCAGACGGCGCGCGCGCCCTCTTTGCCAGTGGCGCGGTTGATGTCCGGCAAGGCCATGCCATGCGCCGCTTTCAATGCGTCCGACAGGCCTGTCTCCTGCCCTTTGTAAGGCGCGACCGAGGTCAGTGTGGTCATCTCAACTTCGCTGAGCGAGGTGGTGCCATGGGTCACAGGCAGCAGGCCCGCGCAGGGGGATTTTGCAATCAGATCAGCCACGGACACGCCCTCCTTCGGGGTCAAAGAACACCGGATCACACACCACGCAACGGGTGGTGATGCCTCGCAGGTGATCGACCATCTTTATCTCTTCACCATGGCGCGCGCGCCCATTGCGCAGAAAGGCAAGCCCCAGGTAGCTCTCGAGCGTCGGTGAGAAGCCGACCGAGGTGGTGTAGCCCTGTTCGTTTTCTCGCACCGGGTCATCATCCGCATTGAACAGGTGCGCGCCAGCGGTGATCTGCTGGACAACGCCCACGGGTTTCAAACCCACGAGCTGCGCACGCTCTTCCCCCACGAGCCCCGGACGCTCGCTCATGGTCTTGCCGATACAGTCTTTCTTGGCGCTGACCATCCTGGCAAAACCGATGTCAAAGGCGTTGGTGCGGCCATGGATCTCAGCGTGGGTGATATGACCCTTTTCGATCCGCAGCACGTTCAGCGCCTCCATGCCATAGGCCCCACCGCCCATCGCTTCGGCGCGGGCCACCAACAGGCGGAACAGGCTGTCGCCATAGCGCGAAGGCACGGCAACCTCATAGGCATGTTCGCCGGAGAAAGAGATGCGGAACAGGCGGCCTTTGATGCCCTGCAAAGTGACTTCGCCGCAGGCCATGAAGGGCCAGCTCGCATCGTCGATTTCCACGTCCAGAAGCCCGTTCAGAAGTTCGCGGGATTTGGGTCCCGCGACAGCAAACTGCGCCCACTGCTCGGTCACCGAGATCATCGAGACATCCAGATCCGGACGCAGGCACTGATGCACATACTCAAGATGCCGCATCACCGGCCCGGCCGCTGCCGTCGTGGTGGTCATGACAAAGTGGTTTTCCCCCAGCCGTGCGGTGGTGCCGTCGTCCATGACGGTGCCGTCTTCGCGCAGCATCAGGCCGTAACGGGTTTTGCCCACCTTCAGGGTCGAGAACATGTTGGTGTAGACGAAATCGAGGAATTCGCCCACGTCCGGCCCTTGCAGATCAATCTTGCCCAGGGTTGAGACGTCGCAGATGCCCACGGCGTTACGCACCATGTTGACCTCGCGGTCACAGGATTGCCGCCAGGTGCGCTCGCCCGGTGCGGGGAAATAGCTGGGGCGATACCAGAGGCCTGCCTCGATCATCGGCGCGCCGGCATCGACGCTGGCCTTGTGGCTGGTGGTAAAGCGTTGCGGCGCAAAGCCATCCCCCTGCGCCCCGGCCCCCAGTGCGGCGATCGACACCGGCACATAAGGCGGACGGAAGGTCGTCGTGCCGGTTTCAGGAATGCCCCGTCCAGTGGCGTCCGCCAGCACGGCGAGTGCGGCCACGTTCGAGTTCTTGCCCTGATCCGGCGCCATGCCTTGGGTGGTATAGCGCTTCATGTGTTCGACCGAGCGGAAGTTCTCGGCAGCTGCCAGTTTCACGTCCTTGACGGTGACATCATTCTGGAAATCGAGCCAAGCGCGCCCCTTGCCCGCAACCGCCCAGAGCGGTTTCAGACGATAAGGCGCATCTTCGGCCTCGGGCAGGTCCGCCTTGGTCATCTTGATCCCGAGGTCGCCCAGCGCCGCCTCGGCACCAGCCGCACCCTGAGCCAAGGCCGCGTGGGTCGAAAACGCCCCGTTGCAGGCCCCCGCCGTGACCATACCGGGGACGGTCCCGTCGGTGGGGACAAAGGACAGGATGTCTTCGTTCCAGGTGGGTCGACCGTTCATGTGGCAGGTCATGTGCACGCTGGGGTTCCAGCCGCCGGACATCGCCAGACAATCGGTTTGCAGCTTGTCCTCGCGCCCATCCGGATAGCGGAAAGTCACCGCCTCCAGGGCCTTGCGGCCTTCGGAGTTGCAGACTTCGGCGCCTTTGTAGACCTCGTAGCCCTCGCCATCCGGCGCGTCCTGTCGTGTGTCTATGACCCCGGCCACGTGCACACCGGCTGCAACCAGATCGCGCGCAGTCCGGTGGGCATCGTCGTTGTTGGCAAAAATCGTCACCTTCTTGCCCGGCGCTACACCATATCGGTTGAGATAGGTGCGCACGGCGCTCGCGGTCATGATGCCCGGACGGTCGTTGTTGCGGAAGGCAACCGGGCGCTCGATGGCCCCAGCCGCGAGGATCGACCGCTTGGCGACGATGCGCCAGAAACACTCGAGCGGTGTGTCGCCAAGTCCGCCCAGATGATGTCCGACCCGCTCCAGCGCGCCATAGGTGCCCTGGTCGTAGGCCCCGGTTACGGTGGTGCGGGTCATCAGGCGCACGTTGTCCATTGCCGACAATTCGGCCACGGCCCGCGCCGCCCAGTCCTGACCCGACTGGCCGCCGATTTCATAGGTCTCCCCGTTGAGCCGCCCGCCCATGACGCTGTCTTCGTCACATAGGATCACCTCGGCGCCCGCGCGGCCGGCGGTCAGCGCTGCCATCAGCCCGGCGGGGCCTGCGCCAATGACCAGTAGATCACAGAAAGCAAAGGCTTTCTCGTAAGTATCGGGATTGTGCTTGCCACTCAGCGCGCCAATCCCGGCAGAGCGACGGATCACCGGTTCATAGAGCTTTTCCCAAAAAGCTTTGGGCCACATGAAGGTCTTGTAGTAGAAGCCGGCCCCAAGGAAAGGCGCGGCAAGGTCATTGAGGCTGAGCAGATCGACGTTCAGCGATGGCCAGCAGTTCTGCGAGCGTGTTTCCAGCCCGGCATAGACCTCTTGCACGGTGGCGCGCACGTTGGGGTCCTGCACCGCGCCGCTGCCCACGGTGATCAGGGCGCCAGGATCTTCGCTGCCTGCGCCGATCACGCCACGGGGGCGGTGATATTTAAAGGACCGCGCGATCATCTTGATCTCGGCAGCCAGAAGCGCCGAGGCCACGGTGTCGCCTGCGTAAGCCTCGACCGATTTGCCGTCAAAAGTAAAGCTCAACGGCGCGGAGCGGTCGACAAGGCCTTTGCCATTCACCCTCATGACTGCGCCTCCTTCACTTTTGACGCCAGCTCGGTGCTGAGAATCTCATGGGTCACCGTGTTGCGGGTGATCACCACCCAGGCTGCGCAACCGCTTTCGTGGTACCACAGATCGCGGGTCACGCCCGCGGGGTTGTCGCGGTTGTGCACGTAGTCATCCCAGACCACGTCGCCTGCATCCGGGTCGGGGCGCTCCAGCGCCACCGCATCACCCACATAATAAAACTCGCGTCGATCTCGTTCGCCGCAAAGAGGACATGTAATACGCATCTATCTTCTCCTCAGTGCAGGTTATGCTGAGAGCCGGTGCCCTCTTCATCCATGATGCCAATGCCGGTCCGAAACCGGTCGAGGCGATACTTGGCCGCGACGTCATGGGGAGTGTCTGTCGCCATCAGATGCGCCATGCACCAGCCTGACGCGGGCACGGCCTTGAAACCGCCATAGTTCCAGCCGCAGTCGATATAGAGCCCGTCGATGCCCTCCATCTTGTCAATGATGGGCGAGCCATCGGGCGTCATATCCATGATCCCGCCCCAGGACCGCAGCACCTTGGCCTTGCCGATCATCGGCATCAGCGTCATGCCCGCCTCCATCACGTGTTCTTTCATCGGCAGGTTACCGCGTGACGCGTAAGAGGCGTAGAAATCCAGATCGCCGCCAAAGACCAGACCACCCTTGTCGGACTGGCTCATGTAGAAGTGGCCCATGCCAAAGCTGATCACGTGGTCGATCACCGGCTTCAGCCCTTCGGTCACAAAGGCTTGCAGGACGTGGCTTTCGATTGGCAAGCGGCGTCCGGCCATGGCGGCCACCTGACCGGAGCGGCCCGCGACGATAATCGCGACCTTATTGCCCTTGATCGGTCCCCTGGTGGTCTGCACGCCTTTGACGACGCCATCGACGATATCGATCCCGGTGACTTCGCAATTCTGGATCAGATCCACGCCACGATCAGAGGCGCCGCGCGCATAGCCCCAGGCCACGGCGTCATGGCGCGCCGTCCCGCCACGTTTGTGGAACAGGCCGCCGTAGATCGGGAACCGGGTCTGTTCGAAGTCGAGATAAGGCAGCTCTTTGCGCACGCCCTCGCGGTCCAGAAGGATCGCGTCGTCACCCTGGTTGATCATCATGTTGCCGCGCCGGGCAAAGGCATCGCGTTGCCCGTCCGAATGGAACAGGTTGATGAGCCCACGCTGGGAATGCATGACGTTGTAGTTCAGGTCTTCTTCGAGGGTTTCCCAGAGTTTCAGCGAGTGGGAATAGAATTCAGAGTTGCCCTGCAGGAAATAGTTGGCGCGCACGATGGTGGTGTTCCGTCCGACATTGCCGCCGCCAAGATAGCCCTTTTCCAGCACCGCAACGTTGGTGATGCCGTGGTTCTTGGCAAGGTAATAGGCGGTCGACAGCCCGTGGCCGCCACCACCGATGATAATGTAGTCGTATTCCGATTTGGGCTGGGCGTCGCGCCAATGCGCGCTCCAACCCTTGTTCCCGGACAGCCCTTCGGTGAAAACCTTCCAACTCGAAAATCGCATCTTGCACTCCCATCAGACCGGGAACGATGAAACCCGGCTTGCGAGGAAAGTGCAACTGCCTGATAGGCGATACTTGGCAGAAAGCGACAGGTTTTGTCGTAATCCCCAGCAAGGCTGGAAAGTTGCGGGCCAAAGCAGCGTCAGAACAAGACCCGAAAGGCCAGACCGGCAATCAGGGCGTCGTCATAGCTTTGCCGGCTCACGGTTGCACCTGATGACTCCTCGAGCTTCAATTCGCCATCAAACTCCATGCCAACAAAGGCATTGAATGACAGGCCCGGGTTGGGTTTGTAGTCCACGGACAGGACAACGGGGACACTGGAATCCTGTCCAATGCCGCCCGGGGCCAGCCCAGTGTTGTCCAGCCGAAACCGGGTGCGTTCGTAGCGCGTTGAAAGCGACAGGCTGGTGCTGCGCGACGCCTGATACCTGAGCGAGACGCCGGGACCTTGAGAGGCACCGGCAGCGGTGCTGGTGCCGAGCGACCACTGATCCGTCATCTGCCAGTTCACCAGAAGCGCAGGGAAGAGATCGATGTCATTGCTTTCCAGTTCGGAAAAGGCACCAAAGGCCGGACCGATTTCCAGATTGGGCGAGACCTGCCATGTTACGCCTGCAAACACACCATAGGTGAATCCATCCGAGGCCGAGGCGTCGTTCTCATAATCCCACCGCAGTTGCGGAGAGACAAAGACCTTGGCCCCGCCGTTGGTGCGAAACCGAACCGGCGCCGAGATGCGGATGTCACGGACATCGTCCCAGGGCGCCGCGCCGGGTGTGGCGAAATCGTAGGAGTATTCACCAAGGCTGAGCAGGAACCCGTAAGACAGATCGTCGTCGCGATAGAGCGCGCCGCCTCGCAGGAACGCGCGGCTGGAAGAGAACGACCCACCGCCGCTGAGGTTGGCGTCATCCTGTGCCACAACAAGGCCATCAAAAACCGTTGTCCAGCCACTTTGCTGTGTGGACCCCTCTGTCGCCATCAGTGCCGGAAGTCCCGCAGCCGCCATCACCCGCCATATCCGTCTCGTCATTCTGCTCTCGCTCATTGTATTCCGCGCAGTTTCACGCGGATCTACAGTCACTACGAAGCAGGACGTCGGAGCGATCGAAAATAGTTCGGAAAAGTTTTTGCTGCCCCTTAGTCGGGTGTCGCCGCCTTGCGCTCTTCCAGAGTCAGCACGCGTGGTGTGACCACCGGATGACCAGACGCGTCAAAGAAAGGCGTGGCCTTGTCGCGGCGCAGCTTGGCGGACAGGTTGCGCTTCATGATCTGCCAGCCTGCGCTCAGAAAGCCGTAGCTCTTGATGGGATCGCCGGGGGTCGCGCACTCGCCTTTGTTCACGGCAATCACCGGGCCGAGTGCATCCTTGTTGCCGTGCAGATTGCTGGTCGCAATGCCGACAAAGCTCAGACCGGGCGAGGACAACGTGTTGAACAGGGGGGTATCACAGCAACCGGCATACCACCGCATGAGCCCTTTGGGAGAGAGGCGCATGCAAGCCAGGTGTTCCTTGCCCGTCTGAATGTCGACCAAAGACGGCACGGTCTGAAAAATGTCCGAGCCAGCCCGGTCATTCAGCACATAGCCTGCATTTAACGCATCCGCGCCAGCCTGACAGTCCTTGCAGTAACACACCACACGCGAACCTGCCTTGGGCGACACGTCGTGCAGCACCCCCGAAAGGGTGCCGCATTTACATGAAAATCTCAGGTCACTCACAAATCAGAGCCCCTTGGCACGGTAGCTGGCGGCAACCTTGTCGATGGCCACGAGATACGCGGCAGTGCGCAGATCATCCACATCGCCGCGCTCGTGCCAGACATCGCGCATCGACTGATAGGCTATCCGCATGGTGTCATCGAGACCTGAGCGCACCAGCTCCAGTTCATCCGCACCGCGCAGGTACTTTTGCTTGAAGCTCTCGGTGATCGAATAGGTGTTGCCCATCGCATCCGAGATGCGTTGCAGCTCATCCACCACCAGCTGGTGGCGCGCCTCTTCCTGGCGGCGCTGCATCCGGCCAAAACGGATGTGGCTGAGGTTCTTGACCCATTCAAAGTAAGAGACGGTCACACCGCCTGCGTTGGCATACATGTCGGGAATGATCACGGTGCCCTTTTCACGCAGGATGGCGTCCGCGCCAGCGGTTACCGGACCGTTCGCCGCCTCGATGATCAGCGGGGCCTTGATGCGCTCTGCGTTGCCGAGGTTGATAACCGCTTCCAGCGCAGCAGGGATGAGAATGTCGCAGTCTTCTTCCAGAACAACCGCGCCTTCCTTGACATAGGTGCCATCAGGAAAGCCCGTCACCCCGCCGTGTTTGCCGATCCAGGCCCGCACCGCATCCACATCCAGCCCGGCTTCGTTGACCAGAGCACCGTCCCATTCAACGATGCCGGTGATTTTTGATCCGTCTTCTTGCGACAGGAACTTGGCCGCGTGGTAGCCCACGTTGCCCAGCCCCTGCACGATCACGCGCTTGCCATCGAGCGAACCAGTCAGGCCAGCCTTTTCCATATCGCGCGCATCGCGGAAGAACTCGCGCAGGGCATATTGCACGCCACGGCCAGTTGCCTCGACCCGGCCCGAGATCCCACCTGCATTCAGCGGCTTGCCGGTGACGCAGGCCACCGCATTGATGTCGGTGGTGTTCATGCGCGCGTATTGGTCGGCAATCCAGGCCATTTCACGCTCGCCCGTCCCCATATCCGGGGCTGGCACGTTCTGCGAGGGATGGATCAGATCGCGCTTTGCCAGTTCATAGGCAAACCGGCGGGTGATACGTTCCAATTCGTGGTCTTCGTATTGGCGGGGATCAATCCGCAGCCCCCCCTTGGAGCCGCCAAAAGGCGCTTCGACCAAGGCACACTTATAGGTCATCAGCGCTGCCAGCGCCTCGACCTCATCCTGGTTCACACCCATGGCATAGCGTATGCCGCCCTTGACCGGTTCCTTGTGTTCGGAATGCACCGAGCGGTATCCGGTAAAGGTCTGAATTTGCCCACGCAACCGGACACCAAAACGCACCGTATATGTCGCGTTACATACGCGGATCTTCTCTTCGAGCCCGGGCGGCAGGTCCATCAGCGCCACTGCGCGGTTGAACATCAGGTCAACGCTTTCTCTGAAACTCGGCTCTTTGGGGGTGCTCATCGATATCCTCCTGACAAGCATTTTTGCGACTCAACGCCGCAGGTCTGAATTCTCGCAGCCTATGACGGATGACAACACTCTGGCGAGGGGAATGTTTGCTTTAGCGCCTATTTATTGTGCAATTCGAAAACTGGAAACAATTCCTTCGAATTGATCGCACTGTTCAGGCAACCCTTTGCAATCAGGATAGTTTCCGCAATCTCGCGCCAAGTTTGCCCCAGTTTTGCCCGATTTGCATGGGACAAAGACTGTGGCGCAGTGGGTAACGCAAAAGGCTGATTCCTGTGTTTGCGCCGGATTTCTAGGTGACGAATATGCCTCTGTTTGAACACTCACTGACAGAAAAAGCGCGGTTGCGCGTGCGGGAACACTGCGCGGCCGGACTACGGCAATTTACACGTGACGAAGACGGCGCACTGGTCGGCTTCGCCATTTTTCTATTTCTCATGATCCTGATGGTTGGCGGGATTGGCATTGATGTGATGCGCTCGGAAATGAAGCGCACCAAGATGCAACACACCCTGGATCGCGCCATTCTGGCTGCGGCTGACCTGAACCAGGAACTCGACCCCGAAGCCGTCGTGAACGACTATTTTGCCAAGTCAGGAATGAGTGACTACCTGACCAGCGTCACGGTGGATGAGGGCCTGAACTATCGTGTTGTCGAGGCCAAAGCCGAGATGTCCATGGAAACCGACTTTATGCATCTCGCTGGCATTGACACGATCAGCGTGCCTGCATCCGGCGTCGCAGAAGAACGCATCGATGGCGTTGAAATTTCGCTGGTGCTGGACGTCTCTGGCTCGATGAACAGCAACAGCCGCCTTACGAACCTCAAGGTCGCGGCAAAGGACTTTATCGATACAATGGTCGATAATACAGACGACGGAAAGTTGTCAGTTTCGATCGTCCCCTATGCCACACAGGTCGCCGTGCCTGAAAATCTTTTCAACACACTCAATGCCTCAATCAGCGGTACAGTCGACGTGGATACCGTTCTGGATTTCGGCTCGGCGGACACGGCCTCGAACCAGCAGGGGTATTCGCACTGTCTTCACTTTGACAGCGCTGACTTTAACAACACCGCGCTTGATCCCGCTGATCGCTGGCAGCAGGCCATGCACTTCAGCCCCTGGAGCGACTTTGATGGCCGGGATGATGACCCCAAGAGACTGGTTTCAAGTCCCGTGTGCCGGACCGACAGTGCCAGCGAGGTGCTGGTGCTTGAAAAAGATCAGACCAAACTCAAGAGCTACATCGACGGCCTTTGGGCCAGCGGTAACACCTCTATCGACCTCGGTATGAAGTGGGGGGCCGCTCTGCTTGATCCATCGACGCAAACCTCAATTGACTACATGATCGAGCAAGGCGATGTCTCCAGCGACTTCATCGAGCGTCCGCACGGCTATAATGACGGCGAGTCTCTGAAAGTGATCGTGTTGATGACCGATGGTCAGAACACTTCGCAGTACTACGTTGCGGACGGGTTCCGCGAAGGGGATTCGAACATCTGGTGGAACGACCAGGAAGAGGTTTATTCAGTTTACGTTGGTGTGGACTATAATGACCGCAACAACAACGGTGCCTATGACGACGACCTATACTATTGGCCCTATGACGGTTCCTGGTCGGATCACCCCTATGGCAACGGCGAAATCACCACGAGCGAATGGATCGAACACGTCGAACAGTATTGCAAAAGATACGACACGAGAAAGGGCAAGTGTAGAAAGTGGGGAAACAAGACCACCTATGAAGAGGTGATCACAACCGTCTCTGAAGCAGGTGAGGCCGTTCTTTTGCAGTACCCCGACCTCTGGGCCTATACATCGCTGGAATGGAACGTCGAAGAACACTACGAACCCTGGTCGTATTCCGCATGGGATGACTGGTACTACGACGTGCGCAAATATGTTGGTTCCTCGACCAAGAATACGCGCACCAAGAACATCTGTGACGCAGCCAAAGCGCAGGACATTGTGGTGTTTACGATTGGATTTGAGGCGCCTTCAACTGGACAGGCGGTACTCAAGGACTGTGCCAGCTCGGTCAGTCACTATTTTGACGTCAATGGGCTGGAGATCTCTGATGCTTTCGCGGCCATCGCCTCTTCCATCGCACAACTGAAGCTGACCCAATGATCAAGTTCCTCAAACAATTCCGCCGGGATGACACTGGCAGCGCTGCGGTTGAATTCGCGGTCATGTTCCCGGTGTTTTTCTTTATCCTGTTGTCCTCGGTCGAACTGGGCATGATGACCATTCGCTCAGCCCTGCTCGAGAGGGCGCTGGACATTGTGGTACGCGACATCCGCCTGACCACAGGCACAGCGCCGTCGCACACCGATATCCGCACTGCTGTCTGCGCAGAGACCAACGTCGTGTCTGACTGCAATAACAACCTTGCATTGGAAATGTATCTGGTTGATCCGCGCGCCTGGACCGACATCCCGACAGCAGTGACCTGTACCAACAAATCTGAAGAAGTGCTGCCCGTAACGGCCTTTCGCAACGGGATGGACAACGAGCTGATGATCATCCGGGCCTGCGCCAAATACGAACCGATGTTTGCAGACTATGGCTTGGGGGCTTTCATGGCAAAGGACAGCTCAGGCGATGCCGCGCTGATTGCCAAAGCAGCCTTTGTACAGGAACCGAGGTAACACCCATGTTGACCACTTACTACAACCTCTTGCGCCGCTTTCGCGAAGATGCGCGCGGCTCGGTTTCGGTCGAAGTCGCCATTATCCTGCCGGTCCTTCTGTGGGCTTTTGTGGCGATGTGGGTTTTCTTTGATGCCTACAAGACCCGATCAACCACGGAAAAGGCGGCCTTTACCATCTCGGATATGCTGTCACGTGAAACCAACGCCATCAACGACACCTATCTGACCAGCGCCAAGACACTGTTTGACATGCTGGCCAGCAGCGACTCGGAGTCTGGTCTGCGGGTGACGGTTATCAGCTACTCGCTTGCCGAGCAGGACTATGTGTTCAAGTGGTCCCAGGTCAAAGGCAATATCCATGCCATGACCGGGGCAGACATGGATGATCTAGATGGCATGTTGCCCAACATGTCCGCCGGCGAAACCCTGATCATCGTGGAAACCACCTCGACCTATGATCCGCCATTGGATGTGGGTTTGGGAGAATTGAAGATGGACACGTTCATCTTTACCCGCCCTCGATTTGCACCTCAGCTGGTCTGGTCGTCCTGAGCCCTGGCTTCGGCGACCATGGCCTCGAGCATCTGCGCCATGAACTTGGTCTGAGAGCCGGGCGTTACGCCACCGATCCCGACCCGTTTGCCAATGGCCCACCAAAGGCCCGGTTGCCAGGAACGATCGCGACCGTGTTTCAGAACCAGCGTGAATCCGTTTGAAGGCTTCATCGCGAACATTCCGCGGTTGATACGGTCGATGTCTGCCAAAGGGGCAATGACGGTGCCGGTGCTGTCGCGCAGACCTTGGGCTGTCAGTTCCACAACCCGCTCAGTCGCGCGCCGTGTCTTGTCGGCAAAGACCAGCGCTACGATACCCAGCACGATCAGAAAGACCTGCCAGCCCAGGACAGCCGGTGGCGTTGTCATCGCAATGTAGAGCAAGAGTGCGCCCAGGATACCCATGATACCCACCGCCATCCAGCGGCGTGGTGCCGATGCGCTGACAGTTGCAAGAACCTCTTCAGACATTATCCAGTCCCCCTATGACGCCCTGCCCTACCTCAGCCTTTGACCAAAGGGCAAGGCTTGTTCGGATCACAAACGGGGATGCGGACCTTTATTGGCCGCGGATATTGCGCTCCATCATGGATTGATAGAGCGTCGGGCTGAGACGGTGGATCAAATGGCTGAGGCGGGCCACACGCCCGACAGGTGTGTAGGGACGGCTCCGCGTCAGGCCACGCAGGATCACATGGGCGGCTTCGTCCGGTGACATGTAGTCCATGCCATCTGTGGCCGAGCCCGGTCGCGCCGTGCCATCGGGCTGCCGCCCGTCGTTGCCGATATTGGTCGCCACGAAGCTGGGCGCTGCAATCAGGGTACGCACGCCATACGGGGCCTCTTCCGATCTCAGCGACGCAAAAAAACCTTCGAGTGCATGTTTTGAGGCGGCATAGGCCGTACGGTGATAGAGCGGCGCGAACCCCGCGACAGAGGAGATGGCGAGGTGGGTGCCGCGCGCGGCCCGCACAGGGCCAAGAAAGGCGCGCGCCATGTTGGTTGCGGCAAAGAAATTGATCTCGAACAGCTTACGCAGGGTTGTCTCTTCCAGATCGGCAAAAGCGCCGATCTGGGTGATACCCGCGTTATAGATGACGAGATCGACCGATGCGGAACTGTCCAGGATGTGAGTGGTGGCTTTGGCCAGCTGCTCAGGATCGGTCAAATCACAGGAAATCGGGAGTTGCTGCGATGTGGTCTCAAGCCCCTCGATGGTGAGGTCCAGCAAGACGCAACGCCAGCCCCGGCTTTGCAGCCGCGCCGCCAAAGCACGGCCAAGCCCACCATTGCCGCCCGAAATCACCGCAGTTTTCACAGGCCGGCCCCCTTGCGCCACAAATCAAATACCTGTGCGCTGCTCAGTTCGGGCACATAGCCAAACCGTTGTTTCAGCGCCGTGTTGTCGAGCACGGGGCGATACTGCAGAAAACGCACCTGCTCGGGCCCATAGCGGCTCAGACGCAGGGGTTTGGCAATGGCAAGTACTGCTTTCAACACCCACGCCGGCATACGCAACAGCGGTTTGTGCATTTCTCGGGCGAGGTCTTCGACCCCCAAGGCACCGTCTCCGGCCACGTTGAAGATCCCCGCAGGGCCATCGGTTGCCGCGCGCAACAGTATCCGCGCGAGATCGCGGGTCCAGATAAAGACAAAGGGGCTGTCGCTGCCTGTGATCCCCAGCAGTTTGGGCTTGTGAAACAGAGCGGTAATCTGGTTTTCCGTGCCTTCACCCAACACCGTTCCAACCCGCAGGATCACCTGTTCGAGCTGTGGATGAAGGACGCGCGCGTCTGCCAGCATCTCTTCGACTTGCCGTTTGTGATCGCTATAGGGGAATTCCGAGTTGCCCCGCAGAGTATCACTTTCGCTCAGCCATTCGGGATTGTCGGCGTGATATCCATAGGCTGCCCCGGATGATGTTACGACGATCCGACGGGTCCCCGCGGCAATGGCGGCATTCAGAACCTTGCGGGTGCCTTCGACGTCCACCTGATAGGCAAAGTCGCAGGTCGCGCCTGTGGGTGGGTTCACCACGGAAGCCAGATGCACGATGACCTCGGGCCGTGTCGCGGAGATGATCCGCGCCGGGTCATCTCCTGTGACGTCCAGCGGCAGGAACGACATGCAGGCCGGCATTTCTGCCGGTTGGTGCAGGCTGGTTGCGATCACCTCATGCCCCTTGCCTGCAATCTCTTGCAGAAAGGCACGGCCAACAAGGCCGCAGGCTCCGGTGACCAGAATGCGTGTCATCTGGCCGCCTCGGTTCGGTTCATGATGCTGGCCAGCCCGATGCCGGACAGGATGTGCCACATGCCCCAAAAGGCTGCGACCACTGCCATGCCGCCGAGGCCCTGAAAGAAGGCAAAGATCAGCACGAGGCCAAGGCCGGAGTTCTGAATGCCAGTCTCAATAGTGATCGCGCGGCGGTCAAATTGCGACAGCCCCATGATCGTGGCCAGCGTGAACCCTCCGCCCAACGCCAGCGCGTTGTGCGCAAAGACAAGAATGGCAACCAGACCCGCCCATTGCAGGAACAGCGACCAGTTCGCGGCGAGCGCAATGAGCACAAAAGCCACGAAAATCCCCATCGATAGCCACTGCAGCGGATTACGGATTTTGCGTGTGATGTCAGGGCGTTTGACGTTGAGCGTGATACCAAGGATCAAGGGCAGGACCAACATGAACCCGACTGTGATGGCAACAGCAACCGGATCAACCGACGTCGCCTGAAGGATTTCACGGGTGGGCGCGTACATGCTGCCCCAAAACGCTATGTTGAAAGGCGTGAGAAAAATCGCCCCAACCGTGGCAAAAGCAGTCATCGACACCGAAAGCGCGGCATTGCCCCCTGCCCTGTGCGTGATGAAATTCGAGATATTGCCCCCCGGGCAGGCCGCAACAAGGATCAGGCCCAGCGCGATAGAGGGGCTTGGTTGCGTGGCCAGCACCAGACCAAAGGTCAGGACAGGCAAGAGCAGAAACTGCGAGACCAACCCCGTCAGCAGCGCTTTGGGGGCTTGCGCCAACCGCCGGAAGTCTTCCGGTTTGAGATCAATGGCGATCGAGAACATCACCACCGCGAGGATGGCATTCAAAAGGGTCAGCGATCCGGGGCTGAAATTCAGGACGACTTCGTCAACGTTGTTCATGCACGCGCTCCTTTGGCGAGGCGGCTGATCCAATTCGTTACCGCCTTACGATACGTGGATTTGTCCACGTAATAGGCCATGCGAGCAAGCTTCAGATACTCAACGCCCCCGGTGGCACGCTGGTAATCGTGGGCTTTTTCCTGTTTCAGGGCGGTTGCCTCGGCATTTCCGTCACGCAATCCGGCGATGTAGCGGGCCACCATCTCGGCCTGTTCGTGACGTCCCTGCCAGCCAAGCCCGGTAGCCTCGATCATACCCAGCACAAAGAGGTCATCCCGCTGGGGATGCAGGGCATTCAGGTAAAGATGCGGCGCATCACCCTGCCAGTTGAGATAGGTCGGATTGATAAAGGGATAGTGCAGTTTGTACCCCGTGGCCGTCAGCACCAAGTCATAGTCAGCAGAGCTGCCATCGGTGAAAACCACCGTATTCCCCTCAAATCGGTCAATATCAGGACGGATGGTCAGGTCACCATGGCCCGCGTGATACAGCACCAGCGAGTTCACAACCGGATGGCTTTCGTAGAGCTTGTAGTCGGGTTTCGGAAAGCCATATTTTTGCGGATTTCCCACGAACCACCTGAGCAAAAAGCCATCAATCCTGCGTTTGAGCCACATCGGCAGCTGCACCGCGCCCCCCATGGTGTCGGCGGGCTTGCCAAACACGTACTTCGGCACAAAGTAATACCCGCGCCGCATCGAAAGATCACAGGACGCCCCGTGGTGGATCGCATCCACTGCGATGTCGCAACCAGAGTTTCCGGCCCCAACAACCAGAACACGTTTGCCATCGAACTGAGAAGGGTTGCGGTAGTTACAGGCGTGGATCAGCTCGCCAGTAAAGTCACCTTTGAAGGTGGGCATGTTGGGTTCGGACAAGGTGCCGTTGGCAATCAGCACACCCGCAAAAACCTCGGAATGCGTGCCTTGGGCATCGGTCCAGTCGACCTGCCAGCCTGCACCGCTTTCGCCTAGAGGCTCAATCCTGGTCACTTCGGCGTTGAAACAGTAGTGTTTGCGCAGGTCGAAGTGATCGGCAAAGTCGCGAAAGTATCGCGCCATTTCACGGTGTGACGGATATTCGGCCACGTCGTCTTTCATGGGGAAATCGGCGAACTCGGTCATGGTCTTGGACGAGATCAGATGCGCGGTCTCATACATTGTCGAGCGCGGAGCGTCGATGTCCCACAAGCCACCCACATCTGCGTGCAGCTCGAATCCCTGAAAAGGCACCCCCTGCTCTTTCAGCACCTTGGCGGCGGCCAAACCCATTGGACCCGCCCCAATCAGGGCGTACATTGTGCGCGTGTCCGTCATGCTCCCTCCCCGAGCTGGCTTTTGCTAACTTGTACAATCGTCCAAAATAAGGCAAGATGTTTTTATGAACGCCGCAATTCCGCAGGAAAAACAAAGACAAAGGGCGCCTTCCAAGCGCTCGCTCGAGACCCGCGCACGGATTTGGGACGCCGCAGAATCGCTGTTTGCCGAGCGGGGATTCGATGGGGCCTCTATGCGGGACATTGCGAAAACGGCCGATGTTCCGGTGGGGTTGGTCACGCATCATGGCGGCAGCAAAGAAGCCCTGTTTGCAAGCGTTGTGGGTCGGCGCGCAGAGGAATTGTCCGAGGCACGGACAAACGCATTGGCCGCCCGCGCGGAGTTGGGTCCGCTGACGCTGACGGCAATTCTGGAGTGCTTCTTTGGTCCCTACCTGGAAAAAGCGGAAACCGGCGGACCGCAATGGCGGGCCTATGCGCGGCTGGTTGGATACGTGTCGGCTGATGCGCGGTGGCATGCTCTGGCGGCGGAATGTTTCGACCCCACTGCAGGGCGCTTTATCGACGCAATTTCAACACTCTACCCCCACGCGCACCGTCAGACGATTTCTGCCGGTTTTGTCTATTCGGTCTCTGCCATGCTGGCGCTGGTCACATCCGGGTGGCGTGTTCAGGCACTGGGTGATCCACGCGTGGACGCCGCCAGTCATCTGGACGAACTGGTCAGCTTTTGTGTAGCTGGAATAGAGGCTGCGATCAACCGCTAGGGTGTCATCACGTTGGCCCGCTCGAAACTGGCAACTTCGGTTCCAAGGTCGTCATACAGCAACTCGACATCGATGGTCTCAATCGAACCGAGTGGAAACTCGAGATATATCGTTGCTTCGGAGGGCACAGTCATTGGTGCGTTCACATCGCAATCAGCCATGGGAAACTCCTGAAGATCTGCGCCGTTCACGGCAAACCTGATGCCATAGAGGCCACAACGCCACGATAGAAGATGGGTGAAATACAGCAGGTCCTGCCCATTGAACTCTCGCACGGCAATCCAACTGCCTTGGGTCGCGGCAAGGATGGGGCGCACTTCCGTCGCAGTCAGGAACTTGCCGCTCGGGGTCTGATCTTCTGGTTCAGTTGGGGTGTCAGCGATTGCCGCGCAGGTGCACAGGCCGATCACGGCCCCAAAAGCTGCTATGCCTTTCATCTCATATCCTCCTTTTCCAAATCGCCAGATACCCGCGGGTTTTGCCAAATCAGCCTTTTTTGCGCGCACGCCCCGGCCTATAGTCGCCCAAGAGTATGGTGCAGGGCAGTGAGTAAAATGGCAAGAAAAGCGTCGAAGTCGCAAAAAAAGCCAGATTTCAATATCATGATCGTAGGTCAAAATGGGCGTCTTCAGTACGAGGCGATCCTGTTTGCGGCCTCGCTCAGGGCGCATTCCCCAGACTTCACGGGCCGTCTGATCGTGGCGGAACCGCAACCCGGAAAAAACTGGCAAAACGATCCCCGCATCACCCAAGATGATGTGCGCGAGACGCTGGAAATGCTGGGCGCAGAAATCCTGCCGTTTGAGAGCATGCGTTTTGGCGAACACTACCCCTATGGCAACAAGATCGATGGCCTGATGGCCATGCCCAAAGACGAGCCGTTTGTGTTTTTTGATACGGATACGCTGATCACGGGCGACCTTACCTCGGTGCCGTTTGATTTTTCACGCCCAAGCGCGTCGCGAAAAGTCGAAGGGACCTGGCCCACAATTGAGTTGTACGGGCCGGGCTATACCGAAATCTGGAAGTCGCTTTATGACCGCTTTGAGCTGGATTTCGACAGTTCGCTGGACCTGAATTGGCCGGATGAATACTGGCGGCGCTATCTCTATTTCAATGCGGGCTTTTTCTACTACACATGCCCACATGAATTTGGCCAAAGGTTCTCAGACTACGCCGCTGAAATCCGCTGGAACACCCCGAAAGAGTTGGTGTGCCAGTCACTTGACCCGTGGCTCGACCAAGTTGCCTTGCCCCTGGTGATCCATTCGTTCGGCGGTGGGCGCGATGCCCTGCCCGAGGGCTATCTGGATGGGGATGTCTCGTGCCACTACCGGCTCTTGCCCCTGCTTTATGCGCGGGAAAACGACCGGGTGGTGGATGTGCTGGAAGAAATCTCAGCCCCCAACAAGATCAAGAAAGTGCTCAAGCAGTACGAACCGATGAAGCGCATGATCTATCAGGGCCGTGGGCAAAAGGTGCGCGAGCTATTTGACCGGGACAACCTGCCCCGCAAGGAGCAAGCGATCCGCAACAAGATCAAGCGCAATGGCTTTTGGATGCGGTAGAGACCGCCATTAGGCGGGCTGTGCCGCACGCCCAAACAATTCGTTCGCCTGCTGCTGTGATGCAGTCACACGCCGACTACGTGACAAACAAACCGACCCCTTGTTTGGGGGTCGGTTTTGGGTGGTTCACGTTCAGAGCTTAATGCGGAATTTCGCGAAACCAGTGTCAGATGCACCTGCAGGTTCGATCGACACGCCTTCGACGCTATCTGCATAGCCTGCCCCTGCTGGGCCGGTTTCAAAGATCACCGTGGTGTCCGCAAGTGGTGCAAAGGACCAGTTTGCATCTGCTTTGGGATTCACTGTGCCCTGATCGACCAGGTACCGCACAATGATGTCGCGGTTGGTGTCCGGTCCCTCAAAGACAACTGTGTCACCCTTGGCGCCCGGGAAACTGCCGCCGCCTGACGCGCGATAGTTGTTGGTGGCCACGATAAACTCTTGGTCCATGTTCAGCGGTGCACCATTGAACATGAGGTTGACGATACGGCTGGCACCCGGGTTCACCTCGGCACCATCCTTGTCGAACCTGGACGGTTGAGACAGGTCAATCTGATAGCTCACACCGTCCATCACATCAAAGTTGTAGCTCGGGAAGCTTGGGTTCAGCAAAGGCGCATCCTGTGCACCAACCTCAACCTGATTGAACATGCCTGCGGACCGCTCCAGCCAATCCTTGACCTGCTGACCGGTTACTTTCACCGCGCGCACGGTGTTGGGGTAGAGATACAGGTCAGAGACATTCTTGATGGCCACATCCCCTACGGGAACGTCGGTGTAGTACTCAGGTCCTCCCCGACCGCCCGCTTTGAACGGTGCGGCGGCGGAAAGGATGGGCAGGCCTTCGTAGGCGGTGCCGACCATCTGTTCCTTGATGTACCAAGTTTGCGCGTTCGAGACGATTTGCACCGACGGATCATCCGCGACCAGCGCGAAATAGCTGTGCAAAGGCGCATCAGTTTTGCCAACGGCTGTGCGCACGTACTTAAGGGTCGCTTCATGTTCCTTGGCCGCAGCCGCCAACACTGGGGCGTAGTCTTCGGCAAGGGCCGTGTACGAACGGTCTTCGTTGCGTTTAGAAATCGGCCGGGCCTCGGCGGTGTGCGAAAGCACGCGCCAGCTGTTGCCATCACGCTCGATCAACAGGTCCAAGAGGCCCATATGGCTGCCCCAGAAACCGCCCATCACGCCGGGTTTGCCGCCAATGGTGCCGGCCCCGACATCAACGCCTGCAAAATCTGCATATTTTGATGATGGGAAAACAAGGTGGCTATGGCCCGTGAGGATCGCGTCGATGCCTTCGACACGTGCCAAGGGAACGGCTGCGTTCTCCATCCCGTCTTCCGCATTCGCGGACCCGATGCCAGAGTGGCACAGCGCGATGACAAGGTCCGCACCTTCTTCTTTCATCTGTGGCACATAGGCTTTGGCGGTCTCGACGATATCGCGAGATTGCACGTTCCCTTCGAGGTGCTTTCGGTCCCAGTTCATGATCTGGGGTGGCACAAATCCGATAAGCCCGATCTTGATGGGATGTTTCTCACCGTTTCCATCGGTGATCTCGCGTTCCATAATCACATAAGGTTTGACCAAGGTGGTATCCGCCGTTGGTGCCGCACCCATGTCTTTGACGACGTTGGCCGACACAACCGGGAAATTCGCGCCCGACAACGATTTCATCAAGAACGAGATACCGTAGTTGAATTCATGATTGCCCAGGGTCGACGCATCAAAGCCAAGCGCGTTCATGGCGTTGATGACCGGATGGCTGTCGCCTTCCTTCATGCCGCGTTCGTAGGCGATGTAATCCCCCATCGGGTTGCCCTGAAGAAAGTCGCCATTGTCCAGCAGCAACGAGTTCGTGGATTCGGCCCGTACCCCTTGGATCAACGAGGCCGTCCGCGACAGCCCAACGGTATCGCGGGGTTTGTCGGCATAATAGTCATAAGGAAATACATGGACGTGCAGGTCCGTCGTTTCCATCAGACGCAAATGCGCCTGGTTTCCTGCTGCGGCGGCGGAAAATGGGTGCATGACGACAAGACCAGCAGTTCCAGCCAGAAAATGACGGCGATTCATGGTAAGAGACATCTGTGCATTCCTTTTGTAGCTCAATGAAGTAACCGGGTGGTTATCTATGAAAGTCGCCAGCATGCGACGAAAAAAAGATTCGAGCAACTCTCCTGTGCGCAGTTCCGACAAACGTCAAACAGAGGTAAGCACATGCTGCCGGAAAGCTGCGCTGCAGCCTAATGCTCTCAATCATCACACTGCAATCAGACCATTATCCCGCGCAGTCTACAATAACCGGAACACCCTCCTTTAGCCGCCAAACGCGTTGCACCCTGCCCCGGCACCCCCTAAACATTTGCCCAACGCATTTTCTTGGGAGGAAGTTTCATGTCCGACGGACCCAACTACGGCTTCGACACACTGCAAATCCACGCTGGCGCACGACCCGACCCAGCGACCGGCGCACGCCAGACCCCGATCTATCAAACCACGGCCTATGTGTTCCGAGACGCGGAACACGCGGCCGCGTTGTTCAATCTGCAGGAAGTGGGCTACATCTATTCCCGCCTGACCAACCCGACCGTGGCTGTTCTGCAAGAGCGCGTCGCAACGCTCGAGGGTGGTGTTGGCGCGGTGTGTTGCTCATCGGGTCACGCGGCGCAGATCATGGCGCTGTTCCCCTTGATGGGTCCCGGCACCAACGTGGTTGCCTCAACCCGTCTGTACGGCGGCACGGTCACACAGCTCAGCCAGACCATCAAGCGTTTTGGATGGTCGGCGAAGTTTGTCGATTTTGACGATGAAGCCGCGGTCGCCGCCGCCATCGATGATGACACCCGTGCCGTTTTCTGTGAATCGGTCGCCAACCCTGGTGGCTACATAACGGACATCCCTGCCATCGCCGCGATTGCCGACAAGGCTGGCGTGCCGTTGATCGTCGACAACACCTCGGCCACGCCTTACCTGTGCAAGCCGATTGAACTGGGCGCTACGCTGGTCGTGCATTCGACCACCAAGTACCTGACCGGCAACGGCACGGTCACGGGTGGTTGCGTCGTGGACTCGGGCAAGTTCGACTGGTCCGCGAGCGACAAGTTCCCGTCGCTCAGCGCACCAGAGCCAGCCTATCACGGGTTGAAGTTCGCTGAGACCTTTGGCCCGCTGGCCTTTACTTTTCACGGCATCGCCATCGGTCTGCGCGACCTCGGCATGACCATGAACCCACAGGCTGCGCACTATACGCTGATGGGCATCGAAACCCTGAGCTTGCGCATGGAGCGTCACGTGGAAAATGCCATGACCGTGGCAAGCTGGCTTGAGGGCCATGACCATGTCGAGGCGGTGACCTATGCCGGGCTGCCTTCGTCGCCTTACAACAGCCGCGTTGCAACGGTTTGCCCGAAAGGTGCAGGCTCGTTGTTCACGGTCGCTTTGAAGGGCGGCTATGACGCTTGTGTCAAATTCGTGGACTCGTTGGAAATCTTCAGCCATGTCGCCAACCTTGGCGACACACGTTCGCTGGTGATCCATTCGGCCTCGACCACCCACCGTCAGCTTACGCCAGAGCAACAGGACGCGGCCGGCGCGAGTGCCAACGTGGTGCGCATCTCGATCGGCATCGAGAACGCAGAGGACCTGATGGGCGATCTGGATCAGGCGTTGAACAAAGCGCACAGCTGAGTTTCAGCACCCACAAGCCATATGATGAAAGCCGCGCCTTAAAGCGCGGCTTTTTATTTTTTTCAGCAGGTTATCGCCAATTCTTCAATCAGCTGCATAGGTGATCACTGAGATCCCGCAATCGCATAGATCATCGTGACCGTCGCACTGAACGCCAGCTCGCCCTCAGCCACCGGCATCGCCATATCAGCGGCCAGAGACTCCCGCATCATGGGCATGGGACGCGGCATACTGGGGCCCGCCTCTTGAATTGCCAACAGCGGCCCCAGGGTCACCCCAGCCGCATCCGCATAAAGCCGGGCACGATCTGCGCCATCGGCGACGGCACGGCGGCGCGCCTCTTGCAAGACGGGCTTTGGGTCTTGAAGGGTGAACTGCAACCCCTGGAACCGATTTGCCCCTTCCGCAGTGACATGACCAAGAATCTCGCCGAGAACCGCAAGGTCCCTGATCCGCACCGTTACCTGATTGCTGGCCTCATATCCGGTCACGCGCGGTGGCTGGCCAGACGTCCGGTGATCCCAGACCTGCGTAAGTGAAAGTCCACTGGTTTGCATGTCGCGCGGTGCGACACCGATGTCACGCAGCGCCGACAGGATCGCGCCCGAGGTCACGGCGACCTCGGCCACAGCGTCACGCGCAGTGTCTTTCTGGTGGCTGACACCCAAGGTGATCACCGCCATGTCCGGTACGGCGTCAACCGTGCCATGACCCATGACCGTGATCTGGCCCTGTTCAGCCGAAACCGGGCCAACAACGGCCCATAACGCCATAATAATCCAAACGAATCTCATCTCCGCCCCTTTCAAGACTCACCTCAATGCGCTGACTTTAGCACCGGGGCGCGAAAGATCGTCACCGGGGTTGGTCTTTTTCTTCCTTTCGGCGGGAAGCTGCTATAAAATCGCCAGATTGAGAGAAGAGTACGTATTCCAGTAACCCGAGTGTTAGAGCCACCGCATGAAGCCGAATTTCGCCCTGTCCCTGTCGTTCGAGGGAATTAGCCTGCTCTGCCGTGTAAAAGACGGCTGGCATCGGCTGGGTGATGCGTCGCTGGCGTCAGAAGACCTCGGGGCCGAGCTGGATGCGTTGCGCGCAATGGCCGAGGAAATCGACGGTCCGGATTTTCGCTGTAAGCTGATCCTGCCCAACGATCAGGTCAAGTACCTCTTGGTGGACACGGGCCGGGGCTCGCGCGCCAAGCGCGAAGCTGCCGCCATTGCAGCCTTGGAAGAGGCAACCCCCTACAGCGGCAGCGAGCTTGCCTTTGATCTTGTGGCCGCCGGACGCAATACCCATGTGGCCGCTGTCGCGCGGGAAACTCTGGCAGAGGCCGAAGCTTTTGCGGTCGAGAACCAGTTCAACCCGGTCAGTTTCGTGGCAATACCCCCTGACGGGGGCTATCCGAATGAGCCGACATTTGACCTGACCCAAGCGGCAACGGACCTCTTGAACGGAGAGCCTCTGGATGCGGATGATACGGTGATCCTGATCACCGGGTCGGGTCCTTTGCCCAAAGTGGCTCCATCGGACCCAACGCCTGAACCTGTTGCAAAAGATCCCCCCTTGGATCCGGCTCCGGACTCTCCGCTGGAAGAAGCTGCCGCGAATGACACAGGCCGCAGCACTCCGCCTGAGCAAGAAGCGCCACCCGAGGTGGTTTCTGCCTTTTCCAGCATTCGCGCGCGCCGCACGGAAGACGACCCATCCGCAAAAAGTGCCCCTGCCCTCGGGGCGGCGGAACGCAGTGTCGCCGGAACCAACGCACCCAGCGTGCCGCCCGTAGGTGACAAAAGCCCACATTCCGAAGCCCCCCTGCGCTTTGACCCCAAAAGCGTGATCGCCGGATTAAAGGCGTCACCACCGGATTTCCAACCTCTCGACGAAGAGCAAGAGGCCCCGCCTGCCGCATCTTCGTTCTTTAGCCGCCGCAACGTCGAGGCACCGCCTGCAGGTGCTGTGCCAACGGAAGAGACGATTGACGCGGTGCCTCTTGAGCCACAAACCACGGCAGCCAAGCGTCCCGCCGCCAGCGAGCGGCACAATATGACGCTGTTTGGTGAGCGTGAGGGCAAGGTCGGCGGCAAACCGCGTCATCTGGGATTGATCCTGACCGTGGTGCTTCTGGTGTTTCTGGCGGGCGTTGCCATCTGGGCATCCCTGTTCCTGGAAGACGGCGTGGCCGGATTGTTCCGCCGTGACCCGGTTCCGCAGATCGCTGAGATGGAAGCGGAAAGCAAGCCGGTTGAAGTTGTACCTGACCCGGCCGATATGGTTGAGACCGACGCCCTGGCACCGATCAGCGCGGACTCGATCACGGATACCGCCGAGATTGAAGCCATGGAAGGTGAGGGCACGGACCTTGTAGAGTCCGGCTTGGTTGAGGCAGACACTGACGTGATCCATCCAACCGCCCCGACCACGCACGAAGCCGAGGCACGGTATGCCGTGACCGGTATCTGGGAACGCGCGCCCGAGCAACCAGCCACCCCGGGCGTGGGCAGCACCGACACCTTTTATCTGACTTCGATTGATCGCAATCTGCCCGGCCGAGATGCGGTGGCCCTGCCGTCCACCGAGGCCATGGCGCAGGATTGGCCCATCGGGGCACAGGGCACCCCCCTGCCCTTTGACACCAAATTTGACCTGAACGCGCAAGGGCTGGTGCGCGCCACCCCCCAAGGGGCGCTGAACCCCGGAGGTGTCATGGTCTATCTTGGCAGACCATCTACCCTGCCCCAGTCCTTCCCGGAGCGCACTCCGGCCACCGGCGAAGGGGTCAGCGCAGAACAGGTGGTCCGCCTGAGCAAAATCCGTCCCAAGGCACGGCCCGACGACCTGATCGAACAGATTGAACGCGCCTCATATGGTGGTCGCACGCTGACCGAACTGGCCAAAGTGCGCCCGCGTCTGCGCCCGGAGTCAGCCAAAGCCGAAGAAGAACAGGACACAACCCCAACAGAGGCCGCTGTAACCGCTTCGGTGCGACCGCGGGTGCGGCCTTCGAACATGGCCCAGCTTGTCGCCCGTGCGACACCGTCCGATCCAGTGGTGGCAACGCCGGTGGCAGCGACAGTGACACCCTCGATCCCGTCGAGTGCTTCGGTAGCGCGCCAGGCGACGATTCAGAACGCGATCAACCTCAACAAAATCAATCTGATCGGCGTCTATGGCACAACCACTAGCCGCCGCGCTCTGGTCCGACTGGCCAATGGCCGCTACCGCAAAGTGCAGGTGGGCGACAGGATTGACGGTGGCAACGTCGCAGCAATCTCGGATACAGAACTGCGCTATGTCAAATCTGGCAAGAATGTCATCCTGAAGCTGCCCAAGGGCTAACCAAACCAAATGGCACCACGTGCCTGGACACTCCCTCAATTGACCAATTCACCCAAGAAGAACCCGCTCGACGACGAGCTGTTGGACCGGCTCCGCCTGAGCACGGATGCGCGCCTGCGGCTCAAGCTGGTGCGTGGCCTGATACACAGCGGTGATGCCATCAGCCGATTGATCGCGGGCCAGCCTTTCTTTGGTCTGCGCGAGGCCGAAGCCTTGCGCAGTGCGCTTGGCGATCTTACCGACGCACCCTTTGTGCGGGCTGTGTTGAACCTGAATGGCGGCACCCGCATCACGGCCCATGGGATCGAAAACATTCCTGAAACCGGACCAGTCCTGATTGCCTCGAACCACCCGACGGGTCCCTTGGATTTTTTCGCCCATGCCGGTCCGCTTCTGGAGCGTCGTCCTGATTTCAAGGTCGTCGCCAATGCCGATATGGCCCGTTTTCTCGGCCCCGAAATCATTGTTCCGGTCAGAATTGACAAACGCACACACTTGAACGCCCGGAACCCGACCAGTTCTGGTATGCACGACCATCTGAACGCAGGCGGCGCGCTCTTGATCTTTGGTTCAGGTCGCGTGCCGGTGATGCAGGATGGCAAGCTGGTGGAACGCTCATGGCGCCCCGGTGCGACGCGCGTGTCACGGGATTGCGGCCTGCCCATCGTACCCGCCGGAATCGACGCTCAGAATTCGAGGTATTATTATGGTCTGCGAAACCTCGTGCGACGGCTGAGCAAAAACGAAGACCTCGCGCTCAACATCGCTTCCTTGCGCTTTTTTGCCGAACTTGATGCCCAATTTGGTGGCCACTACCAGGTGCATTACGGTGCCCCCATGCCATCCGGAACAGAGCCGGAAGAACTCAAGGCTGCGGCAGAGGCGCTGGTGCCGCACCTCTACGCGGACGTCTGATCCACTCACGCCTCAAAAGGTGCCTGCCGATCCAGAGGGGCAAGCCCCCTCAATCTACCCATCAATGCTGGGCATTCCCCATGCCGCAAGCAGCTTTGGCACCTGTAGATCCCAGTCCACAACCCCGCATGCCTCGGCCCAATTGGCGTATTGGCGCTGCAAGTCAGCTTCAATACGCCCGCCCCTGCCGGCAAGGTCGTTTAACTCTGTTCGGTCTGCTTCCATGTCGTAAAGCTCCCAATCCCGACCATGCAGGCGCACCAGCTTGAACGGCCCGGCGCGAACGGCGCCATTGCCCTCATGCTCAAAGAAAATCGGCGCCTCGCGTTGCCAGTCTGATCCGCGCAAGAGGCTGAGAAAGCTTTCCCCCTGACAGGGCTGAATGGCGTGCCCGTCGACTTCGGAGGCATAGTCCACACCCGCAACTTCAAGGATCGTCGGCAGGATGTCGACCACATGACAGGGAGCATGGGCTGTGCCACCAGGCGCAAATCCTTTGGGCCAGTGGGCCACAAGCGGTGTCGAAATACCGCCCTCGTGGACATAGTGTTTGAACAGCCGGAAGGGTGCGTTTGAAACATTGGCCCATGGGCGATCGTAGCTTTGGAATGTGCCCGCATCCCCCGGCATGACATCAGGCCGGTTGCCAAGGATCACCTTTTGGCCGTCATGCGTGCGATCTGGATAGAACCGCGCCCAACCATCCTCGGCCATGAACTCGGCGCAGCCTCCATTGTCGCTGAGGAACAGGATCAGCGTGTTGTCGAACTGCCCGAGCCGCTTCAGTTCCGCGACCAGACGTCCGATCGACTGGTCCATACGGTCCACCATGGCCGCATAAGTGGACATCTTACGTGCTTCCCAATCCGGGTTATCCTCGACTTCCCAGGGGCGCACATCCGGATCGCGGGGCGAGATGTCCCAATTGGCCTGAAACAACCCGTTTGCGTTCATGGTCTCATGACGCGCGGTACGTATTGCATCCCACCCCTTGTCATAGACGCCCTCATAGCGCGCGATGTCTTCCGGAGGTGCGTGCAACGGCCAATGTGGCGCAGTATGCGCGAGATACAGAAAGAACGGGGCCTCGTCCGCGACACTGCCCTCGATCATCGAGATGGCCTTGTCCGTGATCGCGTCTGTGAAATAGAAATCATCCGGGATCACATCGACCCGACAGTCATCTTCCAAGAGGTGATGCGGCGAAAAGAAATTCGCAGCCCCATCCATAAGTCCGTAAAAGTGGTCAAACCCGCGTTGATTTGGCGTCGGGTGCTTTTCGGTTCCAACCTGCCAGGTTGCCACATCACGCGATTCAAACTCTCCGGCGACATGCCACTTGCCACTCATGAGTGTGCGGTATCCTGCAGCTTTCAAATGCTCGGCAATCGTGGCGCTGTCCTTGCGCAGAAAGCCCTGATAGGCGGGCGTCCCAAGATCTGCACCCATGTGGCCAATCCCTGCATTGTGCGGATAAAGCCCAGTCAAGAGAGACGCGCGTGTCGGGCAACAACGGGCGCAATTGTACATGGAAGTTACAAGCCGCCCGCCAGCAGCAAGCGAGTCAATGTGGGGCGTTCGGATCTCAGAGCCAGTACAGCCAAGATCCGCAAAGCCCATGTCGTCGGCCAGGATCAGAACAATGTTTGGTCTGGGCATAAGAGGCGCTCCTCAAATCACCGATAGTCTTCCGGGTCAGGCAAACAAAATCAATCGGTTCCCCTATGCTGGTTTCAAAGCACACCCTAAAGATTTGGTCTCTGTGACCCACCATTACCCCTCTTTGTATCGTCTCCATAGCCTGTAGGTTCAGCGAAAAAGCGCCGCCCGGGATACTCCCGAACGACGCTTCGCTCCCCGCGGTTGGACCCCGCGTCTGTTATCCGGCGCTTATTCCGCGGCCTGGATCTCTCCGGATTCGATCTGTTCCCGTTCGATCGACTCAAACAATGCTTTGAAGTTTCCCTCGCCAAACCCGTCATCACCCTTGCGCTGGATGAATTCAAAAAAGATTGGACCGATCACGGTCTTCGAGAAAATCTGCAAAAGGATTTTGGTTTCGCCACCATCCACCACGCCTTCGCCATCAATCAGGATACCGTGTTTCATCAAGCGGTCCTTGGGCTCGTCATGACCGGCCACACGCGTGTAGCTTTGATCATAGTAGGCCTCATTCGGGCCCGGCATGAACATGAGACCTTTGTTGGCGATCCGGTCTGTTGAATCATAGATGTCATCGGTGCCAACTGCGATATGCTGAATACCCTCACCGTTGTATTTCTTGAGATAGCTGACGATCTGCCCGGTTTCTCCACGATCTTCGTTGATCGGAATGCGAATTTTACCACAGGGCGACGTCAATGCCCGGCTGAACAGGCCAGTGAACTTGCCTTCGATGTCAAAGAACCGGATTTCATGAAAGTTGAAAAGGTCGCCGTAGAATTTGAACCATTTGTCCATGTTGCCTTTGAACACGTTGTGGGTCAGGTGGTCGAGATAGTAGAACCCGTCTCCTTCGGGTTTCGACGTGATCAACCAGTCAAATTCGGCGTTGTACGGCGAAGTGTCATAATACTGATCGGTAAAGTACAAAAGACTGCCACCAATACCTTTGATCGCAGGCCAATCCAGGGTTTTGTCCGCGCCAATGTAGGGTTCCGCGCCACGGGAAACAGCGTGTTCAAAGGCCTTTTGGGCGTCAACCACGCGCCACCCCATCGCGGGTGCACAGGGACCGTGCTCTTTGACAAAACGGGCGGCAAAACTGTTGGGATCGGTGTTCAGGATATAGGTCACATCACCCTGCTGCCACAACTCCACCGCTTTGTGCTTGTGTGTCGCCACATGCGCAAACCCCATGCGCTGAAACAGATCACGAAGTTCCTGAGGTTCTGGATGGGCAAATTCGACAAACTCGAACCCGTCGGTGCCCGCAGGATTGTAGCCGGAAATCTCGGCGCGCGGGGCGTCATGCGGGAAAGGGCCCATGGTGCATCTCCTCGTCTGGAAAACTGGTCTGTTCGCTTGCGTTCAGCATAAAGGCACCCACATGCATTATTTGCGCGAAGTGTCGTGCATCTTTCATGTTTTTTGCGTAGGCTGAGCATGAAACCCCTCATTGACGCGGGAAACACGCAATGCTGGACGACATGGACAAACGCCTCCTGGAGGCGTTGCAAAAAAACGCGCATCTGACCGCACAGGAGTTGGGTGAGATTCTAAACCTATCCCCTAGCCAGGCTGGACGACGACGACAGCGGCTGGAAAGCGACGGGTATATTCAGGGCTACGCAGCGCGACTGGATGCCGGCAAGCTGGGTTTGAGTGTACAGGCCTTTGTGCAGGTGACCTTGGGCGTGCACGGCCCGGAACACGGGCGCGGGTTCATCTCGATGGTTTCAACGCGATCCGAAGTTATCAGCGCCTGGACGCTGACAGGGGATGCGGATTACCTTTTGCGGGTCTATTGTGAAGACCTGAGCGCGCTTAACAGTTTGATTCACGAAGTTCTTTTGCCACATCCAGCCGTCAGCCGGGTGCAGAGCCAGATCGTCATGGATCAATTCAAACGCGACACACCTTTGCCAACCTAAAGGCACTGATCAAAGGAAAAGGGATAATTCATGGAAGGTGTGCTGTATCAGGCAACGATTTTCCTTTTGGCTGCCGTGATTGCCGTGCCCATTGCGGCGCGGTTGGGCATGGGATCGGTGCTCGGGTATTTGCTGGCCGGGGTCGTGATCGGCCCGGTGCTGGGCCTGATCGAACAACCTGAGGACCTGTTGCACTACGCCGAATTCGGCGTGGTCATGATGCTATTCCTGATCGGGCTCGAGTTGGATCCGCGTGCGCTTTGGGCCATGCGGGACAAGCTGATCGGGTTAGGCGGCATGCAGATTGGTATTACCGGCGGAGCCATAACCACGCTGACACTGCTCATGGGGTACGACCTCAGGATGGCAACGGCGATGGGCATGATCTTTGCCCTGTCGTCAACTGCCATCGTGCTGCAAACATTGTCCGAAAAGAATCTGATGCAGACCAGCGGGGGGCGCTCAACGTTTTCCGTGCTACTGTCACAGGACATTGCCGTGATCCCGATGCTTGCCGTCTTGCCGCTTTTGGCGATGGCACCGCAAATGCAAATAGCCGCGGATGGCTCGATCGGCCCGAGTGTTCACAAGGACGGACACTCCAACCTGTCATTGGTTGATGGATTGCCGGGTTGGGGCGTGACACTGGTGACCCTTGGCGCAGTTCTTCTGGTGGTTCTGGCGGGTCTATTCCTTGTTCGGCCGGTGTTTCGCTTCATCCATGGCGCCAGATTGCGCGAGATGTACACCGCCTTTGCCCTGCTTATCGTCGTCGGCATCGCCCTGTTGATGATGCTGGTGGGCCTGTCCCCGGCGCTCGGGACGTTCCTGGCTGGGGTGCTCTTGGCCAATACCGAGTTTCGCCATGAACTTGAAAGCGACATTCAACCGTTCAAGGGGCTTTTGCTGGGGCTGTTTTTCATCACCGTAGGCGCGCAGATCGATTTTGAAGGGTTCTTCGCCAATCCGGTTCCGATCCTTGGTGTCACATTGGCGATCATGCTGATCAAGGGGCTGGTCCTGCTTGTTTTAGGGCGAGCCTTTGGCCTTCGGGGGCGGGACCAGATGCTGTTCACACTGGGTCTGGCCCAAGCCGGGGAGTTTGGCTTTGTTCTGATTTCCTTTAGCCTGAAGCAACACGTGTTGCCCAAGGACCTGGCGGAACATCTGATGCTGATTGTTGCCCTGTCGATGCTGATCACGCCGTTGCTGTTCATCCTTTACGATGTGCTCTCCAAACGCCTGCGAGACCCAGAAAGCGCAGATCAGCCAGCGGATGAAATCGATGAACAGGGGCCCGTAATCATCGTTGGCATCGGTCGCTTTGGGCAGATCGTGAATCGCCTGGTGCGCTCGGTCGGGGTGCAAACAGTGGTGCTGGACCATGACATGCGCGCGATTGAGTTGATGCGTCAGTTCGGGGTCAAAGGTTTTTTCGGCGATCCAACCCGGCCTGAATTGCTCCACGCCGCGGGTCTCGGCAAGGCAAGCGTTCTGGTGATCACCATCAACGATCCCAAGGCGTCAATCAACCTGGTGCGTCACGCCCGGCGCGAACGCCCGGACCTTCATATCGTCGTAAGGGCGCACGATCGCCACCACACGTTCCAACTGTACCAAGCCGGGGCCAATGACATCGTGCGCGAGCTTTTTGACTCTTCTCTGCGTGCCGGGCGTTACGTTCTGGAAAACATTGGCCTCAACGAATACGAAGCAGCCAAGGCAGAGCAGGCATTCTTCCACCACGACCGCTACACGATCCGCGAACTGGCGAACCTGTGGAAAGAGAACGTTCCAGTGGAAAAGAACGCCCCCTACATTGCGCGGTCAAAAGAGCTGGAAAAGGAACTGGAGCTTTCGTTGCTGGCAGCTCTCGATGGAGACGGCGACGAGACAGGGTAGTGGTCGCGCCGGTAGCCCCTGGGGGGGTGCCTGCGGCGCGACCTGCTCAGAAAAACGTGAATAGGCCTAGCTGTCCGACACACCGGCTTCGGCAAAGGTGGCCATCCCGGAATGGCACGCCACGGCGGACTTCAGGATGTTGATCGCCAGCGCACCGCCCGAGCCTTCACCCAGGCGCATCCCGAGGCTCAGGATCGGCTCTTTTCCGAGTTTTTCCAACAACACTGCATGGGCGCTTTCGGCGCTGACGTGACCTGAAATCACGTGATCCAGTGCCCCGGCCTGCGCGGCCTCCATCGTGGCCGCAGCGGCCGTGCAGATAAAGCCATCCATAATGACCGGAATAGACAGGGCGCGCGCGCGCGCAATCGCACCGGCCATGGCGGCCAGTTCGCGCCCGCCAAGACGCATCAAGGTCACAAGGCCATCGCCTCCTCCGTGCAAGGCAACCCCTTCGCGCACCACGCGGGCTTTGATCGCCAGACCGTCGTCATCAACACCGGTGCCACGCCCGACCCAGTCTTCGGCGTCACCGCCATAGAGCGCATGGGCAATCGCCGCAGCTGAAGTGGTGTTACCAATACCCATCTCGCCGACAACCAAAAGGTCGGCATTCTCGTCCACCGCGTTCCAGCCGGTTTGCAGCGCCGCGATCACACCAGCTTCGTCCATGGCGGGGGCTTGGGTGAAGTCGGCGGTCGGCGTGTCGAGCGACAGGGCATGCACGTCCATGCTGGCGCCAGCGGCTTTAGAGAGCTGGTTGATCGCCGCGCCACCGTGCTGAAAATTCAGTACCATCTGTTCAGTCACTTCCGCCGGAAAGGCCGACACACCCTGCGCGGTCACACCATGATTGCCCGCAAAGACGATGACCTGTGGCGCATCGATTGACGGACGGCCAGTACCGCGCCAGCTCGCATACCAAATCGCCATGTCTTCCAGTCGGCCAAGAGCGCCCGGTGGCTTGGTCAGCTGGCCATTGCGCGCTTCGGCTTCGCCTTGCGCCTTGGCATCCGGTGCAGGTGCGGCGGCCAGGATCGCGCGGAACTCGGCCAGGGTTGAAAATGTGGCGGACATACAGGAACTCCCATCAATTCTTGTCTTTGTGGTCTGTTTAGCCGACAAGTCGGACAGCACAAGTGAGGAAAAAGACGCGGGGACGCATATGCACGACAAATGGCGGATTGAGGTTGGGGATATCGCCACGGCGCTGGCGCTGCTGACGCGTCTACCGGTGCGCGCCTCGTTCAGCCGCGGGGCCAAGGCGGCCTGGGCCTATCCACTAGTGGGCCTTGTCGTGGCAACCCTCGCAGCCGTTCCAACCGGCATTGCCTTGGCCGTGGGGCTGCCCGCAACGCTGGCGGCTCTGATCTGGGTGGCGGGCAGCGTTATCCTCACCGGCGCCATGCACGAAGACGGGCTGGCCGATTGCGCCGACGGGTTCTGGGGGGGCTGGGACCGGGCACGCCGCCTGGAGATCATGAAAGACAGCCAGATTGGCAGTTATGGCGTTATTGCGCTCTGCCTCTCGTTGGTGGCGCGCTGGATTGCCGTGAGCATGATCCTGCAAGAGCCTGCCTGGCTGGCTGCATTGATTGGCGTCGCTGTTGCCTCACGCGCGACCATGCCAGCGCTCATGACCGCCTTACCCCATGCCCGCGACACTGGCCTCAGCCAATCTCAGGGCCGCCCTGTGCGTGAAACCGCCGCTGTGGCTGCCGTACTCGCCATTGCCGCACTGGTGTTGACGTCCGGGGGAAGTACCTTTGGCCTGATTGTTGTCGCCGCCCTGACGGCTTTGGCCTGCTTCGCCATCGCAAAGTCTAAGATCGGCGGACAGACCGGTGACGTTCTTGGCGCGACGCAACAACTGACCGAAGTCGCGCTGTTGATGGCTCTGGCAATCTAAGCTTTCTTACCGGGTGCGAGCACCTAAAATCCAGCCGCGCAAAAGAAAACCGCGCCTCGGGAATAAGAGACGCGGTTTCCAAATTCACGGTAAAGACGCTTATGCAGCTGCAGCGCGCGACACCAGTACGTCATCCACCTTTTTGGCGGCAGCGACCTCGTCACCACCGTCCACGGCAGCGACTTCGCGGGTTAAACGCTCGAGTGCCGCTTCGTAAAGCTGACGCTCGGAGTAGCTTTGCTCGCGCTGGTCATCGGTGCGGTGCAGGTCGCGCACCACCTCGGCAATTGCGATCAGGTCGCCCGAGTTGATCTTTTGCTCATATTCCTGCGCGCGACGTGACCACATGGCGCGTTTGACCTTGGCCTTACCCTTGAGGGTCGTCATAGCCTGGTTCACAACATCCGGGCTGCTCAGCCCACGCATCCCGATCTCGGTCGCTTTGTTGGTTGGCACGCGCAGTGTCATCTTGTCTTTCTCAAACGAGATCACAAACAGCTCAAGCTCCATGCCCGCAACTTCCTGCTCTTCGATCGACACGATCTGGCCCACACCATGCGCCGGGTAGACCACATAATCATTGGGGCGGAATTCATTCTTCTTCTTGCTCATTTTGACCTTTCCAAAGGTGAGCCCAAACAGACCAGACAAAATCACACGTCCGGGAAAAGCATTTTCCCGTGCGCTCTGGTCTCTCTGGCACAAAAGCCATCCTCGGCAACAGCAGACGGATGGCTCACAGGCGATATTTCATTTCTGAAATGACCATAACACAAAATACACCCCGATAAAAGCGGAGCACCGGGAAACGGTCCATTTCCCGTTGATTGTCAGCGTTTTAGGCGGGATTTTGCGACTTTTAGGTCAAAAAACCCCCGATTGCGGGCGAATCAGCCGCCCTCGCCCGGGGCTTCGGAGAAGTATTTCTCCATCTTGCCGGGTTCGCCGTCGCGCTCGTCTGCGTCGGGCAGCGGATCTTTCTTGCTGATGATGACCGGCCACAGTTCCGAGTACTTGCGGTTGAATTCCACCCATTTTTCCATGTCCGGCTCGGTGTCCGGACGGATCGCATCGGCAGGGCACTCCGGCTCACAGACACCACAGTCGATACATTCGTCTGGGTGGATCACCAGAAAATTCTCGCCCTCATAGAAACAGTCAACGGGGCAAACTTCGACGCAGTCGGTATATTTGCAGGCCACGCAGTTTTCAGTGACGATATAGGTCATGGGTTTTCGACTTCTCTAAAGCTCTCTTGGGGACTAGCTAAATCAGCAGGCCCGATCATTCAAGTTCCTCGCCCCGTTTAAGGTCGAGTTTGCGACGATCTCGCCCAGTGGGACGCCCCTTTCCCTCGTATCTAGGGGCACGGGGGACATTTTCTTTGACTTCGCTCAAGTCCGAGTACAGCGTTTGCGCCTCGGGCGCAGGGCCGCGACGGTTGCCAAAAGCTTCAATCTTCACGACTCGGATAGATCGCCCCTGCGGAAATGTCAGAACATCCCCTATTGAGACGCCATAGCTGGGCTTGGAAACCTTGTCGCTGTTGACGCGTATGTGCCCACCAGACACCTGCTTGGCTGCCAGCGTGCGGGTCTTGAAGAACCGCGCGTGGTACAGCCACTTGTCGAGACGGGTTTTTGGGGTGGGTTCGCTCACGAGAGAGGCATCCTGTGATCTGCGCGAGACGGGTCGCGCAGATCGGGGTTATGTGCGGTTCAGCCCTTGTCCTTGAGACCCATCAATGCGGCTGCAAAGGGGTTATCGGGATCAATGGCTTTTTCTTTCTTCGGGGGGCGTGACTGGAACTGTTTGGGTCCCTGATCACGGCGCGGGCCACCTTTGCCTTTGGGTTTGCCTTTGCCGCGTGGCTTGTCGCCCCGCTGATTGTCCTGGTCGCGACGACCGCCACCCTGCTGGCCACCACGCTCGCGGCGTGGGCCACGGTTGCCGCGGTTGCCCGCCCAGGTGAAGCTGTAGAACACCTCCATCTCGGGGCCAGTGTCTTCTGGCGCCTCTTCGGCGGCATCTTCAGCCGGTGCTTCGACAGCGGCTTCCGCAACAGGTGCCTCGGCTTCTGCCGGAACCTCAGCGGGCGTCTCAGTTTCAGCAGACACGGCATCCTCACCAGGTGCTTCGCCTTCTGCCGCAGCTTCCGCCTTTGCTTCAACCGGAGACTCGGCAATCGCTTTGACTTTCTCGCGTTCGCCCTTTTCAGCGTTATAGCCCAGACCCTGCATCAGGTCGGCAAACTGTTCCAACGTCATCCCAGTGATCGACAGCATGTCCGCCTTGGCCTCAAAGCCACCACGGCTGTCTTCGGCGCGCAGCATGTCAGCCAGACGCTCCAGCATGTCGATGCGGATCGCCCGTTCGCCAGCGGCCCGATAGCCAGACATCGCATGGAACCCCTGCGGCACACCCTGCCCTGCAGGCACGGTCACCAGACCCGGAGGCGGCGCTTCGTGGAATTCCTGATGATCGTTGGCCAGCGCCCAAAGAACCAGACGCAAACGGGTTGGGGCAGGTTTCAGCAGCAAGGGCATGAAGATGGTGAACTGACCAAAGCGAATACCATGCTTGCGCAACGCACCGCGGGCGTCCTGATCCAATTCTTTCACTTCGGTGGCAACGTCGCCACGCGGCAGGATACCGAGGCCTTCGACCATGCGAAACGCAAAGCCGCGCGCCAGACCCGTCAGCTCTTCGTCCCGGGAAAGGTTCAGAAGGGGTTCGAACAACGCCGCAACCTTGCGGTCGATAAAGTGTTGCAAACGGCGCTCGACCTTTTGCGAAACTTCGGCACCGGCTTCGTCATCGACAAACACGGCAACACCCGGCTTCAGGGGGTCGGCCCCTTTGACCAACTTGCCAATCGCGTATTCACCCCACATCAAACCACCCTGATCGGTAAAGTCGATCTCGGTGTCAGGCGCGTTATAGAACCGGTCCGCGCGCAGATGAAAATGCGGCGCCAAAGCTTGCAAGCTCGCTTGCTTCAGCGTCTTGGCCTCGTTTCCGGCTGCTTCCTTGTCCGCGATAAAACGGAACCCTTCGAGCCGACCGACGAATTCTCCTTCGACGGTCACCTCACCCTTGTCATTCACATCGGCCAAAAGGGCCTCCTTCTGTTTGAGCCGCCGCAGCAAAACACTTGTACGCCGGTCCACAAATTTTTCCGTCAGCTTTGCGTGCAACGCATCTGACAGGCGGTCTTCTACAGCGCGCGTCTCGCCACGCCAATGGTTTTCGTCTCTGACCCAGCCATTTCGCTGCGCGACATATGTCCACGTGCGAATATAAGCCAGTCGTTTCGACAATGTGTCAATGTCGCCATCGGCGCGATCCAGCCGTTTGACCTGTCGCGCCATCCAATCGTCCGGCACGCGGCCATACTGGTGCAGATCGCTGAAAATCCCCTCAATCATGCCAGCATGTTCCGCATGGCTGATACCACGGAAATCGGGAATGCGGCAGACATCCCACAAGAGCTTCACGGACTGCGCATCACTGGCGCGGGCAAAAACCTCGTCGACCTGGCTCACGGTCTTTAGCGCCATGAGGTCATCCGCCTCACGCGCCTTCATCAGCATTTCGTCATCCGGGGCCACTTCAAGCGAGCGGATCAGCGCATCCACCGTACCGAACTCCAGCCGCGCATTGCGCCAGTTGAGTTTGCGGATCGGAGTAAAGCGGTGCTCCATGATGGCATCGGCCACCCCGACATCCAGAGGTGGTGCCTCGCCCGTCACTCCAAATGTACCTTGGCTCATCCCGCGCCCGGCGCGGCCTGCGATCTGCGCCAACTCGTTCGGAGCTAATGCGCGCATACGCCGCCCATCAAACTTTGTCAGCGAGGAAAACGCGACATGGTCAATATCCAGGTTCAGCCCCATGCCGATCGCATCGGTCGCCACGAGGTAATCCACGTCCCCGTTTTGATACAGCTCGACCTGCGCGTTGCGCGTGCGCGGACTGAGCGCGCCCATCACCACGGCTGCGCCCCCCTTTTGGCGGCGCAACAGCTCGGCAATGGCATAAACGTTGTCCACCGAAAACCCCACGATGGCCGAGCGCGGCTGCATCCGGCTAATCTTGCGACTACCAGAATAGCTCAATGTCGACATTCGCTCGCGTTGCACGAACTCGGCTTCCGGCACCAACTCGCGAATGGCCCCGCGCATCGTGTCGCTGCCCAGGAACAGGGTTTCATGAGTACCGCGCGCCCGCAGCAGCCTGTCGGTAAAGACATGACCACGTTCAGGATCGGCGCACAGTTGGATTTCGTCGATGGCCAGGAAATCAGCCCCCAAGCCGTCTGGCATCGCCTCGACAGTACAGACCCAATACTGCGTGCGTGGCGGCACAATCCGTTCCTCGCCGGTGACCAGCGCCACGACCGAGGGCCCGCGCACCGCAACGATTCGATCATAAACTTCGCGCGCCAAGAGCCGCAAAGGCAAGCCGATCACACCCGAGCGATAGCCCAGCATGCGTTCGATCGCGTAGTGCGTCTTGCCCGTGTTCGTCGGCCCAAGAACCGCCGTGATGCGCCCCTGCAAGGACATGTCGCTGCCTTTTTGTGGATTAGAGCTCTTGGCCTTTGACCATCGGCTCGAGTCGGTCGAGCGCTTCTGTAACGTCCGGATGGTGTGGATGTATAGCCTTGACCTGAACATAGGCCTCATAGGCCTCTGCCGGGCGCTCGATCATCTCGAACAGGCTGGCGAGACCCAGAATCGCCTCGTAATGCTGCGGATTCAGCGCCAGCGTCTGCTCCAGATCGCTCAGCGCAGGGCCGATCAGACCCACATTGAAATAGGCACCCGCCCGCATATGCCAGCCTTCGGCAAACCCCGGTGCGTGATCAACCAGCGCAGTCAGGTGGCCAATCGCCACCTCAAACTCGCCCCGCTCCATCGCCTCCCGACCTCGCTTGAGCAAAAGATCTGCACTGGCAGACCCGGATTTTTGCCACTCCAGGGATATCTCGTTCGCAATACGCGTCGCGTCCGCAGGGTCAGCCTCACGCAGCTCCAGCAAAAGCGCGTCAAGTTCTTCTTGTCCCGCATTAACAACCACAGGTTGAAAAAACACAGTTGCAAGCAAGACTGCCGCCACGGTAAGTTTGAGAAATCGAATTCGCATGCCCATAACAATCACGATATTAGCGCGTAACCCTGTATTTACCAGATGCGCTTCAAGCAAAGGACAACACAAATGAGCGATATCATCAACGCAGCTGTCACCGCCCTCACCGAAAAACTGGGTGGCGACGCATTTGACGGCTCGGCCAAGTTCGTGATCGAAGACGAAGGCGCCGTCGTGATTGATGGCGATGGCGTGCGCGCCGCCGACGACGAAACCGACGTCACCATGACCGCCGACGCCGAAACCTTTCAGGCGATCCTTGAAGGTGAGCTGAACCCAACCGCTGCTTTCATGGGCGGACGTCTGGCCGTTGACGGCGACATGGGCATGGCGATGAAACTGGGCGCCGTTCTCGCCTGATGCAGATGCACCCCGCTCCGTTTTATCATGATGTGGCGGACGGGCCGGAAAACGGCACCGCCCATTGGCTAACCACGTCGGACGGGGTGCGTATTCGCATGGCACACTGGCGGGCGGAAGAAGAAAAAGGCACCATCCTGCTCTTCCCCGGCCGCACGGAATACGTCGAAAAATACGGACGCACGGCCGAGGCTTTTGGCAAGCGTGGTTACGCAATGCTGGCCATCGACTGGCGCGGACAAGGTCTTGCCGACCGTCTGATCGAGGACCGCGACTCGGGGTACGTCGCGGAATTTGCCGACTATCAGAAAGACCTCGCTGTGGTGATGGCAGCAGCCGAGGATCTGGACCTGCCCAAACCCTATTTCCTGATCGCTCACTCCATGGGCGGCGCTATTGGATTGCGTGCGGTGATGTCGGGGCTTCCGATCAAGGCCGCCGTGTTCTCGGCGCCAATGTGGGGCATCCTGATGTCAGCGGTCATGCGCCCGACGGCATGGGCTCTCAGCTGGGCCAGTAAAAAGACCGGGATCGGCCACAAGCTAACCCCGGGCACCAAGGCACACACCTACGTCCTTGCCGAGCCTTTTGAGGGCAACAACCTGACCCACGACGACGATATGTACCGCTACATGCAGGAACAGATGCGCCGGTACCCGGACATGGCGCTGGGGGGACCCTCGTTGCACTGGCTGCACGAGGCCCTGGGTGACATGAAAGACCTCGCCGGGCAACCGTCTCCGGATGTGCCTTGCCTGACCTTTCTCGGTGACCTGGAACAGATCGTCGAGCCAAAAGCCATCCACACCCGCATGGCAAACTGGCCGGACGGTGAGTTGGTGATGATCAAAGGTGCTGAACACGAAGTGCTGATGGAGCTCCCGGCCATTCGCGAGATGATCCACGACCGGACTGCCGCTTTTTTCGACGCCAACCGGTAAGCACCAGCATCCCTGATAGCTTCAGGCGTCCACCATGACCCTATTGCGCTGGCTCCCCAGCCCCTCGACGGTTGTTTCCATCACATCTCCGGCTTTCAGGAACCTTGGCGGCGTCATTCCCATGCCCACACCCGGCGGCGTCCCTGTCGCAATCACATCCCCCGGATGCAGGGTCATCATCTGCGACAGGTAGGAAATCACCTGGGCCACCGAAAACACCATGGCCTGGGTACTGCCGGACTGCATCCGGGCACCATTCACATCCAGCGACAACGACAGATCCTGCGGATCCCCCACCTCGTCCGGCGTCACCAACCACGGTCCAAGCGGGCCGAAGCTGTCACAGCTCTTGCCTTTGGTCCATTGACCACCCCGCTCGATCTGAAACGCACGTTCCGAAACGTCATTGGCCACGCAATAACCCGCCACATGATCCAGCGCCTCAGCCTCGTTGACATATTTCGCAGGTTTTCCGATCACCACGCCCAGTTCTACTTCCCAGTCGGATTTCTCAGACCCGCGCGGCAGAATGATCGGATCATTCGGGCCGACAATCGCACTGGTGGCTTTCATGAACAGGATCGGCTCGTCCGGCAGCGCCATCCCCGCTTCTGCAGCGTGATCGGAATAGTTCAATCCGATGCACAGGTATTTGCCGACCTGCCCCACCGGCGCGCCCAACCGTGGGGTGCCCTCAACGCGCGGCAGATCCGTTGGGTCGATGTCAGGCAAGCTGGCAAGAGTATCTCCAGCCAAGTCCCCAATCACACCGGACAGGTCCCGAATGTGCCCATCAGCGTCCAGAACACCCGGTTTTTCCTGGCCGACATCGCCAAACCTCACAAACTTCATGCGCATTCCTCCAATATCTGACCCATTGCTGTTGCTTCCTGCCTAATGAACTTTGGCACCACGGAAAAGCACGTTCACAGATCGCCGCGCCCCCTTGCACCCCCCCGCCCCCTCTGCCTATCTGTCACCTGACAATTGTACACCTTCCAAGAGGCCCTAAATGCGCGACCTGCCCTTTCCCGTTCGAGACGCCAATGCCAGCCACGGTTCTGACAATCTGGGCGACCTGCCCGAATGGGACCTGAGCGATCTCTACACTGGCGACGACGCGCCTGAACTGACAGCGGATCTGGAGTGGCTTGAACAGGAATGCGCCGCCTTTGCCGCTGATTACGAGGGGAAGCTGGCTGACCTTGACGCCGCGGGTCTCTTGATCTGCGTCCAGCGCAACGAGAGAATCAATCAGGTCGCAGGTCGCGTCATGTCCTATGCAGGCCTGCGTTATTATCAGCTGACCACCGATGCCGAACGCGCGCAGTTCATGTCGAACTGTCAGGAGGCGATCACCAATTTCACCACACCGCTGGTGTTCTTCACGCTGGAACTGAACCGGTTGGAGGACGATGTGCTGACCACTGCCTTTGCAGAAAATGCCGAGCTGGCGCGCTACGAACCGGTCTTTCGCCGCATTCGCGCAATGAAACCGCACCAATTGTCGGACGAGCTTGAGAAATTCCTGCACGATCTCGGTGTGGTTGGCGACGCATGGGAACGGCTGTTTGACGAAACCATCGCCGGTTTGACGTTCGAGATGGAGGGCGAAGATCTCAATATCGAGGCCACGCTCAACTACCTCACCGAACAGGACCGCTCCAAACGCGAGGCAGCCTCGCGTGAACTGGCGCGGGTCTTTCAGGAAAACATCAAGATCTTCTCCCGCGTGCACAACACCGCCGCCAAGGAAAAAGAGGTCATCGACCGTTGGCGCAACATGCCCAGCGCCCAGACCGGCCGCCACCTCAGCAACGATGTTGAGCCAGAAGTGGTCGAGGCCCTGCGCGACGCCGTTGTCGCCGCCTATCCAAAACTCAGCCATCGCTATTACGAGCTGAAACGCAAATGGCTCGGCCTCGATCGCATGCAGGTCTGGGACCGCAACGCGCCCCTGCCGATGGAAGACACCAAGACCGTCGATTGGCCCACCGCACGCAAGATGGTGATGGATGCCTACACCGCCTTTGACCCGCGTATGGGCGAGCTGGCGGAACCCTTCTTTGACAAGGGCTGGATTGATGCGGCGGTGAAGCCCGGCAAGGCCCCCGGCGCCTTTGCCCACCCCACCGTCACCAACGTGCACCCCTACGTGATGCTGAACTACTTGGGCAAACCACGCGACGTGATGACGCTTGCCCACGAGCTGGGCCACGGCGTGCACCAGGTTCTGGCGGCAGATCAGGGCGAAATGCTCTCTTCCACCCCGCTCACGCTGGCCGAAACTGCCTCAGTGTTTGGCGAGATGCTCACCTTCCGCAAGATGCTCGACAATGCCGAGACCCAGGAACAGCGCAAGATCCTGCTCGCCGGTAAGGTCGAGGACATGATCAACACCGTGGTGCGCCAGATCGCGTTTTACGATTTCGAATGCAAACTGCACTCTGCGCGCCGCGAAGGGGAACTCACCCCCGATGACATCAACGCGCTGTGGATGTCCGTACAAGCGGAAAGCCTGGGCGAAGCTTTTGATTTCATGGAAGGATACGAGACCTTCTGGGCCTATATCCCGCACTTCGTTCACTCGCCCTTCTACGTCTACGCCTATGCCTTTGGCGACGGCCTCGTCAACGCGCTCTACGCGGTCTATGCCTCGGGCGCCGAGGGCTTCGAGGACAAGTATTTCGACATGCTGAAAGCCGGCGGCTCCAAGCACCACAAGGAACTGCTCGCGCCATTCGGTCTGGATGCCAGTGATCCGAAATTCTGGGACAAGGGTCTCTCGATGATCTCCGAGATGATTGATGAGTTGGAGGCGATGGAAGGGTGAGAACTTTTCTGGGCAGTCTTGGCATCTTTTGCCTCGCTGGGACTGCTGTCGCAGCCAACACTCTTTTGGGGAGATGGGAATGTGACGCTCAGACGGAAGTGTCAAATCCGCCAACGCATATTGCGACAATGGTCGCGATGACATTTCGCCCACTTGGCACCTTGGAGCGTGTCACGCGCATGAAATTCACTTTTTTCGAACAGGATTACGAGTCGGAAACCGAAATCAGCACCAAGGAGACGTGGTCCCTCAAAGGCAATGTCTTGCTGACAGAAGTTACCGAAGTGGTTTCCGTTCGTTTTGGAAATGACGACAATCCGTCTCCAGAGTTGGTGGCAGAAGCAAAAAAAGAATGGTTGAATATGGGTCAGATCCGGGATGAGATTACGTTTCTGGCGCCTGACCATTTTCAGCTAGCGGGTATTAGTACGCCGCTTGATTGCAAGCTTCAGGGCCTTGATCCGACTTCCTAAAGGTCGCGACAATCGAATCCCGAAGTCATTCCGACTACCCCCACTCCAGCACCCGCCGACGCACATTAATCGCGGCACGGAGGATCATGAAAAAGGCAAAGACCTCCATTACCTCTTCCATGAACACCATCCCCGCGGTGCCGGTCTTTTGCTTCTCGAACACATCCGCGACGATAAAGGCCGCCGTGGCCAGGTACATCGCGCGGCAGATCGGGCCGGTGAAAATGCGCTTGGCCTCTGACAAGCGGTTTTTTACCCGAGCGACCAGCAGGAACAGGCTGAAGCCGATCAGGATCAGGACAATCGCCCCCATCACCAATTCGACAACACCGACAACATCCGGCCCAGCCCCCAGCATCCGACCAAAGTTCAGCTCCCGCCCCGCGCCCGCAAAGGGAATGACCGACAGGAACAGGGCAAAAGAGAGATCGGCATTTTCGGATGATGTGCGCGGGGATTTGCCAAAGGCCATCACATGACTTTGCGCCATGATGAGAAACGCCAGGATCAACACAACCACCTGCGCGATTTCCATCAACTGGTTCTCTGCCGTGACCGGCACCCCTGCCAGAAACAGCAGGACACACAACAACAGCACAGCAACCGTCACGCCCCAGAAAACCTTGCTGTTGTTCATATCACCGCCCGCCTTGTCACTATGGATGTCCCATAACTGCACGTTGCGCCCCGCAAAGAAAAGCCCCCTCAGGCACCACTCCCGCTTATTGTGTGATCCCCACTGCCCGCTTGCAATTCCACGGCATTTGCCGCCAAATCCCCCCCGTATTACCCAGCTTCGGACCCGACACGTTGACCCCGTTTCGCCGCCTCGTCATCTGGCTCTTGGCCCCTCTCCCACGCGTGCCCGGCGCGCCTCTTCGGTTTCGCAAGAAACTGAATGCATTTCACCAAACAACCGATCACTACGCAGGCTCACTCACCACCGCTGACGCCATATTCAGTGGCCCGCGAAAAGAGCTGCCCGGCCTCCTCTATCACGACTTTCGCTTCACATGGAAAGATCAGACCTACCGCCTTTACTGGCACGACAAGCACCACATCCACGAACCCCGCCACCTGAAACATCCCTACCCGGTCTGGATTGACCCCTGGGATCTCACGTCGGCATGGTTTCTCTCCAAAGAGTGCAAGATCACCCCCGTCCTGCCCGAGGACGAAGAAGAAGAGGACGACGGAGAAGAAGGCCCCCTGATGGTCGTCGACGTGCATTACGCAGGCGACACCGCCACCGCCGCCGCTATTCTCTTTGCGGATTGGCACCGCGAGGACCCTTCAGAAACCCTCACCACCACGATCTCACCCGTTGCCGCCTATGAACCGGGCGCGTTTTACAAACGTGAATTGCCCTGCATTTTCGCGCTTCTGGACAAGATGCAGACACCGCCAACCCTGATTATCATCGACGGCTATGTCACTCTGGGGGCCGAAGAGCGTGATGGGTTGGGCATGCACCTCTTCCGGGCCTTGAACGAAAAAATCCCAGTGATCGGCGTCGCCAAAACCCAATTCCAAGGCACCCCCGACACCGCAGAACTCCTGCGCGGCACCAGTCAGCAGCCGCTCTATGTCACCGCCGCTGGCATGTCCGTTGAGGATGCCAAATCCTGCATCCGGGCCATGCACGGGCCCCACCGCCTGCCGACCTTGCTGACCGCAGCCGACCGGCTGGCCCGTGACGCGGCGAACTAAAACACCCCCATTGCCAGCCCAGCGCCCAACGCCAGGCCGATCTCGCGGCAGCGTTCCAACGCTTTGGCATTAATCACTTTCTCTGCCAAAATCGCCTCGGGACTTTGCGCATGGGTGCAGACAATCACCGCGGGTTGCACTTCGCGCAGCCGCCATCCCGTCGCGATCCGCGCCAATTGCCGCGCCGCATTCTCTCCATCAGATCCGGCACAGATCATCTGTGCATAGGGGCGTCCCTCAATCTGACCCAACACCGGATAGTAACAGCGATCAAAGAACTCTTTCATCTGCCCGGACAGGGCCGCGAGGTTTTCCGGCGCGCAAAAGAGATAACCCTGTGCCGCAAGCAAGGCATCCGGCCCGGCCTCATCTGCTCGCAACACTTCCACCTCAACTTCGCTCCGTGCGGCCTCTGCCGCAGCCTCAACCATCTGTCGGCTGCCGCCGGTGCGCGAGTGATAGACAATCAGAAGCTTCGCCATCAGCTCAGACCCGTGTCGCAATCTCGAACACCCGATCCAGCACCGCCTGGGTGCCCCGCGCATCCTCCAGCGACCAGGGAAAGGCCGCCTGCCCGCGCACCGCACGCCCAAAGGCCTCGACCTGTTCGACATATTGCGCCACCTGCGGCCAACTCTCGACCTGCACCGGGCCGTTGCCTTGCCGCATCTCTATCTGCGCCTCACCGGCAACCCCCGCATTGAAAGGCACCCGAATCTTGATGGAGCCCTCGGTGCCATGAAACAGCATTTCCTGATAGGGCTGCATACGCGTCGACACCATGGTGAACAGGCTCGCCGGTCCCAGCGTCGCATGCACCTCGGCTTTGACATCGACGCCGTTCTGATAGGTCAGCCGCGCAGAAAGGATTTCAGGCTCCAGCCCCGTTGCGAACCGCGCCGCACCCAGCGTGTAAACACCGATGTCAGGCAGCCCGCCACCGCCCATTTCTGGTCGATTGCGAATGTTATCGAGATCGGTATTTCGGAACGAAAACAAACCGTTAATATGTAAAAGGTCACCGATAAACCCATTTGCCAGCAAGGCCTTGACCCGCTGCCATTGCGGGTGGTGCACAATCATGTAGGCCTCGGCCATGACCAGACCTGTGCGATCTCGCAATGCAATCAGCGCGTCGATCTCTGCCGCCCGCATCGCGAGGGGTTTCTCACATAGAACATGTTTACCCGCCTGCATCGCGTTGGTGCTCCAGGGCACATGCAAAGTATTGGGCAGTGGAATATAGATCGCATCCACATCCGGATCCGCGAGCAGGGCGTCATAGCTCTCATGCACCCGCAATCCGGGGCAAAACGCCTGAAACGGCGCGGCCCGCGCGGCATTGCGTGTGGCCAAAGCCACCAGCTCGGCCCCTTCGGCGGCATGAATCGCGGGGGCCATGTGTTTCAGCGCGAAATTCGCAGACCCCAGAATACCCCAGCGGATCGGTTCACCCATCATCTGTTCCTATTTCAACTGACTGTCTTTCGAGCCGCGCCGGTTGATGCCACCGCGCGCCTTGTGGGCGGCGTCGCGTTCCTGCATGCAATCGATGCACAGCTTCACCCCGGGGACGGCCTGACGTCGGGCTTCGGGAATTTCCTCATCGCACTCGGCGCAAAACCGCAGGCTTTCCCCCACCGGGGTTTTCTGCGCCTTCAAACGCGCCAATTCATCGTTGATGGACGCTTCAATCTGTTCCTGAACCGCCCCGTCTTTGGCCCAACCTGTTGCCATGACATGTCCTCCTGCCAGAATGCAGCCTAACCGGAGACCGGAATTTGGGCAACGGGGTGGGTGGGTGGGCGTTGGCCAAATTCCGGCCCCACCCAGCCCAAAGCAAAACGCCCTGGCGTGTTCACCAGGGCGTTTCAGAATGTGTTGCGCGGTCAGAGCGCCGCAATCATCCCGCGGTCAGCATACCGCGTTCGGCCGCCAGGCTGCGCATGCGCTTTTGCAACTTCTCAAACGCACGCACTTCGATCTGGCGGATACGTTCGCGGCTGACCTCATATTGCGTGCTGAGATCTTCCAGCGTCACGTTTTTCTCGCTCAGCCTGCGTTGGGTCAAAATGTCCTTTTCACGGTCATTCAGCACATCCATGGCCAGCGCAAGCAGTTCACGGCGCGCATCCAACTCATCCCTGGCCTCATAGTCTGCGGCTTGATCGGCATCTTCGTCTTCCAGCCAATCCTGCCACTCCATCGTGCCTTCGCCCTCGGAGCCGACTTGTGCATTCAGCGAGGCGTCCCCACCGCTCATGCGCCGGTTCATCGAGATCACCTCGTCCTCGGTCACACCAAGATCAGTGGCAATGCGCTGAACGTTTTCAGGACGCAGGTCGCCCTCTTCCAGCGCGCCGATACGCGCCTTGGCCTTACGCAGGTTGAAGAACAGTTTCTTCTGCGCCGACGTTGTGCCCAACTTGACCATCGACCATGACCGCAGGACATATTCCTGGATCGAGGCACGGATCCACCACATGGCATAGGTCGCCAAACGGAAGCCTTTTTCAGGATCAAACTTTTTCACAGCCTGCATCAGGCCCACATTGGCCTCGGAAATCACTTCAGCCTGCGGCAACCCATAGCCGCGATAGCCCATGGCGATTTTGGCGGCGAGCCGCAGGTGCGAGGTGACCATCTTATGCGCCGCGGCTGTGTCTTCTTTTTCGACCCACGCCTTGGCCAGCATGTATTCTTCTTCCGGCTCCAAGAGCGGGAATTTGCGGATTTCCTGCATGTAGCGGTTCAAGCCGCCTTCAGGTGTCGGTGCCGGGAGGTTTGCGTAATTACCCATAGTATGCCCCCTGTTCTGTCGAATGTTATAGGTCTTAACATTCATCTAGGTTGGCGCTAACGGCCTTTCAAGGACCGCTAACAAAATTTCCTTATGAAAAGATTAAGGCTTCGAAGCCGCTTTACCATAACTATGACAGCGCTTTCACGGCGTTGTGTTGCAGGTGCAGCATTTGTTTCAAAGCCACCTGTGCCGAGTCCTATTTACCACAGGTTCTGGCAAACCTCTTTGTGCCCCCTGTCGCTGTTTTGCCAAACTGTTACCCTCATGGCGCCCAGAAGAGATGACAATTTTAACGAACCCGCAAAAGCGGGATGGGTATTTTAGGCAGCAATATGCGACGCGAAACAGCGTCCTTCGGGCAGGAGACGACAATGAAACCGCTTTTCGGAGCTCTTTTGGGACTTGGTCTGGCAACCAGTGCACTCGCTGAGGGTGCCAAACCGGACCGTCTTTACGTTCCACTGGCCTCGCACCACGTCAACATCGATCCGCCCGCGGCTTCCGGCATGAACAGCTGGAATGAGTTCAACCCGGGCCTGATCCTGACCTGGGAGGACCGTCTGGGCACGCTTGACTACAGCGCCGGTCTGTTTCTGAACAGCTACGAAGACGTCTCGCCCATGGTCTCAGTGGGCAAGCTCTGGGACGTGGGCCAGGTCAGGCTTGGCGCGACGGTCATCTTTGCCGACTATGGCGACAATGCCCAGCATTTCGACAACACGCTCGGCAGCTCGGATATCGTGTTTCTCCCGGCCTTTCAGATGAACTATCGCAACGTCTTTGCCCAGATCATCCCCGCGCCGCAGTCAAACGGTGACACCGGTGCCGTGATCACCGCTGGCATGACTTTTGCACTGGGTCAGTAACACGTTTCACACGCCCCGGTTTTCAGAGTTCTAAAGCTTTGGAGCATAGCGGCGACAGTCATTGCCCGTGTAATGGCTTTCCTGAACATAGCCTGCGCGAAAGATCGCCACATAGGTACAGGTCAGGTGGCGCGTCTCATAGCGGTAGCCGTCAAACTGATACCTGCCATCCCGATAGGTCTGAATCGGGATCGCCTGAGTGACCTTTTCGTTATGTTTCCACACGGCACGGGACGCGTCCTGATGTTGGGGTGCACCGATCCGGGCAATCACCTGGGTGAGCGGCAGACCATTGAACTGGGTTTCGCGGGCCTGCACCTGCTCGGCACTTTCACAGCCCGCGATCATCAAGAGTCCGACCCCGATACCACAAAACATCCCCAACTCCCGCACCGCGCGGCGCCACGCAGGCTTTGTGGCAGGGGATTGGCACATTGTCAGAGCCCGATGCACTGCTCGGGCAGTGTCACTTTGGGGTCTCGCTTGATCGCTTCTTTGTAGAGATTGCACTCTGCCTTGATCATCTCGGCGCGGGCCTGCTCCAGCTCGGCCTGTTGCTCTGGTGTCGGGCTCTGCTTGGGCTCGTTTGTCGTGCTGTTACAGGCAGACAGAGTCAAAGCGACTGCGCCCGCAGCCAAAAGGGTCAAAAACTTCATAAAATTTCCTGGTGGTTTAAGAGGTTACTGAAAATCAACCTACAGGAAGGATGCTCAATATCAACGTGAGAGAGCCCGCCATTTCCGGGCCTGATGTCGCACCTGAATCAGGGTTCCCTACCGTGGACCCAGCGCCTCAATCAGCCCCGCCATATCCTCGGGCAACGGCGCTTCAAAGCGCATCATTTCACCGCTGACGGGGTGTTCAAACCCCAGGACTGCCGCGTGCAGCGCTTGCCGGGGAAAGGCCTGAACCGCGGCCAGTGCCCCTGCCCCGATAGCCTTTTCCGCCAGTTTACGCCGCCCGCCATAGGTCGGATCTCCGACCAGGCCATGACCGGCATGGGCCATGTGCACACGGATCTGGTGCGTACGTCCGGTTTCCAGCCAGCACTCGATCAGCGACACCACTGGCGGTGTTCCAAACGCCTCGACGATGCGGCTGCGCGTCACCGCATGGCGTCCCTGATCAAAGTACACCGCTTGTTTCTGCCTGTCGGTCTTGTGCCGCGCCAGCATGGTGGTGACGCGCATGATATTGCCGGATTCGAAACTCACCCCTCGCACGCCGCGCAGGCGTGGGTCATTGGCATCCGGCACGCCATAGACAACCGCGCGATAATAACGCTCGACGCTGTGTTTTTCGAACTGCGCCGCCAGCCCCTGATGCGCGCGATCCGATTTAGCTACCACCAGCAGACCCGAGGTCTCTTTGTCGATCCGGTGCACGATGCCGGGACGCTGTACGCCGCCCACTCCGGACAACGTATCGCCGCAATGGTGCAGCAACGCATTGACCAACGTGCCGTTTGGCGTGCCCGGCGCCGGATGCACCACCATGTCAGCGGGCTTGTTGATGACGATCAGATCGTCATCTTCATAGATCACATCCAGCGGGATATCTTCGGGGCCGATATGGGTCTCATCCGCCACCGGCACGGTGATCTCAACACTGTCCCCCTCGGCAACCTTGCCCTTGGGATCACGCACTTCGGCCCCGTTCAGACGCACATGGCCCTCTGCCATCAAACGCGCCAGACGCGTGCGCGACAGGGCTTCCGCCTCTGGCACATCGCGCGAAAGCGCCTTATCAAGACGCTTGGGCGGGGTCTCCGCAATCTGAAACGTGACAAGGCGAGTGGCCATGGAAGAAGCTCCTGAACCGGTCGAACCGGCAAACCTGCGCTTTCTGCGCCGCTTGGTGACGACGATGACCGCCGTGATGATGGTGGGGCTTGTAGTGGTTGTCGCGCTGATTGTCATCCGCCTGAATGCAAATGGCCCGACAATGCCGGACCAAATCACCCTTCCCGAGGGCGTCAACGCCACTGCCCTGACCATCGGCGAGGGCTGGTGGGCCGTGGTGACCGACGATCAGCACATCCTGATTTACGACCAGCTGACCGGAGCCCTGCGTCAGGAAATCCCGCTCATCCCCGCCAATTAATGGCGAGGATGCCCGCAAGGGCGGAAGAGCCCCTAACCGTAGATCCCCTCAAAGAACGCCGATAGCTCCTCAACCCCGCCCAGCGGCAAGACCTGCGCGATGTACTGATCCGGACGCACCACAACCATGCAGCCCTCTGCCCGGTCAATGCCCCGCATATCAAAGATATCGCCCAGCCCTTTGTGATCGACGCAATAGATCTTTTGGTAGTCGGTCAGCCCCAGTTTTCCGGTCTCCGGCCTTAACAAGTCTGGCATCTGCTCAAAGGCCAGCACTTCAAAGGTCTGCTGGAACACCGCCAATGTCTCAATCAGCGCGTCAACATCCTCACCTGCGCGCCGATACCGCACAACTGGCGAGTGCGCATCCTCTGCCAACCAGCTTGCCAACTGGTGGATTGCACCACCCTGCTGCCCGTCATCTCCTGCCCCGGCAAATGCATAGATCCGCCAGCGCCCGTCGGCCTCGGCCACATGTCCCAACTGCATCTGCTTGGCATCTGCCAGACGTACAACCGGGGCCGAATGGAACCGGCGACCCACTTCCAACCCTGTGGCCAGCGCCTGATGATCCGGCCCGCCTATCAGGTTCGACGCGTCGTACGTCACGGCCAACCCGCCGGTGAACTCGAGGTTTTCTTTGAACGCCTGCACAAATCGTGGTTCGTCCGTGCTGTCCAAATCCGACTGACCCGGAGGGGCGGACATGATGCGCGCCCATTTGTGGTCAGTCTCAACCAACCGCTTGGCCTCGACCCAGCGCTCCCCGGAATAGCTGTGCAACAGCCGCGCATCAGCGCGCCCCTGCAACACATGAGCCAGCTTCCACCCGAGATTGAACGTGTCCTGCATTGACACATTCATGCCCTGCCCCGCCTTGGGGCTGTGGGTGTGACAGGCATCTCCGGCCGTAAACACCCGTGGTGCGCGGTCTTCGCCTTCGATCGCATCGTCAAAACGGTCCGTCATCCGGTGCCCGATCTCGTAGATCGACCACCAGACCACCTCTTTCACGTCCAGTGAATAGGGTTGGATGATGCGGTTCGCGGCTGCGATCATGTCATCTTGGGTAAAGTTCCGGCTACCGACCCGCTCGTCCGGGTTCAGCTTGTCCAACTCAACATACATGCGGAACAGGTACCCGCCCTCGCGTGGCAGGATCAGAACATTGCCTTCACTGGCCGAGGTGATCAGACATTTCTGGCGCACGTCAGGAAAATCCGTGTTGGCCAGAATGTCCATCACACCCCAGGCCTGATGCGCGGCATCTCCTTCCAGCTTGCCGCCAATCGCCTCACGCACCTTTGAGCGCGCGCCATCACAGCCAACAACATAGCGGGCGCGCACCTTGCGGGTTTCGCCCCAATTCACGCCGGTGTCCTCCAGAGTCACAGTGACAGGATAGTCATCCGCATCCGGGTCTACCGTCAGGCTCTTGAGGCCCCAGCTGTAGTCCGGCGCCATCCGGGCCGGGGCATTTTTCATGACGTCCAGGAACAACTGGTGCAACCGCGCCTGATTGATCAGGATATGCGGCATCTCCGAACTGTCATCCGCCACATCCTGCACACGCCCAATGCGCTGGATATGTTCAGGCTTTTCCGGGTTGGGCATCCAAAATGCCGTCTGGTTCACCCAGTAACTCTCGCGCTTCACCTTGTCTGCAAAGCCAAAGGCCTGGAACATCTCCATCGTGCGCGTGTTGATTCCGTCCGCCTTGCCCTTTTCAATATTGCAGGGGCTTTGCTCGACGATCATCGTGCGGATCTCCGGAAACTGCGCCAATTGTGCTGCCAGGCACAACCCGGCCGGGCCGGTTCCCACGATCAGGACATCCACTTCGTCGGGCAAGGGTGCATGGGCACCCTGCTCTCTCCAGCCAAGAGCCCCGGATTTGACATCCGGGTCACCCCCTCGAAATCCATCAACATAATACTTCATTGCCACGCACCTTCTCTATCTGGTTGTTGAAATTAGTATCTATACTTACTATTTTCAGTCAAGAGAAATAAGTATACAAATCTTTTTCTCCTAACTATATGTATTTTATCATTATTAATTCAATACTCTTACCAAACGGAGGTGGACATGCGGACACATGATATGGCCGGGCACCTGATCCGGCGCCTGAACCAACGCTCGACTCAGACGTTCACCCAGCAGGCTCAGGCGGCGGGGTTTTCCCTGACCCCAGTCCAGTTTGCAGCCATGGACGCCATTGCAACGCACCCCGGGATCGACCAGGCCGGGGTCGCCACCATGATCGCTTATGACCGCGCCACAATCGGAGGCGTGATTGACCGGCTTGTTCAAAAGGGCCTGGTTGCGCGCAACGTCTCGTTACAGGATCGACGCGCCCGCGAGGTGCGCCTGACCGAGGCCGGTGAAACCCTTCTTGCGCAAATTCTGCCGGTGATCATCGCGCTGCAAGACGACATTCTGGCGGGTCTGACACCGCAAGAGCGCGAGGTTTTCAAAACACTGGCTGCCAAGGCAGTGCACCTGGCACCCGAGCCGGACTAGCAAGCCCGATCACCAGCCAGCATACACCGATGTCGCAACCTCTTTCGCGGGGTCAGAGGGGCGATCCTCTCACAAAGCCGTAAGTATTGGGTCGCTAGCGATTTTGCGCCAAATGGTCTATGAATAGATTAATCCTTCCCGCATCGGGATCTGCCATGGACCAAATGACCACGCAAGGCGATCGACGCCAGGTTACCGTCCTGTTCACGGATATGGTCGGCTACACTGCGATTGTGGCCGGGCTGGGAGAGGAACGCGCCGTCGGTTTCACCAAGATGATCTATGATACGCTGACCAGCGTGGTTCAGGCCCATGGCGGCACCGTGCGTGGCTTTGCGGGCGATAGCATCATGGCCGTGTTCGGCATCCCCGAAGCCCTGGAAGATGCGGCTCTCAGGGCATGCCGCACAGGCCTGGCGATCCACGCGGCCTTTGACAATGCGGCGGATGACATCCAGTCCCGCTTTGATGTGCGCCCCAAGATGCGGGTCGGCATCAGCTCCGGCGTCGCTGTCATGGCCTCGGTCGAAGGCGCAGAACTGACCGCCGTTGGCAACACCGTGAACCTCGCCTCGCGCATTCAGTCGCTCGCGCCCGAAGGCGGCAGCCTGTTCTGTGACACCACGCGCCGCCTGGTGGAATGGCAGGTGGATCACAGTTTTGGCGGAGCGCATGAGATCAAGGGCGTGGCTGACCCGCAAGATCTGTGGCAATTGCACACCATCAAAAAGGCGGCCACCCGATTTGACGCATCGCTTGCGCGTGGTCTCAGCGACTACGTCGGCCGCGTGGACGAGTTGGCAACCATGGCCCAAGTGCTCGAGGCCGTGCCACATGGGCTGCAACTTCTGGATATGGTCGCAGAGCCGGGACTCGGCAAAACCCGCCTCGTGTTCGAGTTTCTGGAACGCGCCAAGTCACAGAATGCAACGGTGCTGGCTGGGCATTGCTCGGCTGACGGGCAGCAGGTGCCCTTTTTCCCCTTTCTCGAAGTCCTGCGCAGTTCCTTTCATTTGCGCGACAACGACGATCCCGACCGCATCCTGCGTCTCTTGACCAAGGGGCTGGAAGGGGCTGACCTTTTCTCCGACGAAAACCTCGGCCTGCTTCTCAATCTCCTTGGCATGCAGCCCCCTGCGGGCGCTTTGCAAGGGCTCGACGGAGTTCTGATAGGTCTGCGCACGCGCGACCTCTTGCCGGCGCTTCTCGCTGCGCAATGCCGCAATGGGCCGGTTATCCTGCATCTGGAAGACGTGCACTGGCTCGACAACGCGTCACAAGAACTGGTCAAAAATCTGGTGGACGACGCAAGTCTGCCCAACCTCCTGGTCATACAGACCCGCCGACCCGAGTATGTGCCGGACTGGCTGAACGCCAAACCTGTGACACAGATCGCCCTCCAACCGCTGAGTGATGATGACATCATTCGCATCGCGCAAAAGCGCCTTGGGGCACAAGACCTGCCAGATACCCTGGTCTCGCAACTGACTGAGCGCGCTGGCGGCAATCCCCTCTTTGGCGAGGAAATCATCGCCTTCCTGAAACAAGAAGGCGCTGTCCATGTCATTGATGGCACCGTTACATTTGACGCCGAGCAGGGCGCCAGTTCCTTGCCTCTCAGCATGCAGGGGCTGCTCACCGCCCGCATAGACCGCCTGAGACCCGAACAACGCAACCTTTTGCAGGCCGCCGCCGTGATAGGTCGCCGCTTTGCGCCGGCGCTTCTCTCGGTGGTGCTTGGGCATTCTGTCAACCTGGACCGCGAGATGGAGCGCCTGCGGGATCTCGACATCGTCTACCATGACCGCAACAGCCACGACTATGCCTTCAAACATGTCCTGCTGCGTGAAACCGTCTATCAAGGCCTGTTGTCAGAGGCAAAAACCGAGCTGCACCTCGCCATCGCCTCGGCGGTTGAAAACCGCGCAGAAGGGCGTCTGATCGAAGTCGCTGAAACACTGGCCTACCATTACAGTCTGACCGACCGAAAGGATCAGGCGTTCAAATTCGCGGCCATGGCCGGGGCCAAGGGACTGGGCATCTTTTCTCTGGGCGAAGCTGACCGCTACCTGACGACCGCGCTCAAGCTCTATGAGCGAGACCCCGGGTGCGCCACCGACGAACAATACGCTGCACTGCTGGCCGATTACGCGCTGTGTTCCAACATTTCCCTGCGGGTAAAAACGATGATGAAGCTGGCGGACAGCGGTCTTCCCTTCTTGACCGAATTCGGTGACAGCCCGCATCACGTACATTTCCTGCACCACTATGTGTCGTGCCTGATCTGGAATGGCCGCTATCGTGACGCCGTTGACGTGCAACAGGACCTCTCAGCCATGGCCGAACGCCTAGGCGACCGCGACACGCTTGCCTATGCCATTGTCAGCGAGCTTGTGTTGTCTTGCTACAGTGGCAAACTCTCCAGTGACGCGTTCGAGGCCAAGCGGGCCGAAGCCGAAACCATTCTCGAAGGGCTGGACGACGCCTATCTCCAGAACTTCTTCCTGGCACATATCGGCTGGAATGCCGTCTGCCGTGGGCGTGTGGCCGAAGCGCGCGATGCTGCCGAACAAATGGTGGTGCATGGCCGCAAGATGAACGACCCGCGCTCGTTGGGATATGGCGTCAGCATGAAGGCACTGATTGCGCTGGCCAGCGACGATCACCAGCAGGCCTTTGAAATCTCCGAACAGGCGCGTGTGCTGTCGCGCGTGCAGTTTGAGATCACCATTTCCGACGCGGCGCGCTATGCCTCCATGATCCCACTGGAACTGCCCGGTGCAGCCGAACAGGTTCAGGCCTATTGCGATCGCTGCGCCGACCGGGGCTGGACCCTGTTCACGTCGACCACCGACACCATGATGGGCGTCGCCCTGGCAATCGAGGGGCGTATCGACGAAGGCCTGCGCCTGATCGAAGCCTCCATCGCGCGCCGCGAGGCCGAAGGGTATGACATCGCCGCCGACTGGTACCGCCTATTCCTATGCGAGGTTTACCTGGAAATCCTCGCCGGTGAGGGCGATGCCTCGCTGGGCGTTCTGGTCCGCAATATCCGCTCGCTCAGCAAGGTGATGTTGCGGGGGCCCAAGCTGATCCCGCAAATGATCGAAAAAGCCCGTGCCAATCCGATGTTCGACCCAGATGGCCACCACATCGGGCGCGCGGAAATGATTCTGGGGCGCCTCTACAAGATCAAGAAAAAGCACGACCTGGCGCGCAAGCACCTGACCGAAGCCCAGCGCATCGTCGCACCGACCGGCCCCTCTCCGATGCTGGACCGCATCGAAAAGGAACTGGCCGATCTCGGCTAAAGCTCTGACAGATAGCGGATCGCAGTCAGGCTTGGCAGGAACGTATAGGCTCCTCCGCGTGCCGTCACGAACCGGGGAAATCCATAGATCGAAATCGTCCCTGCATTGTCCGGCAACGTCAGGTCAAAGCGGCTGGTCTCAGCCGTATTGGCCCCGAGCAGCGGATCGTTTGTGCCGGTGATGCTGGGGGTTTGGAGCCCGACATTCAGCCAGTCACACATCACCGCCTCAAACTGGGCACCCAGGTTGGCGCAGAGAAAGTTGCCCAGCAGCCCGCGCTCACGCCGGTCGGGGTTCTTGCGATCAAAGTCATCGGGATCAAAATCCGGCCCATAAGACATGCCCCGCCGCACCAACCGCCGGGTGTAGGTGGCAATGCGCTGCACAATGTGCCCGCCCCGCGGGTTGGCGCGCCGCATATGTGCGCCTGCCGGGCATCTCGATTGGGCGGAATAGTCGAAATTCGTGGGGGACACATCGGGGTCCGGGTCCATGGTGTCCGGCGAGGTTTCATAAGGCGTGCCATTGCGCCAGCGCCCACACATCTGCGCCGCCACGATCTCGCGCAATGCGGCGTGGCGATCCAGCCCTTTGCCCACCTTCTTTTCAGCACCCGGCGGCAACAGCAGGTCCACATCCTTGTGTTTCAACAGGAAGTCTGCGGCTTCATCGAGGTAGATTTCATAATCATACGAAGCCTGCGCCAGAATCCGGAAGGCGTTGAAACTGCCGTTAAGACCCAGAGCATCAGGGTACGGAACGCGAAAACTCATGTCCTCCATCGAGGTCGGGTATCCCAAGAGAATGGTCCCCAATGGATCCAAGGGCTCGTCGGCGGTGGCCTGCGTGCGGTCCTTGACCCATTTGAACCGCGGTTGCGAGATGCTGTCCTTGTAGCCAAAGAACACCTTGCCGCGTCCCAGCCCGCGCCCATCGCGCACACCAAGCACGGTGAACGCCTTGGCCACCTGCGCTTCGACCTTGTCCAGCTGTCCCTCTTCATCCGCATGGATTGAGGCCACGATATGCACCTTTTCGGGGGTGTCAAAGGGTGCGGGCCACTTGTCCGGCGCACTGTCCCCAAAGTCACCAATCTTCATGGCGCGCTTGGTCATGCCCTGGCTGAACTCCACCGGAAAGGTCTGCAGCGTGCGCCGCGAGACACCCAAAGCCTTCAACCCTTCAAAGGTCAGGCCGATGTTAAAGTTGGACGGAGGCTTTGCTTTGCCCCAGTCACTGCCCGGCGTGATCGCGGGCACAGCCTCGCTGCCCCCGTTTGCGGCCACCCCAAGGAACCGTCGCGCAGCCGCAACGTTCGTGACCTCGAGCATCAAGTGGCGCACCAGATGGCGGCTGTAGCTGCGCAGGATGTTGCCCTGAACATCACGTTCGATCGCGTCGATATCGACGTCTTTTTTCACCTGTTTGTTCACCAGCCCACTCCAAATTTGTCGCGCACCTGCGCTGCAGAATACCCCGGATACGACCGATAGCCCCCGCCCAGAGACAGGTTGGGATTGGCATGCAGTTGCAGGATCAGATCCCGCGGCAGGGTCATGATCTCATGCGCCGGCCCGTCCGTCGGCAACCCCTTGGCCGCGTCCTGCAGCGCAAACAGATCGGTGGGAAAGTCCGGAGCCTGGAACAGGTCATGGTCATGAACCCATTCAATGAACTCCTCAACGTGATCGCAGGTCGGGATCATGTGCTCAGCCCCCTTGATCTGCGAGATTACGGCATCAAACACACTGCCAATCGTTTCGATGAAGTCGCGGATGTAATTGCTGAAATCCCCATCGTAGACCGAGATCATGCACAGGTTGTCGCCCAGGATCAAAAACCGCGCCGTGTGCACGGTGCCAACGTTGTCGAGCCCCGAAAAGATCTCATCGACGTTCTGCGCAATGGCCATGGCGGCCATGGCACGGCCCATGGGCGACGGATCCTTGAGCGGCATGATCAGGTTCATCATGCGCTGGGTATTTTCACTAGGCTGCGGGCTTTCTCTTGGCCCTCCCGGCAACTTGGGCTTGGGGTCGCGCCAGATCCAGTAGGGCACCACCACATAACGTGACAACAGCTTGAACCAGCCCCGTGTCGGCAGGCTGTTCACATAACGATTGAACCAGGTGTCCTTATTGGTCATCTTCTGCGCCTCCTGAGAACGGGCAAGGGGTGGCGTCGCGTTTTCCACTCGAATAGGCATAAGCCTCTTTGCGTATGTGCAGCACCGGGTCCTCCGACGCCCTGATACCCGGCGTCAGCAACATCGGGTTGAAACTCAGCTTCTCAAAATAGTCATCCTGCGCCTTGGTATCCTCCGCCGCGTGATCCAATGTCAGTGTGCCCATCATCACCCGCTGGCGATGCGGCGGCCAGGGCTTGGTGCTGTCGTCAAAGGCATCCCCGACCTCACCGATCTGCATCATCAGCGTAAAGCGCGAGGTGTGATCCGCCAGCCGGTCCCGCAAACGCCCCTGAAGATAGTCCGCCCCCGGTGGATCCAACGGGTTTTCATTCTTTACCCCATCAATCGGTTGCCAGGTGAACCGCACCCAGCGCTCTACCTCGTCCTCGCCTGTAACAACAAAGGTATGCACCGCATGATAGGCCGCCCGCAGGTAGCTGACCGGCGCCCCAATCGCAGCAGCCTGAAACACCGCCAGCTGCGAGTACCGGTTTTCATTGGCAAACTTGATGGCCCCTTCGTTGGGGCTGATCTCTTCATCGGGATAGGGATCGGGCTGCGGCGGGATCAGATGCAACATCTGCCAGATCTTCTTCCACGGCGAGACCCAATGCACTTCTGTTGGCTTGGCCGCCAGCGTGAACTCCAGAAATTCCTCGGGGGTCCGTGCGAAAAACTCGGGCAGCGTCATCATGATCAGGTCGGTGTCCGTGCCGTCCGACAGATGAAACCGCGTGGCCATGCCCCGGACATCGGACCAGTCGTCATGCTGGGTTTTGCTGCCCGAACCATTGGAGAACCGCAAGGTTGCCTTGGTACGCGGGGTGATGAAATGGTCTGCCTTGCAATACTGCGGCGCCACTTCCGAAGGTTCGAAATAGCCCGTTGCGCCAATGCCAATCGTGTGCACCGGCCTTAGTTTGTCACTGCCATCCGGTCGCAAAAGTTCATCCACAATGCGCTTGGCAAGGTCTGAGTAGTGCATGTTTTGTCCCCCCGAAGGCACATGGGCCCGCTGGGTCATCAGGACGTGTATTTTGCCAATTAGGGCCGGGTGTCCAACCGTGAACACCGGTCCGGCTGCGCGCTCCTGTAACCCTGTCACTGGTATTGGCGTTTCAAAAAAACAACTGCCTCTGGCAGCTCATGAAATGCGGTAATGCCTTAATAGTTAACATGAAAATCGCAATCGCGCAATTTTTCCGAAAACCACCCGGCCGCGCCACAACCCAGATTTGTGATTTTGCGCCACATCACCGGGGCAGCATTTCGTCGGCGTGCACCTTTTACAGCACGCGCGGTTCTCACAGCGGAAATCTCAGGAAAACTGCGACGTGAAAGTCCCTTTACAAACATGGAGATACCGCGTGCCCGCGTGCCATGTTGAGTCACCAAGATAGCGCGAAACGGGATTTTACGCTAAAGATGTATTGTCTCTGTTTGTTTAAGCCATGGGTATAGGCACAACCTCTTAGGGACCAACCTGCAGAAACCCCGCGTGCTCGCGAGATTTCAGTACCAACCAGATTAGGGGAGCAATGACTTTGACCGTGGAATTGAAACCAGTCGCCGGGAACCTTGGGTTCCCAGAAGGTCCCGTCGCCATGAACGACGGCTCCGTGATTTTTGTCGAGATCGAAGGAAAAAGCCTGTCGCGCTGGAAAGACGGCGCGGTGACACCCATTGCCCATATTCCCGGCGGCCCCAACGGCACGGCCATCGGACCGGATGGCGCCGCCTATATCTGCAACAACGGCGGTGTCTATGATTTCGATGAAATTCAGAAAGGCGTGCGCATCCCTTCGTCCAAGGGCCCCAGCGATGATTACACCAGCGGCGCGATCGAGCGCGTCGATCTGGCAACAGGCGCGGTCACGACACTCTACAAAAGCACCCCCGACATGCCGCTGCTGACGCCTGACGATATCGTCTTTGACAAAAAGCGTGGTGGCTTCTGGTTCACCGACACCGGCCTGCAATACCCCGACCATATCCAGAAAGGCGGCCTGTATTTTGGCACCATCGACGGCGCGCCTCTGAAAAAGGTCTGCACCATCACCACGCCCAACGGTGTCGGCCTGTCGCCAGATGGCGACACGCTTTATGTCTCGGATACGATCTTTGGGCGGCTCTGGGCGCTGGCAATCACCGGCCCCGGCGAGGTTGCAAAAACCATCTTGCCCGACATGCCCGGCAAAGCTGTGCAGACCCTGTCCGGCTTTCACTGGGTGGATAGCCTCAAGGTTCTGGCCGACGGCAATGTCTGCGTCGGCACCATTTCGATGGAAGGCGGCGGAATCACCACCTTTGATACGAAAACCGGCGAAACGTCTGAACTTAAGGTTCAGGACCCCTTCACCACCAACCTTTGTTTCGGTGGACCAGAGATGCAGGATGTCTGGATCACGGCCTCGAGCACGGGCGTCTTGTACCACGGTACATGGCCCACCAAAGGACTGCCGCTCGACTACACTGCCTGAGAAAACAAAAAACGGCGCATCCTGCGCCGTTTGCATCCGCCCCTAAGGGGGGTGATGGTACCACCTCCCCGGCTCGAACGGGGGACCTCCTGATCCACAATCAGGCGCTCTAACCTACTGAGCTAAGGCGGCACTCACAGGCGATTTAGACAACCCGCGCCCCGAATGCAAGCGCCTAAAGTGTAATTTCCCAGCTTTGTTCGACAAGATCGACACCAAAGCTGTGCACCGGTTTCGAGTCCACAAGCTGCCAACCAGATTTCCTGTAAAGCGCACAGGCCGCTTCGTGGCTTTCGTGCGTCCAAAGCTGCATTTGCCGGTATCCGCTGGCCCGTGCAAAGCTCATACAGGCGGTCAAAAGCGTCTTACCCAACCCCAGGCCGCGCGCCTCTGGCACCAGCAGAAACAGCCTCAGCTTGGCGACGTCATCGCTGAGTCTCACGCAAAAAACTGTCCCCAGCCGCTCTCCGTCACGTTCCGCCAGCCAACCATGCTCGCAGGACGAATCGTGCTCTGCGACAAAGTCATCCAGAATGCTGCGCACCAGCGGTCCAAACGTATCGTCAAAGCCTTCGTCCCGCGCATAAAGCGTCGCATGGCGCTCGACCAGCCAATCCACGTCCTGCGCCTCAAACGCGCGCAACCTGACCTCACCACTCATCCTTGTCTCCGTCTTGCCAAAGGGCTGCATTCACGCTACCCGAAGATGATCCACAGGAGAACCGCCATGGGCATCAATACTGAAAGCGACGTCGAAGCCAACCTGCAGATCGGACCCACCGACCAGGGTTTCGTGCGCATTTTTATCGAAGCTGGCGGCACCGAGATCCCAATGGACTTTGACCCCGAAGAAGCCGAAGAAATCGCCGAAGAAATCCGCGCAGCTGCCAACGCTGCGCGCAAGGTGGCGAAATAACTGGCGCTCAGGTCAGGATTTCACCCGGCCCTTTCAGCTCAAAAGCCTTGATCTCAAACTCGTAATAACCGCTGCGATCTCCGCGCTCGGCTCGGGCTATCAATTTGCCCTCGTCATTGTGGAACACCGCGTGCACGGTCTGGATCGCCCGATAACACCAGTCGCCATCGGGGTAGTAAAACTTAACCATCATTGTCAGTGTCCTCACTCTCGGATGAGATAAGACCCGCAACACCCGGGTCGCGGTAGCGGTGCAGACGGCGGGCCGCATCGGTGGCAAATTTCTGGATCATCTTCTTGCGCCGCGCCGGGGCCAGCTTGTCCTCTGGCGCCATGCGGATGATCTCTGCGTCATAGGCATCGGCCATGATCAGGCCGGTTTCCTCGGGCAACAGGTCGGTCGGAAATTCTGTGTCCACCGCCCAGAAATAGCGGTCGCACCACGCCAGATACCCTTGCCACTTGCTGTCGCTTTGAAAATCCGCACGGCTGGATTTGCATTCGACAATCCACAACTCACCCTTTGGCCCCAATGCCATAACATCAACCCGCAACCCGCGCTCGGGCACAAATTCCTCAATGGAAACAAAACCATGGCTGCGCAGATGTCGGCTGACACCGCGCGCAAGCAGCTGTCCGGGTTGGAGCAATTCGGTCATGTGGCAAATGTGAACAATCCGTGAACAAAAATCAAGCCCTGCCCGTGTCGCAAACAGGACAGCCTTGGTACGGGCCTGCCATACCCTAGGGCAAACACCTAATAAGGAGACCTCATGGTTCGCCGCCGCGCCACGCGCGCCCAGCCCAGCCCCGTGCAATCCAAACCCGAATGGCGCGCCCTGCGCCACCCGTTTCAGCCGCAAGACGTGTTCAGCGCCGATCGCATTGCCGACATGCATGAGATGGCGCTGCGTGTTCTGGAAGAGCTGGGGCTCAAAGTCCTGCTGGACGAGGCCCGCGATCTTTACGCCAGGGGCGGTGCGCGGGTTGTGGATGACATGGTCCACATTGGCCGCGATATGGTCGAGGCGGCCATTGCCTCTGCCCCCGCTTCGTTCCGAATGGAGGCCCCGAATTCCGCGCGCGGCTACCCGGTTGAAGAGGGCGCGCTGATCTTTGGCCCCGGCGGCGGCTGTCCCAATATCACCGACCGCGTGAACGGTCGCCGCCCAGGCACTATTGCAGCCCTCGAGGACGCTATTCGCCTGTGCCAGAGCTTTGATGTCATCCACAAGGTCGGCCCCTCTTGCGAGGCGCAGGACGTGCCTGTGCACCTGCGCCATTACGCCACCATGCGCGCGCAGCTGGCACTCTCGGACAAGCCACTTTTTGTCATGGGACGCGGACGGCAACAGGTCACGGAAAGCTTCGAGATGATCCGGCTGGCACTGGGTCTGACCGATGAGGCGTTCCGCCAAAGCGCCTGGTGTTCCACCGTGGTCAACACCAACTCGCCCCGCCTGCTCGACCGCCCGATGGCGCAGGCCCTGATCGATTTTGCCCGCCATGGTCAGCTCAGCGTGATCACCCCCTTTTGCCTCGCTGGTGCCATGGCGCCGGTCACGGTGGCCGGTGCCCTGATCCTGCAACATGCCGAGGCTCTCGGCGCGCTGGTCCTGACCCAGCTGGCCCGCCCCGGTGCGCCTGCGGTGATCGGTGGCTTTGGCTCGAACGTCGACATGAAATCCGGCGCCCCTGCCTTTGGCACGCCCGCGCAGATCCAGATGAGCATCGGCACCGGGCAGCTTTGTCGCCACGTCGGCCTGCCGTGGCGCGGGGCGGCGGGTGCGGCCTCCAACGCTCCTGACATGCAGGGCGCAGGCGAGACACATCAGGCGCTCTGGGGCAACCTGATGGCCAATGCCACAATGGTGTTTCATGCCGCAGGCTGGCTCGAGGGTGGCATCAGCTTTGGGTTTGAAAAGTTCATCAACGATGTCGAAGCCCTGCAAATCATCGCCCAGCTCTGCACCCGCCCCGAGGGCAGCGCCGACGCACTGGGGTGGGACGCGCTGGCCCAGGTTGATCCCGGTGGGCACTTCTTTGCCACGGATCAAACCATGGCCCGCTATGAAGAGGCGTTTTACAAGCCTCTCGTGGCGGACCTGAACAACTTTGGCACATGGGAGATGAATGGCGCGGTGACGGCAGAGGCCCGTGCCACCGAAATCTGGCAACAGGTTCTCGCCGAGTACACGCCGCCCAAGGGGTCCGAAACACGCGCAGGCCGGATCGAAGAGTTTGTCGCCAAGGCGACCGAAGCAGGCGGTGCCCCGATCCTCGATTAAGAAGTGACCTCGCGTAGGTCGGACAATTTTGTCCGACCTACACCGCACGCCGCGTTAACCTGTCTGGATGGCCGCAAGAACACCGACGCAATACCGACGTGATACCGACAGGATACAGACGTGGGTTTTGGCCATTAACCCTAGGGATTCCAGGCCGAGTCGCAAACCTCACCGTGGTGACGAACGCTCCGCTGGTTCAGACCTTGTTAATCACCCTGCCGCGGCACCGTCGGGATCACCCAATCCTCGCCCCGCGCCGTGGTGACATATTCCGGCCAGCGGAAATGGATCGGCGGTTCGTGATCGCACAGCGGCGCAATCCATTTGTCGCCCCCGACCCCACCACCGGTACGGTCCCTGAACTCTGCCTGTGCCATGGCCAGCAGTTCCGCGTCCATCAGGACATCCAGCGCCGTCATGGCCAGAACTTGCGCGGCCACCTCAACCATCGGATCAATGCAGGCCGAGTGCCCGCCCATCGCGTTCATCGCCCAGGCCGGATAAGCAAACCCCGAAGGCGCGGTCAGCGCCGGCCGGCCAATATAGAGCCGTACGGTCGGGGCGTGCCAGCAGAACTCGGTATAGTCATCCGAGGTAAAGTGTCGTTGGCTCGGCGGCAGGATATGCCGCATCTCGGCTTCGGCGGCTTCAGGGTCTTTCAATTCCGAGATCATCGGCAGGAACGGCTCAGCCATCGGCTCCAGCCCCAGCTCGGTCTGGATCGCCCGGGCAAATGTTTTGGCCTCCTCCCCCCAAACCGGCGCGCCCACGGTTTCAAGGTTGGCGTAGGTGGCCGCCGAGATCGCGTGGTTGGCCAGACCGGGGCGCGATTTTGCAACCCAATGGCGCCGCCACGAGCAGTGGTTCATGCGCGCAGCGTTTTCGGCAAAATGATCCAGCCCCCGGATCACATGTTCCGCGTCCTCCACCTCGGAAATCCGGATAAAGTATTGAATTTGCGCAATTTGCGCCGGGATATTGTCCGCTGTCGCCTGCCCGTGACTGATTATGGTCTCATTCATCGACCAGCTTTGGCCCGGTGCCATCACATGCTCGCGCAGGGCCTTGGCGGCGTTGTACATCATCATCAACGCATCCGTCGCCCCCGGTGCCCGTGCCGCCGCATGGCTCGCCGGAATAGGAGAGCCATCTCCTCCCGCCATCCATGTCTCGGGCGTGTCACAGGTGAACTCGTAAATCACCCCATAGCCAACCCCGCAATGGGTGTCCCAACGGACCGTGTTGCACAAGGGCGCCATGTAGAACGGGTGGAACGACAGCGCTGCGTCAAGGTCATCATAGTACCCAGCCGCGGCATGGATCGGCTTGGACCCGCGCACCTTTTCCGCCGGTTCGCCAAAGAACTTGAGCGTGCCCTTGATGTCATGCTTTTCCATCGCCGCCTTGGTCGCGAGGAACCCGCCCAAGGCCCCCATGCCCAGCGCCGAATGCGGGTCCGTGTGGCCGCCGGCATGCGGTCCCAGACCCGGACGCGGCCCCTGTTTTGGCTCTGCCGCCTGGCAATTGCCCGGGATCCCGTCATACTCTGCATACCCCCCGATGGTCGGCCCCTCGCCGTTCGACCATGTGGCGCAAAAGGCCGTTGGCATCCCGCCGGAACCTTCCTCGACCTCAAAGCCTTCGCGGCGCAAGAGGTCCACGTAAAAGGCGCAGCTCTTGTACTCACGCCATGCGGTCTCGCCATAGTCCCAGATGGTGCGGGTCCACTGCGACAGGTCACCCATGCGCGTGGCAACCGTGTCTCGGGCAGTGCTCTTGGCCTGGTCCAGCGTGGTCATGGCAATTCCTTTCAGTTTGGCGCTTGTCTTCAAGGGGTAGAGACACGCCCGGCCCCTGGCAAGTCCACAGGGGTTTGAAATCTCTGCACGCTCAGATGAGATGAATTCAACAAGCCCGGTTTGGCCTGCGACACCAGATTGTGATGCCCTGCCCCTTGCCACATTCGACAGACGGAATATAACTGAAAGGCAAGGAGGCCATCATGCCCAAACTCGTCCGACTATACATCCTTCAGGTTCTCGCAGGTTTCGGTCTCTCCGCCATCTTTGTCGGGTTGCTCTTGTGGTTCAACGTCGCCAACCTGTGGCATCTGGTGAACGCCACCTCGGGGGGTTTTGTTGCTGTGGTCATGCTGTTCATGTTCAATGGCATCGTCTTTGCCGGGGTGCAATTTTCCATCACCATCATGCGGATGCGCCAAGACGATACACCGGGGGGCGGCAAGAAAGAGCATCTGCCCGTGACACCCGCCAGGCTAATTCCAATACAGGCCGAGGCTAAGCCCCGCCGTTAGTCACCAACCACGGTCAGAATCTCGTCCAGAGGTTTCTTCATCATTGCCACCGACGGCACCTCGGCATCTTCTGCGGCGTGGCCCACGGCAAGGATCATGATCGGTTTTTCCGACACTGGTCGCCCCAGCGCACCGTTCAGGAACTTCATCGGATTGGGTGTATGGGTCAGCATTGACAACCCGGCATGATGCAACGCCGCAATCAGAAACCCCGAGGCAATCCCGACACTTTCCGGAACATAATAATTCTTGTAGCGCGTGCCATCCGCAAATTCGCCATACCTCTGGGCAAAGACCACGATCAGCCAGGGGGCCTGCTCAAGATGCGGCTTCTCGGCATTGGTGCCAATCGGTTCCAATGCCTTGATCCACTCATCCCCGGCCCCACCTGCATAAAACCGGCGCTCTTCCTCTTCCGCCTCGGCGCGGATGCGGGATTTCATGGCCGGATCGGAAATGGCCACGAAATGCCACGGCTGATGGTTGGCCCCTGACGGCGCGCGCCCTGCGGTACGAATTGAGGTCTCGATCACCTCCCGAGGCACTGGTCGCCTCGAAAAGTCACGCACCGTGTGGCGCCTGGCCATCTGGTCAAAAAACGCCTGTGCCTCGGCCAGCATCCGGGGATCTTCGTAATCCAGTCGATCCGGTAATGCGACGGGATCATAGCTCAATTTATCTCGGGAAAACATAATGCTCGGTCCTTCTGGTCGGGCCGAGCCTAGGCAAGGCTGAAGCGCATGCAAGGCAAAACTGCGCGGCCTTCGGCCTTGCCGCCTGCGGCGGGCGGGGGGGCGCGGGCGCGGCTTCGCCGCGCCCGCGCTATGCCCAACGGGATGAGTGGCCTGCGTCAGCAGGACATGAAGACGGGCGGGAGCACCCCGGCTCTCAGTCCAACCCGTGAAGATTGAGCAAGAAGCCGTGCCACCCCTTGTCCAGTGCCATGACCAGGCCATAGCCTTCGCCGCTTTCTGGCAGACCGCTATGGATCAAGGTCAGGCGGGTACCTCCGGGGGCCGCCTCGAGTTGCCATTCCACCGTGGTCATCGTGCCGTTTAGCGGCCCCACAGTGAAATCCCACTTCATATAGTCATGCGGCCGCGCTTCAAGCACCTTGCCCCAGCACATGCGGTCACCGTCCTTTTGACTGGTGAGAAGGTAATCCTTGCCCTCTGCAAGATCCTCCTGCGGCGGGTGGAACCAGATATTCAAGTGCTCGCGCTTTGTCAGGAAGTCCCAGACACGGGCTTTGTCCACCCCCAGAAACACGGATTTTCGAATGGTTGTGTCAGTCATCGTGAGGTCCCTGTTGTTCAGTGGCTTGTTCATTGTCGTTTCCTTCCTCTATGGCAGCTTTCAAGGCATCAAGGCGCACATCCCAGAACTGATCGAACCAGCCAAGCCAATCCATCACCGGCTTCAAGGCCTCCGGTTTCAGCGAATTGACCCGCTCTCTCCCCCGTGCCTCAACCGAGATCAGGCCGCCATCCGATAACATCACCAGATGTTTCTTGACCGCCGCGCGGGTCATGTCGAACTGATCCGAGACTTCGGCAATGGTCATGGGCCTATCCCCCAGCATCCGCAGGATGTCGCGGCGCGTGGGATCGGCCAAAGCACGAAAGGCGGGTTGCAGGTGGTCAGGCATGTGATCTCCATGTGATACCTTATGGTATCGAATCTATATGATACCCTTTAGTATCACGTCAAGAGAAACTGTTTTGACACCCCGGCAAGATTGCCTGCAAGGTTTCTGAAACCCATTTGTTCAGGCACATCCCGTTATGACCCAAGTTCCATCCACCAAAGACATTACCCAAAAAAACCTGGTCGCCTGGCAAGAGGCCGCCCCCATCCACGCCCGCCATAACCAAGCCCACTTGCGCGAGGCCTTCAGCCGCCCGGGCTTTTCGGTTCTTGACCCTATTGAAACCGGGATCCTGCAAGACCTGGGTGTCACCGGTAAGGACATCGCCCAGGTCTGCTGCAACAACGGACGCGAGTTATTGTCGGTAAAGTCCATGGGTGCTGCGCGCTGTGTGGGCTTTGACGGCGCGCAGGGGTTTATTGATCAGGCCAACGACCTGGCGCAGGCCGCGGGTCAGGAGGTCGAGTTTGTGTGCTGCGATGCCTATGATATCCCCAAACGGTACCACCATAGCTTTGACCTTGTCACCATCACGATCGGCGTGTTGGGGTGGATGCCTGATATCGACGGATTTTTTGCTTCGATTGAACAATTGCTCCGACCCGGTGGCGCCATATTCATCTACGAACACCACCCGGTTCTCGTGATGATGGAACCCGGTGCAGCGGGATCGCCGGTCGCGTTCGAGCTCTCCTACTTCCGCACCGACGCCTATGTTGATGACAGCGGCCTGGATTACTATGGCGGCGAGAGCTATGACGCCACACCCAACGCCTCGTTCAGCCACAAGATGTCGGATATCCTCATGGCAGGCGTCAAATCGGGCCTGTCCCTTGAGCACTTCCAAGAGCGGCCCGAGCACATTTCGAACATGTGGTGGAACGTGGAACATGCAGATATCGGGCTGCCGATGTGTTACACGCTGGTTTTGCGCAAACCGGCCTGACACCAAACGACGGCCCGTAGGTCGGACAAATTTGTCCGACCTACACCGGTCACTGTTACAACCTCTGGGGAGGTCCACTGGCCGCTCGGCTAGCCCTCGCGCCCCGGTTCGTTTGGATCACTGGTAAACAAGGCAATCTTGTTGCCCTGTGGGTCGCGCAGGTAGGCGACGTAGAACTGCGGGCCATAGCTCTCACGAAACCCCGGCTGCCCCTCGTCACATCCTCCTGCTGCCAGCGCCGCCGCATGCAGGTCACGCACCTGTTTTTGGCTCTGCGCTTCAAACGCTACCATGGTGCCGTTGCCCGCCGAGGCTGACCCACCGTCAAAGGGTTTCTTGACGTAGAAATCCGGTGAAACGCCTATCTGACCAGAAACCTTGGGGGGAATGTAACTCAGGTCCCCTTGGTACGTTTCAAGCGTGTATCCAAGCGCTGGCAGGAACGCTGAATAAAACCGCTCCGCGCGGGCGATGTCGTCAGCACCAACAGTGACATAGGCAATCATGTTGCGGCATCCTCATTGAAACCAGGCGGTGACGCGCATTGATCGGGTGATTGCGCACGCACATGGACAAGCAACATAGTAATGAAAAGTGGCGGGCCCGCAAACGCAGCCGTGGGGTTATCTCATTCCCGAGGACCTGTTTGCACAGGTGGGCGCCAGGTAATCAGGCCAGGACCAGAACAGAGCCAGCTCCCTCGGAAGTATTTAAGGCCACCGGAATGCAACCGTATCACGAGAAGGGCAGAACCCGCCAAGCGCTTACCTAGTGCCTGCGCCCGCGTTCAGCAAGGGGCAGAGATCAAAACGCTTCCGGCTTTGCCTCGCGCGCCATGTGATCCAAGACGGCGTTCACGAACTTGGACTCGCGCCCCTCGGGGAAAAACGCGGTGGCAACGCCGACGTATTCGCTGATCACCACTTTGGGGGGCGTATCGGATTGCGTCAGCTCTGCGCCGGCAGCGCGGAACAGCGCACGCAATGTCGGGTCGATGCGCGCGATCGGCCATTTGGCGACCAGCCCGCGATCGGTCATCTGGTCGATCAGCGCCTGATGGTTCACGGCGTCTTCCAGTGTCCGCGTAAACAGCCCGGTGTGACCTTCTACCATCTCATAGTCGTCGAACTGCTCGCCAAAGCGGTGCTCCAGAAACTCCACCCGGACCTGATCGACGGTCTGGCCGGATTGCTCCATCTGATAGAGCGCCTGAACGGCATATAGCCGGGCGGCGGATTTCATCAGTCGTTTCTGGTTGCCTGAGGTGCTCATGCGGTTGGGTTGTCCTTGAGTTCGCCAGCGACTTTGTATTCCTTGGCGTCGGGAACGAATCCCACACCCTTGCGCTGGGCGCCCCATTTACGGGTGAGCGCGATAAGATGCAAGGCCGCTGCTGCTGCGCCGCCACCTTTGTTCTGATCCGCCGGATCAGCGCGCACTTCGGCCTGTGTGCGGTTCTCGACCGTCAGGATACCATTCCCGATGCAAAGGCCCTGCAGGCCCAGCAACTGGATCGCCCGGCTCGAGTCGTTGCACACGGTTTCATAGTGGGTTGTCTCACCTCGGATCACACAGCCCAAAGCGACGTAGCCGTCAAAATTGCTCAGACGCTCGGCGATACCAATGGCCGTCGGAATTTCCAGCGCGCCAGGCACTTCGATCACCTCATACGAGCCGCCCACCGCTTCGATCTCGGCCTTGGCACCGGCCAGCATGTTGTCGGCGATGTCCTTGTAATAGGGTGAGATCACGATCCCCAGCTTGACCGGTTTGTCAAAGTCGGGACGTGGCATGATATAGTGTTTTTCTGCGCCAGCCATGGGTTACTCCTCGGACAGGATAGGTTGGGTGCCAACGATGCTGAGACCATAAGCATCGATGCCCAGATAAACAGTGTCGGGGCTGTCGGTCAGCAGGATCAGCTCGCGAAGCCCCATGTTCGACAACATCTGCGCGCCAAGACCAGTGTGTTTGATCGTACGCGGGCCTTCGTCTTCATTGGCGTAAAGGCTGTGACGCGGCTCGCGGAACAGGCAGACAACGCCCCGCCCCGCTTCGGCGATTTTCTTCATGGCACTGGGCAGTTCATCCGCCGGTTTTGGCCCCAACCCCAGTACATCTCCGGCTTCGTGCAACGCGTGGGTCCGTACCAGAACCGGCTCCGGTGTGGTGATGTCGCCTTTGACCAGAACAACATGCTCAACACCATGGATCTGGTCGGTAAAGATACGCATCTCCCAATCGCCGCCAAACTCGGATTGCACGGTTTCCCGCGAGGTTTCCACCACAAGGTTGTCATTGCGCGAGCGATAGGCGATCAGGTCGCTGATCGTGCCGATTTTCAGCCCATGCTTCTGCGCCACCTCTACCAGTTCCGGCAGACGCGCCATGGTGCCGTCTTCGTTCATGATCTCGCAGATCACCGCACTCGGGTGCAACCCCGCCAGCCGCGAAATATCCACCGAGGCTTCGGTATGGCCCGCACGTACCAGCACGCCACCGCGCTTGGCCCGCAAGGGGAAGACATGGCCCGGCGTCGCAATGCTCGCCATGGTGTTCTGCTCGTTGATTGCCGTGGCGATGGTCAGCGCCCGGTCGCCTGCGGAAATTCCGGTCGACACGCCCTCGCGCGCCTCGATCGACACCGTAAAGGCGGTCTCGTGACGTGAGGAGTTGTTCACTGCCATCATCGGCAGACCAAGGTTGTCAATCCGCTCGGCTGTCATCGGCAGACAGATCAGCCCGCGCCCATAGGTGGCCATGAAGTTCACGGCCGCTGCATCGGCAAATTCAGCCGGAATGATAAAGTCGCCTTCGTTCTCGCGATCCTCGTGATCGACCAGAATATAGATACGCCCCTGGCGTGCCTCTTCGATAATTTCTTCGATCGGGCTGATCGCGCCACTCAGGGATTGCTCAACGGGGCCGGGTTTTTCAAAAGACATGCGGATACTCTCGCCAAATAGGTTGCGGTCGGGATAGACCATGAGGCCCGCGAAGACCAGAGGGGCATGCGTCCCAAAACGCAGCTTAGGCGACAGGACGGGCGAAAATCCTTAGGACCAGGTGAAGCTGGGCTGTTCAAAATCCGCAACCCGCGTTTCTCGCCCCCGCAGCGCAATCTCGCGGAACTGGTAGAGCATGGCGGCAGTCGGCGCGAAAATGTTGTGGCCCAACGTTGGGAGATAGGCTGAAAAGACGGGGGCCTCGCCTGTGCGCGCCGCGCGCATTTCGGGAATGTCGGGACTGTTCAACTCGTCAAAGGGCACAAAAAACACCTCCTGCACCTCGCCCGGGTCCGGTCGAACATCCTGCGCGGTCCCGCCCCGGATCACAAAAGGCGCAATCCGAAACCCCGAACGGGTTTCAAAATCATCCAGTCGCCCCAGAACATCCGCCTCTCCCAGGTCCAGACCCACCTCTTCGCGCACCTCGCGCAGGGCTGCCTGCAGCTCGGTCTCGCCATCGTCCAACCGACCTCCGGGCAAAGCGTACTGACCGGCATGCCGGTTCATCGTGGCCGGGCGCAGGGTCAGCAGCACGCTGGGCACGTTGTCCTTGGGCGATGGCATCACCACCAGCGCCACGGCGGCCTGTCGCAGACCGGGCCGTGTCACTTTCACCGGAGCAAACCGGCCCAGCCTGTCGCGCAGCGTGGCCTCCAGCTGTGGATCAAAGGATGAAAACTGCATGAACCTCTCCAAAGCCGTAAGTATCCGGCCATGTTAGCCAGTCCGGTCCTCGCGCGTCACCCGTCCCTTGCGGCATGACGCGACGTTCTCTGTCTTTTGGGGCCACACACGACCCTGACCCGAGGGCCCACGCAAATCTGACAATGCCACGCGCCTCACTTTCCGCAAGAACCGGGTCGCGTGCGGCGCACGCTCTCGATCATAACGTTCTTGACCCATTCAACCCGGAGCCCCTTCGAATGCCCAAACCTCCAACGCCATCCATGGATGTCAAAGCCACGGTCATGCTGATCGCGCTGGCCGCCGTCTGGGGCAGCTCGTTTTTCTTTGCCGAAATCGCCCTGCGCGAAGTTCCTCCCTTCACGATCACGCTCCACAGGGTGTTCTGGGCGACTCCGATCCTCGGCCTGATCGTCTGGCTGAAACGCATCCCCATCCCCCGTGCGCCACGTATCTGGGGCGCGTATCTGGTCATGGGGGCGCTCAACAATGCCATTCCGTTTTCACTGATCTTCTGGGGTCAAACCCAGATCAACTCGGGGCTGGCGTCGATCCTCAATGGCACCACTGCGATGTTTGGTGCGGTGGTGACCGGGCTATTGCTGAAGGACGAGCCCCTGACGGCGCGCAAAATCATCGGCGCGGGCCTCGGCCTTGCCGGTGTGGCCTTTATCATGGGGCCAGACGCCCTGCGCAGATTTGATCTTGGAAACCTGGCGCAACTCGCGATCCTGGGCGCAGCCCTGTCCTATGCCTTTGCCGGGGTTTGGGGGCGGGTTGGCCTCGCCGGTCAGCCGCCACTGATGAACGCACTTGGCATGGTGATGGGCAGCACGCTTTTGATGATCCCAATTGTTCTGATGGTTGATGGCCCGCCACGTCTTGATCTGGCGTTTGGCACCTGGTCCGCCCTTCTGGCCGTGGCGGCTCTGTCCACATCACTGGCCTATGTGCTTTACTTCGCCATTCTGGCGCGGGCCGGTGCGGCCAACCTTCTTTTGGTGACGCTGCTGATTCCGCCCTTTGCGATTGGCCTGGGTGTGATGTTCCTGAACGAACAGATGAAACCCGAGGCCTGGGTCGGTTTTGCCATTATCGCACTCGGCTTTGCGGTCACTGACGGGCGGCTCTTTGGGCGATTGCGCGGGGACCAGCACCTCCGTACGTGACGCGTGTGCCCGCATTCAAAACCTGCAGGTCAATTTCTGTCTTCCCCGAACCGCACGGGCGATCTAGGCTCGCCCGGCACTCAGGAAAGACACACCATGCGACTGTCACGAATGCTCACTGCTGTAGAAGCTCATGCAGAAGGCGAACCGGGCCGCGTTATCACTGGCGGCATGCCCCGGCTCGACGGGGCCACGGTCTTTGAGAAAATGCAGGATCTTCAGGCCCGCCATGACGATATCCGGACCCTGATGTTGCAAGAGCCGCGTGGCTATCCGGCGCTGTGCTGCAACGCCCTGGTCCCGCCCAGTCACCCCGCGGCTGATGCGGGCTTTATCATCATGGAGCAAACCGAATATCCGCCGATGAGCGGATCAAACACGATTTGCGTGACCACCGTTCTTTTGGAAACCGGCATCCTGCCCATGGTGGAACCCATCACCGAACTGACCCTGGAAAGCCCCGCAGGTCTGATCCGGGTGCGTGCCGAGTGTCATGACGGCAAAGTCACGCGCGTCACCTTTCGCAACGTCCCGGCTTTTGCGCTTCATCTGGATGCACCGGTCGAGGTTGCAGGCCTCGGCACGGTGCAGGTCGATGTGGCCTGGGGTGGCATGTTCTTTGTTCTGGCCAATGCGGATGACTTGGGGATCTCTCTTGCCCCGGACAATGGCCGCGAGATTGTCCGCGTCTCCGAGGCCATCCGCCACGCCACTGCCGAGCAGTTGCCGGTGTCCCATCCGGACAATCCCGACATCACCGGACCTACAATCACAAACCTTTGGGGGGCACCTGTTGACCCCGCCACGGACGGGCGCGGTGTCATAACCCTTTCTACCGGGCCATTCGACCCCGACAATCCCCAAGCGGCCAGCGGCATCTTTGACCGCTCGCCCTGCGGCACGGGCACATGCGCCAAGATGGCCGTGCTGCACGCACGCGGGGAGCTTGATGTCGGACAGGACTTTGTCAACGCGGGGCCCATGGGCACCACCTTTACCGGACGCATTGTTGAAGAGACCAAAGTCGGCCCCTACCCCGCGATTGTGCCGACGTTGTCGGGCCAGGGGTGGATCTATGGCACGACAAACTGGACGCTTGACCCAAACGATCCGTTTCAAACCGGATTTACCATCGGCGACGTGTGGTAGCCGGGCAGAGAAAATCTTCTAGAAGATTTTCCACACAGCAGATTTTCTAGAAAATCTGCAACCGATGGTTAACCGCGCTTTAAGCCATGTTAATAGCGCGCAACAGTGCGTGTCGGTTCAAAACACCGACATAATACCGACGTTGAACCGACGTGATACAGACGCAGGTTTTGGCGCACTTTTGACAGGTTAATTCGACATCTCGGCCAGCCGCGCGACATAGCGCGCCAGCGTGTCGATTTCCAGATTCACCTGATCGCCAACCTTGGCGTCGCCCCAGGTTGTCATCTCTTTGGTGTGGGGAATGAAGTTGATCCCAAACTCGCAGCCATCGACTTCGTTGACCGTCAACGACGTGCCATTCAGCGCCACGGACCCCTTGGGGGCAATGAACTTTGCCAGAGCTTCCGGCGCGCGCAGGGTGACGCGCGTTGAATCGCCTTCGTCCTGCATAGCCACAATATCTGCCACCCCATCGACGTGTCCCGACACGATATGGCCGCCCAACTCGTCACCAACTTTCAGCGCACGTTCAAGGTTGACCCGCTTGCCGACCTGCCAGCCGCCTAGGTTGGTCTTGGACACGGTCTCGGCACTGATCTCAACGTCGTACCAATGGTCCCCCAGCTCGATCACCGTAAGACACACACCGTCACTCGCGATGGACGCGCCCATATCAATCCCGGCGGTGTCATAGCCGGTCTCGATCCGGGCTCTCAGATCGCCTCGTTTCTCCAACTCACGGATGGTTCCGATATCGGTGATGATGCCTGTAAACATGGGCTTTCCCCCCGCCAAATGCCGCCACTCCCGAGACCTACCCCGCCACGCCTGTGCGCGCAAGTCGCCTTACTTTCGTCAAATGATTTGAGTAACGTCTCACTAAGAACTTGCGATATAGACAGGTTGAGATGGCAAAATCGAGTGGCAAAGACAGAGTCTTTCTGTTCCTGCAAGGACCGCACGGACCGTTCTTTAGCGGCCTGGCTAAGATGCTGCGCCGTTCCGGTGCCACTGTCTGGCGCGTGGGGTTCAACGCTGGTGATGCGTTTTTCTGGTCCGACCGCAAAAGCTTTCTTCCGTTTCAGGACGACCCGGCAGATTGGCCCGACCGATTTGACAATATCTGCGCTGAAAAAGGCATCACTGACATCGTCCTATATGGCGATGTGCGTCCAATCCATGCGCAGGCTGTGGAACGTGCCAAACTCGCGGGTATCCGGGTCCATGTCTTTGAAGAGGGATATCTGCGCCCGTTCTGGGTGACCTATGAACGGGGCGGATCCAACGGTCATTCCCGCCTGATGAACATGACCATCCCCGACATGGAAAAAGCGCTAGAGGGCACCGACATGGACACGCCCATGCCGCCTGCCCATTGGGGCGACATGCGCCATCATGTGTTCTACGGTTTTGCCTATCACTGGTTCATCATGTTTCTGAACCAGCAGTTCCGCAATTTCAAACCGCACCGGGACTTGCCCGTGACGCGTGAATTTCAGCTGTACCTTCAAAGGCTTCTGTTGATGCCTGCGCTGGCGGTTGAGCGCCGCGCCGCCACGTTGCGTATTCGCTATGGCGGCTTTCCCTATCATCTGGCGCTGCTGCAACTGGAACATGACAGCTCGTTTCAGGAGCATTCGCCGTTTTCTTCCATGACCGAATTCCTGGAACTGGTGATTACGGAATTCGCCCGTGGTGCCCCGGCACACCATCACCTTGTCTTCAAAGCCCACCCTCTCGAGGATGGTCGCGTTCCCGTGCGCCGTGAAATCGCGCGCCTCGCCCGCGAGCATGATTTGTCGGACCGTGTGCACTATGTTCGCGGCGGTAAACTGGCCCAACTTCTCAACGAAGCCCGCAGCGCTGTCACCGTAAACTCAACCGCGGCTCAGCAGGTGCTGTGGCGTGGCATCCCGCTCAAGATTTTCGGCAAGGCGGTCTATGATCAACCCGAGTTTGTGAGCACACAGCCGCTCTCCAATTTCTTTGCCGGTGCCACCCGCCCGGACAACCGCGCCTACAAGGTCTATCGCCGCTTTCTGCTGGAAACCAGCCAGGTGGGCGGAGGGTTTTACTCGGCGCGCGGTCGGCGTCAGCTGATGCGACACGTGGTGGATATGATGCTGTCCGAGGAAGACCCTTATCAGGCACTGCATTCCGGCACAGCGGCTCCAAGGCAACAGTTGCGTCTGATCAAGTGACAACCACAAGGTATAGCGCTGGATTTTCATTCCGGATTCCGGTAGTTTAAAGAAAAAACCTGAGGCAGAAAATAACAGGTCGAGGAGACCGAGCAGTGAAATCCTTAGAAAAACGCTGGGCGAAGTGTGCCGCGGTTCTGGCTGCGTTGACGATTGTGTCATCCTGCGATCTCATTCCGCGCGCTGGTCCAAACAAGTCCGAAATCTATTCCGGCTCTGTGCAGCGCGAAGGTGACGCCTATGTGGTGGCCGTCAATGACCGCGTGACCCGCGCAACCGCCGTCGTTCCCGCTCTGGGCTTTACCGATTCTTTCAAGAATGCAGGCGTATTGGGCTCAGATACCATTCGCCCGGGTGACATTCTATCCATGACGATCTGGGAGAACGTTGACAAACCACTGCTGGGTCCAGAAGGCCAGGTTGCCGCTGTTCTGGAAGAGGTTCAGGTCGACGGCGCCGGGTTTATTTTTGTGCCTTATGCGGGCCGCATCCGGGCCGCCGGCAACACTCCGGAATCGATCCGTCGAATTATCGTCGGAAAACTCTCTGAACAAACCCCCGACCCCCAGGTCGAAGTGCGTCGCGTCGCTGGTGACGGATCGACCGTTTCACTGGTGGGTTCGGTCGGGGCGCAGGGCGTCTATCCGATTGAGCGGCCAACGCGCACACTCTCAACGATGCTTGCCAATGCAGGCGGTGTCACCATCACCCCGGAGATTGCACAGGTCACGGTTTTGCGTGGCAATTCAACCGGCAAAATCTGGCTGCAAGATCTGTACGAACACCCGCAACTGGATATTGCGCTGCGTGGCGGTGACCGCATTCTGGTCGAGGAAGACACCCGCGCCTTTACAGCACTTGGCGCAACAGGCACCCAGAGCCGTGTGAACTTTGAAACCAAGGATATGTCCGCCCTCGAGGCCATTGCCCAAGTGGGCGGCATTCTCGCCAGCCAGGGCGACCCGACCGGGGTCTTTATCTTCCGCAACGAAGCGGATGATATCTCGAACCAGGTTTTGGGGCGCAACGATCTTCAGGGTGCGCAACGCATGGTCTATGTGCTCGATCTGACGCAACCCAATGGCATGTTCGTGGCGCGCGATTTCGTGGTCCGTGACGGTGACACACTTTATGTAACCGAAGCGCCGATCACCACGTGGGACAAAACCATTTCTGCAATCACGGGAACCCTCACCTCGGCTGACACGATTGGCGGGCTGGGCGGTCTATAACTTGGCACAAATGTCCCAAGACATTAAAGCCGCCGAAGACACAGATCTTCGGCGGCTTTTCGCCTTCAATGGCGGCTTTTTCACGCAATCCCGCATCAAGCGCATTTTGCAACTTGCCGGGTACCGCATCACCGTTGGCAAACCCGGCCCGGATGATTTGATTGCCGTCTGGGGACAAAGCCCGACCGCGGGTCGTGGCGAAGCCGTCTCTGACCTGACCGGGGCTGGGGTTGTCTACGTCGAAGATGCCTTTCTGCGCAGCCTGCACCCCGGACGCGAAGCGGGCGAGCCGCCCTTGGGTCTTTTTATCGATGCCAAAGCTCCACACTTCGACCCCTCTCGTCCGTCAGACCTCGAAACCCTTCTCGCCACGCATCCGCTGGACGACAGTGCCCTGCTCGCGCGGGCGCGGGGGTGCATCGCGCGCCTAAAGGAAGCGCATCTTTCAAAGTATGCCGCCAATGACCCAAAGCTGCCCCCACCGGAACCGGGCTATGTCCTGGTTGTGGATCAAACCCGCGGAGATGCATCGGTCACGGCCTCTAACGCAGGCGACGCCGAATTTCGCGAAATGCTGGTGATGGCTCAGGAGGAACATCCAGGCTGCAGGGTTCTCATCAAAACTCATCCCGAGACGGCCCAAGGTCATCGACAAGGTTACTTTGATGCATCGGACGAAACAGCAAGGGTTACCCTATGCACGGAACCGCATTCCCCTTGGATCCTATTTGAAGGTGCTGTGGGGGTTTACACAGTGTCCTCACAGATGGGGTTCGAGGCCATTTTTGCCGGCCATAAGCCTCGTGTCTTTGGCCAACCTTTTTATGCGGGATGGGGGCTGACAACCGACGAGCGCCCGGTAGACCGCCGCCAGCGCAAGCTGACGCGATCACAACTCTTTGCGGCTGCAATGATCCTGTACCCTACCTGGTATGACCCCTTTCTCGACAAACTGACCACTCCGGAACGCGTGATTGACACGCTTGACGCCATGGCGCGCGCCTGGCGTCAGGACCGCAATGGGTGGAACGCTTATGGTATGCGCCTGTGGAAACGCAAACCGCTACAGCGTTTTTTTGGTGCCGAGCGACCAGTGCGATTTGGCAAGCTCGACAAGGATCGGCCCAATATGGTTTGGGGCATGAAGGACGGCCCCGAACACAGCCAGCGGTGCGAGGACGGTTTCTTGCGATCGCGCGGATTGGGGGCAGAACTTGTGCCACCCTTGTCGCTGGTGCTGGATGACCTGGGGATCTACTACGATCCGACCCGCGAAAGTCGGTTGGAAAGGTTGATCTCTCAGCGTGCAGACTTGCGGCCGGATCAAAGCTTGCGCGCAGAAAAACTCATGATGTCTCTGCGCAAGCATCGGGTCAGCAAGTACAATCTTGATGGAGACCTGCCAGAGTTGCCGAAAGGGCGGCGTATTCTGGTGCCCGGTCAGGTCGAAGATGATGCCTCGATTGTCTGTGGCACAGAAAACATCCGCACCAACCGTGCCTTGCTAGAGGCCGCTGTGCAGGAGAACCCTGACGCCGTTGTGATCTACAAACCCCACCCGGACGTTCTGGCAGGCCTGCGCATTGGACAAGTGCAAGACGCGCATCTCCTGGCACATGTTGTCCTGGAGCAGGTCGACATGGCTGTCCTGCTCGAGCATGTTGACGAAGTCTGGACCATGACCTCGGGCACCGGTTTCGAAGCGCTGCTGCGCGGCAAACGGGTGGTCACCTTCGGCACACCTTTCTACGCAGGTTGGGGGCTGACAGAGGACCGAGGGCGCATCCCGGCTCGACGGGCGGCCGAGCCTTCGATTGAAGGGTTGGTGCACGCAGCTCTGATCGACTATCCGCGTTACTTTGATCCCAAGATGGGCCTACCCTGCCCAGTCGAGGTGGCCCTGGACCGTCTGTCGAGCGGAGAAGTACCGCATCCCGGCGCGGCAAATCGCGCTTTGGCCAAACTGCAGGGGCTGCTGGCAAGCCAAAGCTGGCTTTGGCGTCCCCGCTAGATTAACGCCGCCAGACTGACATCATGTCGGGCCCGATGCGCTGCTGATCCACCAACCGAAATCGCGGTGCATCAGCCAAACGTTCGATGCCCATGGCACCAATGGCTGGGTGGCCTTCGGCCCCCAAGGTGAGACCCGCGTGGAACGTGATCAACTCGTCAACCAGATCCGCAGCGAGGAAAGAGGCCGCAAGCGCGCCACCACCTTCGGAGAAAACACGGGTCAACCCTTGCGCACCCAAGGCTTGCAGAACCGAGGCGGGTGACAAATGGACCCCTTCGACATCACACGACAACATCACCGCACCAAGGTCTTGCCATGTGTTGATCAACATAGGATCCGCATCCCGCCCATGGGCGATCCAAACCGGCACGTCACGGGCAGTTCTGGCGAGGATGCCCATCAAGGGCAGATCGAGCCGTCGCGAAACCACAACCCGCACTGGCTGACGCGATACCCCCATATCGCGCACCGTGAGCGACGGATCGTCCACACGCGCCGTACCGCCCCCGACCATAACCGCGTCATGCCGCGCCCGCATCGCATGCACCAAACGCCGCGAGGACGGGCCGGTGATCCATTGGCTTTCTCCGGTCGCGGTGGCGATCCGACCATCCAGACTAACTGCAAGCTTGAGGGTCAGAAACGGTCGCCCCAAATCGGTCTTCAGAAAGAACCCCTGCAAGTCGTGGGCCGCTTCGTCACGCAAAACCCCCACGTCAACCCGGATGCCCGCAGCACGTAGCATCTCTAGCCCCTTGCCCGAGACCCGGCTGTCGCTGTCTTCGACAGCAACAACAACGCGGGCTATACCCGCGGCAATCAAGGCGTCAGCGCAAGGCGGCGTATGTCCATGATGGGCACAGGGTTCCAGCGTGACATAGGCCGTCGCCCCTCGCGCGGCCTGGCCGGCTTGTGCCAAGGCTTCGGTTTCTGCGTGCGGTCTCCCGCCGGGTTGTGTCCAACCGCGACCGACAATGCGCCCGTCACGCACGATCACGCAGCCCACCGCAGGGTTGGGCCACGTATTCCCCTGCCCCCGACGCCCAAGCGTCAGGGCCAGCGCCATATAGCGCGTATCAGACAGTGTTACTCTTCCTGTTGCCCGTCGGGCCGCAGTTCCGAGACAAACTTGTCAAAGTCATCTGCAGCCTGGAAGTTTTTGTAAACGCTGGCAAAACGCACATAGGCCACGGTGTCGATGCGGGCCAATGCCTCCATCACGATCTCACCAATGGTCTTGGACGGAATATCCGTCTCGCCCATGCTTTCCAGACGTCGCACGATGCCCGATATCATCTGGTCAATGCGCTCTGGGTCAACCGGTCGCTTCTGCATGGAGATCCGAATTGAGCGTTCCAGCTTGTCACGGTCGAAATCTTCGCGACGTCCGTTTGATTTCACCACCACCAGGTCGCGCAGCTGCACGCGTTCATAGGTGGTAAACCGTCCGCCACACGCCGGACAGAACCGGCGGCGCCGGATCGAAACGTGATCCTCGGCGGGGCGTGAATCTTTGACCTGAGTGTCGATATTTCCGCAAAACGGGCAGCGCATTGGCCTTCCCCTTATAGTCGTCTCTGCCTCTGGTAGTTGGGTGTTGCCCCAACTTATCCACAGGCACTATAGGACGGCCTCAACAGTTTGGGTAGGGGGCAAATTGAACCGCTAGATGAGCGATTCATTATGTCACGGGGAAACTTTTTTTGTTTTCCCCCTGTTGCAACCCAGGTGCAGGCCCCATCTAGGAGTCAAGAAGTTTCCTCCAAGACTTCCTAAAGCGGTCCGAACCAGCCGCTGAATTCATGCAGAAAGATGCGCCGCTACACCCCTCGTGTGCGGCGCATTTCTGTGTTCAAAGAGGTAAATTCCCTGCCACGTACCAAGAGCCAGACGCCCGTCTGTGACCGGAATCGACAGGCTGACCGGCAATAAGGCCGCCTTGATATGGGCAGGCATGTCGTCAGGACCTTCGTAGGTATGTGTCAAATAGGACATGGTCGGATCGGTGGTCGGCGGGACCAGCCGATGAAAGAAGTTGCGCAGGTCAATCTGAACCTCTGGATCAGCGTTTTCCTGTATCAGGAGACTGCAGGACGTATGACGCACAAAAAGGGTCAGCAGCCCATCCCCTGCCCCTGCGCCGCGAACCCAAGCCGTCACATCATGGGTGAATTCATAGAGCCCCTGCCCGTGCGTCGGAATGGTGAACTCGGTCTGCATCGACCTCAGGCCTGCCCAACCATGGTGCGCCCGCGTCGGTCATTCCTGAGTGCCGCATAGAGCACATGGGTCCGCCAGCGACCATCGATCTGTAAATAGCTTTGGGCCACGCCTTCATACTTGAACCCGGCTTTCTCCAGCACCCTGCGAGAGGCAACGTTATCAGGCAAGCAGGCCGCTTCAATCCTGCTCAGGTCCATCTGGACAAAGGCATGGTGGACCACAGCCTCGATCGTTTCACGCATGTACCCCTGGCGCGCGTATCTTTCGGCGATCCAATAGCCCAGCGTGCCAGATTGGGCAGGCCCGCGGCGAATGTTGTCGAGGGTAATGGCCCCTAGCAACGCCTCATCCCCACGACGGATCAGAAACAGAGGCATCGCGTGGCCGTTCGTGATCGACCGCTGCGCCCAATACACTCGGTTGGTAAAACTTTTCCGGGTCAGGTGATCAGCCGACCAGGCGGGCTCCCATGGGATCAGAAAGTCTGCGTTTTCGCTCCGCAGTCCTGACCAGTCGCGAAAATCCGAGTGAATGGGCGGCCTGAGTGTCAGCCGCTCGGTTTCAATCCGGACCTTCCGACGAGAGAGCAACATCAGGCGGCGCGACGCTCCTGTAACTTGTCCAGCTCCGGTGCAGCACTGATTGGTCCGTATAGAGCCAGTGCAGGGCGCGCGGTGACTGCCATATGTTCGGCAAACCTGCGCACATCCTCATCTGTCACGGCATCGATGCGTTCCACCGTCTCGGCAAGGTCCGGAATGCGATCCCAGATCGCCAGCATACGGGCCAGACGTTCAGCGCGGCTGGACGGGCTTTCCAGCCCCATCAGCATGCCAGCCTTCATCTGTGTCCGGGCGCGGGCAATTTCCTGCGGGTTCATATCCTCGGCAGCGCGCTTCAGCTCATCGATGGTGATCTCGGCGAGATCAGCAATCTGATCGCCGGATGTGCCTGCATAGATCGTGGTCATGCCAGTATCGGCATAAGCCCCAGTCTGGGCGTAAATCGTGTAGCAGAGACCACGCTTCTCACGCACTTCCTGGAACAGACGCGATGACATGCCTCCACCCAGTGCGGTCGAGTAAATCTGTGCGGTGTAGATTGCCGGATCACGGTAATCAGGGCTTTCCAGCCCCAAGGCGAAATGCGCCTGCTCCAGCGATTTCTCCGTGCGATATTCCCCGCCATGAAACCGCGCCGCATCCAGGCCCAGCACCTTGCCACCAGACATCTCGCCAAACATGTCTTCCGCAATGCGCACGATCTCGTCATGGTCGACGCCACCAGCGGCGGCGAGCACCATGCGTTCAGGACGATAGTGCTCAGCGACAAACTGGGAGAGGTCATCGCGACCAAAGGCGCGCACGCGATCTTCTGCCCCCAGAATAGTACGTCCGATGGATTGATCGGGATAAGCACGTTCCTGAAGCCAGTCAAAGATCACATCATCCGGTGTATCCAGCGACTGGCCAATCTCTTGAAGGATCACGCCACGCTCAATCTCAATCTCATTGGCATCGAAGATCGGGTTCAAAACGATGTCGCCGATCACGTCCAGTGCCAGCGCAACGTCTCCCTTGAGCACGCGCGCATAGTAGGCCGTGACTTCGCGGCTGGTGTAGGCGTTGATGTACCCGCCCACATCCTCGATTGCCTCGGCAATCTCCAACGCGTTGCGCTTTTCCGTGCCCTTGAAAGCCATGTGTTCCAGGAAATGGGCAATGCCGTTTTGCGGCTGGCGTTCGTGACGCCCGCCTGCATTGACCCAAATACCAATCGAAGCACTTTCGAGACCGGGCATATGCTCGGTCACGATGCGAAAGCCGTTGGGCAGCGTGTGAATTCGTGTTGTCAACGTGCGGCGATCCGCTCTTTTATGAGGGCCTTCAGGTGCTCAAGGTCATTGGGCACCCGCGTGACACGCTCAGGTTTATCCATCATGTCCACCATATGTGGCGGCAGGCCGGGGCGAGCGCCCATTGCCTGTTCCACTGCATCGGGGAACTTGGCAGGGTGCGCGGTGGCCAATGTGATCATCGGGCAGTCACCCAAATGTTCGTTCGCGACCTTTACCCCAACAGCCGAGTGCGGGCAAAGCACTTCTCCGGTTTTGGTGTAGGCGCCTGTGATCGTCGCCATGGTTTCGTCTTCTGAGGCGCAGCCGGAATTAAAATTCTCGCGCAGCACGTCCATCGCCCCCTGGCTGATGGTGAAGGACCCGTCTCTCAGGTCATCCATGGATTGCGCGACCGCATTGCCATCGCGGCCATAGGCGTCAAACAACGCGCGTTCAAAGTTCGACGAAACCTGAATGTCCATAGATGGAGAAATCGACGGGGTCACACCCTCTTTGGTGTAGGCGGAGGTTTCCATCGTGCGGTGCAGGATGTCATTCTGGTTGGTGGCGATCACCAGACGATCAATCGGCAGGCCCATTTTCTTGGCGATGTAGCCGGCAAAGATGTCGCCAAAGTTGCCCGTGGGCACGGTGAACGAAATCTTGCGGTCAGGCGCGCCGAGCGACACGGCGGTCGAGAAGTAGTATACCACTTGCGCCAGCACCCGCGCCCAGTTGATCGAGTTCACTCCGGCAAGTTTCACGCCATCGCGAAACTCAAAGTCATTGAACATGTCCTTAAGCTTGGCCTGGCAGTCGTCGAAATCACCGTCCAGCGCGAGGGCGTGCACATTGGCATCCTCCGGCGTCGTCATTTGCTTGCGCTGGATGTCCGAGACGCGGCCATGCGGGAACAGGATAAAGACGTCGACATTGTCGAGACCCCGGAATGCTTCAATTGCGGCAGATCCTGTATCGCCTGAGGTCGCACCAACAATGGTCACGCGTTCATTGCGGCGCGCCAGCGAAAACTGGAACAGTTGGCCGATCAGCTGCATGGCAAAGTCTTTGAACGCCAGTGTCGGCCCGTGAAACAGCTCCATCAGGAAATGGTTCGGCGCCAGCTGCACCAACGGTGCACGAGCGTCGTGGCGGAACCCAGCATAGGCGCGCGCGATGATGCCTTGGAACTCTTCATCGGTGAAAGCGTCTCCGACAAAGGGGCGCATGACACGGAACGCGGTCTCTTCATAGGACAGGCCCGCCAGCGCAGCGATCTCGTCCTTGGACATGGTCGGAACAGTCTCGGGAACGTAAAGTCCTCCGTCGCGGGCGAGGCCCGTCAACATGGCGTCTTCGAATGTCAGCTCCGGGGCGGTGCCACGGGTCGAGATGTATTTCACGAGTCTCAGGCCTTTTTGGTTTTGCGCGTGCGGCGCAGGTAATACAGGGTCATGGCCATCCACACAATCGCTAGACCGTACCAAGTGACCACATATTCCAAGTGATCATTGGGAATACCGGAGCTGTCGAGCGGAAGCGGCGTCACGCCCGTGTCTTTTTCCGACATGTCGCGGGCAATCAGCAGGATTGGTTCCGATCGCAGGGCCTTTGCCATCACCGGAACGTCTCGGGCGAACCAGATATTTCCGTCAACATCATTTTCCGGCGTGTAGCTGTCACGCTCGTCAGGCCAGTGAAGATTGCCGGTGACGGTTGCGGGGCCTGTGAAGCGCGTCGCGTCCTTGTCCGGGATCGGAACAAAGCCGCGATCCACCATGATGCGACGACCATCATCGGTCTCAAACGCCGAGACAACGCGATACCCGGCGCCCAGCTGTTTGGTGCTGACAAGAAAGTGTAGTTCGTCTGCGGTAAAGGTGCCCGTCACACTGGCCGCAAGCATTCGATCCCTCTCGGGGGCCGGTTTGCTCGGAATGGCCACGGGCTGATCCCCGATACGCGCGTCGATATCTGCCAGAAATGCCTCTTTCTCGGCCATGCGGCGCACTTGCCAATTGCCCAGCGACACGAGGATCGCAGTGCCAACAATGCCAAAGACCAGCGGAAGGATAAATCGGTTCAACGGGGCTACCCAGAAAAGGAAAATCGCGGGAGGCCGTTGCCACCCGCGATTTGGTTTACGCGTATTGTCCGCGGTGTTTCAACCGCAAAGGCTTAGCCGCCCCAGATGTAGACAGCTGCGAAGAGGAACAACCAGACAACGTCAACAAAGTGCCAGTACCAGGCAGCCGCCTCAAAGCCGACGTGGCTCTCTGGCGTGAAGTGTCCCGCTTGCAGACGGATCAGGCAAACCAGCAGGAAGATGGTGCCAATGATCACGTGGAAGCCATGGAAGCCGGTCGCCATGAAGAAGTTGGCGCCATAGATGTTGCCCGAGAAACCAAAGGCGGCGTGTTGATACTCGTAGAACTGGAAGACAGTAAAGACAACGCCAAGCACAACAGCCAGGATCAGACCCCATTTCATGTCGTTGCGGTTGTTCTCATGTGCAATCGCGTGGTGCGCCCAAGTGGCGGCCATACCCGAGCACAACAGGATCAGCGTGTTGATCAGCGGCAGGTGCCACGGATCAAAGGTCTCGATACCAACCGGGGGCCAGACGCCGTCAATGGCAGGGCTTTCGGGGCCCATCGGGTAGATGGCGTGTTTGAAGAAACTCCAGAACCATGCCGAGAAGAACATCACTTCGGACATGATGAACAGAACAACGCCATAGCGCAGGCCGATCTTCACGACGGGGGTATGATCTACGCCGCCATTGCCCTCGGCGACAACTTCCGACCACCAGCCGAACATGACGTAGAGAACCATTGCGAGGCCAATAAAGAACATCCACGGGGTGTTGTTTTGAACCTGCGGAGAAATCCAGAGAACTGCGCCAAACAGCATAATGAATGCGCCCAGCCCGCCCAGCAGCGGCCAAAGCGACGGCGGCAGAATGTGATAATCGTGGTTTTTTTCGTGCGCCATTTTTGGTCTTTCCCTCGTTGGAAGGCTTTTAGTTAACTTCGGTTTCGTTTGTCCCGACCAAAGAGGCAGTCTCTTCGGGCAGGTCGATTTCATGGAACGTGTAGCTGAGCGTGATGCTGTGAACGTACTTTGCATCCCGATCCGTCACGATTTCGGGGTCGACGTAGAATGAGACCGGCATCGTCACACGCTCGCCGGGCTGCAAAACCTGCTCTTCAAAGCAGAAACAGTCGATCTTGGTAAAAAAGCCACCCGCCTCATAGGGGGTCACGTTGTAACTGGCTGCCCCCGCAATCGGGCGGTCAGTGGGATTGTAAGCCTCGTAAAACGCCAGCCCGGTTTCACCGATGCGAATTTCCATCTGGCGCTGCATGGGTTTGAATTCCCATGGAAAGTCGCGCTCTTTCGAGGCGTCGAACCGGACCTTGATGGTTTTTTCGAGGATCACATCAGAGCCAGCCTCGGCAACACTTGTCGCACCGCCAAAACCGGTGACACGGCAGAACCAGTCGTAAAAAGGCACTGACGCCCATGCCAGCGCGCCCATCGTCACAACAACGCCAACCAGCTTAAGCACGGTTTTATTTTGTTGGTTCATCGCCATCAGTTCTGAATCGCTGCGTTTTCGGGCTCGTAATCGCCGCGTGTGACTTTGACGACCGTCAGTCCAAAGACGATCACGATAAATCCAACCAGCACCGCCGCAAGACCGACATTGCGGCCCAGACGGCGTTTGTGCAGTTCGTGTTCAACCTGAAAACCCATGACTTACCAGCCTCCCAATCCGTAAGGAGCCAGAGTCGCCTCGGCCAGGATCGCACCAAAGTGCAGGAACAGATAGAGAAGAGACAGGCCAAAGAACGATTTTTCGCGCTTGTAGTTGTCGGCCTCGGCAACTTCTTCATCGCGGCGCCAGATCGAGATCGCACCGGCAATGAACAACCCGTTGAGGATCAGCGCCACGGTCAGGTAGATCGGACCACCTACACCGGTAAAGGCCATGCCAACAGCCACAACGGCCAGAAGCAGCGTATAAACCAGGATATGGGTGCGTGTCGATTTGCGCCCATGGGTCACGTGCAGCATCGGTACGCCCGCATCCTTGTAATCCGACTTCATGAACAGGCACAGAGCCCAGAAGTGCGGCGGTGTCCACATGAATGTCAGGGTGAACATCAACACACTTTCGACCGACACACCGCCCGTGGCGACAGCCCAACCGATCATCGGAGGGAAAGCCCCGGCCGCACCGCCGATCACGATGTTCTGGGGCGTCCAGCGCTTCAGCCACATGGTGTAGATCACCACGTAGAAGAAGATGGTAAAGGCCAAAAGCAGGCCCGCAAAGATGTTCGACGCCAGCGCCAGCATGATGCAGGCAAAGACCGAGAGGGTCATGCCAATGGCAAAGGCCTCGTCGCGGGTAACCTTGCCCGAAGGAATGGGGCGCGACTGGGTACGCTTCATCACCGCGTCGATGTCAGCGTCCCACCACATGTTCAGCGCACCCGAAGCACCACCGCCAACGGCGATGAACAGGATCGACGCAAAGGCGATCATCGGGTGAACATCAACCGGTGCTGCCAAAAGGCCGACCAGCGCCGTGAAGACAACCAACGACATGACGCGCGGCTTCAGCAACGCGAAATAGTCGCCGAAACCGGCTTCCTGGGTCTGTAGGTTGGTATTGAGGCTTGCGTCGCTCATGGGTTGTCCTGTTGGTGAGGCGGGGATTTCCCCGCCCTACATCAGTTTACTGGGTGACTTGCGCGGTTTGCACGGTCGGGAGGGTCGACATGTCGCCGGCATATTCCTCGATCGCACCTTGCAGCCACGCGTCGTATTCGGCCTGGGTCACAACTTCGACAGTGATCGGCATATAGGCGTGGTCCTTGCCGCAAAGCTCGGAACATTGACCAAAATAGATGCCCTCTTTGCCTTCGTCGACGTTGAACCACAGCTCAGCCAGACGGCCGGGAACCGCATCCTGTTTCACGCCGAACGCAGGAATGGTCCACGAGTGGATCACGTCCGCGGCGGTCACCTGCATCACGATGGTCTTGCCCGAGGGCACAACGACCTTGGTATCAGTGGCCAGAAGGTATTCATCCGAGTTGTAGCCGTTTTCTTCCAGCTCTTCTTTGGCCAGCAGGAAGCTTTCAAACTCGAACTCGTGATCGACATACTCATAGCCCCAGTACCACTGGTAGCCGGTCACCTTGATGGTGATGTCCGCTTCGGGGATTTCCTGCTGCTTGAACAGGACCGGCAAGCTGAACGCCCCGATGAACACCAGAATCAGGATCGGACCGATGGTCCATGCGATCTCGACCGGGGTGTTATGGGTAAAAGTCGCCGGGTTGGGGTTGGCGCGGCGGTTGAAGCGCAGGATAATGTAGCCCACCAGACCGCACACAAACAGTACGATCACGGTGATGATCACCAGAATCATGTAGTCGAGCGACTGCAGGTCACGCGCCAGTTCGGTCGCGGCAGGTTGCCAGCCCATCAGGCCGTCAACAGGCTTACCAATGGTCTCAGCAGCCTGCGCCACTGCCGGGAGAGCCATGATTGCTGCCATCAAGCCCAGGATTTTCGTTAGAATTCGCATAGTTCACCCTGATCGGTTGCGGTGTTGTTTTATCTCGGTCCTTGCAAAAATCCGCCCCACTGGGCGGAATCTCGCTGTTGTATCGCTGCTAGAAACCATATTCTATCAGCCAAATAAAGAAGTCAGCCCGCGTCAAACGGACGCTTTTTTTGACTTAGATCAAATTCCGAAAGGAAAATCCATATGACGCAGATCAAATTCCGCCCTTTTGATACGGTTCTGGACCCGGAATTTGCGCTTGGGCAACTTCGCGCGGCTACGGCGGGCGCGGATGACGGTGAATTGTTCATGGAACGGCGCCGATCCGAGGCTTTGGTATTCGATGACGGACGGCTCAAGACAGCGTCTTACGATGCGTCCGAGGGATTCGGCCTGCGCGCCGTGCGTGGCGAGGTTTCGGGCTATGCCCATTCGTCGGAAATCTCCGAAGCCGCGCTGACCCGCGCCGTGGAAACTGCCCGGTTGGCCGTGGGGGAAGGCGGCGGCACGCTTGCTGCAGGTCCCGTTGCCACCAACCGCAAACTATATACTGACGATGATCCGATTGCCGGTGCCCCTCTGCCCGTCAAGATCGACACATTACGCGAGATCGACGCCTTTGCCCGCGATCTGGATTCGCGTGTGGTTCAGGTCTCTGCCACATTGGCGGCCTCGCACCAGGAAGTGGTCATTCTGCGACCCGACGGGCAACAGATCAGCGATGTGCGCCCGATGACGCGCGTGAATGTCTCGGTCATCGTGGAACAAAACGGCCGTCGCGAAAGCGGCAGTGCCGGGGGCGGCGGCCGGCTGGGTCTGGATGGGTTGATTGATCCCGCAGACTGGCAGGCCAAGACCCGCGAAGCACTGCGTATTGCGCTGGTGAATCTTGAGGCCGTCCCTGCCCCGGCTGGTGCCATGCAGGTTGTGCTTGGCCCGGGCTGGCCCGGTATCCTTTTGCACGAGGCCGTTGGACACGGTCTGGAAGGTGACTTTAACCGCAAAGGCAGTTCAAAGTTTTCCGGTCTGATTGGATCGCGTGTGGCATCACCCGGCGTGACCGTTGTCGATGATGGCACAATTCCTGATCGGCGCGGATCGATCACGGTGGATGACGAGGGCACACCTTCGAGGCGCAACGTCCTGATCGAAGACGGCATCCTTGTTGGCTATATGCAGGATCGTCAGAACGCGCGCCTGATGGGTGTTGATCCGACCGGCAACGGACGACGTGAGAGCTTTGCCCATCCCCCAATGCCGCGCATGACCAACACCTATATGCAGGGCGGCGAGAGCGATCCGATAGATCTGGTGGCATCGCTGAAGGATGGGATCTACGCAGTTGGCTTTGGCGGCGGTCAGGTCGACATCACAAATGGCAAGTTCGTGTTCTCCTGCACCGAGGCTTATCGCGTTGAGAATGGCAAGATCGGCGCGCCGGTGAACGGGGCCACCCTGATCGGGGATGGGGCCACGGCAATGAAACAGATCCGCGGACTGGGCAACGACATGGCGCTTGATCCCGGTATGGGCAATTGCGGCAAGGCTGGACAATGGGTGCCGGTTGGCGTTGGGCAACCGACGGTGCTGATGGACGGGCTGACAGTAGGTGGGTCGGCGGCTTAAGTTTTCTGGATTCCCTGTCTTGGTTTACGCGCTGTTAACCAGGGGCGCGCTAAACCTGATTCTGCAAGCAGGCGGAGCTACGGATGACCGGAACCCACAATTCTTCCACTCACCCCCAACTCCCACCCACCACGGAAGAACAACGGTTTGCGTGGCTCCGCCTTTTGCGTTCCCGACGTGTCGGCATCGCAACCTTTCATCGATTGTTAAAGGAATTTGGCAGCGCCGAGGCGGCTTTGGCAGCTTTGCCTGAGATTGCTGCTGAAGCCGGAGAAACCAACTATCAGCCCTGCGACCCAGCGCGCATTGCCCGCGAACTGGCAACCGGCGCGGCGGCTGGTGCCCGTCTGATTGCGATGGGCCAAGCAGAGTATCCCGCGCCGCTTTCCGAGTTGTCTGATGCACCACCGCTTTTGTGGACAATTGGCGATACCACGCTCGCCAATCGCCCGATGATTGCCATGGTGGGTGCGCGCAACGCTTCGTCTTTGGGCCAACGCATGGCGCGCTCCCTGGCTAAAGATCTCGGCGAGGCGGGGTTTGTTGTCGTATCGGGATTGGCCCGAGGCATCGACACTGCAGCGCATCAGGCCAGCCTGAAGACCGGCTCGATTGCCGTTCAGGCAGGCGGTGTCGACGTGATTTACCCGGCTGAGAATACCCCCTTGGCCGAACAGTTGGCCACTCACGGCCTGCGCCTGTCGGAATGCCCCATGGGCACTGTTCCGCAGGCGCGCCATTTCCCGGTGCGCAACCGGATTATTTCGGGCCTAAGCCGCGCGGTCATCGTGGTTGAGGCGGCGGGCCGGTCGGGCAGTCTCATCACAGCCCGCGATGCGCTTGACCAGGGTCGAGAGGTTCTGGCGGTGCCGGGACATCCCTTTGATGCCCGCGCTTCGGGGTGCAACATGCTGATCCGGGATGGCGCGACACTTGTTCGCTCAGCCAACGACGTGATTGAAGCCATTGGTGAGGCCATACGACCACAGGCAGCGCCTGCGCAGGATACACTCCCGCTTGGGCCCGCCCCGGAAACACCAGCGCCGCGCACATTGCGCGAAACATCTGATCTGCACATGCAGATTCTCAACCACCTTGGCCCGGCCCCTTTGGCAGAGGACCAGTTGATCCGGGATCTCGCATCCTCGGCCAAACGGGTGACCCCGGTTCTGATGGATCTTGAACTAGAAGGGCGAATCACGCGCCAGGCCGGGGGGCTGTTGTCACGGGTCTGACCGTGAAACGCCGGTCAAAGCCCGCGACAAAACTCTTCGATCACGGGTCGGTACTCAGCACAAAGCGGTTCCCAAGCGAACCAGACATCTCCTGCGCCATAGGACCAATGAACCGCCACCCAGGTGTCGCCGGATTTCCGATAGAGAACAAGAAAGTCTTCCTGGCCTTCCATTTCCAGATCAATCTCTCCTAAGCGCGCCCCGGGCGTCCTGTGCATATCGATGGCCTTGCCCCCGGGGCGTTGAGCCGTCAGCGCTCCAAAGCCAATATTTCCAGCGCGTCGCAGATCATGCACAACAAATTGCACCGGGTCGCCGAACAGCCACTCTGCGTGTGGACGAACCGCATCCATCATAGCTTTGCGATCATAGGTTCCACGGGCAGGCTCGCTCCAGTCAGCAGCGTTTACAGCCCCAGCCATCATCATCAAAATCGTTGCGATCACGCGCATCTGAAACCTCCTCAAAGACAGCTTGACCCTACATGCCGCGTCAAAATTGTCACAACAAATATCACGCCTCATTGACATTCCCCCCTTCCACCCCACATTTTTCGCCGCCATAACGACCGCTCCGAGTCGAGAGGAAATTTCATGCCAGTAGTCGTTGTCGAATCCCCGGCAAAAGCCAAAACAATCAACAAATACTTGGGGTCCAACTATACTGTTCTGGCATCATATGGTCACGTGCGTGACCTGCCTGCCAAGGACGGCTCAGTTGATACCGCAAACGAATTTGACATGACTTGGGAGGTCGGTAACGACTCTCGCAAGCACGTCAAAGCCATTGCCGACGCCCTGAAAGAAGACAACAACCTGATCCTCGCCACCGACCCCGATCGCGAAGGTGAGGCCATCAGCTGGCACCTTGAAGAGGCCCTGCGCAAACGTCGCGCCATCAAAAAAGACACGCCCGTCAGTCGCGTGGTCTTTAATGCGATCACCAAGTCCGCTGTTACCGAAGCGATGCAGAACCCGCGCGACATCGACCAGCCTCTGGTCGACGCCTACCTCGCGCGGCGGGCACTCGATTATCTTGTGGGATTTAACTTGTCACCGGTCCTGTGGCGCAAGCTGCCCGGTGCCCGCTCCGCGGGGCGCGTTCAGTCGGTCTGCCTGCGACTGATCGTCGAACGCGAGATGGAGATCGAGGCGTTCAAGGCGCGGGAATACTGGAGCGTCAAGGCGTTGCTCGCGACTCCGCGAGGCCAGGAATTTGAAGCGCGCTTGACGGTTTTGGGCGGAGAAAAGCTCGACAAATATGGGCTGGAAAACAGCACGGCAGCAGAGTTGGCCGTTCAGGCCATCCAATCCCGCGATCTGAAGATCGCCTCGGTCGAGGCCAAACCGGCCAGCCGCAACCCTTCGGCCCCCTTCATGACCTCAACCCTTCAACAGGAAGCCAGCCGTAAATTTGGCATGGGCGCGCGCCAGTGTATGAGCACGGCCCAGCGGCTGTACGAGGCCGGGTACATCACCTATATGCGGACCGATGGCATCGACATGGCGCCCGAAGCAGTGTCCGCCACGCGCGACGCGATCAAAGAACGTTATGGTGCAGAGTATGTCCCCGCATCGCCGCGTATCTACAAGAACAAGGCAAAGAACGCCCAAGAGGCCCACGAATGTATCCGTCCAACGGACATGATGCGCACGGCGGATGACCTGCAGCGGCTCGAAGCCGATCAGCGCAAGCTATATGACCTGATCTGGAAACGCACCATCGCCTGCCAGATGGAAGGCGCGCGCCTGGAGCGCACGACCGTAGACATTGCCAGCGATGACTCGCAGGTCGTCTTGCGGGCCACGGGTCAGGTGGTACTGTTTGACGGCTTCCTGCGGGTCTACGAAGAAGGTCGCGATGATGTTGTCGACGATGACGACAAGCGTCTGCCGCAAATCATGCAGGGCGAAAAGGCCGACAAACGGACCGTGACGCCCGAACAACATTTCACTCAACCCCCGCCGCGCTATACCGAGGCAACATTGGTCAAGCGCATGGAAGAGCTGGGCATCGGACGCCCGTCGACCTATGCCAGCGTGATCACCACGATTCAGGATCGTGAGTATGTGCGGAAAGACAAAAACCGTTTGTTCCCAGAGGATAAGGGGCGGATTGTCACGATCTTCCTTCTGAACTTCTTCCGTCAGTACGTCGGTTATGAGTTCACCGCGAACCTTGAAGAAGAGCTGGACGATGTCTCGGCCGGCGAGCGCAATTACAAGAACGTTCTGAGCCGCTTCTGGAAGGACTTCTCGGCGGCGATTGCAGAAACGTCCGAGTTGCGCATTTCCGAGGTTCTGGATGTCCTGGACGACGCCCTGGCCCCACAACTCTATCCTCCGAAAGAGGATGGATCAGACCCGCGGGTTTGCCCGAAATGTGGACAAGGACAGTTGCACCTGAAATCCTCGCGCACGGGTGGTTTCGTGGGCTGTGGCAACTATCCGGAATGCACCTATACCCGCCCCATCGCTGGTGAAGGTGCGGATGGTGATGAACGTGTTCTGGGTGAAGATGCCGGTGACGAGATCTGGCTGAAAGCCGGACGTTTTGGTCCCTATGTGCAACGTGGTGAACCGACCCCGGAAAACAAGAAACCGCCGCGCGCGTCACTGCCACGCGGGTGGAACAAAGAGGACATGGACCTTGAAAAGGCGCTTGTCCTGTTGAGCCTGCCGCGCCAGATCGGGGATCACCCCGAAGGTGGCGCGATCTCGTCCAATTTCGGCCGGTTCGGTCCATATGTCATGCACCAATTGCCCGACGAGGCAAAACCGGTTTACGCAAACCTCAAAGACCCGAACGATGTCTTCGAGATCGGCATGAACCGCGCCGTCGAACTCTTGGCCGAAAAACGCGCCAATCCCGGGCGGCGTGGCAGCAGTGCCGCGGCAAAACCGCTGAAGGAGCTGGGCGAGCATCCCGAAAGCGGCGGGCCCGTGAATGTCATGGAAGGCCGCTATGGTCCCTATGTTAAGTGGGAAAAGGTTAATGCCACCCTGCCCAAGGGAACGGAGCCCGCTGACGTCACCATGGAGATGGCCGTCGCGCTGATCGCAGAGAAGGCCTCGAAAAAGGGCACCAAGCGCAAAGCGCCCGCAAAGAAAAAGGCCGCGCCCAAAAAGTCAGCGGCCAAGTAGCGCCCGGCCTTGGCCGTCCTCACAATTCCGCGAGTCACATGCACGTGACTTGCGGAACACCCGTTGCGTCACCAGATAACTGGTCAAATCGAGCGCGACAGGATCAGACCATGCCCAACCCCAAATTTACCCGCCGTGGGCTTTTGCTTGCGGCCCCTGCCCTGGCCTTGGCCCCTCAAAGCCTGTTGGCCGCAACCGAGGCAGAAGCGGTGGAAACCGCGCCCCGCAACATCTCGGGGTTCCGCACGCAGAACTGGCAGGATCACTTTGACGATCTGGGCAAGGCTACAATCGTCGCGGATACCGCATCACGCGCGCTGCATTTCTGGAGCGGAGATGGCAGCACCTACCGGCTATTCCCGACGTCAGTGCCGATGTCCGAAGATCTGACCAAGCGCGGCTACACCAAGGTCATGCGCAAACGTGTCGGGCCGGATTGGACTCCGACAGCGGACATGCTGAAACGCGATCCGGACCTGACCTATATGCCGCCCGGCCCCGATAACCCATTGGGAACACACGCCATGTACCTAAGCTGGCCTGCCTATCTGATCCACGGCACCCATGACACACGCAAGATCGGGCGACGCAGCTCCAGCGGCTGCATCGGGCTGTTTAACGAGATGATTGCCGAGTTGTTTGAGATCACGCCCATCGGCACACAGGTCCGGCTGATCTGACAAACCCCCAACTACGTATGGGCGACCGTAGTAATACGGCCTCTCTCAAGTCTCATTGACTCCGCGACGACGCGGGGTCAAAACGGCCTCAATTCCGGATTTGAGGGAGATTTCCATGAATAAAGTCTATGCGAATGCCACCGAGGCGCTCGACGGGCTGTTGAAGGACGGGATGTTCTTTGCGGCTGGCGGGTTTGGCCTGTGCGGCATCCCCGAACTGTTGCTGAACGCCATCAAAGAGTCGGGCGTCAAGGATCTGACTTTTGCGTCGAACAACGCAGGCGTTGACGATTTCGGCATCGGTATCCTGCTGCAAACCAAGCAGGTCAAGAAGATGATTTCGTCCTATGTGGGTGAAAACGCTGAATTTATGCGTCAGTACCTGTCGGGTGAACTGGAGCTGGAATTCAACCCGCAGGGCACCCTGGCCGAGCGTATGCGCGCCGGTGGCGCGGGCATCCCCGGTTTCTTTACCAAGACCGGCGTGGGCACCGTGATTGCCGAGGGCAAGCTGGAGAAGCAATTCCCCACCGGCCCCGATGGCGCCATGGAAGACTACATCATGGAAGAAGGCATCTTTGCCGACATCGCCATCGTCAAAGCCTGGAAGGCAGACGCAACCGGCAACCTGGTGTTCCGCAAGACCGCGCGCAATTTCAACGCGCCTGCGGCGACCTGCGGTAAAATCTGCATCGCCGAAGTGGAAGAGATCGTCCCAACCGGATCGCTGGACCCGGATGGGATCCACCTGCCCGGTATTTATGTGCATCGCATCATTCAGGGCGATCATGAAAAGCGCATCGAACAGCGCACCGTTCGTCAGAAGGAGGCGTCGTAATGGCTTGGGATCGTAACCAAATGGCCGCACGCGCGGCACAGGAACTGCAGGACGGCTGGTATGTGAACCTGGGCATCGGTATTCCGACGCTGGTGTCAAACTACATCCCGGAAGGTGTTGAAGTTACACTACAATCCGAGAACGGCATGCTGGGCATGGGCCCTTTCCCTTATGAAGGTGAAGAAGACCCCGACCTGATCAACGCAGGTAAGCAGACCATTACCGAACTGCCCCAGACCGCCTATTTCGACAGCGCGCAGTCCTTCGCGATGATCCGTGGCGGCAAGATCGCCATGGCCATCCTCGGTGCGATGGAAGTGGCCGAAAACGGCGACCTTGCCAACTGGATGATCCCCGGTAAGCTGGTCAAAGGCATGGGTGGCGCGATGGACCTGGTGGCCGGTGTGGGCCGCGTGGTTGTCGTGATGGATCACGCCAATAAACACGGTGTTTCCAAGGTGTTGAAGGAATGCACCCTGCCGCTGACCGGTAAGGGCGTTGTCGACCGCATCATCACCAACCTCGGCGTGATGGACGTGGTCGAAGGTGGTCTGAAGCTGGTGGAACTGGCCGATGGCGTGAGCGAGGAAGAGTTCCGCGCCGCAACCGAGGCAACGCTGGTTAACTGACCGGACTTCATGATGTTTCGAGACATTGAATGCCCGCGCTGTTTGTGCGGGCATTTTCTTTTTGTTTCTGTAGGTTAACGGCCAGAAATGCACATCTGTATCGCGTCGGTACAACGTCGGTATTGCGTCGGTATTTGTGTCGGCCATCGCGAGAGGTTAACCCGCCGTACGGTCATTGCGAGGTCCAGCCACCGTCCATCGGGATCGCGGTGCCGGTGATGTTATGCGCCACCGGGTTGCAAAGCCACAGGGTCAGCGCACCAATTTCCTCGGGCGTGTTGGTGCGGCGCGAGGGTTGTTTCTCGGACAACAAATCGGCAATGGCCGCGTCCCGATCCACCCCGCCAAGCGCCGCGGCACGGGCCACGATCTGCGGTTCGATGATCGCGGTTTCCGTCCAGCCGGGGCAGATGCAGTTCACGGTCACGCCTCCGGTAGCACGATTTCCGACAGCAGCGTATTCCAACGCGGCAACCTTGCTGAGACCAACCAGACCGAATTTGGCCGCCGTATAGGGTGCTTTTTCCGGGCTGGCGATCAGGCCGTGCACGGAAGAGATATTCACCACGCGACCATAGCCCCTCTCGGCCATCACAGGCATAGCGTGTTGCATGGTGTGAAAGGCCGCCGAGAGGTTGATGGCCATGATGGCGTCCCATTTTTCGGTCGGCATGGTGGCTATTGGTGCCGTGTGCTGAATGCCCGCGTTGTTGACGAGGATGTCAGCCCCGCCCCAGGTCTCGACCGCCTTCATCAGATCGGCAATCTGGTCGGGATAGCGCATGTCGCCGCGAAAAAACTCGGCCTGTGGGGCGCCGAGGTCGCGCAGGTGCTGGCAGGCCTCTTCGATCTGGGCGTCACCTGCGATCCCATGTACGGCAATCCGCGCCCCGGCCTTGGCCAATTCCCCGGCAATGGCGAGGCCGATGCCCTGTACTGATCCAGTCACCAGCGCGGTTTTTCCTGTCAGGTCGGTCATTTACATCTCCTCCAGCATTTTGCGCAGCTCGGTCTTGAGGACCTTGCCATAGTTGTTCTTGGGCAGTTCCGAGATCGCGAAATAGGCCTTGGGCCGTTTGAAGCGGGCGATCTGGTCCAGACAATGGGCATCCAGCGCGCTCGTGTCCATGTCGCCGATCGTCACGACAAAGGCGACGACGTCCTCGCCCCAGTCTGGGTGTGGGCGGCCAACCACCGAGACTTCGCGCACCGACGGGTGCAACAGCAGGGCCTCTTCCACCTCGCGGGGATAGATATTGGTGCCGCCCGAGATGATCATGTCCTTTGAGCGATCCTTGAGCGTGAGGTAGCCGTCGGCGTCCAGCGTGCCCATGTCTCCGGTCATCAGCCAGCCGTTGACGATGGTCTTGGCGGTGGCTTGCGTGTTTTGCCAATAGCCCGGCATCACCGCATCCCCGCGCGCCATGATTTCACCAACCTCACCCGGCGGCAGCGGCACACCGGCCGCGTCCCCAATGGCGAGTTCGACAACAGATTGCGCGCGGCCCACCGAAGCCAGACGTGCCTGCCAGTTCGGGTGGCTGCGATCACAGACTTCGGCACGCGAGAGGGCGGTAATGCACATGGGGCATTCCCCCTGCCCGTAAATCTGCACGAAAATCGGGCCAAAGTGATCCACGGCTTCGACGATGTCGGCGACATACATCGGTCCGCCTCCGTAAACGATGGTGCGCAGGCCTTCGCCAGTCTTGCCCGTGGCTTTCGCCACATCTGTCATGCGCTTTACCATGGTCGGAGCGCAGAACATGTGGACGCGCCCATGATGACGGGCGAGGTCAAAGATTTCCGCCTCGTCAAAGCCGCCCGAGGGGGGCATGACATGGCGTGCGCCCTTGAGCACGTGCATGAGGTTGTAGATGCCCGCCCCATGGCTGAGCGGCGCAGCGTAGAGCGCGGTGTCCTCGGATGTGACCTCGTCCACGTCGGCAAAATAGCTGAGCGCCATGGCCTGCAACATGCGGTGAGTGATCCTCACGCCCTTGGGCCGACCGGTGGTGCCCGACGTGTAAAACAACCAGGCGAGGTCGTCCGGAGTGCGGCGGGTGAGGGTCTTTGTGGGGGCTGTATCGAGAATAGCCGCCCAATCTGACGAAGAGACGTTCAGGCAAGGGGTTTCGGAGACCTCTGAAACAGCTTCGTGCAGGCCGACCGAGGTAAAGCACAATGAGGCCCCGGCATTGTCGAGAATCCATGCGGCCTCGCGCCCATGCAGCTTGGCATTGATCGGGACCACAACGCCGCCAAGCGCCCAGACGCCGTATTGGGCGATCAGGTACTCGGGCAGGTTCTTCATGAACAGGCCAACACGGTCACCCGGCTGCACACCCTGCGCTGCAAGCCAGCCAGCCACGCGCAGGGCACGGTCAAGGAACGCACCATAAGTGGCGACGCAGTCCGCGCCAAGAAACAGCGCCCCAACATCGGGTGTGATCCGGGCGGACCTCTCAAGCCAGCTCGCGATATTCATGACAGTCCTCCCTCGTCGTCCGAGAGTAAACCGCGCGGGCTGCGATTGGGCAATTGGTAGAAATACGGCGCGCAGGCCTTGGCCTTTGGGCGCAGGTATGCGCATGTTTGGGCATGGAACTGGACGCCCTGGCCTTTGAAAACGCTCCGATCGGTCTCGCCATTCTCGAGAACCGGATCATTCGCCGCTGCAACGTGGAATTCGGAAAGATGTTTCTGGAAGACCCCCGCAAGTGCGAAGGTGTATCCTTGGGCGAGTTTTATCTGTCAGAAGAGGATTTTCAGACCATCGGTGCCCGTGGATTGGCAGCGATGCGCGAGACCGGGCGCTACAATGACGAGCGCATCATGCAACGGCGCGATGGCACGATGTTCTGGTGCCGGGCACGGGGCCAGTCTCTGACGCCGGATAGCCCGTTCCAGCGCGGGATCTGGACCTTTGCCGATCTGTCTGAAGAACGCCCGGTGGTCGAGCTGACCCAACGCGAGCGCGAGGTGGCGATTTTGACCTGTCGCGGCCTGACCAGCAAAGAGATTGGCCTGCAGCTGGATCTGAGTTACCGCACGGTGGAAGAATACCGGGCACGTCTGCTGCGCAAATTCGGGGCGCGCAAGCTGGCAGAGCTGGTGGCGAAACTCTCCGGGATGCCGCTTTAGGAAAAATGCAATCAGATGCGTCGATTTCCCCTCGAAATTCGGTGCAAAATCCCCACATATCGGAACACGTCACTGTGCTTTTCTCTGGCAGCGGGATGCCATATAAGGCGACGTAGGGGAACACAAACAAACTCACAAGAAGCGCGGCGAAGCGCTGAAGGGGATAGACAAAGATGAGCAAGACCAATCACGACAACGACGTCGAATTCATTTCGGCCCTGGCTGAACTGCTGCGTGAAAACGATCTGACCGAGCTGGAGGTCATGCGCGAATACGGTAAGGACGACAGCCTGAACGTACGCGTGAGCCGCCAGACACAGGTCGCCACGGTTGTGGCCCCGGCCGCCGCACCTGTGGCTGCTGCCCCGGTTGCCGCTGCAGCACCTGCGGCCGCAGCTGAGGCCGCCAGCGACGATCCGGCCAGCCATCCCGGCGCCGTGACCTCGCCCATGGTGGGCACCGTCTATCTGCAGGCCGAGCCCGGCGCGCCCTCATTCGTGAGCGTTGGCGCACAGGTCGCCGAAGGCGATACGATCCTGATCGTCGAAGCCATGAAGACCATGAACCATATCCCGGCGCCAAAATCGGGCACCGTGAAGCGCATCCTGGTGGGTGACGGCGACACAGTGGAATATGGTGCGCCCCTGGTTATCATCGAATAAGGCGCTGACATGTTTGATAAAATCCTGATCGCCAACCGCGGAGAAATCGCCCTGCGCGTGATCCGTGCGTGTCGCGAAATGGGGATCCAGTCGGTCGCAGTGCATTCGACCGCGGATGCCGATGCCATGCATGTGCGCATGGCGGACGAGGCCATCTGTATCGGCCCGCCTTCGGGCACCGAGAGCTACCTGAACATGGCCTCGATCATTGCCGCCTGTGAGGTCACCGGCGCGCAGGCGATCCACCCCGGCTATGGGTTCCTGTCGGAAAACGCCAATTTCGTGCAGATCGTGGAAGACCACGACCTGACCTTTATTGGCCCGACTGCCGAGCATATTCGCATCATGGGCGACAAGATCACCGCCAAGGACACGATGAAAGCCTTGGGTGTGCCGTGTGTGCCCGGATCGGATGGCGGCGTTGCCACGGTCGAAGACGCGCTGAAGATCGGCGAAGAGTTCGGTTATCCGGTCATCATCAAGGCCACGGCAGGCGGCGGCGGCAAGGGCATGAAAGTGGCCAACAACGCCGACGAGATGAAATCTGCCTTTCAGACCGCACGCGCCGAGGGCAAAGCCAACTTTGGCAACGATGAAGTCTACATCGAGAAATACCTCACCACACCGCGCCACATCGAGATTCAGGTCTTTGGTGATGGCAAGGGCAACGCAGTGCATCTGGGCGAACGGGACTGTTCGCTGCAGCGTCGTCACCAGAAGGTGTTCGAAGAGGCCCCCGGCCCCGCGATTTCATCCGAGGAACGGGCCTATATCGGCAAGGTCTGTGCCGATGCCTGCGCGAACATCAACTATATTGGCGCGGGCACCATCGAGTTCCTCTATGAAAACGGCGAGTTCTATTTCATCGAGATGAACACGCGTTTGCAGGTGGAGCATCCGGTGACCGAGGCCATTTTTGGCGTTGATCTGGTGCGCGAACAAATCCGTGTGGCCGAAGGCCTGCCGATGTCGTTCACCCAGGACGATTTGGAAATCAACGGTCACGCCATCGAGGTGCGCATCAACGCCGAGCGCCTGCCCAACTTTGCCCCCTGCCCCGGCAGGATCACGCAGTATCACGCCCCCGGCGGGCTGGGCGTGCGGATGGATTCGGCTCTGTATGATGGCTATTCGATCCCACCGTTTTATGACTCGCTGATTGGCAAGCTGATCGTGCATGGTCGTGATCGGCCCGAAGCCCTGGCGCGTCTGAACCGGGCCTTGGGCGAGTTGATCGTGGATGGCATCGATACCACGGTGCCTCTGTTCCACGCACTGCTGGCCGAAGATGATGTCCTCTCGGGCAACTACAACATCCACTGGCTGGAACGCTGGCTGGACGAGAACCTGGCCGAAAGCTGATGCCACATGGCACGCAGGACTGGGAAGGTGACATCACACCGGACCTGTTGATGCGGGCCTATGCGATGGGGATTTTCCCCATGTCCGAACATCGCGACGACCCAGAGATTTTCTGGGTCGATCCGCACCGCCGGGGGGTGTTCCCGCTGGACGGGTTCCATATCTCGCGGTCCTTGGCCAAAGCCCTTCGGCGAGATGATTACCAGGTCACACTGGATACGGATTTCGAAGGCGTCGTTGATGGATGCGCCGACCGTGCTGACACCTGGATAAACGATGAAATTCGCCGCCTTTACAGCGCATTACACGCGCGCGGACAGGCCCATTCGATTGAGGTCTGGCGCCAGGGCGATCTGATCGGCGGGGTCTATGGCGTCACACAGAGAACGGCGTTCTTTGGCGAGAGCATGTTTTCCGGCGCCACCAATGGATCAAAGATTGCGCTGGCCTGGTTGATAGCGCACCTGAGCGCGCGCGGCTTTACCCTGTTTGATACGCAGTTCATCACGCCTCATCTGGCCTCGCTCGGGGCGATCGAAATCTCACGGAAAGAGTATCACCTGTTGCTGGATCGCGCCCGGATGGGCGACGTCACCTTTGGTCACTCGCTGGCGGAGTCTTCTGGCGCAGAGGTCTTGCAGCGCAACACCCAGATGTCGAACCGCGCGTGATCCAGCGCGTTCAGCGCCGGGGATGATGCAACCATCCAGCCCTGAAACAAGGGATCAACCGCTTCTAGGCCATCGTAGATGGTGAGAAACGCAAAGGCCTCGCCCGTGGCGTTGTCGTCAGGGTGGCGGCATTCGGCAAGATCGACGCGCAGGTCGCCAAAGGCCACGCTGTAGCCATTGTCGAGCTCCAGATCGACCACCTCACCGTTGAGCCTGTCGAGACCGCGCAAAAGCGCGCCCTGCCCCGATACGGCGCTGGCGGCAACCTCGGAGGTTACGGTGCCTAGGTCGCGCTGCAGGGTAAAGACCTCGGGCTGTTGTGGCACGATCACGATCTGCGGACCGGCTTCGGAATCCAGTGTTTCGACGGTGATTTGCTGCGCCATTGCGGGTCCAGCGAGCAGCATGGCGCAAAGCGCTGTGTGGCGGATCATTCGTCGTCCCCGCCGGTCACAAACTTCATCAGCAGCCCCACGAGGCTGACCGAACTTTGCGTGTCCTCAATTTCGGCACCCGGCTCGAGGTTAAAGGGTGAGCCGCCGGGCAGAACCTCAACAAAATTGCCACCCAAAAGCCCCTCGGAAGAGATCACGATGGCGCTGTCATCCGGCAATTCGATGCCATCCAGAATGGTCATGCCCGCGTCGGCACGAAAGGTCTGGGGATTCAGGGAAATATCCGTGATGGTGCCGATCTTGACCCCGGCCAGACGCACGTCAGTGCCGACAGACACACCTTCGATCGAGCGGAACGATGCGGTCAGTTCATAGCCGGCAGAGCTGCCGCCAAAATCTGCGACACGGCTGGCATAGGCCAAAAAGCCGATGGCCACGGCAACCACCGCGGCCCCAACTGCGATTTCAGTACGAACAGCCGACAAGGGCGCGCCCCGGCCTTATTCCGGAACCCAGGCTTCGTAGTCGCTGCGGGTGGCCGGAGCCGCCGCCTTGCGAATCGAACCTGCGGGCGCATAGGCCATTTCCGAGCCAGAGAGGTTTTCCTGATGCGGCTTTTCCCAAGCCTTGTGAGCCAGCGGTTTTTCCGACGGCGCATCGTCATAGGTGCGGTGCAGCCATCCGTGCCAATCGGGGCTGATGCGGCTGGCTTCAACCTGACCAGAGAAGATCACCCAGCGTTTGCTGTCATCCTTGGTCCGGTAAAAAACATTGCCCTGATCGTCTTCGCCCACTTTCACGCCCTTGCGACGGGTGAAAAGCTTGGTGTTCAGGGTGGCGCCATTCCACCAGGAAAGTGCGCTGTTGATCGTGCTCAGAATGCCCATGGATGCCTCCGCAAATTCAAGTCCCGTATGACTCATTCAAACGCAAAGGTCCAGTATCGCGACACACGAAAAGGGGCGGACAAATTGCCCGCCCCTCATGAATTCCGGTAAATTTCCGCTTAGCCCGCGTTGGCTGGCTCTTTCTCGGCCTCGGCGTGGATCATCAGCGGGCTGGCGTCCGAGGTCACGGCCTCTTCGTTCACAACCACTTCGGTCACGCTGTCCATGCCCGGCAGGTCGAACATGGTATCCAGCAGAATCTCTTCAAGGATCGAGCGCAGGCCACGTGCGCCGGTCTTGCGCTCGATGGCACGTTTGGCGATGGCGCTGAGCGCGTCGTCGGTAAAGGTGAGCGCGGTGTCTTCCAGTTCGAACAGGCGCTGGTACTGTTTTACAAGCGCGTTTTTCGGTTCGGTCAGGATGGTTACAAGCGCGTCTTCGTCGAGATCTTCGAGTGTCGCGAGCACCGGCAGACGGCCGACAAATTCCGGGATCAGGCCGAATTTCAGCAGATCTTCGGGTTCGAGATCCTGGAAAATCTCACCCACGCCGCGTTCGTCATTGTCACGCACATCGGCACCAAAGCCCATGGCCGAACCCTTGCCACGCTGCGCGATGATCCGGTCGAGACCGGCAAAGGCGCCGCCGCAGATGAACAGGATGTTCGTGGTGTCCACCTGCAGGAATTCCTGCTGCGGATGTTTGCGTCCACCCTGGGGCGGAACAGATGCCACGGTGCCTTCCATCAGCTTAAGCAAGGCCTGCTGCACGCCCTCGCCCGAGACATCGCGGGTGATCGAGGGGTTCTCGGATTTGCGGGTGATCTTGTCGACTTCGTCGATGTAAACGATGCCGCGTTGCGCGCGTTCGACGTTGTACTCCGAGGCCTGCAACAGCTTGAGGATGATGTTTTCGACGTCTTCCCCCACATAGCCAGCCTCGGTCAGCGTGGTGGCATCGGCCATGGTGAACGGCACGTCGAGAATACGCGCAAGTGTCTGGGCCAAAAGGGTTTTACCGCACCCCGTTGGGCCGATCAGCAGGATGTTCGACTTGGAAAGTTCGATATCGCCGGACTTTTGCGCGTGGTTCAGACGCTTGTAGTGGTTGTGCACAGCCACCGAGAGCACCCGCTTGGCCAGCGCCTGACCAATCACGTAATCGTCGAGCACATTGCAGATTTCCAACGGCGTCGGAACACCCTCAGAGGCTTTCAGCCCGCTGGCCTTGGTCTCTTCACGAATGATGTCCATGCAAAGCTCAACACATTCATCGCAGATGAATACCGTGGGCCCTGCAATCAGCTTGCGGACCTCGTGCTGGCTCTTGCCGCAGAAACTGCAGTAGAGGGTGTTTTTACTGTCCCCGGAATTGCTTGCCATGTCCGTCCTCTCGGGCCTCCGATATGCGTCTGCGCCGTCGCGTTTCGGTCAGCTTAGGCCAGCCTCAGACCGAGTACAATGTGGAAAGTGCCCCGAACGCGATCACGCCGGGGCACATGCCTGTTAGCTTTCTTCGTCGTCGCCTTTGGCGCGGCTCTCGACGATCTCGTCGATGAGGCCCCAGTCCTTGGCTTCTTCGGGGGACATGAAGTTGTCGCGCTCGAGGGCGTCGACCACTGCCTTCATCTTTTGACCGGTGTGCTTGACGTAGATTTCGTTCAAGCGGTCCTTGAGTTTCTGGGTTTCCTGGGCGTGGATCATGATATCCGTCGCCTGACCCTGGTAGCCGCCCGAGGGTTGGTGCACCATGACGCGGCTGTTGGGTAGTGAGAAGCGCATGCCAGCCTCACCGGCAGTCAACAGAAGCGAGCCCATCGAGGCGGCCTGACCGATCACGAGGGTCGATACCTTGGGCTTGATGTACTGCATCGTGTCATAGATCGACAGGCCCGACGTCACCACGCCACCGGGCGAGTTGATGTACATCGAGATTTCCTTGGAGGGGTTTTCGGCCTCAAGATGTAGTAGCTGTGCCACGATCAACGACGACATGCCGTCATGTACAGGGCCGTTGAGGAAGATGATCCGCTCCTTCAGCAGGCGCGAGAAAATGTCATAAGCGCGCTCGCCACGGCTGGTCTGTTCGACCACCATGGGCACGAGGGTGTTCATATATGTGTCGATTGGGTCGTTCATATCCGCCTGCCTGTTGTTCGCATCCATCGCTTAGGCCAAAGCCCATGAGTGAGTCTTAGTATCGGCCTAGGGGGGCTGCAAGAGCAGGTAGCGAAAATATGGCTGCGACCGGGTTAAAGCGGCGACGTCAAAATGGTCGCGAGGCGGCCCGCGAGGGCCAATCGAGCGGCTCTTTGCCCCTTGCGGGGACGCATCGCGCAATCACTACATTTTTGGAAAATGACCAAGTTGTACACCTTTTTTCAGGGCGACTCTCCAAGTTGTACAACTTTTTCTAGGGCGTTTCTCGGTTTTGTACAAACTGGAGAGGTAACGCTTTCTTCACGATTGCCGAAAAAAATGGGCCACCCGAAGGCGGCCCATGCGGGAGTGAGAGTATCGCCCCGGATCAGCCGAACATATCGCTGGTGATGCCCGCGTACCAACCGACCGACTCTTCGTAGGTCTGTTTGCGCAGCTCGCCGCTTTCACCGGTTTGCGAGATGAAGCCGTCAACCTTGGCGATCTTTTCATCCGTGGCCTCGTAAGTCGCGCCAACCTTGACGCCATCGTCGGTGTTTATCAGCGACCAGCAGGTGTTGGAGAACTTGGCCGGGAAGACCTTGGACCCTGTCAGCGCGCCACGTACGGCCATGGCGGCAACCTTGGCCTGAGAGTTGGCCGAGAACCCGGATTTCGGCATGTCACCCTGGTTGGTGGCGTCGCCGAGCACGTGGATGTTTTCGTCGATGCGCGACTGCATGGTGTGGCCGTTGACCGGCGCCCAGTTGCCCTCGGTGATGCCTGCCATTTCGCAGATCTTGCCCGCCTTCATCGCCGGGATCACGTTGCAGGCGTCGACCTTGGTGACCTCGCCATCGATGCTGACGGTCATCTCGTCGGCGTTGACTTCGACCGCGTCGCCGCCAAAGTCCGAGCCGATCCAGTCGATCATGCCGTCATAGTGGTTGGCCCAGCCTTCCTGGAACAGCGCCATTTTCGAGAACTTGGGCTTGGGGTCGGCGACGATGATCTTGGCGGTCGGGTTCTTCTGTTTCAGAAGATGCGCCACCATCGACACCCGCTCGTACGGTCCCGGAGGGCAGCGATAGGGGTTAGGCGGCGCGACCATGGCGAATGTGCCACCCTCGGGCATGGCTTCGATCTGGGCCTTCAAGAGCTCAGTTTGCGAGCCGGCCTTGTAGGCGTGGGGCATCTTGTTCTGGCTGGTGATGTCCCAGCCGGGCACCGCGCCATCGACAAAATCAATGCCGGGCGACAGGATCAGGCGGTCATAGGCCAGCGTGTCCCCACCGGCGAGCGAAACGGTGTGCGCGTCGCGGTCGATGCCGATGGCCCAGTCGTGCACCACGTTGATGCCATAGTCCGAGGCCAGTTTGCCGTAGCTGTGCGCAATCGAACCGATATCGCGGAAGCCGCCGATATAGAGGTTCGAGAAAAAGCAGGTGTAGTAGGTGCGGCTGGGTTCCACCAGGGTGACGTCAATGGCACCCTTGGCGCCCTTGGCGATGTAGCGCGCGGCTGTGGCACCGCCTGCGCCGCCGCCAACAACGACAACACGGGGCTTGCCCGCGCCGAGAACCATTGGTGCCGACAAGGATGCCGCCACGGCGGCCCCCGCTCTGATAAATGTACGTCTGTTCAATGTCATAGATCATTCCTCCCCTGATCTTGAAAGTTCGCGCGGTTAATTCAAATCTCCGAAATAGGCGGCCAGCGCCGCGATTTCGTCGTCAGCCAGTCGCCCGGCCATCATCTGCATCACCGGGTGGTCACGTTTCTTGAGCTTGTAGGCGTGCATGGCGATGACAAATTCGTCCTGAGGCCAGCCGACAATGCCCGGGATGCCGTCAAAGTCGCCGCTGGACTGATGGCAGGTGGTGCATTCGGTCGCGAGGTATTCGCCGTACTCCGGGTCGCCCACGATGGCGAGGATTTCGGGCGAGAGTTCGACCTCGACCTTGATGGCGGTCGGGGCGGCCTCGGGGATATTCTGGGGGTTGTCCGAGTAAATCCGCATGAAAGCCAAGAGGTCATGGCGGTCTTTTTCCTTGGCAAGCCCGTGAAAGCTCATCTTGGTGCCGGGCACGGTTTTGCGCGGGTCTTCGATAAAGCGGCTGAGGCCATCGATATCCCAGACCAGCCCCGCTTCGCGCGCGGCATACATGCCTTTGGAGTACTTGAAGTCATCGAATGTCGCCGCGGGGCGGAAGAAGATGCCGTTCAGATGCGGACCAACCTTGTGCTTGGCGCCCTCGCCCAGCTGATGGCAGGATTTGCATTTCTTGAACATCTTCTGACCACGCTCGGGATCCCCGATGGCCGTGGCGGTTTCTTCGGCAAAGGCGGCCCCCGTCAGGACCGCCCAGAGTATCATGATCGCAACAGCAATCCGCATCTATCAATCCTGAAAGCTTTTCAGATAGGCGGTGACGGCGATGATGTCGTCCTCTTTTTTCAGGCCCGCAAAGGACATCTTGGTGCCCTTGAGATATTTTTTGGGCTTGGCAAGAAAGGCGGCGAGTTCATCTTCGGTCCATGTCGCGCCGGATTCAGCCAGTGATAACATGGGCTTGGAGTATTTGAACCCGTCCACTGCGCCAACCGAGGCGCCAACAATGCCGTTCAGAGCCGGGCCGGTTTTCGATTTGGCGCCGTCTCCGACCTGGTGGCAGGCCTTGCACTTTTTGAAGACCTTTTCGCCCTGCTTCATCAGCTCGGGGTCAATGGCAGCCTGCTCCACCGGGGCCGCTGCGTCGGCGGTCTCGGTGGGAGCAGGTGCGGCAGCAGCCTCCTCGGCGGGGGCGGCGGCTTCTTCAGAACCGCCCTCATCCGGGGTCACGTCCAAAACTGCTGCACGCATGGTGATCTCGACGCTGTCCTTGCAGTTGGTCATGCAGGGCTCGGCTTTCCAGAAATGCGCCTCGGCGGTGTCGCGGTCATCAATGATGAAACCGCCCGCATTGGGCATCTCAACGTCGAGAAAATTCTCGTTCGAGAGGACAAATTCATCGTCCACGAGGTCGTTGGAATAGAGAATGTAGGCAACGATGGCATAGACGTCATCGGTCGACATGGTCTGCGCTGCGCCGAACGGCATGGAGCGGTTGACGTAGTCCCATGTGGTCGAGAGATACGGCCAGTAGGAGCCGACGGTTTTCAGCGGATCCTCGTGGTCGAGCGTGTCCGCGCCCCCTGCGAGTTTTGGCCAGTTGTCGACACCTTCGGCAAAGTCACCGTGGCAGCTGGCGCAGTGTTCGGCAAAGACCTCTTCGCCGGTGAACACATCGCCCGAGCCGACCGGCAGGCCGGTGCCATCAGGGGCCACGTCAAGGTCCCATGCGGCAATCTCATCCGGCGTGGCGGCGCGGCCAAGGCCAAGTTTCTCGGCCATGGCCGGGGCTGCGATCAGGGTCGAGGCCAGCGTGGTGCCTGCGATAAGTTTAAGAAACTTCGACATTTTCTGCCTCCCCGTCTGCTTTGACCCACCAGGTCTGGATGCAGTTGTTGTGATAGATCGAGTTGAGACCGCGCACCTCGCGCAGTTCAGCCTTGGAGGGCTGCACGTAGCCGGTGGAGTCCTTGGCGCGCGACTGCAGGAACATCTCTTCGCCCTGCCAATCAATGTCGAGGTAGAAGCGCGACAGAGCCTTGTCGGTGCCGGGCGCGCCAAGGCGGGCCTCTTGCCAGTTCTTGCCACCGTCGAGCGACACGTCAACGCCGGTGATGGCGCCGCGACCGGACCATGCCAGGCCGGTGATGACCAGCGGGCCCTTGCCGTGCTTGATCGGCGACTGCGGGCTGGGCGAGGTGACAACCGATTTGGCGTCCATGACCCAGGTCCACTTGCGGCTGGTGCCGTTTTCGAGCGTGTCGGTGTATTTCGAGGTTTCCTCGCGGCTTTCAATGGCCTGAGTGGTCACCTCAATACGACGCAGCCACTTGATCCACATGTTGCCTTCCCAACCGGGGACGACGAGGCGCACTGGATACCCGTGCTCTTTACGCAAAGCCTCACCATTGGCTTTGAACGCGACGAGCACATCGTCCAAGGCCTTTTCCATCGGGATCGAGCGACCGTTCGACGAGGCGTCCGCCCCTTCGACATAGACCCATTTGTCCTTGAGGTCGCCCGCCGCATCCAGACCAGCCTCTTCCAACAGCGCGCGCAGCGGAATGCCGGAATATTCCATGTTGTGGATCATGCCGTGGGTGAATTGCGCACCGTTCAGCTGTGCGCCCGCCCATTCCATGCCGGTGTTGGCGGCGCATTCGCAGAAATAGACGTGGTTTTCACGCGGGAAACGCTCGAGGTCTTCATAAGAGAACACCAGAGGCGTATCCACGAGACCGTTGATCATCAGGCGATAGTCGGCTTTCGACAGTTCGATCGCGCCCGAGTGGTGGCGTTCAAAGGCACAGCCCTGCGGGGTGATGGTGCCGTCGAGCGCGTGGATCGGGGTAAAGTTGATCGACGAAATCGTGTCGGCGGTCAGCCATTCCACGTTGCGGCGCACCACGTCCGTCTCGAACTGGATCGGCAGGCCATAGGGCGTTGCGTCCACCCCGTCTCCGGTGCTGCTGGCCCAGTCCTGGACTTGTGTGATCAGCGGATCACCCGCCGCGCTGGCCATGCTTGCGCCGGCAACGCTCCCCGTGGCGGCGACCGCCCCTTTCAGGAACGCGCGACGCGAGGGTTTGCCCTTGAAGCTCATTGTCATCTGGCTATGCCTCCTCAATACATAATCAAATTCGTTTTAGTGAATTTGATTGAATGGAATAACAGGTCAAAGGGTCGCGGGGACGTCTTTTCAGACGCCCGAGACCTTTACGTTTTCATGCGGGGCAACCGAGACGGTGCCCTGTTTGCGGATATGGCTTTCGACGACATCCCAGATCATCGGACCTTCGGTGCCTTCGTTGACCGAGGCCCAGCCCGCGACCTGATAGGTCTTGGAGGCGTCGATCTGTTCGCCGGTTTTCAACAGGGTCATGTCGCTGATGCGCGACCCTTGCGGCTTGGAGATGTCGATGCGGTAACCCATGCCACCGATGCGCACCATATCGCCGCCCTGCTGGTAGTAGGGGTCGGTGTTGAACAGGTTGTCGGCCACGTCTTCGAGGATGACGTGGATGAATTCCCCTGTCATTTCCGTGCGATAGGCCTGACCGTAAGACATCGAGGTCACGTTCCAGATGTCTTCGCGGGTGATGTCCTGACCGGGCAGGATCGACGGTCCCCAGCGCACGCCGGGTGACATGGAGATGTCGGCGTCGCGTTCCTGGATCAGGGCCTCGCAGATCAGGTCATCCCATGTGCCGTTAAAGTTGCCACGGCGATACAAGAGCGAGTCGGATTTGCCGATCACTTCGGTCAGCTGGTCCAGATAGGGCGCACGCTGTTCGTCGATCAGCTGGGTGATGACGGGATCGGGGGTGATGACGTCCGAGAAGATCGGGATCAGCTTGTGGCGGAAGCCCATCATCCTGCCATCACGGATGTCGAGATCGACGCGGCTGACGAACTTGCCGTTCGAGCCAGAGGCAACAACAATGGTTTCTCCGACCAGAACCGGTTCGGGCAGTGCGTCGTGGGTGTGACCCGAGAGGATCACGTCGATGCCGGTGACGCGGCCTGCCATCTTTTTGTCGACGTCAAAGCCATTGTGCGACAGGACAACAACGCATTCCGCGCCCATGCCGCGCACCTCATCGACCATGGCCTGCATGTTCTCTTCGCGGATACCGAACGAGTATTCAGGGAACATCCAGCGCGGGTTGGCGATGGGCATATACGGGAACGCCTGACCGATGACGGCGATGTTGACGCCGCCACGCTCGAAGAACTTGTAGGGTTTGAACAGCTCGGCGGGTTCGTCCCATTCGGCGTCAAAGATGTTCTGGCCGAGGGCGGCAAAGGGCAGGCCCTCGACGATTTCGTTGACGCGATCCGAGCCCAGAGTGAACTCCCAGTGGAAGGTCATGGCATCGGGTTTCAGCGCGTTCATGACGTTCACGACGTCCTGACCCTGGGTCTGGTGGCAGGTGTAGGAGCCATGCCATGTGTCGCCGCCGTCCAGCAGCAGCGCGTCGGGGCGGTCGGCGCGGATGGCGTTGATCACGGTCGAGACGCGATCCATGCCGCCGACGCGGCCATAGGTCTGCGCGAGCGACGTAAAGTCATTGTAGGTCAGCGCATAGGCCGAGGGCGAGCCATCGGCGATGCCGTAGAGCTTGCGGAAATCGGCGCCGGTGATGTGGGGCACCTGGCCAAAGGCATCCCCGACCCCAAGGTTGATCTCGGGTTCGCGGAAGAAGATCGGTTTCAGCTGGGCGTGAATGTCGGTGATGTGGATCAGCGAGACATTGCCGTAGGTGTCGAATTGCAGCAGGTCATCCTGGGTCAGCGACTGTTGGGCAGCAAGACGCGCCCAGTTGCCGAAGCCGGAGGCCCCAACCATGGCAGATGCCGCCATGGAGACCTGGAGGAAATCGCGACGAGAGATCATGGGCGAAGTGCCTTTCTAATCCTGTATTTCAAATTCACGTTTATGAATTTGTCTTGATAGAGAAAACCCGCTCCGACATGTCGCCGGAGCGGGTGGTGTGTTTAGTTGCGCACCGAGGGGGCTTCGACCGAGAGGCCGTTGCCGCGGGATGCGACGTAAAGCTCAAGCGCGATGAACTCGTCTGAACCAGGCTTGTAGGTCTCGGCGCGGGTGTCGCGCACGCAGCCCTTGAAGCGGCCATGAGCGGTCGTCAGCTTGGCGTTTTTCAGGCGATACACCGGGAAGCCGTTGGTCTGGCCCTGGCTGAGATGGTCCGAGCGGATGCGGTTGCCATAGTTTTCTTCGTGGCACGACGCACAGCTGAGATCCAGTTGACCAGTGCGGGTATAGTAGAGCTCTTTGCCCGCTTCCCAGGTGGCTTCGGCCGGACCGTCGATGGCGACGTTCATCGGCATGCCGCGGGATTGCACCGAGATCAGTGCTTCCATGCGGGCCATCTTGGCACCGGATTTCTTCCAAGGCTCTGCGCCCATGCCATCGGTGAGGCAGTCATTGATCTGCATCTCCATGGTGTAGACGGTTTCCTTGGCATCGTTCCACTTCGGATAGACCGTGCGGACGCCAGCCATGCTTTCTTCGACGTCGCCGTGGCACGAGGCGCAAGATTTGTCCTTGGTGCCCATGACGGTGTTCCAGTCATCCATTGCCTGTTCGACAAAGATCATACCGGGGTTGTCAAAGTCGTCGGCCTGCATGATCTGGGTCTCGTCCGAGCGGAAGTGCCAGCCCGAAATGATCTCGTCCACATCATCAGCCAAATGCGCCGGGGCGGCGGTCTTGGTGACCATTGTAATCTCGCCGTTGACGACCAACTCGTCATCATCCGCGTCAGCCGATGCCATGAACGGCGCCGAGATGACCAATGCGGCAATTGCTGTCATTGCCTTGAATTTCATCGCGTTTCCTCCCTGAGTGTCCCCTTGCCCCGCGACAGGGCAAGGTACTTTTGGTGGGTGCATCGGCCGATCAGCCGATTGCGACTTTCTTGGCTGTGTCATAGACGTCGCCATCATCGTCGTACCAGGTGAATTTGAACTCGCCGGCCTCGGGCACGGTGGCGTCAAATTCAAAGTAGGGGTTGGTCGAGATGGCAGGCTCCATGGTCACGTCGATCACCGACACACCGTTGAAGTCGCAGGTGAAGCGGTTGATGATCGAACGCGGAATGACGTTGCCTTCTTTGTCCTTGCGCTGACCGGATTCCATTTTGTGTGAAATCAGGGTCTTGATGGTGATCGCCTCACCAGCAGCAGCGGTTTTCGGGACCTTGACGCGGGGTTTTACACCAGATGCCATGTTCGTATTCTCCTAGATCTTAGTGGTCGCAATCCCGAACCGCGAAACCGGTTACCACTTTCGCTGGGATTGCTCCGTACTTAGCCGCCGCAGCCGCCGATGGTGACCTTGATGGTCGAGGACGCCTTGACGAAGGAGCCATCTGCCATTTTGGCGATGGCAACAACGTCCTGGGTGCCTGCCAGGCGAATACGGGTCGAGGCCGCTTGCGATGCGGCACCGGGACCAAAGTTGAAGGTCGCCACGCCGGGTGTCGGGTTGCCGGTTGCCAGAACGATGATCGCGGCGGCGCCGGGTGCGCTGACGCTGATCGGAACGGTGTTGCCGTTCTCGGCAATCTCGGGTGCGGTCAGCTCGATGCCGCCTTCGCCAACATCAGCGCCACCGGTGAATTCTGCCACGGCGTCATCTGCCGCGGCCTGCACGCGGAAAGGCAGAACGGTCAGAAGCGCCGCGCCTGCTCCGAGTGCCAGAGTTTCACGTCTCGTGAAGTCCATCTGTATCTCCTTGGGATTTCTTGTCTCGACCCTGATCACTCGTCTTTCAGAGTCATCAGGAACGCGACCACGTCTTCGATTTGTTGCGCGCTCAAAAGTGGATCCAGCGGGCCGTCAGGTGCCTTGCCGGTATAAGCCTTGCCGGGGCGGGTGAAGCCATCAACCTTGTAGTAGGCGGGCATCACGGTGCCGTCATAGGTGCGTTTGGCGTCCGACAGGATGCCGCGCAGTTCGGCTTCGTTCCAGCGGTCGGCCACGCCATCCAGCATGGGACCAACTTCGCCATGGAACGGCGCTTCGCTCAGGGCGGTGACCTCGTGGCAGGCAATGCAGTTGCCAAGCGACTTGGTCGTCATGATCTTGGCGCCGTTCGCCGCGTCGCCGGCGGCGCCGGACAGTGATGCCTCGACCGCGCCATCTTCGGTGAACGCCACATCCGCAGGAGCAACCATGCCCCCGGCAAAGGCTGCGCCAGCCGCGAATGTCGCCACCAGTGTCAGAGTTGTAAGCTTCATGTTTCCTCCCTCGGGCTACCTGTGTTCGCTGGGTAAGCTCGGTGTACCGTAGTCGACCGGATATGCTGAACGCAACAACAAATTCATAGAAATGAATTATTGACTGTATTTTCGGGAAAAGAGGCAGGCTTTCCACATGTTATAAATGCGCGAAAACCTGCGCAACAATAAAACGCGGACGTTTTAGTGGCCTGCCCCGTCGCCGCGTTCACGAATCATGCGGGCGTGGTAACGCTGAAAATCTTCCTCGGATTGATCGAGGTAGCGCTCTTCCAGAACCCAGGTCAGCATGTCGTTGGTGGTGCCGCCCTTGAAGGCGCCGGGCAACACCGCGACGGCCTGCTGCATGGCGGATTTTTCGGGGTCCATCACGGGCGGCAAGAAGACCATCGTGGGCGTGAACATCACCCCCCATTTACGCGCTGCGGCGCGCTCTTCCAGCGCCTCGCCATCGGTGTCGACCATCTCGTTCGCACCATAAAGGTCCAGTTGGATGGGAAAGTAATCCTCTTCCAGCATCTTCATCACGCGCGGATCGAGAAAGGCGTCTTCGTGCATCGCCTTGCAATAGATGCAACCGCGCTGTTCAAAGATGAGCACCACGCGTTTGCCTTCTGCACGCGCCTCTTCATAGTCTTCCTGCAGGTCCTTGAAGGTGTCCCGGAACCAATGGGTTTTGTGCAGCCCGTCGTCGCCCAGTTCAGCGGCAACAACCGGTGCGGCCATCACCAGCGCGGCCAGCGCCATCACGAGTTTCTTCATGTCGTTTCCTCCCGTTGCATTCAGATTAGCCCAGCCCCGTCATGCCGGGGACATAGCGGATCAGCCAGTCGGCAATGATGTTGACGGTGTTGGTGGCAATGAGGAAGGCAAAGAGCAACAGCATGCCTCCCATGACTTTTTCGACGTAAGGCAGGTATTTGCGGTTGCGGTGCATCCAGCGCAGGAACGGCCGGGCAAAGAGCGCCGCGATGATGAAGGGCGCGGTCATGGCCAGACCATAGACCATCAGCAGGAGCGCGCCGCGCCACAGATCGCCCATGCCCGAGGCCACCATGAGAATCGACGCAAGCGCCGGACCGACGCAGGGCGTCCAGCCAAAGCCAAAGGCCAGCCCCATGACATAGGCGCCGATGACGGTGGTGGGCTCGGACTTGGTCTCGATCCGGGCCTCGCGGTAAAGCAGGCCGATGCGGATCACTCCGAGAAAGTGCAGGCCAAAGATGGCCAGGATGCCCGCCGCCACATAGGAGAGCGGCTGTTTCCACTGGGCAAAGGCCTGCCCCAGCGCGGTGGCCCCCATGCCAAGCAGCACAAAGATGGTGGTGACCCCCAGCGCGAAAAAGATCGCCGAGATCACCAGCCTGCGCTGTGCTCCCGGCTGAATGGCGCCGTCGCCCTGCAGCTCGGACATGGATATCCCGGCCATGTAGCACAGATAAAAAGGTACCATCGGCAGGATGCAGGGCGTAAAGAATGACAGCAGTCCGGCCAGCGCCGCCCCTGCAAAGGAAATCTCGAGCACGTCGCTCTCCTTGATCTATGCACATATTCAGATTATGTTGTGCGTTATAGGTTCGTCAATGAAATGGGTTCCGTCCATGCGTAATTTTCTTGCCGCTGCGTCAGTTCTGCTGTCGACCGCCCTGCCCGTCTGGGCCGTAGAGCTGGTCATGGTCGAGCAGCCGGGCTGTTATACCTGCAAACAGTGGAATGCCGAAATCGGGCCGATCTATCCAAAAACCGAGGCAGGGCTCTTGGCGCCGTTGCGGCGCGAACAGTTGCGCCAGAAACCGGCTGACCTGACATATGCCCGCGCGGTCAACTTTACGCCGACCTTTATCCTGATCGAAGACGGGCAAGAGATTGCCCGGCTCGAAGGCTACCCGGGCGAAGATTTCTTTTGGTGGCATATTGAAAACCTCCTGGCGGAACACGCCGGGTTCAAAGGTGCGACCAAGTAAAACCGTGACCGGGTTGCGACACCCGGTCATGGCAAAAAACCTGAGGAAACCTGCGAAGGTTTCATATGGAACTGGTTTGATGTAAGGCGCAGTCAAATCAGGTGACGCGAAACAACGCGCCTGTAATCGGGGATGCGGCTGACCGGCGCCAAGACCGGCATGCCGCCGTGATATGTCCGCACAGGGTACGGGCATGCAAAAAAAGGAAAGACCATGGCACTTCCGGTGTTCACGGACGACATAAGTGACGACGAGATGGACCGCATGGTGGACAATGCCACCACGGCGTCAAACTTCTTGAAGGCGATCAGCCACGAAGGCCGGCTGATGATCCTGTGTCACCTGGTCAGCGGCGAAAAGTCGGTGACCGAGCTCGAAGAGCTGATCTCGGCGCGTCAGGCGGCGGTTTCGCAACAATTGTCCCGCCTGCGGCTCGAGGGGCTGGTTGTCCCGCGTCGCGAAGGCAAGACCATCTATTACCGTTTGGCAGATCACCGTCCGCGCCGTATGCTGGAAGTGGTCTACGATCTGTTCTGTAACGACGACAGCTGACATCACCCCCCGGATCAGGACCGTCGCACCGTTTCTGCGAGAGAAAGGCCCCGATCATGTTGGCACTGCTTGAAACTCTTGGAGACAGCAACACCGTTGCGCTGTTTGGCGCGCTTGGCGGCCTGTTGCTGGGACTGGCCGCGCGCGTCGGCCGCTTTTGCACATTGGGCGCCATCGAAGACCTGCTCTATGGCGGGTCGGCCACGCGCATGCGCATGTATGTGCTGGCCATTGGCGCCTCGATCCTCGGGGCCTTTGGCCTGATTGGCATGGGCGCGCTCGAGGCGGAAAACTCGTTTTATTTCTCGATTCGCTGGATGCCGCTGGCCTCCGTGGTGGGGGGCTTGATGTTCGGCTATGGCATGGCTCTGGCGGGCAACTGCGGCTATGGCGCGATTGCGCGGCTGGGCGGCGGGGATCTGCGGTCTTTCGTGATCGTGCTGGTGATGGGCGTGTCGGCCTATGTGGTGCTGGCAGGCCCTCTGGCGCCATTGCGCAACATGGTGTTCCCGCAAGTGGATGTGACCGCACCGGTGCCGCCGGGCATTGCCCATCAACTGGGCGCCTTTACCGGCCTCTCGCCTGTACTGATCGGCATGGCCATCGGCGCGGCGATCATGATTGGTGCCCTGGCCTCGCGCGCATTCCTGAAAGATATCAGCGCGATTTTCTGGTCATTGATGGTGGCCGTGGCGGTGATTTCCGGCTGGTGGGGCAGCCAATGGGTCGCCACCAACGGCTTTGACGCCCTGCCGCTTGTCTCGCACAGCTTCTCAGCCCCGGTTGGGGAGACCATCCTTTATGCCATGAACGGCTCGGTCCGCCCGCTGTCCTTTGCCGTCGGCTCAGTGGCGGGCGTCTGGGTCGGAGCCTTTATCGGCTCGACCATCAAGGGGCATTTCCGCTGGGAGGCCTGCGAAGATCCGCGCGAGCTGCGCCGCCAGATCTTTGGCGCGATGATCATGGGCGCAGGCGCAATCCTCGCGATTGGTTGCACGGTGGGTCAGGGCCTGACGGCGTTTTCACTGCTGGCCTTTTCGGCGCCTGTGACCTTCCTCGCGATCTTTGCCGGGGCCGCCATCGGCCTGCGCCAGCTGATCGAAGGTTTTCAACCAGCCGAATGACCGCCGGAGATATACATGAGATCTTTTGATGAACTCTACGCCATGGCCGCCGAGCGCAAGGGCGGCAAAGAGGCGCTGGAGGACATGATCCCTCTGCCCGACCCAAAGGTGACCGAGATGCCCGAGGACCGCTGGCTGGCGGTGATGACAAAGTGCATCTTTCAGGCCGGGTTCAACTGGAAAGTCATTGAAACCAAATGGGATGGGTTCGAGGCCGCCTTTCATGGCTTTGACGTGGATCGCTGTGCATTCCTGCATGATGAGGACATGGATCGGCTGATGGCGGACAAGGGCATCGTGCGCAATGGCCCCAAGATCCGCACGGTGATTGAGAACGCGCATTTCCTGCAATCCCTGCGCAATGAGGGCGGCGCGGGCGCGGTGCTGGGGGGCTGGCCCTCAACCGACTACATCGGCCTGCTGGAGCGGATGAAAAAGGATGGCGCGCGGCTGGGGGGCATGAGCGGACAATACGCGATGCGCTTTGCGGGGCGCGATGCCTTTATCCTCAGCCGCGATGTCACCGCACGGCTGATCGCCGAAGGGGTGATCGACAGGCCCGCCACCTCGAAAACCGCGATGCGGGCCGTTCAGGGCGCGTTCAACACGTGGATGGATCAGTCCGGCCGCGGGTTGACCGAGATCAGCCGCATCCTCGCCTTTACGCTCTGACCCTGCTCTTCGTATTGCCGAAAATACTCCCGCCGGAGGCATCCGCCCCCGCCCCAAACGCCATGCGTCAGGCTCTATCCACTCCCCTGGTAGGTCGGACAATTTTGTCCGACCTACGGTTGCAGGGTCTCCAGATAGGCCAGAAGTGCCGCCAGCTTGCGCGGGGTCGGGGTGAGCGTGCCGTCTTCGGTTTCCACGGGCACCGTGTCACCCTCGAGCATCTCGCCAAAGGCGGGCATCACCGCCTGCACGTCCGGGTGCGCGGCATAGCCGTCAATCTTGCTCAGCACTGCCGAAACCGGGAAAACGCCGCCGTTTGCCGCCGCAAGCCCGGTCAGATCCGTCGGTGGCGGGTTCTGTGTTGCGGCAAGCGCGCCGTCGCCCTTGCCCGACAGACCATGACAGGATTCGCAATTGGCCTCGTAAACCCGCTCCCCGTCCAACTGGTCCGGCATTTCTGCCGAAGTACAGGCCCAGAGCACCGCCAGCATCCCCACAAGCGCCAGTGCCAGCCTCATTGCTGCACCGTTTCAAGATAGCGCACCAGGTCCACAATCGCCCGGCTGGTCAGGATAGGTTGCCCGTTTTGGGTTTTAAGCGCCCCGGCACCCCCTTCGAAAAAGTGACCATAAACCGGCATCGGGCTGCCATGGGCCACCAGCGGGTCGCGCCCGTCGATGCGTTTCACCACACGCTCATAGGGAAACACACCCTCATTGCCCGAGACCAGCGTCGTGAGGTCTGCGGGTTTGATCGTCATCACGCCCGCCATCGGCCCGTTGCCGTCAACCTCCAGCCCGTGGCAGGCGGCGCAATGCTCCAGATAGAGCGCCGCGCCCTCTTCGGCGTCCGCTGCCAAAAGCGTGGTCGCCGCGAGGGACAGCCCCAAAGCCGCCCCCAAATTCGAACCAAGTCGTCGCATCTCATCCTCCTCTACCGGCGCTAGGGTCCGGGTTTATCCCTGAAGGGACTCCAGATAGGTTAACAAAGCCCCAAGTTTGGCCTCTGCAATCGTGCCGCTGCCCGCCACATCCGAAAATGCCGGCATGGCACCGCTGAGGTGGTCGCCGCGCCTGTCGCCTGTGATGGCGTCACTGACACGCGACCGGGGAAAGTCGCCACCATTGTTACGGGTGAGCGTGGTCAGGTCCGGCGGCGGGATCAGCAGTTTGTCGACAAACTCTCCATCACCGTGCCCAGCCTCGCCGTGGCACATGATACAATGCTCATGATAGACCGCGCGCCCGACAGAAACGTTCTGCGCACAGGCCATCAATACCGTAACGGCGGCAAACCCAATAAAAGTCACTCCCGGACGCATATCCCCTCCTGCTCGTCTGCCCTGATTGTAGCCAACCTGAGGGCATTATCTTTGATTCCGATCATACGCTGTCCCGGCCAAAAGGGAATCGTCGTTTCGCCCATGAGCGGCACGACACCACGTCATTGCGGGGCAGACTGCGGTCGGGTGGTGACACGGGGGCCGTCACGGGCCATGGTTGGGCAAGACACCCCAAAGACGAGGCCGCGCATGACCCTGACCCCGACCCAAGCGCAACAGGTGCTAGACGACAACTTTGCCCCTTGGATCAAAGCACTGGACCTGACCATTGCAGACATCGACGCGACAGGCGCAACGCTGACCATGCCGATCACGCCGGACCTGGCGCGTGTGGGCGGCATCATATCGGGCCAGGCGCTGGCGGCGATGGCCGACACGGCGATGGTTTTTGCGGCCATGGGCCACCTGGGCGAGCCGCGCCCGGTGGCGACGACCAACCTCGACACCGTGTTCCTGCGCCCCGGCGTGGGCGAGATGATCCGCTGCCGCGCCGAGATCGTGCGGGCGGGCAAGGCGCTGATCTTTGCCCGCGCCACCATGACCGCGTCACCGTCCGGCAAAGATGTTGCCACCGCGACAGCCACCTTTTACGTGCCCTGAGGGATCAACATGAGCCAGACTTTTCAATATGCCGGTGTGATGCTGTTGGCCGGGATCGGCATCCCGGTTCTCGCTGCGCTGAACGCGGCGCTGGGGCAACGGCTGGGGTCACCGCTCGCGGCGGGTGTTGTTCTGTTTTGCGTGGCGTTGACTACGGCAATTTTTGTGCTGTTGGTGTCGGGTCAAAGCAACCTCTTGGCGGGATTAACCTCTTCTCCCAAGCATTTGTTTCTAGGCGGTGTTCTGGTGGCGTTTTACGTCCTGACCATCACCTGGATTGCGCCGAAGTTCGGCGTCGGCAATGCGGTGTTCTTTGTGTTGCTGGGACAGTTGATCTCGGCCGCGGCCATTGACCACTTTGGTCTATTTGGTGCGCAGGTCAGCCCGCTGTCGCTGGCCCGTGCAGGTGGCATCGCGGTCATGGCCGCCGGTGTGTGGCTGACCCAGCTGGCCTAGGCCGGAACAATCAGGCCGTTGTCCAGCCGCATTTGCCGATCCATACGCGCCGCGAGATCAAGATTATGCGTGGCAATCAAGGCAGATAGGCCGGTTTCCTTAACCAGCTGCATCAGCGCGCCAAAGACCTGATCCGAGGTGCCCGGATCAAGATTGCCGGTGGGCTCGTCCGCCAGCAAAAGCCGCGGTTGATTGGCCAGCGCACGACAGAAAGCCACCCGCTGTTGTTCTCCACCAGACAGCGCCGCAGGGCGATGGCTTGCCCGGTTTTCAACCCCAACCCGCCCAAGCAGATCACGCGCGCGGCCCTCGGCCTGCGCGTGCGTTTTGCCGTTGGCCAGCTGCGGCAAAACGATGTTTTCCAGCGCATTAAATTCGGGCAGCAAATGGTGGAATTGATAGACAAAACCCACATCCTGACGGCGTGCGATGGTGCGTCGGCGGTCCGACTTGCCGGTAAAGTTCTGCCCGGCAATTTCCACGGTGCCGCGGTCGGGCTGATCAAGCAGCCCAGCAATATGCAACAGGGTCGACTTGCCCGCACCGGACGGCGCGACCAGCGCCACAACCTCACCAGCCTGCAGTGTCAGGTCAGCTCCGCGCAGGACATTCACTTCTCCTGGCAAGCCCTTGTTATAGCTCTTTTCCAGCCCCTCAAGACGCAAGACGGTATCACTCATAGCGCAGAGCCTCCACCGGATTGAGCCGCGCAGCGCGGCGCGCGGGGAAAATCGTCACGACAAAGGACAATCCCAGCGACAAACCGACGGCGCTCAACACGTCTGCCATCTCAAGCCGTGCAGGCAGGTGATAAATGCCGCGAATGGCCGGATCCCAGGTGCCTCCGCCCATGATGTAGTTTACGAATCCGAACACCGGATCGATATAGATCGCAAACAGGCATCCCAGAACCACGCCAAAAACGGTTCCAAGAATCCCCGTAAAGGCCCCGCAGATAAAAAAGACTCGCAGCACCGACCCTTCTGTCAGGCCGACAGTGCGCAAAATCCCGATGTCGCGCCCCTTGTTCTTTACCAACATTATGAGGCCGGACACGATATTCATGGCGGCGATCAGCACGAGGATCGACAGGATGATGAACATCACGTTGTCTTCAACCTCAAGAGCACGCAAAAACCCGCCCGAGGCGTCGCGCCAGGTCCAGAGCAGCGTTCTTTCACCCCCGGCGCGGATCAGCGCAATGGCCAGATCCTCCACCGCTTCAGGCTCTTCAACCATCACTTCAATTTCGTCCGCCACCCCGTCACGATTGAAGAATTTCTGAGCCTCGGCAAAGGGCAGATAGGCGCGGGTGCGGTCGATGTCATAGCGGCCCGCTGAAAAGATATAGACCACCTCATAGGCATTGATACGCGGGCTGGTGCCAAAGGCAGTTTTCACGCCGTTGGGTGAAATCAGCTTGATCTTGTCGCCGACGATCACCCCCAATTCGCGCGCCACACCGGTGCCCAGCGCGATCCCCTGATCAAATCGATTGATGTCGCCCCGTCCGGTCGCCGGGTCAGCAATACGCGGCAACTCTTTCAGGTTTTCCAGTTCGATTCCATAGACTTCAACGCCAGAGTTACGGTTGCGCAGGTTGGCCATGACCTGCCCTTTGACCAGCGGCGCGGCGCGGGTCACGCCCTCAACCGCACGCAGACGCGCGGCCATGTCCTCATAGTCGTGGATGGAACGGTCAATGCGCCCGGATGCATCCACAACGCCCGACTGATACACGCTCACATGGGCATTTGCGCCCAGGATCGTGTCGACAAACTCGGCCCGAAAGCCCGAGCGCACCGCCAGCGTCGCAATCAGGGCAAAGACCGCCAGCGTAATGCCGATCAGGCTGATCCAGGTCATGACGCTGACACCGCCCTCGGCGCGGCGCGCACGCAAATAGCGCCACGCGATCATCCACTCAAAGGGTGCGAAAGGGGGGGGTGTGCCTGCCATGACTGCTCCGGCTTGTTCTTGGCGGCAACCTAGAGAGCGCGCGACTCGCGGTCAAGCCGACGTCGAAACGGCCAGCGGATCAGCGCAACACTGAGACTCATGATCCCCAGCCCCGCGATCAACCCGGCCCCGGAGAACACAAGCCCCTCAAAGGTCAGCGGCATGGCGGGGCGGAAATCCTGCCAGGCGGCTTCGGCAATCTCGCCATCGGTAAAGCGCCCCGCGTTATAGGCCCGCGTGAACGGCCCGGCCTCGCGCATGGCCTCAAGATCGCCCGCAAGACGGTCATGGCGCCCGATTGTCTCCACCATGGTATCGGCCCGTGCCGCCCCCATGGTGCCGCCCTTGGCAAGATCCACAAGCGCTGCCTCACGGCTCAGACCCACCTCGGCCGCATCCGCATCAAATTCAGCCACAACCCGGCCCAATTCATCCACGGCCCCCGCCAGGCGTTGCAGGTATTGCTGGGAAAACTCCGGGAATTGCGACAACCCGGCTGCGCCACTCAGGCCTCCGGCCAATACCACCACACGTGCAAACATGTTCACCCTCACTTTGCCCCAGCCTATCACCTCGTGCCCAACAAAAAAGGGGCACGAAACGCCCCTTCTTCATCTTGCCAAAAATACTCGCGCCGCAGGCAAATCCCGAGGCCCCACCCGGGGCCGAGATATCCAGCGCGCCCCTTGGGGCGCACAATTTGCTTACAGCCCGCGCACCATGTGGCCTTTGTAGATCTCCGCAACCTTGGCCAAGGCCTGTTCGGGCGGCATCTCTTCGCTCTCACCCGTGCGACGACAGGTCAATTCCACAACGCCATTTTTCAGCCCCCGCGGCCCCACGGTGATGCGCCAGGGCAGACCGATCAGGTCCATGGTGGCAAACTTGGCCCCTGCCCGCTCTTTGCGGTCGTCATAGAGCGGCTCAAGGCCCAGCGCGGTCAGCGACTTGTACAGCGCATCACAGGCGGCGTCCGCCTCGTCGTCCCCCTGTTTCAGGTTTACGATACCGCAGTGGAACGGCGTCACACCTTCGGGCCAGATAATGCCCTTGTCGTCATGGCTGGCCTCAATAATGGCGCCCAACAGACGCGAGACACCAATCCCGTGCGAGCCCATGTGCACCGGCACGGGCTTGCCGTCCGGACCTTGGACCGTGGCGCCCAGCGCTTCGGAGTACTTTGTGCCAAAGTAAAAGATCTGCCCCACCTCGATACCGCGCGCCACGCGACGGCGCTCCTCGGGCACCTCGTTGAACAGTGCCTCATCGTGGGTCTCATCGGTGCGCGCGTATTTCGAGGTGAACTCTTCCAGCACGCCCTGACACTGCTCGACACTGTCATAGTCGATCTCGCGGTCGCCAAAGGACAGGTCCGTGACGGCGCTGTCATAGAACACTTCGGACTCGCCGGTATCCGCCAGCACGAGGAATTCGTGGGTGTCATCGCCACCAATCGGGCCGGAATCGGCGCGCATCGGGATCGCCTGCAGGCCCATACGCTCGTAGGTGCGCAGATAGCTTACCAGGTGACGGTTATAGGCGTGCAGCGCGTCTTCTTTGGTGAGGTCAAAGTTGTAGCCGTCTTTCATGTAGAATTCGCGACCCCGCATCACGCCAAAACGTGGACGGATTTCGTCGCGGAACTTCCACTGGATTTGATAGAGGGTCAGCGGCAGGTCCTTGTAGGACGACACGTGGCTGCGGAAGATGTCCGTAACCATCTCTTCGGCGGTCGGCGTATAGAGCATGTCGCGGCCGTGACGGTCCTGCATCCGCAGCATTTCCTGACCGTAATCGTCGTAACGACCGGATTCACGCCACAGGTCGGCGCCCTGCAGGATTGGCATCTGGATCGGAATGTGACCGGCGCGCATCTGCTCTTCGTGCACGATGTTCTCGATCTTGCGCAGCACCTTGAAGCCCATCGGCAGCCAGGAATAGATCCCGGCGCTTTGCTGTTTGATCATGCCAGCGCGCAGCATGTAACGGTGGCTGACGATCTGCGCCTCGGCGGGCGTCTCTTTGAGGACAGGCAGGAAATAGCGGGAGAGGCGCATCTCGGGTCTCTTTCTAAGGTAGTCGGGTCGCAGGGTCGGTCCGCGCCCATGAATTCATCGTCCAGCGGTTTAGGCCAGCCCGCGCGCCCTGACAAGCGCGTGCAGGCGTGAATCCAGCAAAACAAGTGACAGAAGCGCATCAATAGTGTCAGATTGGACCTATCGGTTGGGTGCGAGGGGTGTCGCGCAGGCCAGACGAGGAAGTGAGCTATTGGAACCCGTCGCTTTTACGTATGAAATGGCCGTCGTTTTGGCCGTGCTGGGCCTGACGGTCTTTTTGTTTGTGTCAGAATTGATCCGGATCGACCTGACCGCGATCCTGGTTCTGGTGATTGTCGGGCTCTTGTCTTATGCGCCGGGGCTGGACAACCTGGCTGATGTCAATCAGCTGTTTGAGGGCTTTGCGTCCAACGCGGTGATCTCGATCATCGCGGTGATGATCCTGGGGTCCGGGCTGGACAAGACCGGGATCATGAACAAGGTCGCCGCCAAGATCCTGAAGGTGGGCGGCGGCACCGAGGCGCGTATCCTGCCCATCGTCTCTGGCACTGTCGGGGTGATTTCCAGTTTCATGCAGAACGTCGGCGCCGCAGCCCTGTTCATGCCGGTGGTGAGCCGGATTTCGGCGCGCTCGGGCATTCCGCTGTCACGGCTTTTGATGCCCATGGGGTTCTGCGCCATTCTGGGCGGCACGATGACCATGGTCGGCTCATCCCCGCTGATCCTGCTGAATGACCTTGTACGCTCGGCCAATGCGAACCTGTCGCCCGAGATGCAGATGGAAGAGTTCGGATTGTTCTCGGTCACGCCCATCGGGGTGGTGCTGATCGCGACCGGAATCCTGTATTTCCTGCTGCTCGGGCGTTGGGTGCTGCCCGACACGCAGAGCCTGTCGGATGCGACCTCGGGCAAGGACACCAAGGATTATCTGAAGCGGGTATATGGTATTCGCGCCGATGTGTTTGAGGTCGAAGTGCCGGAAGACAGTGATCTGGTGGGCCAGATCATCGCAGACATCAACCACGAGCATCACCTTTACATCATTTCCACCAGCTATCGCGGCAAGGTGTCGATGCTGCAGATCCTGACCGCAGAAATTGCTGCGCCCTGTCGGCTGGCGATCATTGGCAAGGGGCGCGTCGTCGAGGAGTTTGCCGAACAATACGGATTGCGGGTGCTGCCTCAGCTCGAGGTTTTTTCGGAAGAGTTTGCCCTGACAAATGCCGGGATAGCCGAACTGGTGATCCCGCCGGACAGTGCCATGATCGGCAAATGCCCGCGCGAATTGCAGCTGCGCAAATCCACTGGAGTTTCGCTGTTGGCGATCCACCGTGGCGAAGAAACGCTAAGCCATGTGCAGACGCCCGAGCATGAGCCAACCCAGATCGGGCTGGTCGAGTTTCAGGCAGGTGACATGCTGGTGGTGCATTCGCGTTGGGAGGCGTTGACCAAGCTCAAGCAGAATTCGGACCTGATCGTGGTCACCTCGGATTTCCCGCAGGAAGAGTTGCGGCCGCAAAAGGTGGGCTGGGCGCTGTTGTTCTTTGTGATCTCGCTGGCGCTGATCCTGTTTTCCGATGTGCGCCTGTCCCTGTGTCTGCTAACGGGTGCGGTGGGCATGTTGCTGACGCGGGTCCTGTCGATTGACGAGGCTTATCGCGCGGTGGGATGGAACACGGTGTTCCTGTTGGCCTGTCTCATACCCCTTGGACAGGCGGTGCAGAACACCGGAACGGCGGCGTGGATTGCGCAGGTGGTGCTGGGCGTGCTGGATGGCTGGCCCATTTGGGCCCTGCAGGCCGGTGTGGCCATTCTGGCGACCGGGTTTTCACTGGTCATGTCCAATGTGGGAGCAACGGTGCTCTTGGTACCGCTGGCGATCTCAATCGCGGTGGCAGCGGGGGGCAACCCGGCGATTTTTGCGCTGACGGTGGCGATCTCGACCTCGAACAGTTTCATCATTCCGACGCATCAGGTGAATGCGCTGGTGATGGGGCCTGCGGGCTACAAGGTAAAGGATTTCATCCGCTCCGGCACCATCATGACGGTGTTGTTCCTGGTGGTGTCACTGGTGATGCTGAACGTGGTGTTCTGAGCCGGACGGGGGGAAGCGGTTTCGAAACCGCTTGCCAAGGCGTTTCGAAACGCCTTGTTCCGCCGCTAGCCGTGACCGAAACGATCCGCGGCCATGAGCTTTTCGTAATTCTCATCGTCAAAGGGCATGGCGTCACCCTTGTCGATGTCAAAGAGCGTGCGCTCCACGGTGGTCAGCGCCCCAAGATAGACATGCAGACCATTGCAGGGTGTCTCTGACACACAGGTGACCGAGTGGATCGCGTTGGGCCCAAAGGACAGCGCATCGCCGGGGCCAAGAAACACATCCGAGCTTTTGCGCAATCCGCCTGCGGGGTCGGCGTTGAAGAAATCGTTGCGCTCGCGCCCCCGAAACACGCCGATCGACCCTGAGAGCTGGTGGTCATGGGCAGGCACGGACATGCCGGGATGAAAATGGCAGTACCAGATGGATACGGTGTCATCTTCAAAAAGAATCACATCATCACCCGGATCACCAAAGGCGCGCGCGGCGGCGTCGGGGTCAGCCACCACCTCTTCGACAATGGCGCGCACTTTGGCGCGGGCCTCGGGCGTTTTGGCAGCGGCGCGCAGGCGGGCAACGATGTCGTCGATGTTCAATGGCTCGGGCATGGGTGTCCCCTGTCTCAAACTCTGTTCACAATGGATATTTGCCCAATGCGACCCGGTGGGTCCAGCGATTAGAAACACAATCAATTGCGCGGGTGCAGGTCGCGCTGCCGCCCAAATGGGGATGAAGGCGGCAGCGCACATGTGATCGAAGCCAGAACAACAGCCCCAACCCCAAGGTTCCAAATATGCCCAGACCGGAAAGGACGCCGGTTGGGCAACCACTCACGGAACACTCCAAGTATGGCACCTTTTTACGGGAAACGGAACTGTGGAAAACCACAGTTGCTTGTGGCCGGATCGCGCCCGGAGGCGATCAGCCCTGCACGAACAACTGGTTCAGAAAGCTGACCTTGGCCACCGCGTGGGCCGTGGTTTCAACGGCCAAAGCCTCGCGGGCCCGGCGCAGGTGTTTCTCAATCGCGCTGCGTGACAGGGCCGTGATTTCGCAGATGTCGCGCAGGGATTTGCCATCTGCCAACAGCTCGAGGATTTCGCGTTGGCGTGTGGTGAGACGCGCGCCGCTGACGTCGAGCGGCATCTGGCTGAGTTTCAGATGCAGGGTCTGGGCAATCGCCATGAGGCTTTCGCCATGTTGCGCCCAATGCGCATCGACGTCCCCCTGAGACACGCCATGCTGCGCGGCCATGCCCATCGCGCCCTTGGAACGGGGCTGGGTGACCGGGAAGCTGACCGTGTAGCCCGCACGCCGACGCCCCGAGCCAAGCTGATCCATGACCTTGCATTCGCTGGCGCTGAGACGCCCGGCGGCGCGTTCGGCGTGTGCCCAGCCCCAACTGCAGGCGCCGCTGTTCTCGCGCACCCAACGGAAATCGGCGCTGCGCAGGTAGGCCCCGCTTTGATGAAAGGCACGCACGGCCTCGGGAGAATGGGTGCTGAGGAAAAACGCGTCATCGGGGTCGCCAATGCCAACCCCCACCCGGTAGCGTGTAAAACCGTAGTTGACCCGTTCGAACCCGAACTGTTGCAGGGCGGTGGTGCCTTCGCGCCAGGCATCCTCGACCGTTTCGGCGGCCCCAATCTGGCAAATCGCCCGCACAGTGGCCTGCGGGGACAGGCTATGGAGGCACTCGGAAAACTCATCTGACCGCAAAGGCATACTATTATGGTTAGGGTCATGACCCCGGCTTGTCGAGACCCGGGAGGCGGCGGGCGGGGCGGAACAGCCACAGCAATCTGCACAGAAACGCCGGTCGGCCCTTGAAAAGCCAGCCCATTTGATAAATCCATGAGGGGTGGTTTGAATAAGAGGTTTTCACATGGCGTTACCAGTTCGACAGCAGGTCACTTATTGGGGCATCGCCATGGGCGTGTTTGTGCTGGCGCTGTGGTACCTCGGCGACATCATGCTGCCCTTTGTGCTGGGGGGGGCGATTGCCTATTTCCTGGATCCGGTGGCGGATCGGCTGGAAAAGATCGGGCTGAGCCGGGTCATGGCCACGGTGCTGATCACGCTGGTTGCACTGGTGGCGGCGGTGATCCTGTTGCTGGCGGTTGTCCCAATGTTGATCGAGCAAACCATCGCGCTGGTTGAAACGGCACCGCAACTGGCCACGGATTTGCTGACCTTTATCAACACGCGATTTCCGGACCTGCTGAAAGAGGGTTCTGTTGTACAAAGCTCGTTGCAGTCCATCGGAACCGCGGTAAAGGAACATGGGGGCGAGCTGTTGCAGGGTGTGCTGAGCTCGGCCATTTCGGTGATCAACGTGGTGGCCTTGATGGTCATCGTGCCGGTGGTGGCCTTTTACCTGCTGCTGGACTGGGACAAGATGGTTCAGGTCATCAACGACCTGTTGCCGCTGGACTATGCGCCGACAATCCGGCTGTTGGCCGGAGAGATTGATAACACGCTGGCATCATTCATTCGCGGCATGGGATCAGTCTGCATGATGCTCGGGGCCTATTACGCGATTGCCCTGATGCTGGTGGGGCTGCAATTCGGGCTGGTGGTTGGCTTTGTCGCCGGGGCGCTGACCTTCATCCCTTATGTCGGGGCCTTGATCGGCGGGGCGTTGGCCATCGGACTGGGCGTGTTCCAGTTCTGGGGTGATTGGGTGTCTTTGGGGCTTGTTGGTGGCATCTTTGTCGTGGGCCAGGTGATTGAGGGCAATGTGTTGACGCCCAAGCTGGTGGGCTCCTCGGTGGGGCTGCACCCGGTCTGGCTGATCTTTGCGCTGTCGGTTTTTGGCGCGTTGTTTGGCTTTGTCGGCATGTTGGTGGCGGTGCCGCTGGCCGCCGCGATCGGTGTGCTTGCGCGGTTCTTCATCGGGCAATACACCGGGTCGAAACTGTATTCCGGGCGCGCAGGTATGTCGCCCGCCAACACCGACGAGACACAAGACAGCTGAGATGCCTGAGCAACTGAACCTGACCCTGCCGGTGCGTACAGCGCTGGGGCGGGATGACTTTTTCGTCAGCCCCGCCAACGCCATGGCGCTGGGGCTGATCGAGGCCTGGCCAAACTGGGCGGGCGGCAAGCTGGTTTTGTCGGGACCAACCGGCGCGGGCAAGACTCATCTGGTGCATGTCTGGGCGGCGATGAGTGGCGCGCGCATTGTGGCGGCGCGTGATCTGCGCGAAGACGGCATTCCCGATCTTGCGCGGGGGCCGGTGGCGGTCGAGGATGTGCCGGAGATCGCAGACAGGCCAAACGCACAAAACGCGCTGTTCCATTTGCACAACCTCGTGCTGGCCGAGGGCCAAACCCTGCTGCTGACCGGCGAGAGCGATCCAAAGCATTGGGGCCTGACCCTGCCCGACCTGATGAGCCGTATGCAGGGCACCACCGTGGCGGCCTTGGAACAGCCTGACGACACGCTTTTGACGGTGGTTCTGGCCAAGCTGTTCCACGACCGTCAGTTGACCCCCCACCCCGACACCATCCCCTATCTGGTGCGCCAGATGGACCGGTCGTTCGAGGCGGCACAGGCCTTGGTCGAGGCGCTGGACCAGCTGTCCCTCAGTGAAAAGCGGCCCATTACACGGGCGCTGGCCAGGCGGGTGATCGAGGCGGGCCAAGGCTGACGGGCGGGCACTGGACTCTCTGCAAAAACAGGCAGATACTTCGGTTTCTTTCACGTTTCCGTTACCCGCCAATGGCAGAGCTTGTCCATGACCCATGCTGACTTTTTGAAATCTGATTTTCCCGACCCCGTTGAGCTGCCAGATGTGGATCTGAGCGGTCCGGGGCGGTTTTACAATCGCGAACTGAGCTGGCTGGGGTTCAACTGGCGGGTGCTGGAGGAATCCGAAAATCCGCGTGTGCCGCTGCTCGAACGGTTGCGGTTCCTGTCGATCTCGGCCACCAACCTGGACGAGTTCTACACGGTGCGCGTGGCGGGCCTGCGCGAGTTGCAGCGCGAGGGGCATATAAACCCGGCGCAGGACGGGCTGACGCCGTCGGAGCAGCTGGTGCTGATCAACGAGGATGCGCGCAACCTGATGATGGCGCAGCAACGGATTTTCGGCGAGTTGCGCAAGGAAATGGAAGCCGAAGGCATCATCATCCTGGACCACACGGCAATTGACGAAAGTGACCGTGAATTCCTGTCGGACGTGTTCCTGAACCAGGTGTTTCCGGTGTTGTCGCCGCTGGCTATCGACCCGGCGCATCCGTTCCCCTTTATTCCCAACACAGGGTATTCGCTGGCGCTGCAACTGGAACGCAAAAAGACCAAGAAGGGTCTGAAAGCTCTGTTGCCTATTCCACAACAGATTGACCGCTTTGTGCGGTTGCCTTCGGACGAGGGCCTGCAGCGCTTTTTGCCGCTGGAAAGCCTGCTGTTGCTGCATCTCGACAGCCTGTTTCCCGGCTATAGCGCCAAGGGGCATTGCACCTTTCGGGTGTTGCGCGACAGCGATCTGGAGGTTGAGGAAGAGGCCGAAGACCTCGTGCGCGAGTTCGAGGTGGCGCTAAAGCGGCGGCGGCGCGGTGAAGTGGTGCGGCTGAAGATTTCCGCGAATGCGCCGGGCAGCCTGAAGTCGACGATCATGGATGAACTGCATGTTGGTCCCGATGAGATGGTCGAGATCGAGGGCATGATCGGTGTTTCGGACCTGAGTGAACTGGTTCTGGACGAGCGGGCGGACCTGTTGTGGCCATCCTTTGCGCCGCGGGTGCCTGAGCGGGTACAGGACCATGACGGCGACATGTTTGCCGCGATCAAGCAGAAGGACATGCTGCTACACCACCCGTATGAAACCTTTGACATGGTGGTGCGGTTTCTGAAACAGGCCGCAGCGGATCCGAATGTGCTGGCGATCAAGCAGACGCTGTACCGGACCTCAAAGAAGTCGCCCATTGTCGAAGCGCTGTGCGAGGCGGCGGAAGACGGCAAATCCGTCACGGCATTGGTAGAGTTGAAGGCGCGGTTTGATGAGGCTGCCAACATTCGCCAGTCCCGGCGGCTGGAGCGCGCTGGCGCCCATGTGGTCTATGGCTTTACCGAGTGGAAGACTCACGCCAAGATTTCCACCGTGGTGCGCCGTGAGGGCGACAGGCTGGTGACCTATACCCACTATGGCACCGGCAACTATCACCCCATCACGGCAAAGATTTACACCGATCTGTCGTTCTTTACCTGTGACGCTGCACTGGGCCGCGACGCCACCAAGGTGTTCAACTATCTCTCTGGCTATGTGCGCCCGGAAAAACTGGAAAACATCGCGATCTCGCCGCATTCGCTGAAATCCACGCTGATCGAACGTATCCGCGACGAGATGGAGCACGCCAAGGCCGGCAAACCCGCACAGATCTGGGCCAAGATGAACTCGCTCATCGAGCCGGAAGTGATTGATGCACTTTACGAGGCGAGCCAGGCCGGAGTTAAAATCCACCTCGTCGTGCGCGGCATCTGTGGCCTGCGTCCCGGCATCAAGGGGTTGAGTGAAAACATCCGCGTGAAATCCATCGTGGGGCGGTTTCTTGAGCATTCACGCATTGCCTGTTTTGGCAACGGCGCAGGTCTGCCGTCGAAAAAGGCACGTGTCTATATCAGCTCGGCCGACTGGATGGGGCGCAACCTCAACCGTCGCGTGGAAACGCTGATCGAGGTGACCAATGCCACCGTCAAGGCGCAGATCGTCAGTCAGATCATGGCGGCGAATCTGGCAGATGTGGCGCAAAGCTGGGTGATGAACCCCGATGGGTCCTTTGACCGTTGCCAGGTTCCGGAAGGTGAGTTTGCGTTCAATTGCCACAGGTTCTTCATGGAGAACCCTTCCCTGTCTGGCCGAGGCTCGGCCGGAGCGTCGGATGTGCCAAAGCTGACTCACACCGAAGATTGACCCGGGGCCGGGCCTGTCGCAGATTGGACAGCGTACCGGCATGGGGGACGTAATGGACGGAAGCAGCGACACCACGCAGGAGTGGGGGCCGTTTGGCAGACCGCTGTTTGACGACCCTTCGGCGCGGGCGCTTTCTCGGGTTGGCGTGGTTGATGTCGGGTCGAACTCGGTCCGGCTCGTGGTGTTTGACGGCGCCGCGCGCAGCCCGGCCTATTTCTACAACGAAAAGATCATGTGTGCGCTGGGGGCGGGTCTGTCGGAAACCGGGCGGCTGAACCCCGAGGGCCGCGAGCGCGCCCTGTCAGCGATCCGCCGTTTCCAGGAAGTCGCGCGCCAGATATGCCACGGAGAGCTGACTGCGGTCGCCACAGCAGCGGTGCGAGAGGCCAGCGACGGCCCCGATTTCTGCGAGGAAGTGCTGCGCGAGACCGGGTTGAAGATCCACGTCATCGACGGCGCCGAAGAGGCGCGGCTGTCGGCGCAGGGCGTTTTGCTTGGCTGGCCCGGCTCTTATGGGCTGGTGTGCGACATTGGTGGGTCGTCGATGGAATTGGCCGAGATTGACCGCGACTCGGTTGGCAAACGCGTCACCTCGGCCTTGGGGCCACTGAAGCTCAAGGATGTCAAAGGCGGCAAGAAAGGGCGGCGCGCCTATATCAACACGGTGCTGGACCAGCTGAAAGACGAGATGGGCAGCCAAAGAAACCGGTTGTTCCTTGTGGGCGGCTCGTGGCGGGCGATTGCCCGGATCGACATGGAGCGGCGCGGATACCCGCTGCGCGTGCTGCACGAGTACCGCATGAGCGCCAAGGCGATCAACGCCACGGCGCAATACATCAAGGACAACGATCTGGAAGAGCTGCGCCTGCGCTGTGGCGTCTCATCAAGCCGGATGTCGCTGGTGCCCTATGCCATTGACGTGTTGAAAGGCGTGGTGCGCCGGTTCAAACCGCATGACATCGCGGTCAGCTCTTACGGTATTCGCGAGGGCATGCTTTACGAGCAGATGCCGGACCGGCTGCGGCGCCGCGACCCGTTGATCGAAAGCTGCCGTTTTGCCGAGGTCAAGGACGCGCGTTTGCCGGGGTTCGGCAAGGCGCTTTACCAGTTCATCCAGCCGCTGTTCAAATCGGCGGACGAGGAACGCCGCCGCCTGATCAAGGCCGCCTGTCTGTTGCATGACGTCAGCTGGCGCGCGCATCCGGATTACCGCGCCGAGGTGTGTTTCGACAATGCGACCCGCGCCAACCTTGGCGGTATGCGCCATTCGGAACGGGTGTTCCTGGGGCTGGCGTTGCTGCACCGCTATCGCAACAAGCGCGAAGGCACGCGGTTCGAGGACATGTTCGACCTCTTGGACGAAAAGCAGCTGAAACAGGCCGAGGTGCTGGGCAAGGCGCTGCGGTTCGGGGCGATGCTGTGGTTGGACAGTTCGGCCGATATGGGCGAGTTGGTCTGGCGGCCGAAAAAGCGCGAGTTGCAATTGACCCTGCCCCCCTCGGCGGCGGCGCTTTATGGCGAGGTGGCAGAGGCGCGGTTTCAGTCGCTGGTCGATGCGCTGGAGGCCACCGGCTCGGTCACGGTTTTGAAATAGTCAGATATCTGTGGCGCCCTCATCGGCCCCTTGCGGGACCTCTTCGGGCTGTTTGCGGCGGATGATGATGTCACCGTTGGGCAGAACCTCGGGCGGGTGATAGGCGCTCCAGTCTTCGACCTGTTCCATCAGGTCCGCCAGAGCAGGGCCCATTTCCTCGGTAAAGGAGCGCAACGCCGGGCCGAGTTCATCCGCCCAGGTCTGCAACTCGTCCATGGTGGGTTCCATCTGCTTTTGCAGACCTTCCAGGAACAGCAGGATGCCGTCTTCCATCATCGAGCGGCCTTCGGGTGTTTCCTCGGCCATGACAGGCGAGGCTGCAAGCGCGGCGACGAGGGCGAGACGGGGCAAAAGCGTGACAGGTTTCATGCCCAGAAGATAGGGCGTCCCGGCCTTGATTTAAAGGTTCAGACGTCGATATCGAGCACCACGGGAAAGTGGTCCGACGCCACCAGCAGAGCGCCGCGCAATTCGGCCACGGCGTAGCAGTCGGGATCATCAAAGGGATGCCAGATACGCCAGTTGGGGGATTTGTCGCGCAGGTCGGACGAGATCATCACATAGTCCAGCAGCGCCTGCAGGTATTTCTTTTTCTCAGCCAGATAGAACCGCGAAGTCGAGGCCTTCGCGCCAAAGCGCGAGCGCATGGCCTGGCGGGCGTGGGGGTCATAGAGGCAATGCGCGCCGTCCTCGCCCATGATGATCTCGACCGAGGAACGCCCGAACAGGTCTTCGTATTCATCCAGACCCGGACCGTCGTTGAGATCACCCAAAACGATCAGGGGATCCCCCCGTTTCAGGTGGTGTTCGACCCTCTGGCGCAGCCAGATCGCCTGGGCCAGTTGCTTGCGCCGGTTGGCGATGGACATGCGCATGACCTCGTCCCGGCCCCGCGCGCCATGGGGGGCCTTGGATTTCAGATGCGCGCCAATCAGGCGAATGTCGTTGCCCCGGTCCGTGGTCAGCGCCACTTCGAGCGGGGGTTTGGAAAACCGCACCATGTCCTCGGTGGCGTCCACGTCCAGATCGATGCGGAACACCCCGTCAAAGCGGGGCGCGTCCCCTGCCCCTTTCTTGCCGGTCTCATGACCCAGGGGATCATGGCGCGCTGTCAGCTTTTCGGGGTCATAGAGCAGCGCAATTTCCTGTTGGGTGTCATTGCCAAACCCGATCAGGGCCCGGTTGCAACGCAGCTCAAAGGCGGCGGCAAAGTTTTCCAGCGCCATGACCGAGGAATGACGGCCGTTCTCATCCGGGGCCTCGATGATCATCACGGCGTCGGCGTCAATGGCGGTAAAGACGATGCCCAGCGCCTCGATCTGCTGGGCGCGGGTGACGTCCTGACGACCGGACCAGCCATCGTCCATCAACAGACGATCGGTGCTGTCAAACAGGTTGGAAAACCACTCGACGTTATAGGTGGCGATCCGCATCAGGCGGGGGAACCGTTGATCTCGTCCCAGGCGCGGTTGATGTCGATCAGACGTTTCTCGGCCAGTTTCACGGCCTCTTCCGGCACGCCGCGCGCGATCATGCGGTCAGGGTGGGTTTCGCGCACAAGATTGCGCCAGACCTTGCGGATGTCACTAAGAGGCATGTCTTGGGGCACACCGAGAATTGTGTAGGGATCGTGATCGGCATCCGGCACGAAGCGGGCACGCAGGGCGCGGAATTCGCGTTCGCTCATGCCGAAGATCTCGGCAACCCGCGCGAGAAAGGCGTCTTCGTTCTCGTGATATTCGCCATCGGCCATGGCGATATGGAACAGCCCCTCCATCAGGTCGAGGTAGCTTTCGTGTTCTTCCCCGAACAGCCCCTTGATACGGCTGGCATATTCTTCGAAACCCGCGACGTCCTGTCGGGCGAGATTGAACACCCGCGCGGCCCCGGCCTCGTCCTTGCGGGCGATCTGGAACACCTCGCGAAAGGCTGTGACCTCGTCCCGCGTGACCAGCCCGTCAGCCTTGGCCATCTTGGCGCCAAGTGCCACAACGGCAATGGCAAAGGCGACCGAGCGTTCGGGCGGCGCGCGCAGTTGTTCGAAAACACGGCTCAGGCTTTCGCCTTTGGACAGCGCCGAGAGCGCGTCGGTTATGCGGGTCCAGATCGACATGGGGGGGAATGTAGTGGCTTCGCCGGGGAATGTCAGTGCGACATCAGAGAATTTTCTGCATCAGCACAAGGTCCATCCAACGGTCGAATTTGCGGCCGACCTGCGGCAGACGGCCGGTCTCAGCGTACCCAAGTGCTGCGTGAAAGGCGATTGCCGCGGTGTTCTCGCCGCCGATGCCCGCCACAAGGACATGCACACCCTTGTTGCGCGCGGCTTTTTCAAGATGCGCCATGAGTTTGCGCCCCACCCCCTGCCCGCGCGCAGCGGCGGCAAGGTAGACGGTATGCTCCATGCTATGGGCATAGCCGACACCGCCGCGAAACTGAGAATAGGTCGCAAACCCAAGGGGTTGCCCATCGTTTTCCGCCACGAAGAATGCCCCGGCGCGGGCCGCGATCAGGGCCTGAACCTCGGCTGTCGTTTTCTCGACCGCGTTAAAGGTGCTCACCCCTTGGCGAATCTCACTGTTCCAGATCGCGGCAATCGCCAAAGCGTCCGCGTCGACGGCAGGACGGATGTTCATCGCAGGGTCCGCACACCCGAAGGCCCGTCGAACGTGGCCTGAAACGCGGCGTCTCCTGGCACGAAAACCAGCCGGTCATCGTGGATTGGCAGCGTCTGACGCAGCCAGGTGGCCTCGGGGTGGGCGATCTCGAACCGGGTCAGACGCAGGCCCACCGAAGGCAGGGTCAGGCCCGGCAGCTTGTCGGTCTGCCATTGGATCAGTGCCGGAAAGGCCCCGTCACAGGGCAGCTTGCCGGTTTCGGGCACCGCCATTTTCCAACGCAGATCTCCGCGGGTCAGAGAGACGGGCATTCCAGCGCCCTTGGGCACCTCTGAGAGCGTCGCCTCGAGATCCTCGACCCGGCAGATCCAGTTGGTGATCCGGGGTGCCCCGGAAAAGCTGTCGAGGTCAAACCAGCGCGGATAGCCCGGCGCCGGAACCGACGGATCGGCGGCAATGGCTTCGAGGTAGAGCCCATCCTCGAGTCCGATCAGACGGTTATGCGTGGCAAAATGCCCGTGCTGGCCGCCCGGCCCCATTTTCACGCCCAGTTTTTCCTCAACATGAGCAATAGCTTGGTCCAAAGTCAGGGCTGACACAGCAAAATGGTCAAATAACATGCGATTTCCCCAGTTTTTGGTATTGTGCCTGTGGGGCTATGCCCCATTTATGCATCATGACCATTCAACTCAGGAATTGAAATGCTGATCGCCGCAATCGACCGATTTTTTAAACACGAGGCCGCCGGGGGTATCATGCTGATGATGGCCGCTGCGGCCGCCATGCTGGTAGCCAACTCACCCCTGGCAACGGGATACAACTTTCTCCTCGATACCGAGGGCGCCATAACCATGAATGGCAACGGCATCGAGAAACCGATGCTCTTGTGGATCAACGACGGCCTTATGGCGGTGTTCTTCTTTCTGATTGGTCTGGAACTGAAACGAGAGTTTCTCGAAGGCAAACTGAAGAATCCGCGAGACGTGATTTTGCCGGGCGCTGCTGCGGTCGGGGGCATGGCCGTGCCGGCGATCATCTTTGCGGCGCTGAACTGGGGAAATCCTGAAACCATCAAAGGGTGGGCCATTCCGGCGGCGACGGACATTGCCTTTGCCTTGGGTATTCTGGCCCTGATCGGGGCACGGGCGCCTGCGTCCTTGAAAGTGTTCCTGCTGACGCTGGCGATCCTGGACGACATCGGTGCCATCCTGATCATCGCAGTGTTTTATACACCCTATCTCAAGGTGCATTTCCTGCTTATGGCCTTGGCGCCTCTGGCCATTCTGTTCGTGCTGAACCGGATGAAGATCCACCGCATTGCACCCTTTGTTTTGCTGGGGATTGTGATGTGGGTGCTGGTTCTGAAATCCGGCGTGCATGCGACCCTGGCGGGCGTTGTCGTGGCCTTTTTCATCCCGCTCTATGACCGGTGGGGGAAATCACCGTTGCATTCGCTGGAACACGGGCTGACGCCTTATGTGTACTTTTTCATCGTCCCGGTTTTTGCCTTTGCCAATGCGGGTCTGGTGCTGGAAGGTCTGTCGCTTGCCTATTTGGCCAACCCGCTGCCGCTGGGCATTGTTCTGGGTCTGGTTCTGGGTAAGCAGATCGGGGTCTTTGGGATCACCTGGCTTGTGGTCAAGTCCGGCATCGCGCGGCTGCCGCATGGGGCGAACTGGATGCACATCTATGGAGTCGCCTGTCTGGCCGGGATCGGCTTTACCATGTCGCTGTTCATCGGGGGGCTGAGCTTCAAGGATCCGGAGCTGCTGAACCAGGTGAAACTGGGTGTTCTGGGGGGCTCGATTGTCTCGGGTGTGATGGGCTTTGCGCTTCTCTACATGGCGGGAAATACCGAGGAAAAAGAGAAGGTTGCGGCCGAGTAAGCCCATCCATCAAACCGACCAAAGCGGCCCCGCAAGCGGGGCCGTTTTCATTTGGCGACGGCGAGCAAGCCCTTGATATCCAAGTGGGTTTCCATGTGATCGGCAAGCGCATCCAGCGTGGCCTGGACCGTGGCGTCATAGCCGCTGCCCGAGGACTTTGCCCCCAGCGCAGCGAGCCACGCCGCCCGAAAGGCATCATCCCGGAACATGCCGTGCAGGTAGCTGCCGGCGATGCGGCCATCCGCGCTGATGGCGCCCTCTTCACGGCCTGAAACGGTGGCAAAAGGGCGCGTGCGGTCGGGGCCGGTGGTGCGCCCGATGTGGATTTCATAGCCGTGGAAAGGCGTGTTTGACCCCGCGTGCACGGCCTGTGTCTCGGTCAGACGCTTGTCCGGTGTCATCAGGGTTTCGACGTCCAGAAGCCCGAGGCCGGGGGTGGTTCCGGCGGAGCCTTCGATGCCATCAGGGTCATCAATTTGATGGCCAAGCATCTGATATCCCCCGCAAATTCCCAACACATGACCACCGCGACGCACATGCGCCTGGAGGTCGATGTCCCACCCTTGTTCACGCAGGAACGCGAGATCCCCACGGGTGGATTTGCTGCCGGGGATGATCACGAGATCGGTGTCACCGGGGATCGGCTGACCGGCGCGCAGCATGGTCAGGCTGACACCGGGTTCCTGTGCCAAGGGGTCGAGGTCATCAAAGTTGGCGATGCGGGAAAGGCCGAGGCAGACCACCTTGAGATCGCCGTCGCCCTGCCCGTCCGCGATGTCCAGACCATCCTCGGCCGGAAGCTTCCAAGCCTCTGAAAAATATGGTAAAACACCAAATCCCGGCCAGCCGGTATGCTGTTCAATCATCGCATAGCCATCGTCAAACAGGCTGGGATCGCCACGGAATTTGTTGACCAGAAAACCGCGGATCAGGGCGGCGTCTTGTGCAGAGATCACAGCCTGGGTGCCGACGATCTGGGCAATCACCCCGCCGCGGTCGATGTCGCCGGCCAAAATCACTGGAATATCAGCGGCTTGCGCGAACCCCATGTTGGCGATGTCACCGGGACGCAGGTTGACCTCGGCCGGGCTGCCTGCGCCCTCGACAATCACCAGATCATTGTTTGATTTCAGACGGTTAAAGCTTTCCAACACCTTTTCCATCAGGGTGGGTTTCAACGCCGCATAGTCGCGCGCCCTGACCGTGGTCAGGCGTTTGCCCTGCACCACAACCTGCGAGCCGACATCGGTTTCGGGCTTTAACAACACCGGATTCATATCTGTTATCAAGGGTTTGCCACAGGCCAAGGCCTGCAACGCCTGTGCCCGCCCGATCTCGCCCCCGTCCGAGGTGACGGCGGCGTTGTTGGACATGTTCTGCGGCTTGAACGGCGCGACAGAAAGGCCCTGCCGGGTGGCGGCACGGCAGAGGCCCGCCACCAGCATCGACTTGCCGACATTCGAGCCGGTGCCCTGGATCATCAAAGCCCGTGTCATTGGTTAAGGTTCCGTAAAATGACCATGTTGTACAACATTTTTGACCCCGACTCTCCAAGTTGTACAACTTGGATACCCCGTGATTTTAACCCGAATTTAACCCTGTTTCGGCAGAAAGGCCTCGACCGCAGCCGAGGCGATGACCAGCACGTTGCCGGTATCGGGGTTGGTGACGTTGAGACCACCAAAGGTGGCGGTGACGGTGGCTGTTCCGCGCGGGAGTTTGGCGGTGAGGGCGGTGATGTCGACCTTGTCCGGTTCCTGCACACCGATGGTGACCTGCACGCGCATGTCGGTGTGGTCCAGCCCGAGGGCATCGAACATCGGGATCGAGGAATGGCGGATGGCGTCTTCGATGGCGCGGGCGGCGGCCTTGGTATAGTCCTGCCCGTACTGATCATTGCCCATGCCCATCTCGATGATGAAACGCTGATCGCTCATGAGGGGTCCCCCAGATCGAGCGCCACGGAGATGGCGACATTGGCGATGACGGTGGGATTGCCGGTGGGGCGCGGGACGTCGAGGCCACCCGCGACCGGGGTGACGGTGACCTGGCCGTATGGAAATATTTCCGCGACCTTGGCGGTGTCGATCTGGTCGGGTTGCTGGACGCCGACCTCGACCGTGATGAGCATATCGGATTTGTCCTTGCCGAAGAGTTCGGCGAGGTTGATCGAGTTGTGCCACAGCGCGTCTTTGACCGCGCGACAGGCGGCTTGGGTATAGTCCTGACGGCGCAGCGACGACCCCATGCCGAATTCGGTGAGCAGGCGTTTTTTCATGTGTTTGAGCCCCCTTCAAAAGTTTCGCGTAGGTCAGCGCCCGCCCCGAGGTGGGGTCTGCGTGACCCGGAAAGCAGGCACTTTATCCCGAAACCCCCGGACGTCGGTTTAATATGTCCAAACGATGCAAAAGCGCCCGCCTGGGGGGCGGGGCGGGCGCTGACCGGGCTGGTCGCCCGGTTGATTTCCTTGGGTCGGAGTGTCAAAACTCCACCCCCTTCTGCGCCTTGATGCCATCGCGGAAGGGGTGTTTCAGAAGGGTCATTTCGGTGACCAGATCGGCGGCCTCGATCAGTTCGGGTTTGGCGTTGCGGCCGGTCAGCAGGACATGGGTCATGTCGGGTTTCTCGGTCAGGAGGAAATCGACCACGTCGTCGATGTTGAGGTAATCGTTGCGCAGGGCGATGTTGATTTCGTCGAGCATGACAAAGCGGTTGGCGGGGTCGCGGATCAGCTGTTTGGCGAGCTCCCAGCCTGCCTGGGCCTTGGCGACGTCGCGTTCACGGTCCTGGGTTTCCCAGGTAAAGCCTTCGCCGGAGACGTGGAATTTGACCTCGTCGGGGAAGTGTTCTTCGAGGAAGGCGCGTTCGCCGGTGGCCCAGTTTCCCTTGATGAATTGCACGACGGCGACGGGAAGCCCATGGGCGATGCAGCGCATGATCATGCCGAACCCGGAGGAGGATTTGCCTTTGCCGGGGCCGGTGTGGACGATGATCAGGCCCTTTTCCTCGGTCTTGGTGGCCATGAGGCGGTCGCGGGCGGCCTTGATTTTCTTCATCTTTTCGGTGTGGCGGGCGTTCTGATCGGTCTCGGACATGGGGGCCTCATGAGGGTCGCGGTTTCAGGGGGCACAGAAGCATAGGGATTGGTTGGGTGCAAGGCGATGGGCGACGCATGGGGGCATGTTCGCGCCCGCCCTGGGGGGCGGGTCGGGCGTGAACCGGACCGCAAGCGATTTGGCGTTTAAGTGTTGCGCGCACCGCTGAAGACCGGGCGGGGCACCGGGCGGGTGACAGCGGGCAGGTAGAGCAGCGCGTAGAGGGTCCAGCCGGTGCACCAGAGGGCTGCCGCACTGTCCAGCGCGTCGAACATGCGCGCGCAGGTGGCCAGCCAGATGAGGGCAAAGGCAATGAGGGTGCCTCGGCGGGGGCGCAGACCGTCCGGGGTACGTTTGGCGATAGAGCGGGCCGAGACGGCGAGGATCAGACCTCCCATGGCGCCCATGATCAGGGCGTGGATGGCCTGGGGTTCGCTGAGGGGGCCGCTGCCATTCAGCGATGCGCCCCAGAGATAGAGGCCAAGGGGCAGCCAGAGGTAGCCGAGGGTGAGGATGGCGAGCAGCGGGTCGTGAAAGGCGCTGCGCAGCGACCAAAAGGCCATGCGGGCCATGAGCAAGAGTGCGGTAAGGCGCAGGAAACCTGCGGCGACATCCGTGCGCGCCGCGAAGAGACCCATGGCGGCCATCAGCAGCGCGCCGAGGGCGATGGGGGCAAGCCAGAGGGGTTCCTCGCGCGGGATCTCATTGCGGCGGATTGCGGCGCGGGAGAGGAAGGCCGGGACAAGCTGGCCTCCGACCACGATCAGGAGCAGCGCGAAGCCGAGGACCGGCAGATAGGGCGCCCAAGCGGGCAGTGTGGCGGTGTGGAGCGCGGTGATCCAGAGGGCTGAGCCGAGCCCGGCAGCGAGACAAAAGAAGAGGAACCCGGCGCGCCAGTGTTTGCCGCCCTTATGGGCCTCATAGGCCAGCAGCGCAGCGATGCCCCAGAAGAAAGCCAGCGATGTCGCCGCAGTGAGGGGGGAAAGGTCGACAAGGAGGCCAAGGCGTGTGGTGAGCCAGAGCCCCGCGAGCACGCGCAGCGGCCAGCCCGAGGGCGGGGCGCGGCCGGTCCAGCTGGGGCAGGCGGTCAGCAGGTAGCCCGCCAGTGCTGCCCCGGCAAAGCCAAAGGTCATCTCGTGAATGTGCCAGCCGAGCGACAGATCAAAGGGCAGATCGAGATTCGCCTGCCATTGCCAAAGGGCCACGCACAGCGCCGCCCAGAGGGCTGCCAGCGGGAACATCACACGATAAGATGCAGCCCAGAGGCCGGTTTTAGGCCAAACCCGGTCGGAACTGTTCACCTCGGTCGTCAAAGGGGTCTCTCCTGCTTGACAAAGGGCACCTGCCTGCCTCAGTTGGGCGCGCTGGTGCCTGTAGTAATACGGGTGAATAGGGAATGCGATAAGGGATTGGACAACAGCCCGAAGCGCAGCCGCCCCCGCGACCGTGACCGGAGAGGTCGCCCGCTGCCACTGACGTTGATCGGGAAGGCAGGGTGACCAAGGGCTGAGAAGCCGAGATCCGCAAGCCGGGAGACCTGCCAGCTGTTGAGTTGACGTAACCGGACGGGGTGTTTCGGTGTCGGGCTGTCGGTTGGCTTCCCGCTTTTCCCCGTCCCCCGAGATAAGGGATGAGACATGGCGAACGCGAACGCGCCTGTTGAACTGATGGTCTGCACGACCTGTCGCGCAGGCCAGCCGACGGATGTCGAAGGCCCCCGCCCCGGCACGCAATTGTTCGAGGCGCTTGAGGCCTCGGACCTGCCGGCGCATGTGACGCTGACGCCGGTCGAGTGTTTCTCGAATTGCGATCACGGCTGCTCGATCACCCTGCGCGGCGGCGACGCGCGCTGGACCTATGTCTATGGCAATTTCACCGGCGCGGACGATGTCGCGCTGGTTGCCGAGGGCGCCACGAAGTATGCCGCCACCACCGACGGGCTGGTGCCGTGGCGCGAACGCTCAACCCATTTCCGCAAGAACTGTATTGCACGTATTCCGCCAATGGAGACCCCGGATGTCTAACCTTGAAAAACTTCCCGTCACTGTCATCACCGGCTTTCTTGGCTCGGGGAAAACCACGCTGATCCGCAACCTGATGCAGAACCCTCAAGGCAAACGGCTGGCCGTTGTGGTCAACGAGTTTGGCGATGTGGGCGTGGATGGTGAGATCCTGAAGTCCTGCGCGATCCCCGATTGCCCGGAAGAGAACATCATGGAGCTGGCCAACGGCTGCATCTGCTGCACGGTCGCGGATGACTTTATTCCGACGATCGAAGCGCTGATGGCGCTGGACCCGCGGCCCGAGCATATCGTGATTGAAACGAGCGGTCTGGCGCTGCCCAAGCCGCTGTTGAAGGCGTTTGACTGGCCGGATATCCGCTCGAAGATCACCGTGGACGGTGTGATTGCGCTGGCTGACGCCGAGGCGGTGGCGGATGGGCGCTTTGCCCCGAACGTGGCGGCGGTGGATGCCCAGCGCGAGGCGGATGACAGCCTGGACCACGAGACGCCCCTGTCCGAGGTGTTCGAGGATCAGGTGTCCTGTGCGGACATCGTGTTGTTGACCAAGCCCGATCTGGCAGGCCCCGAAGGTGTGGCCAAGGCGAAAGCGATGGTTCTGGCCGAGGCGCCGCGTGCGCTGCCCGTGGTCGAAGTGGCCGAAGGGGTTGTGGACCCCCGCGTGATTTTGGGGCTGGAAGCGGCTGCAGAGGATGACATGGACAACCGTCCCAGCCATCACGATGGCCATGACGATCACGAGCATGACGACTTTGAAAGCGTTGTGATCGACGTGCCGGAACAGGATGATCCCGTGGCCTTTGCCGCCAAGATCGAAGCGCTGGCGAAAGAGCAGAACATCCTGCGCGTCAAAGGCTACGCCGCGGTCAAGGGCAAGCCGATGCGCCTGTTGGTGCAGGCGGTCGGGGCCCGCGTGCGGCATCAGTTTGACCGCCCGTGGAAGCCGGAAGAGGGCCGTCAGGGCCGCATGGTCGTGATTGCCGAGCATGATGACGTAAACGAGGACGCAATCCGCGCCGCGCTGGTCGATTAAGCCCCATGCATGTCGTCTTTCGTGAAAGCCACGGGTTGGAAGAGACCGAGACCCCGACCGACCTGGGACAATCCCCGGCGGATCTGGTGGTATTGTCGTTCTCGGATTCCGACCTCGGGGCTTTTGCGGCGGGCTGGCATCGCGGGCGGGATGATTTGCCGTCCTTGCGGCTGGCGAATATCTCGGCACTGAAACATCCCCTGTCTGTCGACACCTATGTCGAGCAGACCTTGGCAGGCGCCAAGGCGATCCTGATCCGGTTGATCGGGGGGATTTCCTATTGGCCTTATGGCATTCAGCAGATCGAGGTTTTGGCGCGCGAAAAGGGCATTGCGCTGGCGGTGCTGCCTGCGGATGGGCGGCCTGATGTGCGGCTGGACGAGGTGTCGACCCTGCCTGCGTCAACCTTGCATCGGCTGACGCATCTTTGTGACACGGGCGGGGCCGTGGCGGCACAGGCGGCCTTGGCGCAGTTGGCGCTGGCGGCGGGCTTGTACGCGCGGCCTGTGCCGGGGAAAAAGACCCTGCCGGATCAGGGGGCGTGGACGCCTGAGACCGGGGTCTGTGATGCGCGGGCGGTAAGGGATGAGAGCAAGCCGCTGGTGGCACTGACGTTTTACCGCGCCTATCTGACGGCGGCGGATACGGCACCGATTGAGGCGTTGTTTGCCGAGTTCCGGGGGCGTGGGTTTGACGTGATTGGCCTGTTTGCGCCGTCGTTAAAGGCGCCCTGTGCGCGGACGGTCATTGCGTTGCAGCTGAAGGCGTTGCAACCGGCGGCGATTGTGAATGCGACGGCGTTTTCGGGCAAGGGAAATGACGGAGTATCTCCGCTGGATGCCACCGGCGCGCCGGTGTTTCAGGTGGCGCTGGCGACCTCGACCGAAGAGGCCTGGGCCGGAGCGGAACGCGGGTTGTCCCCTGCGGATCTGGCGATGCATGTGGTGCTACCGGAAGTGGATGGGCGGCTTTTTGCGGGCGTCGCCTCGTTCAAGGAAGCGGGCACGCGGGACGCGGCGCTGGAGTTTGCGCGCATGGCGCACCAGCCGCATGAAGGCCGGGTGCGGGCGATTGCCGATCAGGTTGAGGGCTGGGTGCGGCTGGCCGCGAAACCGGCGGCGGACAAGCGGGCGGTGTTCGTGTTGTCGACCTATCCGGGGCGCGACTGGAACATGGCGCATGCGGTGGGATTGGACCCATTGGCAAGCGTTGAGGCGATGCTGGGAGATTTGGCAGAGGCTGGGTATGAGGTTCACGATCGCGTACTGCCTGAGGGTGGGCGCGATCTGATCCGCGATGCGGATCAGGGTTTGGGCTTAAGCGATGCGCTGTTGGCTGAAACCATTGCTTGGGGGGTGAAAGAATACTCTGTCGCTCTGACCTCCCTGCCCCAAGCCTTGCGGGATGATCTGGTGGAAACATGGGGTGCCCCGGAGGATGACCCGGCCTGTCGCGATGGGGCGTTCCACTTTGCGGCCACGACACGCGGCACTGCGCTGGTCGCCCTGCAACCCGAGCGCGGCACGCCGGAGATGCGGGATGACGAATACCACGACCTGAGCCGCACACCGCGCCATTCTTATGTCGCGTTTTACCTCTGGCTGCGGCGGGTGCATGGCGCGGATGCGCTGATCCACGTCGGGGCGCATGGCACGTTGGAGTGGCTGCCGGGGAAATCGGTGGCCTTGTCGGACACATGCTGGCCCGAGGCGCTGATTGGTGACCTGCCGGTGATCTACCCGTTCATCGTCAACGACCCCGGTGAGGCCGCACAGGCAAAGCGGCGCATTGGCGCGCTGACGCTGGGCCATGTGCCTCCGCCTTTGAAACTGAGTGCCACGCCCGAGCGGTTCTCGCGGCTGGAGAGCCTGCTGGATGAGTTCTCGAACGCCGATGGGCTGGACCCGAAACGGCGGGACCGCTTGCAGGCGGACATTCGCGACGAGGCGCAGGCGCTGGGATTGGGCGAAGAGTTGGGGCTGGATGCCGCGACCTCATTGGCCGAAACGATCACGCGCATTGATACCTTTGTCTGTGACATCAAGGAGAGCCAGTTTGGCGATGGGCTGCACGTCTATGGGCGTGTGCCCGAGGCGGCGGGCAGCTTTGACGTGGGCCCTTCGGCGGCCTCTGAACGCGAGGCGCTTCTCAGGGCTTTGGATGGCAAACGGATTGCGGCGGGACCCTCGGGGTCGCCCTATCGTGGGCGCACGGATGTGCTGCCAACGGGGCGGAACCTGTTCACCACCGACCCGCGTTCGGTTCCCACACGGGCGGCCTATGCCCAGGGGGTGCGGCTGGCCGAGGAGCTGGTGCGGCGGCATTTGCAGGAAGAGGGCGATTATCCCAAAAACCTGATTGTTGACCTCTGGGGGTCGGCCACGATGCGCACGGCGGGCGAAGAGTTCGCCATGGCGCTGCATCTTTTGGGGGCAAAGCCTGTCTGGGATGAGGGCAGCGAGCGGGTGTCGGGCGTGGAGATCCTGCCGATTGCCATGCTGGAGCGGCCCCGGATCGACGTGACCTTGCGGGTCTCGGGGCTGTTCCGCGATGTCTTCCCGACCCTGTCGTCGCTGTTCACGCAAGCGGTGAAGGCATTGGCCGAGCGGGATGAGGCGGCGGATTGGAACCCTTTCGCGGGCCGCGTGACGGCACCGCGGGTCTATGGGCCGGCGCCGGGCAGCTACGGGCTGGGTATGGGCCACAGTCTTGAGCAATATGACCAGGAGGGGCGCGCAGAGGCCGGACGCGCGTGGCTGGCGGCGTCGTCTTTTGCGCTGGACAGTGATGTCCCGACCCGCGATCTGGATGGCATTCGCAGCCGCGTGGCCGAGGCGGACAGTTTTGTGCACCTGCAGGACATGCCCGAGACCGACCTGTTGCTGGCCAGCGATTATGCCGCGCATGAGGCGGGATTTGCCGCCGCGCAGAAGATCACCGGCGGCAAAGAGGCCGCCCTTTATCACGTGGACAATACCAACCCCGAGACCCCGCGCGCGCGCACCCTGCCCGAAGAGATTGCCCGCGTGGTACATGCGCGGGCAACCAACCCGGATTGGCTGGCGGGCATGATGCGGCACGGGTTCCGGGGCGGGGCCGAGATTGCCGCGACGCTGGATCACATGGCCTCATTCGCGCATCTGGCGGGTGCTGTGCCACCGCAGCTGTTTGACGCCTATCACGACGCGACGCTGGGCAATGAGGATGTTCTGGCGTTTCTGGAACACCAGAACCCGCAGGCGCTGGCGGCGATGCGCGAGCGGTTTGCGGCGTTGCACCGGGCGGGGCTGTGGCAGTCGCGGCGCAACTCGATTTTGGCCGAACTGGAGGGCTTGTCATGAGCCGCCCCGAGGCCAAGGGATGGTGCCCCGGCGCCTATCGCCCGATGATGTCGGGCGACGGGTTGGTGGTGCGGGTGCGCCCTATGCTGGCACGGGTGACCCGTGAGCAGGTTCTGGGCCTGTGCGCGGCGGCGCAGGAATTTGGCTCGGGCGTGATTGACCTGACGAGCCGGGCAAATCTGCAGATCAGGGGCGTCAGAGAAGACGATCACGAGGCCTTGCTGCAAAGACTGGCCGGGCTGGACCTGTTGCCGGATGACCCGGTGCTGGAGGGGCGGCGCAACATCCTGATCACGCCGTTCTGGCAGGCGGGGGATGAAACACACGCCTTGGCGCAGGACTTGACCGAGCGGCTGGCCGAGTTGCCGGAGATGCCTGCCAAGGTGGGGTTTGCCATCGACACCGGGGTGGCGCCGATGTTCCACGAGAACTCGGCCGATTTCCGGCTGGAGCGCACGCCAAGCGGTGAGTTGATCGTTCTGGCGGATGGCATGACTCGGGGTCGTGTCGTTGCACGGGACGCGGCGGTGGACGCGCTGATTGAGATGGCGGATTGGTTTGCGGCCCGGCGCGGCGATACCCGTCGCATGGCACCACTGATGCTGAAGACGCAATTGCCCGCCGACTGGCAGGGCACCCTGCGCGCGGCCCCTGCCCCGGCGCTGACGCCCGGCACCACTGAAGGCGGCGCGATCTATGGCGTGGGCTTTGGCCAGATGGACGCGCGACGGCTGGCGGCGCTGATGGACGCGACGGGCGCAGAGGCGATGCGGGTGACGCCCTGGCGGCTGATCCTGCTGGAGGGTGCAGAGCTGTTCGAGACCTCGGATTTCATCACCCGCGCCGATGACCCCTTGTTGCGGGTGGATGCCTGCCCCGGTGCACCGCTCTGCGAGGCGGCCAGCGTCGACACGCGCAGCGTTGCCCGTGAGTTGGCGCATGTGATCACCGGGCCTTTGCATGTTTCGGGCTGCGCCAAGGGCTGCGCCCGCCCCCGCAGGTGCCGCACGACCCTGGTGGGTCGGGGTGGTGCTTTCGATCTTGTTCGCGATGGCCTGCCGTGGGATGAACCGCGGCTAACCGGCCTCGCGCCCGACACCCTAAAAGACCGCATCGGAGAGAATTGATGCCGTATGAGTACGAAAAGAACGGCCAGGCGATCTATGACGAGAGCTTTGCCACCATTCGCCGCGAGGCGGACCTCTGGGCCTTTGACACCGACGAAGAGCAGGTGGTGGTGCGGATGATCCATGCGGCGGGCATGGTTGGGTTGGAAGAGCATGTAAAGTTCTCGCCCGGCATGGTTGCCGCGGCGCGCAAGGCGATGGAAGACGGGGCCCCGATTTTCTGCGACGCGCGCATGGTCAGCGAAGGCGTGACACGCCCGCGCCTGCCTGCGGACAACGAGGTGATCTGCACCCTGCACGCGGACGGTATCCATGAGCTGGCGGCCAAGATCGGCAACACCCGCTCGGCGGCGGCGCTGGAACACTGGCGCGACCGCTTGGGCGGCGCGATCGTGGCGATCGGCAATGCGCCGACGGCGCTGTTTCACCTGCTGAACATGCTGGAAGACCCCGACTGCCCGCGCCCTGCCGCGATCATCGGCTGTCCGGTGGGTTTTGTCGGCGCGCGCGAAAGCAAGGACGCGCTGTGGGCGGATCAGCCCGTGCCCTGCATGATCGTCGAGGGCCGTCTGGGTGGTTCGGCCATGACCGTGGCCGCCATCAACGCCATCGCAAGCCGTAAGGAATAAGCCCGACATGAGCACTGGAACAATTTACGGGCTTGGCCTTGGCCCCGGCGACCCGGACCTGATGAGCGTCAAGACGCACCGGTTGCTGACCAATGCCAAACACGTGGCGTTCTTTCGCAAGAAAGGCCGCACCGGACAGGCGCGCAAGATGGTCGATGGGCTGATCCCCGAAGGCGCCGTGGAATTCGCCATGGAATACCCGGTGACGACGGAAATCCCGGTCACCGATCCGCGGTACAACCAGCTTTTGTCGGCGTTTTATGCCGAGGTCTCGGTGCACCTGCGGTCGCTGGCGGAAGCGGGCGAAGATGTGGTGGTGCTGTGCGAGGGCGATCCGTTTTTCTATGGCTCGTTCATGCATCTTTACACGCGGCTGAACCACTTGGTTGACGTCGAGGTGGTGCCCGCGATCACCGGCATGAGCGGAGCCTGGACAGCGACCGGCGCGCCGATCACATGGGGTGATGATGTGCTGACCGTGCTGATGGGCACGCTCGAAGAAAAAGACCTCGTGCGGCATATGGATGACACGGACGCGCTGGTGGTGATGAAGATCGGGCGCAATTTCGACAAGGTGGTGCGGGCGCTGAAGGTGGCGGAGAAATATGACGACGCCTGGATCGTGCAGTTTGCCACGATGCCCAACCAGACGGTTACGAAGCTGTCGGAGATGACGGAAAAGGTCACGCCCTATTTTTCGATCATCGTGGTGCATGGTCAGGGACGGCGCCCGTGAGCGGATGGGTGGTCATAGCCGGTCTCGGGCCGGGCGATGACGCGCTGGTGACGCCCGAGGTGCAGGATGCGCTGGCCGAGGCTACGGATATTGTCGGCTACATTCCTTATGTGGCGCGGGTGGCCGAGCGCCCGGGTCTGACGCTGCACCCCAGCGACAACCGCGTGGAGATTGACCGCTCGCGTCATGCGCTGGAGATGGCCGCAGAGGGCAAGCGGGTGGTGGTGGTCTCATCAGGAGATCCCGGGGTCTTTGCCATGGCCGCAGCGGTGCTGGAAGCGGTGGAGCTTGGTGAGCGCGCATGGCGCAATCTGGACATTCGCGTGTTGCCGGGGATCACGGCGATGCTGGCGGCAGCGGCGGCCTGTGGCGCGCCCCTGGGCCATGATTTCTGCGCCATCAACCTGAGCGACAACATGAAGCCCTGGACGCTGATCGAAAAGCGCCTGCGGCTGGCGGCCGAGGCGGATTTCGCCATGGCGTTTTACAATCCACGCTCGAAATCGCGCCCCGAGGGGTTCGGCAAGGCGTTGAAAACGCTTCAGGAGGCCTGTGGCGACAACCGTCCGATGATCTTTGCCCGCAATGTCTCGCGGCCCGATCAGAGCATTCGGATCGTGCCGCTGGACGAGGTGCAGGAGGATATGGCGGACATGCGGACGGTGGTTCTGCTGGGGTCATCCAAGACGCGGATCATCGAACGCGACGGCGCGCCGCTGGTCTATACGCCGCGCTCGGTGGTGGACTAAATGCTGCCGGATCGCCTGCGATCCGGGATGCACCCGCCCGCCCCCCAGGCGGGTGCATTCGCACCCCCCTCGGGCAGGCGCATCCCTCTGTTACTTGGACAGCCAGTCGAACACGCCCTCAACCGTGGCCACGGTGTCCCGGTCCGGCAGCTCGGGGCGGTCGATCATCACCACCGGCAGGCGCAATGCGCGGGCGGCGTGCAGCTTGGCCTCGGCCCCGGCGCCACCGGCGTTCTTGCAGACCACCCGGTCGATGGCGTGCTCGGTGAAAAGCGTTGTGTCCCCGTCGACGGTGAACGGCCCACGCGCGACGATCACGGTGTGATGCGGCAAGGCGGGCGGCGTTTTGGGCGCATCAACGAGGCGCAGGATGTAGTGGTGCTGGGGTTGGGCGGCGAAAGCCTCCATATGCAATCGACCAAGGGCGAGCATGATCCGCTCTGCCGGGCCATCCAGAGCGGCAACCGCGCCCTTTATGTCAGGCACGTGGTGCCAGCGGTCGCCAGATTGCGCCGCCCAGGGCGGGCGGGTCAGGGCCAGAAGAGGTACACCGCCCTGCGCGCAGGCATGAAAGGCATTCCAGCTCATCTGCGCGGCAAAGGGGTGTGTGGCATCAATGACATGGCTGATGTTATGGTCCGCAAAGTAGCGGGCCAGCCCGTCGACACCGCCAAAGCCGCCAACCCGATGCGGGATCGGTTGCGGGCGCGGGGTATCGACACGGCCCGCGTAGGAAAACGTGGCCTGAACCTCGCGTTCTGCGAGGGCCCGCGCAAGGGCGCTGGCTTCGGTCGTGCCGCCAAGAACAAGGAGGTTGGCACCCATGTCTGAAACTCCGTGGCTCACCGTTGTCGGTTTGGGCGAAGATGGACCGGATGGGCTGTCGCCTGCAAGCCAAGACGCGCTGGCGCGGGCGGAAATCGTCATGGGCGCGGCACGGCATCTGGCGTTGCTGCCGGGTCTGACCGCCGAGGCCGTGACCTGGCCGGTGCCGTTTGCGGACGGGGTTCCGGTTCTGTTGTCCCATCGCGGCAATCGCGTGGTGATGCTGGCCTCGGGCGATCCGTTCTGGTTTGGCGCAGGCGCGGTGATTGCACGGCATCTGGAACCGGGGGAGTGGCGGGCGCTGCCTGCGCCGTCGACGATGTCGCTGGCGGCGGCGGTGTTGGGCTGGCCGTTGGAGCGGACCCGGTGCTTTGGCCTGCACGCGGCACCTTTGGCACGGCTGCGGCCGCATTTGTTTTCCGGGCAACGCCTGTTGGCGACGCTGCGCGACGGCGACGCCGTGGGCGAGTTGGCCGCCTGGCTGACTGCAGAAGGCTTTGGCGAAACCACGCTGCACGTGATGGAGGCGCTTGGCGGCCCACGGGAGCGGGTGCGCGGGGTGCAGGCCGAGCGTTACGCGTTGCAAGATGTGCAGCATCCGGTCTGTGTGGGGCTTGAGGTTGCGGGGCATGGCGCGGTGCTGCCGTTGGCCTCGGGGCGACCTGACACCCTGTTTGACAATGACGGGCAGATCACCAAACGGCCTGTGCGGGCGCTGACGTTGTCGGCCCTGGCGCCTTGCCCCGGCGAACACCTATGGGATATTGGCGGGGGCTCGGGGTCGATTGGCATCGAATGGCTCCTTGCGCATCCGACTTGCGCGGCGACAGCGGTGGAAATCAACCCTGAGCGCGCGGCCCGGATTGCCGAGAACGCCGCGCGATTGGGCGTGGAGCGGTTGCAGGTGGTCACCGGGGCCGCGCCGGACGCCTTGGCAGGGCTGGATGCGCCAGATGCGGTGTTCATCGGCGGAGGCATCAGCGAAGAGATGTTGCAGAGCGTTTGGGCGGCCATGCCCAAGGGCGCACGGCTGGTGGCCAATGCGGTGACGCTGGAGGCCGAGGTGCTGCTGGCCAACTGGCAGGCGGCCAAGGGCGGCGATCTCATGCGCATCGAACTGGCGCAGGCCAACGCTCTGGGGCGCAAGCGGGGCTGGAAAGCGGCCTATCCCATTGTGCAGTGGAGTGTTCAGAGATGATCGTCGCAGGGTTCGGATTTCGCGGCGCGGTCACGGTTGAGTCTTTGCGTGCGGCCCTCGCTGCGACCGATCAGAATCACATCGAAATGCTGGCCGCGCCCGCAGACAAAGCGCTTGCCCGTCCATTTCAGCGATTTGCCAAGGAGTTGTCCTTACCGGTGCTGGAAGTCTCTGCGGACATGATGCAGGCGACGGATACTTTCACCCAATCCGGCCCCAGCCTGACCCATCGTGGCACCGGCAGCGTGGCCGAGGCTTGCGCTCTGGCGGCGGCTGGGCCACAAGCCGAACTTGTCACTCACAGGCAAGTGTCGCCAGATCGTCTGGCGACCTGTGCCATTGCTATCGGAACACACGTATGACCGTGCATTTCATCGGCGCCGGACCGGGTGCCGCCGACCTGATTACCCTGCGGGGGCGCGACCTGATCGCGTCCTGCCCGGTGTGTCTTTTTGCCGGGTCGCTGGTGCCCGAAGGCATTCTGGCGCACTGCCCAGAGGGCGCGCGGATGATCAACACCGCGCCTCTGGATCTCAACGCGATCGTGGCAGAATGCAAGGCGGCCCATGCGGCGGGACAGGATGTGGCGCGGCTGCATTCGGGGGACCTGTCGGTCTGGTCCGCCATGGGCGAACAGATCAGGCGCCTGCGCGCCGAAGGCATCCCGGTGAGCGTGACGCCCGGCGTGCCGAGCTTTGCCGCGGCGGCAGCGGCGCTGGAGACTGAGCTGACCCTGCCGGGGCTGGCGCAATCGGTGGTGTTGACGCGCACGCCGGGGCGGGCCTCGACCATGCCCGAGGGCGAAACGCTGAAGAATTTCGCGGCCACCGGCGCGACGCTGGCGATCCATCTGTCGATCGGCAATCTGGACAACGTAATCGCAGACCTCACCCCGGCCTATGGCGCAGAGTGCCCTGTGGCCGTGGTCTATCGCGCCAGCTGGCCGGATCAGCAGATCATTCGCACCACACTGGCGCATCTGAAAACGGATGTGACCGAGAATATCACCCGCACGGCGCTAATCCTCGTCGGGCCTGCGCTGGCGGGCGAAGGGTTCGACGAAAGCAGCCTCTATGCAAGCGAATATGACCGCCGCTATCGCCCGCAATCCGCCGAAAGCCCATGGTCCAGTTGGAGACATGGCGATGACTGATCGGCAGGTGCCAAGCGGTTTCGAAACCGCTTGCAAGGCGTTTCGAAACGCCTTGGACCCGAATATGGAGATGTTGACATGACCGCAGCCCCTGGCATCCTGATTTCCGCGCCCTCGTCCGGCACCGGCAAGACCACGGTCATGCTGGGCCTGTTGCGGGCGCTGGCCGAGGATGGGCTGAACGTGCAGCCTTTCAAATCCGGCCCCGATTACATCGATCCGGCCTTTCACCGGGCGGCCGCAGGGCGGCCTTCGTTCAACATCGACACATGGGCGATGCGCGAGGGGCTGATCAGCGGCATTTCCGAGCAATCGGCAGGCGCGGACATCATCGTGGCCGAAGGGTCAATGGGACTGTTTGATGGCGTGGCCACGCGGGGCGAAAGCGGCTTTGGCTCTTCGGCGGAAACCGCCCTGAAAATGGGCTGGCCGGTGGTGCTGGTGATCGACGTGGGCGGGCAGGCGCAATCGGCGGCGGCGACGGCGTTGGGGTTCCGCTCTTACAATCCCGACCTGCCGTTTGCGGGGGTGATCCTGAACCGCTGTGCCTCGCCCCGGCACGAGCGGCTGGCGCGGCTGGGCATGGATCAGGCTGGCATCACGGTGCTGGGCGTCCTGCCCCGGCGCGGCGATCTGGCCCTGCCCGAGCGGCATCTGGGGCTTATTCAGGCGGTGGAACACCCCGATCTGGAAGAGGCCATCTGGGGCTACGCGACCTTCTTGCGGGACAATGTTGATCTCGCGGCGATCAAGGCGGCGGCCAAGGCTGGTCCGGCGGCGACCGGCACTCTGCCCAAGCCCCCTGCTCAGCGTATCGCGCTGGCGCAGGATGCCGCGTTTTCCTTTACTTATCCGCATGTTCTGACCGGCTGGCGCAATGCGGGCGCGGAAATTCTGCCGTTCTCTCCGCTGGCCGATGAGGCCCCGGCGGCGGATGCGGACCTCGTGTGGTTGCCGGGGGGATACCCTGAGTTGCACGCGGGCACATTGGCAGCGGCATCGACCTATCTGGCGGGGCTGCGCACACACGCCGAGACCCGGCCCGTGCATGGCGAGTGCGGCGGGTACATGGCGTTGGGCGACGTGCTGATCGACAAGGATGGCACCAAGCACCAGATGGCCGGTCTCTTGGGATTGGTGACCTCGTATGAAAAACGCAAATTCCACCTGGGCTATCGGCAGGCGACGCTTTTGGCGCCGATGCCGGGGTTTGAGGCGCGCGCGCGGCTTCGGGGTCATGAGTTCCACTACACCACCATCCTGGAAGAGCCGGACGCGCCTCTTGCCAATGTCGGCGACGCGGATGGCAACCCGGTTCCGGAAACCGGATCGCGCCGGGGCAACACAACCGGCACCTTCTTTCACCTGATCGCAGAGGCAAGCACATGAGCGGTTTTGTCAGTTTCGTGAGTTCCGGGCCGGGCGATCCGGAGTTGTTGACGCTGAAGGCGGTGGACCGGTTGAAAAAGGCCGATGCGGTGCTGTTTGACGATCTGTCCTCGGGGCCGATTTTGGAACATGCCAAGAAGGACGCCGATCTGGTGGGCGTGGGCAAACGCGCCGGTCGGCCGTCGCCCAAGCAGGACCATGTGAGCCGCCTGTTGGTGGACTATGCCCAGGAGGGCGGCCATGTGGTGCGGTTGAAATCCGGCGACAGCGGCATCTTTGGGCGCTTGGAAGAAGAGATCACGGCGCTGCGCGCGGCGGGCATTGATTTCGAGATCATCCCCGGTGTGACCTCGGCCAGTGCGGCGGCGGCGGCGGCGCAGATTCCGTTGACCCGCAGGCTGATGGCGCGGCGTGTGCAGTTTGTGACGGGGCATGATGTGGCAGGCGCGCTGCCCGGCGATCTGCACCTGCAATCGCTGGCTGATCCGGGTGCTACGACGGTTTTGTTCATGCCCAAGAGAACCTTTCCGGCGCTGGCGGAGAAGTTGTTTGAAACGGGGTTGCGGCGGGATTGCCCGGCGCTGTTGGCCGAGAATGTCAGCCATCCGGACCAGACGCTGACACGCACGACCATGGAAGCGCTTGCCGATCAGCTGTCAAAAGAGATCACCACCGCGCCGGGCATCATCCTGTTTGGCGAATTGGCCGAGGCACCCTGAGCGTTTCACGGAGAGATAACATGATCCGGCTTTCCCTTGTTGGTATCGGCTCTGGCAATCCCGAGCATCTGACGCTCGAGGCGATCCGCGTGCTTGAAGCTGCGGATGTGATCCTGTTGCCGCGCAAGGGGGATGACAAGACCGAGCTGGCCGACCTGCGCCGGATGATCGCGCGGGATGTGCTGAAGACCACTCCGAAGATTGTCGAATTCGACTATCCGGTGCGGGATGCGGGGACGCCGAAGTATCTGGATGGGGTGAACACCTGGCATGACGCGCTGGGGGCGATCTGGGGGCGTTTGATCCGTGAAGAAGCCCCCGAGAACGGCCACGTGGCGCTGATGGTCTGGGGTGATCCGTCGCTTTATGACAGCACGCTCAGGATCGCCGAGCGGGTCAAGGCGCAGGGCATCGCGGTGGACGTGCGGGTGGTGCCGGGGATCACGTCGTTGCAGATGCTGACGGCGGCCCATGCGATCCCGCTCAATACCCTCGGGGCACCGGTGCAGATCACCACCGGGCGGCGGCTGCGCGAGCATGGCTGGCCCGAGGGCGTCGACACGGTTGCGGTGATGCTGGACGGGGAATGCTCGTTCCAGAGTTTGCCGGGAGAGGGCTATGACATCTGGTGGGGTGCCTATGTCGGCATGCCCGACCAGATACTGATGGCAGGGCCCTTGGAGGATATGGGCGACAGAATTGTCGAGACCCGCGCCGAGGCCCGTGAGCGGCACGGCTGGATCATGGATATCTACCTGATCCGAAAGCGGTAACTTCCTGACCCCGGCATTCGCGTCACTGCAATCTTACCCGAGCCAGAGGCAGCACCTGCGGCCATACCCGAGACCTCATCGGCTTGGTCCGGCTTTATGAATCACGTCGCCCGACAGGCCGTCTATCCCCCCACGTCCTGCGGCGCGATCGAGACGGTTTTGACCACGGCATAGACCGTCAGGCCCGGTTGCAGCCCCATGGCGTCGACCGAGCGGCGGGTGACGCGGGCAAGGACGCGACCTGCGGAGGTGTCCAGCGACACGATAGCCCCCGGACCCTCGCCGCTGCGGACCTGGTCGATGCGGCCTGCGAGGACGTTGAGGGCAGAGATGCCGCTTGGTTTTTCGAGCGACAACATCACGTCCTGCGCCGCGATGCGGACCCGCAAAGGAGTGCCCGAGGCCAATCCCACGTTCGGCAGGAAAAGCCTGTCATCGCCTGCGCTGAGTTCGCTGAGGCCGTCGTCGTGGTGGCGGGCAACCTGTGCCTCGATCACCGCGCCGACCGAACGCACGCCGTCGGGGGTGAACATCGGATCCCCCAGCACCTGGACCGCGGGGCCCTGTCGCGCCACCCTGCCCCCGTCGAGCGCGATCAGTGTGGTCGCGAGGCGGGCGACCTCGGCGGGGGAATGGCTGACGTAGAGGATGGGGATGTCGGTTTCGTCGCGCAGGCGCTCGAAATAGGGCAGGATCTCGGCCTTGCGGGCCTCGTCCAGCGCGGCAAGCGGTTCATCAGCGAGGATCAGACGGGGGCTGGCAAGCAGAGCACGGCCGATAGCGGCCCGTTGTTTTTCGCCCCCCGAGAGTGACGCCGGACGGCGGTGCAGCAAGGGGCCGATGCCGAGCATTTCGACCACGCGGGCCATGTCTTCGCGCGGGGCATCCTTGGGGGCAAACCACTGGCCGAAACGCAGGTTCTGTTTCACGGTGAGGTGCGGGAACAGGCGGCCCTCTTGGAAGACATAGCCAAGGCGGCGCTTATGCGGGGGCAGCCAGAGGCCTGTTTCCGTGTCGCTGAGGGTCTGGCCGTTGACGATGATCTGCGCCTGTTTGGCACGCAACAGCCCCGCCACCGCGTTGATGACCGTGGTCTTGCCCGACCCGGAGCGGCCAAACAGCACGGTGAGGCCCGGCGGCGCGTCAAAGGTGACGTCGAGGTCAAAGCCCTGCATGGGATGGTGGAGGTCGACAGACAGCATCAGCGCCCCTCCATGCGTTTGGTGAGACGGCGGGCGAAGATCTCGGAGAGCAGGAGCGCGGTCATGGCGACGGCAACCGAGATCAGCACCAGCTTCATCGCCGCGCTTTCGCCGCCGGGGACCTGCAGGAAGGCGTAGATCGCCGAGGGCAATGTCTGGGTCTGGCCGGGAATGTTGGAGACAAAGGTGATCGTCGCGCCGAACTCGCCCATGGCCTTGGCAAAGGCGAGAATGCCGCCCGCGATGATGCCGGGCAGGATCAGCGGCAGGGTCACGGTGAGAAAGACCCAGAGGCGCGAGGCACCGAGGGTGGCGGCGGCCTGTTCAAGTTTTATGTCAACCGCCTCGATCGACAGGCGCATGGCGCGCACCATGAGCGGAAAGGCCATGACACCGGCGGCCAGCGCGGCCCCGGTCCAGCGGAAGGCAAAGGTGATGCCAATGTCCTGCAGAAAGGCGCCCACGGGTGCGCGGGTGCCAAAGGTCATCAGGAGCAGATAACCGGTGACCACAGGCGGCAGGATCAGAGGCAGGTGCACGAGACCGTTGACGAGTTGCTTGCCGGGAAACTCCCACCGGGCCAGTGCGTAGGCGGTAAAGAGGCCAAGCGGCAGGCCTGCGAGGGTGGCCCAGAGCGCCACCTTGAGCGAGAGCGCCACTGCCTGCCATTCTTCGGGGCCGAGCCAGTCCATCGGTTAGTTCCCAAGCGGCAGGAAACCCTGCGCGGCAAAGATGGCCTGGGCGTCCGGCGCTTGCAGGTAGCTGAGCAGGTCGGCAGCGGCCTGTTCATTGCCGCCAGCGATGGCGGCAGCAGGGTAGATGATCGGCGCGTGTGTTTCGGGTGGAATGTCGGCAACGACGGCCACGTCAGGGTCTGCGATTGTGTCAGAGGCATAGACGATGCCAAGCGGCGCCTCGCCCACCGAGACCAGCGCGAGAGCGGCGCGGACGTTGTCGGTCTGGGCGACGCTGGCAGCGATATGTGGCCAGTGGCCGAGGGTTTGCAGCGCCTCTTTGCCGTAGATACCGGCGGGCACGGCGGTGACCAGCGCCATGGCAAGGGGGCCGCTTTCGAGGTGGTCGGCAAAGACGTCCGGTTGCATGAGGTCGAGGGGCGTGGCCCGGTTGGCGGGGGCAATCACCACGAGGCGGTTGCCGATGAGGTCGCGGCGGCTGTTGGGGGCCAGCAGGCCGTCGTTTTGCAGCGCATCCATCCAGCCGGGGTTGGCCGAGATGAACACATCCGCAGGTGCGCCGAGCTGGATCTGGCGGGCCAGTGTCGAGGACCCGGCGAGCGACAGGCGCAGGTCATGGCCGGTCTGGGCGGTGAAGCCGGGAGCAATGGCGTCGAGGGCGGTTTTCAGGCTGGCGGCGGCGAACACGGTGAGCGTGTCGGCAAAGCCCCCCGAAGGCAGAAGCATCAGGATCGCCAGCGCCGCGCCCCTGCCCGTTTTGATGGCCCATCTGCGGATCATGCCCTGCCCTTTGGTCGAAATACCCCACCGGATATAACGCTTTGCTTTGGGTGAAATCAAGCGTTATTCCCCGTCGGAAATATCGACCAGCATGGCCTGAAGCCGCGCGATATTGTCGGCTCCGGCTGCGCGGGCCTTGTCTTCGAGCGCGCGGTACTCGGCAAGCACCGCTTGGCCTAGGTCGGTCAGCACCGCGCCTCCGCCCTTGGCCCCGCCCCGCGAGCTGTGCACAAGCGGCGCGCGGAACATGGCATTCATGGTGTCGACCAGTTGCCAGGCACGTTTGTAACTCATGCCCATTTCGCGCCCAGCCGCCGAGATCGAGCCGGTGGTCTCGATATGCTCCAAAAGCTCGGCCTTGCCCGGTCCCATCCATTCTTCGGGGCCAAAGACAAGGCGCAGGCGAAAGCGCGGGTTGGTGTCAGGGGTGCTCATGGGCCAAGGGTGCCGCCAATGCGCCCCAAGCGCAAGGTCAGTCGACGGCCACCCATGTATCGCCCTGCTTTAGCCGGTGGGTGATGGTGTTCTGCTGGCCCAATGTCTGTTCGATGAAACAGCCTTTTTTGGCCGCTTCGACAAGGCGCAGCTGATCTTCGAGCGGATCGTCGCTGTCGAGCAGGATGTCGATCTCAAACGACTTGGGCGCGGTCTCGTAGACGCGGTCCTTGGCGGCCCAGTCCCATTGCACGCGCACATCGACCTGCAGGTCGCTGATCGTGACCTTCATACGTTTTGCAAAGGCCCGGAGCTGGGTCATGATGCAGCCGGTCAGCCCACCCACGAACAGCGCGAGAGGTGGCGGTGCAGTGGCGTCACCACCATGAAAGGCGCCCTCGTCGCTGGCCAGCGTGAAACGTTCCTCGAAGGGTTTCACCATGCGCACGTCCAGTTCATTGCGCATCTTGCCCACCGCCTGACCGGTGCAGTTGAACTGCACCACGGCGCGCTGGGGCATCTGGTCGGGGGTCATGCTCATGCCGTGTCCTTGATGATGCGGTTGGCAAGGATGCCGATTTTCTCGATCTCCAGTTCAAAGCGGTCGCCCGGTTGCAGTTGTTTGCCGATCTCAAGCCCACAGCCGGTGCCCACCGTGCCCGAGCCGATCACCTCGCCGGGATAAAGTGTTTCCGAGGCGGAGATATGGGCGAGAATGGCGCCAAAATCATGGTGCATCTGGCCGGAATTGCCGCCGCCCCAGCGTTCGCCGTTGATGCGTGCCTCCATGTCGAGCGCGACAGGATGCGCGACCTCATCCGCGGTGAGGATAAAGGGGCCGAGGATATTGCCGGTGTCGAAATCCTTGCCCTTGGCCGGGCCGAGCTGACCAGCCATTTCCACCATCTGGGCGTCGCGGGCAGACACGTCGTTGAGAATGGTATAGCCAAAGATATAGTCCGTCCCGTCCTCGGCGCGGATGTTCTTGCCCTTTTTGCCCAGGACGATCGCCAGCTCGAGTTCGATGTCGAGGAAATTGGCGTAATCTGGCCAGAGGACATCCGCCTCGTGTCCGACAAAGGACATGCGGTTGCCCTTGTAATAGATCGGCTGGTTGTACCAGACGGGTGGAATTTCATATGTCCTGCCGGTCATGCGCTCGGCCGCGGCAAAGCTGTTCTTGAGGTGCGTTTCGAACACCAGACAATCGCGGTATTGCACCGGCATGATGGGTGGCAGAAAGGTCACCTGATCCATCGCCAGCACCTCGGCGCGGGCCTGAAGGGCGGCGGAGGTTTCGTCCAGGCCGCGTTGGTCGGCCTCGATCAGGGCCAGCATGTCGGCAAAGGCATCAATGGGGATCAGACCATCATCGCTGGCGACAACAACACGGACGCGGCCCTGATGTTCAACGGTTCCAAGACGCATGGGGTTACTCCTCGAATATGGCGACGGCGCGGGTGAACCCGGCACTGGCGCCCTTGATCTTGTAGGGAAAGCAGGAAATCTCGAAGCCGCTGGCCGGCAGGGTTTCCAGCGCGGTCAGCTTCTCCATGTGGCAATAGCCGATCTCCATGGACGCACGGTGGCCCTCCCAGATGATCGACGCATCGCCGGATTTGGCATAGGCCTGCGCAGTGAGCGGAAACGGGGCATCCCAGCTCCAGGCGTCGGTGCCGGTCACACGCACGCCGCGCTCTAAGAGGTACATGGTGGCGTCGCGTCCCATGCCGCAGCCCTTGATAAGATAATCAGCCTCGCCATACCGCTCACCGGCGGATGTGTTGACCACAACGATATCAAGCGGTTGCAGGTCATGTCCGATGCGTTTGAGTTCCGCTTCGACATCCCCGGGGGTCACGATATAGCCATCGTCGAAGTGGCGGAAATCCAGCTTGACCCCGGGGTTAAAGCACCACTCGAGCGGCACCTCGTCGATGGTGATCGCGCGTTCGCCGTTGCTCATCGTGGAATGGTGGTGATAGGGCGCGTCCAGGTGGGTGCCGTTGTGGGTGGCGATTTGCATCATCTCCACGGCCCAGCCTTCGCCGCCGGGGAGGTCCTCTTTCTGGAGGCCCGGAAAGAAGGACATGACCTGTTCGGCGGTCTGCTCGTGGGTCATATAGGTGATCTGGGGCAGCATGATCGGTGGATCGCTGACGATGCCGGATTCCAGTGGGACCGAGAGATCGACATAGCGGCGGGGCATGGGCGGGCTCCTTTATTCTAGATGAGCGCGGTGGCGAGTTGCGGGAAGGCCAGGACAAGGCCGAGTAGGACAAGCATCAAGAGCGCAAAGGGGGCAGCACCCCGGAAGATGTCTCCGAGAGTGATCTCGGGGTCATCCAGCGCGGATTTGATGACAAAGACGGAAATGCCGAAGGGCGGTGTGAGCAGGCCGATCTCGACAGCGATAATGGTGACGATGCCGAACCAGATCAGGTCGACCTGCATGGTGGCAAGCACCGGCAGCATCAGCGGCACGAGGATCAGCATGATCGACGAGGAATCGAGGATGGTGCCCATCACGATGACCAGCGCGACATAGGCGAGGATCACCCCCCAATAGCCGATGTCCGCCGTGGCGACAAAGCTGCCGAATTCGGCGGGCACACCGGAGAGCGCCAACATGCGCGAATACATCTGCGCCGCGATGATCAGGAAGCAGATCGAGGCGGTGACGAGGCCGGTGTCGTTCAGCACCTCCCAGAAGTCCCGGAGCGACAGGGAGCGGCGGGCAAGACCGATGAGGATGGCACCCAGGCAGCCGACGGCGCCCGCTTCGATGGGGGTAAAGAACCCGGCATAGAGGCCGCCAAGCACAAGCCCGATCAACAGCCCGAGTGGCAGGCCCTTTTGCGCCAGTTCACGGCCCGTGAGGGGGGGAATGTCGTCGGCATCCTGCGCCGAGCCCAAGGCGCCGGGGTTGAGGTGCGCCGTGAGCCAGATGCCTCCGCCGAAGAGGAACGCGAGGGTCAGACCGGGCAGCACCCCGGCGATGAAGAGGTCACCGACGGATTGTTCGGTCAGCAGGCCGTAGAGGATCAGCAAAAGTGACGGTGGGATCAGCATGCCCAGCACAGAAGAGCCGGCCACAACCCCCACGGAAAACCGCGCCGAATAGCCGTGGCGCATCATCTCGGGCACGGCGATCCGGGTGAAGACGGCGGCGGAGGCAATCGAAATGCCGGTGATTGCGGCAAAGATGGCATTGGCCCCGACCGTGCCGATGCCCAAGCCGCCTTTGAGCCGTCGGAACAGGTGGTTGGCGACATCGAACGCGTCGCGCCCCATGCCAGAGACGGACACGATGTACCCCATCAGCACAAACAGCGGCACGACACCAAAGAAGTAGCTTGAGATGGTCTTGCTGGCGGCGAGTGCGAGCAGTTTCCCGGCAAGGATTGGTGAGCCTTTGATGAGCCAGACGCCACCAAAGGACGACAGCATCAGCGCGAAAGGCACCCAAAAGCCCATGTAGACCATGAGGATCATCACGCCAAAGGACGTCAGGCCGATCTCGAACGGGGTCATGGGCGTGCCCCCTGCCCTGCGACAAGCCGCAAGGCAGCGGAGGCGGCGAACATGACAAGTTGCACGAGGAGCGCGATACAGCCGATCAGGATGATGAGCTTCACGGGCCAGACAGGTGCTGTGAAATCGCCCACGGTGCCCTCGAACGTGCCGCGCACCCAGGCCTTGACGAAAAGCGGTTGCGAGGCAGCGTAGAGTTGCCAGATCAGCAGGGCCGAACCCAGTGCAAAGATGATGTCCATCACCAGACGCAGACGGGGCGCGCGTTTTTCGACAAAGCCCAGAACCGCCTCGGTCCGGGTCAGGCGGCCCTTGCGAAAGGCCTGGGCGATTTGCAGGAAGACAATGGCAACGATGGACATTGAGACCATTTCGGGCACGCCGGAGATGGGACTGGCAAAGAAGTTGCGGCCAATGACGTCAAAGTTCACCAGCAGCATCACCAGAAAGATCAGGATCGTGCCTGCAACGTTCAGCGCGACGGTGATGCCGTCGACCCCCTGCTGCAAGAGCAGAAACCAGCCGGGAAGTGCCGGGGCTGGGCCGGTGTCTTGGGAATGCGCCATGGGCTCTGCTCTTGTGTTTCCTTGAAGCTCGGGGCGCGTTTCATGCCGAAGCGCGCCCCGAGAAGATCATTCCTGATCCCAGTTGCGGACCGGGGTCGCACCGGCGGCGCGCATGGTGTCCATATAATCCTTGAGCACAGCGCTGCCGTTGACGCCCGAGGCGTCCAGCTTGTCGGCCCAGACCCTGGCGACGTTGTCCATGCCCGACGCCCACTGTTGACGGAAGGCATCATCAACCTCGGTCACGGTGGCCCCTTGCGAGGTCATGATCCCAAGGAACTTGGCGACGGAGGCATCCAGATCGGCGTGGTAGGCCACGCGATCTGCCGCGGCTGCGTCACGCAGAGCCTGTTGCACGGCGGGGTCGAGCCCGTCGAACCAATCCTTGTTGGCGGCGAAGCCACCGGCATATTGCGCGCCGAAGCCGACCTTGGTGATATAGGGGGCAACTTCGTGCAGTTTGCCGGGCAGTGCCGCGCTGGCAAAGACGATCACGCCGTCATACACGCCGGTCTTGATCTCGTTGTAATAGGTGGTGAGGTTGCCCGAGACACCCACCGCGCCGGTGCCTTTGAGCCAGTTCACCGCCGGTCCCGGCGCGCCGATCTTGCGGCCCTCGAGGTCGGCGATGGAATTCACCGGGAAGTTGGTCATCAAGAGGTAGTCGTCAATGCCGATGGCGCCGCCGAGGTATTCCAGCCCATTGGCCTCCCAGGCGGCTTTCATATCGGCGTTGGAGCTTTGCAGCTTGTCCATCCATTCGCTGACAACCGTGGAATCCGAGATCACGAAAGGTGTGAAATAGGTGACGTTCTGCGGCGCGAGCTTGGCCGGGTCAAACAGCGATGAGACAAGGCCGATCTCGGCCAGGCCCTCTTCCACGGCTTCCAGTTCTTCGCCGACCTTGGCAAGCGAGCCGCCGTATTGCTCGGACCAGGTGATGCTGTGGCCGGTGCCCTCGAGCGCAGCGTTGACCGCCGGGATAAAGGTCTGGCTGGCGTGTTTCACCCAGCGAAAGACCGGCGGGTGGCCGGCGACGATGGTGACGGTCATGTCGTCGGCCCTGACCGGTGCCGCGACAAAGCCGCTGACCGCGATGGCGGCGGCCATGAGGCCTTTGGTTACTACATGTTTCATTGTTTTCCTCCCTAGGGTTTCTTGATCGGCGCTCACGCTTTCAGCGCCCGTATTCCTCCACAGACAAACGGGACGATGCGCGCGAGCATTGTCTCGGTATTTCCATCATCACATGCGCCGTCAGACAGGCGGTTGGTACGCCCGGTCTGCGCCATCATCGAGATCCCAACCCCGATGGCGAACATGTAGGCCCAGACCGCGTCTGCACGACTGAGCCCGGGCTGTACCTGTTGCAGTGCGTCGATGTATTTGAGGGCAATGGGGTCGTAGTATTTCGAGGTAAGTGCCTTGTCGCGCTCATCAGCAGAGTTTGCCACCGAGGCAAGAAGGCGCGCATAGGGTCCGGTATCGGTGCCCTCGTCACGGCCAAACGCAAGCGGGGGGCGAAAGAGGGACTCAACGATGTCTTCCAGCGCGGGGGGCGTTTCAGCCGCAAAAAGCGCATCAAGGCTATCGGCGCGCGCTCCGTTGATGTGGCTGGAGCGGCGTTTGACCATGCTCTCGAAAAGCTGCGCCTTGTTTTGGAAATGGTAGTGGATCAACCCCTGCGCCACGCCTGCCTGAAGCGAGATTTCCCGCATGGACGCGCCATCATAGCCGGAGGCTGCGAACACCCGCTCGGCCGCGTCAAGGATCGCGTCAAAGCGGCTTTCGGCGGGAGCCTGCCGGGCGGAGGAGGTGCGTTTGGGCATGGAATCCAAGAAACTGATTGATCGACCAGTCAAGATTAGGAACGGTAAGACCCTCCTGTCAACGCCATGCCGTGCAGGTGCAGAAGATCCGGGACAGGCATTTGATAACATTCAAAAACCCGCACCCCATTGGTTGGGGTGCGGGTTCAGCCGTGAGTGGTTTGGGTGAATGCGGTGCCTGCGAATCTCTTAGGCGAGAACCTCGATGCTTGCGTCGGGGAACCCTGCGACCAGCTGCTGACCTGCCTCGGGGGACATCAGGCAAAGTGCGGTTGAGAGGCCATCGGCGATGGCAGCCTGTGGGGCCGAAACAGAGACGAGGTTTTGTGTTGTCCCCTGCCCTTTGGGGCCCAGAATGTGACCGGTTCCGGTCATGGGCGTGCCAAGCGGGGCCGATGTGGCCAGGGCGCGGTTCCTGAGGCGCAGACGTTTGACGACGGAGCCGTCGGTATCGGCAACTCCAACCGACCAATCGGTGCTATGGTCACGTTTGCCAAGGGCGGCGATTTCGCCCATGTCCAGCAGCACATCCCGAAGCCCGTGGCTCTTGAGCAGCGCCGCGATGCGGTCGGTGATGTAGCCTTGGGCGATGCCATTGAGCGTGAGCGCCTGCCCCGGATGACGCAGGCGGACCGTAGCGGTGTCAAAGTGAACATCGTCCCAGCCAACCAGCCCACGCGCGGCGTCAACGGCGGCGCTGTCCTTGCCTTGGGCCAAGGCCATCCAGAGCGGTTGCACCGTGGGATCAAAGGCGCCTGCGCTGGCATTGTGTAGACGATCCGAAAGGGACAGGACCTGCAGCAATTCCGGGGCGGGCGCGGTGAGGCGACCATCACGGTTGAGACGGCTGATCTGTGAGTCCGTGCGGTAGAGCGAGAAGATGTTTTCGAGGCGAAGAAGCTCATCCTCGACAGCGGCAAAGACCGGCGCTGCGGCCTCGGCGTCAAGACCCGCCAGCTGCATCGACACGACCGCCCCCATCGCCCGGCCACGCCATGTCGCCATGGGCAAGGACGCCGCCAGCGTGGGCGTTGCAACGCAGGCCGCAGAGATGCTGAGAAAACGGCGCCGGGTCAGAGTGGTCATGAAGGTGTCTCCAGTTTCAATTCGAGATCGACGGCACCGATTGCGGCGTCATCGGGAATGTCATTCAATGTCATGGCCTGCCCGCCGTATTGCGCAATGAAGCTGTCGGCGTCTGAAGGCGCGGCAAAGGGCACGATCTCGGGCGCGCCCATGCCGCCCGCCACCGGAGCGCCGACGACAAATTGCGCGTCATTGGCGAGAATCCAGTTGGAGATGCCGGGCGTTTCCCAGCTTTGGGCTGCGCCCATGTCACTCACGTAGATGGCGGTGATTTCGGCATCACGCTCGGGGCTTTTGAGATAGGCCACCATGTCGCGCACCTGGGCAAAAAAGATCGGAGTGGGCATGCCCTGGAGATGGATCTGACCTTTGGGGCCGCCATGGTCCGCGATGTTCATCTGGCAGAAGTAGCTGAGCGCCTCTTCGGTCAGGTCCACAGGCGCGGGTGGGGCCTCGGCCACCTCTTCCTTGCAGGCGGCAAGACCCAGCGCGAGGGCTGCGATCAGGAGGGCTCTCATGGTTCGACCCTCCGAAAGGCCATGCGGGCGGCGGCAAAGCCGATCAGCGGCCAGATCGCCAGCGACAAGGGCGCGGCCCACACCGGCAGGGCTTGCGCAGCGCCGGTCATGCCCGAGGTGAGCGCAACGCTTTCCGAGGCGGCGATGTTCCAGAGACGGAAGGCATCCGCCGGGTTGGCCACCATGACCCATGGGAACACGTGGCGGGTAAAGGTGCCGCCTGCATCCACGACAACAGCGCCAAGAAGGCCAAGGTCATAGAGCACAACAAAGATCAGCCAGAGACCGGCGCTCATGCCCGCCGCAGCCGTGGTGGAGCGGGCAAGCGATGAGACAAGGTAGCCAAGGGTCAGAAAGACCGCCCCCAACAGGATCGAGGTGGCGATCAGGCGGGCGAGCGCAACAAGGCTCTCGGGGCCTGCGCCGCCGAACCATGCGGCCACGGCCCCGGCACAGCCAAAGCCGATCAGCATGGCAAAGGCCAATGCCGCAAGGTGGGCCGCGAATTTTCCAAGAAGGATTTCGCCCCGGCCTGCCGGATAGGACAAAAGCAGGCCCAGGCTGCCCCGGTCGGTCTCGCCGGCCACGGCGTCAAACGAGATCATCAGAGCCAACAGCGGTGCGAGGTAAACCGACAGCGTGGTCATCGAGGCAACCGAGACAGTGAGCATGTCAACGCCCAGCGATCCGGTGGGCGCGCTGCCTGCAAATGTCAGGGCGAGCGCAAAAAGCACCATGATGAGCGTGGCCATAAAGAGCCAGCGATTGCGCTGGAGAATGCGCATTTCGGCGCGAGCGATGGCGAGAAAGCGGGTCATTGTTTCACCTCCTTCGCGTAGTGGCGATAGAGATCATCCAACCGTGGTGGGGTGATCTCAAGGTCGGCCACGGCCTCGCCCAGCGCGGTGATGCGACGCAGCTCGGCCATTTTCTGATCAGCGCTGCAGAGGATTTCGACGGACGCGCCGTTGATGCGGGTGCCGCCAATCTGGCTGGCGATGTCATCGGCGTTCTGGGTGGCACGGATGCGCAGGCGGGTCTTGAGACCGGCCTGAGCGCTGAGACCTTCGAGCGTGTTGTTCGCGACCAGATGACCTTTGCGCATGATGGCGATGCGGTCGGTGCGGGCTTCGACCTCGGTCAGGGCGTGGCTGGCGATCAGCACGGCACAGCCGCTGGCGGCCAGTTCGTCGATGATGGCGTAGAGGTCTTGCCGCGAAATCGGGTCAAGGCCGCTGGTGGGCTCGTCGAGAAGCGCGACCCTGGGTTTGCCCAGCAGTACCTGCGCGAGGCCGAGGCGTTGGCGCATGCCTTTGGAATAAGTGCCGATGCGGCGGTCCAGAGCGTCGGCAAGGCCAACGCGGTCCAGCAGGCCGGGAATGTCGGCCTTTTCGCCAGAGAGGCGGGCAAAGAGGTTGAGCTGCTCGCGGCCCGTCAAGGCCGGGTGAAAGCTGACGGCTTCTGGCAGAAAGGCCGTTGCGCTGCGCGCCGCACCGGTTCCGGGTTTGTGGCCTGCGACAGCAATCTGACCGCCATTTGCGGGCGTCAGTCCCAGCACGATCTTGATAAGAGTGGATTTCCCCGCGCCATTGTGGCCCAGAAGGGCCACGCGCTCGCCCGGGGAAACGGTCAGCGAGACGTCGTGCAGGACGCGGGTTTTGCCGCGGTCTTTGCACAGACCTTCTATTTTGAGGATGTTATCCGTCATGTTGAACCTTTCCGTTCACGTCAGGTTTGACGGGTTTCATGAGGGGGTGAGAGTCGATCACGCCCCCCGGCAGAAGCGCCGGAAAGGCAGATTGGGACCAGCGCACCAGCTGCACGGCGGGTGAACCGAGCAAGAGTTTTGCGGAGGGCTGTGTCCACAGCACGTGATCCATGCTGTCATTGGGTCTGTAGGGGGCATCCGAGATGCCGTCGCCATTCACGTCATAGGCGGCATTGTCGCTGTAAAAGTTGCCTTCACCGTCCTCGGACCACTCGTACCAGTTTGTGGTGACCAGTTTGACCTGGGTGCGGTTGGCGATGAAGCTGTTGCCGACGATGCGGTTCCGGTCCGATCCGGTAAAGTGGATGCCGATACCGCATCCTTCGAACCAGTTGCCGGAGAAATCATTCTTGTGACTGTTGTAGAGGAAGGCGCATTTCTGCTGCGCGCTGCGGACGTAGTTGTCCCGGATGTCCGAGCTGTTGGTGTAGTTGAAGGCGATGCCATGTTCGCGGTCGTCGATTGAGACGTTGTTCAGCACTGCGACGTTCTTGGTGAACATGATGGCATAGCCAAGGTCGTTGCCGATCGAGACATTGCCCGAGACGGTCGAGCCATTGGCGTACATGAAGTGCACCGCAAAGCGCAGCTCGCGAAAGACGTTGTCGCGGAAGATGTTCTTGCGGCTGGAATTGACGAATATGCCGTCACGGCCATAGCGGACGTCATTGCCCTGAACGACAGCACCGGGGGCATTCCAAACATAGACGCCGTTGCCGCGGTCGTTCATGCGGTGATCCAGTCGGCCTTCGATGCGATTGCCCGCAACCGTTGACTCCTTGGCCCCGTGAATGTCGATGCCATAAAGATTGCCCAACACCACGTTGTCGAGCGCCTGCGCGCCCGTCGCGGTTTTGGTGAGTTTGATACCGCTGTCGATCGTATCGTGGGATGACCCCGACCCGATCACGGTGAGCCCTTGCACGACAGCGCCGGGGCTGGTCACGGTGACAACCGTACCTGCGCCTTGGGCGTCGATGGTGGCATGTCCCTGTCCGTCAAGGATCACGGGACGATCCAGCACCACATTTTCAAAGTAGGTGCCAGAACCCAGGCGAAGGGTGTCTCCATCCGCCGCCTGGGCCAGTGTTTCAGAAATGGCCCCTGCCCGCACCGGCACGTCCCATTCCGCCGCATGGAGAGAGGCAGCAGAAAAGATCAGCAGGAGGGACAGGAACCGTTTCATGAGACTTCCTTTACGCGCGGGGCTCGACCAGCATACGGCCGCGCATTTCCATGTGCAGCGCGTGGCAGAACCACTGGCAATAGTACCAATGTACACCGGGACGTTCGGCAATGAAGGTGACCGAGGCAGTTGCCTGCGGCCCGATCTCCATTGCGACACCAAAGTTCGCCATGCAGAAGCCGTGGGTCAGGTCGTCGATGTCATCCAGGTTGGTGACAATGACGGTGACCTCGTCGCCTTGCTGGACGGTGAACTGCTCAAGCGAGAAGCTCGGTGCCTGGCTCGACATGTAGACGCGCACCTTGTTGCCATCACGGATGATGGTGTCCTGATAGTCGTCCAGATCAACGCCATCGGCCTCGGCCTGGGCGCGTGCATCGGCCCACATCGGGTCGTTACGCTGCCAGGTTTCCGCCGGTGACACTTTGGACCGGTGAACGATGATCGAGTCGTGGGGCTCGGCAAATGTCGGACCGTCGTGGACCACGACCATCTTGTCACCCGAGATATCGATCAGCTGCTCGTTTTCCGGTTTCAGCGGACCCACGTTCAGGAAGCGGTCTTTCGAGAACTTGTTCATCGAAATCAGCCACTTGCCGTCTGCCTCTGCGGTTTCACCCATCGAGGTCGAGTTGTGACCCGGCTGATACTGAACGTCGACCTTGTCAACGATCGGATCAACGTCGGCACCACCATAAGCTTCGATCGCTTTGGCGATGTCCCATTTCACAACCTGGCTGTCGAGGAACAGCGTGGTATAGGCATGGCCACGGTTGTCGAACGCGGTGTGGAGCGGGCCAAGGCCCAGCTGCGGTTCGGCAACAACGGCCGAGCGCGGATCAGCACCCCCAAAGACGTCAGGCAGCTTGGTCACGTCGATCACCGAAACGGTGGGCGACAGCTTGCCGTTGATCATGATGTGTTTCTTGTCGGGGCAAGCGTTCACACCGTGTGGCGAGTTGGGGATCGGGATGTACTTGGTGACATTCAGGTCCGAACCTTTGCGACCATCGACAACTTTGACGCCCTTGAGCTCTTGATAGTTGCCAGCGGCCACTGCGGCCTCGATGGCTTTCAGGTCGAACACCACAACGTGGTCCACCTCGTTCTCGGTCATCTCGGAGAGGTTCACACCCATTTCCGAGTTGTACGAGGTCGAGAAGGCGTAGTTGCCCTGATAGTCACAGTCGGTGTTGTCGAGGTTGCCCGACACGATCACCTGCCATGCAACTTCCATGGTGTCGCCGTCAATCGCGGTGAAGATGTTCACATATTGCGACGGATCATCCAGAACCGAACCGTCATTGACCAGCGGCGCTTCGTGCTCACCGTTGGCAAAGACATAACCGGTGCGCGGGAACTTCTGCGGACGCAGGCCGTGGATGTCGTGCGCGTTGGGGATCTCGATGATCTTGTCGCACTTCATCACGTCACAACGCACACGGGCAACACGGGTGTTGGCCTTGTCGTTCATGAACAGGAAGCGACCGTCGTAGGTACCATCTGTGAACGACATGTGTGGGTGGTGCAGGTCGCCGTTGTCATAGGTGACCTTGCCGTTTGCCGCGAGGAACTCTTTGGTCTCGGGCAGCAGGTTTTCGGTCAGAATTTTCAGCGACTCGTTGGTTTGACCCCAACCGGTTGCCGAACAACGGTTGAACACGGGGATCCGCATAAACTCGCGCATGGACGGCACGCCGAGGATACGAAGTTCACCGGTCTGGCCCGACGACCAGAAGCCGTAATACTCGTCCAGTTCACCTGGTTCGAGGGCGAATTTGCCTGAGGCTTGCGCCTGGGTTGCGCCCATCATGGTCGAGCCAACACCTGCCGTGGCCGCGATGGCCCCGGTTGCTGCAGTCCCGAGCACGCCTCTGCGTGTCATGGACAGGCCTTTTTTGGTTTCATCTGTCATGGTTTCCTCCTTTAAGAAGCCGTTGAAGTTTTGGAGTTCGGGTGGTTTTTCGGCGGAGCTTTGGACGGTATCTTGATGTCCGCCGAGCCGGTTTTCTCCCGCCGCTTGAGTTGGCGGATGACGACCGGACATTTGGTGTCTGACTGATAGAGAACCTGACAGTGCAGACAGTTTACGCATTCATTGGGGTTGATCTCACCCGTGGGGTGGATCGCCTGAACCGGGCACTCGTTGGCACAGGTCTGACAGGGGCTGCCGCATTCCTTGTAGCGACGCAGCCAGTCGAACATACGGATACGCGCCGGGATCGCCAGGGCTGCGCCAAGCGGGCAAAGGTAGCGGCAGTAGAAACGCTCAATGAAGAGGCCTGCCAGCAAGAGGATCACGGCAAAGACCACGAAGGGCCACTCGCGCACGAACTTGAGGATGATCGCTGTTTTGAATGGTTCGATTTCAGCATAGGTTTCGGCCAGTGGGATCGACACCATCGAGAGACCGAACAGCCCGAGGAAGATCATGTACTTCAGTGGCCACAAGCGTTCGTGCAGACCCCAAGGCAAGGTCCACTGCGGCACTTTGAGGGCGCGCGCGACCTTGTTCAGCAACTCTTGCAGCGCGCCAAAGGGGCAGAGCCAGCCGCAGTACGCACCACGACCCCAGAACAGGAGAGCGGCAGCGATGGCAAACCACTGGATAAAGACCAGAGGATCCATCAGGAAGGCATCCCAGCTGAAACCCGAGCGCAAGGACCCTGCCAGCGCCATCAGGTTCACGACCGAGAGCTGCGCATTGGTGTACCAGCCGAGGAAGAACAGCGACATGGTCAGGAAACCGACGCGGAACCAGTAGAAGGTGCGCGGATTGGCCGTGGCGTGGAACTGGAAGAAGAACACGCCGGTCAGCAGCAGCAGCATGCCGCCCAGCACGCCGATCTCGACGGTTTTGTCTTTCCAGATACGTTTCCACAGGGCCGATTTGGCGGCGGCTTCGCTGGTGGCGTCGTCGACGACACTGACCGGCTGCATGGGCAGCAGGTACTTCTCGGGCAGTTTGTAGCCAAGATCCCAGGTCAGGAAGACACGGTCCAGGGCGCCAACAGCGCGCTGTACGAGAAGCTGCAGGCGGAAGGGTTCGGCGGGGTCAAACTCGGTATCGGCCTTGATCCGGAACAGGTCCAGTTCGGAAAATGACGGGGCACCTTCGGCGGCGACGATACCAAGGCGGCGCTGATCCTTGTCGAAGTAGCGCACGCTGTTGTCGCCCTGGATCAGCTGGATACGGTCGAAGATACCGCCGCGGACATAGCCGGAGCCCTTGAAACTATAGGCGCCACGCCCCAGAACGAGGATTGCCTGTTCGCCCGGTTCCAGCCATTCGACAAGGTTTTCATATTCTGCATCGCCCAGAAGCGAGCGGCCGATGGAGGGCACCGAGACAAGCGCCATATGCATATCGATAAAGGTGTCACCCGGCTCTCCCCGCTCAGGGCGGGCGATGGCGCGAGCATCCCCGGTTTCGGCGAAGGCATCGTTCACCTGGCCAACGTCCAGCGTCATGCGGCGGATGGACCCGTCTCCGGCCAGAGTTTCCCAATCCTTGATCGTGTCGATGGCCATATCGACTTCGCGTTTCGGACCGGTTTGTACAGGTGACAGGCCCCCGAGGCCCAGCGCGCGGCTGACCTTGATGCCGCCACGAACAAGGCTGTCGTCGATCACCATGATGGTCACGGTTGCGCCAGAGATGATATCGAGATCGTGACCTTCGCCGCCGGTCGCGGCTTCGATCTTTAGGTCGAGGCCTGCGTAGCTTTCGGTCAGCGCGACCATTTTGGAATTGGGAATGCCGATCAGAACAATGGGTTCTGAGTGTTTGACCAGCCGAACGCCGGTCAGGATCGCATCCGCGTCAATCGCCGCAACCACATGGATCGGTTTGCCGGAATAGCCTGTGGTGCCGACAAAATCTGAGGTCAGGAAGGCCCAGGCAACGGTATCACCGCCCTTGAGCACAGGCGCGACTTTGACGTCGTCGCGCACCGGCCCAAAGGCATCTGCGCCCGGGGCCAACTCGGAAGGTTCGAGGTCTTGAAGGAAACTGGCAAGGCTGTCTGCACGTGTCTCTGCGGCGACAATTGCCGCGAGGATGAAAACCACTGCACTCAGCCAGGAAAAGATTGCGCGCTTTGCGTTCACAGCGCACCTCCTTGAATATAGGTTAACGCTGTAGACGCGCGAGATCCGCGCATCGCATGTTTATCTTGGGGCCAGACCGGGGGTCCCCGGCTTGCGGGCCACTGATGGCGCAGTTCACGCACAAAAATCAGCTCCGCCCACCGGACACCCGTACCCAAAGACGCATTGGGCAGGTCGAATTCCGGCCCGATGGGCGGGCTCATTGGCGCAGCAAACGCGCAAAACGTACAATCCTCGCACTCGGTATGCCCTGAGGCTGGGGGGCGCTCTCCTTTGGACAGGTCCACCTGCTTCAGAATTGTCCCGTATTCCGAACAGATCTCGATCCAGTCGCCTTGTGATGCGCTGGCAAGGGACGGAGCCAGCAATTGGAACATCAACGACAGGACGGCCATGATCCCCGCAAAGTGACGCAACAGAGGTTTGCGCAGATGCGCATTCCTCTTACTTTGTGATCGGGGTGTCCGTTGGACGGGCATACGCGACTCCGAGGTTGCAGTATGTCCAAAGGTTTAATGAGGTGAGAGCAGGAACGACTTGACTATTGTTAAGCGGCGAGAGGGTTTCTGAGTGTTTCAGAAGGTTTTTTGCAAGGCTTTCAAATTGCTTACAAATTCTCGCTCCACGCTTCACCAATGGGGGAGGAAAAACCCAACAGGTTAACGGCTCGGGCGGCGATTTCTGCAACCACGGAATCGAGATTCCGGGGTTTCAGGTAAAAGGCGGGCACAGGCGGCAAAATGATTCCGCCCATCTCGGTCACGGCGGTCATATTGCGTAAATGGGCAAGCGTCAGGGGGGCTTCGCGGGTCATCAGCACCAGTTTGCGCCGTTCTTTCAGCTGCACACCAGCCGCTCGCGTCAGGAGGTTGTCGTCGAGCCCATGGGCAATCGCCGCGAGGCTGCGCATGGAACAGGGCGCGACGATCATACCCGCAACCGGCACTGAACCAGAGGCGATGGCAGCGCCGATATTTGCGATGTCGTGTTCACGGGTCGCGAGTTTGCGCAAGGTCGCATAGGCGCCATCCTCGCATTCCTCGGACAAGGTGCGAATGGCGGCCTTGCTGACCACGAGATCAACCTCGGCCTCGAGCGAACGCAGGCACCGGGCGGTGGCAAGGGCCAAGGCCGCGCCAGAAGCACCGGCAACACCAAGAACAACACGTGAGGTCATGGGCTTAACCCTGGCAGGCAGCGCGCAATCAGATCGGCAGCAAAGGCCGTGTCGGCGGGGGCGGTCTGCATGACCTCTCCCCATTCCCGGGTTGTTTCTGATCCAATCTTGTTGGTGGCATCAATGCCGATTTTACCGGCGAGACCGGCCTCGGGCGAGGCAAAATCGAGATAGTCCATGGGGGTGCGGTCGAGCAGCATGACGTCTCGGGCCGGGTCCATACGCGTGGCCAATGCCCAGGCGATGTCATCCCAGTTTCGCGGGTTGATGTCATCGTCCACAACAACGATCATCTTGGTATAGCTGAACTGCGGCAGCATCCCCCAGAGTCCCATCATCACCCGCCGTGCCTGACCCGGATAGCTTTTGTCGATCGAGATCACCGCCATTCGATAGCTGCAGGCCGCGGGAGGAAGCCAGAGGTCGCGGATTTCGGGGATCTGCGCCTTGATAACCGGCAGGCTGAGGCGGTTAAACACCTCTCCGATGACAGAGGGTTCATCGGGTGGGCGCCCGGTAAAGGTGGACAGATAGAGTGGGTCCTTGCGGTGCGTTATGGCCGAGACCCGCATGACCGGAAAATCTTCGACCGCGTTGTAGTATCCGGTGTGATCGCCAAACGGCCCTTCGGGGGCCACGTCGCCGGGATGGACCCATCCTTCGATGATGATCTCGGCGTTGGCGGGCACCATCATGGGCACGGATTTGGCTGCCACAACGCGCGGGCGTTGCCCGGCGAGGGCCCCGGCAAAGGTGAGTTCCGAGATCGTTTCCGGCAGCGGAAGTGCGGCAGAGAGTAGGGTTGCCGGATCCGCTCCCAAAGCAATGGCCACAGGCATCGGCTCACCCGCCTTATGCCACGACCGCATATGGGCCGCGCCGCCGCGATGTTCGAGCCAGCGCATGATCAGACGGTCACGGCCTATAACTTGCGCCCGGTAGACGCCTGCATTGTAATGGTTGACCGCGCCTGCGTCTGAGCCATGATGGCGGGTCAACACGACCGGCCAGGTGATCAGCGGTCCGGCGTCCCCCGGCCAGTGGGTCTGCACAGGGATGCGCCCGAGGTCGACATCTGCGCCCTCAAAGCACTCAGACTGGCTCGCGGCACGTTTCACGACCTTTGGGCGCGTGGCGAGCGCTGCCTTGAGCATCGGCCAGCGTGAGAGCACGTCCTTGGCCCCTTCGGGCGGTTCCGGTGCGCGCAGAGACGCCAGGAAAGCCCCCAGGTCATCCAGATTTTCCGGGGCCATGCCAAGACCCGCACAGACGCGTTCCGATGTCCCAAACAGGTTAGCGATGACGGGAATGGGCGCGCCATTTGCTTCACCGTCAACAGGGTTGGCGAACTTCAGGACCGGCCCTGCGCGTTCCAAGACCTGACGATGGACCGCCGTCATCGCGTGTTTCAGCGACACGGGGTCATTGATCGTTGCCAGATCGCCACGCGTGTCGCACCACCCTAGGAAGGCTCGGAGATCGGGAAAAACGGGAAGGTCGCGCATGGGCGTCCTCATTTTTTGGGTCAATGCGGCTCTAACACCCAAATGCCGGGGCCTGCTTGACCAAGGTCAAGTTGCGGGTCCGCAAGGGGGATTAGAACTCGGGGCAGACGCGCGCCTCTCAACAAGACGAGTCCCTGTTTTTGGAACACCAAGACGCTTTGACAATCCCGCGCTTTCCCTCACTGCTTGCCCGCACTTTGCGCTATTTGCCCTTGGCCCCGGTGTCCTTGGCGCTGACGCGGCTGACGCAAAACATGGCAAAGCAGAATGCTGCAATGTTCCGCCGTCTTGGCGCGCATGATCACGCCTGCTTTCTGTTGGATCCGACAGATCTTCCGGTGACCTTGTGTCTTGAGCCGCGTGGGGGGCATCCCAAGGTATCACTGCACAGACACCCGCCCGCCGCAGATGCCCGGATCGCCGGGCCACTGGCGGCGCTGATCGGGTTGGTTCACGGGGCTTATGACGGGGATGCCCTGTTTTTCTCACGTGATCTGGTGATTGAAGGCGATACGGCGGCGGCGCTTGCGCTGCGCAACGCTGTGGACGACGCGGAACTGGATCTGTCGGCCGAGGTCGAAGCCCTTTCAGGCCCCTTTGCACAGCCTCTGCACAAACTGATTGAATTGGCCGAACGCCGCACCGGCGTCGCGCTCACACGCCACGAGGAGGATTTTTTGTGGTAATGGAAATTGTCTGCCCGGCAGGCACCCCCGCCGCGTTGCGCGCTGCTGTGAAAGCGGGCGCACACACGATTTATTGTGGTTTTGCAGATGAAACCAACGCGCGAAACTTTCCCGGCCTGAATTTTTCCCGCGCGGAAATGGCCGAGGGCATCGCTTTTGCCCATGCGCGAGGGGCCAAGGTGTTGGTGGCGATCAACACCTATCCCCGCGCTGGCGACGAAAGCCTGTGGCACGCCGCTGTAGCGGACGCCGAAACTGCCGGTGCGGATGCGGTGATCCTGGCTGATCTCGGGCTGTTGGCCTATGCCGCTGGCAACCACCCAAACCTGCGCCGCCACCTGTCGGTTCAGGCTGCCGCCGCAAATGCGGATATCATCAATTTCTATGGCGCCGAGTTTGGCGTAAAACGGGTGGTGCTGCCCAGAGTATTGTCGGTGCCAGAGATCGCGGCGATCAACAAGGAAACCGAGATCGAGACGGAAGTGTTTGTTTTTGGGGGGCTTTGCGTCATGGCCGAGGGGCGCTGTTCGCTGTCCTCCTACGCCACTGGCCTGTCGCCCAACATGAATGGTGTCTGTTCACCCGCCAGCCATGTCGACTATGTCGAGGACGCAGGGGCGCTGTCTGCGAAACTGGGGGGGTATACCATTCACGCTGTTGGAGCGGACGAACCTGCCCCCTACCCGACCCTGTGCAAAGGCTGTTTCACGGCGGGCGAAAAAACCGCGCACCTGTTCGAAGACCCCGTGAGCCTGAACGCAGAACATTTGATTCCGCAATTGGCCAAGGCCGGTGTGACCGCTCTGAAAATCGAAGGCCGCCAGCGCTCGCGTTCTTACGTGGCGCAGGTGGTTAAGAACTTCCGCGCGGCCGTGGAAGCCGTGGATCAGGGGCGCGCGTTGCCGGAAGGCATGCTGGCGCGGCTAAGCGAAGGCCAGGCGGTTACAACCGGTGCCTACAAAAAGACCTGGAGGTGAGCCGATGGAGCTGACTGTTGGACCAAACCAGTTTTTCTGGAAAGCCGAAGAATGGGGGGCGCTCTATCAAGACCTTGCCACTGCGCCCGTGGAGCGCTTGGTTTTGGGGGAGTTGGTGTGTTCAAAGCGCCTGCCGTTTTATCAGAACGCCATTTTGCCCGCCTTGGAAACCCTGGTGGATGCGGGCAAAGAGGTATTGCTCACCTCGCTCGCGCTTGTGACGCTCAAGCGTGAACGCAAGATGACGGCGGAACTGGCCGAGGCCGGCGTGGAGGTTGAGATCAATGACCTTACGGCATTGGCACACCTGCCGGAGGGCGCGCGATTTGCCGTTGGTCCGCTGGTGAATGTCTACAACGAGGGCACTTTGGCGTGGCTGGCCACCAAAGGTGCGAAACGCGTGTGTCTGCCACCTGAACTCCCGCTGGCTTCGGTAGAAACACTGGTCAGGGCGGGCCAGGAGATGGGGTTGGCTGTCGAGGTCTGGGGGCATGGGCGTGTGCCACTGGCCATTTCCGGCCGCTGTTATCACGCGCGTCTGCACGGGCGGATCAAGGACAACTGCCTGTTCGCCTGCGAGGATGATCCGGACGGGCTGGAAGTGGATACCACAGACGGCAAGCCGTTTTTGTCGATGAACGGCGTGCAGACCCTGTCGGACAGTTGCGCAAGCATGGCCTACCAGATCGAGACCCTGCGTGACATTGGCGTCTCCGCCCTGCGCCTGTCGCCCCAGTCGGTGGGGTTTGTCGAAACCTGCGGCCTTTACCGTCGGCGCCTGAATGGTGAGATTGATGCGGATACCCTCTCGGATGAGCTGGTAAAAGTGTCCGGTGGCATGCGCCTTTCAGATGGTTTCCTGACTGGTGAGCGCGGCGCTGATTGGTCGGGCAAGGCCGCGTAAGCTATGGAGAACGCAATGAAAATAGGAATTGTCAGCGCCGAGGGGCGTGGCGAAACAGATCGGTTGATCTCGGAAACCGCGAGCACCTTGGTGGCCGAGGGGGCAACGCTGTCCGGGATCGTCAAGGTTCTGGATGAGGTTCAGCCTGAGGGCAGCCATCACTGCGATATGAGTGTTCGGGTGTTACCCGGAGACGAGACCATCAGGATCACCCAGTCCCTGGGCGATGGATCCGCCGGGTGCCGGTTGAACCCGACTGCGATAACCGAAGCCGTTGCCGCCGTGGAACGCGGGGCTGCGGCCCAAACAGATCTGTTTGTCTTGAACAAATTCGGGCCCGTCGAGGCCGAAGGACGCGGCTTTCGAAGTGCCATTGCACAGGCGCTGGAGACCGGCGTGCCGGTTCTCGTTGGGGTGACGCCGGGCACGCGGCCTGCTTTTGATGCCTTTACGGCAGATGTGGGTGAAGTGCTTGCCGCAGACAAGGCCGATATTCTTGCGTGGTGCAGAGACGCGATGAAACAGGCCTGATCCTATCGTTTTCGACAGAATATGCCCGGTGCGCCGGTGCCCCAATGACTCGTTGGAAGCAGGTAAAACCGCCGGCAAGCAGCGGGAAATATTCAATTTTCTGAAACTCTTCAATTGTGCTGAGGTCATGGACGTCGCCCCGAGATTGGCTTAGGAGTTAGTAGTTAGCGCCCAGGACACCGATCCTGGGCCTGCAAACGAGCCACGCGAGTTGTTGGGGAAGTCACGTGCCACATGAAATTCACAAGGCGATTGCGCGCAATTCCGTTTTGATGCGCTCTTTGCCTGAACCGCATGTCGACCTGCTGGTGAGCAAGGCGATCTGGAAACACTATGATCGTGGTGAGACCTTGTTCCTGCAGGACGAAGAGGCCACCGCAATCCACATTGTGCTGGACGGTTGGGTCAAGCTCTATCGCATGACGCCAAGTGGCAGTGAGGCTGTCGTGAGTGTGTTCACGCGTGGCGAGAGCTTTGGCGAAGCCGTGGCGCTGCGGAACATGCCCTATCCCGTGTCCGGTGAAAGCGCGACGGCAAGCGAGGTGATGCACATTCCATCGTCGGTGCTGATCGATCTTATCAAACGCGACGCCGAGGTGGGGCTGTCGATCCTGTCTTCAACCTTCAACCACCTGCACTCTCTCGTGGCGCAGCTGGAGCAATTAAAGGCGCAGACCGGGGCGCAGCGGGTTGCTGAATTCCTTTTGGATCTCAGCGATTGTGAGAGCGGGGGCTGTACGGTGACGATGCCCTATGACAAGGTTCTGATTGCCGGGCGTCTGGGCATGAAGCCCGAAAGCCTGAGCCGCGCGTTTTCACGCCTGAAGCAGCTGGGCGTCAAAATCGAAAAGAACCACGCGGTCATCAAGGATATCTCCAGCCTTCGGGCCTATGTAGAAGACGATGCGTGAGTGCTGCAGATGACGGAACAACTCGAAAACGTCCTGTCCGCGATTGACGCCGCCAATAGCCGGGACCCCCGGCTGGACGATGGCCAACCAGAAGCGCTGCTGTACGGGCAAAGGATGAGCGAACAGTGTGATCGTCTTTTTCCGGAAGCGGACGATATGCTGCGCATTGCGGCACGGGGTCAGCATATCGAACGCTGGGTGCTGAAACGGGCCGATTATCCCGAGGGGCGCACCGGATATCTCAGCTGGCGGCGTGATCTGGCGACGCATCACGCCACGCGGGTGGGTGAGATCATGGCGGACAACGGTTATGATGGCGACACGATTGATCAGGTGGATCGCATGCTGCGCAAACAGGGGATCAAACGCGATGACCTTGTTCAGGCTTTGGAAGACGTGATCTGCTTCACCTTCCTCACATGGTACTTTGCGCCTTTTGCGGCCAAGCACAGCCCGGAGAAAATCGAACGCATCGTCGAGAAAACCGCGCGGAAAATGTCGGCACAGGCACGCGCGCGGGTTATGACAGAATTCGACCTGCCCGAGGCCCTTGCCGCGGCGTTTACAGCCTAGCGCTGCCAGCCAGGTACAGCACCAGCAGAAGTACGAAGTAAAACGACAGCACAAGGTTGAAACCCCGCCGCAACGATGGGGCCTCGGCCAGGTCCAGGTATCGTGACAGGATCGTTCGGGACTTCATCAGGGCGAGGGCCATGATGGCCGCCCCGGCAAGTCGCCGGTCCATCCCCTGCCCGACCAGCATCGCCACAACTGCAGAGCCGCCGCTCAGGGCAATGAGCCAGAACCAGGCTTTCGTGAGAGTGTGCATGTGTGTCACCCCAACAGATAGACAACCGGGAACAGGATCACCCAGACGAGATCGACCATGTGCCAGAACTGGGCCCCTGTCTCGATGTTGCGCGCGTCGTCTTTCCAGGCCACCAGAAGCAATATCAGAACCCCTGCGACGACATGCGCGGCGTGAAACCCTGTGAGCAGGTAGTAGAACGTAAAAAAGACATTGGTTTCAGGCCCGATGCCCAAGTCGGCCTTGTCGGCATATTCGAACCCCTTGATGATCAGGAACACCACGCCGAGTGTGGCGGCGCCAATCAAAGCGAGCCTTGCTTTTGTTCGCTCTGCAGCCCGGCGCCAACCGAGCGCGCGCGCCGCAAGAAAGCCGCTGGTCACCAGAACAATCGTATTAAGCGCCGCACCTGTGCGATGCAGGTGATCTTGTGACTCCGCAAACAGAACCGGGTCCGTGAGGCGGATGCTGAGAAACACGGCAAGACCGGCCCCGAACACGAGGAGTTCACTGATGATGAGAACCCACATCATCAGTTCGCCGGGCACTTCGTCCAGCAAAGAAGGTTCTGAATTCATCCCGTAACCAGCTGCCTGTAGATTTGTGGCAATGCGTAGATCAACTTGTCCGGATCAGGGATAATCGAGAACCCACCTTGCCCGAACATGCGCGCGAACCATGACTTGCCATCCCGGTCCACGGTCACGCCATAAACGGAATGCCCCGCCCGCCGTGCTTCGCGCACCGCCATGGCGGTGTCTTCGATGCCGTGGCGGCCTTCGTAGTGGTCCAGGTCGTTGGGTTTGCCATCGGTGATCACCAAAAGCAGGCGGCGTTTGCGGGTCTGTTCCGAGAGATCTGCCGAGGCATGCCGGATGGCCGCGCCAAGGCGTGTGTAGAAACCGGGGCGCAGTGACCCGATACGCTGTTCAACAAGCGCACTCATGGGTTCGCCAAAGCTCTTGCATTTCTGGATGTAGACGCGATCCCGCTTAAGCGATGAAAACGCATGGATGGCAAAGTCGTCGCCACAGGCATTCAGCCCCCAGGCCAAGGCATCCAGCGCCTCGCGCTCGATGTCGATGACAGCACGGCCTGTGATGGCGCTTTCGGTTGAGCGGCTGACGTCCAACAGGATCGACACCGCCAGATCCCGCGCCTCGGGGCGGGATTGCAGCCAGATCCGATCGGTGCCTTCGCCGTCGGCGATCCGGTCCACTTGCGATCGCACGGCGGCATCCATGTCCAGCGCATCGCCGTCAAGATGCCCGCGTGTGGTCACGCGGCCGGGGCGCAGGGCCTCGAATTGCTTTTTCACGGCACGGATGCGACGCGCGGCGGCAGGGTCCTGGGCGTAGGCCTGATTTTCTTCCCTGGCCTCGGCATCGCTGGTCAGAACACAGACGTGATCCTGCAGATACTGGCCTGAGCGTACATCCCATTCAGGATACATGATTTTGCCGGACAGGCGTTCGCGATCAACGTCCTCCGGCGCCAGATCAAGGTGCAGCTTCAACTTGGTCGGTGGCGCCTTGGAGATTTGCCCCAGCCCGATCTCGTCCTGATCGTCAGCGGCCTTTTTTGCGTTGTCGGGGTCATCGTCATCAACACGGCGGTTGAGGTTCAGGAACTCAGCCCAGCTGAGGATCGCCTCGAACTTGTGCAGGATGAAACTGTCGGTGCGTTCGGCCTGATCCGATTTGCGGCGGCGGGCGCGGTGGGTCTTTTCGTTGGTGTCGCCCTCTTCCGGCGTGCCTTCGGTTTCGCGGTTCTCGACCTCGTGGCCTTCGGAGAACTGCACCGGACGCAGCTCGGGCCAGAGCGGCACCGGGCGATAGGTCTGATACCGGCGCGAGGCCTCAAAACGATCCAACTCGCCGCTTTCCATCGCCTCCCAATAGGGTTTGGCAAAGGACGGCAAATCTTCCCCCAGCAAGTGCCGCACGATGGCTTCGACCGCGGCCTCATCCTCGGGCAGATCCAACTCGGGGCGGTAGTGCAGAATGCCCTGACACAGGGCAAAGTATAACTCGCCCATTCCGGGCGCATCTTCCAGCGTTTCCGCAACCATGGCGCGGGACGCCGCCAGTGCACGCAGGTCCGCGCGCAGGGCATCCTCTTCGTCAACACGATCCGGCGCATGGGCTGCCGCGGCCGCCAGCCAGACATACATGGCGCCATTGGCCTCGCGCGATGGCAATACGGCCAGGCGCGACGGCAGGCGCAGAACTTCACCGTCAAAGCTGGTGCGCGGCATGGCTTCGACCTCGGTCGCAAGGCGGCGCTTCCAGCTCAGGCGGTGGTGGGAAACTTCGTCGGAGACGGGGCGCAGCTCGACGCTCGAACTGCCCCCCAATCCCCTGAATAAGACTGCCAGTCGCCCGCCAACCTCAGAAAGGTCGACTCCGGCCTCATCGTGCGCCTCGGGCGCATCAAGGCGACTGGCAAAGCTGTGCCACAGTTTCCCGACCGTTTCTTCGGGTTCCCATGGCTCAAACTCGATCTTGGTCATTGCCGGCCTCACCCAAAGACAGCAGTGACAAGATCGAAGAGGCCGCGTTTGATGTCCTCGTCATCAGTCAGCGGTTCGACCATCGCCGCGCGCACAGCGCGGTCCACGGTCATGCCTTGCGCGATCAGGGTGGCGGCATAGACCACGAGGCGGGTCGAAACCCCCTCTTCCAGATCCTGCCCCTTGAGGCCGCGCAGCTTGTTGGCCAGACGCACGAGCGGTTTAACCCGCGCCATGTCCAAGCCGCTTTCCTCGGCCACGACCTGTTCCTCGAGGTTGGGTGCGGGGAAGTCGAATTCGACCGAGATGAAACGCTGACGTGTCGAAGGTTTCAGCGTTTTGAGGATATTCTGATAGCCCGGGTTGTACGACGCGACGAGCATGAAGCCGGGTGCAGCTTCGAGTTCTTCGCCGGTGCGGTCGATGGGCAGGATGCGCCGATCATCGGTGAGCGGGTGCAGCACCACGGTCACGTCCTTGCGTGCCTCGACCACTTCGTCGAGATAGCAGATCGCGCCTTCGCGCACGGCGCGGGTCAGCGGTCCGTCGACCCAGACAGTTTCTCCGCCTTTCAGCAGATACCGACCGATCAGGTCGGCGGCGGCCAGGTCATCGTGACAGGCAACCGTGTAAAGAGGGCGGCCCAGTTTTGCAGCCATGTGGGATACAAAGCGGGTTTTACCGCAGCCGGTTGGTCCCTTGAGAAGCACCGGCAAGTTGTTGGATGAGGCAGCTTCGAATACGTCGCATTCGTCGCTTTGGGCGAGGTAGAAGGGGGCGTCTGCCGCCCCCTTCAGTTCGGGGTTCATTGAACCGTCCATTTTCATCACTCCGCAGGTGTCTCAGCCGAGCCGGCTTCGATGATCTCTTTGCGCGGAACTGCCATCGCGTAGATGAACAGGATCGCACCAAGGACCACAACCACACCGGATCCGAAACGCATCCAGTAGAAGATTGCGACCGAGTCCTGAACGTCCATGAAGTATTCGCCCAGAACGCGTTGCATGTGGGTCTGTACAGTCCCTGCAAATGTCAGAACGAAGGTCATGAACACCATGCCCGAGGTCATCATCCAGAACGAGGCCATGTTGAGAACCTGGTTATAGGGATCACGATTGCGTAGCACCGGCAGTGCATAGCTGATGATCGCCAAGTTCAGGCAGACATAGGCGCCGTAAAAGGCAAGGTGACCGTGGGCTGCGGTGATCTGCGTGCCGTGGGTGTAATAGTTCACACCGTGGAGCGTGTGCAGAAAGCCCCAGACGCCCGCGCCGAAGAAGGCCAGCGTACCACAACCAAGCGACCACAGGAGGGCAGCTTTGTTGGGGTGATCGCGACGACCTTTCCAGACCATGACAAAGGCAAAGGCCATCATGGCAAAGAACGGAATAACTTCGAGCGACGAGAAGACCGAGCCGATCCACTGCCAGTAACCGGGGGTCCCGATCCAGTAGTAGTGGTGGCCAGTGCCGAGGATACCCGAGAACAGGGCAGCCGCGACGATGACATAAAGCCATTTCTCAACGACCTCGCGGTCAACACCGGTCAGTTTGAGCATCAGATAGGCCAGGATTGAGGCCATGATCAGTTCCCAGACACCTTCCACCCAGAGGTGCACGATGTACCACCAGTACATTTTGTCGAGCGCCAGGTTGTGCGGGTTGTAGAAGCTGAAGAGGAACAGCAGAGCCAGCCCCCAGAGACCCAGAAGCAGAATGTTGGTGATCGCGGTTTTCTTACCCTGCAGAACCGTCATGGTGACGTTGTAGAGGAAGATCAGCGCGGCAACGACGATGCCTGCCTTGACCCATTTGGGCTGTTCGATGAACTCGCGGCCCTCTTTGCCCAAAAGCCAGTGACCTTCGAACAGGTTGAACACATAGGTGACAACCACGCCGAGGGTCCCCAGCACCAGAATGGCAAGTTGGAGATAGGCGAGTTTTTCGCTGTAGATTTCGCGTTCGGATTCTTCCGGTATCAGGAAGTAAGCCGCACCGAAGAAGCCCAGCAAGAGCCAGACGATCAGCGAGTTGGTATGAAGCATCCGAACGATGTTGAACGGCAGAAGCTCCGACAACGTGTTCGGAGACACGTAGATCCAGCCAGCCAAGAGGCCGCCCAGAACCTGGATCGCGAACAGGCCCATTGCAACTGCAAAGTAGACCAGAGCGATTTTTTGAGATTGATATTTCATGGATAAGATCTCCTTAGCCTGCTTCGTTCGGTGGCCAGTTCTGAGTGTCGATGGTCTCGACCCACAGCAGCCATTCGGTCAGGTTTTGAATCTCTTCGTCCGACAAGTTGAATTGGGGCATCTGACGACGACCCTCGATGCCTGTCGGCTGTGACTCCATCCAACCCTTGACGGCCTCAAAGGCCCCTTCCGGGTCGTCCGCTACGCCCCAACGGGTAAGGACATTGGCGATTTCAGGCGCAAAGTAGGCACCCTCGCCCAGCAGCGTGTGGCAGTTAATACATGCCTTGTCTTCCCAAACTTTCTTCCCCGCGGCAACGCCGTGCGTAAGGGTCTCAACGTTTGTAGAAGTCGTGACGATGTAGCGATGTGAATGGAACGATAGTCCCAAGAAGATGATGATGAAAAACAGTGACCCCCCGTAAAAGATATTCCGGGCCATGCTTTTGGTCATGACTTCGCGCATTGGGCTCTCCTTTGCGCCTGGTTGATAGTAGACCTGTTATCGGCGGAGGTCCGCTTATCTGCCTTAACCAAAGTCAAGCAAATGAAGTGAAAGCCAAAAGGGTTAAAAAAAACCGCCCCGGTGCAGAGGCGGTTTTGGGTGTGATCCGGTGCTATGCTTTAGGAATTGGAAGATGCGCGCGGCTTGAGCCATGTGGGCCACAAGGCAATCAGATAGAGCATAAAAACAAGGGCCCAGAGCAGGGAGATCAGGGCCATAAAGGGCAAGTATCCATCCCCCTCCAGCCCGGCGGCCCACCACCGCAAGATCGCGGTGAGCGCAACGAGGCCATACCCGACCGTTACCAGTCTGGGCGCAACAAGCGGCTTGCCTGCGTGCCCCAGAGACGCGCGACTCATCACGGCGAGGGTCATACCCCCAACGCCGCCGATTCCAACAAAGTGCAACGCAGCGATCTCATCTCCGATCCCCAGCTCAGCAAGCCCCCAAAGGACGAGACCCAGCCCCAACATGCCGATCCCCAGGTGCAGGGCAAACAGGATAGGTTGCCTCCAGGCCCAGGTGCCGCGCCATGTCAAAAGCCGCAGCCCCTGCAGAAGACCAAGCAAGATCGCGACCAGAGCCGGGAGCCATGCGTCCAGGTCCAACAGAACAAGCACCGGCAACGCCAGAGATGTGACAACGGTTGCCTTCTCGACCAGGGCATTGGACTTTGGCCATTGTTCCTCGGGGGCACCGTCCCGCTTCATGGCATTACGCGTAAAAGCCGGTGTGATGCGCCCGCCAAGGATCACGATCATGGCGCACAAGGCGAACAGCCCGGCACGCAGACCCCGAGCCTCGCCGTCTTTGATCACATCCATCCAGTCGAGATGCTCCATCAGGTTTGAAACCCACAGCAGGAACAGAATCGCCAGGAACATGAGGTTTTGCGGCTTGGGACGTTTCACGAGCTGTGTCGCGATCTTGAGACCCAGAATCGGGATAAAGGCCAGATCACAGATCGCGACGACGCCCGCAGGCAAGGTTCCCGAAAACCACATCGCGACACGGCCCAGCAACCAAAGAGAGGCCGCAACTGTCAGGAAACTCCTCCGCGCCGCAGGGGTATTGGTCCAGTTTGGCACTGCCGTCAGGAAAAAGCCGCCCAGCGCCGCCGTGGCGTAGCCAAAGATCATCTCATGGGCATGCCACATTTGCGGCACGTCTACGTTCAGTGGGCTCCAACCGGTTCCATCCTGGGCCAATAGCCACAGTGCCCAAGCCACGCCCGTGAAGACGCCGTAGAGGCCTGCGCTCAGGAAAAAGATGCGAAACCCCTCTCCTAGAATCGTTTTGAGTGTCTGCAAGATGCGCCCCCTGGTCTGGGATGTCTTTGAGTTCGTGTTGGTGGATACGGCATGAGCTGTGGCGCTCTGACAAGATCCACTCCCAGATCGCAGAATAGGGTCGGAAGTCGTCAGGCACTTAACATATGTCAAATCTGGCACAGGAAATTCCGGAGATTGGGGGGCGAAATCAGGAGAACAGTTAACGAAAGTCAAGGATCAGAATCGGGAAAGCGCATCTATTCCGACCTGCCTCACCAGCAAACGGAGAGTGATCATGTCGCTTGGAATCACCTACAAAAAATCTCGTCGGGCACTGGGAGTCGGATTCGCACTCCTGCTTGGCTCGGCAGCCGCACCCGCGCTCGCGGAAGGGCCCTCATTGAGCGAGGAAGCCTTTGAAGCGTCCAAACAGCTTTACTTTGAGCGCTGCGCAGGTTGCCACGGCGTTCTGCGTAAAGGCGCAACCGGCAAAAGCCTTGAGCCTGTCGTTAAGAAAAAGAACGCTGACGGTACCGTAACCGAATCTGGCACCCTGAAACTGGGTCAGGAACGCCTTGAAAAAATCATCGCCTGGGGTACCGAAGGCGGAATGAACAACTTCTCGGACATTATGACCGAGCAAGAAATCAAAGACATGGCGACCTACATCCAGATGGATCCGCCAAAACCGCCAGAAATGTCGCTGGCTCAGATGAAAGAGACCCGCAAGGTCTATGTTGAAGAAGCTGACTACCCGACCGAGCCTCTGCACGGCCGCAACTGGGAAAACTTCTTTGTCGTCATCGAGCGTGACGTAGGTAAAGTGGCTGTCATCGACGGCGACACCAAAGAAGTTCTGGCACACATTCCTACCGGTTATGCTGTGCACGTTCTGAAAGCGTCCGAGCACCACAAAGTCACCGAGCCTGAGAACCCTGGCCGCTTCTGGTACACCATGGGCCGCGACGGCAAGATGACCAAGATCGACCTCTGGCAGACCCCGGACAAGATGCTGGTTTCGGAAGTCTCGATTGGCTATGACGCCCGCGACGTGGCGGTATCCGGCGACGGCAAATATGTCATCGGTGGCGCATACTGGCCTCCACACTTCGCCATCGTTGACGCGATGACCATGGAACCACTGAAAGTTGTTTCGACACGCGGTGTGAACGTTGACGGTGACTATGTAGAAGAAGCCCGTGTGGCCGCCATCTACACCACACCCAATGAGACCAGCTGGATCGTAGCCGTGAAAGAACTTGGCCAGCTGTGGCAAGTTGACTACTCGGATCTCGACAACCTGCGGATCGACAAGATCAACTCGGCCAAGTTCCTGCACGATGGGTTCTTTGACCCGACAGGTCGTTACTTCCAGATCGCTGCGAACGCATCGAACAAAATGGTTGTTGTCGACACCAAAGAGCGCAAGCTTGAGGCGATGATCGACACTGCTCCGCTGCCGCACCCCGGCCCCGGCGCCAACTGGAACGATCCGAACTGTGGTCCCGTTGCCGGTACAACTCACCTTGGTGAAGGTACTGTGACTGTCTGGGGCAACGACCCCGAAGGTCACCCGGATCAAGCCTGGAAAACCTGCTACGAAGTCGAGACCGACGGCGCCGGCCTGTTCATCCGGACTCACCCGAATTCGGACTACTACTGGGCTGACCAAACCAAGCACCCGGAAGTTGAAGTTCAGCAATCTGTCCAAGTCATCTCGAAAGAGACCGGCGAAATCGTGAAAACGATCCAGATCACTGAAGAAGAAGGCAACGTTGCTGTTCACTTCGAATTCAACAAAGACGGCACCGAAGTTTGGGTATCCAAGTGGAACCGTGCGACTTCGAAAGAACCGAATGGTGAAATGGTGATCTACGACGCCAAGACGCTGGAAGAAATCGGTCGCGTCAAAGGGCTCTATGCTCCGACCGGTAAGTTCAACGTCTACAACCGTTCGAACCACGTCACCTAAGGTTTGACACCATAGACCTCTGGAAGGGCGGGCCAAGCGCCCGCCCTTCTTCTCATAGCGGTGCCGGATTGTGGCGACCGGGGGACATCCCGGCCAACGAAAAAGACCCGGATATTGCCCCCCGCTCCTCACAATCCAAAGACCTCAAAGCCCTGACAAAAAGGGCCTGAAATAAGCCAAACGGAGCCTGGAGATGACCCAGACCAACGAAGCGGAAAAGAAAAAGCCCCTCTGGCGGCGCTATGTCCTGTTGGGCATGCCGATCGGGGGCGTTCTGGTGGCCTTTGTCGCCGGTATCGTCTTCTGGGGTGGTTTCAACACCGCCATGGAAGCCACAAACACCAAGGATTTTTGTATCTCCTGTCACGAGATGAATGATTTTGTCTATCAGGAATACAAAGGCACGATTCACGATGTGAACCGGTCGGGCGTCGGGGCCGTGTGTTCCGACTGTCACGTGCCCAAGGACTGGACCCACAAGATGATCCGCAAGATCAAGGCCTCGAAAGAGCTGTGGGGCAAGATGACGGGCAAGATCAGCACCCGCGAAAAGTTTGAACATCACCGGCTGCAGCTGGCGATGAACGAATGGGAGCGGATGAAGAAGAATGACTCGCGCGAATGCCGGAACTGTCACGATTTTGAATCGATGATGCCCGAGTTCCAGAAACCACGCGCGCGGAAGCAACACCTGAACGCCATGGAAACGGGTCAGACCTGTATCGACTGTCACAAGGGGATTGCCCACTCGGATGCCCGCAGCCGCGCGGAAGACGAGTATCTGGAAGCCCTGGAAACGCCGAACCCCAAGTTCAAGCGTGACATCCCGCAGGCCTATCTTGACAGTCTGGCCTTCATCGAAGCCAAAGAAGCAGAAGAGGCCGCGGCCAAGAAAGCTGCTGACAAGGCTGCACGTGACGCCGTTCAGGCGCAGATTGCCTCTGCAGTCGAAGCAGCAGTCGCCGAAGAGCAGGCCAAGGCCGCAGGCAATGCCACCGCTGCCAGTGCAGCAGGTGGAACAGTCGCAGCCGATGTAGACTGGGCCGCCGTGAATGGGGCCGATCTGACCCTGTTCTATCCGGGTCAGGCGTCGTTCGAGTGGGTGCAAAACGGCAAGCAACACGGCGGCGCACGTCCGTTGACCAAAGGCGGCGACGCCTGCACCACCTGCCACGCAGCCGAACTGGAAGCCATCGGTAACAAGATTGTTGCTGGCGCTGGCGGCAAGGAAGATGAGCTTGAGCCCACGCCCATTCCGGGCAAACGCGGGATCATCAACGCAACCGTGCAAGCGGCACACGATGGTGAAAACCTCTATGTGCGCATGCAATGGCCGGATGCCCCTCATGCTCCTGCCCCGTTTGTCGACGGTGGCAAGATGGACCCTGAGAACCAGATCAAGGTCGCCATGATGATCACCGGAACCGGTATCGAGATCGGCGAACAGGCTGGCTGTTGGGCAACCTGCCACGCAGACAACACCTATATGCCATTTGATCCGGGCGCCGAGGCGATTGCCGCAAACGGAGACGTGGCAAGCCGTCTGCAAGCCGAAGGCACCATCACCAAGTACCTGAGCGAAAGCCGCAGCAAGATCGAGATCAAAGGTCGCCGTGGCAAAGCACAAGGTGGCTGGGATCAACTGAAAGCCTCTGAAGAGATCGATCAGTTCCTCGCAGATGGCACGTTCATGGATCTGATGCGTGTTTATGCAGATGGCAGTGGTGAAAACGGCTACTTGCTGGAGAACCGGGTCAACAACCAAGGCACCTTCGCATCCCAGGCCAGCCTGTCGGCAGGTATGTGGACCGTCGTGTTCTCGAGGCCGCTCGCAGGCGCGGTGGGTGACGTCGCGCTTGAGCCGGGTAAAACCTATACGGTTGGCTTTGCGATCCACGACGACTTTGCCGCGGCACGCTTCCACCACGTGACGCTGAACACGACGATGGCGCTCGACAATGCCGATGTACAACTCAACATTGTCGGCCAGTAAATCGCTATGACATCAAAGCGGCGGCCGATACTCTCGGCCGCCGTTTATCTTTTGTACAGAAGGATACCCACATGAAGACGTTTTCCATTATCTCAGCGACCATGATCTCTGCGTTGACTGCCCTGCCCGTCCTGGCGGGCGATGATGACAAGGCGGAACTCTGCGCCACGGCCGAAGACCGATTTGTCGAACTCTTTGGCTACCCTTCTTCCGAAGAAGCAGGCGTGACAGTGGTCACCATGTACAAATACAACTTCTGCCCCGCTGAAATCACCGTTCCCGTGGGGACGACCGTACGCTGGGTGAATGTCGACAAACGCACCAGTCACAGTGTTTTGTCTCCGGATGCCGGAATGCCGGAATCTGACCGCGCCTTTCCCGAGGAAAGCATCGAATTCACATTTCTGGAACCGGGCGCGGCGCAATATCTCTGCGGTCCGCACTGGGAAACGCAGGAAATGATCGGCATGGTCACTGTCGAGCCATGATTCCTCCCACTCTTTAGAAGCATTCTAAACTAGGCCCGTTTTTCTTGACGGGCCTTAACTTTTGTCAAGGCAACAGTCCGGTCAAAACGCCAGATTGCCCGCATGAGACGCCAGGATTCCCCAGCACGGTTTTCACCCGACAGGTGCTGCCCCACGCGAGACGCGGGCATGCTGTTGGACCGTGATGGCGTCCGGCCCAAGGCAATCACAAAAGCAAGCGAGATTTCCCATGACCGGTAAAGTATTTTTGATCGGCGCAGGCCCCGGTGACCCCGATCTGCTGACAATGCGCGCTCTCAACATGCTGCAACGCGCCGACGTCGTGGTATATGACCGTCTGGTCTCAGCGGAAATCATGGACTTGTGCCCCGAAGGTGCCGAGCTGATTGCCGTCGGAAAATGCCCCAAGAACCATCTTGTGCCCCAAGAGCGGATCAACGAAATCCTGCATGAACAGGCGCTGGCAGGCCGCAAGGTCGCGCGCCTCAAGGGCGGTGATCCGATGATTTTCGGACGTGGCTCGGAAGAGGCGGCCTATCTCATGGAGCGCGGCGTCGAGGTCGAATATGCCCCCGGCATCACCGCCGCCCAGGGCGCGTCTTGTTCAACCGGCGTACCCCTCACCCACCGTGGCTTGGCCACGGGCGTGCAATATGTCACCGGCCACCGTCAGGCCGACAAGGTGCTGGATCTTGACTGGAAACGCCTCGCTGATCCCGACACCACGGTCGTCGTTTACATGGGCGTCGCCAATATCGGACAGATCGCCGTGGGCCTGATGACCGAAGGTCTCGCCGCCTCCACCCCTGTCATGGCCGTATCGCGAGCGACCTCGGCAGAGGAAGAGCGCATGGTATCCACCCTCGGCACCGTGGCTCAGGACTCGCGCGAGGCCGGGCTGCAGGCCCCAACCCTATTCATCATTGGCAAGGTCGTTTCGCTTTATGCCGAAAAGCCCCAGGACCTTGCCGTGGAAGCGGTGAGTGCAAATGGCTGACCTCAAGAAAACCCTGATAAGCCGGGCGGTGTTCGCAACCGCCCTCTTCGCGGCAACTGCCGCTCTGGCCTCGGAAACCCTTGATCCGCAACTCCTGAAACGCCTCGTGCATCAGGACTGCGGCTCGTGCCATGGCCTGACGCTCAAAGGTGGCCTTGGCCCCGACCTGCGCGCAGAGAACATCAGCCATTACGAGGTCGACATCCTCAAGGGTGTCATCCTCGACGGCATCCCCGACACCGCCATGCCCCCCTGGCGCCCCCTCATGAGCGAGGAAGAGGCCGATTGGGTCGCGCGTTACCTTCTGAACCCGGAGGAAGTGCAATGAAATTGTTCGCTATTTCACTGGCGGCAGCCCTGTTCGCGACAACGGCTTTCACAGAACCCACTGCCACCGGCGACCTTGGCCTTGTCATCGAACGCGCCAATGGCTCTGTGCTATTGGTCGATCAATCCGAACGTGCCTCGCTGGCCCGTATCGAAGGCCTTGGCGACCTTAGCCACGCGTCGCTGGTCTACAGCCCGGATGAGCGCTTCGCCTATGTCTTTGGTCGTGATGGCGGTCTGACCAAGGTCGATATTGTGACCCGCAGCATTGCAAATCGCGTCGTGCAGGCGGGAAATGCCATCGGTGGTGCCATCTCTGATGACGGCAAACTGGTTGCCGTGTCGAACTATGAACCCGGCGGCGTGCGCATCTTTGACGCCGACACGCTGGACATGGTGCTCGACATCCCCACCGACAGCAAAACCATCGGCCTTGTCGATGCCCCCGGTCGCCGCTTTGTCTTTACCATGTGGGACACGGGCGAAACCTGGATCGCCGACATGTCCGGCGAAGAGCCGGAAATCACCAAGATCACCGACATGGGCACCAACCCCTATGACGCGCTGATCACCGCCAATGGCCGCACCTATATCACCGGCCTCTTCGGCGAAGACGGCCTGACCGCGCTCGACCTTTGGGATGAAAATCCCGAACCCATCCGCGTGCTGCCAAATTACGGGCGCGGGCAAAAGGAAATGCCGGTCTACAAGATGCCCCACCTCGAGGGCTGGGCCCATACCGGCGACGAATTTGTCCTGCCCGCCGTGGGCCACCACGAGGTGCTCTGGGTCAACGGCAGCACCCTCACGGAAACCGGTCGCACCAAAACCTATGGCCAGCCGGTCTTTGCCATGGCGCGCCCCGATGGCCGTCAGGTCTGGGTCAACTTTGCCCACCCCCTGAATGACACGATCCAAGTGATCGACAGCGTATCCAAAGAGGTGGTGCACGAGTTCAAACCCGGCCCTGCCGTGCTGCACATGGAGTTCACGCCGCGTGGTCACGAGATTTGGATCAGCGTCCGCGACGCTGGAAAGGTCATGATCTACGACACCCACACCTTTGAAAAGCTTCGTGAAATCGACGCGGACAGCCCCTCGGGCATCTTCTTCACTGCACGTGCCCACAGAACGGGACTCTGAGCCATGAAAAACATCGCCGACCCGATTGACCGCCAGCTTCTGGACCGCTGGCAACGGGATTTTCCCATCACCGCGCGTCCCTTTGCGGAACTGGCGGACGGCCTGAGCACCGAAGAAGAAGACGTCATCGCGCGCCTCGAAAAGATGCGTAAAAATGGCCGTATCACTCGCGTCGGCGCCACCTGTGCACCCAACACCGTCTCGGCAAGCACGCTGGCCGCCGTGGCCGCACCGCCGGAACGGCTTGAAGAGGTCGCCGCCATCATCGGCAATCAGGTGGGTGTAAACCACTCCTACGAACGCGAAGATCATTGGAACCTCTGGTTCGTCGCCACCGGCCCCGACCGCGCCTTTGTCAATGCCACCCTCGCGCGCATCCAGCAACACAGCGGCCTGCGTGTTATGGACCTGCGCTTGGTGCGCCCCTTCAACGTCGACCTCGGCTTCCGTCTGATTGGTGGCGACGCTCCAGGACGCCCGCCAGCGCCGCGCAACGTAAACCTCGAAGTCCTGCAGTCTGGGGATAGCGAACTCCTGCAGGCTTTGACCCAAGGCCTGCCCATCGTCAAAGCCCCATTTGCCGCTCTGGCCACGAAACTGGCGCGCGAAGAGATGGATGTTCTGGAGCGGATCAACGCCCTGACTGGTGCCGGGATCATCTCTCGCTTTGGCGTCATCGTGCGTCACCGCGCTCTTGGTTGGCGTGCCAATGCGATGGTGGTTTGGGACCTCCCCTCGGAGCAGATCACCACCGCGGGCCCGGTTTTGTCCGAGCAGCCTGGTGTTACTCTCTGCTACGAACGTACGCCCGTAGAAGGTCATTGGCCCTATCGCCTGTACTCCATGATCCACGCCCGCAGCCGTCTTGAGGCGCTGAAGCATCTTGCCAACGCTGCAAGCCTGCCGGAACTCAAGGGCGTGCCTCACAAGGCGTTGTTTTCGACCCGCTGTTTCAAGCAGACCGGCGCGATGATCTCCGCGAAGACCGAGGTGGCGGCATGATTGATTTGGATCGGATTAACAGAGATCTCATCAACACGTTGCAGGATGATCTGGGGCTGGAGCATCGCCCCTTTCAGGCCGTCGCACAAAAGATCGGCCTTAGCGAAGACGAAGTTCTCGAACGCGTCAAGGTGTTGAAAGAAAACGGCTACCTGACCCGCTTTGGCCCCTTCTTCGACGCAGCAGCCATGGGCGGCGCCTTTTGTCTCTGCGCCATGGCAGTGCCGGCAGAAGAATTCGAAGCTGTCCTAACCAAAGTCAATGCCCACGCCGAGGTTGCGCATAATTATGAACGCGCGCACAGGCTGAACATGTGGTTTGTTCTGGCAACGGAAACGCCCGAAGGCATCACGGATACAGCCCGCGCAATTGAGCGGGAAACAGGGATCACGGTCCACTGCTTTCCCAAACTGCAAGAGTTCTATATCGGATTTCGGGTCGCAGCATGACACTGGACGCCACAGATCGCCAAATCATCGAAGCCTTGCAAGGGGGCTTGCCGCTGGTGTCTACGCCTTACGCGGCTGTTGCCGAACAGCTTGGGATTGCCGAGGACCAACTTACGGAACGGCTCGCAGCGATGAAGGCATCTGGCGTTGTTCGCCGGATTGCCGCCGCACCCAATCACTACAAGCTTGGCATGACCGCGAATGGCATGACCGTCTGGGACGTCGCTGACGATCAGATCACCGAACTGGGTGCCCTGATCGGTGCCCTGCCCTTTGTCACACATTGCTACGAGCGTCCACGCGCATTGCCTGAATGGCCCTATAACCTGTTTGCCATGGTCCACGGATCATCCCGTGAAGAGGTCGAGGAAAAACGCGCACGGATCAAGGACATCCTCGGCGACGCCCTGCGCGCCAGCGATGTTCTGGTCTCGACACGCATCCTGAAAAAGACGGGGCTGCGGCTCCGCAAGCGGGGGTAAACCCATGTTCCGCCTCACCGAATACATGCACCAGCTCGTGAACCCGACCCCTGTACGGGTCCGGCGGGGCACAGGCCCGACCAAACCTGTCGTGATCTGGAACCTCACACGCCGCTGCAACCTGAAATGTCGGCATTGCTACACTGTATCGGCGGATGTCGACTTCCCCGGCGAGCTCAGCCACGAGCAAGCCATGGAAACCCTTGAGGATCTGGGCCGTTTTCGCGTCCCGGCCCTGATCCTCTCGGGTGGGGAGCCTCTGGATTGCCGGTATCTGACACCGCTGGCCAAACGTGCCCGCGAACTGGTGCGCGTACTGGCGCTGTCCACAAACGGGACCAAGATTCACGGTGCCGTCGCTGATGAGGTGGCCGAGATCGGATACGACTATGTGGGTATCTCGATTGACGGGATCGGGGCCACAAATGACTGGTTCCGCGGCGTTGACGGCGCCTTTAACGATGCTGTTCGTGGCGTGCGCGAGTTGAAAAAGCGTGGCGTCAAGGTTGGGCTGCGGTTTTGCCTGACCGAAGGGACGCAACACAATCTGCCCGAACTCTTGAAGCTTTGCGACGACGAAGGCGTCGACAAATTCTACCTCTCGCATCTGGTATATGCCGGACGTGGCGACAAGAACCGTGGCGAAGACTCTGAGCACAAGCGTACCCGTGCCGGACTGGACATGCTGTTGGAGCGTTCTTGGCAATCTGTGAACGGTGGCCACCCGCTTGAAATCGTCACAGGCAACAATGATGCCGATGCGGTTTACTTCCTGGATTGGATCCGTCGCAACTTTGACAGTGAAAAAGTGGCTCATGTGCGTGAACATCTGGCGGCATGGGGCGGCAACTCTTCCGGCCTTGGCGTCGCCAACATCGACTTTCTTGGCGATGTGCATCCAGACACATACTGGTCTGACTACACTGTCGGAAACGTCAAAAAAGATCCATTTTCAGAGCTTTGGACCGGCGACGACCCGATGCTCGCCACCCTGCGCACCCGTCCCCGCCCGCTGGAAGGGCGCTGTGGTGCCTGCAAATTCAAAGATGTCTGCGGCGGCAACACCCGCATCCGCGCCCTGCAGCTCACCGGAAACCCCTGGGCCGAAGATCCGGCCTGCTACCTTAGCAACGCAGAGATCGGCATTGACGAGGCCGACCGCCTGCACGTCACACCGTTTCGAGGCAAAAGCCATGACCCGCAACACAAGTTTTTCTAACATTCTGAAACTTGCGGCAGCAGCAGTTCTGTTTTCCGGTGGCCTGGCCTTTGCCGGACCACAGGAGGATTATCAGGAACACTGCGCCTCTTGTCATGGCGAAGATCGACTTGGCGGTTCTGGCCCTGCGCTGATCCCTGAAACTCTGCGTAAGATCCGCGGCCCGAACCTATCCGAGGTTATTTTGAAGGGGCGTGTCGCCACGCAGATGCCGGGGTTTAGCGAGTATCTCGATCAGGATGGCGCTGATGCCATTGTCGGGCTTCTGAAAACGCCGCTTGAGGTGCTGCCGCCCTGGGGCGAGGAACAGATCAACGCCAGCCGCGACATGAACCCCGACTACGTAGCCGTAGAGGCCCCGGTTTGGGACGCTGATCCCATGAACATTACAGTGGCGGTGGAAACCGGAGACCACCACGTGAGCGTATTGAATGGTGACACCTTTGAGGTTCTGGATCGCTTCCCGACGCCCTTTGCCGTGCATGGTGGCCCAAAATACGACCCCACTGGACGGTATTTGTTCATCATGTCGCGTGACGGCTGGGTGCAGAAGTATGACATCTATGCACTTCAGACCGTTGGTCAGGTCCGTGCAGGTCTGAACAGCCGCAACATTGCCATGTCCAGTGACGGCAAATGGCTTGCCGTGGCCAGCTATCTGCCCAACATGCTGACCATCCTGTCGACCGAAGACCTGACCGTCGGCAAAGTGCAAATGGTCAAAGGCAAGGATGGCACGCCGAGCCGGGTATCTGCCGTCTATCAGGTGCCACCCCGAGAAAGCTTTGTGCTGGCTCTTAAGGACGTGCCGGAAATCTGGGAGATCTTCTATGGCGCCAACCCGCCCCAGTTCGGCTTTGCTCATGACTGGCGCGACGAAGGTCTGGCGCATACCGACATTCCTTTCCCAGTGCGCAAAATCACCCTTCCCGACTATCTCGATGATTTCTTCTTCGACCAGACCTATGAATACATCATGGGTGCCTCGCGCGACGGGGCCGAGGGAACCGGTGGCCAAGTGGTGGATCTGGTGATCGGTCACAAGATTGCTGACCTCGACCTGCCCGGCATGCCGCACCTGAGTTCGGGCACCACATGGGAACGCAATGGCACCACCGTCATGGCAACCCCGCACATGCGCGGAGGCGTGGTTTCAGTGATCGACATGTCGACCTGGAAAACCATCAAGAAAATCGAAGCCATGGGACCGGGGTTCTTTGTGCGCAGCCACGAAAACTCGCGCTACATCTGGGCAGATGTCTTCTTTGGTCCAAACCGCGATCTGATGCATGTCATCGACAAGCAAAGCCTGGAAATCGTCAAGACGCTACAGCCTGCGGTGGGCAAGACCGTCGCTCACGTCGAATTTACCAAGGACGGGCGCTATGCGCTGGTCTCAGTCTGGGAAGATGACGGCGAAGTTCTAGTTTACGATGCAGAAAGCCTGGAAATCGTGAAACGACTGCCCATGCGCAAACCGTCAGGAAAGTACAATGTCTGGAACAAGATCACATTTTCCGAAGGCACCAGCCACTGACGCGCTGATCGTCGCCCACGGGCAACCTTCGGATCCGGAACCGGCCGAGGCTGCTCTGGCAGAACTGACACTGCGCGTGCAGGCCTATCTACCGGAACTTCGAGTGCAGTCCGCAACTCTGGCGAACGGCGATGCGTTTGAACATGGCCTCAAAACCTTGCGGCCCGACGGGCTCGTCTATCCGTTGTTCATGGCCAATGGTTGGTTCGTACGTACGGAACTGCGCCGCAGGATTGATAATTTTCCTTGCCGAGTTCTGGCGCCTCTCGGGATGGACCCAGATTTGCCAGCGCTTGCCATCGACATGATCGACGGAGCCCTTGCCGCCCAAGGACTAGCCCAGGAAGAGACGGCCATACTGCTCGCGGCGCACGGCTCGGCACACGGGCAAGCGGCTGCGGACTCGGCCCGCGCATTCGCCAACCGCCTGAGAGACATTCGCCCCACACTGCAGGTCTCGCCCGGCTTTGTTGAGCAAGCCCCATTTCTGCCCGATATGGTGTCGGAAATCGCGGCACCGTGCCTGTGCCTGCCGTTCTTCGCCATGGACGGCGATCACATGAAACAGGACGTGCGACAGGACCTTGTGCACGCCGGATTTTCCGGTGGCATTCTCCCTGCCCTTGGACAGGCCAAAGGCATCCCTAAACTGATCGCCACTGCCCTGATAAAAAAACACACAGAACGAGAAGCCGCATGACCGAAGAAGATGAAGACAGATGGTCGGTTACAAAGCTGGCGATTTGGTTCTACCCCGCCAGTGCTTTGACAGTGGCCATCAACCTGTTCCTTTTGGGATTGATGTGGCAGGCCATTGGATGGCCAGCTGTGCCCCCCGTTGACGCGATCTTGTGGTCATTGCCGCTTGGAATTCCCGCAACATGGCTGGCTGCGCGTTGGATCCGCGGGCTGATGGACGAAGCAGACGGTCGCAAGTAATCCTGTCGGCACCAGCCCTGCGTTCTACGAGACCACCCAAACCTTGGCACAGTTTTGGGTGGCCCAGACACTACATGATCTCCATCGCCCATCAACCGCGCTAAGCCTGGCTTATCAATTGGCGTGTATAGCATTCCTGACTTCGGCGATCTGTTTCATAGACGGATGCGTCAGCAACTGGATCGGCACCTGAACTGGCACATCCAAGAGAATTTGTCCAAAAGCTTTGCCCTGGGGATCAAATCGCAACGACGCTGTTCCGCCACCGCCAAGCGCTTCTTTGATCAGAAAGTTATACGCCATGAGACCCGGCAGAGTGAACCGCGTGACAGGACCGGAGACCAAATGATTGAACCAGTCCAACACAACTTCGGCGGTGATCTGATCTCGGATAAGCGGCAAAAAATCCCTGTGCCTCGCGGCAACACCAATATTGGCGCGGTTGCCTTTGTCGCCTGATCGGCCATATGCGATTGCCATGAGCGGTAAGGTTACAGTGGGCCCATCCGGGAACACCGGGTCGAATGCCGCCCTGTTGTTTGTCTCTTCCAGTTCTTCAAACACGCAGACCGGATCAGAGTAAGGTACGGCATTTGTCTCCACTTCGATTTGAGGCAGAAACAAATCTCGGGGAACCAGGAAGGAATGCAAATGAATGATTGGCACGGGACGCGGGCGCCCGGTGCCTCCCGCGGACAGCCCTTGGGCCATAGCCAAACCGATGGAAGGCACTTCGTGCGCCACCAGAGTCAAGGCGCTTCGATCAGCGTGGGCGAACGCGAGTTTCAAAGCCACTTCGCGCGATGCGCGTGCCTTGGATCTGGGACCATATGACTGTTCACCGCCCAGAACCTCAATCGAGACATCCTCAAAATCTGCGAATTCTTTTGCCGTCAGCATTGATCGGAGGCGTGACACGAGATCTCGTGCCGTGCGCTCAGCACGCAGCACTGCATCGCGCCCCGTCACAGACACGATCCATTGCAACCGCCAGCCTCGGGCTTCCTGAGCGCAGAGTTTGAGATTTGGGCCCGGAGCGCGCCCCTTGGCACCCGATACCCGAACCGTGTTCATGGACGTCTGGGTCAGTTGGACGTCGCGCAGGTCACAAGTCACGTCAGGCAAGCAATAGGCCGCTGGATCGCCAATTTCATAAAGGATCTGTTCGGTTGCGCTCTTGACCGTGACACTGCCATCCGTGTGAGGCGGCTTGGTCAAGTCAAAAGCCCCGTCCTGACTGACCCGCACAATTGGAAACCCGATGTTTGCCCAGCTTTCAACCTCATCCCAATCCGTGAGGAGCCCACCTGTCGACTGTGGCCCACATTCGATCAAGTGGCCAGCCAAAGACCCTTGGGAGAGTTTGTCATAGTCGTCTGCCGTCCATCCGAACTCGTGAATCAAGGGCCCAAGCGTCAGCGCGCTATCGACGACGCGGCCAGTAACAACAATGTCGGCCCCGGCATCCAAAGCAGCAGCGATTGGAAACGCCCCCAAATAGGCATTGGCGCTAATGGGTGTCTTTGGGAAAGCGGTATCTCGATCCAGCTCTTTGACCTTCGCCTGCTGTAAAGTGTCGAGATGGGGCATGGCGTCATCACCAAAAACCGTTGCGATCTTCAAGGACAGCCCAAGGTCATGTACCTTGCTTCGCAAGGCCTCTGCAGCAGCTTTGGGATTTACGCCACCTGCGTTTGTAATGACCTTTATTCCCCTCGAAGCAATTTCCGAGAGATGCGCAGGGATTGTTTCTTGGATGACGTCGGTCGCATATCCTGCGTTGTGATCTTTCAGCTTCGCGCGCGTCATGATGGCCATCGTGATCTCGGCAAGGCACTCGTACGTGATGTAGTTGAGGTCTGGATCAGTAAGCAGCTGAGGCGTTGAGAGCGTTGAATCCCCCCACATGCCAGAGGCACCGGCGATTGAAACGATGCGTGTCATGATATGGCCTCGTCCAACTCGACCAGAACCTGGCCGGTTTCCACCTGATCTCCTTCACAGATGTGAACTGCTCTAAGGACACCGTCCGTCGATGCCTTGAGCGTATGTTGCATTTTCATGGCCTCCAGCACGACAAGCGCAGTGCCTGCTTCGACGCTCGCTCCGGCGCTCACAGGTACGCTCAGAACCCTTCCATGCATGGGTGCTGCGATATGTTGTTGCCCTTGCGTGTGGTCCGCGTTTGTCGCGCCAGATTTTGCGGCGCGTACACAAAAGGTTTGACCGTTGAAGTTCAGCCAGACTTCCGATGTGCCAATGACCATGGCGGTGCCGGACAAAACAATACCACCGATGGTCGCACGCCACACTTTGCCATCGAATGCAGGATCTTCGAGTAGATATTCTTTGTTTTCAATAACAACACGAAGGCCATCAAAGCGGCGCTCTATTTGGGTAGAGATGACTTGGCCGTCAATTTGCAACTCAAGGAAGGCCGGGCGCGTTAAGCGCGGGCGCGTGTGCGACGCTTGTGACATGTAGAGAATACCAGCGGCCAAAGCCGGGCACAGGTCGGGTGTTGCCCGCATTGGTTCAACCGTCTCGACAAAATCAGTGGTTGCCTGTCCGTGCACAAAGGTTGGATGTTCGAGCGCGTCCACCAAGTAGGTTTGATTGGTTTCGAGGCCGAACAAGGTCATCCCTCGCAACGCAGAGATTAACCGTTGTCGTGCAATTTCTCGAGTGGACCCGTGGGCAATCAGTTTGGCCAACATAGGATCGTAGAATGTCGAAACCTCTGATCCGTCCTGCACACCGGCATCGATCCGCACACCTTCCATGGCTGGAAACTCGACCTGCAGGATCCGACCAGAAGACGGCATGAAGTCATTTCGCGGGCTTTCTGCATAAAGGCGCGCCTCGATTGCCGATCCCTTCATCGCCAGATCGGACTGCGCCAATGGCAGCGCCTCACCCTGAGCAATGCGGATTTGCCAATCTACGAGGTCCGTGCCCGTGACCAGTTCCGTCACGGGATGTTCGACCTGAAGCCGCGTGTTCATTTCAAGGAAGTAAAAGTCGTTGGCGCCATCAAGCAGGAATTCAACCGTGCCCGCACCGACGTAGCCAATGGCTTTGGCAGCAGTGACAGCAGCCTTTCCCATTCTGGCGCGCAGGTTTTCGGGAAACGAGGGCGCCGGTGCTTCTTCCAGGATCTTTTGATGACGACGCTGAACCGAGCAGTCTCTTTCCCCTAAGTGAATGACGTTGCCCTGTTCATCTCCAAAGATCTGAAACTCGATATGACGGGGTCGAACCAACGCCTTTTCAATCAACATGTGATCCGAGCCAAAGGCGGCCTTGGCCTCTGATCTGGCAATCTGAAGCCCGGCTTCGAATTCATCTGCCCTGTTGACCAGCCGCATTCCCTTGCCGCCACCGCCGGCAGCCGCCTTGAGCATCACTGGATAGCCAACTTTGTCGGCTTCAAGGCGCAGAACTTCATCTGATTGCTCTTGTCCATGATAACCCGGAACACATGGCACTCCCGCGGCGACCATCACTTGTTTGGCGCGAGACTTGTCCCCCATGGCGCGAATGGCCTCTGGTGAGGGACCAATAAAGGTCAAGCCCGCCTGAGAACACGCCTCGGCGAAATCAGCATTCTCACTGAGAAAGCCATAACCGGGATGGATTGCCCCGGCGCCTGTCGCACGCGCTGCCGAGATAATCTTTTCGATCGCAAGATACGAGTGCAAAGCCTCACCAGACCCGAGACAAACAGCCTGATCCGCAAGGGTGACATGTGGTGAATGTCGGTCTGCCTCTGAGAAAACGGCAACGCTGCGCAGGCCTCTGCTCCGCAAGGTTTTCAGGATACGCACGGCGATTTCGCCACGATTGGCAACCAGAACGGTGTCAAATCTCATCATCCGCCTCCTTAGTGTCGTGCTACGCCAAAGCTGATTGGATTGAGAGAACGCTTTCGAGCCACCCGGGTGATCGTGAGCAGTTCAGCCAGCACCTCGCGCGTGTCCCGCGGGTCAATAACCCCGTCATCCAACAGCTTTCCGGAATTGTGGAAAGCGCTGCTTTGCATGGAAAACAACTTGGCAATCTGCTTTTCCTGGGCGGCCAGGCTTTCTCGATCAACGGCTTTGCCACGTTTGGCAGCAGCGTCCTCAGCTACAATTGTCATGGTCTTTGCGGCTTGATCCGGCCCCATGACACCAATCTCGGCATTGGGCCAACTGAAGACAAAGCTTGGCCCCAATCCGCGACCGCACATACCATAGTTTCCCGCACCAAAGCTGGCCCCAATCATGAAAGTAATTTGTGGCACCGAAGCGGTGGCCACCGCCTGTATCATCTTTGAGCCATGTTTGATCATACCGCCCTGTTCATAGGCTTTGCCAACCATGTAGCCAGTGGTGTTTTGCAGATAGACAATGGGTGTCCCGGTCTGGCAGCACATTTGAATGAACTGGGACGCCTTGGTTGCCCCAGCAGTATCAATGGGTCCATTGTTGGCGATGAAACCGCAGCTGTTGCCTTTGACTTTCCCTTGTACACATACGGTTGCTGGTCCGTAGGATTTTTTGAAGTTCAGGAAATCCGAGCCATCCACCAGCCGCGCAATTACCTCGAGAACGTCGTAAGGCTGCCGATAATCCACCGGGACGACCCCTGCCAAGTCTTCAGTGTCAAAGGCAGGTTCGACCACACCGTTGGTCGCTGGGTTCTTTTGATCGCGATCCCAGTCGAGATGGCGGATCACATCACGTGCGATACTGATCGCGTCTTTGTCATCTTGGGCAAGATGCTCAACCAGCCCCGTAACGTTGGCGTGCATTTCTGCCCCACCCAGCTCTTCGTCTATGGCAATTTCTCCGGTGGCGGCCTTGACCAATGGTGGACCACCTAGGAAAGCTTTTGCATTGCCGCGCACTGCCACAACCTGATCCGACAGCCCGGGCATATAGGCCCCACCCGCCGTTGAGGATCCGTGCAATATCGTCACAACGGGGATACCTGCCGCGCTGAGACGGGCCAGATTGGCAAACATTTCGCCGCCATCAACAAAATGATCTAGCCGATATTGCATCAGGTTGGCACCGGCGCTCTCGACGAGGTGCAGGAATGGCAGTTTGTTTTCGAGGGCGATTTTTTGGCACCTCAGAATTTTTCGCGATCCCGCCAGGTTCAAAGCCCCTGCCGCTATGCCGCTGTCATTGGCCAGGATGACGCAACGCGTTCCACAAACCGTGCCAATCCCCGCAATCTGCGATCCTCCGGGAATTTGGGCCTCGGGATCGTTCGGAATGTCACTGTATCCCGCCAAATTACACAGCTCGATAAACCGCGACCCGGGATCAACAATGCGCGAGACACGCTCGCGCGGCAGAATCTGGTGTCTTGCTTCAAACCGACTTCTGCTTTTCTCCGAGGCAACCTCGGCGGCACGCTCTAGCTCTTGCAACCGCTCGACAAGTGCCAGCATGTCCTGTCTGTTTTTTTCAAATTCCGGAGCGCGCTTGCTCACATTGCTGGAAAACGACACCACGAGTCTCCTTTTTGCTATATTGAGTAACACTCAATTTTGTGAAAAAATCAACATGCACCGTGGCGTCACAAGGAAATGAAACCTCACATGTCGACCAGCCAGCCGTCAGAAGAAAGAAAACGTGCGAAACAAGCTCGCGCGACTGAAACCAGGATGCGCATACTGGCTCACGCCCGCTCATCTGTCTCGGAAAACGGGTTCGAAGGGACGACAACCCATGATATTGCGCGGCGCTCAAATGTCTCAGAAGGGTCCGTTTTTGCCCATTTTGGCAGCAAGCAGGGCCTGCTTCTCGCAATCATGCAAGAACACTATTCAGCGATAACCGAGCGGGCTCAGAACCTGAGCGCATCCCACTCTGATCCTGAGGTACGCCTGAAAGCTCTTATCGCTTTTCATCTACAGAACATGAGAGTGTCCTGGCAGGAGCTTCGCGCTTTTGCGCACTACGGCAGATACGCAAATACGGACATGTCCCATGTTTTTAGAGATCTCAACCGCCGCTATTCGCGCATCTTTCTTGACTGTCTGGAAGAACTGATCTCAGAAGACAGGCTCTCGCAGGACTGGTCGTTGGACATGCTGCGAGACCTGATTTTCGGAACAGCCGAGCACTGGGCGTTTCGGGCCATGGAACTGGATCAGAATCTGGATCACGAGCAAGCCGTCAGTTTCATCATGTCACGATTGCCGTTTACCCGATTTACTAAAAATTCGATCTGATAGCACTTTGAGGTGCTACCCACGCAACAGCGTCCCTATCAGGCTTTTTTTGATAACAAAGACCAGAGCTTAGCGTCCTTCGCCTGAACCGGCTTCGGCCTCAAGTTTTTTGGTGATGAGGGTCATAACGACCACCGTGACCGATATCCTGAATACGTGGTGTGCAGCCACGATGATGGGGCCGACACTCAGGCTTAGGGCCACAAGGCTCATCTCGGTCACTCCCCCCGGTGCGTAACTAAGGAAAAGTGCGCTGAAGGGGACAGGAATGAATGGCTGCAGAAGCGCGGCAAGCCCCAACCCCAACACCAGATAGGCCACCATTGTAACCAACCCCAGCCCCAGTGACTTCACAAGCTGTGTGCGGCTGATGCCCTGAAACTCAGAGCCCAATCCCACGCCAATGACCAACTGCGCCACGTTGAGCAACCAACTTGGGGCGTGCGCGGGCATCAGGCCGGTGAGTTGCAGGATTGCACTAAGGACCAGCGGGCCGATCAGGATAGATGCAGGAAGGCGAAGCTTTTTGCCTAAGAACATGCCAAAAGCCGCAACAGCCAGCGTCAGGAGGATATCTATATAAGAATATCCCTGCTTGGCCAGTTCCACACCAGACGCGCTCCCGACAACCTCGCCAGTCCAGAAGAAAAACAGCATAGGCACAATGGTTATGACCAGAATAACCCTGGCGAAATGCTGAACAGTCACAATCCCGATCCTCGCGCCAGTCTGTTCGGCAAATGTGATGGCTTCTATCAACCCCCCGGGAACCGCCGCGAAAATCGCGGTCAAACGGTCGTAGCCGCCAAGGTAGCGGTAAACGGCAAATCCAATAGCATGCGCGACGATCACAAAAGGAATGACCATAAGCAGAGACAGCCACAAACGGTCCAAAAGGCCAAACAGTTCCGGCGAGAAGTTCTGGCCGATCATGACGCCAATTACAGCGGTGAAACTCTGACGAACACTACGTGGAAACGGAATGTCACCTGCATTTGCTCCACCTGCCCCAACAATCAGTAGTGCTGTGATCAGGAGCGATCCGATCATGAACGGCATTGGCAGCCCAAGCCACCATGCGGCAACTCCGCCAATCAGGCCGATAGTCAGCTTTCTCGCCAGACTCGTGATGTTTTTTAGCACCGCAGCGCCTCCACCATTCTGACAAAGGGCGCACCAGCTGCAATCATTTCACATGTGAAGCACATGACACCTTTTCGGACTTTCCGGCAGAGCGGGCAAGAGAAAAGGCCAGGCGTGCGGCGTCAGAGGCACTCTGAGTACCAAAGGCTGACGTAATTACTGGTTGATGTGTGCAGTCGCTTCAATTTCGACCAGAGCTTCGTCCTCGATAAGTTCCTTGATAACCAGCATCGACATCGCGGGAAAATGGCGCCCCATGACACGGCGATAGGCCTGCCCCACATCCCGCTGCCGTGCGAGGTATTCCTTCTTGTCGGTCACGAACCAGGTCAGACGGGCAATATCCGATACTTCACCCCCTGCCGCTTCGACAATCGCCACGATATTGCGCAGCACCTGTTCCATCTGCCCGACAAAGTCTTGGGTTTCGAATACCTTATCCGCGTTCCAGCCAATCTGCCCACCGACATGCAACGTACCATCCTCGGCCAGCATGCCATTGGCATAGCCCAGCGCGGGCGCCCAACCTTCGGGGTGAATTTCCTTGAGGCTCATGACTTTGCCTTTCCTTCTCTGGCCCGCATCTTGGGGCCCAATTCCTTATCGTCTCAGCTCTCCCGCCAGGACGTCACAATTCCCCTCTGAGGTGCCAGAGCTCGGGAAACAACTCCACCTCAAGCATCCGGCGCAGATACTGCACGCCCGAGGTGCCCCCTGTGCCGCGCTTGAACCCGATCACCCGTTCTACCGTGGTCACATGGTTGAACCGCCAGCGCCGGAAATAGTCTTCCAGATCCACCAGTTTCTCACCCAGCTCATACAGTCGCCAGTGGGCATCCACGTCTTCGTACACCATCTTCCAACGCGTCTGAATCTCTGCATTTGGCGCATGCGGCGTGGTCAACTGAGGCGCGGGCATGTTGTCTTCGGATCCGTCAATCGTCCTGAACAGCAACCGCACAACTTCGTCGTAGAAACTCGGCCGCTCCAGCTCACCTGCCAGCATCTGATGTACATTCGCCACGTGTTCATGGGGCTTCAGCATGTTTGGGTTGCGGTTGCCCAAAACGTATTCGATCATCCGGTACTGATAGGATTGAAACCCCGAAGACGGCCCCAGAGCATCGCGAAACCGCGTGTAATCCGCGGGCGTCATCGTCCGCAGCACATCCCACGCGTTATTCAACTGCTCAAAGATCCGGCTGACCCGCGCCAGCATCTTGAACATATGCGCCATGTCGCCCCCAATAAGAGCTTCACGGGCCGCTCCCAATTCATGCAGAGCCAGTTTCATCCAAAGCTCCGAGGTCTGGTGCTGGATGATGAACAGCAATTCATCATGTGCATCAGATTGTGGATGCTGTTGCTCCAACACCGCGTCTAGGTGCAAGTAATCCCCATAAGACATAGCGCCTTTGAAGGACATCTTTGCGCCCTCCTGGCTGGGGTCATAGGCCTGATCGCTCATGTGTCTGTCCTGAGTTTGAAACGCTGAATCTTTCCGGTCTCGGTCTTGGGGAGGGCTTTAGCGAACACCAAAGATCGGGGATACTTGTAAGGGGCAATGGACGCTTTGACGTGGTCCTGAAGCAATTTGGTCATAGCGGAACTGGCTTCATGGCCTTCGTTCAGAACGACATGCGCTTCAACGATCGCACCGCGTGCCTCATCTGGAACGCCAATGACCGCACATTCGGCAACCGCTTCATGCGCCAACAGCGCTGCTTCGACTTCGGGGCCCGCGATGTTGTAGCCCGACGAAATGATCATATCGTCATTGCGCGCCGCAAAGTGGAAGTATCCGTCATCATCCTGACTAAAGGCATCTCCCGACAGGTTCCAGCCGTTCAGCACATAGGCCTCCTGCTTTTCCCCACCAAGATACCGGCACCCCGTCGGCCCCCGAACCGCCAGACGCCCAACTTCACCGCGCGGCAACTCGTGCCCGCCTTCATCCACGATCTTGGCCTCATAGCCCGCGACCGGCTTGCCCGTGCAGGCCGGTCGGTGGTCCGTAAACCGGTTGGTGATAAAGATATGCAGCATCTCTGTCGCGCCGATCCCGTCCAGCATCGGCTTGCCGGTCTTTTCCATCCACTGGTCATAAACCGGCGCAGGCAATGTCTCGCCCGCCGACACCGCCGCCCGCAACGACGACAAGTCCGCCCCCTCTTCCATCGCAGCCAACATGGCGCGATAGGCAGTCGGCGCCGTGAAACACACGGTCGCTTTGAACTTCTCGATGATCTCGATCATGTTTGGCGGTGAGGCCTGTTCCAGCAGCGTCGCCGCCGCCCCAAACCGCAGCGGGAAAATCGCCAGACCACCCAGCCCAAAAGTGAACGCCAATGGTGGCGAACCGATAAAGACATCCTCAGGCGTCACCCCCAGCACCTCTTTGGCATAGCCATCCGCAATGATCAGCAGGTCACGGTGAAAGTGCATCGTCCCCTTCGGTTCACCCGTGCTGCCACTGGTGAACCCGGTCAGCGCCACGTCATCCTGGCTAGTCTCAACCGCGTCAAAGGTTACCGGCTTTTCCAGCGCCAGCCGGTCCAGCTCGGCATCATGGTTCGCCGAGCCGTCAAACCCCACAACTGTATTCAATGTGTCGCTGTCCTTGGCGCAGGCGATCATCTCGTCCATCAGCCGCGTGTCACACAGTGCATGGCTGATCTCGGCCTTTTCCACGTATTTCGCCAGTTCTGCTGCGCGCAGCATCGGCATGGTGTTGACCACCACTGCTCCAACCTTGGTTGCGGCCAACCAACAGGCCACCATCGCCGGATTGTTCGCCGAGCGGATCAGCACGCGGTTGCCGGGCTTGACCTTGAGGTCTTCAACCAGCACATGCGCCAGCCGGTTGGTCCAGTCGGTCAGCTCTTTATAGGTCCGCCGCCGCCCGTTGCCGATCAGCGCCGTGTGGTCGCCAAAACCCTTATCGACCATTGCATCGGTCAACTCGACCGCCGCGTTCAACCGATCGGGATAGTCAAACCCCGCCAGCAACAGGTCCGGCCAGGTCGCCTCATCTGGCAGGTTGTCCCGTGAAAACGTATCCGTATGTGCCGACGGTTTCAGCATGTCCCGCCCCCCTTCAGCTGGCGCCCATGGTCTGTCGCGCGATCACTACGCGTTGTACGTCCGAGGCCCCTTCGTAAATCCGCAAGGCGCGTATCTCGCGATAGAGCCGCTCGACAACTTCGCCCGACTTCACCCCGTCGCCGCCATGCAATTGCACAGCTTTATCTATCACTTGCTGGGCCTGATCCGTGGCAAACAGCTTTGCCATCGCCGCCTCGCGCGTCACCCTCGGCGCGCCGGAATCCTTGGTCCAGGCCGCTCGGTAGACCAGCAAAGCCGCCGCATCCACATCCAGCGCCATATCCGCAATGTGCCCCTGCACCATCTGCAAATCAAACAGCGGCGCGCCTTGCACCTTGCGCGCGACTGTCCGCGCCAACGCCTCATCCAACGCCCGCCGCGCAAAGCCCAGCGCCGCAGCCGCTACGGTCGAGCGGAAAACATCCAGCACCGACATAGCTATCTTGAACCCCGCGCCGGGCGCGCCCAACAGCGCTGATGCCGGCACCCGGCAATCGCTAAACCTCAGCGTCGCGAGCGGGTGCGGCGCGATGGTTTCCAACCGTTCAACTACCTCGAACCCCGGCAGCCCCGCAGGCACGATAAAGGCCGACATGCCTTTAGCCCCCGGTGCCTCGCCTGTGCGGGCAAACACCGTGTAAACGTCCGCGATGCCGCCGTTCGAGATCCAGGTCTTTTCCCCGTTCAGGACAAAATCATCCCCGTCGCGCGTTGAAGTCATCGTATTGCTGGCCACGTCCGAGCCCGACCCTGGCTCGGTCAGCGCAAAAGCCGAGATCGCCCGGCCCGCCCGCGTCAGGCTCAGCCACTCCCGCTTTTGCGCATCAGTACCAAAGAGAGAAATCGCCCCGGTCCCCAACCCCTGCATGGCAAAAGCAAAATCCGCCAACCCGTCGTGGCGCGCCAGCGTTTCGCGGATCAGGCACAGTGATCGCACATCCAACCCGCCGCCGCCGTCGGGGTCCACTGCCGAATGAGTCAGGAAGCCGGACTCGCCTAGCATCGCCACCAACTGACGACAGGCGGTATCGGTGTCCGAGTGGTCAACCACGCCCAGATGCACCGCGCACCATTCTTCAAGCGCTTCTGAAAGCACCCGATGCCGATCCTCAAAAAACGGCCAATTCAGGAATGTCTTATCCGCCATGTTGCCCTCCCAAGGCTTCTTTTGGCCCAAAATATCCCGGGGGTTCGGGGGCTGGCCCCCGATCCAAATTAGTCGCCTTCAAACACCGGTTTCTCTTTGGCAACAAAGGCATGGTACGCGCGATGAAAATCCTGCCCCTGCATACAGATCGCCTGCGCCTGAGCTTCCGCCTCGATGGCCTGTTCGATCGACATGCACCATTCCTGTGCCAGCATGGTTTTGGTCATCATGTTTGCAAAGTTTGGGCCATCAGCTATGCGCCGCGCCAGCTTCATGGCTTCGGCCATCAGGGCATCTGCATCAACCAAGCGGTTGAAGTAACCCCATGCATACCCTTCATCCGCAGACATCGCACGCCCAAGGTAGAGCAACTCGGCAGCGCGTCCCTGCCCGATGATCCGGGGTAGAATGGCACAGGCTCCCATGTCACAGCCCGCGAGACCTACACGATTGAAAAGAAAAGCCGTTTTCGCCTCTGGCGTGGCCACCCGCAGATCCGAGGCCATAGAGATAATGGCACCGGCTCCGGCACATACACCGTCTACAGCAGCGATTATCGGCTTGCCGCAGTTCACCATCGCCTTGACCAGATCGCCCGTCATTCGTGTGAACGTCAGCAGCTCTTTCATGGACATCTTCGTGAGCGGCCCGATGATGTCATGAACATCACCACCCGAGCTGAAGTTCCCCCCGTTTGAGGCAAAGACCACCGCTTTGACCTCATCATCATAGTGCAGATCCCGGAACCAATCGCGCAGCTCGGCGTAGCTGTCGAAGGTCAGCGGGTTTTTTCGCTCGGGCCGGTCCAAAGCGACCACTGCAACCCCCTCCGAAATCTCACATTTGAAATGCTCTACGTCGCTCCGCATCTTCGTCTCCATATTGCCAGCATGCGCACTGCCCACATCGGCATTCATCATACACTGAAGGTTTGAGCCTGATGCTAGAGTGACTCAATATTTATTTCAAGCTTAAAACTTCAAGCATAAAGCTTTATTGGAGATCGTGAATTACGCCTCCATTGTTCCTTCCAGCCAATGGCGCAAGGCAGCCAACGGCGGATAGCCTCCTGCGCCTTCCGGCCACACCAGCAGATAGGCCCCCATGCCAACGCGGCACGCGCCTTCAAGCTCCACCAGCGTCCCACGCGCGATCTCAACATCGACGAGGTAATCAGGCATTAGGGCAACCCCCAGCCCCGACTGCGCCGCCCGCATCATCGTGGCAAATTGATCAAACATCATCGACGGACGCGTCGTTTCCGGCCATCCATTGACCTTGGACCACTCCTCCCAGGCATAGGGTCGCGTTTGCAACGACAGACGAGGCAAACCCTGCACCCCCTCATCTCGCGCGAGGTCGGGCGACGCCACTGCAACCATGTGTTCATCCAGCAATCGCAGGCTCTCCGTCCCCGGCCAGCGCTTGCGCCCATAGTGGATCGCCGCATGAAAGCTTTCGAATGCAAAATCAAATGGCTCCAGCCGCGTCGACATGTTCAGCGTCACGCCCGGATTGCCCGCGAAAAAACCCGGCAACTTCGGCGCTAACCAGTGGGTGCCAAAACTGGGCAGGATCGCCAGGTTCAACGCCCCGCCATCGGGATTGGCCTGAAGTGCAACTGTGGCGCTATTGATCTGGTGAAGTGCTGCCCGGATTTCCTCTGCATAACGCGCCCCATGCGCCGTCAGAATGAGCCGCTTGCGCTGACGCTCGAACAGGGCGCTGCCAAGCTGCTCTTCCAACCTTTGTATCTGTCGACTGACTGCACTCTGCGTCAGGTTCAACTCTGCCGCAGCCGCTGTAACAGACCCCAAACGGGACACAGCTTCGAATGCCGTTAACGTCGACATTGGCGGTGTAAATCGGCGCGTAGATTTCAATTCATTCCCTTTCAGAATGTTTTGTTGCCTAAAATTTGATTTTTTCCTGTGGTTTTGCAAGCTAGTTAATGCCAACAGCGCATCTTTGGTGGAATTCACAGCGTCACGACATCACTGGAACCAACCAAAGCATGCACCGCAAACACCACATCCTTGTGGTAACACTCACAAGGCTCTGACCAGAATCACCGAAAGGACACCTTGAACATGGCCCGTGATCTCGCCCCGCAATCCCGCCCCGACCTGTCGTCGTTCAACTGGGAAGACCCGTTCCTGCTGGAAACCCAGCTCGAAGAAGACGAACGCATGATCCGCGACTCGGCCATGGCCTATGCGCAGGAAAAGCTGCAACCACGGGTAACAGAAGCCTTCGACAAGGAAGAGACCGACCCCGAGATTTTCCGCGAAATGGGCGCTATGGGCCTCCTCGGCACCACCATCCCTGAGGAATACGGTGGGCTTGGAGCTGGCTATGTCACCTATGGCCTCGTGGCTCGTGAGGTTGAACGCGTCGACTCTGGCTACCGCTCGATGATGTCGGTGCAATCCAGCCTTGTGATGTACCCGATCTATGCTTACGGCACCGACGAGCAGCGCAAGAAATACCTGCCGGGTCTGTCGTCGGGCGAACTGATTGGCTGCTTTGGCCTGACCGAACCCGACGCGGGTTCCGATCCCGGCTCGATGAAGACCACCGCCAAAAAGGTCGACGGCGGCTACGTCCTGAATGGCTCGAAGATGTGGATTTCCAACGCGCCAATTGCGGATGTCTTCGTGGTGTGGGCCAAATCCGACGCCCATGACGGCAAGATCAAAGGCTTCGTTCTGGAAAAAGGCATGAAGGGTCTGAGCGCCCCGAAGATCGAAGGCAAAATGTCCCTGCGCGCCTCCATCACCGGCGAAATCGTCATGGACAACGTCGAAGTCAGCGAAGACGCTCTCCTGCCCAACGTCGCCGGTCTGAAAGGGCCCTTCGGCTGTCTCAACCGCGCCCGCTACGGCATCGCCTGGGGCGCCATGGGGGCCGCCGAATACTGCTGGCACGCCGCCCGCCAATACGGCCTCGACCGCAAGCAATTCGGCCGCCCGCTGGCCAACACCCAGCTGTTCCAGCTGAAGCTCGCCAATATGCAGACCGAGATTTCGCTGGGCCTGCAAGCGGCCCTGCGCGTCGGTCGTCTGATGGACGAAGCCAGTGCCGCGCCCGAGATGGTCTCGATCATCAAGCGCAACAACTGTGGCAAGGCGCTGGATATCGCACGCATGGCGCGTGACATGCACGGCGGCAACGGCATCAGCACAGCCTTCGGCGTGATCCGCCACATGGTGAACCTCGAGACGGTGAACACCTACGAAGGCACCCACGACGTGCACGCCCTGATCCTGGGCCGCGCACAGACCGGCCTTCAGGCTTTCTTCTAAAGCTCCAGACCAGCGCGGCGGCCTTCATAGATGGCCGCCGCCGCCAGCCTCGGCGCATTGGCATCGCCAATCACTTTCGGGTCGATCCCTTTGGCCCGCAAAGCGTCCGCCAGATCCGGCATAGCGACATTCCCTGTCGCCAGAACCAAACTGTCCGCCGCGATCTGCTTCACCGCACCGGTCAGCAACGACAGTACCTCAGCCCCCTCCGCTGACCATTTCGTAAGCGCCACTTCGGTCTCAAACACCACCCCCAACCGCGCCAAAGTCTGACGCGCCGGGAAATCCGTGGCCGAGCGCACCAGCTCTTTCGCCACCATCGCATCCGGCGTCACAATGGTCACCCTGTGCCCCTGCTCTGCCATGTGCCACGCCGTGCCGATACCCTTCCAATGGCCGCCTTCGTCCAGCACAACAACGTGTTGCCCCAGACGCGCCGCGCGGCCCATCACATCCTCGGTCGACCAGACATTGCCCAGCGTCAGTCCCGGCATCTCCGCCACATGCGGAAGCGCCTTCTGAAACCCGGTCCCCGCCGGCAAAGACCCTGTCGCAACAATCACCCGACCAAATCCGCCGTCCGCAATGTCGTCCTCATCCCAGTAGGTGTTCAGCCGCACCTCCACGCCCAGTTTCCCTAGCTGACGCTCATACCACTCCACCAAATCCGTCACTTGCGCCCGGCGCGGCTGCAAGCCCGCCAACTTAAACTGCCCGCCGACCTTCGGCCCCGCCTCAACCAAAACCACGCCGTGCCCGCGCTCGGCTGCCACCCGCGCTGCCTCAAGCCCCGCAGGCCCGGCCCCAACCACCAGCACCGACAGCTTGTCCTCGGCTGCCGTGAACCGATCCCCACCCCACAAGTACTCATGCCCCGCCGACGGGTTCACCAGACAAGAGATGTAGTAATCCCGCCCCCGGCGTCCCCAGCACTGCTGGTTACACGACAGACACCCGCGTATGTCTTCGACCCGATCCTCTGCCGCCTTTGTCACAAGATGCGGATCGGCAATCTGCCCCCGGACAATCGACACCAAATCCGCCTGCCCCGCGCCCAACACGGTATTGGCATTGTCCGGCGTTCGGATATTTGCCTCGGCCGTCACCAGCGCCGACAGTCCCGCCGCTTTCAACCGCGACGCCAGATCGGCCCCAAGGTTCTCGGCATACTGAAAACTCGGCAACAGCTTGTAGAAGTCAAAGTAACTCCCCGCCCCCACCGTGACATAATCCATCAATCCGTCACGATCATGCCGCGCGACGACCTCAACCATCTCATCCCGGCTCAGGCAAACCTCCTGATCCGAGTCGTCATTGATCGCCAGACCAATGATAAAGTCCTCGCCACAGGCCTCGCGAATACGGCGCATGATCTCGCGGGACAGCCGCGTGCGCCCATCCAGATCACCGCCCCATGCGTCCTCGCGGAGGTTCGAAAACGGCGTCCAGAACTGATCCAGCAAGCAGTGATAGGCCGCCCAAACCTCAACCCCATCAAAGCCCGCCTTCTGACAGCGCACCGCCGCCGCGACAAAGCCTTCGATGGTCTCTTCGATCTCTGCCACTGTCATCGCGTGGCTGCCATCATTGTCGTGATAGCTCGGCCCACCCGACGGAGACCAGTTCGCATGCCAAGAGTTGTCCCAATCCCCATGCGCGCCCACGTGATAGAGCTGCTGGATCATCACCGCGCCTTCGGCCTGACAGGCCTCGGTAATGCGTTTGAAATGCGGGATCACCTCATCGCTGGATTGGCGAAAATTGCCACGGGTCAGAATGGCCGCTGCATGAACTGGCATCGGCTCGACAACGATCATCGCCGCCCCGCCCACGGCCCGCTCCTTGTAATACGCGAGATGCTGATCTCCGGGCAGGCCATTCTCGGCCATATTCGTGGTATGCGCCCCAAAAACGATGCGATTTTTCAGAGTCTTGTGCCGCAGCGTAACCGGATTGAACACGTGGCGAAGGCTCATTCCCCACGCTCCAACGCATCCATGCCACCCTGCAAATCCTGCACCATGCCACCCTCTTCCATGTGCAACCGCAACCGCTGGTTATAGCCGCCCTCCGTGTTCAACGCCTCGATCAGCTCCGCGCTTGGGGTTCCTTGCAAGTTCGACGCCACCAGGTGCCGCAAAAACGCCTCGCCCACGCCGGGCACGGCCTCGCGCGCAGCCAACCAATTGCCCGCCGTTTCCACCATCCGCGCCACCGGAGACAGCACGGCCTGCGCACTCAAGTACGCCGCGAGTTCTGCTTCAGACTGCACCGCATAAACGGTGTTCCGTGCCCCAAAGATTTCCTCAAGCAGCTCCGCGTCCCCCAAGGCCAAAACCGGCGAGCCACCTTCCGCAATCCCCGGAAACGGCATCACCACGGCCTCCAACGTGGCAGGCGCCACCAGTGCCGCCGCCTCGGACTTCGAAGCGCCTGCCATGAAGGAAATCACTCTTTGATCCTCCCGAAACGACAGCCTCGGCAACATCACCTCAGCCACCTCAGCCATCAGCCCCAGGAACACCACATCGCTCTGATCCAAAACGGCCTGGTTCCCGGCAACCGAGACCTCGTCATAGACCGCCGCCAACAACGACGTATTCGCCACGCTGCGTTCCGATACCACGATCTGATGCCCATCTCCCGCTATGCCATGCACAACCGCCGTGGCAATCGTACCGGTTCCCAGAACTCCAATCCGCATCAGATATCCTTTACCAGGCGCAAGGCGTCATAGATCGCCGCATGGGTGTTGCGCGCACTCACTGCATCGCCAATCCGGAACAGCTGAAAGCCGCCTTCCGCGTTGCGTTCGATCCCTTGCCCGCGCCCCTCGATCAGCGCGTCGTAATCCACCGCCCCTTCGTTCGACGACAGGGGTTTCAGATCAAAATACAGATCATCCAGCGGCAGCGTGCCATAGTTCACCACCACCTGATCATAGGTCTTATGCGAGGTGAAATCGCTGTAATCCGTGCCAATCGTCGCATTCAAAAGGTTCCCCTCCCGCGCCACATCCAGCAAGCGGCGGGTCACAGTAAAGGTCACATCTTTGTCCTGCAGCGCCCTCATATAGGGCACAAGGTTCATCGCCATGATATCCGGAGCAAAAACCCGGTCGGGTGTCATCACCTCCACCTTGGCGCCTGTCTCTGCCGCCAGTTCCGCCGCCATCAGTGCCGGATGATCACCGCTTTCGTCATAGATCAGGATGTTCTGCCCCGGCTTGACATCACCCGAGATCAGATCCCACGCCGTGACCACCAGATCACTTTCGGTGCCGCTTTCGAACAGCTCGACATTCGGCATGCCTCCGGTGGCTACAATCACCACATCCGGGTTTAGCGCAGTCACATCCCCGGCCTCGGCCCAGGTATTAAAGCGGAACTCCACATCCCGCGCCGCACATTGCGCCATGCGCCAGTCGATGATGCTGATCATCTCCCGCCGCCGAGGGTTCTGCGCCGTCAGCCGGATTTGCCCGCCGGGATCGGGCTGTGCTTCGAACACGGTCACGTCATGGCCGCGCTCCGCTGCCACACGGGCCGCCTCCAGACCACCGGGCCCTGCACCGACAATCACCACCTTCTTGCGCTCAGCTGCAGGTGCAATCTCATGCGGCATGGTCAGCTCACGCCCCGTGGCCGCATTGTGCAGACACAAGGCTTCACCCGCCTGATAAATCCTGTCGAGACAATAGGTTGCGCCGACGCAAGGGCGTATATCATCCTCACGTCCCTCGACGATCTTTTTCACGATATGCGGATCCGCCATATGGGCGCGCGTCATGCCCACCATGTCCAACAGCCCCACCTGCACCGCATGGCGCGCCGTGGCCACATCCGGGATTTTCGCCGCGTGGAAGGTCGGCATCCCCGTCGCCTTCTTCACCTCACCGGCAAAATCCAAATGCGGCGCGTTTTTCATACCCTGCACCGGGATCACATCGGTCATCGCGGGATCGGTGTGAATGCGCCCGCGAATGACATTGAGGAAATCCACCATGCCGCTGTCTGCCAGCCGCTTGGAAATCTCGATCCCCTCTTCCGGCGAGATCCCCCCTGCCTCGGCCTCATCCGCCGTATAGCGCAGGCCCACGATGAACTCGTCACCCACCCGCTTACGGATGGCTTTCAGCACGTCCATCGGAAACTTCAACCGGCTCTCCAGCGACTGCCCGCCATAAGGCCCCTCCAGATCATTGGTCAGCGGCGACCAGAACTGATCCAGCAAGTGACCATAAACCTGCAGCTCGATCCCATCCATACCACCCGCCTTCATGCGTTCCGTGGCATCGGCAAAGTCCGAGATGATCCGCTCGATATCCCAATCCTCGATCAGCTTGGGAAACGACCGGTGCGCCGGCTCGCGGTGCTTGGACGACGACACCGAAGGTAGCCAATCGCCTTTGTTCCAACCTGTGCGACGCCCCAGATGAGTCAGCTGGATCATCACTGCGCAGCCATGCTCGTGACAGGCATCGGTCAACCGCTGGATATGCGGCACCACCTCATCCTTGTAGGCGAGGATATTGTTGAACACCGGCGGGCTGTCTTTGCTGACAGCCGCCGACCCGGCCGTCATCGCCAACGCGACACCTGCCTTGGCCCGCTCTGCGTGATAGGCCGCATAGCGCTCTTTCGGCATGCCCTGTTCGGGATAGGCCGGTTCATGGCTCGTGGTCATGATCCGGTTTTTTAACGTCATATGTTTCAGCTGAAAGGGTTGCAGCAATGGATCGTTCGACATCGTCATTTCCTTAGTACCAAGCGTCCGGCATCGACGCCTTTTTCCGCGCCATGTAATCCTTCAGCGCCTCATCCGTGCCCTCATCCATTGCAGGCGCCTCATAGGTGTTTAACATGTCCTTCCAACGCTGGTTCGCGCGCTTGGCCGAGTCAACACTCCCTTGCTCAGACCAGGTTTCAAATGGCTGGTCGTCATTCAATGCGCTGTCCCAAAAGGCGGTCTCGTAGTGCCGCAATGTGTGATCGGTGCCAAACAAATGCTCGCCTGGACCGTTCTGAGCCAAAGCACCAAATCCAAGAGTCTCTTCATTGACTTCAATGCCCTTCAGATACGCATGAAGCGCGCCGCACATGTCCGTGTCCATGACGAACTTTTCGTAGGACATGGACAACAGACCATCCACGAAACCCGCCGAGTGCAGGATGTAGTTCGCCCCCCCCTGCACCGCTGACATCATCGACATCATCGCCTGCTGCATTGCCTGCCCGTCCGGCGCTTTTGAGGTCGAGAAATTCCCCGCGCAGCGCAACGGCAAATCCAACCGCCGCGCCAGTTGTCCCATAACAAGCGATCCCAGAGCAGGTTCTGGTGTGCCGAATGTTGGCGACCCCGTGCGCAACGACATCGAGGACAAAAAACCGGCCAAGATCACGGGTGCGCCGGGCCGAACGAGCTGCGTCAGCGCTGCCGAGGACATGGATTCGGCCAGACATTGCGCAATCGCTCCGGCCATGGTCAGAGGCGCGACGGCGCCTCCTAACAGAAACGGCAAGTGGATCGATCCTTGCCCTGCTTCGGCGTAGGTTCGAATACCAGAGGTCGTGACACCATCCAGAACAAGTGGAGACGTCGTGTTGAAGTTGCCCATGATCACGCAATTCTGGTCAACAAACTCTCGGCCAAACAACAGGCGGCACATCTCAATGCTGTCTGCCGCCCTTTCAGGAGCGGTGATCGACCCCAAAAAGGCCCGATCCGAATACCGCATATGTGCGTAGACCATGTCGAGGTGCCGCTTGTTCACCGCGACATCTGTAGGCTCGCAAATTGTACCGCCCGAGTGGTGTAACCACGGCGAGGATTGTGCCAGCTTAACAAGGTTTTCGAAGTCTTCGATCGTGCCATAGCGTCGGCCCTTGTCCAGATCCATCACAAATGGAGACCCATAGGATGGCGCAAAGACCATGGCGTCACGACCTATGATCACAGAATTTGCCGGGTTACGGGCGTGTTGTGTGAAACTTGGCGGGGCTGTTTTTAGGATCTCACGCACCATGCCGGGTTCAAACCGGATGTTCCAAGCTTCGGCTGAGAGAGGCGTGACCTTAGCACCTGCCTCTTTGTACAGCCGCATTGCCTCTGCGTCTTCCCGCAACTCGATACCAATCTCGGCCAGAATACGATCCGCTGTGGCCTCGATCTGGATCAAACTTCCTTCATCCAACAAGTCATACGTCGGCACCCCACGCGTGATGTAGGGCACGCGTAAATGAGGGTTCCCCCCTGGCTGAGCCGTGCGTTCTTTGCGACCTGTGCGGCGACGTTGGCGGGGTTTTTCTGTCAGCCCGATGTCCATCACGAATCCTGTTTTGCAATTCACTCGACATATGCGTCCGATAAATCGACACATGTGTCAAGTTTCTTGTACACCTCCCCTTTGCATGTTAACCCCACCCCATGGAAGTCGCGCAAAAACCAAAAGTTCCTGAAACCGCCTGGCTGGAAGCGGCCTATGAGATCCTGACCGAAAATGGCGTCGAGGCTGTGAAGGTTATGCCCCTGGCCAAAAAGCTGGGCGTGTCCCGAACTGGGTTTTATTGGTACTTCAAAGATCGTGACGCTCTGCTGGAAGCAATGGTTCACCGCTGGGAAGAAAAGAACACCGGCAATCTCGTGGCACGCAGCGCCGCCTATGCCGAAGGCATCGTCGAATCTGTGTTCAACCTGTTTGATTGCTGGTTGGACAACGCATTGTTTGACGCGCCACTGGAATTGGCCATTCGCAATTGGGCGCGAAACGACATGGCCCTCCAAGAAAGGTTGAACGCGGCCGATGACGAGCGTTGCCGTGCACTGAGGGATATGTTTCTCCGTCACGGGTTCGACGCCCGGCAATCCCACGTGCGCGCAATGACCATGATCTACACGCAAATCGGATACTTCTCGATGCACGTCAAAGAAGACGCACAAACAAGAATTGGACGCATGCCTGACTACGTTGAGGTTTTTACTGGTCTAAGGCCGCACGACAGCGATATCCAAAGGTTCGCATCTCGCCATCTCGTCACTTAGCCTTGGGGCCTGCGCTCAGGATTTCAAAAACGCAACCAACCCTTGGGTGGATGAATCCTTGTCGTCAGCATGACCTCGGCGCACCATTGGCAACAGCGTATTCGCCAGTTCTTTGCCCAACTCAACACCCCACTGGTCGAAAGAGTTGATCCCCCAAACAACGCCTTCCACAAACACCCTATGCTCATAAAGAGCTATCAGCGCGCCCAGATTGAAGGGCGTTAGTTTTTGATAAGCTATGGTCACTGAGGGGCGATTACCGGGGAAGGTGCGATGCGCGGCCTGATTGTGAAGCGCTTCTTCGGTAAACCCCAGCTTCGCGGAAATCTTCAGCGCCTGTTCCTGACTGCGCCCGACCATCAAAGCCTCGGACTGCGCCAAGCAGTTCGACTTGAGCAACTCATGATGCTCTCGCAAGTCTATTTCATGGCCCTCAGCCGCGATCAAAAACTCGGTCGGAATGATGTCGGTGCCCTGGTGAAGCAATTGATAAAACGCGTGCTGCCCGTTGGTTCCAGGTTCACCCCAAACAATGGGGCCTGTGGGACGCTCAACCTGTTCTCCCTGAAGTGTCACCCGTTTGCCATTGCTTTCCATATCCAGCTGTTGGAGATAGGCTGGAAATCTGCTAAGCCGCTGATCATAAGGCAATACTGCACGCGAACCATAACCGCAGATATTGCGATGCCAAATGCCTACCAATGCCAAAAGCACGGGCAAGTTTTGACCGAGTTCTGTCGATTGAAAGTGACGGTCCATGGCATTTGCACCGGCTAGAAATTGGCCAAAAGCTTGCGGTCCAATCGCCAGCATGATGCTCAACCCGATTGGTCCCCAAAGCGAATAGCGCCCTCCGACCCAATCCTCGAACCCGAATACCCGATCCGGGTCAATGCCCATTGCCGAGGTACGATCAACGGCGCTGGAAATTGCGGCCAAGTGACCGGTTGTCTGTGCCCCCACCCCAGCCTTTAGCCACATGATCGCACTACGAGCGTTGGTCATGGTCTCGATGGTCGTGAAGGTTTTTGATGCGACCAAGATCATGGTCGTCGTCGGGTCAAGATTTTTGAGCACATCATGGACATGCGCACCATCAACGTTGGACACAAAGTGGCAGCGTGGACCGTCATGGTACGGTGTCAGTGCGAGAGTCGCCATGGCGGGACCAAGATCCGACCCGCCAATCCCGATATTGACAATGTCGGTGAATTCCTTGCCCGCAGGCGTCCGAATGGTGCCACCACGGACGCCCTGACAGAAAACCCGCATGCGCTCAAGGGTTGAAGCAACACCAGGCCGCACATCCTCTCCGTCGACGACAAGGTCCTGTTCGTCATTGGCCCGGAGCGCCGTGTGCAGCACCGCGCGCCCTTCGGTCGCGTTTATTTTGCAGCCTGAGAACATGTCGTCGCGTCGGTCTTCAACGCTTGACTGGCGTGCCAAGTCGATCAACAACGCCCGCGCAGAGGCGTCAATATTGGTCTTTGAGTAGTCGAGCAGAATACCATCTACCTCGGCAGAAAATGCCGAAAACCTATCCGGTTCATCAAATAGAGAAAGGATACGGCGCTCTTCAGCGGCAAAGTGGTTTGCCGCAAGCAGATCCCAAACATCGGTCATCTATCTATTTTCCCAACAACGCGGCCTCGCTGGCCAGTCTTTCAATCTCATACCACCGACCCTGCCGGACCATCTCTTTCGGCGCAACCCAGCTTCCACCTGCACAAACCACATTTGGCAAAGACAGGTAGTCTTTAGCATTTGCCGGGCTAACACCACCTGTTGGGCAGAAACTGATCTGCGGCAAGGGTGCGCCAATTGCCGCAAGCGCCGGAACGCCTCCGGATGCTTCGGCCGGAAAGAACTTGAGCATATCGTAGCCACGCTCCAACAATCTCATCGCTTCGCTTGCAGTTGCGGCACCGGCAAGGAGCGGCAGACCTTCATCCTCACACGCCTGCAACAGCGCTTCTGTCGCTCCGGGCGAAACACCAAATGCAGCACCCGCCTCTTTCGCAGCGCGGACATCATCCGGCGTAACCAGCGTGCCAGCCCCAACATGCCCCCCCTGTACACGGGCCATTGCGCGGATACTTTCCAACGCGGCAGGTGTCCGCAGCGTAACCTCCAGAACCGGCAAACCGCCAGAAACCAAGGCTTCGGCAAGGGGTTCAGCCGAAGCGGCGTCTTCAATGACAAGGACAGGAACAATCGGGGCAAGCTGGCAAAGCTCTCTGGCTTGGCGACTTGCGACTTGCGGTGTGATTGACATGGCCTTCTCCCTTAGAAAACTGAGGCACCGGTGTTGGCCGGCCCCGTATTTTGACGAAACAACTCAAACAACTCTCGACCACAGCCGGCAGCGCTCTTTGCACGGGTATCGACAGCGGCCAAGCGGCCTTCAACGCCCTCTGTCAAGACATCCAATCGCCCCGCCTCTGCGTCAAGGCGCAACACATCTCCGTCCTGCAACCGGGCTATTACGCCGCCGTCAGCCGCCTCAGGGCAAACGTGGATCGCCGCAGGCACCTTGCCCGATGCTCCGGACATACGCCCGTCAGTCACAAGCGCAACTTTTTGTCCGCGCCCCTGAAGAATTGACAAAATCGGGGTCAGGCTATGCAACTCGGGCATTCCATTGGCTTGTGGTCCTTGGAAGCGGACCACGACGATAACATCACCAGTAAACTCGCCCGCTTTAAAGGCTTCCTTTACTTGGTTTTGGTCATCAAACACCCGCACGGGTGCCTCGATCAACCGGTGTTTCTCATCGACGGCGGAGATTTTTATCACGGCATCACCAAGCGCGCCTTGCAGGCGCTTCAAGCCGCCGGTGTGTTGAAACGGTTTCTCGGAGTTCCGCAGAATAGCCGGATTCAAGCTCTCAGTAATGCGGTCGCCCCAAGTGAGTGCGCCTTGCTCGCAAACTGGACCTCGTGTGTAGGCTTCGAGGCCTTGTCCGGCCACAGTTCGGGTGTCCGAGTGCAGCAGTCCCGCATCGAGCAACTGTGCGATCAAAAAGCCCAAACCACCCGCCGCATGGAACATGTTCACGTCGGCAAGCCCGTTTGGATAAACCCGCGCCAATAGCGGGGTTACATCGGACAGGTCAGAAAAGTCCTGCCAGTCCAGAACAATGCCACCGGCGCGGGCCATCGCAATCAGATGAATGAGAAGGTTGGTTGACCCACCGGTTGCGTTCAGTCCTACGATGCCATTCACAAAGGCCTTCTCGTCCAGAACATCACAAACCGGTAGATAGGCATCACCCAATGCAGACAGGCTGAGGGCACGCCGTGCCGCCTCTTGGGTCATCGCGACCCGGAGATCACTATCCGGAGGCACAAAACTTGCTCCGGGCAAATGCAGCCCCATGAACTCCATCAGCATCTGGTTGGTGTTGGCGGTGCCGTAGAATGTGCAGGTACCTGGGCCATGGTAGGCTGACATTTCAGCGGCCATAAGCTCCTCGCGCCCAACTTCGCCGCGTGCGTATTGTCGACGCACACGCGCCTTGTCTTCGTTTCCAAGACCGCTCGCCATCGGCCCAGCCGGGACAAACAAGGCCGGCAAATGCCCGAAGGTTTGCGCGCCAATGACCAGTCCAGGTACGATCTTATCACAGACACCGAGAAACAACGCGGCATCAAACGTGTTGTGGCTGAGCGCAACAGCCGTGGCCATCGCGATGACATCACGCGAAAACAGGCTGAGCTCCATTCCAGCCTCGCCTTGGGTCACGCCATCGCACATGGCAGGGACGCCCCCTGCCACCTGGGCAGATCCCCCTGCCAATCTGGCCGCATTGCGAATGATACCAGGGTAGTTTTCATAAGGTTGATGCGCAGAAAGCATGTCATTGTAGGCCGTGACGATGCCAAGATGTCCACTGGTCCCCTCGGCCAACCTTGATTGATCCTGCCCGGCAGCTGCATAGGCATGCGCCTGCCCGCTGCAGGACAAATGCCCTCGCGTGGGCCCTTTGGATTTTGCGGATCGCATCCGATCCAAATACGCCTCTCGGGACGGCGCGCTACGCTCGATGATCCGATCTGTAACGCGCGCAACAACGGAGTTAAGTGTCATAGGTTCACGTCCTATTCAGCATTGTTTTCAGGCCGTATCGTTCAGCCAATTTCTCGCCACCGGCGGCCTTCTCGATGCAAAAGCATAAGTGCATCTTCTGGGCCAGATCCACCCGCGTCATATTTTTCAGGCTCTCTCGACGACGCCTCCCAGGCTGCATTGATGGGATCGACCCAATTCCACGCTGCTTCGACTTCGTCACCGCGCATGAACAGGGTTTGATCGCCCCGAATGACGTCCATGATAAGCCGTTCGTAAGCATCCTGTGTATCGCCGCCGCCCGCAAGAGCATCTGCAAAGGTCATATCCAAAGTCACTTCTGCAAGGCGCAGCCCACCTGGCCCGGGCTCTTTGATTGTCGTTCGCAGCGTAATCCCCTCGTCCGGCTGTAAACGGATGATCAATGCATTTCCCCGCCGACCTTCCATTTTTGGAAAAATCATATGCGGTGGGTCTCGGAACACGACTGCAATTTCCGAGCTTCTGGCCCGTAGTTTCTTGCCCGTTCTGAGGTAAAAAGGCGTTCCACTCCAACGCCAGTTCCCAACGTTGACTTTCATTGCGACAAAACTCTCGGTGCGACTATGAGGGTCCTTGGCGTGATCTCGGTAGCTGTCTTTGTTGCCGGGGGTTTCCCGGTACTGGCCCCGCACGATGTCTTCGGGCAGAGCCGGCTTCAAAGCGCTGATAACCTTGACCTTCTCATTGCGCACCGCATCCGGGTTGTAGTCCGACGGCGGCTCCATTGCGGTTAAGCACAACAATTGCATCAGGTGGTTTTGCACCATATCCCGCATCGCACCTGACTGGTCATAGTACTCTCCGCGCCCCTCGACCCCAAGGCTTTCGGAAACAGTGATCTGCACGTGATCAATGTGGGTCGCGTTCCAGAGAGGTTCCCACAGTGAATTGGCAAACCGCAGTGCCATCAGGTTCTGCACGGTCTCTTTGCCAAGATAGTGGTCGATCCGATAAATCTGTTCTTCAGCAAAGTTGCGTCGAAGTGTTTGGTTCAAGGCCTGCGCCGTTTCCAGGTCTTTCCCAAACGGTTTCTCAACCACAATCCGGCTCAGCGGCGTCGCCATGCCATATGCGCTCAAGCGGTCTGCAATTTCGCCAAACAAGGCGGGCGCAACTGATAAATAGAAGGCACGGACAGCATCATCGCGAAGCTTGGCCTGCAGCTCGGTCCACCCTGTGTCACCTGCCGCGTCAACGCAGACATAAGTCACGACATCTAAAAACGCATCCAGTTGCTCTTTGTCATCGGGCGCGCGCAGTGCAAATTCCAAAAGGCTGTCGCGGATAAAGTCGCGAAACTCACTGGATTGCATCTCACGACGAGCAACCCCAATGAGCCGGGCATCCTTGGGCATCTGCCCAACAACAAAGCGATGGAAAAGCCCCGGAATAATCTTGCGCCGCGCCAAATCTCCCGTTGCGCCAAACACAACCAGATCAAAGGGCGCAACGGGAATAACGCGTGAAACCATGTGTCAGCTCGCGAGCCGAAGGTCAGCATCGGCCTTCATCCGCTCAGCGATTTTCCGGCCGGTATCAATCATTCTGTTTGAGAACCCCCACTCGTTGTCATACCAACTGACGAGCCGCACCAGGCCGTCTCGTGTCACACTGGTCTGGGCGGCGGCGAACACCGAAGAGTGCGCATCGTGATTGAAGTCAATCGACACCAAGGGGCGATCTTCATAGGCCAAAATCCCGGCAAGTTCCTTGGTGGACGCAGCGCGCAATGCTTCGTTGATCTCTTCACGCGTTGCCGGTTTTTCCGGAACAAAGCTAAGGTCAACCAAAGAAACATTGGGCGTCGGAACACGAATTGCTGAGCCTTCGAGCTTGCCTTCAAGACGCGGTAGAACCAAAGAGATCGCGCGCGCGGCTCCCGTTGACGTGGGAACCATCGACACCGAGGCAGCCCGCGCACGATAGAGATCACGGTGGCTGCTGTCATGGCTTGGCTGATCGCCGGTAAACGAGTGCACAGTTGTCATGTACCCGGTTTTGATTCCAAATTCGCGGTCCAGGATCATCGCCACAGGAGCCAGGCAATTGGTGGTACAGGAGGCATTCGAAACAATCACGTCATCGGCCGTCAGGTCATGATGATTGACACCAAAAACAACCGTACGATCCACGCCCACACCCGGCGCCGAGATCAACACCCGCTTTGAGCCGTTCGCAAGATGGCGTTCTGCATCTGCGCGCTGGGTGAACAACCCGGTGCATTCATAAGCAACATCCACGTCGCTCCACGGCAGCTCTTCTGGGTTTCGAAGGGATGTCAGCCGGATGCTTTGCCCATTGACGACAAGATGACTTCCGTCAACGTGAATGTCAGCTTTCAGCCGACCATGTACGCTGTCAAACTCCAGAAGATGCGCCAAGGTTTCAGGGCTGGAGAGATCGTTGATGGCAACAACCTGCAAATCTTTTTCGCCGCGCTCAATCAACGCCCGCAACACACCACGGCCAATCCGGCCAAATCCGTTTATTCCAATCTTCGTCGTCATCGCGTCCTCCAAATCTCTTCGCTCCGTTAGCGAAACCGGTGGCGTTACCGTTAGCGCTACCATACATATCGTGCAGCAAAAATCAACGGCCAATTTCAAAGTCGATGACTGAGCGTTTCCCCTTGCAGAAGGTCAAAATCTGTCCAACTGTTGCACCATGGCAAAAAGACTTGTTTTAAAGGATGTTGCGCAACTCGCTGGAGTTAGCGAGATGACGGCAAGCCGTGCGCTCAGGGATGCACCGGATGTGTCCAAGGAAACTCGCGACAAAGTCAAAGGAATCGCCGCCAAGATTGGATACGTTCCCAACCGAATTGCAGGAGCACTGGCGTCTCAATCTGTAAATCTGGTGGGCGTTGTCGTGCCATCCTTAAGCAGCTTCGTTTTTCCCGAGGTTCTTTCAGGGCTCTCAAGCGGGCTCGATGAAAGCCCTCTGAAGCCTGTCATTGGTGTAACGGGCTATGATCTGGATGAAGAAGAAGACGTTATCCGAGAAATGCTAAGCTGGCGCCCTTCCGGGCTTGTTGTGGCTGGATTGGAGCATACCGAAGCTGCCTGCGCCCTGCTCGCGGCGGCGGATTGCCCTGTGGTCGAGGTCATGGACGTTGACGGGGACGCCATCGCCCATTGCGTTGGCATCTCGCATGTCGCTGCGGGGCAGGAAATGGCACAGGCGGTCTTGTCTCGGGGTTACCGGCAAATAGGCTTCATTGGCACCAAGATGCCCCAAGACTATCGTGCGGGTAAAAGGCTGGATGGCTTTACAAAAGCCTTGCAACAGGCGGGGCTGCACTTGGCCGACAGTGAGCTTTATGCCGGCCAGTCCTCAATGGAAACGGGCAGAGACTTGACGGAAAGAATGCTTGCCAGGTCGCCCAATATTGACTGCATCTACTATTCTAGCGACGTCATGTCCGTTGGCGGCTACATGCATTGCCTTGCCAATGGGATGTCGGTCCCCAACGATCTTGCAATTGCCGGGTTCAACAATCTGCCAATGTTACGCGGACTTCCGCAACGATTGGCGACGACGGACGCGCATCGTTTTGAGATCGGGCAGAGATCAGCCGAGATCATTCTTCGCGGTATGGACGGCCCACGCACCCGAGACGTGCTTGCTCCGACGATTTCGGTTGGACAATCACTCTAAATATTTGACGCTTTTTCGCGTGAAAGGAACTGGAGGCAACCTCAGCCAGCGACATTGGCCAAAGACTTGAAATAGACGCCTTTCATCGCCGGGTTTCCTACCCCTCCTCGCATTTGGGAAAGAGACGCTTGATTTCTCATTTAATTTGACTTTAGAATTAAATGAGAAATGTTTTTTGGGAGGCGAAGATTTGTATCTTGGATTGGATCTCGGCACATCCGGCATGCGAGGGATCCTTGTCACCGAAGACCAGGGCATCATCGCCGAAGCAGAAGCGCCCTACCCCACGGAACGACCACACCCAGGTTGGAGCGAGCAGGACCCGGCCAACTGGGTAAACGCGTGCACAACGGTCATTCAGGCTTTGCTCGAACAGTCTCCTGCTGCCATGCAGGATCTCAAGGCGATTGCCACCGCGGGTCAGATGCACGGGGCTACTCTGCTGGACAAAAACGGCACCGTTCTGCGGCCCTCAATCCTTTGGAACGACACCCGCAGCGCTTCAGAGGCTGCTGGTCTGGATGCCCATTCTGGTGTTCGGCAAGCCAGCGGCAACATTGTCTTTCCTGGCTTTACTGCACCGAAACTCTGTTGGGTCAGTAACAACGAACCATCGATTTTCTCGCAAGTTGCAAAGGTCTTGCTGCCCAAGGATTACCTGACGTTTTGGCTGTCTGGCCACTATGTCTCCGATATGTCCGACAGCGCCGGCACGTCTTGGTTGGACGTTGGCAGACGCACCTGGTCAAACGATTTGCTAAAGGCTGGCGGCATGCACCCGGATCAAATGCCAGCTTTGTTGGAAGGGTCCGCGCTCGTGGGGGCGCTGCGCCCTGCCCTGGCCGAAGAGTTCGGTTTTCGGCACGAGGTCTTGATCGTTGCCGGCGGGGGGGACAACGCTGCTGCGGCTTGTGGGATCGGTGCCCTGAACGAAGGCGATGGGTTTGTGTCGCTTGGCACATCTGGGGTGTTGTTGGCAGCGCGTGACAAATTTGCTCCGAAACCCGAAAGTGCCGTGCACACGTTTTGCCACGCCATCCCCGATAAGTGGTACCAGATGGGCGTGATCCTGGCGGCGACAGACAGCCTCAATTGGTTATCTCGCAATCTTGGTGAAAAACCTGACGCCTTAACAGGAAACCTCGGGCCCAGAATCCACGGGCCAGGAAAGGCTCAATTCCTCCCTTACGTATCGGGAGAAAGGACGCCTCACAATGACAGCGCAATTCGCGGGGCCTTGCTGGGCATAGACGTCTCTATGGGCCACCAGGAAATGACCCAAGCTGTTTTGGAAGGCGTTGCATTTGCTTTCCGAGACAACCTTGACGCCCTGCGCTCAACGGGCGCTGAGCTTGAAAGCGCGATTGCAATAGGTGGAGGGGCGCGGTCCCTGTATTGGGTTGAACTGATTGCGACGGTCCTGGGCATGCCGCTTCACTTGCCCGAAAAGGGCGATTTTGGCGCGGCACTTGGTGCGGCCCGCTTGGCGATTTGCGGACACACTGGTGCCCTACCTGAAACCGTGATGACAAAACCTTCGATCGCCCAAACCATCGATCCACGCGCTGATCTTAATGACGCATACGAAGAGGCCTATGCCTCCTTCAAAACCCTGTACCCTGGCATAAAGGCCCTGACATCATGACCACGTTCTTCCGCGACATTGCCCCAATCGCATATGAGGGACCCAGCAGCAGCAATCCCCTTGCTTTTCGGCATTACAACCCAAATGAAATGGTCTTGGGGAAGCGGTTGGAAGATCATCTGCGGTTTGCAATTGCCTATTGGCACTCTTTCGCGTGGGAAGGCGGAGATCCCTTTGGCGGCCAAACTTTGGTCCGGCCTTGGCATCCGCAGAACCGCATGGAAACCGCAAAGCTCAAGGCAGACGCGGCTTTCGAGATGTTTGATGTTCTGGGCCAGCCCTATTTCTGTTGGCACGATGCGGATGTGCGACCCGAAGGGGACAGCTTTGCAGAAAGCCTGCGCAATTTCGAAGAAATCATCGAGTACTTTGAAGAAAAAATGGCTTCACGCAAAGTCAGGCTCTTGTGGGGGACGGCAAACATGTTTTCGCACCGTCGCTGGATGTCGGGTGCGTCAACCAACCCTGACCCGGATGTCTTTGCGTATTCCGCAGCGACAGTGAAAACCTGCATGGATGCGACCCATCGGTTGAACGGTGAGAACTACGTCCTCTGGGGCGGACGCGAAGGGTATGAGACGCTTCTCAACACAGACATGGGGCGCGAATTGGACCACATGGGGCGCTTTCTCAACATGGTGGTCGATTACAAACATAAGATTGGGTTCAAAGGCACCATTCTGGTTGAGCCGAAACCCCAGGAACCTTCAAAGCACCAATATGACTTTGACGCGGCAACATGTTTCGGCTTCCTGCAAAAATATGGCTTGGAAAACGAAGTAAAGCTCAACCTCGAGCAGGGGCATGCCATTTTGGCAGGCCACTCGTTTGAACACGAAATCGCAACAGCTGCAGCGCTGGGTGTGTTTGGGTCCATTGATATGAACCGAAATGACTACCAATCCGGCTGGGATACGGATCAGTTCCCCAACAACGTTCCCGAAGTGGCCTTGAGTTACTACCACATTCTCAAGGCGGGCGGCCTGGGTACCGGCGGGACCAATTTTGACGCAAAACTGCGCAGACAGTCGCTGGACGCTGAAGACTTGATCGCAGCACACGTCGGCGGCATGGATATTTGTGCCCGTGGCTTAAAAGCGGCGGCGGCCATGCTCGAGGACGGAGGCCTTGAGGCTGAATTGCAAGCGCGCTACGCAGCTTGGGAAACTACCGAAGCCAAATCTATGCTCGCCAGCGATTTTGATACGATCTTTGCTGATGTAATCTCGGGCAAAATAAACCCTCAGCCAAAATCCGGTCGTCAGGAAGTTCTCGAAAACTACGTCAATCGATTTGTTTAGAGGCAGGGACAACACCATCGTTCAAGACCACAAAATCCGAAAACACGTACTGCGGGATGGAGACGTCAGCGTCTCTATCCTGAACCTTGGCTGCATCACGCAGGATTGGCGGGTGCCCTTGGAAGGCAAGCTTGTTCCTGTGGTCTTGGGCTATGCCAATCCAAACGACTACCGACATAACCCCGCCTATCTTGGGGCGATTGTTGGCAGGGTTGCCAACCGCGTTGCCGGATCACGGTTTAGGCTGGGCGATACGACCTACAAGTTGCAGGCAAACGAAGGGCCGCACACTCTACACGGTGGGCCCAAGGGCATCAGTTCGCGCATCTGGAGCATGGAAGGAGATCTCTCATCGGTCGAACTGCGCCTGACCTCACCGGATGGCGATCAGGGGTTTCCGGGTAAGGTAGATTTCTGCGTAAGAATCTCGCTCAGCGCCCATATCCTGACATACGATATGACGGCGATCGTTGATCGTCCGACCCCAATTAACCTCGCCCAACACAACTACTACAACCTTTTGGGCAACGGAGATGTGCGATCTCACGCGCTCAAGATTGCCGCCCAACAATACACCCCCAGCGACGACGAGATGATCCCGACTGGAGAAATCAAGGACGTCGATGGAACGCGCTTTGATTTTAGAGAACTTCGGACCCTGAGCCATACGGATGCAGATGGGTCCGGTCATGACGTGAACTTTGTACTATATGGCGAACCCGCTGCACAACTCAGGGCACCAAACGGCATGGGTCTTGAGCTGCACACGGACCAGCCGGGTCTGCAATTCTATTCAGCATCTCAGCTTGAACAGAGCCATCCACCAATAAGAAACCAAAATCACGGTCCGTTTTCTGGATTGTGCCTGGAACCGCAAAAACTGCCCAACGCGATCAATACGTCAGGGTTTGGTGATACGATTGTGACACCTGACACACCTTATCGCCAAGTGTTGTCGGTCCATGTTTCTGGAGGTACGTCGCCATGATCCGAAGCGCACTGGTGGCAATGGGATTGTTTGCGTCGATTGCGACAGCCGGGCCTTTGCCTTTGCCAGGCGCCGAGTTTCCAGCCCCAGTCATGGAAGAAGTGTTGCTGGGTCAGTTGCTGTTCTACGACCCAATCCTGAGTGGCTCAAAAACCGTGTCCTGTGCAACCTGTCACCATCCGCGCTTCGCGACCTCTGACGGCGTCTCCCTTGGTCTTGGTGATGGTGGAATGGGCCTCGGTCCCAACCGTCAGCACAACCCCGAGAATCCGCCAGAAAAACGAATTCCCCGAAATGCGCCCGCGTTGTTTAACTTGGGCGCGCGCGAGTTTACGGTGTTCTTTCACGATGGACGCTTGGAAGCAGACAGCTCTCGCCCAGGCGGTATTCGCACCCCCCTGGGACGAGAAATGGAGCAGGGATTTGCTTCGGCACTGGCCGCACAGGCGATGTTCCCCGTCCTTTCCGGAGACGAAATGGCAGGCCATTACTCGGAAAATGAGGTGGCGCAAGCCGTTCGCCAGGGCGTTTTGACCGGAGAAGGGGGTGCTTGGGATCTTCTCGCCAAAAGGGTCGAAGCAATCCCCACCTATCGCGCAATGTTTAATCCTGTAATTGGCAAGGGCACGCCTGTTGCCTTTACTGATATTGCCAATGTCATTGCGAGTTTCATCGCTTTCGAGTGGCGTGCGGACAACAGCGTCTTTGACAGGTATTTGCGCGATGGCACCCCATTGCCGGAACCTGCCATGCGCGGCATGGATCTCTTTTACGGCTCGGCAGGCTGTGCATCTTGTCATTCGGGGTTGTTCCAGACCGACCACGGTTTCCACGCGATCGCGATGCCTCAGATCGGCCCAGGCAAATCCGCGCGGTTCGAGAGCCATAGCCGGGATACCGGTCGCATGCGTGTCACGGGAAACCCCGAGGACGCGTACAAATTCCGCACACCTTCGTTGCGCAACATCACACGCACAGGGCCCTATGGTCATGCAGGAAGCTACGCCACACTTGAAGCCGTTATCTGGCACCATTCCGACCCGGTCAAATCCCTGATGCGCTATGACGCCGAACAAGCAATATTGCCAGGGGACCGATTTCCGGACGATTTCCGCCTCTATGCGAACCTCAAAGAACTCGCGGCAATAGCCGGGGCAAATGAGCTGGCGCCAACCGAGTTGTCGAACCGGCAAATTGCCGACCTCATCGCCTTTCTCACAACGCTGGAGGACAGGGAGGCGCTAAATGGTCGTCTGGGCATCCCCCAAACTGTCCCAAGTGGTTTGACGGTGGATCAATAGGCACGGACAATCACGTGTGAACCATCGCGAGATGCGGTCAGGTTTTGGTTAGCCGGTACCTGAATCCAGTCCGAAGCAATTCCATCTGGCCAAACAACGCGTAAGCGCACCGTCTCGACAGATCCTAAACCAAAATGCTCAGGACCAGCGCTGCCGCCGGCATGCCCGCCGCCAACTGTGATCTCTCTGACAAAAACCTTGTCGCCCGTGTCGATTTCCAAAAATCCACCGACGGCACGTGTGTTTGGCAAATCCTGTCGCAGTTCGATGGAAAGCCAATTTCCGGCCTCAGAGGTTGCATTGCGATAGACCTCCAAAGGCGCGCGGCGGTTCACAACGACGAGGTCCAATAGCCCGTCCATGTCCAGATCAACCATCGCTGCTCCTCGGGACCTGTCCATTGTGGCAATACCCGCGCCCTCTGCCATTTCAACAAATTTGCCTTCTATTTCCTGGATCAACAACGAATTCGGATCGTCCATGGCACTACCCGGCATCTGATCAACATTGCCTTTGGCGATAAACACATCATCCAGGCCGTCGTTTTGCACATCGCCAAAGGCAACATGCCACCCGGTCGAAGGTCGCCCGTCCCCTCCCACATGTGGTCGATGCGCTGTCGTGCCCATTTCATATGGAACGTCCTCCCAACGTGGAACGTCACGTGACACGAGCCTTTGCAACCGCTGATCTCCCATTGAAGTCAGAAACACCTCGGGCAGCCCATCAAAATCCAAGTCACGCGAGGCAATGCCCATCCCCCAGAGTTCATGGTCGATCCAACCATCGTCCTCGCTAAGTAGTCTTGGTTCTGAACCCATGACCCACATTTGTTCGGCGCCCCCCCGAACATAGTAGTGGCGATCATTGCTCAGGCGCAGGTCCGCGCGACCATCGCGATCCCAATCACTGAACAAGGCCGACAGCGGGCAAAATCCCGGCTCCAAGCTGGTCGCACCATACCTTTGACCGTCATGGCGAAACAGAACGTTGCTGTCACAGGCCTCAAAGGGGCCATCCGGATCCGTTCGATCAACGTAATTCCCAAACGCCAAAGTCGGCCAATCACGCCCGGCCTCCCAAGTGGCCGAAAATGCCGTGGTCCACGCATCCGTTTGAACAAGCCCGGGAAGTCTCCAACTCTCAAAAGTACAATCCGCGCCCCCGCGAAAAATCGCATTTTCCCCCACACGCAGCGTCACAAGATCCAGGATACCGTCGCCATCAAGGTCCACTGGATACGCGCCTGTGACCCCCTTCAGGGCAAGGGTCTCGGGCGTATTCTCGGAAAACGCCAGCGTACCAGCCTCGTCCGTTCGGTTCCGTAACAAACGTGCTGGATTTGTTCCGCCAGCAACAAACAATTCCGGCAGATGATCCCCGTCACAATCAAAAACGGCAACGCCGCCACCAACAAAGTGTTCCCACCCACCAGCGTAGATATGATTTGGAGCATCGACACGTTCAAAAACTGGCCCCGCCGACAAAGAGACTGGCCAAAGCATCAAGGCCAATAACATCTCACTCCGCATGGGGTTGAGACCCAATCGCAGCTTGTTCAGCGATCATGTCCAGCGCATAGGCTGCCGCGCCCATTGCCCACATGCTGTCGCCCCATTTGTGAATTTTCACCTCTGGCGGCGCCTTGTCCACTTGCACGATAGAGCGTCGCATCGCCTGAATGACTTCCTCGGCGTAGAGATGGTCGAAACGCATTTGTTCACCAGAGAGGATGATGAGTTCCGGATCAAAGATGTTGACGATATTGGCCAATCCCATCGCGAACATTCGACCAGCCCGCTCCACGATACTACGCGCCATTGTGTCGCCGTCCCGAGCCGCGCTCAGCAATTCCTCGACGTCGCCTTCGACGTTCTCGCCACCAGCAAACGTCGCTTCGCGCAGGAGCGCATAATCTGCAACATAAGCTTCCAGACATCCGCGCTGCCCGCACCGGCACATCGCCCCATCCAAATGCACCTTGGTATGGCCGAACTCCGCCCCGCATCCCCGAGTTCCACGGTAGATCTCATCGCCGATCACGATGCCCATACCCACGCCGCTTTCAATCGTGACAACGATGAAATCAGAATGTGTCTTGCCCAGCCCAAAGTACTTTTCAGCCACAGCAACAAGGTTCGCATCGTTGTCGACAAACACCGGAACACCAAGTTCCGCGTGCAACACGTCACTAAACTCGACATTGCGAGCGTCCAATGAGGGTGACCAGTGAACAAATCCCCGAGGGGCATCAACAATCCCTGCAATGCCGACACCCAGCCCCGAAATGTCGCCTAAATGATACCCGGCTTCCTGGGCCAATTGGTCCGTGGCCTTAGCCAATACATGTGACAAATCCGGGGCGCTAAAGACCGATTTCTCGAGCTCGAATTCGAGATCCGCAATCTGGGCACCGCTGAAATCAAGCAAAACCATCGACAAGGATCTGTTGGAGATTTTGGCACCGACAATCAGGTGCGCAGCCCCGCGAATCTGAAGGTCCACACGCGGGCGCCCACGGCGTGCATCCTTGTTGGGTGAGTCGTCGCTGACCTCTTCAATCAAGCCCTCGCGCAAAAGGTCGGCGGTTATCGTGGTGACTGTTGCCCGGCTGATTCCAGTTTTAACAGACAGGTCGATACGCGGTATCCGACCACTGCTCCGAATTTCTTCCAGGAGCGCTCTGCGCCCGATTTCCCGTTGCTGAACAGACATTTACCGTTTTCTTTGTTGCATTCGCTTTTTCATCAACACCCGCTCGCCGATCTATTTCTAACGCCTTTGAACAATGCTGAACAGGAGCAAGTTTTTCGAGCTTAGCTGATTTAATTTGATTTACAAATTTAATTGACTAACATGTACCCAGCCCTGGCGAGAAACCTCGTGATTCCGGGCACCGAATTTGGGAGGAATAAAATGAAACTAGTTTCCAAGGTGGCGACTCTGTTGGCTGGCGCAGTCATTGGCACAGCCGCTATTGCCGACGACATGATCATCGGCGTCAGTTGGTCGAATTTCCAAGAGGAACGCTGGAAAACCGATGAGGCCGCAATGAAGGCCGCATTGGACGCAGCCGGGGCAAAGTATATCTCCGCTGATGCACAAAGCTCTTCGGCCAAGCAGCTTTCAGACATTGAAAGCCTGATTGCCCAAGGCGCCGATGCCTTGATCATTCTGGCCCAGGACGCGTCCGCAGTCGGCCCCGCGGTACAGGCTGCCACAGACGAAGGCATCGGAGTGGTCGCATATGATCGTCTGATCGAAGACAGCCGCGCCTTTTACCTGACCTTTGACAATGTCGAAGTCGGCCGCATGCAGGCTCGGGCTGTGCTGGATGCGATGCCCAAAGGCAACTATGTCATGATCAAAGGCTCGCCAACTGATCCGAACGCAGACTTCCTGCGTGGCGGCCAGCAGGAAGTCCTGCAAAAAGCCATCGATAAAGGTGACATCACAATCGTAGGCGAAGCCTATACAGACGGCTGGGTCCCCGCAAACGCACAGCGCAACATGGAGCAAATTCTGACGGCGAACGACAACAAAGTTGACGCTGTTGTGGCCTCCAACGACGGTACGGCCGGGGGTGTTGTTGCGGCACTGACTGCGCAGGGCATGGAAGGTATTCCGGTTTCCGGTCAGGACGGCGATCATGCCGCTCTGAACCGTGTTGCGCTTGGCACGCAAACCGTGTCTGTCTGGAAAGACGCCCGTGATCTGGGTAGCGCGGCTGCGAAAATCGCTGTTCAGATGGCCGAAGGTAAAAACCTGTCGCAGATCGACTCGTCACACATCTGGACATCGCCCGGCGGCACCAAGATGAATGCCCGCTTTCTGGCGCCGGTTCCGATCACTCAGGACAATCTGAATGTCGTTGTGGACGCCAAGTGGATCACCAAAGAAGCACTTTGCGCAGGCGCTACGATCGACCTCTGCAAGTAACATACCCTGTCCCTCCGGCGCGCCCGGAGGGACACCCCCACCCTTTTCCCTGAAAATGCACTATGGTTGACTGCGAGGGTCATTGCGACTCGGGCGCGCTCAGTCTTGCGCACACATAACGCCACGATTGGGAGGCGAGGATATGCAAAAACCTGCAAGACATTTTTTGACCAGTCTGGGACTGGACGTCCGCCTCTTAGGCATGATTGGCGCTCTGGTCTTTATTTGGCTCATGTTTCACTTTGCGACGGACGGGCGGTTTCTGACACCCCGGAACCTGTTCAACCTGTCTGTACAAACCGCTTCGGTTGCGGTGATGGCCACGGGCATGGTGTTTGTAATCGTGACCCGCCACATCGACCTCTCAGTCGGGTCCCTGCTTGGCCTTCTCGGCATGATCATGGGCACTCTGCAACTGAACATCCTTCCCGACATTGTCGGCCTCGGACACTGGTCCATCTGGATCATCACGGTTTTCATCGGCATCAGCGCCGGTGTCGCCATCGGCGCCTTTCAGGGCTGGATCATTGGCTACCTGACTGTCCCGGCTTTCATCGTCACGCTTGGCGGTTTTCTCGTCTATCGCGGTGCGGCCTGGTGGGTGACCTCAGGCCAGACCGTCGCCCCGCTTGACCCCACCTACAAACTTCTCGGCGGTGGGGCCGAAGGCACGCTGGGAGAGACCCTCAGCTGGGTCCTCGGCGTAATCGCGGCCCTTGCGGCTGTGGCGGTCATGCTGATCAGCCGTCGCACCAAGGAACGCCATGGTATTCAGGTCAAACCGATTTGGGCCGAAGGCACCCTGATGGGGCTTGTCGTCGCGCTCACCGTCGGCTTTGCCTGGCTGATGAACTCTTACAAGGTTCCGGACCGGGCCGCCGCACGGATTGCCAAGGCGCGTGGCTGGGACGTCCCAGAGGACTTCACGATGTATCACGGCATCGCTATTCCCGTGGTGATCCTGCTGGCAGTTGCCATCGTCATGACCATCGTATCTCGCCGTACCCGTTTTGGACGATACGTCTATGCCACCGGAGGCAACCCCGAAGCGGCAGAGCTTTCCGGCATCAACACACGCCTGCTGACCGTAAAGATATTTGCCCTGATGGGAGGGCTTACCGCAATTGCCTCGGTCATCGCATCCGCCCGACTGGGAGCTGTCGGCAATGACCTTGGAACGCTCGACGAGCTTCGTGTCATTGCAGCGGCCGTGATTGGCGGGACTGCACTGTCAGGTGGTGCAGGGACGATTTATGGCGCCGTCATTGGGGCCCTAATCATGCAGTCACTTCAGTCAGGCATGGCCATGGTTGGCGTCGACGCGCCGCTGCAATCCGTTGTCGTCGGCATGGTGCTTGTGCTCGCCGTCTATATCGACATCGTCTATCGCCGCCGCACTGGCGCTTAAGAGAGGATCAGACACATGAACGCTCAAACCCCTCTCGTCGACATGCGCGACATCCATATCTCCTTTGGCGGGATCAAAGCTGTGGATCACGTCTCGGTCGACCTCTACCCCGGCGAAGTTGTGGGGCTACTCGGCCACAACGGCGCCGGAAAATCGACCCTGATCAAGATCCTGTCGGGGGCCTATGCCGCCGATGGCGGCGAGATTTATGTCAATGGCCAAAAGGCTGATATCAACAATCCACGCGACGCCCGCAAATACAATATCGAGACGATTTACCAGACGCTGGCACTGGCCGATAACCTCGATGCAGCCTCGAACCTGTTTCTGGGTCGTGAACTTGTCACCGCCGCAGGTTTTGTCGACGACGACGCCATGGAGGCAGAGTGCCGCAAGATCATGGGGCGCCTGAACCCGAACTTTCAAAAGTTCAACGATCCGGTATCGGCGCTGTCAGGCGGTCAACGCCAATCGGTCGCCATCGCCCGTGCGGTCTATTTCAACGCCAAGATCCTGATCATGGATGAACCTACCGCCGCGCTGGGTCCACACGAGACCCAGATGGTTTCGGAACTGATCCAGCAGCTGAAATCCGAAGGTATCGGCATCTTCCTCATCAGCCATGACATCCACGATGTGATGGAGCTGTGTGATCGTGCCAGCGTGATGAAAAACGGCCAGTTGGTCGGCACTGTGGATGTCAAGGATGTCACCGATGACGACCTTCTCAGTATGATTATCCTCGGCAAAAAGCCTGAGGGGGTAACCGTTTCCTAAGACACAAAAGGAAACAAAACAGGCCCGGGGCGCGCTTTGACGTCCCGGGCCTTTTCCTTGGCAGCGCTGGGTCAGGTCAGATCAAACCGATCCGCATTCATCACCTTGGTCCAGGCCGAGACAAAGTCCTGAACGAACTTGCCACCCGCATCATCCTGCGCATAGACCTCAGCCAATGCGCGCAGCTGTGAGTTGGCTCCAAAAACCAAATCCACGCGCGTTGCCGTCCATTTGGCAGCACCGGAACTGCGATCCCGCCCCTCGAACGCAACCGCATCCTCCGACGTCGGAGACCACGCCACGGACATGTCGGTCAGATTTACAAAGAAATCAGTCGAAAGAGTTTCTTCTTTCTCTGTCAGGACACCGTGGCTGGACCCATCATGGTTTGCCCCCATCATACGCAGGCCGCCAACCAGAACCGTCATCTCGGGCGCCGTCAGGTTCATCAGCTGTGCACGGTCCACCAGCAACTCTTCGGGAGAGGCAGAAAAAGACCCCTTCTGGTAGTTTCTGAACCCGTCAGCCACCGGCTCAAGAACGGCAAAGCTCTCTTCATCCGTCTGTTCCTGAGTCGCATCTGTCCGGCCCGGAGCGAACGGAACCAAGACGCTGTGTCCTGCGTTCTCAGCCGCCTTTTCGACGCCCACGCCACCAGCCAGAACGATCAAGTCCGCCATCGACACCTTCGTGTCGCCAGATTTGCCGTTGAAGTCCGCCTGAATGCCCCGCAGCACTTCCAGAACACGTGCGAGCTGTGCGGGATGGTTGACCTCCCAATCCTTCTGTGGCGCCAGACGAATGCGCGCGCCATTGGCACCGCCACGTTTGTCAGACCCACGGAACGTCGAAGCCGAGGCCCATGCTGTCGACACCATTTCCGAGACTGTTAGTTCCGAGCCGGCAATCTTGTCCTTTAGCTCAGAAACTTCTGCATCCCCGACAAGTGCATGATCCACGGCGGGCACATTGTCCTGCCAAATCAGCTCTTCCGCTGGCACTTCGTCACCCAGATACAGCGATCGTGGCCCCATATCGCGGTGCGTCAGCTTGAACCAGGCCCGCGCAAAGGCATCCTGGAACGCGTCCGGGTTCTCGAGGAAGTGACGCGAAATCGGCTCGAGCGTCGGGTGCATGCGCAGCGACAGGTCCGCGGTCGTCATCATCGGCGCGTGCTTCTTCGATGGGTCATGCGCATCCACCACCATGTGTTCCGGCGCCACATCTTTTGCGACCCACTGATTGGCGCCTGCGGGGCTTTTCACAAGCTCCCACTCATAGCCAAACAACACTTCGAAATAACCGTGGTCCCACTGGGTCGGATTCGGCTTCCACGCGCCCTCAATGCCCGAGGTCGTCGTATCTCCGCCCTTGCCAGACCCATGTGCGTTGATCCAGCCCAGCCCCATGTCTTCCATTGCGGCGGCTTCCGGCTCAGGCCCCACCAAATCAGGGTTGCCCGCGCCATGGGCCTTGCCAAAGGTATGGCCACCTGCAACCAGCGCCACGGTCTCTGCCGGGTCCATCGCCATCCGGCCAAAGGTGTCGATCACATCATTACCGGACAATACCGGATCGGGGTTGCCGTCCGGCCCTTCTGGGTTCACGTAAATCAGGCCCATCTGAACCGCTGCCAACGGGTTGTCCAGTTCACGATCTCCAGAGTACCGGCTGTTCTCCTTGTCGCTGGTCGCCAGCCATTCACCTTCGGCGCCCCAGTAGATGTCTTCCTCCGGCTCCCAGACATCAGCCCGTCCTCCGGCAAAGCCAAAAGTCGTGCCGCCCATGGACTCGATGGCGACGTTCCCGGCAAGGATCATCAGGTCCGCCCAGGAAATCTGGTTGCCGTATTTCTTCTTGATGGGCCACAGAAGACGGCGCGCTTTATCAAGATTGCCATTGTCCGGCCAACTGTTGAGCGGCGCGAACCGCTGTGTGCCGGTTGAACCGCCACCGCGACCATCGGCAGTTCGATAGGTTCCCGCGCTATGCCAGGCCATGCGGATAAACAGCCCGCCATAATGGCCATAGTCCGCAGGCCACCAATCCTGACTGTCTGTCATCAGCGCTGTCAGGTCTTTTTTGAGGGCAGCCAGATCAAGTTTCTTGAACTCCTCGGCATAGTCAAACCCCTCACCCATCGGATCAGAAAGGTTCGAATTCTGGTGTAGAATTCTCAGGTTCAGCTGGTTTGGCCACCAATCACGGTTCGACCGCACGTTCACCCTTGCGGCGCCGTGCATCACTGGGCATTTACCAATATCATTTCCGTCCATTTTGCTCTCCGTTAATTCTGATTTGCTATCGATCCAATGAGCGCGCCTTGAAAAAGCCGTCGCAGACCAACAGATCCACGCCTCCCGTGTCGACATCGCTAAGTCTGAAGCTAGGGCTAGTTTAGAATTATTAGAAGTTGCATTTTCTCATTGTATTGATAACTTTTCTTTATGGTAAATCTCACCCTCCGTCAGCTGCGGTACTTTCAGGCTCTGTCCCTTCACGCGCACTTTGGCCGCGCCGCCGAGGCCTGCGCCGTGTCCCAACCCGCCATGTCCGTACAAATCAAAGAACTGGAAGAAACACTGGGTGTGCGGCTATTTGAACGCTCCGCCCGCCACGTGCGCCTGACCGGGTTCGGAGAGGTGTTTGCAGAGCGGGCGGATTCAATCCTGCGTGGCGTGGATGATTTGGGCGATCTCGCGCGCGCATCACGCGAGGACTTTTCGGGGCGTTTGCGTCTTGGAGTGATCCCAACGATTGCGCCCTATCTTCTGCCAACTGTGATCGGACACCTGTCTCATTCATATCCATTGTTGGAAATTCATGTCCGTGAAACGCAGACCTCAAAGTTGCTGCAAGAACTGGCCGCAGGCCGTTTGGATACAGCCATACTGGCCCTCCCGGTTTCAGATCCGGCCTTTGAAGAAATCGAATTGTTTCGCGAGAGCTTTGTTCTGGTTCGACCTGAAAGCGAGACGGGCAAGCCAGTGCCTAGCCCGGAAAAACTCCGGGAAATGCGGCTATTGTTGCTCGAAGAGGGGCACTGCTTTCGCGATCAGGCGCTTGCGTTTTGCAATATCCAATCTGCGTTGCCACGCGAAAACCTGGATGGCAGCTCTCTGTCCACCTTGGTGCAGATGGTCAGCGCCGGAATTGGGGTCACCCTGATCCCCGATATGGCTGTCCGCGTTGAAACGCGTTCCGCTCATGTGGCGATTGACCACTTTGGCACACCTCAGCCATTTCGAAGCGTGGGCATGATATGGCGCAAGTCCAGTCCGCTAAAACAACGTTTCAGGCAAATTGCCGACCTTGTCAGCACGGCAGCTCACGAGCGAAGAATGTCGTCAGCCTAGCGCTGTTCCGAAACCTCCGCAGCGATCCACCTACGAAACGCCGCCACCGGTGGATGGTCCGCCAGTGCTTCGGGCCATACAAGATAGTAGGCCCCCATCGACGTGCGCTGTGCGGTTTCATCCGTGACCAAGGTTCCTTCCGCAAGCTCTGCTTCAACCAGATACCGTGGCATCAAGGCAGCGCCAGTGCCAAAAACGGTTGCCTTGAGCATTGTTGCGAACTGGTCGAATTCAATGCCACTCGTCTGGGGTTGTCCGGAACCCTGCTGCTCGAACCACTGAGACCAAGCCCCGGATCGCGTTTCCAGCTGCAACAATGGCAAGTTCTTGAGCTTGTCCAATGTCAGACGCCCTTCGCACACCAGCGGCGACGCCACAGGCACCACCTCTTCTTCCATGAGCTTCAGAGATCCTGTGCCGAACCAATCATCTTGCCCAAAATGAATTGCGGCATGAAATTTTTCCAAGGCAAACTCAAATGGGACGGTACGCGTGGCCAGATTGATCGTGACACCGGGATTGCGGGATAGAAACGCAGGAAGCCGCGGTGCCAGCCAATGCGTACCAAACGCAGGCAAAATCGCGAGCTCCAGTACACCACCCTCCGGATTGGATTTGAGCGCCACAGTCGCATTGGCAAGGTTGGTCAGGGACTTTTGAACTTCCGTTGCATAGGCTCGCCCCGCCGGTGTTACCGCAAGGCGACGCCTTTCGCGGACAAACAATGAGACCTGCAACTGCTGCTCCAGCTTCTGGATTTGCCGACTGACCGCGCCTTGTGTCAAATCAAGTTCCGCAGCAGCGTCCGTGACTGACCCAAGCCTGGCTACCGATTCAAATGCCGACAGCCAAGACAAGGGTGGCAGAAAGCGTCGAGGTATATGCATATCATTCCATTTCGAAATGTTCACATGCCGATGTATCGCTGTATTTTCCGAAAAACAAATATAACCTGCGATCCACACACTGAATTACATTTCCGGCAGTAATCAATGACACGTCAAACACCCTTCCGCCGATCCCAGCGCGCCGCATCTCTTGAGCTCTCCGAAATCGTTCAAATCTCCGAGGCCGCCCGCGCCTTGAAAGCTTCTGGCAGGGATGTGCTGACCTTCGGGACCGGAGAGCCAGACTTTCCGACACCAGCGCACGTCATAGACGCCGCCATGCAAGCGGCCCGGAACGGCGAAACCACGTATCCGCCCACGCGCGGAACGCCCGCACTCCGGGGCGCGATTTTGAAGGCAACGGATTTTGAGGCCGCGTCAGATGAGGTGATTGTCAGCACCGGCGCAAAACAGGTGATTTCCAACGCATTTCAGGCAACCCTCGATCCCGGCGACGAGGTGATCGTGCCCGCGCCTTACTGGACCAGCTACAGCGACATCATCCAGTTCTGCGAGGCAACAATGGTGCCCATCCCCTGCGCGCAGCAACACCAGTTCCGCTTGCGGCCCGAGCAATTGGAGTCTGCCATTACAGACAAAACGCGATGGGTGATGCTCAACTCACCTGGCAACCCGTCTGGTGCCATATATGGGCGTGAGGATCTCAATGCCCTCGCCGAAGTTCTGCGCAAATACCCTCATGTCTGGATCCTGGCAGATGAGATCTACCAGCACATTAGCTACGCGCCCTTTACGTCGTTCCGCGAGGCTGCTCCCGATCTTGCCGAGCGTACCCTGATCGTCAACGGCGTTTCCAAGTCTTATGCCATGACCGGATGGCGCATAGGTTGGGGGATCGGCCCAGCGCCCTTGATAGATGCCATGGTCGCAATTCAGGGACAGTCCACGTCCGGTGCCTGTTCTGTCAGTCAGGCGGCGGCTGTGGCCGCTTTGACAGGGCCGCAGGACTTGTTAGCCGAACGATGTGCCGCGTTTCTCAAACGGCGCGATATGGTTGTTGACGCATTGAACGCGATGCCAGGCATTGCGTGTGACGTGCCGGGGGGCGCATTCTATGTCTTTCCGGATTGCACGTCCCTCTTTGGTTGCGAAACACCAAACGGCAGCTCGATCACAAACGACGCTGACGTATGCAGCTATCTCCTCAACCACGCCTTGGTGGCGCTTGTCCCAGGCAGAGCCTTTGGCCTGCCGGGCCACTTCCGGATGAGTTACGCCTATGGCGAAGACGATCTGGCCGAGGGCCTCTCCCGAATGGCCCGTGCCATCAACCTTCTAAAATCCTGAACAAAGAGCGCCCCATGGATCGTGCCGACATCGTTGATCAGACCTTTCGAGAAAAACTCTCGGCTGGAACACTGCCCCAAGGCCCTGCCGCGTCCGGCCCCCTCACGGCACCTGACGCCGTCGCGGTGTTTCGCGCGCAATGCCTTAGTCGCAATCTTGACCGGCGCTCGCGAAAAATGCAGGCGATGGGTCAAGGTTACTACACCATTGGCTCGTCGGGACATGAAGGCATGGCAGCCGTCGCCGCTGCACTTCGCCCGGACGACATGGCGTTTTTGCACTACCGGGACGGCGCATTTCAAACCATGCGCTCCTCGCAAGTTCCGGGCACCACGCCAACGTGGGACATGCTGCTCAGTTTTGCCACATCCACAGAAGACCCGATATCCGGTGGACGTCACAAGGTTCTGGGGTCCAAGGCGTTGATGATCCCGCCCCAAACCTCGACAATCGCCAGCCACCTGCCAAAGGCCGTCGGTGCGGCCTATTCCATCGGTCTGGCCAAACGCCACGCGCCCGAGCACAAGGTGCTCACGGACGACAGCATTGTCATGTGCTCTTTTGGCGACGCGTCCTCAAACCACTCAACCGCGCAAGGTGCGATCAACACGGCCTGCTGGACGTCTTTTCAATCGGTCCCGATGCCATTGCTGTTTGTCTGCGAAGACAACGGCATCGGCATATCAACGCGCACCCCCAAGGGCTGGGTCGGCGAAAACTTCTCGAACCGGCCGGGTCTCAAGTACTTCCACGCCAATGGTCTCGACATGTTTGATACCTATCGCGCGGCGCGGGAGGCAGAGGACTACGTCCGCACCCGCAGAAAGCCCGCATTTCTCCACCTGTCCCTGGTCAGGCTTTACGGACATGCCGGATCTGATCTGCAGCAAGCCTATCTACCTAAGACGATCTTCGAGGGTTGGGAGGCTGATGACCCCCTCATGCATTCTGCCCGCCTTTTGACGGACGCCGGCATTCTGACAGAGCAACAAGTGCTTGAAATCTACGACGAGGCAGACGCCCGCTGCGCCCGTCTGGCCGAAGAAGTGGCAACGCGACCCCGCCTGAAAACCGCTGAGGACGTCATGGCGAGCCTGATCCCACCGGTTCGCGCCTGCGCCCCGTCAAACGGCCCCTCTGATGGAGCTCGCCTAAGCGCCTTTGGCTCCGACGCCAAACAACTCGACACGCCCCAACCCATGTCGCGGCTTTTGAATTGGGCATTGACTGACCTCATGCTGACACATGAAGAACTCGTCATGATGGGCGAGGATGTCGGCCTTAAGGGCGGAGTTTACGGCGTCACTCAGAAACTGACCAATCGCTTTGGACCAGACCGCATGATCGACACGCTGCTCGACGAGCAGTCCATCCTGGGGCTTGCCATTGGCATGGCGCATAACGGCTTTGTCCCGATGCCGGAAATTCAGTTCCTCGCCTATCTCCACAACGCCGAAGACCAAATACGGGGCGAAGCGGCAACGCTCAGCTTCTTCTCCAACGGTCAGTTCACCAACCCCATGGTGCTGCGCATCGCAGGGCTGGGCTACCAAAAAGGCTTTGGCGGGCATTTCCACAACGACAACTCGCTTGCGGTGCTGCGCGACATCCCGGGCGTTATTCTGGCCTGCCCCTCAAACGGTGCGGATGGTGCCCGAATGCTGCGTGAATGCATGCGTCTGGCGCGCGAAGAGCAACGTGTAGTCGTTTTCATCGAGCCGATAGCGCTCTACCCCATGCGTGATCTGCACGAGGAAAAAGACGGCGGTTGGATGCGCACCTACCCCTCGCCCGATCAGACTATTCCTTTGGGCGAAGTGGGTGTTTCCGGCGACGGCCCACTTGCCATCGTGACCTATGGCAACGGAACCTACCTTAGCCACCAGGCGACAAGGATGCTCTCTGATCAGGGCATTGAAACCCGTGTCATCGACATGCGCTGGCTCGCGCCCTTGCCCACTCAGGGCATTCTGGACGCGCTGCAAGGCGCAGAGAAAGTCCTGATTGTTGACGAATGCCGCACCACCGGCAGCCAATCCGAGGCCCTTATGGCAATGCTGGCAGAGAATTGCGACCTGCCGACCGCGCGCCTTGCTGCCCAAGACAGTTTCATAGCAACGGGCCCGGCCTATGCTGCGACAATGCCCTCATGCGACAGTATCGTTGACGCGGCCAAAACACTCTGGAGCACAAAATGACTCTTACCGCAGTTGTCGTCGCTCCGGGTCGCGGCACATACAATAAAACCGAACTGGGCTACCTGCTCCGTCATCACGCCAAACGTCGGGCCCTATTTGATACGTTTGATGATTTTCGACGGTCTCAGGGCCAGGAAACCATATCAGAACTGGACGAAGCACCACGGTTTATTGGCTCGAAACATACGCGCGGCGACAACGCCTCGCCGCTGATCTATTCCTGCGCCTACTCGGACTTTTTGGCAATTGACCGCGATCGCATAGACATCGTCGCCGTGACCGGCAATTCGATGGGCTGGTACATCGCTCTCGCCTGCGCCGGTGCGCTGAACGATTTGGGTGGCCTTCAGGTCGTGAATACAATGGGCACCTTGATGCAAGATCACCTGATCGGCGAGCAGCTCATTTACCCCTTTGTCAACGACAATTGGCAGCCTGTCCCGGCTCAGCAACAAGATATCTTAGCCACCGTTGCCCGGATCAATGCCCTGCCAGACCACGTATTGGACCTATCTATTGACCTCGGCGGCATGCTGGTTCTGGCAGGCAACGACCTAGGTTTGGCGGCCTTTGAGCGCGAAATGCCGCGTGTTCAGGACCGGTTTCCGATGCGCTTGCCTAATCACGCTGGGTTCCACACCGCCCTGCAAGAACCGGTTGCAGCGCTCGGACGTCAGGCCCTTTCGGAGGACCTGTTTCGGCAACCCTCTTTGCCCCTTGTTGACGGTCGTGGTGGAGTTTGGTGGCCACACTCCAGCCATCTCCCGGCACTCTGGGATTACACGCTCAATCATCAGGTTGTGAAATCTTATGACTTCACCGCCGCCATCCGCACAGCCGCGCGCGAATTCATGCCGGACCTGTTTATCGTTCTAGGACCAGGCACAACGCTGGGCGGTGCCGTCGCGCAATCTCTGGTTCTTTCGAACTGGCGCGGGTGGGACACCAAGAATGCGTTTCAACAAGAGCAATCCCAAAACATGCGGCTCGTGTCGATGGGCAACCCTGACCAGCGCGATTTTGTCACCTAGCCAGATCGCCGCCAGGGTCATGGCCCCCCAAACAGTGGCCCGTTTGCGACCAGCCACTCGGTGTTTGCCTTGCCCTGTTTGGGCCGCCCTCTTATCCTCAGGGAAAAGGCGGCAGACCTATTTCAGATCGGAAAGACACCATGGCCAAACCCTGCATCATCTGCGTCGCAATCACCGGCTCGGTTGCGACCAAGGACAACAACCCCGCTGTCCCCATCACCGTGAGCGAACAAGTCGAGAGCGTGCATCAGTCCTTTGAGGCCGGTGCCTCCATCGCTCATTGTCATGTGCGCAACGATGATGGCACGCCAAGCTCGGACCCAGAGAAGTTTGCCCGTCTCAAGGAAGGCATCGAAACGCACTGTCCGGGCATGATCATTCAACTGTCCACCGGAGGCCGTTCAGGCGCCGGTTCGGCGCGCGGAGGGATGTTGCCACTGTCACCTGACATGGCCTCTCTGTCCGTTGGCTCCAACAATTTCCCAACCCGCGTGTATGAAAACCCGCCGGATCTCGTCGATTGGCTTGCCGCTGAAATGCGAACCTACGACGTCAAGCCGGAAATAGAAGCCTTTGACCTCAGCCACATTCATCAGGCCGTCGCCATGAATCGAGACGGGCGCATTCCGGGCAAACTTTATGTGCAATTCGTCATGGGCGTAAAGAACGCCATGCCCGTAGATCGGGACGTTTTTGACTACTACATCCGCACGATGGAACGGCTGGCGCCCGAGGCGCAGTGGTGTGCCGCCGGTGTGGGACGCGGCCAGATCGAAGTAAACGAATGGTGCATCGCCGCAGGGGGGCACACGCGAACAGGCCTCGAAGACAACATGCGCTTGGATAAGAACACCTTGGCCCCATCAAATGCCGCATTGGTTCAAAAAGCGGTCGAGCTTTGCGAGAGATACGAACGCCCTGTCGCGACCTGGAAAGAGGCTCGTGAGATACTCGAGTTGCGCCCCTTTGCATGACGCAGAAATCCTCACTTTCGACGGATCACGGGGCATGGGCTCAGGCTGTTTTTGTTGCCGCATCCCCATCACTCACCTAGGCTCGGGCCAAGTCTGGCACCTTTGATACCCACCATCGAGGAAAACTCTCCATGGCCCGCCCTCCAAATATCGTCCTGTTCTTCACCGACAACCAACAGGCAGAAACCCTTGGTTGTTATGGCAATTCAGAAGTTCATACGCCCCATTTGGATGCCTTGTCCGCGCAGGGCACAACCTTTGAAAATGCCTACTGTCCAAATGGCTTCTGTTCGCCCTGCCGGGCATCGGTGCTGACTGGGCTTCTTCCGTCGCAACATGGTGTCCACAGCTGGATCGATGATCGTGACAGCGACGACTGGCCTCGGAACTGGCATGCGCTGGATGGGCTACGCACGCTACCCGCCGCCTTGAAACAGATGGGATACCGCACGGCACTATGTGGCAAGTACCATCTGGGGGATCCCTCAACGCCCATGCCGGGATTCGACTATTGGTGCACGATGGCGGACGGGCATGTGCGCAGCTTCCACAAGAACCGCATCACCGAGAATGACAAAACCTACGAACACCATGGGCACTCAGTTGATTTCTTTACGGAAAAAGCCATTGGCTTTCTGAAAGAACAGGACACTGACACCCGGCCCTTTTTTCTTTATGTGCCCTACCCTGCACCCTATGGGCACTGGCCTGCCACCAAAGATCCGCAACCCAATCGCTTTTCTGAACTCTACGACGAATGCCCCATGCAAAGCGTACCACGGCAAGGCCTGAGCAAAGCGGCGATCGACGCATACTTGCTCCGCGAAAAGTATTCCGGCGGTGGCCTGGACTATTCAATGCCGCTGCGGGCACCCAATGATCTCGCAACGCTTAGAAACTACTATTCTCAGATCTCGATGGTGGATGATGGAGTGGGTCAGATACTGCGCACGCTGGACCAGATGAACCTGACCGACGATACCCTGGTGATCTTTACGTCTGACCACGGATTGTCCCTCGGTCACCACGGCTTCTGGGGACACGGCGCGGCAACTTACCCCTCGAACCTTCACCGCGCCGCGCACTCTGTGCCGCTTATCCTGAGCCACCCACCGACCGTCAGACCCGGCCAGAGGCGCCAGGCCATGATCTCCAACATGGACATTTTCTCTACCATTCTCGACTACGCCGGCGTGCAGGATTTGCCGGATAGTGCGCCAACGACCAGCCGTTCCTTACGATCGTTGCTTGCCGGTGACCCTGCCTCTTGGGACCGAGACGAAGTCTTTTCCGAACAGGAAGAAACCCGCGTACTGCGAACTCGGAAATGGGCCTACTTCAAACGGTACAGCCCCTCTTCTGGCGAGCGCTTTCCGAACGCGCTTTATGACGTCGAGAATGACCCGGGCGAAACAGTAAACCTTGCCGATACCCCTGGGTATGCGGACGTTCTGGCTGAACTGGACCACCGGCTCTCAGAGTTTTTCCACCGACATGCGCGCCCCGAAGCCGATCTTTGGTCCGGTGGAACCCCCATACAGAACACGGAGCGTGGAGAATTCTGGCGCAGTGTCTGGGGGCAAGACTGGCGTCCGACGTACAAGTACGCCAGCAGGCAGGAATAACCATGCATTTACAAGCAATGTGATCTTTTTCCCGGCCCGGATCAAAGGGCCGTCAGCGACCCAAGACTACCACCACCGCACACGAACAAGGTCTGGCCCGTCACCCAGCTGTTGTCCGGATCCGCAAAAAACAATGTGGCGCGCGCGATATCGGCTGCCTCTCCCAATCGGCGCATCGGCAGAGACGCGGCAAGATTGCGGGCCTTTTCACTTTCCTCGGGGATGTCCGCGGTCAGCATGTCGGTCAGGACCGGTCCCGGAGCGATTGCGTTCACGGTGATGCCGTAGGGCCCAAGTTCAAGAGCCCAGGTACGTGTCATAGAAATCATCGCGGCCTTGGTGGCCGCATAGACCGTCCGTTGCTGCAGCCCAACCACCGCGCGCGAAGACATATTAATGATCCGTCCGAACCCCTGTTCCTTCATGTTCGGAATGACCGCCTCGGCCAGCTTGATCGCCGCGCGCACATGCAGGTTGTGCATCAAATCAAATTCGTCATCCGTGATCTCTCCTAAGGGCGTGTTACGAACGATCCCGGCATTGTTGATCAGGATGTCTACCTTTTCTGAATGACGCAGGTCTTCAGCACACTGTCTGATGGCATCAACGTCACCCAGATCGAGGCAGATTGACCGAACCCGGTCCGAGTCGATGTCCAAAGGGCGCCGGGAAACGGATATGACCCGGGCTCCTTCGCTAAGAAGGTTTTGGGCAATTTCCCTTCCGATTCCGACACTTGCACCGGTCACCAATGCTGTTTTTCCGTCGAATCGTCCCATTGCCGGCCCTCACTCTGTGTCTTCTGGCTCGGTTAATTTATATGATTTTTCATTCTTTTCAAGTGACCCGGTGACCTCAACTCCCTGGGTCTTTTACCCCAAGGTTGTTCAGGATCTTATGCAGGGTCTGCACGAGCCTCGCCCGCTCGGTATCATCAATCCCGGCAAACATGTCATTGTACTCAAAAAACATGTCCGGCCACACGTTTGAAAAAGCGTCACGGCCCTTGTCCGTGATGTAAATCGTACGCACGCGCCGATCATCTTTTGAAGCAATCCGCTCAATCATCTCAAGCTTTTCCAGCGCGTCCAAAGCGCGGCTTAAGGTCGATTGCTCAATCACCGTCAAGTGAATCAACTCTTTGATCGAAAGCCCGTTTTTGACGGTCAGCACCGCCAGCGCCCGCATCCGAACCGTGTTCAGGTTCTGCTTTCGCAGCGTGTCCTGGATCTCCATGTTCCAGCTCGAAGCTATCCGGTTCAAAAGGTACGGCACGAAACTCGACAACCCGATCTCACCCAAAGACGGCTGATCGCTCTGGCCAGTGTCCGGGTTGGTAATTTCAGGAGTGGCTGCCATGTCCCAGGGCACCTCGGGCAAGTGTCTCGATAGTGAGTTCGGTGCGCCCAGCATCACATTGAGACATGCAAACGACAACACAAAACTACATGCATGCTCAATCAATCCCGCTGATGGCTGGTATAAGTTCGGGTAGAAATCTTCGGGTTCGCACTCTACTCTAAGGCATCAGCCCCATTCGGAGCCCGCCATGGCCGACCCAGATGCGCAGCAGCAAACTACCCGACAACCCGATGACCTGCGCGGGTTGCCGTCCTATCTTTTGACCCGCATCAGCCACCGCTATACGCAAGCCGTGCGCAAAGAGTTGAAAGGGATGAACCTGAACACCAGCTCGGCTCGGGTCGTCGCCGCACTGCGGGTATTGCCGGGTTTGACGGTCAATGAGCTGTGCAATCATACCATTTCCGAACAACCAACAATGAGCCACGCGCTGGATCGGCTGGAAAAGAACGGACTGATCTTTCGTCAGGTCCACAAGGATGACAGCCGTATCCGGCAGGTATTTCTGACCGACAGTGGGTGCGCTCAGGCAGACCAGGTCTGGCCGGTCATTCTGCAGATGAACACAAAAATGATGCAGGGCATTACCGACCGGGATCGCGACATTACCATGCGCACCCTTGCGAAGATTTTCGAGAACCTTGATCGGAAGTGACCTGTCACCGATACGCTTTGACAGTTTATATGAAATTTAATATGTATTTGCAAATATACTTGCTATACTTCGATTCGACGGCCCATAGTTTCTGTTGAAAGCACCAACAGGTCCGGGATCTGTAAATGGCACGAGGCACCCTACGGAGGAACCAAGGTGACATTGACGCTAAAGCTGACCGATAAGGAAACGGTTCTGGGCAGAGTTGCCCTCTTTACCTTTGAAGACGCCAATGGCGACACACTGCCCGCCTACTCGGCCGGTGCTCACGTCGACTTTGATTTGGGCGAAACAGGCACACGTTCCTATTCCCTGATCAATTTCTCTTTGCCAGCCGCGAACGCCCCTTCAACCTATCAAATTGCGGTTCAATGCGAAGAAGACGGAGACGGCGGTTCCAGGGCGATGCATGCATTGGAACCGGGCGTGATCCTCAACACCAGCAGGCCCAAGAATGACTTTGCCCTGCATGAGGACGACGCACCGGCAATCCTGATTGCGGGCGGTATCGGTGTCACCCCGATCATCTCCTTTGCGACAGACCTCACGTCACGCGCAGCAAAGTTCCAGTTTCACTATGCCACCCGCAGCCAAGGCCATTGCACATTCGAAGAGACGTTGGAGACCCGGTTCAAAGAGGCTCTGACCCTCTGGTTTGATGACATCAATCAGATCGACCTGACCCAAATCATCGCCAACGCCCCCGACGACGCGCATATCTACTGCTGCGGCCCCAAAGGCATGATCGAAGCAGTTCGGGAAATTGCCGAGACCAATGGCTATGACAAGAGCCACATCCATTTTGAACTGTTCGCCTCGCCTGCGGGCCACGACGGCGACACGCCATTTGAAGTAGAGATCAACGACGGAAGGGTGTTCACGATTCCCTCCGACAATTCCATCGTCGACGTGCTTGAGGAGGCAGGCGTCGACATCATGTATGATTGCCAGCGTGGCGACTGTGGCATCTGCCAGTGCGACGTCATCAGCGGTGAACCCGATCACCGAGACGTTGTGTTGTCCGAGTCTGAACGCGCTGCTGGCGACGTCATCCAGATTTGTGTGAGCCGCGCCAAATCGGCACGTCTTGTTCTGGACATCTGAGGGAGGAACCATGGGAAAGTATACCGATAACCCCGCTGCGGTTGCCGCACTGGTGGAACAGCATCAGGTCCACCGCGACACCTACATCGACCAGGAAATCTACGAGCTGGAGATGAAACATCTCTTCTCCAACACCTGGGTCTTTGTCGGTCACGACAGCCAGACGCCGACCAAGGGCGACTACATCACCACCCAGATCGGCAACCAGCCGGTCATCATGGTGCGTCACTCGGACAACGAGATTTACGTTCTCTACAATCGCTGCCCCCACAAGGGCACCAAGATCGCCATCGACCGCGCGGGCAATACCGGAAAATTCTTCCGCTGCCCCTATCACGCGTGGAGCTTCAAGACCAACGGCTGCCTGCTCGCGATCCCATTGAAAAAGGGCTACGCGGACACAGCCTTTAAGGATAGCGAAGCCAACCATGGCCTGGAACCGGTGGGCGACGTCAAAAACTATCGTGGCTTCGTCTTTGCCCGCCTCGCCAAACAGGGCATCAGCTTTGAGGACTACTTCGGCGAGGCGATGTCGTCCTTTGACAACATGGTTGACCGCGCACCCGAAGGCCGTCTCGAGGTTGCAGGTCCCCCGTTGCGGTACATGCACCAGTGCAACTGGAAAATGCTGGTCGACAACCAAACCGACACCTGCCACCCGATGGTCGCCCATGAATCCAGCGCCGGCACGGCTGTGAAACTCTTCGAAGAAGCCAACTGGCCCGAGGACAAGCCCAAACCCATGGCGATGGAAATCATCGCACCTTTCATGTCGCCTTATGAGTTCTTCGAAGAAATGGGCATCCGCACCTGGCCCAACGGTCACGGCCACACCGGCGTCCACCACTCGATCCACTCCGACTATACGCAAGAGCCGGAATACTGGGACGCCATGGTCGCGGGCCACGGCGAGGAGCGCACCGAAGAGATCCTTTCGGAAATCCGTCACAACACGGTTTACTGGCCCAACATCATGATCAAGGGCCCCGTGCAACAACTGCGCAATTTCATCCCGCTTGGCCCCAACAAGACGCTGGTGGAAAGCTACATCTACCGCCTCGTCGGCGCGCCGGACTACCTGTTGCAACGCACCGCCATGTACAACCGCCTCATCAACGCCCCCACCTCGATGGTAGGCCACGATGACCTCGAAATGTACGAACGCGCGCAAGAGGGCCTGCACGCCCAGAGCACCGAATGGATCAACATTCAGCGCCTGCACACCGAAGAAGAAAACTACGACGAAATCGCGGTTGAGAACGGCACCACCGAACGCCAGATGCGCAACCAGATGAACGCCTGGGTCAAGTTCATGACCATGACCATGTCTGACAAGGTGGAGGCCGCAGAATGACCCTGACCCGCGACGACATCATCGACTTCATCTATGACGAAGCCCGCATGCTGGACGAAGGCCGTTTCTCGGAATGGCTCGACCTCTGGATCCCCGAGGGCCATTACTGGATGCCGCTTGATTACAAGCAGACAGACCCGGATCTGGTGACCTCGCTCTTGTACGAAGACGACTTCATGCGCCGTTTGCGCGTGGAACGTTTGAACGGTGAGCGCACCTTCAGCCAAAAGCCCAAAAGCCGCTGCCACCACGTGATCCAGCGCCCCTTTGTGGATGAATTCGACCTCGACGCAGGCCATTTCGTCACCAACACCTCGATGCACTACATCGAGACCCGGCTGGACGAACAATTCCTGCTCGCCATCACCGCCACCCACGAACTGCGGCTCGTCGACGGCAAACTCCGCATCGCGAACAAGCGTGTGGACCTGCTGAACTCGGATGCTGCCTTTGGGAATATCCAGCTGCTGCCATGATCCCATCTGACACCAAAACGGTTTACGAGGTCTTCCAGACCTCGTGCGCCACTTATGGAGCGCGTCCCTTGCTGAATGTCCTGCCTGCCACAGCGCAGGTCTACGACATCCAACCGGGCGAAATCACCTTTGCCGACGCGCTGGACACGGCCAACCAATGGGCTGCCCGTTTGACCGAGGCAGGCTATGGCCCCGGCATGCGCGTCGCGCTCCTTCTTGAAAACCGCCCCGAATTCTTCCTGATCTGGCTCGCGCTCAACAAACTCGGCGCCTCGGTCGTGCCGATCAACCCCGACCTGCGCGCGGCCGAGCTGGAATATCTGATCGGCCATTCCGAGCCCGCCCTCATCATCTCTATCCCGTCCCGACAGGCCGAACTGCAAGCCGCAGCCGACGCCGCGGGCATCCGTCTCGCGGCCATCACACCTGACACACCTCTTCCTTCTCCCCGTGCAAATGCCGTGGTGGCCGCAGATGAGACGGATGATTTCCACCGCGAAACCGCTGTCCTCTATACCTCCGGCACCACGGGCAAGCCCAAGGGCTGCGTGCTGGCCAACGCCTACTTTCTCGAAGTCGGCCGCTGGTATTCCACCCTCGGCGGCATCGTCTCGCTCGCCCTCGATGGCGAACGCATGATTACCCCGCTGCCGATCTTCCACATGAACGCCATGGCCTATTCCTTCATGGCCATGGTCACCGTCGGCGGCTGCCTCACCGCCCTCGACCGCTTCCACCCCCGCAGCTGGTGGCAAGACGTGAAAGACAGCCGCGCCACCTGCCTGCACTATCTCGGCGTCATGCCCTCAATGCTGATGGGCCTCGACGCCTCCCCCCTCGACACCGCCCACACCGTCCGCTTCGGCTTTGGCGCAGGCGTCGATCCCAAACTCCACGCCGCCTTTGAGGACCGCTACGGCTTCCCCCTGATGGAGGCCTGGGCCATGACCGAAACCGGCGCAGGCGCGGTGATCTCCAACCACACCCACGACCGCCTCATCGGCCAATCCGCCCTTGGGCAGGTCCCCGACTGGCTCGACGTCTCGATCATCGACGATGCAGGCCAAGAAGTGACCGCTGGAGACCCTGGCGAACTCCTCGTCCGCCGCAAGGGCGACAGCCCTCGCCTCGGCTTCTTCAGCGAATACTACAAGAACCCAGCAGCCACGGACGAGACATGGGAAAACGGCTGGTTCCACACCGGCGACGTCGTCCGCGCCGATGCAGACGGCTTCCTCTTCTTTGTTGACCGCAAGAAAAACGTGATCCGACGCTCCGGCGAAAACATCGCCGCGGTCGAGGTGGAATCCATCCTCATGCGCCACCCCGAGATCACCGCAGCTGCCGTCGCCCCTGTGCCGGACCCTGTGCGCGGAGACGAGGTCTTTGCCTGCCTCACCGTCACCGAACCATCCCCTGCCAAAGCCGAGGAAATCGTAACATGGGCGCTCGACCAGATGGCCTATTACAAGGTCCCCGGCTATGTCGCCTTTGTTGATGCCCTGCCGCTGACCTCAACCCAGAAAATCCAACGCGCGGACCTCAAATCCCTTGCCGCCACCCTCTTGACCGATCCCGCCACGGTCAACACACTCCACCTGAAGAAAAGGCAAGTTGCGTGAACAGACCCCGGCAATCATACGAGGGCGTGGCACTGGTTACGCCAGTGTCGACCCCTTACCAACGTTATTCGATCGAGACCGCCCATTGGTGGATCGCCAAGGCCCTAAAGGGCTCGCTGGATGCCGCTGGTCTCAAGCCCGCCGATCTCGACGGGTTTTCCGTGGCCAGCTTCACGCTATTCCCCGACACCGCCGTGGGCCTGACCCAACACCTCGGGCTATCCCCGCGCTGGCTTGATCACATCCCCATGGGCGGCGCCTCCGGCGTGATCGCCCTGCGCAAAGCCGCCCGCGCGGTGCAATCCGGCGATGCCGACATCGTCGCCTGCGTCTCGGGTGACACCAACCACATCGACAGCTTTCGCGCGCTGCTCTCATCCTTCTCACGCTTCGCCATGGACGCCTCTTACCCCTACGGCTTTGGCGGTCCCAACGCGAATTTCGCCTTGCTGACAGACCGTTACATGCATGAATACGGCGCAACCCGCGAAGATTTCGGCCGCATCGCCGTCGCCCAGCGCGAAAACGCCCTGAAGAACCCCAATGCGTTGATGAAGAAACCCCTGACGCTTGAACAATACATCAGCGCCCGCCCCATCGCCGACCCCATTGCGCTGTTTGACTGCGTCATGCCCTGCGCCGGGTCCGAGGCGTTCCTTGTCATGACCGTGGAAGAAGCCCAAAAACGCGGCCTGCCTTACGCCACCATTGAAGGCGCCATCGAACGCCACAACGCCCACGCCAGCGACCTCATCCAACTGCGCGGCGGCTGGACCGTCGACATTGACGAGCTTTACGAGCAAGCCCAATGCGCGCCCACCGACATCGACCTCCTTCAAACCTACGATGACTACCCCGTCATCTCGATGATGCAGATCGAAGACCTCGGCTTCTGCCCCAAGGGCGAGGCCGCCGAATTCGTCCGCACCCACGACCTCACCATCTCCGGCGACTTCCCCCACAACACCTCGGGCGGCCAGCTTAGCGCCGGACAGGCCGGGGCCGCAGGCGGCTTTATCGGCCTTGTCGAGGCCATCCGACAGGTCACCAATCAAGCCGGCTCAACGCAGGTCGCAAACGCCAACCGCGCCATGGTCTCCGGCTTTGGCATGATCAACTACGACCGGGGCGTCTGTTCCAGCGCCGCCATCCTGAAAGGTGGTGCCGCATGACCACGCCCCTCACACCGCCCCCCAAGAAGAACCCGCTCAAACGCAGCCTCACGCCCACTTCGCCCCCCGGTGTGCGCTCGCGCGCCACGCTCGGCCTTACCGCCGCTGCCGCCGAGGGCCGCTTCATGCTGCAAACCTGCGCCGAGTGCAGCACCGTGCAGTACCCGCCCCGCGACGCCTGCTGCGAATGCCTGTCGGTCGATCTGCCATGGAATGACATCTCCCCCACAGGCACCCTCTTGGCAGAATCCACCGTCCGCACCTCCACCAACCTCTATTTTCGCGAACGCGCCCCCTGGCGGCTGGGTTCCGTGCACCTCGACGCCGGACCGACCATCATCTGCCACGTCCACGGCGACGTCGCCCCCAAATCCCGCGTGATCCTGTCGAACCGGCTGGACCGCTCCGGCCAAGGCGTCATGATCGCCCTGCCCGAACAAAGGACACCCGATATGGAAGACGACCCCGAACTGCGCGCCATGTCCTCTGATCCCAAACACCGCCGCGTCCTCATCACCGACGCCCGCAACCCCAACGCGCCAACACTGGCCCGCGCCCTGCACGACGCAGGCGCCACCATGATCTTTGTGGGCGAGTCTGAAACATGGCTCCCCAATCCCCAACGTGACGCCCTCAGCGCCATCCCCGGCGTCGAGATCATGGCGCTCGACGTGACCAACACCACCTCGGTCAAGGAACTCGCCGGTGAAATCGGCGGCAAGGTCGATATCCTCATCAACAACGCCCGCTTCGTCCGCCCCGGCGGCGCGATGGCGCGCGGCGACGTTGCCTTTGCCCAGAACGAGATGGACGTGAACTATTTCGGCCTCATGCGTCTGGCCCAAGCCTTTGGCCCCGGCATGTGCGCCCGCACCGCCGACGGCGTGAACTCTGCCGTCGCCTGGATCAACATCCTCTCGGCCTATGCGCTGGTCAATTCCGCCGACTACGGCTGCTTCTCCGCCTCCAACGCCGCCGCCTTCTCTCTCAGCCAGAACCTGCGCAACGACTTCCGAGCCGCTGGCCTGCGCGTCATGAACGTCTTTGTCGGCCCGACCGAGGACGACTGGCATCAGGAACTGCCCCCGCCCAAGGTCCTGCCCCCCACCCTCGCCCGCTCTGTCGTGCAAGGGCTGCGCCACGGGTTGGAAGACGTCTATTGCGGTGATGTCGCCAAGGACATGATCGAACGCTTCCGCGCCGGTCCCAAAATCCTCGAACGCGAAATGACCACAGGAGGCCAGGGATGAGCACGCTTACCGACCTGACACTGCGCATGGCCTCTGGCGAGGTCGAAGTTGTCGATCTCACACACACCCTCGACCCCGACTTCCCGGTCATCATCCTGCCGCCCGAGTTTGGCCAATGTGCCCGCTTCCGCATGGAAGAGATCAGCGCCTATGACCACCGCGGCCCCGCATGGAAATGGCACAACATCTCCATGTCCGAACACACCGGCACCCACTTTGATGCCCCCTCGCACTGGATCTCAGGCCGTGATGTGCCGAACGGCGCCGTTGACGAAATCCCCACCGAACAACTGATCGGCCCCGTGGTGGTGATCGACTGCTCCGAAGGCACCACCGAAGATGAAGACTTCGAACTCACCCCAGCCCTGATCGAAGCCTGGGAGGCCGAGCACGGACGCATCCCCGCAAACTCGTGGGTCCTCATGCGCACCGACTGGTCCAAACGCCGAGGTGCCGCATACCTCAACATGCGCGAAGACGGCCCCCACTCTCCCGGCCCTACACCCGAAGCCATGCGTCTCTTGGTCGAGGAGCGTGACATTCGGGGTTTTGGCACCGAAACCGTCGGCACAGACGCCGGTCAGGGCGCGCATTACACGCCGCCCTACCCGGCTCACTACATCCTGCACGGCGCGGGCAAACTGGGCCTGCAATGCCTTGCCAACCTCGACAAGCTGCCCCCCACCGGCGCGGTCCTCATCGCGCCCCCCCTGAAAATCCGCAACGGCACCGGCAGCCCGCTGCGCGTTCTGGCTCTGGTCGAGAAATAATCCGTAGGGTGGGTTTCCAACCCACCACCCCTACGCCCTCAGGGGAACAAACTCCATGCGGTTCGCGCATCCCAGCCCAACAACGCCAAAGCCGCCATTGATCGAACGGGCGGCGAATGCCGCAAACTACTATTCGCTCTTGTGCATGATGTGCTAGGCGTTGACAAATGTCGAAATTTTGGGATCCAACATGATTTGGAACATTGTTGATAGTCGGAAACGGAAATACCGATGGCGCAAGATAAACGCCGTAATCGAGAACATCGAACACGATAACTCCGTGAATGACACCGACGTTTTTGATGAAGAGAATCCAAACGCCCCTTTGTACGATGAGAAGAAGGGTGTCCTACTTCACGAAGCGATTGTTTGGGCTGAAAGTGTTCCGGGAAAGGTGACTCTCTACCTCTACAACGACGGCGATGGCATCTAGCTTTCTTCTATGCTGACGGCAGCAAAGTCCGCCCACCGGACCTAAATCCCACCAAATCACAGAGTCCCCAACCCGAGGCCCCACTATCACCGCCGTAGGGTGCGCACTCGCTGCGCACCTCACCACGCATCCCAGCGACAACTTGTCCTTTGACGCGATCCTCACTTCCTGAAAAGTTACACCCGCAACGAATGGGCGCTGAGCGCGGTCCGCTTGGGACAACCGCAGCGCATCGGCTCCTTCGTGTAAACGTTGCCACGAATCCCATGGGGCCGACACTCAGGAGCCCTATGATGAAAACCATCATCGAACCCTTTCGCATCAAAACCGTTGAGCCGATCCGCATGACCACGCGCGAAGAACGCGCAAAACTGATCCGCGATACCCACTACAACCTCTTCGGCCTGCGGTCCGACGACGTGTTGATCGACCTTCTGACCGACAGCGGCACCGGCGCGATGAGCGCTGCGCAATGGTCCGCCGTGATGCGCGGCGATGAGAGCTACGCCGGATCGCCCTCGTTCTATCGCTTCGAGGCAGCAGTCCAAAACCTCATGCCGTTTACCCATATCATCCCCACCCATCAGGGCCGCGCAGCCGAGGCGATCCTGTTCTCGATGTTCGGCGGTGCGGGGCGCAACATCCCCAACAACACCCATTTCGACACCACCCGTGGCAATATCGAAGCCTCGGGCGCGGCAGGCCATGACCTTGTGATCGAAGAGGGGCACGACCCCGCCAACCTGCACCCTTTCAAGGGCAACATGGACCTCGCCCGGCTCGAGGCTTACCTGACTGAGCACGGCGAAAGCGTGCCTTGCGTGATGCTCACCATCACCAACAACGCAGGTGGCGGCCAACCCGTCAGCCTCACCAACATCCGCGCAACCGCCGCCCTTGCCCGCAAGTTCAACAAACCGTTTTTCATCGACGGCTGCCGCTTTGCCGAGAACGCTTGGTTCATCAAACAGCGCGAAGAGGGCCAACAGGACCGGTCCATCACCGACATCGTGCGCGACTGCTTTGCCGAGGCCGACGGCATGACCATGAGCGCCAAAAAAGACGCATTCGGCAATATCGGCGGCTGGTTGGCGCTGAACGATGACACTCTCGCCGAAACCGCCCGCAACCACCTGATCCGCACCGAAGGCTTTCCGACCTATGGCGGCCTCTCGGGCCGTGACCTCGAAGCCCTCGCTCAGGGCCTCACGGAAATCGTGGACGAGGATTACCTGCGCTACCGCATCCGCACCAACAGCTACATCATCGACCGGCTTGATGCTCTCGGTGTGCCCGTTGTCAAACCTGCCGGGGGCCACGCGGTCTTTGTCGACGCCCGCAAATGGCTGTCTCATATCCCGCCGCTGGCCTACCCCGGACAATCCCTCGCGGTCGCGCTGTACGAGCTTGGGGGCATCCGCTCGTGTGAAATCGGCACCGTGATGTTCGGGCGCCACCCGGATGGCACAGAGACCCCCGCTGCCATGGACCTTGTCAGGCTGGCCATTCCCCGCCGCACCTATACTCAGTCCCATGCGGATTACATCGTCGAGGTGTTCGAAGAGCTGTCGAACATCCGCGAAACTCTGACAGGCTATCGCATCGTGCAACAGCCCGAACTCATGCGCCATTTCACCTGCCGGTTCGACCCGATTGCAGCATAGATTGCGCTTCTGATCCGACAGATCAACGCCAACCGCCCGTGCCCAACCGAAACTGGCACGGGCACACCGCGGCAAAAGACACATCTGCTGCAGCCTCATGATTTCGCGCGCCTGTGGCTCGGCTTTTGAGCGCAGAGCGCCGGACGCAAACCGCGCGGCCTCGGGCCTCATGCCCTGCCCGTAGCGGCGACTGGCCTACCTTTTCGCCTTCCTTGGCCCTAACCGCAACGAGTCCATACGCTAACGTCTGCGGAACAATCGTCATCCCAGGACAAGGATTTCCGGAATGAAACCGCTGGAAACTCTGCTGAAAAATGCTGCCCGCTCGCAAAAGACCATTGTTCTGAGCGAAGGCACCGACCCCCGCATCGTCGAAGCCGCGCTTCAGGTGCGCGCGCAGGGTATCGCCCGGATCATTCTGGTGGGCGACGAGCTTACGGTCAAACTGCAGTTTTCCCTGCTCAAGGCCGAACCGGGTGACGGCATCGAAATCCATGACCCGGCAACCTCACCACATCACGATGAACTGGCCCTGCTGTACTACGAACTGCGCAAACACAAAGGGGTCACGCTGGAAAAAGCCCTGCGTGCGGTGACCCAGCCGCATATCTACGCGGCTCTGCTCGTTAAAAAGGGCCTCGCCGACGGCACGGTGGGGGGCGCGGTTGCCACCACCGCAGACATCGTGCGCACCGCCATTCAGGTGATTGGCCCCGCACCCGGATCGTCCCTGGTTTCCAGCTTTTTCCTGATGCTGTTTTGCGAAGAGCACCACGTGAAAAAGGGGGTCCATATCTTCGCGGACTCCGGTCTTGTCGTGGATCCCAATGCCGAAGAAATGGCACAGATCGCACTGGCTTCGGCCAAATCCTTTGAAACCCTCACTGCAGAAAAACCCCGCGTTGCCATGCTGTCGTTCTCGACCCACGGCAGCGCCAGCCACGACTCGGTCTCGAAAGTGGTCCAGGCCACAGACATCGCCAAGTCGCTTGACCCGGATCTGCTGATTGACGGCGAATTGCAGTTCGACGCGGCCTTTGTGCCCGACGTGGCGGCGTCCAAAGCCAGCACCTCACCGCTCGAGGGGGACGCCAACATCTTTGTTTTCCCCAGCCTCGAGTCCGGCAATATTGCCTATAAGATTGCGCAACGCATCGGTGGCGCCACAGCCATAGGCCCGGTTCTGCAGGGCCTCGCCAAGCCTGCGAATGACCTGTCCAGAGGATGCACCGCAGAAGACGTCGTTCATATGATCGCGGTCACGGCAGCTCAAGCCGAACACAACGACACCTGAGAAATCCACCTTTTCAGCCCCCTGCTTTCCTGAAATGATGCACCGGACGCCCCGGGGCACAAGGGGCATTCGAGCATCTGAATTTGGAAAGCGCGCATGAAACAAAGACACCTGGGCCAGAACGGCCCCACGGTCAGCGTCGTCGGCTACGGCGCAATGTCCTTCACCAATTTTTACGGTCCCGCCACCGACCAAGGCTCGATGAATATCCTCGACGCCTGTGTCGATCTTGGCATCACCCACGTGGACACCGCCAACGCCTATGGCATGGGCCGCTCTGAAACCGTCATCGGCGACTGGCTGAAGAAACGCGGCGGACCGCCACCCTTTACCATCGCCACCAAGGGCGCCATCACCCGCGACCCCGATCAGCGCCTGAACAACGATCCCGCCCACCTGCAAGAGGCTTTGGACGCAAGCCTCACGCGCCTCGGGGTCGAGGCCATCGACCTCTACTACGTCCACCGTCGCGACACGCGGTTCGAGATCGAAGAGGTAACCGAGACCCTCGCGGGCTTCGTCAAGGCCGGCAAGGTCAAAGCCATCGGCTTTTCCGAAATCGCCCCGTCCTCATTGCGCCGTGCGCATGCCGTGCACCCGATCGCCGCTGTGCAGTCGGAATACTCTCTCTCCACCCGGTCCCCCGAAATGGGCCTGGTGCAAACCTGCAAAGAGCTTGGCGCGTCCCTCGTTGCCTTCTCGCCCGTGGGCCGCGCCCTTCTGACCGACCGCCCGCACAGCGCCGAGGCCGCACAGACCTTCGACTGGATGAAAGGCAACCCGCGTTTCCAGGAACCCAACATCAGCGCCAACCTTGCCTACAACGCCCGCTTCCGGGCGCTGGCCGCTGACATGGGCGTGCCCGCCGCCGCGCTTGCCATCGCCTGGCTCACCCATCAGGGCGACCATGTCCTGCCCATCCCCGGCACCCGCAACGTCGACCACCTGCGTGAAGTGGCCTTGGGCGGCACCCTCGACCTCACCGCAGAAGATCTCGCTCGCATCGACGCCGTCCTGCCCATCGGCTGGGCGCATGGGGACCGCTATTCCGAAGGTCAATGGAAGGGACCGGAACGGTATTGCTGAACGCAAACAGGGGGGTAGATACCCCCCCTGTTCACTTGTGTGTGTTCCGTGAGTGTCAGAAAGGCAGCCCCACATAGTTCTCCGCCAGCGACGTCAGCGCCGCCTCACTTGAAAACAGATACTCCAGATCGGTCTGCTGCAGCTTGTCGTCATAGGCAATGTTGTCCGGGAAACTGTGCAGCAGCGTGGTCATCCACCAGCTGAACCGCTGCGCTTTCCAGATCCGTGCCAGCGCCTTTTCGCTGTAATTCTCCAGCCCCGTATCATCGCCGTTGTGATAATGATCCACCATCGCGTGATAAAGGTAATAGATATCACTCGCGGCCGAATTCAGCCCTCGCGCCCCGGTGGGGGGCACGATATGCGCGGCGTCCCCAGCCAGGAACAGATTGCCATAGCGCATCGGTTCGGCGACAAAGCTGCGCAAGGGCGCGATGCTTTTCTCGATCGACGGGCCCGTTTCCAACCCGGCTGCCACATCCTCGGGCAAACGCGCCTTTAGCTCAGCCCAGAAATCCTCGTCCGACCAGTCCTCGGGACGATCCGTCAGCGGCACCTGAATGTAATAGCGGCTTAGCACCTGACTGCGCAGCGAGCACAGCGCAAAGCCCCGTTCACTCTTGGCATAGATCAGCTCGGGCGACACAGGTTTGGTGCGGCTCAACACGCCCAGCCAACCAAAGGGATAGACCTTTTCGTATTCGCGCAACACATCCGACGGGATCGACTTGCGGCTGACCCCATGGAACCCGTCCGCCCCGATGACATAGTCACAATCGATGCGGATAATGTCGTCGCCACTGCGATAGGTGATATAGGGCGCGTCCGATTTCAGATCGAACAGCTTCACGTCATCGACGTTGTGAATGACGTTGCCGTTCATCTTCTCGCGCGCATCATAGAGATCGCGGGTCAGTTCCGTCTGACCGTAAACCACGACCGAGTTGCCCCCCGTGTGCCCCGCCAGATCAACCCGGCGTTTCTTGCCACCTTCGGCAATGTAGAACCCGTGGTGAATTTCCCCCTCGGCATCCATGCGCTCGCCACACTGCGCCTCGCGCATCAGCTCGGCAAAACCATGCTCCAGAACCCCCGCCCGGATACGCCCCAGCACATACTCGCGGCTGTGTTTCTCCAACACGATATTGTCGATACCTTTCAGGTCCAGGAGCTGGCTCAACATCAGCCCCGAAGGTCCACCCCCGACAATACCAACCTTGGTTTTCATATTCATGGCGCAATCCTCCTAAGTTGCGCCCAGTGTGTCGGTCAAAAGCTAACAAGTGAATGGATTTTTCCCGCTGATACTGGTACAAATCGAACATGACACACATTGAGAACTTTAACCTCTTCGGTGAAAGCGCCGAGCTGCCGGATGTGGTGCACTGCGAAACCATCGAGGCGCGGTCCCTTGTCCATGACTGGGAGTTCTCGGCCCACCGCCATGCGCGGCTGCACCAGTTCCTCGTGATGGACAAGGGCAATGGCAGCGCGCTGATAGAAGACAAGCGCCACGCCCTCACCGCCGGAGACATGGTCAACATGCCCATGGGTGTGGTGCACGGCTTTACGTTCGAGCCCGGCACCCAAGGCTGGGTGGTGACCCTCGCGTCAGAACTCCTGCAAGAAAACCTGCGCGACGGAGAAGGGCTGCGCCCCTTGCTCAACACTCCGGAAATCGTGCGATTTACACCTAATATCAGGCAAATGGTGCTGGCCATCTTTGACGAATACCCCACCCGCAGCTTTGCCCGCGCCCATGTCCTGCGCGCCCTGTCCGGTGCTCTGGCCGGGCTGGTTGCCCGCGCACTGGCCGCGCGCGAGCCTTCGCAAACCCGCGCAGATCACGGCCTGCAACGCCGATTTGAAGCCTTGCTTGAAACCCATCATCTGGAACATCTGGGCGTGGCTGACTACGCCAATCTGCTTGCGGTCACGCCAACCCATCTCAGCCGGGTCATGCGGCAATCCACAGGCCAATCCGCCTCAGCCGCGATTGAAGCCCGGCTTATTCGAGAGGCTCGCCGACACTTGGCCTTTTCGAACCTGACGATCTCAGAGATCGCCTATCAGCTGGGATTTTCCGATCCCGCCTATTTCAGCCGGGTCTTTCGAAGGGCGACCAACCAGTCGCCCCGCGATTTTCGTCACGCGTTGGAAAGGTAGGTCGGACAATCTTGTCCGACCTACGCGCGTTCAGACCATGCCCGGCAAACCTCAGGCACATTCCAGCAGCAACGTGCCGGCCCCGGTGTTCGAGATTGGTATGTGATAGTTCCGCGTCAGCTCGGTGACATTGTCGCCCAGCGCCCCGCGCATCATCATCCACATCAGGAACTCAGTGCCTTGCGCACCCGCCTTTTCAACCAACTCCATCCGGCTGATCTTGGTCAGCTCTTCCGGGTTATGGGCGATGTTGTTCAGACAGTATTCATCAAACTCCTTGTTGATGAACCCGGCCCGTTCCCCGTCCAGCTGGTGCGACAGCCCTCCGGTGCCCAGAACCACAACCTTGGCATCCTCGGGGAAACTCTCAATCGCCTTGCGCAGCGCCTTGCCAAAGTTCAGCGCCCGTTTCAGCGTCGGGATCGGGTGTTGCACCGTATTGGCCGAAATCGGCACCGCCCGCGGCATGTCCGGATTGTTCGGCGCACCGGGCCAGAACAGCTGCATCGGCACCACAAACCCATGATCCACCGGCAGCTCCTGACAAGAGGTAATGTCGAACTCATCCGCCACCATGCTCTCGATGATATGCCAGCTCAGCTCCGGCGCGCCGGGAAACGGCGGCAGTTCGGGCAGGCCCCAACCCTCATCTTCATTGCGATACTCATGCGCCGCCCCAATGGCAAAGGTCGGCATCTGGTCCAGAAAGAACCCCAGCCCGTGGTCGTTGTAGATATTCACCACGTAATCGGGTTTGTTGTCCTTGATCCATTGATGCACCTTTGGGTAACCGTCAAAAAACGGCTTCCAATAGGGATCGTCATAAAGTTCCTGCTGAATCGCATTGCCAACGGCGGGAATGTGGGACGTTGTGATCCCTCCAAGAATCTTTGCCATGTCCTGATCTCCTTACGCCTGGCTCAACAGGTATTCTTTGAACTCTTCGGTGGTGCGACCGGTCTGCAAGCCGCCCACATCCTGAACGCTCAACTTGAAAATCCCGGCCAGCTTGGCGAGGTAATAGATATTGCCGCCCTCGGCGATCATGGCGAGGATATTGCTCGACCGGATCGCGTCTTTCTGCGCCTCGGTCAGCCCGTACTCAGCCATATAGGCCTCGGGATCTTCCTTGAACGCGTCACGGTTCACCGCCTTGTTGAACGAATAGCACATCTTGTTCAGCGCATAGCCCTTCATGGCCATCTTGCCGTCAAAGATCGTCGTGCCGGGTATGTCGATATGATAGTCGTGACCGGGCATGTCATGCATCGGCTTGCTCCTCTCTTACGCCCAATAAAGACGCATTGGATTGTCCACGAGCAGCTTCTGGCGCTGCTCGGGCGTTCGCGCGATTTTCAGAATGTAATCGACCAAGGCCCCGTCGTCGGGCATGTGCGATTTCATATTCGGATGCGGCCAGTCGGTGCCCCACAGGACGCGGTCTTCAAACCGGTCGACAATGGCCCTGTAAAACGGGATCACGTCGTCATAGGGTTCTCCCGCAACGGTCAGCCGCTCAGGACAGGTGACCTTGGTCCAGATGTTTTCATTTTCCTCCATCAGCTTGATGAAGTGGGAAAAATCCGGGTGATCCACGCCTTTCGAGACATCCGGTCGTCCCATGTGGTCAACCACGATGATCCCCGGCAGCTGCTTCAGAAACGGCTTCAACTCTTCCAGATCCGCCGCCTCGAAATAGACCACGATGGACCAGCCAAACGCTTGGATCTTCTCGGCAATCTCAATGAACACCTCGCGCGGAGTCGCATCGACCAGCCGTTTGACAAAGTTGAACCGGACCCCCCGCACCCCGGCCGCATGCATCTCGGCCAGCTCCTCGCGGGTGATCTCCGCGCCGACGCTCGCCACCCCCCGCGCGAGGTCCCCCGCCGCCCGGCAGGCATCCATCATCGCGCGGTTGTCCTTGCCATGACAGGTCGCCTGCACGATCACGTTGCGCGAAAACCCGAGGTGATCGCGCAGCTCAAACAGCTTGTCCTTGCCCGCATTGCACGGCGTGTACTTGCGCTCGGGCGCATAGGGAAATTCAGGCGACGGCCCAAACACGTGGCAATGGGCATCCACCGCCCCCTCGGGCAGCACAAACTCCGGCTTTTTCGGGTTGGGGTGAAACGCCAGCCAGTCTGCATCCATCACCTGCACATCATCGCTCATGCAAAAACCTCTCCATCCATCAGCTTACGCGCGGTCCTTAACAAAGCCGCCTCGCTGACAGTGCCTTCCTCATCCAATGTCGCCACCACGGTCATTTCCCCGGTGGGATGTTCAATCGACAGGCTGCGCTCTGCCCCCTGCCCACGCGCGGCCAAATCATAGGCCACCGATCCCTCGATCAGACAGGCCGTCGCCACGCTCACCGCCCCCAGAACACCGATGGTCTTGTGACAGCGATGCGGAATAAACGTCCGCGTCGCAATTGCCCCACCGTCGCGCGGCGCACTTACCATGGTCATCTTCGGCACCGATGTCTCGGCGACATCGCCAAGGTTCATCAGCGGCCCACAGGCCAATCGGATCGCCTCCAATGTCTCGCGCAAGGCGACATTGCCTTCCAAATCCTCTGGTGCCTCATCCCCAACGAGCCCCAGATCAGCGGCGCGTATCACCACACAAGGCATGCCGTTGTCGATCATCGTCACCGCAACACCTTCTACCTCATCCACCACATTCCCGGTTGGCAACAGGGCGCCACAGGACGACCCCGCCGTCTCCTTGAACGCAATCGGCACCGCCGCCGCGCTGCCCGGCACGCCATCAATCTGCGCCTCGCCGTCATAGCGCACCGCGCCTCCCGGCGTCGCCACGCGCGCCACAGCCACCTGCCCGGTGTTTTCCATGAAAATCGCCACCGGCGTCTCATCGCCCTCCGCCGCAACCAGCCCGCGCTCAATCGCGAATGGGCCGACGCCCGCCAGGATATTCCCGCAGTTCTGCGCATCCGTGACAATCGGCTGATCCACGAACACCTGTAAAAACAGGTAATCCACATCCACGCCTTCGCGCTCGGACCGCGTCACCACCGCCACTTTCGAGGTCAAAGGATCCGCCCCACCCATGCCGTCAATCTGGCGCAGATCGGGCGATCCCATCACCCGCAACAGGAACGCATCCCGGTCCGCGGGCAGATCATCCGCCAGGAAGTACCCGCCCTTCGACGTCCCCCCGCGCATCCACATGCAACGCACCCCGTCACTCATTCCCGACATCCCTTCTTCTTTTGGCCAAAAATATCCCGGGGGTTTGGGGGCAGCGCCCCCAACTTGGTCGGATCGCCAAAGCGATCCGAAACCCCTTTAGACGTATTTCAACCCCTTCTCGGCCAGACGTTCCCGCATGCCGTAGATATCCAGGCCCAGTTCCCCGGCCTCAAACCGCGCGCGTTTGGCGGCCTCATTGGCCTCGCGCGCCCGTGCCTTTTCCAACACTTCGGCGGCCTCTTCCCGGCGTACCACGCAAACACCGTCATCATCCGCCACGATAACATCACCGGGGTTCACCAATTCTTCAGCACACACCACCGGCACATTCACCGAGCCCAGCGTTTCCTTGATCGTCCCTTGCGCAAACACCGCCTTGGACCAAACCGGAAAGCCCATGTCCTGCAGATCGCGAATGTCCCGCACACCGCCATCAATGATCAGCCCCCGACAGCCCCGTGCCATGGCCGAGGTCGCCAGCAAATCGCCAAAATACCCGGCATTCGACGGTGTGATCGTGCCCAACAGCAACACATCCCCCGCCTGCAACTGCTCGATCGCCACATGGATCATCCAGTTGTCGCAGGGCGGCGCGAGGATCGTCACAGCCGATCCGGCGATCCGCGCTCCAGGATAGATCGGCCGCATGTAATCCGCGAGCAACCCCTTACGCCCCTGCGCCTCGTGCACCGTGGCCACGCCACACTCCGCCAAGCCGTCGATCACCGCCCTGTCAGCACGCTCGATGGTCTGGACAACGACGCCCGTGGTTCCCGCCGGATAGGTCATACCAGCTCATCCATGCAGAACGGAAAGATGCTCTCAAAGCCTTCGGCGTATTTGCAATCACGCCCCCCGGCCATGCCGCCCGAGTTCCGCTTGAAGTGGTTCGCCCGCTGCTGGGCCACGCGGGTATAGAAATCCCACAGGTGGATCTGCCCCTCGTTACACTCCATCGCCGCGCGTTTCTTCTCCCAGACCGGCGTGATGTCCAGAAAGACATTCGGCTTCCACCCCATCTGCTCGGTCTGATGCGGCTCGAACAGGTACATCTGCGGCGCGCCCAACACCTTTTGCCCCGGATTGTGTCCCCAGGCCTGCGCAATCATGCGACAGGTCAGGGCAAACTCGGTCGTCTTCATGTGGTCGGTGTTATAGGGGTCCCATTTCGAATGCGAGAACATGAACTTTGGTTGCACATCGCGGATGATATCCACCACCTGGGTCTCGTACTCTTCCGTGAAGCGCAGCGGATAATCCCCCATGTCGAGGAACTTGATGTCGTGCACGCCCAGCGCCTTGGCCGCATTCTCAGCCTCGCCGCGACGGATGTCCTTGACCTCCTGCAGGCTTTTGCCCTCTTTCCACAGCCGGGCACTTTCGCCGCGTTCCCCAAAGGACAGACAGGCCACGGTGACGTTGTAGCCCAGCTCCTGATGCAGCGCGATGGCTCCACCACAGCGCCAGACAAAGTCGGCCGCATGGGCGCTGATCACTAGGGCGGATTTATTGTCGGACATTCAGAAACTCCATCGGTTGGATCGGGGTCATGCAATTATTGTTCGCTCAAGGGTCTAGCCCCACGCCCCCCGAGTCTCCTATTTCAAACGCTGTGATTTCGTATAAAATATCGCTATAGATGGTGCAGATCATGCCGAACAACACGATGGTATAGCTACTGAAATGACAGTGGATTTTCCCAATTTACGTCACCTGAGGGCATTCAGGGAGGTTGCCGAACGCCAAAGCGTCAGCGCCGCCGCAGCCGAGGTACACCTGAGCCAGCCGGCCGTGACCCAAGCCATCAGCGGCCTTGAACGCAAACTGGACCTCGCGCTGTTTGACCGCCGCCCCGAAGGCATGTTCGTCACCTCTGCGGGTCAGGCTTTCCTGACCCGCGTCCGCCGCATGTTCGACCATCTCGACGCCGGGGCGAAACTGGCGTCCAGCAGCAGCGGGCGCAAGTCCCGCGCCCAAGGGGCGGGCCTTGTGCACAGGGTATCCGCCAGCCAGCTCCGCGCCCTGATCGCGGTCTGGGAAACCGGCAGCTTCAGCCTCGCCGCCCGCAGCGTCGGCATTTCACAACCCTCCGTACACCGGGCCGCCCGCGATCTGGAAAAGCTCGCCGGGGTGGCGTTCTTTTCCAACTCCAGCCGTGGCATTGAACTGACCCAGGCCGCCGAGACCTTTGCCCGCGGCATCAAGCTCGCTGCCGCCGAACTGCAACAGGGCTATGACGAGATCACCCTGTCGCGCGGGCAGGACAGCACCCGCATCTCGGTCGGCTCCATGCCGCTCTCTCGCACCTCTCTCCTGCCCCACGCGATCCACCGACTCATGCAGGACAACAGCGGCGTTCAGGTGCACACCGTCGAAGGCCCCTACCTCGAACTCCTGAAAAGCCTGCGCTATGGCGAACTGGATTTTCTCATCGGCGCCCTGCGCGACCCCGCCCCGACCGAAGATGTCGTCCAAGAGGTGCTGTTTGACGACCCGCTCGCCATCGTCGTCGGTCCGGGTCACCCGCTGCTTGGCCAGCCCAACCCAACCCTTGACGACGCCTTGCAATACCCCTGGATCGCCCCGCCCAAGACCACGCCATCTGGCTCTTACCTCTATCGAACCGTCCGCATAGGCGAGCGTGACAGCACCCCGGTGCGGGTAGTGTCCTCGTCGCTGGTGTTGATCCGGGGCCTGATGGCGCGCGGGGAATATGTGACCATCATGTCGCGCCACCAGATGGCCGTCGAGCGGGAACAGGGGCTGATGGTACCGCTGAACATCGACCTCCCGGACAGTGCGCGCAGCATTGGCATCACCACGCGTCTGGGATGGATACCCACCCCCACACAGGCCCGCTTCCTGGACCTTGTCCGCACATCAGGCACCACCCCCTATACGTAAAACTTATACGCACCCCCTGCATTCAATTTCCTTTCGCCGCGCAGGCGCGATAGCCTTGCACCAGAGTTAGCGAACTGGACCGGCATCAAATGATGCGACCTCAAAGACAGCGGCCCGCAGGGCGGCGCGTCCTTGGGTCCCCGGAGAGAGAGACATGACTGACAAAGACTATGAAGACATTCCCGGCACCTTCGTCTTCGACGCGGACCGGTCGCGACAGGGATACTGGCTGAACCAGTTCTGCATTTCGCTGCGCTCGGCCGAGTCCCGTCAGGCGATGAAGGACGACCCCGAGGCCCACATGGCCAAGTTCGCCATGACCGAAGACCAGAAACAGGCGGTGCGCGACCGCGCCTGGAACCGCCTGCTCGAGCTGGGTGGGAACATCTACTACACGTCAAAGCTGGCCGCTTTTGATGGGATCAACTTTCAGAACCTCGCGGCAATGATGACCGGCGTCAGCCGCGAAGAATACCGCGATATGATGCTGCACGGCGGACGCTCGATCGAGGGCAACCGATCCAAATCCGAATGGGAGGACAAGTGATGGCCAAGGTAACCGCAGGCGTCGCCGTCTCTCACGTGCCCGCCATTGGCGTGGCGATGGACACCGGGATCACCGATCAGCCCTATTGGCAGCCCGTGTTCAAGGGTTTTGAGTTCAGCCGCCAATGGATGAAAGACAACAAACCCGACGTGATCTTTCTCGTCTACAACGACCACTGCACGGCGTTCGATGCCTCTTGCATTCCGACTTTTGCACTCGGCTGTGCTGCCGAGTTCACCCCTGCTGACGAAGGCTGGGGCCCACGCCCCGTGCCCGTGGTCAAAGGTCACCAGAAGCTTGCCAGCCACATCGCGCAATCGGTCATTCTGGACGAATTCGACCTCACCATCATGAACCAGATGGATGTGGACCACGGGCTGACAGTGCCGCTTTCGGTGATGTTCGGCGAGGTTGACAAGGACGACGAATGGCCCTGTCTGGTGATCCCGCTGGCCGTGAACGTGGTGCAATACCCCGCGCCCACTGGCAATCGCTGCTATCAGCTGGGCAAAGCCATCCGCCGCGCCATCGACAGCTATCCCGAAGACCTTAACGTTATGGTGTTCGGCACCGGCGGCATGAGCCACCAGCTCCAGGCTGAACGCGCCGGTCTGATCAATGCCGAATGGGACAAACAATTCCTTGACGACGTCTCGCAAAACCCCGTTGCCGCCAGCCAGATCACGCATCTTGAATACCTGCGCGAAACCGGTTCGGAAGGCATCGAAATGGTCATGTGGCTGGTGATGCGCGGCGCGCTTGATGAAAAGGTGACCGAAGTTCACCGCCACTATCACGTCCCGGCCTCCAACACGGCTGTGGGACATCTCATTTTGGAAAATCACGAGTAAGAGGACAGATCATGCGGATTTGCGTAGCGGGTGCTTATGGCGCCTTTGGCATGAAACACATGGACGCGCTCGCCCAGATCGAAGGCGTCACCGTCACCTCGGTCATGGGCCCCACCAAGGCCAAGATCGAAGCTTTCGCCGCCGAGCGTGGCGTGGGTCATGCGGGCACAACGCTGGACGAGTGTATTGCCCGCGACGATGTCGACGCGGTGATCCTGTCGACCCCCACCCAATTGCACGCCGAACAGGCCATTGCCTGCATGAAGGCGGGCAAACACGTGCTGGTCGAAATTCCCATGGCCGACACGCTGGCCGACAGCCAGGAAATCGTCCGCGTTCAGCAGGAAACCGGTCTGGTCGCCATGGCCGGTCAGGTCCGCCGCTTTAACCCCAGCCACCAGTGGATCCACAACAAGATCGCCGCCGGTGAGCTGAAGGTCCAGCAAATGGATGTGCAGACCTACTTCTTCCGCCGCTCCAACATGAACGCCAAAGGCGAGCCGCGCTCGTGGACGGATCACCTGTTGTGGCACCACGCCTGCCACACCGTGGACCTGTTCCAGTACCAGACCGGCGAAACCTGTTCCGAAGCCTTTGGCCTGCAAGGGCCGCATCACCCGGACCTCGGCATCGCCATGGACATGTCCATCGGCATGAAGGTCCCTTCGGGCGCGATCTGCACCCTGTCGCTCAGCTTTAACAACGACGGTCCCTTGGGCACCTTCTTCCGCTACATCTGCGACAATGGCACCTACATCGCCCGCTACGATGACCTCTACGACGGCAATGAGAACCAGATCGACCTCTCGGATGTCGCCGTCTCGAACAACGGCATCGAACTGATCGACCGCGAGTTCATCTCGGCCATTCAGGAGGGTCGCCAGCCCAATGGCGCCGTGGCGGACGTGCTGGGCGCGATGGAGACACTGGACAAGATCGAGCGCTCTTTCCGCAGCTGATCACCGCAATGCGCCCCGGGGCTGATCCGGGGCGCATTGCCCTTCATATGCGGACAGGGCGGCCCCTCATGTTACAAAACTTGTCCAAGATCAATTTACTCTGTAACACAATCCGGTAGATAGGAAACAAATTAACCATTCGACTCATCGGAGACGCCCATGACCACCCGCAACATCCTCTGCGCTTACAGTGGTGAAGAGGCCCGCCTCAGCGGCCTGCGCTACGCCATCAAGATCGCCAAGTATCATGACGGATTTCTCACCGGAGTGATCCCCCACGCCGCGCCAACCCTGCAAACCCGATTTGGCGGCCAACTCCCCTATGACGTGCTTGACCAGATCAGAAAGGCTGACGCCGAACGGGTCAAAAAGATGGAAGAACGCTTCTATCTCGAGGTCGAGCGCGAAGGCTTCCGCGACCGGTCGGATTTTGTCGAACTGGAAGATGAAAACCACCTCGTGCTCAGCGAATTCGCGCGCGCCTATGACCTGATCGTGACCGGGGTGCAAACCTCGGATGCAGGCGACATCCACCTCGCCGCCAACCCTGACACACTGGCCCTGCGCAGCGGGCGTCCGGTTCTGATCGTGCCCAACGCCTACAAGACCGAAGGCCTCGCCAAACACGCGGTTGTGGCCTGGGACGGCAAACGCTCGGCCGCGCGCGCCCTGGGCGACGCCATGTCGATCCTTGAAAACAAGGCCAAGGTCACGATCCTGTCGATTGGCTCCAGAGCCCCGGAAGGAATTGACCGGCTGTTGGTGAACCTCGAACGGCACGGCATCACAGCCGAGCTTGCCGTGCGCCCACGCAAGAAATCCGTGGGACACACGGTTCTGGAAACCGTGAAAGAGCTGAATGGCGAGCTGATCGTGATGGGGGCATACGAACATAGCAAGTTCAGCCATGACCTGTTCGGCGGCGTCACCACCGACGTGATGAAGGACTCGCCCGTTCCCGTGTTCATGTCGCACTGACAGGCAAACCAACAAACACACGACCGGCTTTCGCCTCACCCGGCAAAGGCCGGTCGCCTGGGCCCGCGTCGCGGCCAGTCGCTGGAAATTCAGGCAATGGTTGCCCCGCACCACCCTGAAGGACACCTCATTTCGGCTGGTTGTCCCGATCCTGCGCCGCGATGGCCCAAAACGACGCCCCGTCGTGCTTTTCTTTGCCCCGGCATCCTGCCAGTGTGCCCGCGAACAAAAGACGCCTCTGCCCGGTGAAAACACCCGGCCCCCCCGAAACGCCCCAAAAGTTGACAGCCCAAAGGATCCGGCCATGAACGACGTTGTGAACCCTGACACCTATGACCGCCTCGCGCTGACGGCGCATGACAACGGCCTCTATGTCGTGACCCTGAACCGTCCGGAAAAGCGTAACGCGCTGGACGTCGTCACCATCGAAGAGCTGATCCGCTTTTTCAGCGGCGCGCGTCTGGCCGGGGTCAAGGCCGTGGTGCTGGCTGGAGAAGGCGACCACTTCTGCGCCGGCCTCGATCTGGTCGAGCACTGGAAAGCCGACCGCAGCGCGGATGACTTCATGCATGTCTGCCTGCGCTGGCACGAAGCGTTCAACAAGATGGAATATGGCGGGGTGCCGATCATCGCAGCCCTCAAGGGTGCCGTGGTGGGCGGTGGTCTGGAACTCGCCAGCGCGGCCCATGTCCGGGTGATGGACGACACCACCTATTTCGCCCTGCCCGAAGGCCAGCGTGGCATCTTCACCGGCGGCGGCGCCACCATTCGGGTCTCTGACATGATCGGCAAGTACCGCATGATCGACATGGTGCTCACGGGCCGTGTCTATCAGGGGCAAGAGGCGGTTGATCTCGGCCTCGCACAATACCGGGTCGAAGGCTCCAGCATGGACAAGGCGATGGAACTGGCCGCCAAGGTGGCGCAGAACCTGCCGCTGACCAACTTTGCCATCTGCTCCGCCGTCAGCCACATGAACAACATGTCCGGCATGGACGCGGCCTATGCCGAGGCCTTTGTCGGCGGCATCGTCAACACCCAACCCGAGGCCCGCGCGCGACTGGAAGCCTTTGCCAACAAGACCGCCGCCCGCGTGCGCCCGAACGAGTAAGGCTCAGAGCGATCAAAGGGTTTCGAAACCCTTTGAAACAAGCAAATTCGAATTTGCTTGGACCAAGCGCCTTCGAAGGCGCTTAAGTAAGCCGCTTCAAAGCGGCTTACCCCTCACTGCACCGCGTTGAACACAAACAGCGTCTCGCCGTTGATCTGATAGCCGTCAATCAACTCTTTCGCCCGGTCAGACACCAGCCAGCCTTCCAGCTGCATCGCCAGATCGTGCTGTACATGCCCGTGTTTCTCGGGGTTCACCGGGATATAGGCATATTGATTGAACAGCACCGGATCGCCCGCATAAAGCAGCGCCAGATCGCCTTTGTTGCCAAAGTTCAGCCAGCTTGCGCGGTCGGACATTACATAGGCATTCATCCCCGCCGCCGTGTTCAGCGCCGCACCCATGCCAGCGCCCACCGCCCGGTACCAATCACCAAACGTCTCGGCGTTCAGCCCGGCACCCCGCCACAGGCTCAGCTCTTTCTTGTGTGTGCCACTGTCATCCCCGCGGCTGACAAAGGTCTGCTCGCTGGCCGCAATCTTTTGCAAGGCATCGCTGGCACTTGTGGCAATGCCCACGGCCGCGATGTCAGACTTTGGCCCGATAAAGACAAAGTCGTTGTACATGATCTCGCGCCGATGGGTGCCGTTGCCCTCGGCCAGGAATTTTTCCTCGGCGGTCTTCGAATGCACCAGAATGGCGTCCACATCACCCGCCGCGCCCAGCCGCAGCGCCTGACCCGTGCCGACCACCAACAGCTGCACCTCCAGCCCCAGATCGTCCCTGATCGCGGGCAACAGGACATCCGACAGCCCCGAGTTGTGAAACGACGTCGTCACCGCCATCTTCATCTCTTCGGCCTGAACCTGAACGGTCCACATCACCGCGGCAAACGCCACCCACAGGGTTTTCATTCCACTATATCTCCTCGAAGAAACGCACGCGCCTGCGGGGTTTCAGGGTTGTCAAAAAACGTCTCGGCGGCCCCGCGCTCGTGAATACGACCACCCAGCAGGAACACCACCTCGCTGGCCAATCGCCGCGCCTGTCCCATGTTGTGCGTCGACATGATCAGCCGCGTGCCGCCCTCGGCGGCGGCCAGCAAAATGGCCTCGACCTCGCGCATCGCCCGCCCGTCCAGCGCCGCACAGGGCTCATCCAGGAACAACACCTCCGGCTCGCGGATCAGCGCTCGCCCCAACGCCAGTTTCTGCCGCTCGCCCCCCGACAGCGCCAGCGCCGAGCGGCCCAAAGCCCCGCTCAGACCGATCTTGTCGGCCATGCCCTCGGCCGCAACCTCTGCCGCCTTGCGCCCGACACCGCTGATCCGCAACGGATAGGTCAGATTTTCGCGCACCGACCGGCGCAGCATCACCGGCGTCTGGAACACAAACGCCTGCCGCTCGCGCGCCTCGGCCTCGTCACAGGCCCATTGCACCCTGCCCTCGTTCAGCCGCGCAATCCCGTGCAGCATCCGCAAGAGCGAGGTCTTGCCCGCCCCGTTTGGCCCGATCACCACCGTAACGCCGCGCGCTTCCAGCCGCAGATCCACCGGCCCCACCAGCACCTTGCCACGCCGCCGCGTCACGGCACCTTCGACGATCAGGGGAAACATCCTGCTCACCAGCGCCCCTCCCGTTCTGTCTGGGTCAGCCAGTGGATGGCAAAGTTCACCGCAATCGCCAGCCCGATCAGGATGAACCCCAGCGCCAAAGCCAATGCAAAATCACCCTTCGAGGTCTCCAGCGCAATCGCCGTGGTCAGCACCCGCGTCGCATGGTCGATATTGCCGCCCACGATCATGATCGCGCCAACCTCGCCAATCGCCCGCCCAAACCCGGCCAATGACGCCGTCAAAAGCGCCCGCCGCCCATCCCACAGCAGTGCCTTCATGCGCTGCACATGGGTGGTGTTCATCGAGATCAGCAGGTCATGATACTCCGTCCACAACTCGCGCAACGCCTGATGCGCGATTGACGCGATCAGCGGCACGATGATGATCACCTGCGCGATGATCATGGCGGTGGGCGTGAACAGCAATCCCATCACCCCGAACGGCCCCGAGCGGCTGAGCAGGATGTAAACGATCAACCCCACAACCACCGGCGGCAACCCCATCAGCGCGTTCAGCACCGCGATGGTCACCCGCCGCAGCCGGAACCGCCGCACCGCCAGAAGCGCGCCCAGAGGCAGCGCAATCACCGAGGCGATCACCAACGCCGACAGCGTCACCTGCAGCGACCGCAGCGTGATCTCCACCAGATCGCCGTCCAGCGTCACAAGCAGGAAAAAAGCCTGGGACAACCCGTCCCACAAATCTCCCATCCGGCCGCGTCCTTCTTGGTTGTTCGAAGGCGCAGACTACACGGCATACCACGCCATACCGTTAGAAAAACGACATTCGCCGGGACGATTGCGGGGATTTGCGGCAAAGACAGCCGTTTTCAGACGCACCCGCCCCTCGCCACAGGGGGCCAAGCGATTTCGAAATCGCTTGCAAGCCGCTTACAAGCGGCTTCCCCCGTCAAGCCTCGACACCCATCTGCGAGGCATCCTCCAGCAGGGCACAAAACCCCGCCGCATCAAACCCCGCGTCCTCGCCAATCCCGACAATCTGCGTGCGCTGCGGGCCGGGCCACGGCCCCAGCTTTTCAAAGGCAATGCGCGCACCAACCTTTTGAAAGCCGATACGCTCGTCCGGGTAATCGCTGCAAAACAACACGCCCTTGGCCCGGTAAACCGAGGTGGGCAAGGACTTGAGCAACGCCTTGTATTGGGCATAGGGCCGCGCCGTGTCCGAGGACCAGTTTGTACTGGTAAACCTCAGGCCGGGATTGCGCGCGGGCATCACGGCGCGCGCCTCGTTTGCGCGGTTCACATCCAGCAATATCTCTGCCGGCACCTTGCCGTCGATGGCCTCGAACACCGGCTGATCCGGCAAAAGCCACTCGCGGCGCACCTTGGCAACCTCTGCCGCATCCGCCAGATCGGTCTTGGTCAACACGATAAGGTCCGCGGCCTCGATCTGGCTCTGCACCAGATCCGCACTGTTTTCAGCCAGCGCGCCGGTGTTCGCCGCATCCACCAGCGTCACCACCGCGTCCAATCGCGCATGGGTGCGCAGCTGCGGATAGCCAAAGACCGCCGCAATCCGCCCCGGCTGTGATACACCGCTGGCTTCGATCAACAGGTACTCGGGCGGCTTGTCCGAGTGAAACAACTCTTGCAGCTGCACCACCAGATCACCCTGGATCGAGCAACACACACAGCCGTTGGACAGCTCCATCACCTCACGCTGGCGTTTGGCAATCAATTCGGCGTCGATGTTCACCGCGCCGAAATCATTCACCAGAACGGTGATATTCAACCCATGATCGCCCTGTAAAATCTGGTTGATCAGCGTGGTTTTCCCCGCCCCGAGAAACCCGGCGACAATCGTGACCGGCGTGCGCATCACAGCTCCACCGGCCGGAAATTCGGTGCCTCTGCGGTGAAACGCGTCTCAAACGCGCTGCCGCTCATCCAGCCATTGGGGTCATGCACCACCTCACCGTCGATCATGGTCAGGCTGACCTCGGTCTTGTGCAATCGGCCCTTGGTATCGCCGTCAAAGGGATCCTGATCCAGCACGATCATATCAGCTGTCTTGCCCATTTCGATCGAGCCTGACTGGTCTTCGATGCCCATCGACCACGCGCCGTTGATGGTCATCATTTGGATCGCCTCTTCCAGCGTGATCGGATGGCCCAGATTGCCTTCCATCTCGCCCCATGGGTTCTGACGCGTGGTCAGTGTTTCAAAGCCGATCCAGGGGTCAATGCTGCTCACGGGCCAGTCGGTGCCCATGACCGTCACCCCGCCTGCATCAATCACACCGCGCACATTGTAGGCCTCGGCCAGCCGTTCCCCGAACGAGCCCCGCGCGTTCAGGGTGAAGTTCGACGGGTACCAGCCCACCGGCGAGAATTCGGCAATCACGTCCAATTCGGCAAACCGCGCGAGGTTGGCCTCGTCCAACAGCGTCGAATGCGCGCATTGGTGGCGCATGCCCGGACCATTGCGACGGCGACACTCGGCCACCGCATCCAGGAAAATATCGGACGCGCCATCCCCGGTGCAATGCGCAATCACCCGGATACGCTTGCGGTCCATATCCGCCACCATATCGGCAATATGCTCGGGCGTGAGGTTCAGCGCCCCGCGCCAGTCTTTCTCATTCGGCCAGGGCGAAAGCAGGTATGAGGTGCGCGGCTCGGAGGTGCCGTCAAAATGGAACTTCACCGCATTGGCGTTGATCCGCGCCGAGCGATAGTAATGGCGCTCGCCCGCCAAGAGCTCCCAGCGACGCCGCACCGGGAAAATGTCATCCTGCCAGCTGATCGCCGCCTCGACCCGCACCGGCAGATTGCCTGCCAGATCGGCAATCCGCAGCGCCTCAAGCCGTTGCTCGCAGACGTGCACGTATTTTGTCGCGACAACACCGCGCGATGACTGGAACCGCGCGCCCTCTTCATAGGCCCGCACCAGCGCCTTGGTCGGCGGTGGCGGCATCGCGGCCATGATCAGCGCATAGGCCCCATCGACCAGAATGCCGTTCGGCTCGCCCGTGATGGTGTCGCGCACGATATAGCCGTTGTTGGGGTCCTGCGACTCGGCGCTGACGCCCGCCAGCTCCAGCGCCTTCGAGTTCGCCATACAGCTGCCCCACATGCGATCCATGATCGCCACGGGACGGTCCGGGATAAAGCTGTCCAGCCATTCGCGCCCCGGCTCGATGCCTTCCTTGCGCAGGTTGTAATGCACGAAATGCTTGCCAAAGATCCACCCGTCACCGGGATTCCGCTCGGCATAATCCAGGATAGCTGCCTTGACCTCGCTCGCCGAAGGCGTCTCCAGCCCCACATCCAGGTAATCCGAATACTTCGGCCCCAACGCCAGATCAGGGTGGGTGTGCATGTCATAAAGCCCCGGCATCGCAAAGGCGCCCTGCAAATCATGCACCTTGGTGTAGCTCTGGATCAGCGGCGCGATCTCTGCGTGGCTGCCCACGGCCATGAACCGCCCCCTCCGAATGGCCACGGCCTCGACCCAGGGGCGCTCCGGGTCCACGGTGTAAATCCGGCCATTGGTCAAAACCAACTCGGCCCCGGCCAATCCTTCCGGCGCGTTGGTTGAGTAATGCGTGCGTGTCATGTCAGCAGGTCCTGATTGGGGGGAGTCTTGGGGTCCACCCAGCTTAGCGCATATTTTTTCGTTGAAAATGGCGAATATTTCGCGCATTTGGTGAATTAATCTCAACCAACCCGCAGGTCATCATGCGCGTTAACAATCGCTGGGTATCCCTCAAGGCGCTCGAAACCTTCGAAGTCGCGGCCCGCCACCAGAACCTCTCTGCCGCCGCGGATGAGCTTGGCGTCACCCGCAGCGCCATCAGCCACCAGATCCGCAACCTCGAAGACACGCTCGACACGCAGCTGTTTGACCGCACCGGGCGGCGCATCGCCGTCTCGCGCGAGGCCCATGCCCTGCTCGCCCCGCTGCAAGGCGCCCTGCGTGACATCTCTTCCGCCCTGCGCACCCTTGACGAGCAACAGACCGAAGGCACGCTCACCGTCGCCATGCCGTCGTCCTTTATCACCCTGTGGCTGGCGCAACGCCTGTCCAACTTTCTCAACCTCCACCCCACCCTGCAATTCCGCCGCGCCCTCTGGCTGCCCGGCGCACAACCGCTCGATCCGCAAACCCACATGGCCATCGTTTTCGAGGAAACCCACTTTCCCGGCTACCAGGTCACGCCCCTCATCGAATGCCAGATGTTCCCGGTCTGCGCCCCCGGCTACGAGGGCCTGCGCCAGACCCACGACGTGCGCGACCTGCAAAACAGCACACTCATCCACGACGATCAGGGCGAGGCCTGGTCCAAATGGTTCATCGCCGCGGGTGTGCCGCAACTCGATGCCCGCCAGAACATCTATGCAGGCTCCAACCACGATGCCATCGCCATCGCCCGCTCGGGCCTCGGCTTTGCCATCTCCGACAACTACTACGCCCCCCAGACCTTTCTCAGCGGCGACCTGATCCAGCCTTTTTCCCGCAAACTCTCGGCCAAGGCCAATTACTACCTCGTCTCGCCCCCCCAAGAACGGCTAAGCGCCGCCGAGAAAGCGTTCCGGGATTGGCTGATGGAAGAGGTCGCGCTCTACGAACGGTTCGTCTAGTCGGTGAATATCCCCTCAAGCCAGGCCTCAAACAGCTGCTTGGCCGTGTCATTCACCTCTGGTGGTGACACCCCGACCAGATAGTGACTCTGCGCAATCGGCATCGGGTCTCCGACCTTGGCAATGGGCCGGCCTCGGGCGCGCGCATCATCTGCAAACCGCTCCAGCACCACGGCGCACCCCCCGCGGGCGGCGACAATGTCGATGGCGGCAATCGTTGTGTCGACCGAATAAGGAAACCGCTGTTGCGCCACCTCAAGATCACAGGCGCTCAGATAGGCCTGCGTCATGTCCTCATAGCCCAAAATCTGCACCAGCGGTCCCTCTTGCAGCATGGCGACCGGGTCCTGATGCGCATTGCTGTCATGGGTGATCGGCACGATCCGCTCAGTGGAAATCTTCTTGTAGGACATGCCGGTCCAGCCGCCGCGCCCCAGCCGGATCTCGACGTCCACGTCCTCCGGCCCGATCGACTCGGCCCAGATGTTCGACACGATCCGCACCGCGATCCCCGGATGCGCCGTCACGAACTCTGGCAACCGATGCGTCAGCCACAACGACGCCGTCGAAATCGGAGCGCGCACCGTCAACACCTGTGTGCCATCCGCGCCAAACAGGCTCGCCGTGCTCAGTGCTATATCCCCGAGCGACCGACGCAACGAAAACGCATAGGCCTGCCCCACTTCGGTCAACGCCAGCTTGCGCGCCTTGCGCGTGAACAGCTTGCACCCCAACGCGGCCTCTAACGAGCGCACATGCAGGCTCAGCGCCGTCTGGGTCAGCCCCAGTTCATCCGCGCTCTGCGTGAAACTCAGATGCCGCGCCGCGCATTCGAAACTCCGAAGCCATACGAGGTTGGGCAGTTTGCTCATGTATCACCAAAAATTTTTTGTGCTTTCCTGCCCTTTTACTCGTTTTACTTTCCACACGCCATGTCCCTATTCCTGTTCTTGAAACAACACTATCCGGCCAGATGTGGCCACGCTTGGGAGAATACATATGAAAGTTGGTTTCATCGGCCTCGGCAATGTCGGCCACAAACTGTCCGGATCGCTTTTGCGCAACGGCGTTGACCTCACCGTTCACGACCTGAACCCGGATCTGGTTGACGCCTTTGTCGCCAAGGGCGCAAAAAGGGCCGAAGGCCCCGCCCAGCTGATGCGCGACTGCGATGCCGTCATCACCTGCCTGCCCTCGCCCGCCGCCTCGGATGCGGTCATGCAGGAAATGCTGCCCGAGGTGACGACCGGCAAGATCTGGATGGAAATGTCGACCACGGACGAGGCCGAAGCCAAACGTCTGGGCGCCATGGTCATCGAACGCGGTGGTGCCGCTGTCGACTGCCCTGTCTCGGGCGGCTGTCACCGCGCCGACACCGGCAACATCTCGATCTTTGCGGGCTGTGACCGCGCCACGTTTGAACGTATCCTGCCCTTCCTCACCACCATGGGTCGGCGCATCCTGCACACCGGCGACCTGGGCTCGGCCTCGGTCCTGAAGGTGCTGACCAACTACCTCGCCACCGTGCACCTTGCCGCCAATGCCGAGGCACTGGTGACCGCCGCCGCCGCGGGCATGGATCTCAACACCACCTACGAGGCGATCAAGATCTCTTCGGGCAACTCGTTCAGCCATGTCACCGAAAGCCAGGTCATCCTGAACGGCTCGCGCGATATCTCATTCACCATGGACCTCGTGAAAAAGGACATTGGCCTGTTCCAGGAAATCGCAGACCGCAACAATGTGCCGCTGGAAATCAGCCCGCTGCTCATCGACATGTTCGATGACGGCATCAAGCGGTACGGCGACCGCGAGCTGTCGCCCAACATCATCAAGCGTCTGGAAGAGGCCACCGGGCTGGACATCCGCGCCCCCGGCTTCCCGCCGGAAATGACCGATGACGAACCGGAAGAACCCGGCTACGAAGTCATCCCCCAAGGCTCGGCCCGCGCTGCCGAATAAGACACTCTGGCGTCGGCGCGCAGGGCCGCGCGTCGACGCCAAAAATTAACCAAAAATTATGTACAACTTGGTTAAATCCCCGATTTTAGTTGGTACAAAATGGTCAAATGCCCCGGTAAATGTTGTACAACTTGGTTAAAACGGGTTTTCCGTCCCTCTTCGTTAAAATTGTACTAATGCCTGATCGGGGCGCGTCTGCACTCTGTTCTTGACGGATGGTCACAAGCGGGACAGAGTTTTCTCGCACGATCCGATGCGGATCAAAACTGGTTGTCAGGCTTTTTTGAAATGATGTGCACGCATCAGAAACCCATGCAATACCAGCCCCCTCCGGGAGGCTTCTGAGTCCATTTTTTCAATAAACTCAGGAGTCTATCCAATGACACAACCCAATATCGTCATCATCATGGCCGACCAGCTCGCGCCACAATTCACCGGCGCTTACGGCCATCCGGTTGTCCAGACCCCGCACATGTCTGCGCTGGCCCAGTCCGGCACCCGCTTTGATGCGGCTTATTGCAACTCCCCCCTCTGCGCCCCCTCCCGCTTTTCCTTCATGTCCGGTCAACAAGTCAGCCAAATCGCCGGCTACGACAACGGCGCCGAGTTCAAAGCGTCCATTCCAACCTTCGCGCACTACCTTCGCCAAATGGGCTATCGTACTTGTTTATCAGGGAAAATGCACTTTGTCGGCCCCGACCAGATGCACGGTTTCGAGGAACGACTGACCACCGACATCTACCCCTCCGACCACGCCTGGACCCCCGATTGGGAGCAACCCGACGAGCGTATCGACCACTGGTATCACAACATGGATGCGGTGCGTCAGGCGGGGCAAGCCATGACCACTTTCCAGTATGAATACGACGAAGAGGTCACCTTTCTCGCCCGACGCCGCATCTTTGAATACGCCATGCAAAAGACTGGCCCTTTCGCCATGCTGGTCAGTTTGATCCACCCGCACGACCCTTATGTGGCGCGACCGGAGTTCTGGAATCTCTATGATTCCAAGGACATAGACATGCCCGCCACCGGCCCCATGGATGACCCCCACACCCAGCGCCTGCGCGCCGGGATCGAGGCGGATCAGGCCGATCTCAGCGATGAGGACATCCGCAACGCGCGCCACGGCTACTATGCCAACACCAGCTACTTTGACAGCAACGTCGGCCGGATCGTCCAAACCCTGAAAGAGGCTGATCTATTTGATAACACAATCATAATTGTCACCGCAGACCATGGCGACATGCTGGGCGAACGCGGTCTTTGGTACAAGATGAACTTCTTCGAACATTCCGCGCGCGTTCCGCTGATCATCTCCGGCCCCGGTGTTCAGCAGGGCACGCAGGACGTGCCGGTCTCGCTGGTCGATCTCTTGCCGACCTTTGTCGACATTGCGTCGTCCGACGGCTCGCCTGCACCCGAGCTGGGCATGCCCATTGGCGGCGAAAGCCTCTGGCCGATGGCAACCGGCGCGGATGCGGGTGAACGTACTACTTACGGCGAATACTGCGCCGAGATGACGCCGCATCCCATGCTGATGATCCGGCGTGGCGCGTACAAATACATCCATTGTGACGGCGATCCGGCGCAGCTGTTCAATGTCATCGAGGACCCGATGGAACGCAGCAACCTCGCCGATGATCCGGCCCATGCCGAGATCGCGGCAAAGTTCGCCGCAGAAGCCGCCAACTACTGGGACGCTGACAAGGTTCGCGCGGATGTCATCGCCACCCAGAAGCAACGCCGCGCGGTGCATGCTGCAATGATTAAGGGACAGTTAACAAGCTGGGATTATTCCCCGCCCCGCGATGCGGCAAACGAGTTTGTTCGCAACCATGTGTCGTGGGACGACGTGCTGCACCGGATGCAATATCCGGCCCCCGACAGCGGCCACTAACCCTGTAAAACAAGGCCACTCCCACATTGGGGTTGGCCTCAGACCCGCCGTGGGTTACCGACAGACGACAACCGAATATGGCTCTGCGTCTCTGCCACATCCGGCAGGGCGCGTATCCGATCCAGCACCGCATCCAACCGCTTTAGCGACGAGGTGCGCAGGTCCACCACGATATCAAACGCCCCGCTCAGCGTGTGAACATCCACGATCTCTTCGATCCGCCGGAGCCCGGCAATCGTGACTTTGCCGTCATCCGCCTTTAATCGGATCAGGGTGAATGCACTGATCTGGTGATCCTCTTCGGACTCGCCCAGTTCGACGGTAAAGCGGCTGATCACCCGCGTATGCACCAGCTTGTCTATGCGGTTCTGCACCGTCCCGCGCGACACGTTCAACGCCGCGGCCAGATCAGTGGCCGAGGCCCGCGCGTCCTTGGTCAGCAACCTCAAAAGTCTGTTGTCCAGATCATCCATGGCGTCCTCCTGCGCCTGTCAAAATGACAAAATTTTCCCGTTTTGCAATGATTTTTCCCATTTTGCCTAACGCGCATCTGACAAACACTGTGTCAAACACCCAAGCGAACAGGATGGCGCAGATGACCGGCACAACCGCAAAACCCAAGTACAACACAATCCTCTCGAATTGCGGCCTGACGGATTTCGAAACCAAGGGCGGTACGCTTTCCGTGACCACCCCGGTCGATGGCAGCGAGATCGCGGCCTTGAAAATGCACACGGTTGCCGATGCCGAAGCCCAAATCGCACAAGCCAAATCGGCCTTTAAAACATGGCGCATGGTGCCTGCCCCGCGTCGTGGCGAGCTGGTGCGTCTTCTGGGGGAAGAACTGCGCAAGGAGAAGGAGAACCTTGGCCGCCTTGTGACGCTGGAATGCGGCAAGATTTATCAGGAGGGCCTGGGCGAAGTACAAGAGATGATCGACATCTGCGATTTTGCTGTGGGTCTCTCACGCCAGCTTTACGGCCTGACCATTGCCTCGGAACGCCCCGGCCACGCCATGCGTGAAACCTGGCATCCCATGGGCACCTGCGGCGTCATCACCGCCTTTAACTTCCCCGTCGCGCCGTGGTGCTGGAACGCGGCACTGGCGCTGGTCTGCGGCGACCCAGTGATCTGGAAACCATCCGAGAAAACCCCGCTGACCGCGCTCGCCGTGCAAAAAATCTGCGAGACCGTCATGGTCAAATTTGGCGATGAAGCCCCGGCGGGTCTGATCCAGACCCTGATCGGCGAACGTGATCTGGGCGAGACGCTCACGGCCTCCAAGGACGTCGCCATCATCTCGGCCACCGGTTCGGTACCGATGGGTCGCGCCGTGGCGGGTGACATGGCACAGCGTCTTGGTCGCACCATCCTTGAACTCGGCGGCAACAACGCCATGATCGTCGCGCCCTCGGCCGATCTCGAAATGGCCCTGCGCGCCATCGTTTTTTCGGCTGTCGGTACGGCAGGTCAGCGATGCACCACCCTGCGTCGCCTGATCGTGCACGAAGACATCTACGACGCCCTGATCCCCCGCCTTGTCAAAGCCTACGCAGGCCTGCCCATCGGCGACCCGCTGGCTGACGGCACCCTTGTCGGCCCGCTGATCGACACAGACGCCATGACCGCCATGGACCGCGCGTTGGAACAGGCCAAGACTGAGGGCGGCACTGTGCACGGCGGCGGCCAGGCCCTGACCGACACGCACGGTGACGCGGCCTATGTCCACCCGGCCATTGTCGAGATGCCGGCGCAATCGGCCATCATGCACCACGAGACCTTCGCCCCGATCCTGTATGTGGTGAAGTACCGCGATCTGGACGCGGCGATCGAGATGCAAAACGAAGTGCCCCAGGGGCTCAGTTCCTGCATTTTCTCGACGGACGTGCGCGAGACCGAATACTTCCTCTCGGCCGCCGGGTCCGACTGTGGCATCGCCAACGTCAACATTGGTCCATCGGGTGCCGAAATCGGCGGTGCCTTTGGCGGCGAAAAGGAAACCGGCGGTGGACGCGAGAGCGGCTCGGACGCGTGGAAAGGCTACATGCGCCGCCAGACCAACACCGTGAACTACTCGCGCGAGCTGCCGCTGGCGCAGGGTATCAAGTTCGACATTTAAAAAAGAGTAACGCCATGAAAAAGATTGCTATTCTCGGCCTGGGCAAGGTCGGGGCTCTTGCCGCACGTCTGCTGCACGACTCCGGGCTCGAAGTCACCGGCCACGATTTGCATGCCCCGCGCGAGGACATGCCCTTTGCGGTACAGGCCACCGACGTCACCGACCCAACCGCGCTTGCCGCGCTGTTCGGTACCTGCGACGCCGTGCTGTCCTGCCTGCCCTTCCACCTCAATACCGCTGTCGCAACCGCGGCCCACGCGGCAGGCATCCACTATTTCGATCTGACCGAGGACGTGCCGACAACTCAGGCCATTCTCGACCTCAGCAAGACCTCCAAGGGCGTCATGGCGCCGCAATGTGGCCTCGCCCCCGGCTTTGTCGGCATTGTCGGCGCGAAGCAGATCGCAGACTTTGACCATTGCCGTTCATGCCGTATGCGCGTGGGTGCCTTGCCGCAAAACCCCACCGGCCTCATGGGCTATGCCTTTAACTGGTCACCGGATGGCGTTGTGAACGAATACCTCAACGATTGCGAAGTAATCGAAGGGGGTGTGCGCAAATGGGTTTCGCCGATGGAATGGCTTGAAACGCTTTACATCGACGGTATGAAGCTCGAAGCTTTCACCACCTCTGGCGGGCTTGGCACCATGTGCGAGACCTATCTCGGGCAGGTCGACAATATCGACTACAAAACCATGCGCTATCCCGGTCACGCCGAGCTGATGAACTTCTTCTTCCATGAGCTTCTGATGCGCGACCGCCGCGAAGACGCGGGCGACATTCTGGTCAACGCCAAACCGCCCACGGACAACGATGTGGTCTATGTGCATGTTGCGTCCGAAGGCACCATCGACGGCCACATGCGCCGCGAGGAATTCGTGCGCGCCTATCGCCCAATCGAGATCGCGGGACGCATGCGCACAGCGATTTCATGGACCACATCGGCCTCGGTCGTGGCAGTGATCGAGATGGTGCGCGACGGTGCACTGCCCGGTCAGGGTTTTCTGAAACAGGAAGACATCCCACTGGACGCGTTTTTAAAAACTCGCACCGGTGCGCTTTACGCCTGAGGTGCGGTCTGCTTGGGGCACAAGCCATCCCGAAACGGTTTGGCCCAAAGGGTTTTATAACCCTTTGGGCCTGCTCACACAGGCCCCATGCTAGGTTTCCAGATGGTTCTGAGCGGCCCGACCCCGGTACTTTGCGGTCAGCTCTTCGTCGACTTCCGAGCCATCGAACAGGAAGGGCAGGATCCCTTTGCGGCCGGACTTGCCGCGCTTGGCGCGAATGTCATCCTCTGACACGGTCACTCGCTGCGACATGCGCCGCCCCCATTGACCCAGATATCCATAGAGGCGGTCCAGAACCTCTTGATGCGCGTCGCCCTTGGCCAGGTCGTGAAACTCTTCGGGGTCAGTCTCGAGGTCGAACAGCATCGGACGAAAGCCGCCCTCGGCGTGCATCATCTTGAACCGCCCGTCAAAAACCATGAACAGGCGGGCATCGCGCGGCTCAAGCCCCAGTTTCGCCCCCTGCCCGGTCGCGGAATAGTCAAATTCACTGATCACAAACTCGCGCCACTCCGGTTCCTCACCATTGATCCAAGGCATGAGAGAGCGCCCCTCAATGATGTGATCAGGCACCTGGCCACCGGCTGCGTCAACAAAAGTCGCAGCTATGTCGATACTCTCGACCAGCGCATCACAGGTTGACCCACGTGTTCCGTCCGCAGTCTTGCGCGGGTCATAGATGATCATTGGGATCTTGACGCTGGGATCGTGGAACAGGTCCTTTTCCCCCATCCAGTGATCTCCCAGATAGTCCCCGTGATCCGAGGTCAGAACGATCATCGTGTTTTGCGTGCGCCCACTTTGGTCCAGATGCTCCAGAATCCGCCCCAGTTGATCGTCACATTGCTTGATCAGACCCATGTAGGCGGGGATCACCTTTTGACGGACCTCTTCACGCTGGAACGCGGAACAGATGGGGTTCTCCATATAGGCGCCATAAACGGGATGCGGGTCTTGCCGCTCGACGTCAGACCGGTTGGGGGCGGGCACATGGTTGGCGCCATACATATTGTGATAGGGCGCGGGCACGATATAGGGCCAATGCGGTTTGATGTAACTCACATGGGCGCACCAGGGACCCTTGGCCTGATCGATAAACTCCATGGTGCGCGACGTCAGCCAGGGTGTTTCGCTGTCTTCTTCGCGGATGTTGGCGGGCTTGTCGGCGTTGGCGAACATCCAGCCCGAGGCCAGGTTACCGTCCTCATCAATCCCCGCATTGGCAAAGTCGGCCCAGGGGTTTTCACTCTCGTACCCCTTGGATTTGAGGTACTCGTTGTAAGGCGAGCGCTTTTCGTCATAAAAGCCATCCGGCCCCTCGCCCCACAGGCCATCATCACGGATCCACGCATCAAAACCGCACTCTGCCTGCCGTGCCCCGATCACGCTGTCGGGGCTAAGACCCAGCCGCTCCATCCCTTCCTTGTCTGCCTTCATATGGGTCTTGCCCAAAAGCCAGCAATCCATCCCGACCTTGCGCAGATGATCCCCAAGCGTCATCTCACCAACCCGCAAGGGAAACCCGTTCCACTGCGCTCCGTGGCTCGACACATAACGCCCGGTGTAAAAGCTCATCCGGCTAGCACCACAGATCGGCGACTGCACATAGGCATTGGTGAACCGCACCCCCATCTCGGCCACCCTGTCAAAGTGCGGGGTGTGTAGATGCGGATGTCCGGCACAGCTCAGGTAATCAAAGCGCAGCTGGTCATACATGATGAACAGGATGTTCAGGGGCGCGTCGCCCGAGCCTGCCGTCTTGTCACTCATGGGTCATCCCTCCACCTTTTTTACACTGCCGCTCGGGTCGGATTATAGGGTCTTCATAGCGTCTCGCTGTCCGGACTGCCGTCCGCAATTTCGTGAACAGTTTAACCATCTCACCGCCCCGCGTCAGCCCCCAGTTTACTCCGAACCACAACAGAGCTCAAAAGTTCTGGACAAACCTGTCCAGAATCAACCACACTCTGGACAAACATGTCCAATAGGATGCGCGCGTCTTGCAATCCAAACGCGCCGCGCCTCATCAAGGGGAAAACACACATGAAATCGCATTACCGTGCCGTGGTCATCGGGGGCGGGGTCGTTGGCGCCTCGGTGCTTTATCACCTGGCGAAATTCGGCTGGACCGATGTCTGCCTGATCGAACGCTCGGTCCTGACCGCTGGCTCCAGCTGGCATGCGGCGGGTGGGTTCCATGCCCTCAATGCCGATCCTAACATCGCCTCGCTGCAGGCCTATACCATCGACCTCTTGTCCGAGATCGAGCAGGAATCCGGCCAATCCGTCGGCATGCACATGACCGGCGGCATGACGCTGGCAGGCACACCGGACCGTTGGGAATGGCTGCAATCGGCCTATCGCACTTTCCAGTCCATCGGCATTGACGACTGCCGCCTGATCACCCCGCAAGAGGCCGGAGAACTCTGCCCCATCATGTCCACCGAAGGCATCCTCGGCGGCATGTGGGCCGACCGCGAAGGCTATGTCGACACCACCGGCACCGTGCACGCCTATGCCGGGGCCGCCAAGAAACGCGGCGCCGAGGTGATCGAACACAACCGCGTTCTGGAACTGCATCAGGTTGAAGGCGGCTGGCAGGTCGTGACCGAAAAGGGCACCATCCACACTGAACACGTGGTAAACGCGGCTGGTCTCTGGGCCAAACAGGTCGGGCGCATGGCGGGCATCGAACTGCCGGTCTCGCCGCTCAATCACCACTACCTGATCTCCGACACCATCCCCGAGCTGGAGCAACTGGATTTCGAGGTTCCGATGACCGTCGATCTCGAAGGTTTCACATATATGCGTCAGGACCAGAAAGGCATCCTTCTGGGAATTTACGAGATCGACCATGAACACTGGATGGTCGACGGCGCGCCGTGGGAATACGGCTTTGAACTGCAACAGGAAGACCCCGACCGCATCGAAAAAGAACTGACCCTTGGCTTTGAACGCTATCCCGCCTTGCAAGAAGTTGGCGTCAAGACATGGGTCAACGGGGCGTTTACCTTTGCCCCCGACGGTAACCCGCTGGTCGGCCCCGTTCGTGGCAAACCCGGCTACTGGTGCGCCTGTGGTGTCATGGCGGGCTTCCTGCAAGGGGGCGGCGTCGGCAAATCGCTGGCTGAATGGATGATCCACGGCGAACCCGAGGCGGATGTTTTCGGCATGGATGTGGCCCGCTTTGGCGACTACGCCCAGAACAAACGTTTCATCAAGGAAACCACTGGCCAGTTCTACACACGCCGCTTCGTTATGACCTATCCCAACGAGCAGTTGCCCGCAGGTCGCCCGCTGAAAAAGGCGCCCGCCTATGATGGCATGACCGCCGCTGGCTGCCGCTGGGGCGCCAACTATGGCCTTGAACTGCCACTCTACTTCGCACCTTCCGAAGACTTCGTCGAAACCCCCACCCTCAAACGCTCCAACGCCTTCGACATCGTCGCCGCCGAGTGTAAAGCCGTGCGCGAAAACGTCGGCCTCCTCGACATCTCCGGCTTCTCCCGCTTTGAAGTCTCAGGCGACGGCGCCGAAGCGTGGCTCGACAAGATCATGGCCTCGAAACTACCCGCGCCGGGCCGTGCGAAACTCGCACCGATGCTCGGCCACGATGGCCGCATGAAGGGCGATCTCACCGTGTTCAACTGGGGCGACGGAACCTGGTGGATCATGGGCAGTTACTACTTACGCGAATGGCACATGCGTTGGTTCCAGGACCACATGGGCGAAAACGTCACCCTGCGCGACATCGCAGACGCCACGGTCGGGTTCAGCCTCTCCGGCCCCAACAGCCTGAAAGTGCTGGAAAAACTTACCGATGGCCCCATCGGAGACCTGAAATTCATGGGATGCGGCACCTTCAATATCGGCATGCTGCGCTGCAAGGTCGGTCGCCTCTCGGTCGCAGGTGAACTCGGTTACGAAATCCACTGCTCCGCCGCCGAACACATCACTTTGCGCGAAACCCTGCTTGAGGCAGGCACCGAGTTCGGCATGAAAGAGGTGGGCTTCAACGCCCTCCTCTCCCTCCGGCTGGAAAAAAGCTTTGGCATCTGGTCAGCAGAATTCACCCAGGCGTACACTGCCGGTCAAACCGGCATGGACCGCTGGATCGACTGGGACAAAGGCGCGTTCGTGGGGCGTGACGCAGCTCTGCAAGAGCGTGATGGCAATGGCCCGGACCAGCTTGTGGCCACCCTCGAAATCGACGCCGCCGACGCGGATGCCAGCGGCTACGAACCCGTCTGGAACGGCGATCAACGGGTTGGCTTCGTGACATCCGGCGGCTACGGTCACACCGTTGGCAAATCCCTCGCCATGGCCATGATCGACCGCGACGCGGCACAAGAAGGCACCAGCCTCAGCGTGCATATCGTCGGCGCCGCGCGTCCTGCAAAGGTCATCGCGCCCTCGCCCTACGACCCCACCGGCACAGCAATGCGAGGCGGATCATGACCGACACCCCCACCCGAGGCCGACGCAGGCGCGCCCGCGCCGAGGAGGCCGCGCCGAAACGCGATGTGAATTATCGCCAGTTGAAGAACCCCTTCCCCACCATGGACGTGTTCTCGGCTGACCAGATCGCTAACATGCACGACACCGCCCTGCGCACGCTGGAAGAGCTGGGCATGAAGGTTCTTCTGCCAGAAGCGCGCAAGATCTTTGCCGCAGGCGGCGCGCGGGTGGATGAAGACAGTGAAATGGTCTGGATTGGCCGCGACATGGTGGACGCGGCCATCGCCTCGGCCCCGAAATCCATTCACTGCCACGCTGGCGTGCGGGATCGCGACTTTGTGCTGGAACTGGGCAGTCTGGTTTTTCAGGCCGGGGCCGGAGCGCCCAACGCCACCGACCTCGAACGCGGTCGCCGCCCCGGCTCGGCCCGTGACTACATCGAATACCTGAAGCTCACCCACCATTTCGACGTCTTCCAGATGATCTCGCCCCAGGTCGAGCCGCAGGACGTTGAAACCCATCTGCGCCACTATTTCACCACCCGCGCCCAGATGGAGCATTCTGACAAGTTTCCTTTTGTCTTTTCGCGCGGCACGCCCCAGGTGACGGAATGCTTCGAGATGGTGCGCGATTTTCGGGGGCTGACTGACAGCGCGTTTCAGGCCAACCCGCATTGTTACACCATCATCAACACGAACAGCCCGCGCACGCTGGACATTCCCATGGCTCAAGGGCTGATCGACTTTGCCCGCCATGGGCAGATGTCCATCGTCACGCCTTTTACCCTGATGGGCGCCATGGCCCCGATTACGGTTGCCGGATCCATCACACTCAGCCACGCCGAGGCACTGGCGGCGATCACGCTGGTGCAGCTTACCAAGCCCGGCGCGCCGATCTGCTATGGCACCTTCACCTCGAACGTCGACATGAAATCCGGCTCCCCCGCCTTTGGCACGCCATCGCATTTTCAGGCCTCGCTCGCCGCAGGCCAGCTTGCCCGCCATATCGGCCTGCCTTGGCGCTCTGCGGCGGGGTCCGCATCCAACCTCAACGATGTACAGGCGGCCAACGAAAACCAGTTTGGCCTCTGGGGTTGCCTCATGGCCGGCGCCACGGTCATCATCCATTCGGCAGGCTGGCTCGAAGGCGGCCTGACCGTGTCCTACGAGAAGCTGGTGACAGACGCCGAAGTCCTGAACATGGTGGCCGAGCTTTGTGCCGGGGCGCAGGCCGGCACGGACGAGATCGGCTTTGACAGCGCTCTCAGCCACGTTGACCCCTCAGGCCATTTCTTCTCAGCCCCGCAAACCATGGAACGCTACAACACCGAGTTCTATGAGCCCGTTGTGCACGACTATGCCAACTTCGGCACATGGACCGAACGCGGTGCACAGGATGCCTCGACCCGCGCCACGGCGGTCTGGAAAGACATCGTTGCCAACAGCCCCGGCACTCGCGTAGATCATGACCGTCTGGACGACCTTCAGACCTATATCGACAAGCGCACCGCCGCAGGTGGCGCCCCACCCGAGAGCTGAGATGACCGCCCGCACCACGCCCCTTTTGCATCGCGACAACCCCGACAAGACCCCGCTGACGGGCCATGTCAAAGTCACCCGCGAAGACTGGTTGAACGTCGCCCGCGACACGCTTGTCAACGATGGTGTGGCCGAGGTCAAAGTGCTGGCGCTGGCGGAACGGCTAGAGGTGTCGCGCTCCAGTTTTTACTGGTACTTCAAGAACCGCAAAGACCTGCTGGCCGCGCTCTTGGACGACTGGGAGGTCCGCAACACGCGCACTATCGTCTCAAACACCGAACGCCCGGCCGACAATATTTCCGAGGCCGTGTGCAACTTTTTCCGTTGCTTTGTCGACCCCAGGCAATTCGACCGCGGGCTGGATTTTGCCGTGCGCGAATGGTCGCGCCGTGACGATGCGATCCGCAAGATGATCGACACGGCCGACAAGGTGCGGATCATGGCGGTCACCCGGATGTTTGAGCGTCACGGATATTCGCCCTATGACGCCGATGTCCGTGCGCGCATCATTTATTTCATGCAGCTGGGGTATCATGCACTGGAGGTGCGCGAGCCGATGCAGGATCGCATGGACCGGCTGTCCGGGTACCTGCTGGGCTTTACCGGGGTAGACCCCGATCCCGCCGCGGTGCTGGCCTTTCAAGAGTTCGCGACCAAGGTGACGATAGAGGGGTGATCGCAGTTCGGTCTGCGGGCTGCCCTGACGCGCACGCGGCGGAAGGTTGTCAACTCTTTTGCATGAACCGACCGGGACAGCACAGGGCCAAATAGCACAAAACCTGATCCCGCGCGGCCTCTTTTGAGAAGGCATCCGGATACATCAATATGTTCAGCCAGGTGCCGTCAAACAGGCTTTCGAGCGCCAGAGCCAACTCTTCAGGCGACCGCGACATCTCACTGTTCTCTGCAATCTCGGCAAACAACGCCCGACTGACTTCGATGCGTTCCTCATCAATGTCCGCCGTGATTTTCCGGTAGAATTTGCGATAGCGCGCCTCGCCGAAAAACGCGAACCAGACGGCCAGTTTCTTACGCGTGCAGATACGCGAGTGAAACTGGGCCTCGACAATCGCATGGATCTTTTGCTCGGCGTCCAGGTCGGCACGCATCACGTCCGTTTTCCATCTTACGCGGTGCTCCTCGGCGAGCGTGCGTAGGGTTTCCTCCAAGAGAACGTCCTTGGTCGCAAAGTGAAAGTTCACCAACCCCAGCGATAAACCGGCCTGCTGACTGACCTTGCGCAAGGTGGTGCCAGAGAGCCCATGCAGGGCGATGCACGTCACCGTCGCCTCAATCAGCTGCTTTCGCCTGCCTTCAGACGTCATGGCACGAGATTTGTTTTCTGTTTTTACAGACACTTAAAGATTTCCACTGAACACTTGTTCAAACAATTCCTTGCCTTCCCTCTAAAGTCAATGCAGTAATTTGATCAAATTTCGAATCCCACCAGGAGCCTCGCCATGTCCCGTTCCCTCCCTACCCATGCGCAAACCGTGATCATCGGCGGCGGTTCGATCGGCTGTAACACCGCCTATCACCTGACCAAACTGGGCATGACCGACGTGGTTGTTCTGGAGCGCGACCAGCTGACCAGCGGCACCACCTGGCACGCTGCGGGTCTGATTGTCGGAGGGTTGCTGAAATCCGAGGCCGAATGCGAAATCTACACCCATGGACGCGATCTGTACGCCAACCTTGAGAAAGAAACCGGCCTGCCCACAGGGTTCCGCGATGTCGGATACATCCAGATTGCCAACAACCCAGAGCGCGTACATGAAATGCGCCGCCTTGCGCCCTTCATGCGCCGCCACGGCATCAATATCTACGAAATCTCACCCGAAGAAACCGCTGAACTGTTCCCCATCGGCGACATGAGCGATGTTCTCGCGGGCTTTTACACCCCGGAAGATGGCCGCGCCAATCCGGTCGATGTCACGATGTCGCTCGCCAAGGGCGCGCGCATGGGCGGAGCGCAGATTTTCGAACGCGTCACCGTCGCGGAAATCATGGCAACGAACGGCACGGCGACAGGCGTGAAAACTGCCGACGGGCAAACCATCACCGCAGAGAACGTGGTCATTTGCGGCGGCATGTGGTCCCGCCAACTGGGCGCTAAGGCAGGTATCAACCTGCCCCTGCAGGCGGCTGAGCACTATTACCTCATCACCGAAAACATCGACGGCCTTAGCCGCGACCTGCCGGTGCTCGAAGATCCCTCAACCTATACCTACTACCGCGAAGAGGTGGGCGGCCTGATGCTAGGCCTGTTCGAACCCGGTGCAGCCCCCTGGAAGCTTGACGGCATCCCCGAGACCTTTGCCTTTGGCGAGATTGAACCCGACTGGGATCGCGTCGGCCCGCATCTGGAGCTGGCCTATTCCCGCGTACCCGAGACACTGAATGTCGGTGTACGCAAACTGTTCTGTGGTCCGGAAAGCTTCACACCCGACCTTGCCCCTCTGGTTGGCGAAACACCTGAGCTGCGCAATTGCTATGTGGCCTGTGGCATGAACTCTCTCGGCATCCTGAACGGCGCGGGCACCGGCAAGGTGCTGGCGGAATGGATCGTCAGCGGCCATCCGCAGATCGACGTCACCGGCATCAACGTCAACCGCTTCACCCGGCACGAAGCCACCAAGGCCTTTCGCCGTGACCGTGGCCCGGAGCTTTTGGGCAAGATGTTCGGCCAGCACTACCACAATGACGGCTATGAGACCGCGCGCGATCTCAAACGATCGGTGCTGCATGATCGCCTCGCCGCCAGCGGGGCGTGGTTTGCCGAAGGCCACGGTTGGGAAATGCCCGACTGGTTTGCGCCCACTCCGGAGCAGGCCAAGATCGAAAAATACAGCTGGTTCCGTCAGAACTGGTTCGACTGGCACGCCGAAGAACACCGTGCCGCCCGCGAAGACGTCATCATCATGGATATGTCCACCATGTCCAAGTTCAATGTCGAGGGTCCCGACGCGCTTGCCCTGATGAGCCGTTTGTCCTGCAATGAGGTTGACGTGGATCCGGGGCGCTTGGTCTATACCGCTTGGGTCAACGAACACGGCGGGTTCGAGGCCGATCTCACCGTCACCCGCCTCGCCGAAGATCAGTTCATGGTGGTGGTGGGCGAAAACAGCCACGGCCACACGCTGATGCGCATGAAACGCCACATTCAGGACGGCGAGGTCGTTGTGATCACCGATCTCACCCCCGCCATCACGCAGATCAATATTCACGGCCCCAAGGCACGGATGTTGATGGAAAAAGTCACCTCTGCCGACATGTCAAACGATGCCTTCCCCTTCATGACCTGCCAAGACATCGACGTCGGCTACTGGGTGGTTAAGGCGTTCCGCGTCACCTTTGTGGGTGAGCTGGGGTGGGAGCTGCAGGTGCCATCCTACGCCGCCGTGCAGGTTTACGACCTGCTGAAAGAGGCAGGCAAGGAATTCGGCCTGCGCGACGCCGGCATGCAAACTCTGAACTCCCTGCGGCTTGAGAAAGCCTATCGTGACTTTGGCCTCGATGTGGACAACACAGACAACCCGATTTCCGCCGGTCTCGGTTTTGCGGTGAAACTCGACAAACCCGGCGGCTTTATCGGGCGCGACGCACTGGCCGCGATCAAGGCCCAAGGCGTCCCTAAGGTTCGCATGTTGCAGTTCCTGCTGAACGATCCCGAACCACTGCTTTATGGCAACGAATGCATCTACCTGAATGGCCAAGAGGTCGGCCACATGCAGATCGGTGGCTATGGCCACAGCCTGGGCGGCGCGGTTGGCATCGGGTTTGCGGAACTGGACGAACCTCTGACTGCGGCGGTGGTCAGCGATGGCACTTGGGAAGTCGAAGTGGCAGGCGAGCGCATTCCTGCGACCGCCTCACTGAAACCTCTCTTTGATCCCGGTATGGAAAAGATCAGATGCTGACCTTTTCCGTCCATCCGCCTACTTCTTGATGCGATAGGTTTCGTGGCAGCTCTGGCAGCTCTGCCCCAAGGACTTCATGCCCGCTGCGAGATCATCGGCACTTTGGATCGAACCGGATAACCCATCGGCCGCAGTTTCAAGGGTGTTGGCCTTGGCAACAAAATCCCCAAAGTCACCCCAAATCTCCGGCTTGGCCTCTGACTTGGGATCGGTTTCTTCGACTTGAAACAACACCGGAATGCGGGCGGCTTCGACAGCGATCACGCCAGCAGCCTCATTCGCTTTGGCCGCATCAAAGGCGACAGCGCCCTTGGCCATACCGCCCAATACTTTCATATTGTCGGCAATTGCTGACATGCCATCCATGCGCGCCATGACCGCCGGGTTCTTGACGCCCCCATGAGCGATCACAACCGTAGCTGACAGGGTCAGGGCCACCAAAGCCAATGAAGTTTGTTTCATTAAATCTCTCCTGTTCGACAGGCATCAGAAGATGCCGTTTTCGCGCTGCAGTTCTCGTATATAAGCCACGATCATCGTGACATCGCCCCGCGTCAAGCCATCTACGGCAGGCATGTCTCCAAATCGCCAATGATGGGACCGGACACCCAATTGCACCGCCCGTTGAAAGGCTTCGTCTGCATGGTGCGAGGGTTCGTATATTTTGTGAACCAAGGGTGGACCGGATCCATCGACGCCAACCGCATCAACCCCATGACAATCTGCACATTTGGCCTGAAACACGCGCTGCCCAATCTTGGCATTTGGGCCGAGTGCCTCTGGCAGGGTTATCGCGGCAAGCGCGTCACCTTGTGGCGGTGCCGCCTGCGGTGTTTCCTCAGCAGTGCCACTCAAAAACACATAGGCCCCAAGACCCAAAACCAGGGCCAAGACCCCAATTACACCAGCTTTCATATTGCTCTCCCCATGTTGCCATCCCGTCTCTGGCCCTTCCACCCAGTGGAGGGTCAAGCGCGACCTTCTGACAGTTTCGTGAGCATTCGGGTTGACCGCCCTCGAGTTCTTCTGTCCATTTGACCTAACCACAAGCGGCACAATTACTGCGCATAATCAGGAGGCTTTGGCCAGCATGACCGACGGGGCACCAACCGAGACTGAAACCGTCATGCCAAAAACCCAAGGGCGCGGGCGCATCTATAACAGCGTGGTCGAGGCCATTGGCAACACGCCCCTCGTACGGGTGCCGAACTATAGCGCCAAACATGGGCTCAAGGCGGACCTGTTGCTAAAGCTCGAATACTTCAACCCGCTATGCAGCGTCAAAGACCGCACCGCCGTCAACATGATCCTTGATCTGGAGCGACGGGGCGAAATCCACCCCGGCATGACCTTGATCGAACCCACCTCGGGCAATACCGGCATCGGGCTTGCCTTTGTCGCCGCCGCGCGGGGGTACAGGCTGATCCTGGTCATGCCAGAGCACTTTTCCATCGAGCGTCAGCGCATGCTGCGGTTCCTCGGGGCCGAGGTCGTGCTGACGCCCAAGGCGCCCGGCATCTCGGCCAGCATCGAAAAGACCAAGGAGATGCTCAAGGAAATCCCCGGCTCTTACTGGCCCAGCCAGTTTGACAATCCCGCCAACCCGATGGTGCATGAGAACACGACCGCCCAAGAAATCTGGAATGACACCCAAGGCGGCGTCGACGTGGTGGTCGCAGGTATCGGGACGGGCGGCACCTTCACCGGGCTGGCGCGCACGCTAAAGCCCAAGAAACCCGGCCTGCACATGGTTGCGGTTGAGCCGGAAAAGGCGCAGTCGATCAAGGGTGGTGTTTACGAGGTGCACAAAATCCAGGGCATCGGCGGTGGCTTTGTCCCCGACAACCTTGACGTCAGCCTTGTGGATGAGGTCATCGCGGTTGGCGAAGACGAGGCGCTGAACACATCGCGGGAACTGGCGCTTTGCGACGGGGTTGCAGCGGGCATCTCGTCTGGTGCGGCGATCTGGAGCGCAGCGCAAATCGCCCGGCGCCCCGAGATGGCAGGCAAACAGATCGTGGTGATCGTGCCATCCTTTGCCGAGCGCTACCTGTCGACCGCCCTTTTTGAAGGTTACTGAGCGACGCGGCGGGTCAGTTCCCGGAGCAACGCCTTGCGATAAATCTCTTTGAAACCACCCTGCGGCGTGCTCAGAAACCAGGATTTTCGCAGGTCCCAGTCCTGCTGAATCTCGCCAATCAGCTCAGGATCAGAAAACTTGAGATGACCGCTGCCGGTATAGGTGGTGATCTCATTGTACCAGATGTCCTGATCCGTCCCCATGAAATCGCACCGCACATAGTCAAAGCCTTTGGACAACACCTTGGCGGTTTCAAGCGCTTTCAACAGGGCGGGTGATGGCTGATAATCCTCGCGCAACGGGGCGGTTTGGCCAACACTGATTGGAAGCCGTCTGGCCTCGCCATCAAAGAACCCGATCTCGCGACGTGTCTGTTTGCTACCCTTGTACAACCCGACAAACAGGACCTTGCCGTCGCTGGAGTGCACGTTCAGGTTATCAGGCGGCGCGCCATCGGGATACGATAGCATTTCCTCGATCAACCCTTGCGGCGGGATCTGCGCATAGGCCCATTCCGACAGCTTGCCGCCAAAGGTCTCTTGCAGCCATTGCTCCAGCATGGTCACCACATCCTCGCGCGACATGGTTTGCGGGTCGTAGATCTTGTTCCAGCCGCAGCCATGGTTTGCCTTGAACATAGCCCGCGCGTGTAAGGCGTCGTCCGGAATGCTCTTGGGGTCCGGCCCGTGCCACAGCATCTCGGTCTGTGGCAACTCTGGCATCACATCCTTGACCCAATCGCGCACCTTCACCTTGTCGTTGAAGGTCACGAACATCGGATTGCGATCGACGATCTTGCGCCAGAAAATCTTGTCGTTAAAGGTCTTGGGAACGGCGATCCGTGGCAGCTTGCGGTGGTTGTACCAATACAGGCCCGTCGCATACCAATGGCGCAGCATGATCCCCACAGCCACACTCTGCAAAAGACCAAGATCAAACGGTCGCGTGAAGAGGCTGGGCCGAACGGATTTGGACATGGATGCGCCTGTTTCTAAAGGTGTTCAAGCCGCGACCCTGCAATGCGGGCAAGCCCATGTCAACGCGACATCCCGTGTGGCCTAACTCTTGAGTATGCGCCTGCGATAAGCACTGGGGCTTTCTCCGGTCCAGCGTTTGAAGGCGGTCGAAAAAGCGGCCTGATCCGCATAGTCCAGGTAAAAGGCTATCTCGGCGATGTGAAAGCCGTCCTTGAGATAGGTACATGCAAGGTCGCAGCGCATGGCATCGACAATTTCCCGGTAGCTCAGGTTCTGTTCGCTCAGGCGTCTGGCAAACGTCCGGCGGCTCATGCCAAGGTTGGCGGCCATATCCTCGGCTGCCACGATACGGCCGGGCAGATTGGCGGCCAGAATGCCTTCAACCTGCGACCGCAAGTCATTGGCCCTGCGGCGATTGGCCGAGTGCAGCTGATTGCCGTATTGCTTCAGATGGTCACGCAGGCTTGGATCATAGGTCGGTATCGGCAGCTCCAACGTGCTGCGTGACAGCAACATCTCGCAGCGCTCTGCCCCAAAGACCACCGGAAAGCCCGCAATGCGCTCGATCTCTGCCGCGACATCGCGGGCCTGATGCGGCATCCGCATCTGCAAAGGGTAAAACTCGACACCGGTAATGCTCCGCATCCGGCCCAGCCCGCTGAACATCGTGAACTCGATATAGCGGTGAAACTTTGCGATACCTGGATCGGCAAGTTCGATCTCAAAAGAAGCCGCGTTGGATGTGACACGCAGCCCCAGCTCAAATGTCGGATCGAGCAGTGTGAAATACTTGCTCGAATTCTCTATCGCCTCCTGCAAGGTGCGCGAGTATTTGGTGATGTAGGCGTTCAGTGTCGTGTAATCGTTGTACCCCAGTCCTGCGCGCGCGCCGAAACTGTTATCGCCAAGAACTTCGCAGGCATGGCGCAGCATCATCGGTTCGGCGTTCTGGGCAAGGGTGACCGTATCATTGGCTACCTTGGCACGGCTCAGCCCCACCTTGGCCAGGGTGATGTCCCCGGCTTCGGTCGAGCCTGACACATCATCCATGGCCTGCAGCAGGAACCTCAAACGCTGCACGCGTAGATCTACCATTTTTTGGTGCTCCCCTCCCGATCATGGTCGCCCGGACAACCGGGCACATGCTAGGCAGGGTAGCGGTGTGCGAACAAAGGTCCAGCTTTTTGCCTGTTCGTACCCCTAAATGGCAAAAACCACGGCGCGGTCAGCCCTATACGTGTGTTTACATCTAGAATCTCGCAAGGCTGCTGTTCTCTTTCCTTCGGATTCAGGCCCGAATGCGGTTCGTCCGGCAGCAAAAGCCGTGACGCCGCTGCCAAGGTGCGAGCCAGCGCATCGCGATTTTGTCGCCCGTCGGTGATTTGCGATGGAATATCCGCCCCCTGCTCGGCCAACCCCACGAGGGCCGCATTTCACCAACCCGCGCATTGATTTCCGCACGGCTAAACACGTTGCCCCAAGCCTCTAGGCCACTTTATGTGCCACAGTCGGGTTGGGATACAGCGCGCAGCAACGTGGTCATACCGCACCCCGACGGACCTACAAAACAGACGAACTCACCCTCTGTGACCTGCAGGGAAATGCCCGACAAAGCCGTAAAGCTGTCAAAGCGTTTGGTCAGGGTGCTCAGGTCGAGATGGGGGAGAGAGGAGGTCAAAGTCACGAGCCCATGCGATGCATCAGATGGACGACACCAAACCTTACCTCTTTCGTGAAATCCACGCTCTTTTGCCCTTTTGCGACCATACCGCGACGCTAGCGCACTTGACGGCGTCGCGCTGACCTCGCACCACTGGGCGGACGCAGCCAAGGAGAGACCAGATGACCAACCCGTTGATCACCCAAGCCGACATCGACGCCTTTCAGCGTGATGGCGTTGTGTTTATCAAGGGTCTTTTTGCCGATCACGTCGACGCCCTTCGGGCCGGTGTGGCGCACAACATGGAACACCCCGGCCCCTTTGCCTCGGAAAACTTCAAAGAGGGCGAGTCCGGTCGCTTCTTTGACGATTACTGCAACTGGCAGGATATCCCCGAGTTTCGCGAGGTGATTGCCAACTCTCCTGCCGCCGAAGTCGCCGCCGACCTGATGCAATCCCAATCGGTTCAGGTCTTTCACGATCATGTACTGGTCAAGGAACCCGGAACCTCGCTCGCCACGCCCTGGCACACCGATGGCCCATACTATTTTGTTGAGGGCAAGCAGACCATCAGCTTCTGGTCCCCGCTAGATCCCGTCAAAGAGGCCACCCTGCGCATGGTCGCAGGCTCGCATCGCTGGGAGAAACCCGTGCTGCCCATGCGCTGGGTCAGCGAAGAAAGCTATTTCCCTAATGTCGACGACTACATGCCCGTGCCCGATCCGGACGCCGAAGGCATGAACGTGCTCGAGTGGGAAATGGAGCCGGGTGACGCCGTGGCCTTCAACTATGACATCCTGCACGGCGCGCGTGGCAACACCTCGGACACCCGCCGCCGCGCCTTTTCCCTGCGCCTCGTCGGCGATGACGCCCGCTACGTCGAACGCCCCGGCCGCACCTCGCCCCCCTTCCCCGATCACGACATGCACCCCGGTCAGCGGCTCCGCGAAGACTGGTTCCCGGTGATCTGGCCGAAGTCTGTCTAGAGTCAGGACGCAAAGAGAAGAAAGTGCCTGCAATACTAAGGGCTATTCAGGAAGGAATTGACGGGAAAGACGAATGGGCCCTTTCAAATCTCCTGGGTCAGTGCAACGTTTTCTGTCTGCGCGTGACGCCATCAACAACCAATTTCATTTGCAACGTCATCTGCCCCCGCTCAAATCTAAGCCGCTTACACGCCAAGACGTTTGCCGAAGGGAATGAGATTTCTGTCGTTCAAGTTAGGGCTGTTTCAAGTCCGCTGACCTGAACGGGTTATGGCAACAAAGCCACGCAGACAGTCGTTACAATTGGGTCGGCGCATTAAGCCCACCGGATCAATCGGCGCCGGGCGCGTTCAGCGCAAGCGCCCACCGTCCTGATCAAAGGCGTATGTACTTTCCGGCTTGAACCCGAGCCGCAATTCCTCGCCCACTGTCACCTGATGCTGACCAAACAATCGCGCGGTGATCTGATGGGTGTTCGCGTGGGCAATGACATTTGTGTCACCGCCAAGATGCTCAACGTGGCTGACACGCACCGCAAGCGGGCCTTCTTCTGCCAGGAACAGATCCTCGGGCCGGATGCCCATCGTATGATCGCCGCCGTTCAACAGATCACCGGGCAGGAAGTTCATCGACGGCGAGCCTAGGAAACCGGCCACAAACTGATTGGCGGGGTTGTTGTAAAGCTCCATTGGGCTGCCGATCTGCTCGACACGACCATCACGCAGAACGACGATCTTGTCCGCCAGCGTCATGGCCTCGGTCTGGTCATGTGTCACGTAGATCATCGAGGCGCCCAGTTGCCGGTGCAGGTTGGCAATCTCGATGCGGGTGTTCATGCGCAGGGCTGCATCAAGGTTCGACAGAGGCTCGTCGAACAAGAACAGTTTGGGTTCGCGCACGATGGCGCGCCCGATGGCAACCCGCTGACGCTGCCCGCCCGAAAGCTCGGCTGGGTAGCGGTCGAGGTAAGACCCAAGGTCCAGCATCTGTGACGCCTTTTGTACGCGCCCCTCGATGACCGCCTTTGACTGGCCTTCCTGCTTGAGCGCCAGGGTCATGTTGCCGCGCACATTGAGGTGCGGGTAAAGCGCGTAGCTTTGGAACACCATGGCGATGCCGCGTTTTGACGGCGGAGTTCGGTTGACCTGTGCGCCTGCGATGTGGATGTCGCCGGATGTCGCATCCTCGAGTCCGGCAATCACGCGCAAAAGCGTGGACTTACCACACCCCGAGGGACCGACGAAGACGACGAATTCGCCCTCATCCACTTCGAGGCTGATGTCTTTCAGAACATGCACGTCACCGAAGAACTTGTTGACGTTTTTCAGGGAAAGAGCGGTCATTTCAGCGCCTCCTCAAGCGAAATGGGCTGGCCGGTGCGGATGCTTTCGTCCGCAGCCAGACAAACAGCGAGCGAGCTTACGGCGTCGCTCATGTGGCGGGTCAGGTCGATGTCATCGGTGATGGCGCGCAGCATGAATGCCTGTTCAGCGTCGCAAAGCACCTGATGCCCGGGCTCTTCCGGCATGTCGATGCTGCGGTCGCCTGATGGCGTATGGACAAGAATGCCGCCGACACGGGTGTGGCCATCAATGTCCGACGAGGCCCCCTTGTTGCCCTCGGTAATGGACACCGCGCCGTTCGGGCTGACGATGTCCTTCACGAAAAAGGCGGTTTCCGACATCATTGGGCCCCATCCGGCTTCGTACCAGCCAACGGATCCGTCCGCAAAGACCACCTGGAACTGGCCATAGTTGTACATGTCGGGCGCGATTTCATCGCTGAGCCGCAGCCCCATGCCATGCACCCGCACCGGTGCAGCATCGGTGATCTGGCACATGACGTCCACATAGTGCACGCCACAATCCACGATGGGAGAGGTCGTTTGCATCAGCGCTTTGTGGGTTTCCCATTCGTCGCCCGTGCTTTGCTGGTTGAGGTTCAGGCGGAACACATAGGGTCCGCCCAGGGCGCGCGCCTCGTCAATCAACCTTACCCACGAGGGATGGTGGCGCAGGATATAGCCGACGACAAGCTTGCGACCGGTACGTGTCGCTGTTTCAACCACGCGCTTTGCATCAGCCACGGTCATCGCGAGGGGTTTCTCAACGAAGACATGCGCACCGGCCTCCAACGCGGCAATGGCATAGTCGGCGTGGGTGTCTGTATAGGTCGCGATGATCACCAGGTCCGGCGTCGTCGCAGCGAGTGCCGCGCCAAAGTCGGTGAACATGGGGTAGCTGGCGAGATCAGCGTGATCGACCCTGCCCGAGCGGGTCACCAGTCCGACAATGTTGGCTTTGGGATCGGCATGGTGTGCCAGTGCATGGCTGGCGCCCATGTTCCCCAACCCGGCGACAAGCACGCGGATCATTTGACTGCCCCCGACGTGATGCCTCGGATCAACTGACGCGAGAAGATAACGTACAGCACCAGCACCGGCAGGATCGCCATGGACAGCGCCGACAGCACTGCGTTCCAGTCAGTCACGAACTGGCCGATGAAGACCTGCGATCCAAGCGTCAGCGTTTTCGTTTCTTCCGCCGGAGCCAGGATCAGCGGAAACCAGAGGTCATTCCAGATCGGGATCATGTTGAACACCGCAACGGTTGCCATCGCAGGACGCACCAGCGGAACCACGAGGCGGAAAAAGATCGTGTATTCGCTGAGCCCGTCGATGCGACCGGCGTTTTTGAGGTCGTCCGAAACCTGGCGCATGAATTCGCTTAGGATGAACACCGCCAGCGGCAGGCCCTGTGCCGTATAGACCAGGATCAGCGCCCAAAGAGTATTCACCAACCCTGTAGCCACCATCATGTCCAAAATCGCAACGGTGCCGATCCGGATCGGGATCATGATCCCGAGTGCCAGGTAGAGCCCCATCAACAGGTTGCCTTTGAACCTGTACTCGCTCAGCGCATAGGCTGCCATCGCACCAAACAGCAACACGAAGAACAGTGTGGCCACGGTCACGATCATCGAGTTCTGGAAGTAGAGAAAGAAATCCCCCTGCTTCATCACAGTTTCATAGCCAATGGTCGAAAAGCTCTCGGAATTCGGCAGCGCCAAAGGCTCGCGGAAAATCGACCTGCGTTCCTTGAACGAGTTTATAATGATGATGAAAACAGGGAACAGCGCGATCAATGTGTAGAGGATCAACGCCCCATGCATCATCACGGTGTTAAGGGGGTTTGAGCGGGCCTTGTTCATAGCGTCACCCTTACAGCTGATAGCGGCGCATCCGGGTCTGGATGCCAAAGAGGTAAATGCAAACACCGATCAGGATGATTGCGAACATCGCACCGGCAATAGCGGATCCCATGTGCGGATCGCCAAGTTGAAGCTGGAAGCCAAAAAAAGTGCGATACATGAAGGTCCCCAGGATGTCCGTTGAAAAGTCCGGGCCCGCCAGCGCTCCTTGTGCGGCATAAATCAGGTCGAAGGCGTTGAAGTTGCCAACAAACGTCAGGATCGAGATGATCCCGATCGACGGCAGGATCAGCGGCAGCTTGATCTTCCAGAACGCGGACAGGCCGGTAATCCCGTCAACCTCACCCGCCTCGAGTATTTCCTCGGGAATGGTCAGAAGGGCTGCGTAGATCAGCATCATCGGAATGCCGATAAACTGCCAGACCGAGACAAGCGCCAGGGTGGTCAGCGCGTATTCCTCTTTGCCAAGCCAGGGCGCATAAAGCGACTTGAGGCCGACCCAGTCCAACATGCCGGGCGCGATGCCCCAGATCGGCGAAAGGATCAGTTTCCATGCAAAACCGACAATAACGAAGGACAGGATGGTCGGGATAAATATCGCCGACCGGTACAAGGCCGCGAACCGCAGGCGCGGATGACTGAGCAGCGCCGCCAATGCGATGCCAATCGGGTTCTGGACCAGCATGTGCACAATGAAGAACCAGAAATTGTTGCCAAGCGCATTCCAGAATTGCTCTGACCAGATCGGGTCAAAAAACAGGGTTCGGAAGTTTTCGAGGCCGACAAAGACGCGTTCTTGGTCAACCCGTGAATACAAAGCAAGCCGGAGCGTGTTGAACAACGGGAAAACCATCACGGCGGAATAGACAATGACGGCCGGCGCAAGGAACACGAGAATATGCCAGCGGATGCGAGCCTTGTTCATGGGTCAGTCTCCGGGATTGAGAGGCCCCGGGCGCATCCGCGTCCGGGGCGATGAGCAGTGTCGGGAGGTTACTGCTGCGGCGTGTACCAGCTGGCCAAGCCGTCCTGAAGTTTCTGGCCAAGTTCTTCAGGAGACGATGCCCCCTTGATTGCGGCCACGGACGCACCCCAGGTGTCATTCTCCAGGTTCGGTGTCCCGCGCGACAAGATCTGATAGGTGGAGCGGATCGTGCTTTCGCACTCACCACGCCAGCTGACGAATTCTGCCGCCAGCGGATCGGCAATTTCGACAGGCGCCGACGACAGCGGGAAGAAGCCCGGCAGAGCGTTGGCAAAGATCGTGGCGAACTCTGGGCTGGCGACCCAGGCCAGGAACGTCTGGGCTGCTTCCGGGTTGGCAGTTGCCGCATTCATGCCGATGCCAATGTCGGTATGATCCGAGATATAGCAGGTGTCACCAGCCTTGCGCACCGGTGGCTTGAAGGCGCCCATCTCAAAATCTGCGAGGCTGTTAAAGCCCGAGACTTCCCAGGACCCGGCAGGATAGATCGCTGCGCGGCCGAGGGTAAAGATGTTCTGGCTGTCGGGATAGGTCTGCGCCTCGTAGCCGTCACCAAGGTACGCGCCCCAGCGGGCCAGCGTTGCATAAGGCGCGACCCAGGCTTCGTCGGTCAGCTTCTGGTCACCGGCGATCAGGGCCAGGCGACCCTCTTCACCTTTCCAATAGTTCGGACCGATGTTGTTGTAGCCCATCGTGGCCGCTTCCCATTGGTCGTTGGTGCCCATGGCCATCGGGATATAGCTGCCGTCGGCCTTGATCGCCTCGAGCGCAGCAAAGAACTCGTCCTCGGTTTCGGGCACCGCGATGCCGAGGTCGGCAAAGGCATCCTTGTTGTAGATGAAGCCGTGGATCACCGAAGCCATCGGCACGCAGAAGCTGGCCGAGCCGTCGTCTGTCTGCCACGCGGATTTCGCGACATCCGAGAAGTTGCTCATCGCGTCCAGACCGCTGAGGTCGGCAAGGTGGCCTGCTTCATAAAGCGCCAGCGATGCATCGAAGGGGCGGCATGTGATGATGTCGCCTGCAGACCCTGCGTCGAGTTTCGAGTTGAGAACAGCGTTGTATTCTGCCGGGGCCGAGGGTGTAAAGTTCACCTTGATACCGGGATTTTGGGCTTCGAAGGCCGGAATGATTTTTTCCTGCCACAGCTTGAGGTCATCGTTGCGCCAGCTTTCGATGTTCAGCGTTACGTCGTCTGCCAGCGCGCTCGTGGTGGCGAGCGCAGTTGTAAGCAGCGCGATTCCAATTGTGTTTCGTGTCATGACATCCTCCCTTGGGTGCTTGATTTCAGTCGCGCCAGCGCGGCGCGCAGATTTCCTTCGGTTTCACGAAGAAGAGCTCGGGCGGCATCGGGGGTTTGCCCTGATGCAACCAAAACAGCGGGTTTAACGAGGCCACCAGAGACGTCGAGTGCGGCGGCGGCCGTATCCTCGGCCACCCCGGCAACGTGCGAGACGATACCAGTGGCCCGGGCGCGCAGTTTGGTGTTGTCCGCACGCAGGTTCACCATCATGCCATCATGGACATGACCAAGCTCGATCGCCATGAGGGTCGAGAGCATGTTGAGCGCGATTTTCTGGGCCGTTCCCGCGCCCATGCGCGTCGACCCTGACAGCACCTCGGGTGGGGTGGCCAGCAAGATCGGGTGGTCGGACATTTCCAGCAAAGGCGATCCGGCATTGTTGGCAATCGCGATAACCTTGGCCCCGGTCGCGCGCGCAAGTGCGGCGGCCTTCAGAGTATAGGGCGTGGTGCCGCTGGCCGAGACCGCGATCACGGCGTCGTCAGCGCCCAGCCCGCCCAGCGCCCGGTCAAGGCCCGTTGTTTCGTCTTCGGTGCCACCGGGCATTTCGACGCCCGTGGGCAGGCCACCGGCCATGTGAATACGCAGTTGATCCGGGGATATCGAAAAGGTGCCACCCAGCTCCTGGGCATCGGCAGCAGCCATCAGGCCGGACGACCCGGCTGCGACATAGTGAAGAGTGCCACCCGCCCGTAAAGCCCGCGCCAGCATACGGGCGCCACCGGCAATGTCCGATGCAACAGCGCGCACTGCCTCTGCCGCGGCGATCTGCCCGTCCACCAGCAACACCGCCGCCTCGGCAAGCGGGCGGCCATCAAGACCCTTCGCCTGATCGTGCAATGCTTCGGTTCCCGGTATCGGCATGTGATTCCCCCTTTCGCCGATTAAATACCATTATAATACCTTTTGTCCATCATTTCTTTTCGGCGCAGAGTTTCGGTAAGTTTTTCAGCCATTTCAGCCATTTCAGCCAATTTGGCACGCTTTAGGTCTTTCGTTTGGTTCATAGGTATTATATAGGTATTGTTATGAACAAGCCCAATCATACCAACGTGCTGGCCGTCGATGGCGGTGGAACGCGGTGCCGCGTTGCGCTGCGCACGGCAGGGCGTGTGCTGACGGCAGAGACCGGATCAGCCAATGTCACGAGCGACTTTGACGGCGGCGTGGCCCAGATCATGAAGGCACTACATGCCCTGTCAGAGCGGGCGGGCATCGGGCTTGATGCACTTGCACGCTATCCGGCATTCGTTGGTCTGGCGGGCGTCACTGGCCCGGAAATTGCCGACCGACTGCGCGCCGCGCTGCCATTTCAGATTTTGCGCGTGGAGGACGACCGGCTTGCCGCACTGCGCGGCGCTCTTGGAGATCGCGAGGGGGCCGTTGCGCACTCTGGAACCGGGTCGTTTTATGCAGCGCAGATTGCCGGCACCGCCCGGTTCTCGGGCGGCTGGGGGCCGGTTCTGGGGGATGAGGCCTCAGCGCAATGGGTTGGCCGGACTGCGCTGCGCCTTACGCTCGAGGCAGTTGATGGGCGCGCGCAAATGACAGCGCTGAGCGAGACACTGTTGGCACAACTCGGAGGGGCTGCCGGGATTGTCAGCTTTGGTCGCACGGCCCGCCCACCTGAGTTTGGCGCACTTGCACCGATGGTGACGCAGGCAGCACAAGAGAACGACCCCCTGGGCACACGTATCATGACAGATGGGGCATCAGAAATCGCGCGCAGCCTGTCCTCTATCGGGTGGCAGCCGGGATTGACGATCTGCCTGACAGGCGGCATTGCCCCTCAGTTCCAGCCTTATCTGCCCCCAGAGATGCAGGTCGATGTTGCGCCGGCGGCAGGTGAGCCCCTGTCCGGCGCGCTGGAACTGGCCTGTGAACTTGCAACGGAGATGTCCTCATGAATGCCGCCGAGTTTCTGCGCCCCGAAGCCTGGCTCGGCCAAAACGAAGGCCCGCGCTATGTGCAATTGCGCCAGAGGCTGGAAAGCGGCATCGAAAGCGGTTTGCTGGCCCCCAATTCTTCGCTGCCGCCCGAGCGCGAGATTGCGGAAATCACCGAATTGTCCCGGGTCACGGTCAGAAAGGCCATCCAAGAGCTGGTGCGTGAAGGGCTGATCGAACAGCGACAAGGCTCTGGATCTTTCATCCGCGAGCCGATGAATCGCATGGAGCAGTCACTGTCGCATCTGACCTCGTTTACCGAGGACATGGCCGGGCGCGGCATGGAGACCACGTCGCTCTGGCTCGAAAGAGGGGTTTTTCTGCCGACACAAGCGGAAAAGGATGCGCTCAACCTCTCTGATGGTTCCGAAGTGGCCCGCATTCATCGCCTGCGTGAAGCAGGGGGACGACCCATGGCGCTCGAGCGTGCCTCGCTGCCGCTCGACGTGCTTCCCAACCCGCTCGAGGTGACCACATCGCTTTATGCAGTGCTCGATCAGAGGGGGGTACGCCCGGTCCGGGCTGTCCAGAAGATTTCCGCAATCAACCTCGAAGCGCGGGAGGCTGGCCTGTTGCATGTTCCGGAAGGAGCGGCCGGACTTTCCATAGAACGCACCTCTTACCTGGCCAGTGGTCGGGTCGCTGAACTTACCCGCTCGCTTTACCGCGGCGACGCCTACGATTTCGTGGCCGAGCTGCGCCTTTGAGAGAAAGGCTGCCAAACATGTCAACAATGCCCACCCTGATGCACCAGGAGGTGCGCGAAATTCCGTCGGCCGTAGAGCGTCTGCTGACCGAGGGCGGCGATGCCATCCGAGCGGCCGCCGCCCTGGCCCGCGACACCGATCCGCGCTATTTCATTTCCGTCGCACGCGGGTCATCCGATCACGCGGCGTCATTTCTGAAATACGCCAGCGAACTGTTGTTGCGACTTCCCATGGCGTCGGTGGGGCCGTCTGTCAGCTCAGTCTACGGGGTCACGCTTGAGGCGCGAGGTGCCGTTGGCATCTCGGTTTCGCAATCGGGCCAGAGTCCTGACATCGTGGCCATGACCCAGGCATTGCGCGACAGCGGTGCCCTGACCGTCGCAATCACGAACAATGCTGCTTCGCGGTTGGGTCAGACCGCAAATGTCACCCTGCCGATCCACGCCGGTCCGGAACTGAGCGTCGCGGCCACCAAAACCTTTGTCACGTCGCTGGTGGCCGGGCTCTGGTTTCTGGCTGAACTCTGCGAGGATGACGACCTCTTGCGCGCAATTCGCGCGTTGCCCGCGTTTCTTGAGCGTGCCACGCATTGTGACTGGTCTGCTGTCGCCGCGGCAATCGACGGTCGGTCGCTATTTACCATTGGTCGCGGCCCGTCCTGGGCAATTTCCAACGAGGCCGCGCTGAAATTCAAGGAAACGTGTCTCATTCATGCCGAGAGCTACTCGTCGGCCGAGGTTCTGCACGGCCCGGTTTCGATTGTCGGCCGTGGTTTTCCGGTGATCGTCTTTTCCGCGCGCGACAAGGCCGAACAGAAAGTGGCCGAGACTGCAGATGCGCTGGCCGACAAGGGGGCAAACGTTTTTGCGGTGACTGACAAGACCAACCGCGCAACGACACTGCCTCATGTACGCACCGACCACTGGCTGTGCGACCCGATCCCGGCCATTGTCTCGTTTTACGCGATGGTTGAAGAAATTGCGCGGGCTCAGGGCATCAATCCCGACAAGCCCCGGCACCTCAACAAGGTCACTGAAACGGTATGACCATGGCTTCTCTCACCTTCAGAAATGGCCGCATTTTCGACGGGGTGGACCTGCACGAGACGCAGGCCGCGCATTTTGAAAACGGTCGGTTTGCCGGACTTGTCCCAGAGGCCGACATGCCCAGCGCGGAACAGGAGATCGACCTTGGTGGAGACATCCTGTTTCCCGGTTTCGTGGATCTTCAGGTGAATGGCGGCGATGGTGTCCTTTTCAACTCGGATCCGTCGGTCGCAACGCTCCGGCGCATGGCCGCGGCCCATCGCAGGCTGGGGGTCACAGCCTTCTTGCCAACCCTGATTACCGATACAAGGGACAAGACCCGCGCGGCCGTCAACGCCACGCAAGAGGCCATTCGCATGGGCGTTACGGGCATCGCCGGTTTGCACCTCGAAGGCCCGCATTTGTCGATTGCGCGCAAAGGGGCTCATGATGCCACCCTGATCCGGGCCATGGAAGCCGAGGATCTGGACATTTTGCTAAAGGCGGCAACGGCCCTGCCCCGGCTCAAGGTCACCGTTGCGCCAGAAAATGTCACCGAAGCACAGGTCACAGCTCTGGCGGAGACGGGCGTTCTGGTTTCTCTCGGGCACAGCGATGCAGATAACGCAACCAGCGCGCGCTATATCGCTGCCGGGGCGCGGTGCGTCACACATCTGTTCAACGCCATGAGCCAGCTGGGCAACAGGGAGCCGGGGCTTGTGGGCGCGGCCCTGTCCAACGGCAATGTGCACGCGGGCCTGATCGCAGATGCGGTACATGTACACCCCGACACAATTCGCGCGGCATGGAAGGCCAAGACGGGTCCCGGACAGATCTTTCTCGTCAGCGACGCAATGGCCGTGGCCGGGACAGATGCAACCGAGTTTGAACTCGGTGATCGCTTGATCCGGCGCAACGCAGGTGTTCTGACTCTGGCTGACGGAACCCTTGCAGGTGCGGACCTTGACCTGTCGACGGCGGTGCGGGTGATGGTCGAAAAGGTCGGCGTAGATTTGGCTTCAGCTCTCAGGGCTGCCACCTCGATACCCGCGGCACTGGTCGGGCTGGATTACCGGTTCGATGAGATTTCAAACGTGGTCAGGCTGACCAGGGGCCATACTGGTGGCACGTACATAGTGCGGGATGCCGTGATTGCCTCTTAGGTGGCGCTGATTTGGATTGTGTAAGTAAAACCACCCCCAATAAACAGGCAAGACCGCTCGGAGAGGCAGTGTGCCGACGCTTGGAAACGCTTGCTAGGAACCAGTTTGTTCTTTCTTCAGGGCAATAGCTCGTCCTGATTCAGATCTCTGATTTCCGAACAAATGTAGTCAATGAGCTTCTTCTGAAATGCGCTGAGAAGCCGGTTCTGTCGTTGCACCAAATAAATTGGAAAGGCCAGAGACATCCCGGGCGTTCTGATTTCTCGCAGCGTTCCCATTTCCAGTTCGTCCATGACGGAGGATTTGAAAAGAAACGCGATACCTGCGCCAGCCCGGACGGCCCGTTTGATTGCCTCTCCGTGCCCGAGCTCCAGTGCTACGTTGCTGCGTGTGAGGCCATGTGTCATGAGCGCGTAGTCTTCGAGATCCCGGCGTGCAGAGTCAGTTTTGGCCGTCACAAACGGAAGATTCACAAGCTTTTCTGGGGTTACGTGGTCACCGACAAAAGTGGTTTTTTCCGACCCAGCCAAGATCAGTCGTTCCTTGTACAAAGGGGTCACATTCAGTCCACCAACACCGTGTATCTGGTCGATAATCGTCAAACCAAAGTCACAATCGCCACTTAGTACTTGTTCGCTGGCGAGCTTCGGGCTGGCGACCTGAACTGAGATGTTGCTTTGTTCGTGGCTTTGCTTGAACCGAGATACGATCGACGGCAAAATGTATGACCCCAATGTCATGGATGCCGCGATTGAGGCATTGCCGATCTTGCCCGACTTTCGGTCCTTGAGCTCTTGTTCCAGCTCTCGCGTCTGCGACACGATTTCCTTGGCCCAGACATATATACGCTTACCATCCTCGGTAAGCGTGATCCGCCGCCCATTGCGCTGTGTCAGTTGAACGCCCAGTTTCTCCGAAAGAGATTTGATATGCGTTGTCACCACCGGCTGGGCAATTCTACACGCCTCGGCCGCGCGCGACACGCTTTCCAATTCGGCGACGTGGCAAAACACTTCCAATTTGTGGAGTGTAAGTTGGCTAACAAGCGACCGCATTTAGATACCTCCAAGATAGTGCCTGTCTGCGCATGGCGAGCGCGCAAAGATACATTCGCTCCAAGATATGAATCGGCGCCATACTATATATTTTTCACCAGCCAACAACCTTTCTAGTCTGCATCTAAAATATACTTGGAGATCTAGATGCCTCTTGACCATGCCTCAAAAAACGACACTCAGCTTGTTGATGCAGCGATAACCGAGCTGGTTCTGGCCAACAGAATTCTCGCGAGAGAGGATGTTATCGACAGCTTTGGTCATGTCAGCGTACGGCATCCATTGCGGAACGATCGTTACTTTCTGTCCAGATCGCGCAGCCCGGTAAATGTGACCCGTGAAGATATCATGGAGTTCACGCTGGAAGGAGAGTTGATCGGTGAAGATCACCGCAGACCCTACAATGAGCGCCATATTCATGGGGCCATCTACAAAGACCGGCCAGATGTGAATTCGGTTGCACACCACCATGCCCGCTCGATCATCCCCTTTACCATGAATGATGTGTCTCTTCGTCCCATCTTTCACATGTCTTCGGTCATCGGAAAAGAAGTTCCAACCTGGGACAGCCAGGACGAATTTGGAGACACCAACATGCTGGTCGATCGAATGGACATGGGGCACTCGCTCTCTCGCACGCTTGGACAAAACCGCGTAGCCTTGTTGCGGGGGCACGGGTGTATCTGCGTTGCCGCCAACTTGCGGGCAGTCTGCATGGTCGCAACTGGCTTGAAAGACAACGCAGCGTTGGTGCAGCAGTCGCTGGCATTGGGTGAACTCAAACACCTGACAGACGGGGAAATAGACAAAACCAGCGCGATGTTGCTGGGCGACATGCCTCTTGCACGCGCCTGGGATTTCTGGGTGTCACGCGCAGGGTATGCCGGTCTGTAGCACGCGTCGGGTCCTCAACAAGACAACAGCGGCAGAGGGACATCTGCAAGTGAGGGTCGCCTGTGCGCCCTCTCGGCAAATTGACTAGGGAGGCAATTGTGCCATTAGAGCCTATTTTGATTGCAGGTGCCGGAATCGGTGGCCTGGCAACCGCTGCCGGACTCGCCCGAAAAGGCTTCCGGTCAATTGTCGTCGAGCAGTCTCGCATTCTGGGAGAAATCGGGGCGGGCGTGCAGATTGGCCCGAACGCGTTTCACGCCTTCGACTACCTTGGTATCGGGGATGAGGCGCGATCAAAGGCAGTTTTCGTGGAGTCCTTGCGACTCATGGATGCAAAAAGCGGCGATTCCATCACCTCAATCCCACTGGGAGAGGAATTTCGACAGTGTATGGGAAATCCCTATGCGGTTATTCATCGCGCGGATTTACACACAGTTTTGCTGGATTTCTGCGAAGCAAGTGACCTGATCGACATCCGCACAAACACCTTGGTTAGCGGTTATGAACAAGACGGCAAAAGCGTCAGTCTGCATACTTCGCAGGGCACCATCAATGGCGCGGCCCTGATTGGCGCGGAAGGGCTTCGCTCACCGATCCGCGCACAAATGATTGGTGACGGCGAGCCCAGGATTTCAGGCCATGCAACCTACCGGAGCGTCATTCCTACCGAACGGATGCCAGAGGAACTGCGATGGAATGCAGCCACTTTGTGGGCAGGCCCCAAGTGCCACATCGTCCACTATCCGTTGAAGGGCGGAAAGGTCTACAACTTGGTTGTCACCTATCACCGTGATCTGCAAGAGAACATCTCGGGGCGTCCTGTGAGCCGCAGAGAAGTGATTCAGGGGTTTGAAGATATCGCCCCGCAGGCCCGTCAGATCATTGAACACGGGCAGGATTGGAAGCTTTGGGTGCTTTGCGATCGAGACCCGATTTCCAATTGGCGCGAGGGTCGCGTTGCCCTTCTGGGAGATGCTGCACACCCAATGTTGCAGTACTTTGCGCAGGGGGCGTGTATGGCTTTGGAAGATGCAGTGTCGCTGTCCCATTGCATGGAAAACTACGGGGGTGACATTGAGAATGCGCTGGAGACTTACCAAAATCAACGGCGCGTGCGGACCGCTCGGGTCCAGATGAACTCGCGCCTGATCGGTGACTATATATACCACCCCGATGGCACCAAGGCCGCCGTGCGTGATCACGTGATGTCGAACATGACGACCGAAGAATGGTGCAATCAGCTTTATTGGTTGTACGGCTCAAACGGGCTTGAGAGCTGACAACCACCCACACGGACAAAGGCCGCGGCTCTTGCAGTGGTTGGCAGTGCTGCACGCCCAACCCGTCGATTGTATCTTTGCACCGAACAGAGTTACGCAAATCCTGCGAACGAGTTGATTACGCTCCGAGGTGGTTCGTACCAATTCCCTGAGGATTGACATCGTGGCTGATTCAAATGCCCAACTCGACAGCCGCCAGTTCCACTGCCGTCCATAATTGGCCCGTAGGGCTGCCTCAACGCAGCTACGCGTGTCACTCCTTTGCTAAAAGTCCTGCACACGCCAACCAAAGGATTCGCCAGGTCTGCCGATGCACGACGACGGGTCCGTGTCGTGCAAGCCTTTAGTCGATCTCGTTGCCCTCCGGGAGATCATTTGTGGCGGCCCCTTGTGTCAAAACCATGTCGCTGCGGCGAGAAGCTTTCACAGAAACTTCTGTACTTTTCGACTTCTTTCCGGCCCATTTTGGGCGTTTTTCTTTTTGAGGATTGTGTGGATTTTGGGAAGCAACAAGAACTTTATTCCGACTTTTCAAGAGGAAACCATAACAACAAAGCGCTACCCTTGCGTTTGGCACCTGCTGCCACAGCAACCATGGTGTTGGCTGACGAACATCGGTCATGAGGCGCCGGCCGGCAGGCCAGTTGCCCTTAGGCATAGCTGGCATCTAAAATCTTGCGAGCACGGGCCTTCTCGAAAGCTGTCTTTCAAACGAGTCTTTCGGTATCGCGTAGAACCGTATCTGTGTTTCGCGGGTAACAACGGTGCCGAACATGCAAGTGGCAGCGGCAGCATTGTACAGTTCGATGCTCAGACAGTTCGACTAGGTGCCCTGTTTGTCAAATTCCTGGACCCAAGCACCTTGTTTGCCCTTGGTGCGTTCTATGAAAATACGGACACCAAAAAGCATTGGCGTAGCCGATCGGACGTATACCGGGTGGGGCTTGCGTGCTGACGTTCTGAAACAGTTCAACCAAAACTGGGGTATGTCCGCGCGAATCGAGTACATGTTAGGTGAAACGGATATTTCACTGCCCCAGAGCCCGGCATCGACGCTCACCCGGAAACAAGATGACGACCGGCTGTACGTTCAATCTGAGCTGGTGGAGCATTTCGATAAGTCACACATCGGCTGGCTTCCGCAGGGCTGAGTGCTGACCCCGATCGCGGGTGTCCTGTACCAAAAACCTGGATCGAGAAGACCGCGGATAATTTCGGCAATCGGTGTTCCGGTGTTGATGGACCAGTGATGCGTTACGGCAGCGTCTGGGCGAAGGCGAGAATCTCCAAAGCGCTGACGCCGGGAACATAGTCACCCAAGGCCACATTGGGTATCGAACATGAGCTTGTAAACGATTTGGATGAGTTTCTGGACGACCCCACCTATGGCATTGTTGAACTTGGCATAACCTACCTGACCAGAACCGGCGGGAACTTTGACATTACTTACTCGGTCCGCTTTGGGCTTGACGGCGTGCGAAAATAAAATGGATTCGCGGTCGCCTACATTCAAATGTTCTAGATATCTTGGCGGCACCGTGTAGGCCAAAGGGCGGCATTTTGGGCCGCCGCTTGAGATAGTGCTCCACGCAATGTGCACCTAAGAACGGCCACTTTGGTCGCCTTTGTTTCAATAGGCTCCACCTTAACCCAAAGCTGCAATCGCCCAATTTCCGCACCTGAAGCATTCAGAACCCGAGAACAGAGAGCTATGGCTCTTCTGTTGCCGGACTTGCAGCCCATTTTTGAGCGTAGGGTTGTATTTTTTGCATAGCTTACTATATAAACGGCAAGACAAGGCTAGATGCACCGAAACCCGGTAAAAACAACATAGCTCGCTATTGTAGTGAACTTAAGAATGGAGATGTCCCGTGAAACAGAAAATCCACCCAATTGCAGGCGCGCTGGCCTTTTTCATAATCGCCGGCTTCTGGTTTTCCACCGTTGCAGTTGAGCTCTTCGGAACCGAAGCTCAAGTCATAGCAGTTAAATCATCAATCCCGTGGGGGTTTTTAGTGCTGGTGCCAGCGATGGCTGCTGTTGGTGGCTCCGGCTTCTCTCTTGCAGGCAAACGACGCGGTGGAGTTCTAGGAGCCAAAGCTCGGAGGATGCCAATCATTGCGGCAAACGGAGTTCTGATCCTAATTCCTGCGGCGCTCTTTCTTGCAGCAAAAGCCAAGTCTGGTGAATTCGACAGTACCTTCTATCTCGTCCAGACGCTCGAATTGTTCGCTGGCGCAACGAACCTAACCCTCTTGGGCATGAGCATGCGCGACGGACTGCGTTTAAAAGGCCGCCTCCGCCGCAAAGCGAAGGTATGAGGTATGAGGTATGAGGTATGAGGCCTGCCAGCGCAAAAGGCATATCCCTGCAGTTTGCAAGACATTGATTGGATTACACGTAGCCGTGGGCCGAAAGGGTACAGATTTGCCTGTTCGACTGGGCCCAAACCGAACACAAGCCCATCTATCTCGCACATCACCAGAGGCGCTCAAATGCTATTCACTTTGATGAAACTCGCACATCTCATTGGAATATTGCTGGTTTCTGCCGGGCTGTTTTCCGTGTTGGTTCAGGACATCCTGTCACGTCGCATGGCAACACAGGAGTCTCATTTCAGCGCTGTTCGCGTGATGACTGTGTCTTACAATGCGCTGACCCTGCCCGGGGCCGCTGTCCTTTTTGCTTCAGGGGGGTGGCTGATCGCGAACTATTACGGGCCCATCGAGGTATTGGTTACACCGTGGCTGGGGGGCATGGTTGGGCTGTTCTCATTGTGGCTTATTGTTCTACACGTGAAGGTGCGGCTTGACCTGCGGCGCCTTGGGCGATTGTTTAATGTCGACCACACGCTTCGCGACATCGAGACCCTTCGCAACAATGGTTTCTCGATGTTTGTCCTAGGCTTGGATGTCTCGCTCCTGATCCTGATCCTGACGCTCGGAACCTTCCAACCTCAAAACTGGGTGATGGTCCTGGCAGGCATCGGATTTGCGTTGGAATGGGCGTTGATAGCAACGGTTTTCCTGCCCGGATTTAACGAACGTGCCAAGCGCCGGAACACAGGGGCCTTTTAGCATTTGCCCGGGCACCCGCAAAACACCGCTTGAGGTGATGGGTCGTTGCGCGCCCGGCATGGTGACCAAGGCCCGAGGAACAGACGTTCCGGGCCTTGGCTGTTTTTTTGAGATCGCTATGCGACGCAGAAACCGGGCACTGCAAGTTTCGAGAACAAGTGCGGACGCACGACCGCGCTTTCGGGGTATTGTCCAATCCGGGCTTGGAACTCTGGGTTGGTGAATGCATTGCGGAAAGACTCCACATTTTCCCAGATCGCGTAGTTCATGTAGCTCCCGCTTCCTGCGAGGCCTTTGTGCATCTGCGTGGAAACGTAACCCGGTTGCGACTTCATGAAACCGGCGTCATGCGCCCAAGCCTTGATCAGCGCATCTTCGTCTTTTGGGTCGATGGAAAAAACATTGACCAACACGACCGGACCTTCACTGGTCGCAAGTTGGTCGGCCAGTGTTACGACCTCATCAAGTTCTACAAGTTTCGCCATTTCTTTCTCCTGATTGGTTGGTTTTGATCTATCGAAGGGTGTACTGCTCGGTGCTTCTCGGAGCGCTCAAGTCGCTGCAAAGTACTATGACTAGTCTCAAAGGGCTCATGCTGTTCTGCGATCAACATAGCCTGCTATTGTTTTGTAGCCGATTCTATAGCCTCTGTCACTTAGATCATACATTTCAAATGCCCATTATAGCTCGAGCTGGAATGGCTCGTAGAATTCACGAAAGCAGACTAACGCTGATCAGCCACTTTATTCTCCATTTTTCCCACTTTATGGGAATACAGACATTGCTAATGTAACATCTATCCTATAAATAGGCAATGAAAATAGGAAATGACCGAAAATGACCTCTGACCTCTCCAAGCTAAATGAGCCCAGACTTGATCGCAGTGTTCGACTGAATTTTACAGGCGACTGGGGGCAAGCCAACTTTCACCGAATTTGTTCTTGGCTGTGTCAGGAGGTCTGCGATCGCACGGAAAAAGGATCGCGTGTTGCAATCTGGAACCTGATTGCCGGAGCCGATTCACCGATTGCGGTTTCCAACGGCGAAGTCGACCTATGCATTGCGACCCCAGTACAGATGCTACCCGGAGCGCTGACTGGCGAGGGAGTTTTCGAAGGAAATCCGCTCCCAAGACTGCGCGCACTCGCCGTTCTTCCGCAAACAGACCGTATGGTGTTTGCCATTGATCCAAAGTTCGGCGTATCCACTTTTGAAGAGCTGCGCGAAAAAAAACCGCCAATCACCCTGGCCACGTCAGAAGATGACGGGACAAATCTGATTGGCTACACGGCAGCACGTTACCTTGAGGCGCATGGCATCGATCAAGCCACTCTGGAATCGTGGGGGGGAAAGCTGATCACGGACACCCGACCCGAGCAGTCCGTTTTCCGCATGCGCGACGGTGAAGTCGATGCCTTGCTGCAAGAAGCCTACATGACACCTTGGTGGCGGGATGCAGTGGCAAATCGGTCATTGGTGTTTCTGCCCGCCGAAGACGCTGCGCTTGACGCGCTGGAGACCAAGTTTGGCTGGCCGCGCGCCGTTATCCCCGCGAATTTCTGGGAGGGTCAAACCGAGGACATGCCTGCTCTGAACTTCTCTGACTTTGCGGTATTGGTGCGCGACGACATGCCCGAAGATCTGGCCCATTTGCTGACTTGGTGTCTTGTTGAGACACGTGAGGTGATCGAACAGCAATTCCGTCACATTCCAGCCCATCACAGCCCATTAAGCTATCCGATCGTACCGGAACGCATGGCAAATTCGCCCATCCCCCTGCACCCAGGCGCAGCTCGTTACTACAAAGAAGCAGGCGTTACCGGGTAACTCCCTCCCCTAAATTTTAAGCGCGCATTGTCGCGCAAAACGGAGCAAATCAATGGCAATTGAAAGCACAACCATCACTATCGAAGCATCAGATGGTCAATCTTTTTTGGCGTACCGCAGCAGGCCTGTATCGGATGCTCCCATCGGCGGACTCGTCCTGATTCAAGAAATTTTCGGAGTGAATGACAATATCAGAGCTGCCTCGGACTGGTTTGCCGAGCAAGGATACGATGTCATTGCACCTGACATGTTCTGGCGCCAGGAACGCAGTATCGAACTGAATGCTGCTCTGGAAGAGGATCGCAACAAGGCAATGACCTTGATGCAGGGCTTCGATCTGGAAGCGAGCCTGGGCGACATGGATGCCGCGGCGGCGCTTCTTCGCGAGGACGGCAAACTCAAGGGTAAAATTGGTGTTGTTGGTTACTGCCTTGGTGGCCGCGTTGCCTTTCGCATGGCAACGTCGAATGCGGCGGATGCCGTCGTGTGCTTTTATCCTGTGGCAATCAGCCAAGACCTCGACACAAGCACAGGCCCGCAGGCACCGCTGTTGATTCATCTTGGCGCTGATGACCATCTGTGCCCACCAGAAGCCCAAGCTGCCATCACAGCCCATGTTGAACAATCAAGCGGAAGCACGGTGACGGTACACGAAGGCGTTGGTCACGCATTCGCCCGACTAGGACGAACAGGCCGCGCAGAAGAAGCTGCTGTTTCCGCCGAAGCCGCGACACTGGACTTTTTCCAAAACCATTTTGGCGCCTGACAGGAAACACCGCCAGTACCAAACTTTGGTAGCTGAAACGACCTCAAGGGTAGAATTCAAAGTTCGGCACTTGACCTCATAAATCTTTCAAAAAGGGGCGGCATGTTCCCGCCCCCAATCTGCAGTCTCGTTACTTGGGAGAACCTAAATGTCCACCAAAACACGAAAAACCTTGTCGTGGGTTCCTAGAGCCGCATTGCTTCTGTGCGGCTTGATCATGTGCCTTGCCGGAGTAACAGGCGTTTTGGATCCCAGCGTTATCAGCGGGACGGCCGTTCTGGCACCCGATGGTATCACCAGTATTCGGGTTGATTTTGGAGGCTTCCACCTAGGGTTGGGGCTGTTTGCCCTCTATGGTGTTTTCTTTCGCTCGTTCCTCAAGCCTGGCTTGGTAGCGGTTTGCACCACGTTGACTCTTGTCGTCGTCACTCGGCTGCTGGGGATCAACTTCGATGGTTTGAACGATGCCCAGATCACGATCCTGTCCAGAGAACTGGTGCCGTTCACCCTGTCCATCGTCGGCCTGCTCAGCCTTTTTCTGGTATCCAGGCCCGCATAGAACGCCTGAGTGTACGCGTGGATCAGCTCGCCTTCTTGGCTTCGATCGAGATGAATTCATCAACTTTGTCGCTGACAACGGACGCATACATACCCAAGCCAGAATTCCAACGAATCAAGGAGATTGTCGCGCTTACAGTCGAACAATCTTTTTGCTCTTTATTGTAAGAGCCCGCTTTGAGCCATTTGGCACCAGGATTAAGCGTCACAGATTGGGCCGCGCCATTCATCATTGGGTCCCTTGAGATCAGGGCTGCAATCTCACCCGTCACCGCAATATGTATCGAAGCAAAGGTGATGTGGTCTGCTGTAGATGCAGAAAAGAAATCTCCACCAACCGTGAAATTGGCATCTCGTTTCTCAAGGCCGGTAAACGGCCACAATACGGGAGTCGAGAGCGGAACGCGAGAGGCAACCGGAGCCTTGCCTATTCAGCCATACACGCGTGTAGCTGCGATGCAGGCCGCGGTGGTCAGAAGCGCCGAACGGCTCTCATGGAACAGCTCCGCAATTTACAGCGTCAGCCGCAGGCACGACCACTTTGCAAGACGCAAAGCGCATTTAACGGCGTGCTGATTTCATAATCTTTCGAAGAGGAACCGCCTCATCACTGAAACTGGCTTCGTCACCGTGAAAACTCGGATCCGCTATCATTCTACGCAGCAGTGGCATATCACGCGCCTGGTTTATCGTAACAGCCCCTCGAATTTTGTTTTCGGTTAGCTGAACGAGGGTAAGTCCACCTTCCTCGCCCGCGCGTTCAACGCAGGCTTGCTCCGGGTCTAAGAGACCAAGGATCTGAATATTCAAATCACCCTGATCCGACCAGAACCAAGGAATTGTTGAAACTTCGGTCATTTCCCCAGCCGCTGACTTGCCGACGGCATCGCCCTGGATATTGGCATTTTCCCAAGATTCCAAACGCATGTGACGATTGTAGGCAGGGTTCATCTGGTTCACCACGTCACCAATGGCAAAAATATTTGGATCGGACGTCCGCCCATAGCTATCTGTTTTGATGCCATTCTCGACCTCCAACCCAGCTGACTCTGCCAATGTAGTTTCGGGATCAACCCCAATTCCCGCCAGAATCATGTCGATCGGCAGCGACGTCCCGTCAGACAATTGCAGATTGCCGCCGACCATTGCCTTGGCTTGTACACCAAACAGAAAATGGACCCCATTTTCGGTGTGATAGTTTTGTACAAACGCGCTGACCGTTGGTGACCCGATCCTGGGCAACAAAGTTTCACCCGCCTCAATGATCGTCACGTGGCACCCGAGCTTTTGCGCGGTTGCCGCGACCTCAAGGCCAATGAACCCTCCACCAATGACGGCGAGTTTTTTGCCCTTGGTCAGCTGGCCGCGCAATTTGGTGCAGTCGTCCATGCTGCGCAGATAGTGAACATTGCCCTCATCCGCACCTTCCAACGAAATACGCCTTAGTCGGCTGCCCGTTGCAAGAATCAACCTGTCATAGGTCATGCTGGTGCCATCGCCGAACAGAACTATTTGGGCGGCCGGGTCGATACCGGTCGCTGTTAGGCCGAGGTGCAGGTTGATGTCCTGAGATTCGGCCGTGACTTCGTCAAGAACACAGGGAAGCTTGGTCTCCCCATCCAGCAACATCGCTTTGGAGAGAATTGGGCGCTCATAGGGTGCGCAAAACTCATTGGAGATCAGAGAGATTTCGGCAGATTCATCTGCTACACGCGCGGCCAAAGCCGCGCGGCCTCCTGCTTGTCCACCTCCAACAATCACGATTTTTCGTTTCTGTGGCAAAACTCCACCCCTTCGTTCATCAGCCGGGACACAACGACCCCTTGCAGTAGTTAGAAACTCCGCCCAGCGCAGGCAGGCACCAAGGAGCCAACACGCTTACGGAACGTATCTTTCAGCATCATATGTCATCATTTTTCGCTTTTAACAACAAATTTCACCGCAGCAATTGACTCTTTTCCCAATATATGCGATTTTTGCTTCAACAAGACGGTCTCACAGATCGCCTCAAACTCACAACATCGCTCTATGGGAGGAAAGACCAGATGACAAAACCGACGCTAGACGAAATGACACAGGAAATGCGCAAACGTGTTGGCGAAGACAGCGGCTTTGGCCACACCGTCAAGTTCAACTTCGGTGACGAAGGTGTTATCTATATCGACGCCAAGAATGTTCCTCATGTTGTTTCCAACGAAGACAATGACGCTGAAACAGTCGTGAACATCAAGTTCGGTGACTTCTGCAAGATCTCTGACGGCAGCAAGGACCCAACCGAAGCATTTATGGCTGGCCGGATGACCATCGACGGTAACGTTGATGCAGGCTGGAAGCTCGGTTCAATCATTGGGCCCGACCGGGCTTAATCGGACATTATTTGAAACTCGAAATGGGACGTTAGCCAATGAGCACAGACAGCACCCAGCTGACAATTGCGCCACCCGATCCAGACCGCCCACCTTTGGCGGCAAATGCATTCCATGCAGCACGGACGGCCAACACGACACTCACCACACCGTTTCCTTACGTGACAGACGAATGTCTTGTTCCCGGCATTGCTCTGTTCCAGGGCGACTTGGGAGAGGCGGGCATGGGTCACTTTCACCACACCAACTCTGTTGATGAAACTTTTCTTTGCCTGGCGTCCAAAGGATCGGCGGTTAGAACGGGCACACTCATGGTTGGTCCACGCAGCCACCACGTGGGATCGTTCTTCGAAAACGAAAGAGACCCGGAAAATGTGTTGCTCATGATTATCGTGCAGCGACAATCCGCAGAGGGCGTGCGGCAGCATGAAGGCCTGACATTCCATTGTCACAAGTGTCAGAATGTAATGCTGGACCACGAATTTGATGTTGTGAACTACAACGAAATCCGCGGCCCTGTTCCTGGCTATTATGCTCCGTTGGAAACGCTTCTGAAAAGCTACGAATTCGGCCAAGAATACAACGAAAACCCCGAGATCCGGAAGTGCTCGGAATGCGGTCATGAACATGACCTGTTCCCGATGAACGTTTGGGGCTGGACTAACTACCACACCAACTACGAAGCAAGTGAGCATTGCCGTGATTTGCTCATCGAAGCTACGTCCGCTTGATTTAGCGAGGAGATAGAAAGATGCCACGTAGGCGATTTCACCAGACTTACCAACTCGCTCAGCAGATCGGCTGCTTTGACGAGTACCCAGCAATCTCGGAGGGTGTGGACCCTCAAGCCAACATCAGCCGCAGCGATCGCATTCAGCCTTTTCACCTGATCTGTGAAAAGGATACGATGATCGTGTTGATGTCCGGCGCCGCCAAAGTTGAGTTCCGTGATAGCAGCGTGAACTACATCAATGGCACACCGGGCGAAATGATCTATGTACCCGCACGCACGCCACACCGTGTGGTGCCTTCGGAAGAGACCATTCAGTACCGCTACAAGGCTGAACACGCCGGCCTTGAGGCTGTTGCTTGGTACTGCGAAAAATGCTCGTCTGAGGTGGCTCGGGTCACGTGGGACACCGCTGAGGAACTCCCTCAACAGGCCTACTTGCGGTCGACTGAAGCCTTCAACAGTGACGCAGAAATGCGCACCTGTAGCAATTGTGGAGAGATTCATCCGCCTGTAGATACAACGGGCAATAGGTGGCAGGAAATTGTAGATGAGCTGACGTCTGAAACAGATGATGACGACGACTGGTAGGTCGTGCTGCATTTAACTAATATTGGCCAACGAATTACTGGAGAAAAGCTTGATGACAACTGCAGATAAACTCTTGTCCGTCATGAAGCTTTTCACCATTGAGGAACCTGAGTGGACAGTTGAAGAAGCAACGAAACGCCTTTCACTGTCTAGCAGCTCAACGTACCGCTATTTCAACAGCCTCAGCGCGTTTGGTTTGGTCGAAGCTCTGAACCCAGGAGTTTACACTCTTGGGCCAGCGATTATCGAGTTCGACAGAATGATCAGGCGCCAAGATCAATTGGTGAAAACTGCGACACCGGTCATGCGACGGTTGGTCGACCTGACCGATGACAGCGGTTCAACCTTGTTGTGTCGAAAATTTCGCCACCAGGTCATGTGCGTTCATAGTGAAGGTTTTGTTGATCCGGAAAAGGTGCTCTCCTACGAACGGGGGCGACCATTGGGCCTGTTTCTTGGAGCCGCCTCTCGTGTGGTCCTTGCATACATTCCCACGCGCAACCTCAAGGTGATTTTTGCCGATCATGAGGCAGAAATCGAAGCCGCAGGTCTTGGGGCCTCTTGGGAAGAGTTCCGGCGCAATATGAAACAGATCCGCAACGACTCTCTTGTTGTTGCCTATGGCCAATTGGACCTGGGAAAAGTCGGAATCGCGGCGCCAATATTCGCAGCCAACAAATCGGTAATTGGCAGCATAACGCTTGTTCTGAACGAACATGAAGTGAATTCACAGATGGTCGAACGGCTATCGATTTATGTCCAGGCCGCCGCCCAGGAAGTTACCTTGGGCCTCTCAGCAGCCTTCAATGAAAAACGTCCCGGTTCGGCCGGTTCTGACAGTGCAAAACCCGAGTAACGGGGTTTGCGAAAGGGAAAAAATGAGCAATCAACAAATTGTTGTTCTTGTTGCGTCGATGAGCGGCGTGGCTGAAATGGTCGCTGACGAAGTTGCCGACAAGCTTTTAGAGGCCGGCCACCAGGCTCGTGTCGTTCGCATGGAAAAGGCATCGCAAAAGATGTTGGATGCACGCGATACCTATGTGATCTGCAGCTCGACTTACGGAACAGGCGAAGTGCCCGACAATGGCAAAGCGTTTTATGAACTCCTTACAAAGGATCGACCTGATTTGTCATCCGTGCGTTACGGCGTTATCGCATTGGGCAGCATGGACTATCCGCAAACCTTTTGCGGCGGAGGCAAGGCCTTTGATGCAATCTTTGCAGAACTGGGCGCGAAGCGTCTGGTGGATCGCATGGAACATGACGCGAAGTCCGGTGTTTACCCGGAAGACGCAGCGCTGGAATGGATTGACGGCTGGATTGAAGCGCTGACCAAAGAACCGGCGTGATTACCGTCACTTCTCGCCTGACGTGACGCGATGCCACCCGTAGGCACAACCGGGAAACAAAACGCTCTTGAAAAGCTCGCCGCAAGCGCCAGCTTTCCAAACTCACTTTCAAAATTGTCGGATATTTTCGAGATTACACCCTGATGCCTGTGCCTGTGTGGGGTTATGTTCCGTTGAGTTTTGGTTCCCATTGCGAAAGAATCGGCGGCGACGGCAAAAAGACATGCTGTCCCGCCCCAACACGACAATCGTATCTCTATCTTGCTGATGATCACCTGATCTTTCAACAACATCAGGATACGCTCTTCCGCATAGTCGGCACCCTTTAGGTCTGCCCCCTCTTCTGTCCGGTCAGCAGGCGTACCATCAATTGACAGACAATCATAATTGACACCTCAACTGCGAAAAAACAAATCCTTCGACGGCCTTACCCGCCAAGAAGTGGAAAGAGTGGATGGACACCTATTCTAGTGCCCTCTTCCCCCACAGCGGCTGCCATCAAAGCGTGATCGCCCGCATGCCCCTCAGTCCAAATCTTTCACCGAAATCGGTGTTGCAGTCCACTGTTCCGGCCAGCATCGCAAGCTCGGGAGTCTCTGACAAACTTGACGCAATTAGGCGGTTCTGAACCGACCTCTGGCAATCATCAGGAATGCTCCGAGCACGCATAAGCCACCGATGTCGGTCCAGATCCCTGAAGCATGCAAATCGGCAGGTAAAAGGCACAGTATCCCGCCTACCACCAGGATTCCCCGGGCTGCCATCCCTCTCGGGCAAAGAAAATACCCGACAAAGCTGGCGGTGACCATGTAGATTCCGACCAGCGCCGTTGCAACCGACCAGAGCGCCAGCATCAGGTCTCCTTCCAGGATCAAACCTGGTGCATACAGGAAAAGGAAAGGCACGAGATAAGCTGGCCAAGCCAATTTCATTGCCTCTTTGCTCGTCTCCCAGGCGGAAGAGTGTGCAATGTTTGCTGCTGCAAAAGATGCCAGAGCAACAGGTGGAGTGATCATGGACATCAGACCAAAGTAGAACACAAAAAGATGCGCCGAAATCACTGGAACGCCGAATTCGATCAACGCGGGAGCGACCAGCGTTGCCAGCAGAATGTACACACCCACCGTTGGCATACCCATGCCAAGCACAATTGAGATTAATGCGGTGATAATGGCAAGCAGCAGCAAGCTGCCTCCGCTCGCGGTCACAATGTGCAAAGTCAGGTTAAAAGCGAGACCAGAAATGTTCAAAATGCCGATAATCAAACCGGCTGCGGCACAGACGATTATCAACCCGATTGCAGACCGACCAGTCGACGCGATGGCCCTACAGATCTGCGTAAAGGTGATGCGCTTGCCCTTGTAGCCAAACACAAGGCTGCCAGCCAGAAGAACCAGAATAGACAGGATCGCGGACCGTTCCGGGCGCATGTGCATCGCAAACAGTGTGTAAATCAGAACCGCAAAAGGCAGGATAAAGTGCCATCCCTGCTTTAAAGCTTCGCGGCCGCTGGGGATGTCCGCTTCATCAACTTGCGCAACTCCACGCTTGGCCGCGGTCAGATCAACATTAATGAAAATAGCGCAGTAGTACAGCAATGCAGATGGCAATGCTGCAAGCATTACAGTCGAGTAATCCACGCCGATGAAATCGGCCATTATAAACGCCGCGGCCCCCATAACCGGTGGAACCAATTGGCCTCCGGTGGAAGCAACCGCTTCAACCGCACCTGCATATCTGCTTTGGAAGCCGGCATTCTTCATCATAGGGATCGTGACAACGCCGGTTCCCACCACATTTCCAACCGCTGACCCAGAGATTGATCCAAACAGCGCAGAGGCGGCAACGGCAACCTTGGCAGGGCCACCCCGGAAACGTCCCATCCCCGACAGCGCAAGGTCATTGAAAAACTCCGCCGCACCGCAACTGGTGAGAAACTGGCCAAAGAGCAAGTAGGGAACCACGATGACCACAGCGACCTTCAAAGCCGTGCCCAGTATGCCGTTGGCATCCAGGCTTAAGTAAATCACCAATTCGTCCCAATAGGTTTGCCGGCTCTGGAGGTCACCGGGGAGCAGATGCCCCCAGAGCCCGTAGGCTATAAAAACCAGCGCTACGATAAGAATTCCTGTTCCCGCCGCGCGACGCAGAAGCAGCAACAATCCACCAAGCAGGACAAAGCAGATCGCAACCAGAGATGGCGGGGTAAACGGAGCATCCATGGATAGTTGAACAAAGCTCACTGCAACAAAGGCACCTGTCACAAGCACAATCGCTGCAAATAAAGCGGTGATGCCCCGCACAAAAGAGTTTTTCGTCGTTTCCGCAAAACTCAGAAACCCTGAAGCAACGGCAAGAGCGAAGGACGCGACCAGGAGCTGCGCATCATAGACAGGCACGCCGACATAACGATGTAGATCGGCCGCATAAATGGCTGAGAGGGCTACAATGAGCCCTCTCAGAACTTGGTTTACCAGTTCCACACGTGAGGTGGTGTTTGATGTCGCGCTCATCACTCTTCTCTATTCAGCAAAGTCTACTGCGAAACACCGTTCTGCTGATAGTAAGCCGCCGCAGCCGGATGATAGACGAGGTCCCCCATGTCGGGCGCCATTTTTGCGGGATCGAAACGGGCAAAAGTCTTAAAGATGGCGCGAACTTTTTCCGGGTTCTGATGGATGTATTCGACAATCGGAGCGATCGTGTCGTCCGACACATGAGCGCCAGCCAAAAGAACGTAATCATAGAACATCATGTTCGTATCGACCTCGACACCAGGGGCAGACCCGGCAGGAACTGTATCGATGTAAGCGGTTGGCACGAAGGTTCGCACCCCCGCAAGCGCTTCTGGGGTATCTTCCAGGCCAAGCCAGCGAACGCCAATAGCTGCGTCTGCCTCACGGGTCTTACCGCCTGCCAGAGCGAAGAAGGCGACCTCTGCCGTGCCTGAAATCAGGTCATCGACGCCGTTGGGGACCGAAGGTACGTTGTCCAGCTTCATCTCATCGATGCTCAAACCACCACCGGCAAGAATCGCATCGACTTGTGGTCGGAGCGTAGGCTGCGCGGTGTATCCGTAGGTGATTGTCTTACCCTTGGAGTCCGACACCATCGTCATGTCGCTGGCCTTGTTGACCATGAATCCATAGGCAGAACCACCCATCGCGGCGACGATTCGCAAGTTGCCAAGCTGTCGTCCTTCGAACGCACCGGTTCCACCGGCAGCAGCTGAAAAGTCTGGGCTAGGCGCAAGCAACAAGTCCAGGCGAGCGTTGTCGACAAGAGGCATTGTTTGTCCGGAGCCACCAAAAGACTGGACACGAACGTCATACCCCAGCTCGTCAACCAGAAGCTTTGCGAAGCCGGCATTGGCCGCATAGTTCTGCGAGCCTTGCTTACTGGCACCGATACCAAGGCTTTGTGAACTTGCCGCCGTCCCGAACGACATGGCTGCCAATACGATTGAGGCTACCCAATTGGATTTGCTGAACATTAAGATCTCTCCCTTTCTAAGTTGGCTTGGTTCTTCCTGGCAAAAAGCGCGCGTTTGAGAGCGTTTTAAGTTTGCCGAAATAATTTCGGCGTGATGAGCCAACCGCTATGGTGGGAACGATCATTAGCAGAATTTCCATACAACAATAATACAATACACCGCCTCAAACATACATGATTGGGTATCTGTTTGTCGTCGTGAGGCGGACCAGTACGTGTTGCCTATTCTTCCAGATCCAGCTCAATCTTATGGACAAAGGTCGGCTTCGGACATCTGAGAAGTTGGTGGCCAACGCACGCGCCGGCCACCCAACGGATCAACCAACCACCTGCTTGAGACCAAGAAGCGACCGCGCCTCTGCCCAAGTCGCCACCGAGCGCTCATGGCGGTGGCATATCTCCACCGTACGGGCAACCAGCGCAGCGTTTGAAGGCGCAAGGGTTTCACGGTCAAGCCGGACATTGTCCTCAAGTCCTGTTCGCGCGTGCCCACCAGCTGCGACGGACCATTCATTCAGTTCTAGTTGGTGACGCCCGATCCCTGCCGCACACCATTCTGCCTCGGGCGCCAGCCGCTCCATGGTGCTCACATAATAGTCAAACACATTCCTGTCGGCAGGCATTGAGTTCCGCACCCCCATGACGAATTGGACATACAGTTTCCCGGGCAATTTTCCGGCCTTGCTCATCCCAACAGCCTGGTGAATGTGGCTGAGGTCAAAGGCCTCAATTTCCGCCATCACAGCGTGTTCCGTCATCTGGGCAGCCAGCCAATCGACAAGATCTGGAGGGTTGTCGTAGGTGCGTGTTGGAAAGTTGGTTGACCCAACCGACAAAGACGCCATGTCCGGCCGAAGCGTCAAGCTGCCCCCCCGTTCATGCCCAGCACCGGAGCGGCCACCGGTTGAAAACTGAACAATCATACCAGGACAGTGCTGGTTCAACCCCTCCAACAATCGACCGAACCTTTCAGGATCCGACGTTGGGCTGCCATCGTCATTCCGGACATGACAATGCGCGATGGTCGCACCCGTTTCAAAAGCCTCCTGAGTGCTTTCGATCTGCTCCGACACCGTGATCGGCACAGCCGGGTTGTCAGACTTCTGCGGCAGCGATCCTGTTATCGCCACGCAAATGATACAAGGCTTTTGTGTCATTTCCTTATGATCCCGTTTTCTCTGGAACCATTACGAAGTCGAAAGGCGAACGCCACATCGTGTCCCCTTCTGTGTTTTCAACAAACGGAGCAACAAGCGACGCTTTGACACCGAACACGGCGTCAGACTTGAGGTATTCATCTTCGCCAACAAAGGTGTGGGTTACGATTTTTTGAAATCCAGGTGCCGTGACCATGTAGTGCATATGCGCGGGGCGATACGGGTGACGGTCCAGTTTGATCAGCAGCTTGCCGACCGGCCCATCATGAGGAATGGGATAGGACACCGGCTTGCTTCCTTTGAAAGAATACTTGCCGTCGGAGCCAGTGGTGAAGACCCCCCGATTGTTCCATTTTGGCTGGATACCGGGCTGCTGCACATCGTAATAGCCGTCTTCGTTGTCACACCAGACGTCAACCCGAGCCCCCTCGACCGGGTTTCCTTCAAGATCCAGTACTCGGCCCTCGAACAGGCAGGATTGGCCTTTCCCATCCAATGAAATATTCGCTCCCATCTCATATTCAGGAGCATTCTCGACGTGGAACGGACCAAACACCGTGTTCTCGGTCGCGCCTTCGGGGCGGCGATTGTTGATCGCATCCGTCAGCATCGAGAACCCCATGACATCACTCAGAAGGATAAACTCCTGCCGGTTCTCGTCACAGATTTGTCCGGTTGCGGTCAGGAAATCAATCGCAAGGTCCCATTCATCTTGGCGCAGTTCAATTTCCTTGGCAAAGGCGTGTAGGTGCTTGACGAGAGCCCCCCAGACCTGGACCAAGCGGTCATCGGCATTCGAGCCATTGCGCCCAAGCACGGCCTCGACGGACGACTCTTCGGTGAAGTAGTCAATTTTTGAAAGATCAACCAGATTGGACATGGGTATACCTCTATTTGTATGTGTGTCAGCGCGCTTGGTTTTCGGTGGGAGGCAGCTGTCGTAGTGACAAAAGCTCAATCCCGGTTTTCTCAGTGAACAACCCCCACAACCCGCGTCTTGCAAACAGCATCACAGCGATCCCGAGGCAGCCCAAAACGATCAGATACACAGTGCCGTAGTCTGCGAGCGTCCTTTGCAGGAAGTAGAACACGATCACGCCGATTATAGGTCCAGGCAACGTGCCGATCCCGCCAATCACCGTGATGAAAATGACAAAGGCCGTCCAATCCAGCACCGAGAAGGCCGCCTCGGGTGTGACCCGGGTAATCTGGATGAACAAAAGTGCGCCGCAAAGGCCGGTACCAAAGGCTGTCAGCATGAACACCCAGGCTTTCAGGCGGGTCGGATTTACTCCCACTGACCGAGCGGCCTCTTCGTTGTCGCGTAACGCCTGCAACCCAAGACCCATCCGCGACTTCAGAAAAAGATAGGCCGCAATCAGCGTTGCAAGCGCCAGGATCAGAGCAAGCCAATAGGTCAAGGCATCAGAGGCCGCAGACGAGCTACCACCCAGCCAGCTTTTTATCTCCGGCACACCGAACATGGTCTTGGTTGTGCCTTTGGGCAACGAAGTGCCGGTTCCCCCGCCAAGAGCTTTCCATTGCGCAAAACAAAGGCGTGTTATCTCTGCGACGACCCACGTCCCAATGGCGAAGTAGGCACCTGCCAGCCGAAATGAAAAGAACGCCATCGGAATGGCCAAAAGCATGGCTGCCACACCTCCGACGGCGATGCCGACGAGCGGATCCATCCCGAGCAGGATGACACAAGCAAACATTGCGTAGGCGCCGACGCCAACAAAGGCTTGTTGCCCAACGGACACCAGCCCGGCAAACCCAGCCAGCAAATTCCAGTTCTGCGCAAGGATCAAAAGCGTCAACACGCCAAACAGATCCTGTACCAGTGCCCGCGAACCAATGACAGGTACGAGAAACAGAAGTACGACACCTGCAAGACCCATGAGTTGAATGAGGCGGGTGATTTTCCTTGGATCGGACACAGCGAAAACCTCAGTCTTTAGAGCGTGGGAACAGTCCGCGCGGGCGGACAAGAAGGACAACGACAAAAGCGACATGACCCGACAAGATTTGCCATTCGGGATTGATGGCGGCACCCAGGGCCTGCGACACACCGATGATCACGCCACCTGCCAGCGTTCCCCAAAGTGAGCCGAGGCCACCAATGATAACGGCTTCAAAAGCATAGAGCAGACGGGCAGGTCCGATACTTGGGTCAAAGTTTGCGCGAATGCCAAGATACAAAGCTGCAATCGTGGCAACCACCATCGCAATCCCTGTAGCGATCGCGAAGACATTGTTGGGGCGAATTCCCATCAGGCCAACAGCTTCGCGGTCATCAGACGTAGCCCGGAACGCCCGCCCGAGCTTGGTTCTATAAAATATCTGGTTGAGGGCAAAAATCACCAAGACGGCTGATACAAAGGTCAACAGCGGCATAACACCAACCGTAACCCCACCGAGCGACACCGATTCAGCCTCGATGGACCCCGCGGTCAGTTTCCGACTATCCGCCGAAAACAATTCTAACAGCCCATTCTGAATGACAACGGACAGGCCGAAGGTCACCAGAAGAGGTGGTAAAATATCGTCCCCTAAAACGCGATTCAACAAATAGGTCTGAAGCACCCAGCCAACCGCAAACATAACGGGAATTGCAATGACCGCGGCAACAAACGGGTTGAGGTTTAGCGCAGTTGCAACAGAGAGAATAACGAAGGCCGCCAAGACAATTAGGTCGCCATGTGCCAAGTTTACCAAGCGCATCACGCCGAACACCAAACTCAGCCCTGCAGCAAACAGCGCGTATAGACCGCCAAGCAAAACACCTTGGACAAGAGTGTCGATCCAGATCATGAAGCTACCCCGAAGTACGCGTTGTGAATGTCTTCCCGAGACAACTCGTCCGGTCGACCCTGCAAAGTGACCCGACCTTCCATCATGCAGTAAACGCGGTCGGCGATTTTCATTGCCTGACCGATATCCTGTTCAACAACCACGACCGAGGCTCCTCGTTCTTTAATCTTTGGAAAGGACGCATAGATTTCTTTGATCACGACAGGCGCCAGTCCAAGGCTCAGCTCGTCGCACAAGAGAACGTCAGGATTTGACATCAACGCACGGCCAATTGCGACCATCTGTTGCTGGCCGCCCGACAATGCCGTGCCGGGATGATCGCGGCGTTCCTTTAGGATCGGGACGATTTCATAAACCGTTTCCAAGTTCCAGACTCCGTTTCCGGTTCTTGTATGCCCACCGATCAAGAGGTTTTCTTCAACGGACAACGAAGGGAAGAGCCTGCGGCCTTCCGGGACCATTGATATGCCCCGCTCCAGAACTTCGGGGGCCGAGAGGGCACCAATGCCCTCACCTCTGAGAGTGATCGCATCCGGTGCATTTTGCAAAAGCCCGGTAATCGCTCGCATGAGGGTTGATTTTCCGGCACCGTTTGCACCAATGATGGCAATTGTTTCGCCCTGTCGAACGTCGATATCGACACCAAACAGGGCCTGGAAATCACCGTAATGGGCCGTGAGTCCGTGAGTGGATAAAATTGGCTCCATTATACTTCAATCCCCAGATAGATTTCCCGCACTGCGGGGGCGTTCATGACATCATCAACCCTTCCCACCATCAGTTTCCTGCCGAAATTAAGCACCATGAGGCGGTCGACGACGGAGTTGAGCGCATGCAACACATGCTCGATCCAGATAATCGACGTGCCCTGGCTGTGGATGTTCCTAATTGTCTTGATCAGGTCCACACATTCACCGTCGGTGAGTCCTCCGGCAATTTCATCCAGCAATATCAACTTGGGTGATGTTGCCATGGCGCGCGCCAACTCGAGGCGTTTTCGCTGCAACAACGATAGACCGCCAGCAAGGTCCTGTGCGCAGGAGGCCAAGCCCGTTTCGGACAAGATGGACATGCAGAAAGTTCCCGCTTCATGTCCGCGATGTTCTCCACCGAACTGTGCAGCAACCATCAAGTTTTCAAACACACTAAGGTGATTGAAGGGTTGCGGAATTTGAAAAGACCGTCCTACACCAGCATGAACGCGCTCCATCGGAGACCGCTGCGTAACGTCGACGCCCTCCAGAAGAACTTGCCCGGCGTCCGGTTTGATATTACCAGCAATCAGGTTGAACAGGGTCGACTTCCCTGCCCCGTTTGGCCCGATAATACCAAGGGCCTCTCCTGCCTCGACATCCAGAGACACGTTATCCGTTACCTTTAAGGCCCCGAACGACTTGGATACTGATTTGAGCGTCAGGATCGACATTCATAACTCCGAACAAAAAGGGGTTGGCATCGGGTCACGCTGACCCGATGCACCGGCTCATTTAGCTGAGGGTTTCGAGCGTACCGTCGAGCGGGATTTCGGGCGCGTTGCTGTTCTCAACAATTAGCAGTTCATAGTCACCGCTGTCCTTGCGGCGCCACTGACCGCCGACCAAGGGCGTTTTGGCTACATTCTTCTGGGCAAATGGTGGCAGGTTATCTTTGCCCCATCCAATATGCCCCACCACCGTATTGAGATCGGTCGACCCTACGGCCTCAGCCAACGCATCTCCATCCGTCGGATCTTCGGTGCGTTGAATTGCGTTGGCGGCAACTTCGAACAAGGCATGAGTGAAGCCCACCGGTTGCGTCCATTGGCGTTTTGCAGCGGCTTCAAAACCGGCCGCCAGATCACCACAGCTCTCTCCTGTGAGCGACGACTTGAATGGGAAAGACGGGGTCCAATAAACCTCGCAAGTCAGGTTGTTGCCGAGATCACCCAACTGTTGCACACTTTCCGGGAACAGCAGCGCCTTAGCGATTGACGCCATCTTAGGGTTGTAGCCCTGCTGCTTGGCCTGGGTCCAGAAAGTGGTAAAATCCGGCGGGATTGGAATGCCCGTGAAGATTTCGGCGTTCGCGTTTTTGTAAGCGTTGATCTGGGCGCTGAAATCGTCCGTCAAATTCTGATAGCGACCCGGATCGATCAGCTGATACCCTGCCGCCTCCGCGGCCGGAGGCATCCCTACACCACTGGCCCAGGCATTGCCGTCCCCGTCATTGGGCCACAGTGCACCCAGCACCTTGTTGCTTTCGATGCTGTTCCACATGTTAAGGAACACCGACACGTTGTCTTCCAACCCCCAGAAGAAGTGGTAGACGTAGTCGAATTCCTGCCAGCTGGAGGGGTCACCCGGATTACCCTGCTGCCCGATGAACCAAGGTTGCCATGGGGCCACGGAAGAAATCACAGGAATTTCCTCGGCTTCCGCGATTGTACAAACCGGGTTTGTCGTTTCAGGAGTGGAAGCAACGCAGATCAGATTGACCTCGTCACGGACAATCAGTTCGCGTGCAACTTCGGCGGCGCGGTTGGGATTGGACTGGCTGTCTTTGACAATCACCTCCACGTTCAACCCGCTGGCCGCGCTGGTTTTGACGAATTGTTCAATGACATAGTTGTCAGCCTCGGAAAAGGCGCTCAACGGACCGGACTGAGGGCTCACATAGCCAATCTTGATTTTGGCGTTTTTGGCCAAGGCTGGCATGGCCAAGGCCGTGACCCCAGCGGCCGCGCCTGTTTTCAGAAGTGTGCGTCGTGTCAGCATGTTGGTTTCCTCCCTGATGCATTTTGACGTTGTGTCTGTTTGGCTGCTATTCTGGCCTGCGGCCCTCAAAGGCCCGCTGCAGCAGCTCTCTTATTGCTTGGTGTTCGATCGGGCGCGGGTTCCAGTAAGGGTTCTGGGTCGCGATATCGGCCGCCCGGTCCAGATCGCTCTCGTTGACTTGAAGGTCGCGCAGCGCAAGCGGAGCATTCAACGACTTAGCAAAGTCCCACAAACCACCGCCAATGGACCCGCCGAACAATTCGGCCAAGGGCGCCATTTCCTTTGCTGTAACTGGTGCGTTGTACGCCGCGGAATGCGGCAGCATGATCGCGTGGGTATCCGCGTGAGGCAGATCGAAAGTTCCACCCAGCGTGTGGCAGATCTTGTGGTGCAAGGCCATGCCGACCGTGCCAAGAACAGCCCCACAGAGCCAGGCCCCGTAAAGAGCTTCGCTTCGGGCTTCGATATCGTCGGGGCGTTTAACAATGGCCGGCAGGGACTCTCGCAACGCGCGAACCCCCTCAATAGCCATCAGGGACGTCACCGGATTGCGATTTTCGGCATAGACAGCCTCGACAGCGTGCGCCATCGCGTTTAGCCCCGAAGTCACGCTCATACCAACCGGAAGCCCAACAGTGAGCTCTGGGTCATAGATCACGACTTCAGGCAAAACCTTGGCGCTACGAATTGTTGTTTTCAATCCGTTCTCGGTTTGCCCAAGGATCGGTGTCACCTCTGATCCTGCGTAGGTGGTGGCAATCACAATCTGTGGCGCGTCATTGCGATAGGCAATTGCCTTGCCAAGCCCGATCGTAGAACCGCCGCCCAAAGAGACCACGCAATCGGCTCCGGACGTTTCATACGCGACCATTGCCTCTTGCGTAACGCCCACTGGTGTGTGCATCGCGGCATTTGAAAATACACCTACAGCGTGAGAACCCAGAACTCCGGCCAACTTTTTAGCGTCTGCCGCCTGAAATGGCGTCGACAACACCAGTGCGCGACTACAGCCGAGCCCGCTGATTTCCGCCGCGACATTCGCCGAGACACCCCGCCCGAAAACGATCCGGGCTGGATTTGCGTTGTAAGTGAATTCCGAGACCATTGCGCCCAACCTCACTCGGCCGCGACGGCGACTGCCGTATCAAGGTGCAGGGCGGACATAACTTTTTCAAACCGCGATTGCAGGTTCTCTGCAGTGTTCGCCGTTATGGCTACATAGAAATCAGGACGTACCAAGACATACTTGGCGTCGATGTCCTCCAGCCAAGCCTTGTAAGTGCCTTCTGTGTCAATCACTTCGGTCTGGCTGCCTGGAGCCCCAACCTGTACGCCAAAGCCGTCCAAGCTCTGGAGCTGCTCACGCTGAGCCGCAGTCAGTGCAGCCAAAGGGTCCGCTTCATAGCCAATCAGAGCCCAGCCCTGGCCGACTGCCTGATCAAAACGGTCTTTGGCGCCCTTGAACTCAACAACCCCCTGAACAGAAAGCTCCCCGGCATGAGCGCTTTCATCGCACCATGCGCCTTTGCCAAGGTGGCAGATATCTGTTGGAACAGGCTGATCGTCCCGCTCTTTCAGATCAGCAATCATGTGGGCATCGCGACTGGTCGCTTCTTGTTCGTCGCTGATGCAGATGATACTGCCCAACTCCTGGCTGAAGTTGATGTAGTGTTTGGCGTGTTCAATGCGTTCGGACGAGTAGCTCTCCAGAACTTCGACGCCTGTCTTGCCCTCGAGGATCGCATTCAACCGCCACCCCATCGCTACAGCGTCCCGCAAGCCCGCACACATGCCCTCACCGGCAAAGGGCGGCATCAGGTGCGCCGCGTCACCACCAATCATACAGCGGCCACTGTGCCACTTCTTCGCCCACCGGGCCTGGAACCGATAGACAGCGGCACGCTCCAGCTCAGAGTTTTCGGGCGTCAGCCCCCAAGGCTTTAGGAACTTCCAGGCATTTTCTTCTTTTTGGACGTCTTCTACGGATTCACCTGGAAGGACCATGAACTCCCAACGGCGGCGGTCTGGACCGCCTTCAATAGGACCCGGTCCGCCGGGAACAATCGTTGTCGGGCGCTTGGGATCACACAGTTGCCATTGTGCCGGGTCTTGCGGACGTGACGCACAGTAATCAAAGCCTGGAACCATATCCAGAATGAGCCAGTCAAAGAAGTACCCCTTGTCTTCGTTTTCGATACCAAGGCTTTCGCGCACAAAACTATTCGCCCCATCGGTTCCAGCAACGAATTTGGCGCGAATGACTTTGCGGTCACCATCGGGCCCATATTCTTCCGGGTTCTGTTTGATCGACAAGGTAACACCAGCGCTGTCTTGATCCAGCGCCACACCATCCCAACCACGCAAGACTGTTACCTCCGGGATGTCGCCAGCGATTTTCAGCAAACGCTTTTCCAGAAGAGGCTGGTTGAACCAGTAACGCACCCGCCAGCCGCTGGCCGATTGGCTTTTCCAGTCAACAATTTGCAGGTTCTGACCATCCCGGTTGCGCCAGTAGTAAAGCTCATCGTGAAAATTGATCGCTGGATCGGTTTCTGAATCGATCCCTAGCGATGCAAGAATACGGGCAATCTCGTGGTCATAAGTGACGGCACGCGGAAGACCGTAATGCGTGGTCCATCGCTCGATCAGAGTGACCTTCTTGCCTTTCTGGCCCAACAAAATGGCCAGCATAGTACCAACGGGACCAGCACCTACAATTGCTACATCAGTATCAAACTCACTGCTGTTCGCGGGATGGGTCATCTTAGTCTCCTCCTAAAACCCTGACGGTTCGGCCAGCGCCTGTGAAAAGCTCGGCGACCGGTGTGTTAACTTGACTTGACGCTAAATCGTTTTCGAACGTTCGTCAAGTTTGGCCGAAACTCAAGTGCTGTGACGCTATCTGTACCGATTGAGACCCACTTTTCCCTTTTGTTTCGAGTGGGATGCACCGTACGCTTAATCACTTTGTGTTGAGTCTCCCCTCAGATAACGAAACAGACTTAGGGGTTCCCCTTTCTTCAGCGAGATGAAAGAAGTTGTTGCCGAGTTCAAAAATGAATATGATTCGATTGCCACCAGACGGACGTCATAATGAGCAAGCCAATGCCAGTAAAAGAGGGCCGAGTTGCCAAACGTCAGCGTCGGAACCGACAGGCACTGATAGGGGCCGCCAGAGAAGTCATGTCACAGCGTGGGGTCGACGCGGCGACGATGTTGGAAATCGCTGAAAGAGCGGACGTTGGCGCGGGCACAGTTTACAGCTACTTCAAATCAAAAGATGAACTGGCAATCGCCGTGCTCGAAACGTTAATGCACGATCTGGCCCTAAGAATTGAAGAAGTCACCGATACATTTGAAGATCCCGCACAGGTCTATGCGTATGGCATTCGAATTGTGCTGGATACAGCTACAGGGGATGCACACTGGAAGCAGCTGTTGCATCGCTCGGAAGTCATTTCCGATGCGATGTTCCGAATGATGGGCCCTTTCGCAATCCGTGATTTAAGGCGCGCATCGCAGGCTGGTCGTTTTCAGGTGTCTGACGCTGAACTGGTCTGGAGATTGACCACCCATGCACTGATCGGAGCGGCCCTTGCCATTACCAACGACAATGTCCCTCCTGGAAGCAAAAACCAGATCATTACACAACTTTTGTGTATGACGGGTATCGGAAAGAACGCTGCTGTTGAGCTGGCATCTCGTCCGCGACCCGAGATTGCCAGCCAATAGCACCCTGAACCGGTTTGGTATTGACGACACAATCCATCCAGAGACGCAGTTACAGGCTCCGCTTAGCAAGAAGAACCGTTCTTTGCGCATCTGCGGCCTATTCGAGACAAGAGGCCATGATGTGTTCACAACAAACAAGGCCGCAAGATCGCGCGTGAATAAGGTGGCTTACAGCATGCAAGACATAGCATCCGGAGTGCTCAGACGCGATTTCGACGACGCGGCTTAACCGATCGCGTCCGCGGATCACTCAAAACAGGCAGGTAGGCTTAGGCTGGTTCGCCAGCGTTACTCACCTGTATCGATATGGCCGTTGCGATTGCCTTGTGGATTTGGGGTCATGTGGCGTGCGCAGGTTGCGCTACCCAAGACCCACTGCCGGAAGGTCATCAGCGCCAACAAACCCCTCACCGCGAACAGTTTCGTATGCCAGTGCGGCGCGGCAAACATCCTGGTCCCGGTAGGTGTGGCCGACAATCTGAATGCCCGTCGGAACACCGCTCGCTCCTATCCCAGATGGCGCAGAAACCACCGGGCAGCGGCAGAGCATGTTGAAAGGCACCGTCATGATCCAGCCATGCAACGGATGTACCTGCTTGCCGTTGATGAAGATCGGTGTTGTGACACCATCGCTATCCGCCGGAACCGACGGCAAGGCTGTCGTGGGGCAAACCAGCAGGCGATATTTAGCAAACATCTTGCTCAAAGCGCTGTACATCCGGTTGGCGATCTCGCCGGCCTCCAGAAACAGTCCCGCATTCGAGGCCTTTGCGCCGTCAACCATCGCCCTTGTATAGGGCATGAATATATCGGGGTTCTCTTCCACCAAGGGTGCAAGCGAGCCGCCAAAAAGATGTTCAAGGTGCTGCATCGCGCCTTGCAGGATGTCAGAGGTCCAGGGGATATCCACCTCTTCGACAACAGCCCCAGCGGAACGGAAGGCATCAAGGGCAGTTTCGGTGTTTTCACGCACGTCCTCGGACACGTCATAAAAACCCAAGTTCGAAGAGTAAGCGATTTTCCACCCCTTGATCGATTGGAGGTTGGACGGAATGGTCAGCTTTGGTCGCAGAGACACCATATCGTCTCGATGTGGTCCACACATCGTGTTCTGCAACAAGATCATGTCCCTGGCGGTCCGTGCCAACGGGCCATCAACAGCATAGTGATCCAGATTGAATGGCGAGTCCGCCGGATTTCGACCGAATGTGGGCTTGAGACCGTAAAGCCCGCAGGTCGAGGACGGAATGCGGATTGATCCCCCAATATCCGAACCCGAACACAGCGCCGATGTCCCCGCAGCCAGCGACGCCGCAGAACCACCGGAAGAGCCACCGGGGCTAAGCTCCAAATTCCACGGGTTTCGGGTTACCCCCCAAAGCTTGCTGTGGGTTGTCACCGTGCAGGAAAACTCAGGCGTCGCTGTTCGCGCATGAACTATCCCACCGGCCCGCAAGATACGTTCATTCACCGGAGACGTGTGCTCGGCCACGTAGTCTTTCATCGCCAATGAGCCGTTTGACGTAGGCAGGCCTTTGATTTCGCTTTCATCCTTGATGCCAACCGCAAGACCCTCGAGCTTGCGAGCCGGCTTACCCGCGACATATTTGGCCTCGGCCTTTCTGGCCTTGTCCATCGCCTCATCGAAGTATGTGTAGGTGAATGCGTTGATTTTTGGCTCAACGTCGCTGGCGCGATCCAGAACAGCTTGCATGTGTTCAACCGGCGACAGGGTTTTGGCCCGGAACATTTCAAGTGTCTTATAGGCGGGCAAATAGGCGAGATCGGTTTTGGTCACGAGATTTCTCCTGTTATCCTGAGTGTCCGAATGCACGTGAAATGGCGTGGAATGCGGCAAGCGTTTCCCTGAGAAACTCTGGATTTCTAAAGTCGGGCCAAGTGGACAGCTTTACCGCAACCATGCCACGCTCGGGTGAGATGTAGATGGTCTGTCCGAACACACCCAGACACAGGTGCCCTTCTCGGTCTTGATCTTCGATCCAGAATTGGTTGCGGTATGCTCCATTGGGAAAGTAGTTTCGGCCGTCATCGTTAAAGAGCCCATGCGGCCCGTTTCGTGTGTCGTTTATCCAGCTTTGCGGGATAACCTGCTTGCCGCCCACCTGACCGTCGTTGAGCATCGCAAATCCAAAGCGTGCAAAGTCCCGCAAGCAGGCACTGATCCCGCCACAGGCAAGGCCGTAGCCGGAAGCATCCACCGTGATGTTCGCGTCCTCCTCCGCCCCCATGGGAGCCCAGAGCCGCTCAGAGAGGATCTGTGGCAATCGCTGGCCGGTCACACGCTCCATGGCGTGCGCAAGTACATCGGTTTCAATCGAGCGATAGAGGAACCTGCTCCCGTGCTCTGCTTCTTTTGTCTTCAAAGTCAGGATTTGCTCCCAAATGCAGCTTGGCCAATCCGACGTATCCGTTTCAGGGGGCGCGGGTTTCCAGCCACTGGCGAAATCGGTTTTGCCAATGTCGCTGTCGCGCACCTCGTAGCTTTCTTCGTAGGAAACGCCGGTGCTCATATCCAAAACATGCTGAACAGTGGCGGTGTTCCACGCGGTCTGTGCCAGCTCCGGCAGGTAGTCCGTGATGGGCGCCTGCGGATCAATCAGCCCGGTATCGATCAGACCAGCTGCCGCCGTTGCTGTAATCGACTTCGACACGGATTGGGCCAAGTGGAGCGTGCGCTGATCCATACCGTTGAAATAGTTTTCATAGATCACCTTGCCGTCCAACATGATCAGCATGCCGTCGGTATAGGTGTCATCCAGAAACTGGTCGATGGTTTTTGAACCATTTTCGGTTTCAAAGGTAAGGTCACCGATGTCTTGCAATTCTACCGGCAAAAGCGAGGCCTTTGCCCCCTTGCGGATCGGCGCGGTGGGCAGAAACTGCTGCACCCGTTGAAACGCCCAACGGTTCCACGGAGGACGGTCCCAGTCAATCAGCGGCAAGCGTTGATCTGGTGGGGGCGGAGCACCTTCCATAATGGGAGGTGCCATTTCCGAGTTCTTGTAACTTTTGGACATAACACCTCCTGTCATGAGCCGGGATTAGGCCTGGTATGTGATCCGCCCGCCACAGATCGTCACCACGGGCTTGGCTGCCCCTAAATGCTGTGCCGGAATGCTTTCCAGATCGGTGTCCAGCACGACAACATCAGCCATCATACCGGCGCTCAAACGGCCTTTGCGATGTTCGTTGAATTCGACCCAGGCATTGTCTCGCGTGTATGCTGCCAGCGCGTCACGCAATCCAATGCGCTGATCAGGCCAGATATCGGGGAGCTTTGCGCCAGCCACAGCGCCCTGGATCGTCGGCATCACGTCGACCGGCACCACCGGCCAATCCGTCGAAAAGATCAACGCCGCCCCCGAGTCCTTAACCATCTTCCAAGGAAACGCAGTTTTGATCTGGTGGGCGTGAAGAATGTCATCGGGTTCATAGGGCGGCAGAAAGAAACCACCCAAGGGCGAATGCAAAGGCTGCATGGACGCCACAACTCCCAACTGCTTCAGCCGAGGGAGGTCATCTGGGTGAATCGTCTCAATGTGCTCAATCCGATGGCGGCTGTCGCGCACGCCGTTGGCCTTTTGGGCGGCTTCGTACCCATCCAACGTTTGGCGCACGGCCGCATCACCGATGGCGTGCACAGCAATTTGCAGGCCCATCGCATCCGCCCGGATACAGGCTTGTTTGAACTGCTCATCTGTAAACAAGGGTTCGCTGCATGTGTCGGTGCCGGGATAGGGTTCCAACATGTAAGCCGTCCGACTGTCCAGCACACCATCCATGAACATCTTGACCCGGCTGGACCAGACCATATCGCTGTTGTATTGAGCCCGCATCTCGGCGGCCTCGTCAACGCGCTCAACCGGATCAGTGTGTTTGAGATGCATCGGGATCTCGGTGCGGCACAACAGAGTGCCTTCGTTTTCCATCTCGGACAGCAACCCGAGCTGATAAAAGTTTCCATCCATGTTGTGCAGGCCTGTGATGCCCATGGACGCGCAATGCTTGTAGCCTTTTGCAATCGCGGCCTTGTCGATGGCGCGGGTTTGCGCATCTGGCATCGGCACCGGGTCGGCACCGGTGACCATGCCCAACATTTCGCGACCGCCAAAAGTGGTCATGGCCAGGATCGGTTCAAATGCGGCGGCTTCCAGTAACTCGCCGGTGGCCAGACCATCCTTGCCCATGACAACTTCTGACCCTACCCCACAATCAGCACCATGCATCAGACCAGCCATCTCGAGGGCCTTGGTATTTGCATAAACGGTGTGGTGGTCTGCCGTGCAGGCCGCAAAGGGACGATCTGGCATTGCCGCGTCAAGATCGTGACGGGTGATACCCCGATCCCCCATCATGCTGTAGTCAATTGAGCAGGCGAAAAGCAGCTTGTCATCCGGACGGGACGCAGCATAGGGCCGCACGGCCTTTGCCAAAGCCTCAGCGCCACGGACACCGTGCAGGTTGAGGAAGTCCAATTCAGCAGAGCCACCAAACAGGTGAACATGGCTGTCGATGAAACCAGGCAGTACTGTGCCGCCTTGCGCATCAATCACACGGGCACTTCCGGCTAGGTCACGAATCTCGGCGTTTGTGCCAACGGCGGTGATTGTGCCGCCAGTTATGGCCAAGGCTTCGGCGTCCGGACCATCAAAGGTGATGACCCGCCCATTGAGGATGACGATATCAGGCATTTTTTTCTCCAATGTTCGGGATGCCCGCAACCGGGCATCCCGTCTACCTGTCGGTAGTCTTACTTTTGCAGTTCGGTCCAGATCTTGGTGTAGATCTTGGTGACTTCCGGGGGGCAGACTTCGGCCACATAGGCTGCTGCCTTCAGATCATCAGGGATCACCACCTCGGGGGCCGTTGCCATTTCTTCCGGCATGTATTTTTCGGAGCCTGCAATCCCGTTGGCATAGCGCGCAAATGCCGAGATCAGAGCGGCATTTTCCGGGTGCATCACAAAGTTCTGGAAGGTTTTCGCGTTCTCGGCATTCTTTGCGTCGGACAGAACCACGACGTTGTCCATCCAAACCGGATACCCTTCTTGTGGGTAGCCAAAAATGATGTCCGGGTTCTGAGCCCGCGCCCGGAACGAAGCTCCATTCCAGTTCACGCCAGCAGCCAAATCGCCTTTCACGAATTTCTCAATGGTGCCGTAGTCAATCGACAGCCAATGCTGCTTTGCTTCAACCAGCGTGTCACGCACTTGTTTCAGAATGGCCTTGTCCGCAGTGCACTGTGTGCCACCGTGATAGTAAATGGCCAGCGACATCACGTCATTCATTTCAGGAACGACGTTGATCTTGCCCTTCAACTCATCCGGCGGGTCCAGGAACATCGCTGCGGTGTGCGGGTTGCCACCGTAAACAGCGGTGTTGACCGTAATGCCCACAGTTCCCCATTGCCACGGAACCGAGTATTTGCGGCCTGGATCAAAGGCCACATCCACCCACTGTGGATCCATGTGCTTGAAGTTTTCCATCTGGTTGGGATTGGTTTCCATCAGCAGGCCTTCACCGACCCAGATCGGAATGTAAGTGCCCGAAGGAACGACGATGTCGAACCCGTGTCCACCGGCCTTGACCTTGGCCAGCGCGGTGTCGTTGCTGTCAAAATCCGTTATTGTGACCTTGATGCCGGTCTCAGCCTCGAACTTCTCGATCAACTCGGGGTTGGTGTAATTTCCCCAGTTGTAGATGTTGAGTTCACCATCTGCCAATGCAGGCAGTGCAAGAGTTGCCGCAAGGCCCAAAGATGTTACGAGTGTTCTCATAAAGTTTCTCCCTGAGTTATTGTTTTTTGCTCTGTGAAAGCATGTAGAACGCGACCACCAGAGCAACGGAGATCGCGAGCAATACGGTTGAGATAGCGTTGATTTCCGGCGTAATAACCCGGCGCAGTTGGCCCAACATGTAAGTCGGCAAAGTGTCTTGGCCTGCGGATTTGACGAACTCGGTGATCACGACGTCATCCAGAGAAATCACGAAAGCCAGCATCGCCCCGGCCAACACTCCCGGCCAAAGCTGTGGCAGCGTCACCCGCCGGAATACCTGCCACGGGCGGCCGTAGAGGTCGGCGGCAGCCTGCTCCAGGTTGAGATCCATACCCTGCAACCGCGCACGGATCGGCATATAGGCAAACGGGATACAAAACGCCGAGTGCGCGATGATCAGGTACCAAATCCCGGTATACCCTGTTGCAACCTTGATCATTGCAAAGAAGATCAACAGCGCCACGGCAGTCACGATTTCCGGGATCATCAAAGGCTGATTGATCATCGCAAAAACAAGGCCGGAGCCGCGGAATTTTGACGTGCGCGTCGTGGCCAAGGCGGCCATCACCGCAGCCGAGGTTGCGACAATCGATGCGCAAGTAGCAATGATCAGAGACAGAATTGTCGCCTCTTGCACCTTTTCATTTTGCCAAGCGGAAACATACCATTGCCAGGAAAATCCTTCCCAGACAGCGATGCTGGTTCCAGCGTTGAAAGAGTAGACTACCAGCAGGATGATTGGCAGGTACAGCAACACAAAACAGCTGAGGGCAACAAAGGCAAAACCAGACTGGCGGCGAACGTCGAAGGCACGAGATCTAGCCATGGGGAGTCTCCTCGGTTCCGGCGGAACGCACATAGAAAATCAGCGCGACCATCACGATGGCCAAGAGCGTGATGGACAGAGCCGCCCCAAGAGGCCAGTTGCGGCCCTGCCCGAATTGCAATTCAATCAGGTTGCCCATCATCAGATTCTTGCCACCACCCAAGACACGCGGTGTGACATAGGCCCCAAGAGAGGGAATGAAGACCAGGATGGACCCCGCCACAACACCCGGTTTTACAATTGGGAAAATGACTTTGCGGAGCACCCGCCAGCGCGTCGCATAGAGATCAAAGGCGGCTTCGACCAGCGAGAAGTCCATACGCTCCATGCTGGCATAAATCGGCAGCACCATGAGCGGCAGGTAGACATAAAACATCCCCAGCGTAACAGCAAAATCGGTGAACAGCATCTGTATGGGTTGGTCAACCAGACCGACACCGACCAGAACGCTGTTGATAACGCCCTCGTTTCGGATGATTTCCATCACTGCAAAAGTGCGGATCAACAGGTTGGTCCAGAAGGGCACCATGATCAGCAACATCCAGATATTGCGTTGATTTTCCGGGCGGGTGGCAATGAAATACGCGGTCGGGAAGCCCACCAGAAAGGCCACGATCGTGGTCAACAATGACAAGCGTACCGAACGCCAGAAAATCGACAGGTGCGCATCTGACAGTCCGATGGTTTCATCAAAGAAATCCCGCTCGGCCACCACGTTGAACCAGGCATCTGTTGAAAACTGCCAGATAACACCGCCGTAATCTCCAGGCGTCAGGAAAGAATACACCACAACGATCAGCAGTGGTCCGGCCGCAGCCAGTGTCAGGATTGCCAGGGCGGGTGACAGCAACAGCCAGCGATTGCGGGAGGATTGGGTTTCGCTCGACATCGCGATCAGTCCCTCAAAACCTGAGCGACGCCGGGATTGAACGATATGCCAACCTTGTCGCCAATCTTCTGACTTTCGGCAGCGTCGGGCTGATTTTGCCGCCGAATGACGAATGTGGAATTCGCGTCGGTTTCGATGTGGTAGTGAGTGTCGGTGCCGAAATAGACAATGTTTTGCAGAGTTCCATCAATCAGAGCACCGGGTGCTGTCAAGGTTGCGTGCTCGGGGCGCACGGCAATGGTCACTTTTCCCGATGTCGCTCCCCCTGTGACACTTCGCGCCTGAATGGCTTTGCCGGATGGCAGGACGATCTCAGCCGCCTCTCCCTCTACTGACTGCAAGTCCGCGCTGACAAAATTGGTGTCGCCAATAAAGTCCGCCACAAAGCGCTCTGCCGGGTGGTCATAGATTTCGCGGGGCCCGCCGATCTGCAGGATCCGCCCCCCATTCATAACGGCGATCCGGTCCGACATGGTCAATGCCTCTTCCTGATCGTGGGTCACGAAAACAAAAGTGATCCCGGTTTCATGCTGCAACCGTTTCAACTCGATCTGCATTTCTTTGCGCAATTTGAAGTCCAACGCAGACAGCGGTTCATCCAGCAAAAGGACCTTGGGTTTCGGCGCCAGCGCCCGCGCCAAAGCTACACGCTGCTGTTGCCCCCCGGAAATCTGGCTGGTCATGCGATCCGCCAATGCCGTCATCTGCACCAACTCCAGCATTTCCTGAACGATGGATTGGACCTCGGACTTGGGTCGGTTCTGCATCTCCAGGCCAAATCCGATATTCTCTGAAACCGTCATATGCGGAAACAGCGCATAACTCTGAAACACCGTATTGACCGGACGATCAAAAGGCGCCTTGGACAAGATGTCATCACCATTGATGGTCAGGCTACCCGTGGTCGGGTCGACAAATCCTGCAATGGACCGCAGCAAAGTTGTCTTTCCGCAACCAGACGGTCCCAGCAGCGTGAAAAACTCATTCTCCTCAATGGTGACCGTGACATCCTTGAGAGCCGTGAACGCACTGTCACCGGACCCGAAGGTTTTTGTCAGCCCCGAAATCTCGATCATGTTGTCTATGCCATCCGTAGTTGCAGCACGGGCAGACCGGGTGGTCTTCCCATTCGGCAATGAAACAGGATGAAAATAATTGAAGTCAACTATAATATTGCATTCGAGCTTAGAAATACGTAAGTGTTGGGTATGACGGGTCTACGAGAAAGACAAAAGAACAAGCGCCGACAGAGCATGCTCAAGGCTGCTTTGGAAATGTTTCGAGAGCGCGGTTACGACGCTGTAAAGCTTGAAGAAATCGCAGAACGCGCCGATGTATCGGTCGGCACGGTCTACACCTATTTCAAAACCAAGAATGCCTTGCTGCTGGCGGTAATCGTTGACGACTTTGACATTGCCTTTTCGTTCAGCAGCACAGCTCTCTCCAATCCATTTTCGGACGCCGAATCTGCCGTCAATGAACTGACGCGATGCTATTTCCACGAAATTGAGGGGGGCGTTACGCGGGAAATGTGGCGTGTTGCAATTGCGGCATTCATGCGTGAACCGGCGTCTCATTTCGCTATTGAGTACCAAAAGTGCCTATCCAAAATGCAGCGGCAATACCTGGCAATGGTGCGTCGATTGCAGGATGAAAATCTTTTGGATACCTCGATCATTCCGACCGAATTTGCCAGCATTCTCTACAATAACGCGAACATGTGTTTCATGGAGTTCCTGCGCGATGAAAACGCGAGTATCGATGTTTTGATGGCGCGTCTGGACAGACACAACAAACGTTTGGTCCAATGGGTCAATCGATCAAACCCAAGTCATTGACTTGCCAGGCACGTCGACCTTGACGGGAAAACCGTCAAAGGCATCCAAAACATCCCTTGTGATCAGCACTATGAGAAGAAAAAGTCAGAGCCGTTCCGGATCGCCTTGGCATTGAGATCGACATTGTACGTCAAGAGTTCGGGCACTGCGGCTCTGGCTGGTTTTGCAGCTGTGATGAGGGTTAGCGATCTGCCCCTTTACTCCCAAGCGGCTGTACGCGGCAGGGACACTGGACCATTCTGAACCTGCCCCGGTTTGTTGCCGCTCCTTTGATAGCATTTATTGCAGCAAAGGAGACGAACTGTGGGACTGAAACGAACGGACAAGTTCCGGGCTGATGCGGTGCGGATCGCGCTGACAAGCGGGCTAACACGCAAACAGGTGGCATCTGATCTGGGCGTTGGCGTTTCGACGCTGAACAAATGGGTTACGGCACATCGCGACACCGATGTGGTATCCGACAAGGATCTGGACCTTGCTCGTGAGAATGAGCGACTTCGACGGGAGAACCGCATTCTCAAGGAGGAGAGGGAGATTCTAAAAAAGGCAACGCAGTTCTTCGCGGGCCAAAAGCCATGAGGTTCAGGTTCATCGAAGAACACCGTCACGCCTTTTGCACCAATCGGATGTGTGACGTGCTGGATGTCAGTTCCCGTGGCCTGCGCGCTTATCGCAGCCGACCTGCCAGTCAAAGGCGGCGAACCGACATGATCGTTCTGGCCCACATCAAGGAACAATCCCGTCTCAGCCTGGGCAGTTATGGCCGCCCACGGATGACCGAAGAGCTAAAAGAGTTGGGGCTGAACATTGGCCACCGCCGTGTCGGCCGATTGATGCGCGAGAATGGCATACGTGTCGAACGGTCGAAGAAATACAAGGTGACTACAGACAGCAACCATGCCTTCAGCATCGCGCCGAATTTGCTGAACCGCGACTTTCACGCGGATGCGCCCAATCAGAAATGGGCGGTTAGCGAGGAAGTCCCGGTTCAACAGGTTCGGCGCGATGTTGAAGCTGTGATTGCTGTCGGTCGT
>NZ_RYZK01000040.1 GCF_003990645.1 Shimia sediminis
GGCGGACTTAGCGGAGGTGGAGGTGGCGGATTTGGAGGCGGATTCGGAGGTGGTTCTGGAGGAGGCTTTGGAGGTGGTGGTGGTGGTGGAGGTTTCGGAGGAGGCGGTGGCGTTACTGTCCAGAAACACATCTACGTCCACGTGCCACCCCCAGAACCTGAAGAATTCAGACCACAAAGGCCCATTTCCGTTGGACAAGCCCAGAAACATTACAAAATCATTTTCATCAAGGCCCCAAGTCCACCTGCACCAACAGCCCCAGTAATCCCAGTTCAACCCCAAAACGAAGAAAAGACTTTGGTCTATGTTTTGGTCAAGAAACCAGACGAAGCTCCTGAAATCAACATTCCAACTCCAGCGCCCACACAACCCAGCAAACCAGAGGTCTACTTCATCAGATATAAGACACAGAAAGAAGCAGGCGGTGGTGGTGGCGGTACCGGAATTGGAGGAGGATTCGGAGGAGGAGCTGGAGGTGGATTTGGCGGCGGTGCAGGCGGCGGATTTGGAGGTGGATCCGGAGGTGGATTTGGAGGAGGACATGGCGGTGGACTCGGTGGTGGCAGCGGTATTGGCAGCGGCATCGGGGGTGGTATTGGCGGTGGCATTAGTGGTGGAGGTGGAGGAGTGTCTTCCAGTTACGGTCCCCCCGGCAAATCCGGCCCTTACTAAGCCCCCAAACCTACTACGATACCTTAAAAAGACAACAAAACAAAAAATAAAAAACAAAACAAACAAAAAAAGACGAAAAAAAGAACAGCAGCACCATCAATCTATTTTTCTAAAAGGAAAAGAACATCGTCGCCGTCGCGCGTGCTGACCCGTATGTATTTGTTTCGTTTTTTGCAGGACGTTCGTGTGTTTTTGTGAGAACAAAAAAGTGAAATAATAACTTGCCCTTAGTTTGTAATACTTATGATGTCTTTTCTGTGTATAGATATACCTACCAAGCTTTATTATCGTCTATAGTGGGACGTAAGGAGTGTAAATAGAGTGCAATAATATTAAATATTAATAATAAAAATGTGC
>NZ_RYZK01000041.1 GCF_003990645.1 Shimia sediminis
GTGCCGGTCACGTCGGTGGTGCGGAAGTAGAACTGCGGACGGTAGTTCGCGAAGAACGGCGTGTGACGGCCACCTTCATCCTTGGTCAGGATATAGGCTTCGGCTTCGAACTTGGTGTGCGGGTTCACCGAACCCGGCTTGCACAGAACCTGGCCACGCTCAACCGCTTCACGGTCGATACCACGCAGGAGGGCGCCGATGTTGTCGCCGGCTTCACCGCGATCCAGCAGCTTGCGGAACATTTCAACACCGGTACAGGTGGTTTTCTGCGTGTCCTTGATGCCGACGATTTCCAGTTCGTCACCAACGTTCACAACACCACGCTCAACACGGCCGGTCACAACGGTACCGCGGCCCGAGATCGAGAACACGTCTTCGATCGGCATCAGGAACGGCTCGTCAACCGCGCGCGGAGGCTGCGGGATGAACTCATCAACAGCCGCCATCAGCTCAGCGATTTTTTCCGAACCGATGTTGGCGTCACGGTCTTCCAGAGCCGCCAGGGCCGAACCCGCGATGACAGGGATGTCGTCGCCAGGATAGCCGTATTCGGTCAACAGCTCGCGGATTTCCATTTCGACCAGCTCCAGGAGCTCTTCGTCGTCAACCTGGTCAACCTTGTTCATGAACACGACCATGGCAGGGATGCCAACCTGGCGACCCAACAGGATGTGCTCGCGGGTCTGGGGCATCGGGCCGTCTGCGGCGTTCACAACCAGGATCGCGCCGTCCATCTGTGCGGCACCGGTGATCATGTTCTTCACATAGTCAGCGTGGCCGGGGCAGTCGACGTGGGCGTAGTGACGCGCGTCGGTCTCATACTCGACGTGCGCGGTCGAGATGGTGATGCCGCGGGCTTTCTCTTCCGGCGCGCCGTCAATCTCGTCATAGGCTTTGAAGTCACCATATTGCTTGGTGATCGCCGCGGTCAGAGTGGTCTTGCCATGGTCAACGTGACCGATGGTGCCGATGTTGCAGTGCGGTTTGCTCCGCTCAAACTTTTCCTTAGCCAT
>NZ_RYZK01000042.1 GCF_003990645.1 Shimia sediminis
TATCGTTAGGAGCCCCCTGTATTCAATTCACAATGGCTGACAAAGAAAAGAAGGTTAAGAAGACCAAGAAGAAGGAAGAGGCACCAGCAGCGGAAGCTGCCCCAGCTGCAGCGCCTGAACCGACCAGGGAATCAAGGGCTTCCTCCAAAGGCTCTTCGAAGAAGGCCAAACGCTCAGGCTCCAACGTATTCTCCATGTTCTCCCAGCACCAGGTCGCCGAATTCAAGGAGGCCTTCCAACTCATGGACCACGACAAGGACGGTATAATCGGCAAGAGCGATCTGAGGGCCACCTTCGACGCCGTAGGCAAACTCGCCAATGAAAAAGAATTGGAAGAGATGATCGGCGAAGCATCTGGACCAATTAATTTCACCCAACTACTCAGTCTTTTCGGTAACCGCATGGCTGACTCCGGCGGTTCTGATGACGATGAAGTCGTCATTGCTGCATTCAAATCATTTGACGAAGGTGGCACCATTGATGGCGACAGATTCAGACATGCTCTGATGACCTGGGGCGACAAATTCACGGCCAAAGAGGTGGACGACGCGTTCGACGCGATGGAAATCGACAACAACAACAGGATCGACACACTAGCCCTCATTGAACTTTTGACCGGCAAGGGTGACGACGAAGAAGAGGGTGCTGCCGCATAAGCAGATGGAAACGATCAGCCACACAACAAACAAAATCTTCAATCTTCATCCATCGTAATTTTTCTCATCATCAATTTGCACAAATAAAACAATAAAATCATCGCGTCTAATAAACCTACTCACACAAAGTGTCACGACTTGTTTTTCATGAATAAATAAATGTTCGAGTTGTGTTTTGTTATTAGAAAGAATATTTAATATGTATATTAAATATTATATTATATATCAGCGAAGAAGAACTCAAAATATTTTGTAAATAAATTATTACATACTTATTATTATATCGTTGATAATAATATAATTAAATTATTCCATCATTATTTATTTATTTCTACGTTTCATTAATTTCGCT
>NZ_RYZK01000043.1 GCF_003990645.1 Shimia sediminis
TTGATAAACGTATATAAAAATTTTATTTATATCAATTCAGCTTCATGAGCCTAGCATATACACAATCGTCAAAACAGTCAAACAAATAAAAATCTAATAATTTAAAACAGCTGGGTCTGGCTTTCGACTTCGATTTCCTTTTGGGCTTCCGCAATTTCGGGTCCTCTATGGACAATAAGTACGTCTTGTAAAGCTAAGTTGGGGGCATTCAAGAGGACGGCCTCATCAACTTCCCTGTCCAATGGGAAACCCAAAGGAAGAGCGTCAACGTTCTGGTTCAGAATTCCGTTTTGGACAATTGGATCTTGACCAAGGACGGACTGTTGCATTTGTTGTAGGGCCTGCTGTTGAGCTGGTGATTCAACCAATGGGCTGACTACTACCATTATCTGGAATATTTGACCACCTCGTTGACCTTTGGGCAAAAGCAATCTCTGGGGGAAACCTGTAAGAATATCATCGTAAGTCATTTGAAGTGGTGCTTGTTGGGTAAGAGCCTGTTGGACTTTCTGGGCAAGTTCTCCAGCGCCCATTGAATCGTCCACAGCATTCATTTCCTTGGATTCCCGAACGATGTTGTTGGAACCAGGTTGTAATTGCACTTGGAATTTGTCTAATTCGAAGAAATTAAGGCGATTGTCATTGATGTTAATCTCGCGTCCATGTTCGTCGTGTTTTGGTCCAAGCAAGATCCTCACAACTGCTGGTTGAGCCTGTTGGCTGTGAACATTTATCTTCACAGTGAAAGGCTTATTGTTCAGGCGAGCCTGTCGGGCCAAAATCGTAACTGAATCAGTTGCTACGTCTTGTTCGTTTACGTAAACAGCATTTGTTATGTCAATGTCGTTCTTGTCGAAGAAAGTCACCAGAGGACTGACCATTAGCTCTTGGACTTCGACTCCTGGGAAATGAAGTTGCTGTTCGTTGTAACTTGGGAGCTTCTGTTTGTATTGCTGAGCCAACTTTAC
>NZ_RYZK01000044.1 GCF_003990645.1 Shimia sediminis
CCAGATTTCTTGCCAGGGCGTTCACCAAACCATTTTGGTAATCTCGCTTTTTGACGAGATTCCCATTGACCACTCCTGTCTTTCCATGTCTTTTCGGATACCTCCTTAATAATTGTTTCAAGGCCTCCTTCAAACAATTTCTTCTTGTCGTCATACGATCTGGTGTCTACACGACGTTCATATTTGGAGGCGACTTGTATTTTTGGCGGGTACTTTCCGGTAAGGGCTTCAGGGTCCAATCCCTTCTTCAAGGCTTTGTGCCTCAACTGTTGCTTCTGCCTTTCTTTCAATTCTTTAAGATCATAGTCCTGACGTTTTTGCCTTTCCTCCAAGTCGTACTTTTCTGTCTCAAGTTTGACGATGCAATCCCAAAGTTCAATGGCTTTCTTTTTGAGGGCGTCCACGTTAAGTCCGTCTAATTGCAAAGGTTTGATACGTATGGACAGGGAGATTTTCTTTTCTTCTTCCAGTTGTTCCTTGGTCTTGTTCCTTTCTAATTGGGCAGGAGACAGTGCTGCAGAAGCGTCCTTCTTGGTGATGGTGAAGTTGGGTCCTTTCTTTGCACTTTGGTCTTTCATGGCTTGCATCATAACTTGGCGTTTCTTTTCGGCCTCCTCGAGACGTTGCCTCTTCTCTTCTTGTTCGCGTTGTTTCTTCTCTTCCAGTTCGCGGACGCGTCTTTCTTCCTCTTGCTTCTTCCTTTCGGCCATCTTGCGTTCCTCATCAGCACGCGTGACCTTACGTTTCGCCTGTTTCTCCTTCAGCTTTTTGAGCTCGTCCTCTTCCTTGGCACGTTGTTTGCGCCATTCTGCGATGTACTCTCGGAGTTGCTCATCGAGATCGGATCTCTTTTGGTCCTGACGTTTGATGAACTCTGGGTCTCCAGACTCCGAGTAAACTTCTTCTTCGTCGGACATCTTGGCAGTTAGTTAAGGAAGATAAACGTATGGGAAATGTCGAGG
>NZ_RYZK01000045.1 GCF_003990645.1 Shimia sediminis
AATACAGTAAACATGAGAGCTCTCCAGATTTGTTCAATTGCTCTCCTAATTGCCAGTAGCGTCTTCTGTGAAGATGCCAAAAAAGAAAAACGAGGACTTCTTGGCTTGGGCGATGCTGCTTTGATTGGCGGAGCTCTTGGTCATGGTGTAGCCCTTGGAGGCCTTGAACATGGTATCGGTATCGGTCCTGGACTTATTGGTTCAGGGCTTGTTAGTCACGGACTTGCTGGCTCCGGGCTTGTTGGTCCCGGACTTGTTGGACCTGGACTTGTTGGTGCCGCTGTAGGACCAAGAACTCATTCACATTCAATCAGTACCGTTGATAGGGCTGTTCCAGTTGGAGTGCCTGCTCCATACCCTGTCCCTGTGAATCGTCCCGTACCAGTGGCCGTTCAAGTTGATGTACCTGTTGATGTTCCACGACCATACCCTGTAGACCGACCTGTACCAGTACATGTTGATGCTCCACGTCCCGTTCCTGTTGATGCACCAAGACCAGTTCCAGTGTCTGTGCCACACCCTGTTCCCGTTGATGTGCCAAGAGCTGTTCCTTATCCAGTACCAGCCCCAGTTCCCGTCCCAGCACCCGTTCCCGTAGGCGTTTCTGCACCTGTACCAGTACCAGTTGATGTTGGTGTTGGAGGTGTAATTGGCCACGGCTTAGTTGGTCCTGGTTTGATAGGCCATGGTTTGGTTGGTTCCGGTTTAGCTGGCCACGGTTTAGTCGGCCATGGTCTTGGACTTGGCGCACATGGAGGCCTTCTTTCGAAACATCTTTAATTTTCAAAATTGTGTATTTATTTGTATTTGAGTAATGGTATGTAATTAAATAAATTGTTTTTATTGTGAATATATTTTTACGTTTAATGAATTCTGTAAACAATGGATTAGAGTATAGAACATACATACTGTAGTAAGAAATCACGAC
>NZ_RYZK01000046.1 GCF_003990645.1 Shimia sediminis
CTCCTAAATAAAAAATTAAAAAATTTAAAGAAACTGGAAGGAATCTTTTCCAAGCTAAGTACATTAACTTATCATAACGATAACGGGGCAAAGTTCCCCGAACCCAAATAAAACAAAAAGAAATAAAACCTAGTTTAAGAAAAAATAACCAACTATAAAAATCCCTCCCTATAAAAAATAAAGAAAACAATATTCTTATAAAAAGAATATTAGCATATTCAGCTAAAAAAATTAATGCAAATCCCCCAGCTCTGTATTCCACATTAAAACCTGATACAAGCTCAGATTCGCCTTCAGCAAAATCGAAAGGAGTACGATTAGTTTCGGCAAGACTAGTAATAAATCAAATTAAAGCTAAAGGCAAAAAAGAAAAAATTATTCACAAATAATTCTGAAAAACTATAAAATTAAAAATATTAAAACTTATAATAAAAATCAAAAAAGAAATTAAAACTAAAACCAAACTTACTTCATAAGATACTGTTTGAGCCACACTACGTAGACTACCAAGTAAAGAATAAATAGAATTAGAAGATCATCCTGAAAGTATAATAGTATAAACCCCTAAACTAGAACAACATAAAAAAAACAAAACACCAAAATTAAAATTTATAAAACCAAATCAAAAAGGTATACATAACCAAATAATAAGCGCTAAAAACAAATTTAATACAGGAGATAAATAATAAATATAAAAATTTGATATTAAAGGAAAAACTTGTTCTTTAGTAAAAAGCTTAATACCGTCTCCTAAAGGCTGAGGTAAACCTAATAAACCTGCTTTATTTGGTCCTTTACGAATTTGAATATAACCTAAAACCTTACGTTCTAATAAAGTTAAAAACCCAACGCCCAATAAAACACAAATTACTAATAATAATAAATTAATAAAACAAGAAATATAGTC
>NZ_RYZK01000047.1 GCF_003990645.1 Shimia sediminis
CTTTCGGATCAACTCCTTCTGTATATTTATCTTACTATATAGGTTTCTATGCACTACAAATTTATTTTGAAATAATAAAAAATTTTACATTCACATCAATCACTGAAGAGCCTCATTGGGGCAAGCCTTAAGGGTGGAAAGCATCTCAGAAAATTCTTTCAGAGGTTCACTTTCGTAATTCAGAGAAACAAGTCCTGTTGTTTTGTCCAAGAATAGAAGGTTAGACTTGCCGTTGAATGGACCAAACAGCTTAAATAAATCGGGTCTCTTTGTGTACAACGAACTTATGGAAACGAGGGCATTTTTTATTTCATCCACTTCCCCATCGCTCTTGCTGTTACTGGTTAACACCGTTCTTGAAGGTACTCGTGAAAGGTAACAGTCTGAAAATTTATCAATTGAAGCCCTTCCACCATTTGGACATAACAATTCGTAGTCTCCAGACTTCAAGTCTTTGGCCCATGATTCCAAATTTTTACCATTTGTATTGGAAAGTACTGTGTCCTGAAGGACGAAAGCAACGTCCCCAATTCCTTGTGCCAAACACCTGAAAGCACCATCGTATCCAAAATAGGATTCTGTTGAATCCCTGTTACATTTGCTGTCCAAAGAAGTACCATCGTTAGCGTCCACATTGCCCCCACAAAGACTACAAAGTTTGTCAATAACAGGGGCAGGCACATTTGTCAAATTTTTAGCCCCTGGAGCACAACTTCCCCCTGAAAAGAATTCTGAAAGGGCGGCTTCATAAGGACACCCTTCCTTTTTAATCAACTTTTGCTTAATGAGATGATAAATGGGGGCAAAGGATCCCCCTAAACTGTAAACAGCAGGATGGCAAGACTTTTTTCCTTTGAGATCGCCGATGGACTGGAATGGAGAGTGCTTTTTGACCACTGCA
>NZ_RYZK01000048.1 GCF_003990645.1 Shimia sediminis
GTCAACGCTTACGAGGCATTTTATCCGCTGCACGCATCTGCTGCAAGGTTAAATTTAAACTAGAAAATGGTAAAAGTTTACCTTAAATAACAGACTTTCAGATGAGAGCAGGAAGACAGAGAGCAAGAACAAGAGAAAGAAATAGTGAGACATTAGACAGAAATGAAAATACTGAAAAATAAAAAAAGAAGTAGAAGAAGAAGATAGAAGAAATTTTAATTTTTAACACAGCGTAGGCTTATTATGTACTAAGTGCTATCGCAATTAGTTACTTTATTAATTTTATCTGTACAACAGTTTGTCAGCTGGTGTCTAGCTTGTTTAAGTTTTTAGTGGCAGTATGGGTAGTTGGGGCAGGCGTGTGCGTCAACACCTGCGGGGAGTTGAGCGGGAAGTCCAGGAACTGGAACGTGGTGAGCAGCTTGGGGAATTGGGTGTCCTGGAGCAGGGTCGTTGAAGTTGTGGCTGATGTCTCCGAAAGCGCCAGCTTCAGCAAGCCCTTCTCCGTGCCAATCACCATCACCGGTATAGGCACCACTGTCAAGAGCGTTTTGGTTGTTGTTCCATGAGGGTTGGGCGTTCCATTGTTGAGGAGCAGCGTTCCATTGGTTTTGGGGAGCTGAGTTCCAGTGGTTTTGGGGAGCGGGGTTCCATTGGTTTTGGGGAGCAGCGTTCCATTGTGGTTGGGCGTTCCATGCATGGGCTGGCTGTTGGTTAACGGCTACAGCTGGGTTGTTGCAGTGGGGGAAGTTGGGGCATGCTGATGGGTCGACTCCAGCTGGGTAACGATGTGCAGGCTCACCACCCGCCAATGGGCCATTGTATGCCGCAAGGGCTACAGATGATATACAAGCGAATACTACCAGTTTTACAAACATGTTGTTTCTTTAGTTCGAAC
>NZ_RYZK01000049.1 GCF_003990645.1 Shimia sediminis
ATCTAATATAAAATGAAGTCAGTTGTTCTTCTCTCACTTGTGGCATGTGCCTGGGCAGTTCCTTTGGGCAAAATCGCCCCTTACTCCTACCCTTACATGACCGGCCAAAGCCACTCTTACTACCCCAAGAGTTACGAACACGGACTTGAATACCATCATCAATACCCATCAGACACCGTATACCCATGGACCGGTGTACACTACCAAAGTCAACTAGGACACCAGTATATTTCAACTCCTGTTGAAGCACTCCAGCTACTCCACCAGATCGAACAACACCTTCACCACATTGAACAACATCTTCAAGAACACCAACATGTATTCGAACCATCCCAATGGCAAGAATATATGCACGTCGTTCAGAAGCACTTGAATGAAGTCCAAGGACTCCAGGTCTACATTCAAAAATATGTCCAAGATGACCAGCCAATCCCCAGCGAACACCAATCCCATATCGTTCACTTGAAACATCAAGTCGACATCTTGTACCAAGAAATCCAGGCTGTCCACCCATTCCAAGGCGTTGGATATCACCGTGGTGTTGGATTTGACCAAGGTTTTGGGCATGATCAAGGTTTTGGGCACGAACAGGGCTACGGATTCTCCATGCACTTCCAAAAGGCTTTCCCCGCTTACCAACACCTTTATCAATACCAATCTAAAGTACCCGGATATGGATACCCTGTTGGAAGTGGCTACCATAACCAAAAGTCATTCCAATTGACCGGACCATACCATCATTATGCCAACGATGATTATCATCATTATCCAACTGGGGAACATGCTGTCTGGTAATAATTCTATGCTGAATACACGTTTAAGTCTATTATATTATAAATGATGAAACCCGCAAGCAATAAAGGATATGTTTAACAATTATTTTGTATTTTTGCCTA
>NZ_RYZK01000005.1 GCF_003990645.1 Shimia sediminis
GGCTTCTCGGGATTGCGCCGATCCTGCTGGATCCAGCGGCTCAGTGTCGAGAAGCCGATCCCAAAATCGGCGGCCACTTGTTTACGCGGCAGCCCGCTCGTCAACGCTACGCGCACTGCTTCGGCGCGGAATTCCAGGGTTGGTTTCGGTGCCATGATGTCTCTCCTTTGTGGCAAAATACCAAGTCAAAGGAGCGGAACAATTCCGTGACAGCTCCATGCGATGGCTTCAACGCTTTTGCGCCCCGCCTGAAGATCACGGATTGCGATGTCGCGCCGTAGGGCATCCTTTGCGGCCTGAAACGACGTGCCATCCGCGTGTAGCCTGCGGATCAGGGTGCGCGGGGTCATGTGCATTGCGGATGCAGTCTGTGTTAAGGTCGCCGAATCCCAACCTGTCTGACCGAGATACGTGCGCACCCGCAGCGATTGGGTGTGTTTCGCGCGAAGAGGTGAAGATCCAGTCCCGGGGCGCGTTTTGCAAAAACCGGTCAAGGCCAGCGGTGCTGCGCGTCTGCACGGGACCCAGTGCATTCGGATCGAACGAGATTGCGGTGGCGGGCTGGCCAAACCGCAGCGGTGCAGGAAAGATGATCGCGTAATCCTGGTCAAACTCCGGGCGGTCAAACGCGAAATCTACGGCCTTAACCGGAACCTCGTGCCCGGCCAACCAAGACAAAAGCCCATGGGCAAGTTTGAGGATCAACATGTGGCCAAACCGCTGAAGCGGCACGTCGCCTTGTGGTTTAAGGGTCAGCACCAATGCGCTGTCAGTATCATCCAGATCAAACTGATAGTCATCCAGCAGCAAATTCCAGAAGGTCGAAAACCGGTAGAGTGCAGATGCAAGAGACGTGGCTTCCCTGACAGTGGTCAAAAGATGTTGCAGGGCCCTCGGCCGGACGGGTCTGCTTCAAAGCCCCATCATCTCATCACCGGTCTCAACTGCGGCGAGTTGATAGAGGCATACGATCTGATCCAGCGTGACGCGACCATTCGGCGAGCGCGTATCCGCGTTCAGACCGGACCGGCTAAGCAGCGACGCCATCTGCGCCTCTGGGCACAGGGCACGCAGCGCTGCCAGCCAGTCATCGACAAACTGGCTGGAAACCGTGGAAAGGATCGTTGGCGTGACATTGGTCATAACGCCTCAGGAGGTATCACCAATTCCGGTCGACATGAAATGCAGGCTTGCAGATGGCGGCTTTCGCAGATGACAGAATGTCAATGTCTCAACCAGATAACGCTCTGCTTGAACTCATTTCAGTGAGATCAGGCGACTTCGAACAGTGCTGCGGCGCCCATGCCTCCGCCGACACACATGGAGGTCACCACGTATTTTACGCCACGACGCTTTCCTTCAAGCAAAGCGTGCCCGACTTGTCTCGCGCCTGTCATGCCGTAGGGGTGGCCAATCGATATCGCACCGCCGTTCACGTTGTAGATTTCGGGATCAATCCCAAGATGGTCACGGCAATAGAGAGCCTGGCAGGCAAAGGCTTCGTTAAGCTCCCAAAGCCCAATGTCGCTTATGCGGAGACCTGCAGTCTTCAACAGCTTTGGAATGGCATAGATCGGCCCGACACCCATCTCTTCCGGTGCGTTTCCAGCGACTGCCATACCGCGATAGATGCCCAGCGGAGTGAACCCCTGCTGCTCAGCCATTTTGCCTTCCATGAGCACACAGGCCGAGGCCCCGTCAGAAAGCTGGCTTGCGTTTCCGGCGGTGATCAGGCCGCCTTCGATAACCGGGTTCAATGCCCCGAGCGTTTCGGCCGTCGTGCCCGGCCGGTTGCCTTCGTCTTGTGACAAGGTCACCTCTTCCAGGGTTTCCTCACCGGTTTCGCGGTTCTTGATGCGTTTGATCGCCGTGATCGGGACGATCTCGTCATCAAAGGCGCCAGCGGCCTGAGCCCGGGCAGTCCGACCTTGGGAAAGTGCGGCGTATTCATCCTGCACATCGCGGCTGATCCCATAGGTTCGTGCCACATTTTCGGCCGTCATCAGCATCGGCATATAGGCATGCTCGGATTGGGCAATAACGTTTGGATCTTTCTCATCGCCCGCCCATTTCAGATAAGCATTCTGCAGGGCGGAAATATTTTCCTGCCCGCCTGCCACGGCGATGGTCTGACCATCCACAATGACCTGCTTTGCAGCCGTCGCAATGGCCATCAACCCGGAGGAACATTGCCTGTCCATCGTCTGACCTGCCACTGTACTTGGCAGCCCCGCCGCCAGCGCCGACAAACGGGCGACATTCATGCCGCCTGTCCCCGCAGTCAGGACCGATCCGATGACGACATCTTCGATCGAACCGGGGTCCACGCCTGCACGTTCAACCGCGTGCTGAATGGCGTGCCCCATCATGGTAGGGGATTTGATGTTGTTCAGCGCACCCTTATAGGCAACCCCAATCGGGGTTCGGGCGGTTGAGACGATAACGGCTTCTCTCATGATGTTTCCTTTTTGGCATCAAAATGCGCGGCAAGTGTCATGCCCGAGGCTGCGAGGTCTTCCAGCAAAGGCGCAGGTGTGAACCACATCTCTCCATAAGCACCCAGCGATTGCCGGTAGTGGGTCATGCGGTCCAGAATGCGGGGCAATCCGATTTCATCGGCATAGTGCATCGGGCCGCCGCGCCAGTTGGGAAAGCCATAGCCGTTGACCCAGATCAGGTCGCAGTCACCGGGGCGCGTCGCAATGCCCTCTTCAAGGATCAAAAAGCCCTCGTTGATCAGGGGAAAAAGGCACCGTTCAAGGATTTCAAGTGCGCCGATGTCCCTGCGTTTTATGCCATGCAGGTCTGCCAAATCGGTGCTGATTTGAATAATCTCAGGGTCTTCGACCCGTGCCCGGCCCTCGTAGATATAGCTGCCACGCCCGGTTTTCTGACCCAGTCGGCCCAGTTCAAACAACCTGTCCTGCACGGCCTGGTATGTGGGGTCATGTGCGATTTCACTGCGCCGCTCCTGACGCACGCGGGCACCCACATCAACCCCGGCCAGATCCGCCATTGCGTGAATGCCCATGGCCATGCCAAAGCCTTCAAGGACGTCATCCACCTGTTTCGGCGTCGCCCCCTCAAGAAGCAGACGAGATCCTTCGCGAAAATATGGCTCCAGCATCCGGTTTCCAACAAAGCCGTAGCACACGCCAACCGTGACAGGGAGCTTTCGGATCTTCTTTGCGACCGTGAGTGCCGTTGCAATCACATCCGGAGCGGTCTTGGCGCCGCGTACCACCTCCAGCAAGCGCATGACATTTGCCGGGCTGAAGAAATGGAGGCCAATCACATCCTCCGGGCGGGAGGTGACCGCGGCAATTTCATCAACATCCAATGTCGATGTGTTCGAGGCCAGTATCGCGCCCGGTTTGGCGTGCTGGTCCAGGCTCGCGAAAATCTGGCGTTTGACAGTCATGCTTTCAAACGCCGCTTCAATGATCAGGTCGGCCTCGCCAAGGTCGCCGTAGCTGAGCGTTCCTGTGGCGTTGGCGGCGATGGCCTCTGCGCGATCAGCACTGAGCCGCCCTTTTTGGGCCGCGCGCTGGAAATGCTCGCGGACCTTTTCCAACCCCTGTTCCAGCGCAGATTGCGTGGTTTCCAGAAACGTGACCCGATACCCCGCCTGCAGAAAGGCGATGGCGATGCCGCGCCCCATTGTTCCGGCACCGATCACGGCGACCGATGCAATGTCGCGTGGTTGGTCCGCACGGGTAACGCCGGGAACCTTGGTGCATTCACGCTCTGCAAAGAACAGATGCCGGCCTGCGCGCGACTGAGGTGTGTCGAGCAGGTCAGCGAAACCTGCCTTTTCTTGTGCCAACCCCTCGGCCAGGGGCAGTTCGCACGCGGCCTCGATGGATACCAAGCAGCGTTCAGGGGCGACAAGGTTTTTGGACGTGTGCGCTATCTGGTCTCGGAAACCCGTCAGATATCCCTTGGGATCAGGGTGTGTGACGGTCATATCTGCGCAACTGCGTTTCGGTTCGCGCTCATGGCTGACACGGGTGGCGAAACCCAAAACATGTGCGCGAAAATCCTGGTTGTTCTCAAACAGCGCGTCGACCAGCCCGCAGGACAGGGCATAGTCGCCTTTCACGGGATCACCCGAAAGGATCATTTGCGTTGCCGCTTCCAGCCCGGCAATCCGTGGCAGCCTTTGGGTGCCCCCGGCACCTGGCAGCAACCCCAGCTTGATCTCTGGCAGCCCCATCACGGCATCCGGCGTGGCGACACGGTAATCACAGGCAAGCGCGATCTCCAGCGCGCCGCCCATCGCGGGGCCTGCTATCGCGGCGATAACCGGCTTTGTGCTGGTTTCAATTGTCACACACAGGTCCGGCAGGTCCGGCTTGTCCCAGACTGCCCCGGTGCGGAACTCGACGATATCAGCGCCGCCGCAAAACAGCGGCAGAGCCGAGCATAGAACGATCGTTTCGATCTGCTCGTTAGCATCCAACTCGCGAATGGCCTTCGACAACGCCTGTCGCATCTGCAAGCCGAGGGCGTTCACCGGAGGGGCATTCAGCTCAATGAAAGCGACGCCCTCGGTGTGTTCAATGGAAATCATGTTCGGAAACCTCAGTTAGGCTGCTTGGCGAGATCGTGTTCAATCTCTGCCCAGTCGTCGAAGGGGATTACGTTACAGCGTGAATGCACGTTCTCGAGCCAGACAAAGACCGAGATGAACGGCTGGTCATAGACCCGCGTGGCGTGGAGCTCGCCCGCTGCGTTCCAGATAAGTGATCCAGCCGGATAATCCTGCCAATCGCGGGTGCCAAACCGCCAACCCGATTTTTCGGACAGGTTCAGATACAGCTCTGGCGCGTCGTGGTTATGGTCCCGATACAGCGTCCGTGGACCCAGCATGAAAATGCCCAGGTTGAAATCAGGATGGTGATACCCACATGCGTCCGGCCCAATCAGCGGGGAATGCAGGTTGCACTTTGTATATCCTTCGCCCAAATCGGCACCGGGTGGATAGAATTGGGCGTTGTCTTCGCGCCAGACCAGATCGTCTTTGGCCGCTTTCAGACACCGTGCGATGTCCCGCAATTCCGGGGCGACGATCCCGGCGATGGCGTTTTTCAGAACCTCATCGTGCCGGGTTCCCTGGGGCGGTATGTCGATGAGCCTTTCATCGGACAGGTCCATGGCTGCAAGCTTTTCCAACGTCAGATCAACGCCCGTGACAACTCTGCGAGTCTGCAGATAGGCAACAATGGATTGGATGAGCGCCTGAATACGGCGTTGCTTGTCTGTCATGATTTTTGGCCCGCGCGCGTTAAAATGTCTTGCCGAACGAGCTTCTTGTCGAGCTTGCCGACGCTGGTTTTAGGAAGGTGGATGACAAAGAATATGTCGTCTGGAATGGCCCATTTTGAAATTTCGCCCGCGTCAACGCGCGACTGGATTTCCTCCATGACGCTCTGGCGCACAAGATCCGGTTCGGCATTCTCTGCGGCCTGAGCAACCAGCACCGGCCTTTCGCCCCACTTGGCATGCGGCAGGCCAATCGCGGCGACGTCCTCAACGCCGCTACAAGACGATGCTATGTTTTCCAGTGCCAGCGAGGAAATCCACTCACCGCCGGTCTTGATCACGTCCTTGAGGCGATCCGTAATCTGCAACGACCCATTCTCGCGGATATAGCCAACATCCCCGGTGTGCAGGTATCCACCATTCCACAGGTCATCTGAGGCTTGCGCGTTGTCCAGATAGCCTTGGGTCAACCACGGCGCCCGCGCAACAACTTCGCCGGTTGTCTCGCCGTCATGCGGGACGTCCTTCATATCCGGTGTCACAACACGAAGGTCGACAAGAGGGCCGGGAAAGCCGGTTTGCGCCTGCATCTCGGGGTCATTGCTGGACAAATCGGCCACCGTCAGAAACGGACAGGTTTCAGACATCCCATAGGCCGCATGCAAGGATATGCCCGTAGCCGCTGCGCGGCCTTGCAGACTTCGCGGCAAGGCGGCCCCGCCAATGATCACCTTCCATCGGCTCAGGTCAGTCTGCGCGCAGTTGGGATGGTCGAGCACCATTGACAGGACCGTGGGCACGCAATGGGAAAAGGTGACGTTTTCGTCTGCAATCAACCGCAAGAGTGTTTCAGGGTCATATCGACCGGGATAGACCTGCCGCAGCCCCAGCATCGTCGCGGCATATGGAAATCCCCAGCCGTGCACGTGAAACAAGGGCGTCAGCGGCATGTAAACGTCGCCGCGATGAAAGCCGGCGTTTCCCGGCCACGCGCCGAATCCAGCAATCAGGCCCAAGGTGTGAAGCACCAACTGCCGGTGGGAATAGCTCACCCCTTTGGGGTTGCCGGTGGTCCCGGTGGTGTAAAACAGGGTTGCCGTTTGGTTTTCATCGAAGTCCGGAAAATCAAAGCTGTCCGGGGCCTCGCTTATCCACTCTTCATATCCTTCACCGTCGCCAATCGGCACGATGATGATGTCCCGATCAAAGCCCGATTTGATGTCGTCAATCAGAGGCATGAAATCGCGGTGCACGATAATCAGATCGGGCCTGCCATGGTTGATCGTGTAAAGAACCTGCTCAGGCGATAAACGCACGTTGATCGTGAAAAGCGTCGCGCCCATCATCGGGATCGCGAAAAAACTCTCAAGATAGCGGTGTGTATCCCAATCCATGACACCGACGCGCATGCCCTGTCTTATGCCACGGGCCTTTAGAGAGTTGGCAAGCTGGCAGACGCGCGCGCCCAAGTCCGCGTAACTCAGTCGCATATCAGCGCCGCTGACGATTTCTTCGGTGGCTGACGCGCCCTGGGATCCGGCCAGCACATGCTTGATCAGCAGCGGATAACCATATGCGTTTGGCGATGGCACAAGTGACGGCATGAAGGTGGACTCTCTTAGCATCTCTGTCAGCCAATTTGGCATGCCTCACCCGGTTGAAGAATTGAAAGAAATTTCCTTTCATCAAGAAATTCTAACCGATCACCCCGCACCACGAATTGCGCGCCATCCCCCGGCAGGCTATGAAAAAGAGTATCTGAACCCTGCTAAACTCGCGCCCGCCGTCGGATACCTCTGCTTGAGAGTAGGCAGAGGTTTCATCAAGGAGATGCAGCAATGACCACGCATATGCCCACGCTGGTTTCACTACGCGCTTTTGAGGCTGTGGCACGTCACAAGAGTTTCCGTAAGGCCGCTGACGAGATTTGTGTGACCCACGCGGCCGTCAGCCACCAGGTCAAGGCACTGGAAACAACAATCGGCGTCAAACTGCTGGAACGCACGAGCCGTTCGGTCGAACTGACCCCGGCCGGCGAGCAGTATTATCCGCCGGTCCGCGAACACATCCAGGGCATTGTCAAAGCCACACAGCGCATCCAGGCCCCCGAGGAACCGGACGTGTTGCTTGTCCAGTCCTACGCCAGTTTCAACACAATGTGGCTCCAGCCCAGATTGGCCGAATTCCTTCAGGATAACCCGGACACACGTGTGCGCATCGTCTCCACCTTTGAGGATGGTGATTATGACATGCACCGGTTCGATGTGGGGGTTTTCAATGCGCCACCTTTTGACAAACGGTTCAACTACAGCCCCTTGTTCGAAACGGATATCTATCCGGTGTGCGCTCCGGAGGCCCTGCATGCGCCAAGCGGTGGGATGCCGCTGGAAGAGCTGGGAAATCACCTGTTGCTGAGTGTCCCAAGCACATGGAATGAGCCGGATGACTGGGACCGTTGGCTGGATGCGGTTGGCTTGGATCGCGAGACCATGAAGTTTGGCTCGATTTTCGACAACTACCCGCTTGTCCGCGAGGCTGTGCTGAAAAATCACGGCATCAGCGTTGCAAGGGCACCGTTTTGCACGCGTGACCTGGAAAGAGGGCGCCTGGTCAAACCGTTCGATACGTCAGTGCCAGAGCCCGGTCGCTGGTATCTGGCGACGCAAAAAGAACGTGCTCCCAACCCCAAGCTCGACACCTTTGTTGACTGGCTGTTCGAACAGATCGAGGCCGACCCAACCATGCGGTTCTTCCGGGCCTGATCTGTTGAATTTCACCTCAGCCAAAGATGCGCGTCAGGACTGACGCGCACCTGCTTCAGAGGCAACACGAGGGACAAGAGCGCGAACCAGTTCGGTCATGTCCAGTGTGCCGACCGTCTGCTCCCCATCCTTGACGATATAGGCGTGGGACGTATCCCCGCCGGACCGCGCAATCATGCTTTCGAGCGTGTCATTCACGTCCACTTCGCCATGCGCATCCTCGGGCACTTTGCCGTCGACAAGCGGGGTCATAATCGAGCGCACCCGCAGAACCCGTGCACGGTTGATGTCGCTCACAAAGTCTTCGATGTAGGGATCGTTAGGGTTCAGCAGGATATGCTGCGGTTCGCCCTGTTGCACAACAAAGCCGTCCTTCAGGATCACAAGGTGATCGGCCAGCTTCAGCGCCTCATCAAGGTCATGCGTGATGAAGATGATGGTCTTGTGCAACTCTTTTTGCAGCTCGAGAAGCAGGTCCTGCATGTCAGTCCGGATCAGCGGATCAAGGGCCGAAAAAGCCTCGTCCATCAGCATGATCGGTGTGTTTGCGGTCAGCGCCCGTGCAATGCCCACCCGCTGTTGCATGCCACCAGACAACTGCGCTGGATAATGGTTCTCGAACCCGGTCAGACCCACGCGATTCAGCCATTTCGCGGCTTCGCGATCGCAGGTGACCTCGTCTTCGCCACGCACCGACAGCGGCATACCCGCGTTTTTCAGCACGGTCTTGTGCGGCAAGAGTGCGAATTTCTGGAACACCATGGACATCTTTTCCTGACGGGCATGACGCAGCCCGTCCTCGGACAGTTGCATCACGTCCTCGCCCTGCACGATGATCTCGCCCGCGGTGGGTTCGATCAATCGGTTCAGGTGGCGGATCAGCGTGGATTTGCCCGAGCCTGACAGGCCCATGACCACTGTGATTTCGCCCGCCTGCATATCGACGTTGATGTTGTTCAGACCCAGCACGTGCCCGTGCTGCGCCAGCAACTCTTCCTTGCCCATGCCATTCTGGACATGGTGCAACACCTCCATGTCGCGGGGGCCGAAGATTTTATAGAGCCCGGAAAGGCTGACCATTGGTTGTGTCATCGAACCGGCTCCTTAGTGTTTGACTTGGGTCTTATCGACCCGTGTGAGAGCTGCTTTGGACACACGATCAAGGATCACGGCCAGCAGAACAATGCCGATACCAGCGACGATGCCCACACCCAGTTCAAGGTTTCGGATACCGCGCAGCACGTTCACGCCAAGGCCAGGGGCCGAAACAAGAGAGGCGATCACGACCATGGCAAGGCTCATCATGATGGTCTGGTTGATCCCGGCCATGATGTTCGGCAGCGCCAGCGGCAATTGCACTCGTATCAGTTTCTGGCGGTCATTCATGCCAAAGGCATTGGCCGCCTCGATCACGTCACTGTCGACAAGCCGGATGCCCAGGTCGGTCAGGCGGATCACCGGAACAATCGCGTAAAGAATGATGGCAATTCCATAAAGCTTGGACTCAGTGACAGAGAACAAGAAAATCAAAGGGATCAGGTACACAAAGGTCGGCAGCGTCTGCAGCAGGTCGAGCAACGGAACGACGCTTTTTTGCAACCGGTCGGATTTCGACATGGCAATGCCAATGGGCACACCGAACAGCACCGATATCGTCGTGCAAACAAAGATGATCGACAGGGTCTGCATCGCCACATCGTAGTGGTCGACGACAGCCAGCAGCATAATCGCGACGGCAACAAAGATCGTCACAGGGCGCGACCGCGAGGCGTACCAGGAAATCGCCACCAGAAGCGGAACCATGATGAACCACGGCGTCGCCTCAAATAGCCAAAGTGCGCCATCCAACACCCAACTCAATGGTTGTGTGATCGGATCCAGAACGGCTTTCAGGGCAGGCTTAGCTGCCAGAAACCCGTCTTCGATCCCGTTGGTGACATCACGCGACTGCCACACGCGGTTGCAGCTTTCATGCAGATTGTCAAACGAGGGAATTGGAAAGACCGGACCGGCGTCCTCTGCTCCTCCTGCTTGCGCCGCAAGGTCCGCCAGCGAAAGAGGCGCTTTGTCGTCTGACGTGCCGCACCAGTCGCTCAAACCCATGGCGCTGAATAACTTGTCATAGAAGGCCATTTATCCCACTTTCCGATCTACTTCAGTGCGTTAGGGGCATCACTGAGGATGCCCCTGTCCTAGCAGTTTACTGCAGCAATGCGGAAAGTTTGTCGCGCGCCGCATCGTTAAGCCACGCGCCCCAGACGTCCTTATAGGTCGTCAGGAAATGTACCGCACCTTCATCGTAGGAGGCGTTGTTGTCCTCGACCCATGCCAGCGTTTCGCCCATCTGTGCGTTGGTGAAGGACAGATTTGTCATCAGCTCAGAGATTTCCGCGTTTTCAGCCATGAATTCCTTGGACAGGACAGTCACCACTTCACTGCGGGGAAAGGCGCTCATTGCTGGCGTCTCGCATTCCGCTGTGATGTTGCAGGCGTGCTTTTCAGGGTGATGCGGGCCCATCTCGACCAGGGTCATCGGGTATTTGCCCAGCACCGATGTCGGCGCCCAATAAAAACCGAACCACGGCTCCTTGTTGTCGTAGGCGGCCGCGATCGACGCCGCAAGGGTTTCGCCTGATCCATGTACAAAGTTATCAATGCCTGCATCAATCAACCCGCTTGCCGTCAGCAGGTTGGTGCTGACATTCAGACAGGTCCATCCCTCGGGGCAGTTGTGAAAGCGATTTCCGACAAGTTCGGGGTTGGCTGCGATGCCCTCAATCGTTGCCAGTTCGGGATGTTTCTCCACAAGGTAGTTCGGAACAAAGAACCCTTCGACACCGCCATCTGACAGAACTTCGGTCACCGGAATGATCGCACCTGAGTCAACCAATCCTTGGTAAGCCGGCGCGCCGTTTGTCCAGATTTCGGTCAGAATATCGGGCTCTCCGGTCTCGGAAACGGATGCCAGCGCAGGGTTGCTCGAGAGCGGAACCGTGGTCACTTCGCAGCCATAGCCTTGCTCCATCAGGAACTTCGAGACCGCGGTCACAATTTGCGCTGATCCCCAATCGGCCTGCATCAGTGATACTTCACCGCAGTCGTTTGCCTGGGCCGCCGAAGCGGTGATTGCCGCAGCAAATACGCATCCCAGACCCGTTGATATCTTGAACATTTCTTTCCTCCTTGTCATCGGCGAAACGGGGGGAGAGAAACGCTCCAAACCAACTTTCGCCTTGTTCCTAGCAATGATTTGTATCGGCGTGCCACTGATCAAAGAACTGAAAAGAATTTAGGATCATGTACGAATGTTTACAGGTAGAGTGTCACACCAGGCTCGTGCAGAGTGAACTTTATTCCGACGAATACGTCTCAGATGCAAATCCCTGTGTGGCAAAAGCAGGCGAGTTTTCAGATTTCTCTAAGAGACACCATGAGGTGTCATCACACACAAGGATGCCCATTCAGGGCACGCCACTTTCATTCGAGCACGATGTTGCATTGAGACAATGCGGGCACCCTACGGTCATTTGCTTCTTTTGCGACAAATGCCCGATATGGTCTGCTTCACAAAACTCAGCAGTCACAACGGATATCACGACCGAACGCTGATTGGGCTTTCTCCACTCCCAGAAAGGTACTTGCCACCGCCCGATAGAAGCGACGCAAACTCTTTGTGGTTAGAATTGCGATTTCAACTGGTCAAATTGCAGACTGATGCTGGCGTTCACGCCAGGCAGAGGACACAGCGCGCGGTCACCCGCATTTTGAGTGCCCGCAGGAGCCGCAGGTCATGCAGCCTTCGATCATGCGCATATCGAACTGGCCGCAACTTGGGCAGGCCTTGCCACGCGGGGCTTCGCCCACGGCCATGACCTCGGCTTGCGGGTCGGTTTTGAGGCCCATGCCCTCGCCTGCGATAAAGCCGATGGTGATCATGTGACGCTCGATCACGCCACCAATCGCGGCGAGGATCGAGGGGATGTATTTGCCTTCCATCCAGGCGCCGCCGCGCGGGTCAAACACGGCTTTCAGTTCCTCGACCACAAATGACACGTCTCCGCCCCGGCGGAACACGGCGGAAATCATCCGGGTGAGCGCCAGCGTCCAGGCGTAGTGCTCCATGTTCTTGGAGTTGATGAACACTTCGAACGGGCGGCGATGGCCGTTGATGATGGTGTCATTCACCGTCAGGTAAATCGCGTGCTCGCTGTCGGGCCACTTGAGTTTATAGGTCGCGCCTTCGAGCGATTGCGGGCGTTCCAGAGGCTCGGACATGTAGATGACTTCGCCATCGGCCACGTGGTCGGCAGGCTGTTCGCCGGGGGCGGACTCCGAGGTTTCCGATACGGCGAGGACCGATCCGGTGACGTCATTCGGGCGGTAGGTGGTGCAGCCTTTGCAACCTGTGTCCCAGGCCTGCATGTAAACGTCTTTGAAGGCCTCAAAGTCGATGTCTTCGGGGCAGTTGATGGTCTTGGAAATCGAACTGTCGATCCATTTCTGCGCCGCGGCCTGCATGCGCACATGGGCGGCCGGTTCCAGCGTCTGGGCGTTGACGAAGTAGTCGGGCAGCTTTTTGTCGCCGAACTTGTCGCGCCACATCTGCACGGCGTAATCAACCACTTCTTCCTCAGTCCGCGAGCCGTCTTTTTGCAGCACCTTGCGGGTATAGGCATAGGCAAAGACCGGCTCGATCCCCGAAGACACGTTGCCCGCATAGAGGCTGATTGTGCCGGTGGGGGCGATCGAGGTCAGCAAAGCGTTGCGGATGCCGTGTTCGGCGATGGCGGCCTTGACGTCGTCGTCCATGGCGGCGACCAATCCGCCCGCCAGGTACTTGTCCTTGTCAAACAGCGGAAAAGCGCCTTTTTCCTTGGCGAGGTTGGCGGATGCCAGATAGGACGCCCGCGCGATGGCCTTCATCCAGGCTTCGGTCTGGGCGGCGGCCTCTTCGCTGCCATAGCGCAGGCCCAGCATCAAGAGCGCGTCCGCCAGTCCGGTCACGCCCAGGCCGATGCGGCGTTTGTTCTGCGCCTCTTGTGCCTGTTCAGGCAGCGGAAAGCGCGAGGCGTCAACGACATTGTCCATCATGCGCACGGCGGTGGCGACCAGATCGTCCAGTTCGCCCTGGTTCAGCGCGGCGCTTGCCTCGAACGGGTTGGAGACCAGCCGTGCGAGGTTGATGGACCCCAGAAGACAGGCACCATACGGCGGCAGGGGTTGCTCGCCGCAGGGGTTGGTGGCGGCGATGGTCTCAACATAGCTGAGGTTGTTCATCTGGTTGATGCGGTCGATGAAGATCACACCCGGTTCCGCATGATCATAGGTGTTCTGCATGATCTTGTTCCACAGATCGCGCGCGTCGACCGTGTGATAGACCTTGTCCTGGAATTTCAGCTCCCACGGACCATCGGCTTTGACCGCTTCCATGAAGGCATCCGTGACCAGCACCGACATGTTGAACATGCGCAGGCGGGCGGGGTCGGATTTGGCGGTGATAAAGGCGTCGATGTCGGGGTGGTCGCAGCGCATGGTGGCCATCATTGCACCACGGCGGCTGCCTGCGGACATGATGGTGCGGCACATGGCGTCCCAGACGTCCATGAAGCTCAAGGGGCCAGAGGCATCGGCGGCCACGCCTTTGACATCGGCGCCACGCGGGCGAATGGTCGAGAAATCATACCCGATGCCGCCGCCCTGCTGCATGGTCAGCGCGGCCTCTTTCAGCATATCGAAAATGCCGCCCATGCTGTCAGGGATGGTGCCCATAACAAAGCAGTTGAACAGGGTCACATTACGCGCCGTGCCTGCGCCTGCGGTGATGCGGCCTGCAGGCAGGTATTTGAAGTCCTCAAGAGCGTCGTAAAACCGATCTTCCCAGGCCGAGGGGTCTTTTTCGACCTTGGCCAGATCGCGTGCGATGCGCCGCCAGCTGTCCTCGACCGTGAGATCAATGGGTTTGCCGTCCGCTTGTTTGAAACGGTATTTCATGTCCCAGATGGACTCGGCAATGGGGGCGGCAAAACGGCTCATCGTGTGATTCCCAGATATCTCAGTATTTGAAAGAGGGTCCCAGACTAGCCCAGACTTGCCTGCCGGGAAACCCACACAGCGACATTTCACGGAACAAAAAACACAACTGCTTGCTGTCGGGCCACACCGGACTACAATATGAGGGGTCACCTTGGGACGAATCTGTGAGTAACCTGTGGATAAATTCATCAACCTGGTAAAGCTGTCCGTGGGATCGGAAAACGTCGACTCGATGTCCACGTGGCAAGCGACCCGGCGCGCCCAGACCGACGATGGCCTGCCCCGCCACGTGACCCGCATGTGGCCCAAGCGCGAGGCCGAGATCCTGCAAGGTGGCTCGATCTATTGGGTCATCAAGGGGGCGATCCAGTGCCGCCAGACCATCCTGCGGCTGGACGAGGTGATCGGGGCGGACGGCATTCGCCGCTGTGCCATCGTGCTTGACCCAACGGTGCATCGCACCGAAACCGCCCTGCGCCGACCGTTTCAGGGCTGGCGGTATCTGAAGCCGGAAGACAGCCCTGCGGATTTGCGTGACCAAAACGCCAGCGACACCGATCTGCCCCCGGAACTGGCCACAGCCCTGGCTGAAATTGGTGTCCGTTAGCAGAATTTTCTAGAAAATTCTGAGACTTGGAAATTCTTCTAGAAGAATTTCTTACCTGAGGGTGTCCAACAGTTTTGACAGGACCAGGCGGTCCGCGTCGCTGTAAGTCGCCACGCGGCTGCGCCACAGGGTGGCCTGCGATTTCAGGATTGGGCCGTCGCTCATGATCTTGAGGTGGTTGGCGCGCAGGGTTTCCCCGGTTGAGGTGATATCCGCAATCGCCTCGGCGGTTTCGTTCTTCACGACGCCTTCTGTTGCGCCCTGGCTGTCAACCAGTTGATAGTCCGCAACGCCGTTGTCCTGCAGGTATTCGCGCACGAGGCGGTGATACTTGGTGGCGATGCGCAGGCGGAACCCATGGCGCGCCCGGAAGGCGGCCGAGGCGGCGTCCAGATCGTCCAGCGTATCCACATCAACCCAGCAATTCGGCACGGCGAGGATCAGGTCGGCCTGACCAAAGCCAAGCAAGGCAACCTCTTCCACCTGCTGTTCCCAGCGGGCCAGCTTTTCGCGCACAAGGTCGGTTCCGGTCACGCCCAGATGAATGCGCCCCGTCGCCAGTTCGCGCGGGATTTCGCCCGCCGAGAGCAGCACCAGCTCTACCCCGTCGACGCCTTCGACCGCGCCGGCATACTCTCGATCCGATCCGGTGCGGGCGAGCGAGACGCCGCGTGCACGGAACCAGTCAAAGGTTTTGTCCATCAACCGTCCCTTGGACGGAACCCCCAGTTTGATCGTCATAGCGCGCCCTCCAGCTCGAGCAACAGGCCCGGGCGGATCACGCCGCCGACCGCCGGGATTTCCCGCCCCTGCCCCAGCACACGTGTCAAAGCATCATAGCGCCCCCCGGTTGCGACCGGTGGCAGATCTGGGCGGCCCTCGGCGTAAAAGCCAAAAACAAAGCCGTCGTAGTATTCCATCGAAGTGCGGCCATAGCTGGCCTCGAATTCAAGGGCGTCCACGTCGATCCCCTGGGCCTGCAAGGCATCCATCCGGTCCTTGAGACAGTAGACGGCCTCGGTGATGGCGGGCATGTCGACGGCAATGTCGCGCAGGTGTTCCAGCGCGTAGGGCAGTTTTTCACGCACGCCCAGCAACGCCTCGATCAGCGCGACCTCGTTGGCCGTGATCGGCGCGGCCTCGGCATCTTCTTTCAGGGCTTCGATCCGCGCGGCCACCTCGGCGTCAGAGCGCAGGCCGATGCGGGGGAAGTCATGGGTCATCGGGTCGGGCTTGGCCAGCATGGCCATACGCGCCTGGGGCGCGGGTGTGCGCCCGGAAAAGCGGTCCAGAAGCGCGCGGAAACGGCGCGGTCGCCAGATGTGGCGCAAGAGGGCATCCTTGCGGCGTTGGGTTGTGTTCAACCCCGAGACCGCGGCCATGAGGATACCGATGTCCCCGGTGGCGGCGCGCAGGTCCAGATCACCCAGACCTTTGCGGATCAGGGCAAAAACCTCGGCATCGGCGGCGGCGGGGTTCTCGCGGTCAAAGACCTCGTAGCCCACCTGAGCGTATTCGTTTGGCTTGGACGGGTCGTCCTCTTGCCGCCGGAAGACCTCGCCAGCATAGGTATAGCGGGCGGGTTCGGCGCCGTGATCCATGTGCATCTGCACCACCGGCACGGTAAAGTCCGGGCGCAGCATCTGTTCGCCGCGCAAGGCGTCCGAGGTCACATAGGCCCGGGCGCGGATGTCTTCGCCGTAGAGGTCCAGCAGCACTTCGGCAGGCTGCAAGAGCGAGGTTTCAACCGGGTTGGCCCCGGCATCTTCAAACATCGTTTTCAGCGCGGCCGCACGGGCGCGAATCTTGGCTTTCTTAGGCATCAGCTGTCCTGCCCGGCGAGGATCTCGCGCACCTTGGCCACCAGTTGGCCGCGCGGCACTTCGAACTGGCTGGGGCGTTCTTTCCATTCCTCAAGCGTGGCGCTTTCGGCGATTTTTGCGCCTAAAATCAAGTCCTTGATCTGAACAACACCATTGGCTTTCTCGTCGCCGCCTTCGATCACGGCGACCGGTGAGTTGCGCTTGTCGGCGTATTTGAGCTGGTTGCCAAAGTTCTTGGGGTTGCCAAGGTAGACCTCGGCGCGGATGCTGGCGTTGCGCAATTCGGCCACCATGGTCTGATAGTCGGCCATGCGGTCGCGGTCCATGACGGTGACAACAACGGGGCCTTCGGTGCGCCCCCCGATGCGGCCCTTTTCGCGCAGGGCAGCGAGCAGGCGATCGACGCCGATCGAGATGCCCGTGGCGGGCACGGCCTGACCGGTGAACCGTTTGACGAGATCGTCGTAGCGACCGCCCCCCGAGACCGATCCGAACTGGCGCTTGCGGCCTTTTTCGTCAAAGATTTCAAAGGTCAACTCGGCCTCGTAGACCGGGCCTGTGTAATAGCCAAGGCCGCGCACGACCGAGGGGTCAATCTCGATCCGGTCCGCGCCGTAGCCACCTGCGTCGAGCAGCTCGGCGATTTGCTCCAGCTCGGCGATGCCTTCGGCGCCAATGCCTGAGGCGCCCACGGCAGTGCGCAGGTTCTGGAAGGTCTTGGCGACGTCATCTGCCTTGGAGGTCAGAAAGGCGAGCACCGGTTCGGCCTGATCTTCGCTGAGCCCCACCCCGTCGATGAACGCGCCGGAGGCGTCAAGGCGTCCCTTGGTCAGCAGCTCGCGCACACCGGATTCGCCCACCTTGTCAAACTTGTCGATTGTTCTCAGGACGTTATCCCGCGCACCTTCGCCTTCGGGCAGGCCCATGGCTTCGAGCACGCCGTTCAGAACCTTGCGGTTGTTGACCCGCACCAGATAGTCGCCACGCGGAATGCCAACGGTCTCGAGCGTGTCCGAGAGCATGGCGCAGATCTCGGCGTCGGCGGCCATGCTGGCGGTGCCGACGGTGTCCGCATCACATTGATAAAATTGACGATATCGGCCCGGGCCCGGCTTTTCGTTGCGCCAGACGGGACCCATTGCGTAGCGGCGATAGGGCGTCGGCAGATCGTTGCGGTGCTGGGCATAGACCCGCGCCAGAGGGGCGGTCAGGTCATAGCGCAGCGCCATCCAGTCGCCCTGATCGTTGTCGTCAAACTCTTGCCAGGCAAAGACGCCTTCGTTGGGGCGATCCACGTCGGGCAGAAATTTCCCAAGCGCTTCAACGGTTTCCACGGCGCTGGATTCGAGGGCCTCGAAACCATAGCGATGATAGACCCCGGCGATCTGATGCAGCATCTGGGTGCGCTCGGTCACCTCGGTGCCGAAATAGTCGCGGAAACCCTTGGGCGTTGCTGCCTTGGGGCGGGGGGCTTTCTTCTGCTTGGCCATGGTCATGGTCCCTATGGGAATGGTGTCGCCATGGCCTTTACCCAATGCCCCGCGCGGGGGCAAGCGAACGGGTGGAATAGTCAGGTTTTAATACTGAATGCGGCAGATATACTTGTCATAGACCCAGCCGTCGGGACCGCTGTAGCTGTGGTCATCCAAACCGGATTTGACAATCACCTGACGCCACCCGCTTTCTGCGTAAGGCTCGAGAGTCAAAAGGAAAGTTCCCGGTCCGAGCGTGCGAAGCATCTGACATTTGGAGGACCCACAGCTGCGCAGGGCGAGGAAGTTGTCTCCGTTCGGATCAAGATTGCAGACCACGTAGTCTTCGCCGGAATAGGCCAGCGCAGATCCTGCGAGGATCATGGAAAGGGCGGCGATGGGGGCAAGATGTTTGAGGCGCATGCCGGTCTCCTCTGCTGATGTTTGCAAAAGGAGTCTACCGGTTTGCGGCGCAGTTCCATATGACCTGGCGCAACATGACTCGTCGTCAAGCCGTTGAAATCGCTTATCTAAATGTCCGAGAAATCCCCACCTCGCCCCTTGCCGCTGGCAAAGCGCGCAGCCCCGGCGGCGCCTTCGGCGAGGAAGGTCTGGAACGAGCGCCATTCGCGTTTGAGGGCGGTGGCCAGTTCGGCGCCGGAGGGCTGGGCCGACAGGTGGTCAGCCCGCAGGCAGGCCTGGGGGAACTGAGTGAGAGCGTTGGCGATTTCCACTGCGGTTTCAAGGGCTTGACCCTCTGGAACAACACGATCCGCAAGGCCCATGCGATAGGCGTCTTCGGCGCCGACGGGGCGTCCGGTGAGGATCATGTCATTGGCCCGCCCCTGCCCCAGGATACGTGGCAGGCGGATGGTGCCGCCGTCGATCAGGGGCACGCCCCAGCGGCGGCAGAAAACGCCGAATGTGGCCGCCTCGGAGGCCACGCGCATGTCGCACCACGCGGCGAGTTCGAGGCCTCCGGCGACGGCGTAGCCCTCGACTGCGGCGATCACGGGTTTGGACAGCATGAGGCGCGAGGGGCCCATGGGGCCGGGCATGGGATCAGTGCACGCGTCGCTCCAAGTATCTGGAATCATGACGTTTTTGATCCAATCCTGACCCTCATCCGTGGCGGCGGATTTGAGGTCGTAGCCCGCGCAGAAATGGCCGTCTGCGCCGGTGAGGATGGCCACGTCAACCGTGTCGTCAGCGTCAAACGCGCGAAAGGCGTCATAGAGCGCGCGTGCAGTTTCAGGGTTCACGGCATTGCGGGCAAACGCGCGATTGATGGTGACAATACGCGTGCGATCGCGGGTCTCAAGGGTGATGGTCATGCGGTCTCCTTTGATAGGGAAGCGTCGCAAAGCCAAGAAAACAAGGCAAGTTCGACGCGACGTCGCTTGACCCGCCTCTCTTGCGAGCCTAAGGGAGCATCATGGAAAAACTGGAAGAACAGATCGCGCATTTGACGCGCACCGTCGAGGACCTGTCCGATGTCGTGGCCCGTCAGGACGCGGAAATCGCGACGCTGACACGGCGGGTGCATATGCTGATGGAGCGCGAAGCCAGCCGCGAGTCGGAAGGCAGTGGCGGGATTGTTGTCGGGGACGAACGGCCACCGCATTACTAGGCGATTTGGCCAAAATACCCATGTTGTACAACATTTTTTGGGGTGTTTACCCATGTTGTACAACTTGGAGAGTCCGGTTTTGGCAAGAAATCCTTAAGGATTTGCGGCAACGTGCGGCGGGGTGAATCCCGCCCTACCCCGGCGTTCGGGGGACACACAAAACCTTAGAACTCTTCAATGGCCATCACCCCTTCGAGCGATTTGATCGCACCTTTGATCTGGGGGTTTACCGGGCATTCGATGCCAAGATCCATTTCAACCTCGCCCGGCAGGTCGCCGTGCATCAGGCAGAACATGACGGGGCCTTTGGGTCCGAGTTTCACGGTCTCGATGCTTTGCTGCAGCACATTGGCGACGGGCATCACGGCGGTGATGTCTTCGACGTAGATCTTGAGACCGGAGGACCCGGCGTCGGCGACCACGGCATCGATGGGGGCCATGGATTTGGCGAGCAGTTTCAGCTGGTCGGATTCCATCGTCGCCTCGACCGTGACAACCACCTTGGAGCCGGTCTCGAGATAGTCGCGGCATTTTTCGAGGGTTTCGGAAAAGATGGTGACCTCGTAGGCACCGGTGGGGTCGGAAAGCTGGGCAAAGGCAAAGCGGTTGCCGCGGTTGGATTTGCGTTCCTGACGGCCCGAGACGCGGCCTGCGATCTTGACCACACAAGGCCCCATGCGGGCCTGTTCGGTGACCTCATCCAGAGTCAGCACCTTTTTGCGTTTGAGCGCGGCCATGTAATCCTCGAGCGGGTGGCCGGAGAGGAAAAAGCCGATGGCCTTGGCCTCTTCGTCGAGCTTTTCAGCGGGCAGCCAGTCGGCGACGGGCGAAAGGCGCGGTTCGGGCAGGTCGTCACCGGCCTCGCCAAAGAGCGACACCTGATTGGAGGCTTTCTGTTCGTGGATGGCAGCGGAATAGCCGACCAGCGCATCGAGGCTTTCCAAGACGCGGCGGCGGTTCTTGTCCAATTCGTCAAAGGCACCGGAGCGGGCGAGCATTTCCAGCGGGCGTTTGCCAACGCGTTTCAGGTCAACCCGGCGGGCCATGTCAAAGAGCGTGGCAAAGGGTTTGTCCTTGCCATCCACTTTGCGGCCTTCGGTCACGAGGTTCATCGCCTCGACGCCGACGTTTTTCAGCGCGCCGAGACCGTAGACCAGCGCGCCCTCGACCACTTTGAAGGTGGCATCAGAGCGGTTCACGCAAGGGGGCACATAGGGCAGCGCGAGGTGTTTTTTGACCTCTTCGAAATAGACCGCAAGCTTGTCGGTGAGGTGGATATCGCAGTTCATCACGCCTGCCATGAATTCGACCGGGTGGTTGGCTTTCAGCCATGCGGTCTGATAGCTGACCACCGCATAGGCCGCAGCGTGGGATTTGTTGAAGCCGTAGTTGGCGAATTTCTCCAGGAGGTCGAAAACCTCGGAGGCCTTTTTCTTGTCGACCCCGTTTTCCATCGCGCCCTTTTCGAATTTCGGGCGTTCCTTGGCCATTTCCTCGGCGATCTTTTTACCCATGGCGCGGCGCAACAGGTCAGCACCACCAAGGCTGTAGCCCGCCATGACCTGTGCGATCTGCATCACCTGTTCCTGATAGACGATGATGCCCTGGGTTTCCTCGAGGATGTGGTCGATCAGCGGGTGCACCGAGGTGATGTCCTTGATGCCGTTCTTGACCTCGCAATAGGTCGGGATGTTCTCCATCGGGCCGGGGCGATAGAGGGCGACGAGGGCGACGATGTCCTCGATACAGGTGGGTTTCATGCGCTTCAGCGCGTCCATCATGCCGGTGGATTCCACCTGGAACACGGCGACGGTTTTGGCGGCGGAGTAGAGTTTGTAGGTGAGGTCGTCATCCAGCGGGATGGCGTTGATCTCGTTCACCGCACCTTCGGTTGGGTCGTAGAGTTGCGTGCCGTCGGCGGTGATGTGGATGTCGCGGCCCGAGGCGAGGATCTGTTCGATGGCGTTCTGGATCACGGTGAGGGTTTTCAGGCCGAGGAAGTCGAATTTCACCAGCCCCGCCTGTTCGACCCATTTCATGTTGAACTGGGTGGCGGGCATGTCCGAGCGCGGATCCTGATAGAGCGGCACCAGCGCATCAAGCGGACGGTCGCCGATCACCACACCAGCGGCGTGGGTCGAAGCGTTCCTGAGGAGGCCCTCGACCTGCTGGCCATAGGTCAACAGGCGGTCCACCACCTCTTCGCTGCGGGCCTCTTCGCGCAGGCGGGGTTCTTCTTTCAGCGCATCAACGATGGACATCGGTTTGACGCCTTCGACGGGGATCAGTTTTGAAAGGCGGTCGACCTGGCCATAGGGCATTTGCAGCACGCGGCCAATGTCGCGCACGGCGGCCTTGGACAGGAGCGCGCCGAAGGTGATGATCTGACCGACCTTGTCGCGGCCGTATTTTTCCTGAACATAGCGGATCACCTCTTCGCGGCGATCCATGCAAAAGTCGATGTCGAAGTCGGGCATGGAGACCCGTTCGGGGTTGAGGAACCGTTCGAACAGCAGGGAATAGCGCAAGGGGTCAAGGTCGGTGATCAAAAGCGCATAGGCCACGAGGCTGCCTGCCCCCGAGCCCCGGCCCGGCCCCACTGGGATGCCCTTTTCCTTGGCCCATTTGATAAAGTCGGCCACGATCAGGAAGTAGCCGGGAAAGCCCATGCCCTCGATGATGCCCAGCTCAAAATCAAGCCGTGCCTTGTAGTCCTCGACGCTGACGGCGTGGGGGATCATCGACAGGCGATAGTCCAGCCCCTCTTCGGCCTGACGGCGCAGTTCGGTGACTTCGTCGTCGGCGAATTTCGGCAGGATCGGATCGCGGCGATAGGCCATAAAGGCGCAGCGTCTGGCGATCTCGACCGTGTTTTCCAGCGCCTCGGGGAGGTCGGCAAAGAGGGTGATCATCTCGGCTTGGGTTTTGAAGTAATGCTGCGGGGTCAGGCGGCGGCGGCCGTCCTGTTGGTCGACATAGGCGCCCTCGGCGATGCAGATCAGGGCATCATGCGCCTCGAACATCTCGGTCTTGGGGAAATAGACGTCGTTGGTGGCGACGATGGGGATGTCCATCGCATAGGCCATCTCGAGAAACGGGCGTTCGGTGAGACGTTCGGCCTGGGGTTGGCCAGTCTCGCCGGGGTGGCGTTGCAGCTCGATATACAGCCGGTCGCCAAAGATGGCATGGAAGCGCTGCATCATCGCCTGCGCGGCGGCGTGCTGGCCGTTTTGCAAGAGCCGCCCCATGGGGCCGTCGGGGCCGCCGGTGAGGCAGATGAGGCCGTCAGAATGGGCGGCAAGTTCGTCAATCGAGACCTGTGGCAACTGCCCGCCCGCATCGACATAAAGGCAGGACGACAGCTTCATCAGGTTCTCATAGCCCTCTTCGCGCTGGCTGAGCAGCACCACAGGGGCAGGTGCCGGGGGCTGGGTGCGCCCCGAGGGGTCGTCATGCGGCATGGTGATATCGACCTGACAGCCGATGATGGGCTGCACCCCTGCCCCGCTGGCGGTCACTGAGAACTCAAGGGCCGCAAACATGTTGTTGGTGTCGGTGATGGCGACGGCGGGCATGTCATTGTCGGCGCACATTCCGGGCAGCTTCTTGACGCGCAGGGCGCCTTCGAGAAGCGAATACTCGGTGTGGGTACGCAGATGAATGAATCGGGGTTGGGTGGTCATGGGGGCAAGCTAGCGCAGCGCAGGGCGGAGGTCACGGGGGATTGCGACGCGCTGGTGTAGGTCGGACAAGATTGTCCGACCTACGGGGGGCAGTGCCCGCAATCGGCAGATGCGCCGGGCACCGGGTGTCACGCTATAGTTGATTCCCGGCATCCGAATACGCTGGAGGACCTGCGGCGGGTGCGGCGCGAGGCGTTGATGACCCTGTTCAGCCTGCATTATGACCGCGGCGGCATGTCCGTGCCCGAGGTTGGGCGGCTCGCGCGGCAATTGGTGTTGGAGTATCCCGATTACCCGGACCACTGGTTGAACTACGCCACATTGGTCTCAGCGCAAGGTGAGGCCAGTTGTGCCCATGCGCTGATCGTGATGGGCACGCATTTTTCCCGCGACGGCAAACAGCATCTGGACTCGTACATCGACGCGTTCAAAGCCCAGGACCCCGAGCCGGAAACGCTGGTCACCCGGCTGGAGGCAACCCACCAGAGTCACCCGGTTCTGGCGCGGGGGTCGGCCTGTAAACAGCGCGGCCTGTTTCCGCGCTGTTTTGACCAGAGCCGGGTTCTGGAACAGATGGAAACGCGGGTTGATGACAGCTCGTGTCTGCGGTACTTCCCATAGCGCCCAAGGCCTGAAAAATCGTCATTTCGGCCCTCATCGCCTTTCCGTTTCCCGCGAATAAAATTGGGTCTTTCAAATTTTTCCGAACAATAAGCACTGCAAAGCTACAAGAAAAACACATGTTTTCAAGTGCTTGTCGCAAAGGCCTTTTCCCGCATTCGTTGCGTAAGGAGGTGCCGGGCCGCCAAGTTCCCCTTGCCGAATCCACGGCCCTCTTCCTAGGGTGAGGTCGCTCAGACAAAGGCATTCGGGGCGTTTTGCACCCGAAGCCGCAACAGGGAACGAACACCATATGACTGGGACATTGCTCAGCATTCGCGGCCTGACCAAGGCCTATCCCGGCGTGGTTGCCAATGACAACGTGTCGTTTGATATCCAGGAGGGCGAAGTTCATGCGCTCTTGGGGGAAAACGGCGCGGGCAAATCAACGCTGGTCAAGATGATTTACGGGCTGGTGAAGCCCGACAGTGGAGAGATGACCTGGCGTGGTGGTGCCTTTGCCCCACCCGAGCCGAAGGCGGCGCGCGCCTCGGGCGTGGCGATGGTGTTCCAGCATTTCTCGTTGTTCGACGCGCTGAACGTGGCCGAGAACGTGGCACTGGGGATGGAGAACCCGCCCTCGATGCGCGATCTGGCGCGGCGTATTCGCCGGGTGTCCGAGGCCTATGGGCTGCCGCTGGACCCGAACCGCACGGTGGGCGATCTGTCGGCGGGGGAACGTCAGCGGGTCGAGATCATTCGTTGCCTGCTGCAGGATCCCAAGCTGCTGATCATGGACGAGCCGACCAGCGTGCTGACGCCGCAGGAGGTGGAAATCCTGTTCCAGACGCTGAACAAGCTGAAGTCCGAGGGCACGTCGATCCTGTATATCAGCCACAAGCTGGAAGAAATCCGCACCCTGTGTGACCACGCGACCATTCTGCGGCTGGGCAAGAACGTCGGCGAATGCGTGCCGGCGGACACATCGGCGCGGGATATGGCCGAGCTGATGGTGGGAGACACGCTGCAGACGCCGACACGCACGACGGAAAAGACCGGCGATGTGATGCTGGATGTGTCGGGGCTGTCGCTGGAGCCGTCGAACCCCTTTGGCACAACGCTGAAAAACATCCACTTCACGGTACATGCCGGTGAGATTCTGGGACTTGGCGGGGTTGCTGGCAACGGTCAGGACGAATTGTTGGCGGCACTCTCGGGCGAGAGCACGACCTGGCCGGATGCGGTCAAGGTCAAGGGCGAGGACGTCGGCCACCTGGGCCCCAACGCGAGGAGGGCGCGCGGCATTCTTGCAGCGCCCGAAGAGCGTTTGGGCCATGCGGCGGCGCCGGACATGAGCCTGGTGGAAAACGCCCTGCTGACCGGGGCGATGCGCAAGGGGCTGACACAGAACGGATTTGTGAACTGGAGCGGCTCGACCGCGTTTGCCGATGACATCATCAAGGCGTTCGACGTGCGCACGCCGGGATCGGATCGCGCGGCACGGTCGCTGTCGGGGGGCAACCTGCAGAAGTTCGTGATCGGTCGCGAGGTGCTTCAGGATCCCGAAGTTCTGGTGGTGAACCAGCCCACGTGGGGCGTGGATGCGGCCGCGGCGGCGGCGATCCGGCAGGCCTTGCTGGATCTTGCGGCCAAGGGTGCGGCGATTGTCGTGATCAGCCAGGACCTCGACGAACTGATGGAAATCTCGGACCGCTTTGGCGCCCTGAACGAGGGCCGCATGTCGGACATTCGCCCGGCGGCCGGTCTGACAATTGACGAGATTGGCCTGATGATGGGCGGCGCGCACGGTATGGAAGTGGCGCATATCGATGAAGGAGCCGGCGCATGATCAAGCTGGAGAAACGGCCACAGCCGTCCCGCGCCCTGGCGCTGGCGACGCCACTGATCGCGGTGTTCATCACCATGATTGCAGGCGGGTTGCTGTTCTGGGCCCTGGGAAAGAACCCGTTCGAGGCCATTCGCACAATCTTTTGGGACCCGCTGTTCCACGAGCAGTTCGCGTCCTATTCGCGCCCGCAGCTCCTGGTCAAGGCCGGTCCACTGATCCTGATCGCGATTGGCCTGTCGTTGGGGTTCCGCGCAGGCATCTGGAACATCGGCGCCGAAGGCCAGTACATCATGGGCGCGATCTGTGGCGCAGGTGTGGGGCTGGCATTCTACCCGTCGGAAAGCTTTCTGATCTTTCCGATGATGGTGGTCGCAGGCGCCCTGGGTGGCTGGGCCTGGGCGATGATCCCTGCCCTGTTGAAGGTGAAATTCGGCACCAATGAAATCCTCGTCTCGCTGATGCTGGTCTATGTGGCCGAGCAATTGCTGGCGTCGATGTCGCTGGGGCTGCTGAGAAACCCCGAGGGGCACGGCTTTCCGGGATCCCGTAACCTCAAGGACTATGCGGCGGCGCATAATGGCGAGTTGATTGCGGGCACTGGCATGCATTGGGGCATTGTCGCGGCCTTCATCGCGGTGATCTTTGCCTATGTGCTGCTGAACCGGCACATCCTGGGGTTCAACATCCGGCTGACCGGCGAAGCCCCGCGCGCGGCGCGCTTTGCCGGGGTGAACCCGACGCGGCTGATCCTGTTCTGCCTGGGCACCGCAGGGGCGCTGGCGGGACTGGCGGGTCTGTTCGAGGTCTCGGGGCCGGCGGGTCAGATCAGCATTGATTTCAACGTCGGCTATGGCTTTACCGCGATCATCGTGGCGTTCCTGGGCCGGTTGCATCCGGTGGGCATCCTGCTGGCCGGGCTCTTGATGGCGTTGACCTATATTGGCGGCGAGCTGGCGCAGCTGATGCTGAGCCTGCCCTCGGCGGCGATCCAGGTGTTCCAGGGGATGCTGTTGTTCTTCCTCTTGGCGCTGGACCTGTTGACCAACTATCGTATCCGAATTGCCGTGAAGGGAGCCGCGTGATGGACCTGAGTGCTATTAATCCCGTCCTTCTGATTGCCTCGCTCATGGTGGCGGCGACTCCGCTGTTGCTGGCGGCCATCGGTGAACTGGTGGTGGAGCGCGCGGGCGTGCTGAACCTGGGCGTCGAAGGCATGATGATCGTTGGTGCGATCAGCGGCTTTGCCATTTCGGTTGAGACCGGCTCGCCCATGGTGGGGCTGGTGGCGGCGATGATCGGCGGGGCGCTGTTGTCGCTGCTCTTTGCCTTTCTCACGCAGTTCGCGCTGGCCAATCAGGTCGCATCCGGTCTGGCGCTGACGCTGTTCGGGCTGGGGCTGTCGGCGCTGATGGGGCAGAGCTATGTCGGGATCAAGCCGCCGACCATGGCCAAGCTGGATATTCCGGTGATCTCGGACATTCCGGTCATTGGGCCGATCCTGTTCAGCCATGATCCGGTGCTTTACATTGGTGTTGCGCTATGTGCGGTGGTCTGGGCGGTGCTGAAGTACAGCCGCGTCGGGCTGGTTCTGCGCGCGGTGGGTGAAAACCACGATGCCGCGCACGCGCTGGGATACAACGTGGTCCGTGTGCGGGTGCTGGCGATCCTGTTCGGGGGCGCCTGTGCGGGGCTTGGCGGAGCCTACATCAGCCTTATTCGCGTGCCGCAATGGACCGAGGGCATGACCGCCGGGATCGGCTGGATCGCGCTGGCGCTGGTGGTCTTTGCCAGCTGGAAACCCTGGCGGGTTTTACTGGGTGCTTACCTTTTTGGCGGTATCAACGTTTTGCAGCTAAATCTGCAGGCCGCGGGCATTGCAATCCCGGTCGAATACTTGGCAATGTCGCCGTATCTGATAACCATTCTGGTGCTTGTCATCATGTCTGCTGACAAAAGCCGTGCGCCTGCATCGCTCGGCCGCATCTTCCACGCCTCGGGCTAACCCGGTCCGAGTGCCAATAATGAACACGAAAGGGAGTGTAATCGTATGAAACTGACCAAACTGCTGACCAGTGCTGCCCTGGCGGCCGGACTCGCCACAGGCGCGATGGCCGACACCACCAAGGTAGGCTTTGTCTATGTCGGCCCCGTGGGCGACGGTGGCTGGACCTATGAGCACGATCAGGGCCGCAAGGCCGTGGTTGAGGCCTTTGGCGACAAGGTGGAAACCACCTATGTCGAGAACGTGCCCGAAGGGGCCGACGCCGAGCGCGTGATCACCCAGATGGCGCTGCAGGGTACGGACCTGATCTTTACCACCTCGTTCGGCTACATGGATCCGACCATCAATGTCGCCAAGAAGTTCCCGAATGTGAAGTTCGAGCACGCCACCGGCTACAAACAGGCCGACAACGTCTCGGTCTATTCGGCACGCTTCTACGAAGGTCGCGCGGTTCAGGGCCACATTGCGGGTCACATGACCAAGTCGAACGTCATCGGCTATATCGCGTCCTTCCCGATCCCCGAAGTGATCCGAGGCATCAACTCGGCCTATATCCACGCCAAGAAGGTGAACCCGGACGTCCAGTTCAAGATCATCTGGGCCTATACATGGTTTGATCCGGCCAAAGAGGCCGACGCCGCCAAGGCGCTGATCGAACAGGGCGCAGACGTGATCCTGCAGCACACCGACTCGACCGCGCCGCAGGCCGCCGCTCAGGCCGCCGGCAACGTGATCACCTTTGGTCAGGCCTCGGACATGGGTGAGTACGCCCCCTTCCCGCGCGTGTCGTCGATCATCGACAACTGGGCGCCCTACTACGTCGCGCGCACCAAGGCCGTGATGGATGGCACCTGGGAAAGCGTGAGCACATGGGACGGCATCGGCGCTGGCATGGTTGGCATCGGTGAGATCTCGGACGCGGTTCCGGCAGACGTGAAGGCCAGCGCCGAAGCGCTGCGGGATTCGCTGGCGGATGGCTCTTACCACGCGTTCACCGGCCCGCTGAACAAGCAGGACGGCACCCCGTGGCTGGCCGAAGGCGAGACCGCGCAGGACTATGGTGACGACGGTCTGGCGGGCCTCGGCTTTTATGTCGAAGGCATCGAAGGCGACGTGCCGCAGTAAGCCTGCCCCAATCTGACATAACAAAAGGCCCGCTGATCTGGCGGGCCTTTTTTTTTGCGGTGTCTGGTGCGGATGCCCCCCTCAGGATCAGTAGAGCGTGTCGCGGTAACGCTGCTCGGTATAGTCCTGGCTGGTCGAGGCAACCTCGATCTCGGAGTGATCGCGCACCATTTCATAAAGCGTCGCGACCGGGCGTTCCGAGGGCCAGCTGTCGGGCTTCCACAGGCCCGCGCGCAGCGGGGCCTTGCCGCAGTGGGTAAAGATTTCCCCGGCGGTGATGCGGGTCACGGTTTTGGGGCTGCGGCCCTTGATCTGGAACTGGGCGCAGACCTGTGGATCGTCGGTAATCTCGGCGCGACCATTCACTCGCAGGGTTTCGTCCACAGAAGGGATCAGGAACAGCAGCGCCACCTGCGGATGGGCCAGGATGTTCATCAGGCCGTCAATCCGGTTGTTCCCCGGACGATCGGGAATAAGCAGGGTTGTGTCGCTCTCGACTTTCACGAAGCCTGCCGGGTCGCCCTTGGGCGAGACATCAAGGTTGGTGCCGTCAGAGGTGGCCAGGATCAGCAAGGTGGCGTGGTCGATAAAGCTGCGGCAATGGCGATCAAAGGTCGTGATGACCTTGGCCGCAGCGTGGGGAGAGGCGTCGCCGTAAATCTGCCTGAGTTTTTCGGGGGTCATTCTGGGGCTCCTGTAGAAAGCTGCACTGGGGCGTTTGCGTCATGGGTTTTCGTGCCGGATGGGCGGGGGGGCGCCGGTGCCGGTCGGTGTGGTCCCCGGCAGCATAGCGTGGCCGCACATCTGTGTCGTTGCCAAAACCCGATCCCACGCAGCAGCCTGTGCCGCCGGGATCAGAGGGTGACAGATTGGTCTTCGAGGATCTTGCCCCAGGTGAAGATGTCATAGTCGCGATACGCGGCGACGTAGAAAGGATCGTCGAGGATCAGAGCTTCGACCTCGGCGCGGCCTGGGGCTTCGACCACCCAGAGCGCGCCACAAAAGGCCCCGTCGATGTCCGGCTTGAGCCCGCCGCCGATCAGCAGCTCGGGGTGGGCCCTGGCATAGGCAACATGGGCGTCGCGGCGGGATTGATCGGCACTCTCAACACCAATGCCCTGGGCGGTCCGATGACACGCGAGGTGACCGAGATCGGGATGATCCCCTATATCCTGTCCTATGCCAACGGCGGGTTGAACAACCACGTGCTGCTGCCTGTTTTCCTGTTGCGGGTCTTTCGCCACAAGAGTGTTTTCATTCGCCCGGACCGGGGCATTGAACGGCCTGAGGATCTGAAGGGCAAGACCATCGCCTCGCCCGGGTTTTCGTCAAGTTCGCTGACCTGGATTCGCGGCTTCATGCAGGACGAGTACGGGGTGTCGCCGCGTGATGTGAAATGGGTTATTTCAAGCAAGGACACCGGCGAGCAAGGACACCGGCGGCGCCTCGGAATACGAAAGCCTGATCCCGGACGGGCTGGACATCACCGAAGGCCCCGAGGGGTTGGATGAATCCGACCTCTTGGTCGAGGGCCACGTCGATGCGCTGTTTCATGCCGCCGAACCACGCGCCTTTGTCGAGGGCCACCCGAAGTGCGTGTGCCTGTTTGATGACAGCCGCGCGGTGGAGCAGGCCTATTACCGCAAGACCGGGATTTTCCCGATCATGCATGCGGTGGCCATGCGCAAGGATGTGGTCGCGGCGAATCCGGGTCTGGCGCGCGCGGTGTTTGACGCCTATGCTGCCAGCAAACAATCGCTTTATGGCTGGCAGCGCAGCCTTGGCTGGGTGCTCAATTCGCAGCCCTGGTTCTCGCAGGAGATGGAAGAAGCGCGCGCGGTGATGGGAGAGAATTTCTATTCCTACGGGTTCTCCGACAACAACAGGAAAACCATGACGACCCTGCTGCGGTACTGTTACGAACAGAGGCTGTCCGGACGTCTGGTCGACGTGGAAGAGTTGTTTCTGGACGAGTCACTTGGCTGGGGTGAGGCCTGAGACCGGGACGGCTGTAGGTCGGACAAGATTGTCCGACCTACGGGGGGCTTGTTGACCAATGCTGGGGTCAGCGGCCGGATCAAACGGAAGTTCGTCCAGATGCTTGATGTAGTCCAGCGGATCAAACGGCAGATCCTTGAGTACCAGCTGCGGATCACGCGCGCTTGAGCGCCTCGGAGGCAGTGGCAAGACGGGCGTGCCCTCCGGGGGTGTCGGCAAGGGCCACGATCAGGGTGTTTTCCGCGATGCACACTTTGCCCGGCTTGGCGCGGAAGGCTGAACACTGTCTGAAAACATAGAAGAGGCTGCACAACGGCAGCCTCTTTTTTCTCTTTTTTTAGCCGATCAAACGATCTTACATATCGCTTTCCGAGAACGGTCGCGGATAGTTGGTAAGCTGCTCGGGGGTAAAGGGCAGTTTCTCTGCATCCACTGGCGATGTGTAAAGCTTTTGTGTCTCAGGACGCTCGTTGGAAATACCTGTCAGGGCCGGTCCAGGGGTTGCGTCAGGGCGGTTGGGGTACGTCTCCATCCACATTTCGTGGCGCGCACGCTGCCGGTTGAACATCGACTTGACGTGGAACATCTGGATCATTTCACCGGTACGCTCACGCGGGTCAGTGTAGAGATCGTAGAACTCGTTCTTGGACAGGCCGGGGGTCGCGTTTTTCCAGTCGCGCTTGAAGCGGCCCTTGACGCCAGCTGCCAGGTTCGGACCCTGGTAGATCATGACATAGTCGCGACGCGAATGGCCATCACCGTTCAGCAATAGCGAGGTCTGGTCGACACCATCAATCACGCGGTCGGTCGGAATACGGTCCATCGCGCCGCCCAGACGGGCGAAAGTGGTGAACAGGTCGCTGACGTGCAGAATGTCACCTACGATCTGGTCGGGTTCGATCACGCCTTTCCATTTGACGATCGCGGGCACACGCACACCACCTTCGGTAAAGTCGCCCTTACCGCCGGTATAGAGCGTTTCGACCATGCCACGAGGGCCGTAGTGAATGAACGGGCCATTGTCGGCCATCACCATGACCAACGTGTTTTCGGCAATGCCCTTTTCTTCCAGATGCTCGAACAGCTCACCCACAAAATTGTCGACGGCAATCAGGCCTTCTTGCAGCATGTTCTTGTTGGCAGTGGACCGTTGGGTTACGCGGGGATCAGGAAAGAACGCACCCAGGATAGGCTGGTAAGCCACGAAGAACGGCTCACCGGCTTCGACACTCTTGTCAATAAAGGCCAGCGTCCGGCGCTGTGACTCGGTTTCGATGTCCCAGTAGTTCTCGATATTGGGCGGCGGACCCCATTCGATGGTCTCCCCCCCTTTGGTGCCTTCCAGAGTCCAGACCTGCCCCAGTGGTTGCCAGGACTTGTCCATGTCGTATTTGTCTTCAGCATAGAGGTCAGGGTACAGGCCGGTGATGACGTTGCCGACTTCTGCAGCAGGGTTCCACATCGACGGCACCTGGTTGTAGGGCGTGAAGAACGCCTCATCATACCCTTGGTTGTGGGCGTAGGAGAACTCGGTGTCCCCAAGGTGCCATTTGCCAAAAAACGCCGTCTTGTAGCCAACGTCGGACAGGACTTCGGCAATGGTCACTTCCTCGGCGTCCATGCCCGAGTACTCGACAGGGAACGACACCGTATGCATGCCCGACCGCACAGCGTAACGGCCGGTCTGGAATGCGGCGCGGGTCGGTGTACAGGCTGGCTCGGTGTACATGCGCATGAAGTTGATGCCATCTTCGGCCATCTGGTTCATGTGCGGTGTTTCAAAGCCGCGCACGGACTGGATTTCGGGAATGCCCACTTCCCCCAAAGCGGTATCGTCCCACATGATGTGTATGATGTTGGGCCTGGTGCCGTGCTTGGCTTCGAGCGCGGCAAGCTTTTCCTGGATGTTGGCATCTTCCCTGGCCCATTTGTCGCCATGCTGTGCTTCGAGCACATAATGTTCGGCGTCGTGGACAATGTTTTCGCCACCGGCCATTGCGCCCTGCGCTAAGACGGTGAGCAGTGAGAGGGTCGACGCGCCAGCACAGGCGAGCGCCCTTCGCTTTCGTGATGTAAGTTTAGACATCCTTGGCTCCTGTTGAATGTTGATCGTGGGGGGGTGTCCCGGACAGGTCCGGCACACGGGATGCATGCCGGGCGAGATAGGTCAGGATTTCCTGGTGCAGGCCGGACAGGCTGTCATCGATCTGCAAGAGCAGCTCGTCCGCGTCAGGCCCTTTGTCGGCCTGAGCGACATCGCGCTCTTTGGTGAGAAGCACGTAGTCGGCGCAAATCTCATCCAGTTCGGATGACTGCGCCCGCAACCGCCTGAGGGTGTCCCATTCGGTTGGAAAGACACGTGTCAGCACGCTGTTTATCCTGTCATGTTTCGAGTCCGGGATCGTCATGGCCCAAGCCTGCAACGTGATTGCAGATTTACAGAAGGGTGATACGGTAACTTCAGGGTAAAACCGCAGGCTTCACCCGTTGAAAAGATTGAGAAATTCGGAGACACCCGAAAGCCATGGCAGACCACGACAAGACCCACGCATTAGAGCCGACCTCGCATAGGGCCGAGCTGCGCGCGGCGTTGGATGCGGTGTGTGAAAGCGAACAGTTCGTGAATGCCGACCGCCTGAAGGCGTTTTTGCGCTATGTGGTGGACGAGGCGATTGCGGGGCGGGCGGATCAGATCCTAGGCAAGACCATCGCCCAGGATGTCTATCTGCGGAACATGACCGCTGCGGGGTCCCGCAGCAATCTTGTGCGGGTGGATGCGGGGCGGCTGCGGCGCAAGCTGGATGAGTATTATGACACGGCTGGCCGGGCGGATCGCATCAGAATTCACATCGACAGTGGTGGCTATGCGCCCTGGTTCGAGGACCGCATCACGCCAGTGACCGAGAACATCGGCACCGCCACGCGAAAAATGGCCCGCAAGTGGCTCTGGACGGGCATGGGGGCAGCTGCCCTGATCGGTGCGGTGGGTGTCCTGGCGTTTTGGCCTGTGGCACCGGTGACCGAGCCGCCTCTGGCCCAGACAAACACCGCAAAGCTCAAGGCGCTGGCGGCCAAGTCTCCGGCCACGGTGCAGGCCGAAAACCTGTGCACCCATGCCCGGGGCCTGTTGTTTCCGGTTGCCAGCGTGGACAATCAGACGCTGGCCAGCGATATCTTTCGGCAGGCGATCAAGAGCGATCCCGACTATGTGTGTGGGTATGCCGGGCTGGGTCACAGCCTGGGCACCAGTGCCATTCTGACCCCACCGGGTGAGACACGGGCGGCCTTGCAGGCAGAGGCCCTGCAGATGGCCCAAAGGGCTGTCGATCTGGCGCCCACCTCGGGCTGGAGCCAATCGGCGCTGGCCTGGGCCAGCTATGCCAACGGGCAGTTTGACACCGCGCTGACCCATTCCGAGCTGGCCGAGGGGCTGGCGCCGAGGGATGGAAACGTGCTGGATTTTCGCAGCTTAATGCTGCTGGTTCTGGGGCACTTTGAAGAGGCTTATGACGTCAGCCATCACACCCGCCCCAGGGAAACGGGCAGCTACCGCTTTGCCCACCGCAATATTCACGCGGTCGCCAGTTTCCACCTGAGCAAGTACGATGAGGCCATCCGCTCGATCACCTATGCGACAGAGAACGGCGATCCGGTCAGCGCCTTGTCGCTCGTGATACTCGCGGCGTCACATGAGGGATTGGGAGAGCGCAAGCAAGCGCAGGCCAGGCTGGCCCAGTTGCGCCAGGCCTGGCCCGCGTTCAGCGCCAGGCGCGTTGTGGGGGCGTTCTATTCTGATCCGGCTTTTGCAAACGAGATCCTCAAGATGATCACCACCGCTGGCTGGCAGGAGCCGGTCTAGGGGTGATCCGGAGGCTTTCGTGCATTTGCGCACAATAGGCGCGCCAATTCGGAGATTTGTGCGAGTGAGTTTTGACGCTAGTCTACGAGCCAGAACAGGAGGACGGACATGCGCAAGATTCAGGCACAGGGTGTGCATCACATCACATTGAACGGGGCGGGTCGGCAGACCTCGATTGATTTCTGGGAAGGCGTGCTGGGCATGCCCTTTATCTTTGACCAGCCGAACCTCGACAATCCGAACGAGGGGCATCTGTATTTCGACCCCGGCGACGGGCGGCTGATCACGATCTTCACCAATGAAGACTACAAAGCTGATCCAACCGGCAATCCGCGCGACCCCGGCACGGTGCACCACATTGCCTTTAACGTGTCGCGGGCGTCGCTGACCCATTCGCTGGAGCGGCTGGACGCGCGCGGGATTGCGCATACCCCGATCAAGGATCGCGGCTTTATGGAGTCGGTCTATTTCAAGGACCCGCTGGGGCTGACGATCGAGCTGGCCTGCTACAAGTTCGAACCACCGGTGGGCTGCACCCATGCGGATGTGATGATCCGGGCCCACCGCGCACGGGTCGCAGCCGGGGATTACAACATTCAGGAAATCCACCTGACCGAGGCCATTGAGGCGCTGGTCGATGCGCGCCAGGAGTCGCTGTCCGCCGATCGCGGGGCCAAGAACCCCTATTGAGGGTGTGGTAGGTCGGACAAGATTGTCCGACCTACGAGCCATCAGCCAAAGGCCTCAGACATGTGCCGTCAGGCCCCCGTCCACGCGCCAGTTCTGGCCGGTCACATAGGTGCCTTCGCCCGCGAGATAAGAGATCATCGATGAGACCTCGGCCGCACGGCCATAACGCCCCATCGCGATGCGCGCCTTGCGGTCTTCGGTCTCGGGCAGGCTGTCGATAAAGCCCGGCAGGACGTTGTTCATGCGCACGTTCCGGCCTGCGAACTTGTCCGCGAACAACTTGGTAAAGCTGGCAAGTCCCGCGCGGAACACGCCCGAGGTGGGAAACAGCGGATCGGGTTCAAAAGCCGCGAAAGTCGAGATGTTGATGATTGCGCCGCCCCCCTGCGCCGCCATGATCGGCGCCACCAGACGTGCCGGGCGGATCACGTTCATCAGGTAGACCTCCATACCGAGATGCCAGTCGTCGTCGCCGATCTCCATGATGTCGCCCTTGGGGCCGTGGCCTGCCGAGTTGACCAGCACGTCGATGCGGCCCCATTTTGCCATGGCCGCGTCCACCAGCGCCTGCAGGTCCGCTGCGACGAGGTTCGAGCCGGTGACGCCGACGCCGCCCAGCTCTTCTGCCAGCGCCTTGCCCTTGCCCGAGGACGACAGGATGGCAACTTCAAAACCGTCTGCCTTGAGGCGGCGCGCAGCATCTGCGCCCATACCGCTGCCGCCGGCGGTGATCAATGCAACTTTGGTCATAACAAATCTCCTTTTCGATGTTGCGGTCAGATTAGGGGACAACGGGGCGCCTGACCAATCATGCTTCTTGCGGTAAGGCAGGAGAAAAACTATTGTCACGTCATGCGAAAACCACCTTTGAATGCCCTGCGCATGTTTGATGCAGCCGCGCGTCACGGAAACTTCCGACTGGCCGCAGAAGAGGTGTTCGTGACCCAAGGTGCGGTGGCACAGCAGGTGCGAAAACTGGAAGACAACCTTGGTTTGTTGCTTTTTACGCGGCTGCCCCGGGGTTTGGCGCTGACCGAAGCGGGGGCCTTGTATCACGCGGAAATCCGCAAGGCGTTGGAGATCATTGACCGGGCGACGGAAAACCTCCGCCCATCTCCGGCAGCGGTTGTGCTTTCGGTTCCGCCCTCGCTGGCAACAAAATGGCTGGTGCCTCGACTGGCTGATCTGGCACTGGAACACCCTGAGATCACGCTGGATCTCAGGGCCAGCGAGCGCCTGACCGATTTCACGCGTGACAAGGTGGATCTTGCGGTGCGGCAAGGCCGGATGCGGCAGAGGGACGGTCTGATCGTGACCGAGTTTGCGCCGCTGGAAATGCTGGCGGTGACCCGCGCGGTGCCGTCGTTCCGGGTCCACGCGATGGCGATTGCGGATTTCGCCGGGCACAGGCTGATCGAGGATGGCCACCGCCATTGGACGCGATTGTTCGAAGCCGCGGGGCATGCCGCGCCGGACGTGGCGCTGAGTTTCAACCAGACGGCTCTGGCGATTGATGCGGCGGTGGCGGGACAGGGCATTGCCCTTGCACCGAGGTTGCTGGTCGAGGACGCATTGGGCGCCGGACAGCTGGATGTCCTGTGGCAGGTGCCCGCGCGGCACGAGGCCTATTATCTGCTGCATCCCGACCGCCCGCACCCGGCACGTGACACCGTGCGGGATTGGTTGCTGGGGCATATGTAGGTCGGACAAGATTGTCCGACCTACGGCGCGCATGACCTCTTTTCCCGGCGTGCAATCCGTGCCAGTTTCGCGCCATGAACAGAACCCTCGTCAGCCGTGATGGCACCCCGATCAGCCGCCTGGCCTTTGGTGCCATGCAGTTTGGTGGCACCGCCTCTGAAAAGGATGCCGGCGCCATGTTCGCGGCCTGTCGCGCGGCCGGGATCACCCATTTCGACAGCGCGCATGTCTATACCGAGGGGGCCTCGGAAGAGATGCTGGGGCGCCTGGCCGCGCCGGAACGGGACCGGCTGATCATCGCCACCAAGGCGGGCTATACCGGTGGGGCAAGCGCCAGGACCCTGACCGCACAATTCGATCTGTCGCGACGGCGGTTGGGGATGGATCATGTGGACATTTTATACCTGCACCGGTTCGACCCGGACACCGATCTGGCAGAGACCATGGACTGTTTCGCAGAGCTGAAACAGCGGGGGCTGATCTCTTACGTGGGCCTGTCGAACTTTGCTGCCTGGCAGGTGATGAAGGTGCAAGGGGTGGCGCGGGAACGCGGGTTGACCATCGACGTGCTGCAGCCGATGTACAATCTGGTCAAACGGCAGGCCGAGGTGGAGCTGCTGCCGATGGCGGCGGATCAGGACATCCTTGTGGCGCCTTATTCGCCACTGGGCGGGGGGCTGCTGACCGGAAAGTACCGCGGTGAGTATCAGGCTGCCAGCGGCGACGGTCGGCTGGCGACCGACAGCCGTTATGCGGCCCGGTATGGGCCGGGATGGATGCGCGAGGCAGCCATGGGTTTGGGCGAGATTGCCGCCGAACTAGGGGTGCATGCCGCAACGCTGGCGGTAGCCTGGGCGGCGCGACATGCGACCGGGCCGACGCCGATCATATCGGCGCGCAATGCCGCGCAACTGGCCCCGTCGCTGGCGGCCTTGAATTTCGAGATGAGTGACACTTTGTATGCGCGGATCGCGGCACTGAGCCCGACGCCGCCCCCTGCAACGGATCGGATTGAAGAAGTATGACAGATTTTCTGGTGATTGGCGGAGGTATCGCCGGAACCTCGGCCTCGGCCCGGTTGGCCCCCTTGGGCAAGACCCTGTTGTTGGAACGCGAGACAGCGCTGGGGTACCATGCCTCGGGGCGCTCGGCGGCGCTGTACGAGTCGAATTACGGGCTGGCGTCGACCGTGGCCCTGTCGGAGGCCAGCGGAGACTTTCATGCGAATTACGATGGCGGCTTTCTGAGCCCGCGGGGGTTGATGCTGGTGGGCAAGACGGATGAGGCCGAGGCCTTTGACAGTGCGTGCCAAAGCCTCAACATGTCCCCGATTGCGCTGGATGCGGCGCTGGCCATGGTGCCGATCCTGGACAAGGACAGGCTGGGGTATGCAGCCTATCACGAGAGCGCCTATGACGTGGACACGGACCGTGAAATCCAGGTCTTTGCCCGCATGTGCCGCGCCGAGGGGGGCACTGTGTTGACCGGGCAAGAGGTCAGCGCGATCCGGCGCACCGGGACGGGCTGGGTTGTGACCGCCAATGGCGTGGAACACGAGACCCGGATGATTGTGAACGCCGCCGGGGCCTGGGTGGATGTGATTGCCGGACTGGCCGGGATTACACCGCTCGGGTTTACGCCCTTGCGGCGGTCGATGGCGCGTATTCCCGCGCCGGGGGGACATGATGTTTCGGGCTGGCCGATGCTTTTGGGGGTGCGCGAGGATTGGTATGCCAAGCCGGACGCGGGCAAGTTGCTGGTCTCACCCGCCGAGGAAGACCCGCAAGATCCGCATGACGCCTGGGCTGATGACATGGTGCTGGCCGAGGGGCTTGCCCGTTACGAGGAGGTTGTGACCGAGCCGGTGACCCGGCTGGAGAGCAGCTGGGCGGGGTTGCGGACCTTTTCGCCGGACCGCAACCTTGTGTTGGGGCCTGCGGTGGAGGATGCGGGCTTTTTCTGGGTGGCGGGACAAGGGGGCTATGGTTTTCAGACCGCCCCTGCCGCGTCGCAGCTGGTGGCGGATCTGGTGGCGGGGCGGCCTTCGGAGCTGGACGGGATCACCCTGGCTGCGCTGGACCCGAGGAGGTTTGCCTGATGCCGAAACGCGAGAAATTGCCAGAGACGGCCTCGGTCGCCACGGGCAGCGGCGGCGACAAGCTGTTTGCGCCCTCGGCGGCGCGCAATGCCGAGGCGATTGTCGCACTTGCGGCGGATCGGGCGCCAGAGGCGGGCCGCGCGCTGGAGATCGCCAGCGGCACCGGTCAGCATGTGGTGGCCCTGGCGGCGGCCCTGCCCGGCCTGCAGTGGCAGCCAAGCGAGGTCGATGCCAGCCGACGCAGCAGCATTGACGCGCATGTTGCCGAGGCTGGTCTGACAAATGTTGCCCCTGCGATGGCGCTGGATGCCACGGCGCCGGGCTGGGGTGCGGCGCAGGGTGGTCAGGATTTCATTTGTCTGGCCAACCTCTTGCACCTGATCTCGGAAAACGAGGCGCGGGTGCTGGTGACAGAGGCCGCCGAGGCGCTGGCGCCGGGGGGTGTGTTGATGATCTATGGCCCCTTCATGCGCGATGATGAACTGGTCAGCGAGGGCGACCGCGCGTTTCATGCCAGCCTGCGGGCTGCGGATCCGGAAATCGGGTACAAGAGCGACTTTGACGTGCTGGAGTGGGGTCAGGCGGCCTGGCTGGACTATCTCGATATGGTGGAGATGCCAGCCAACAACCTGTCGATCCTGTGGCGGAAGCCCGGGTAGCTCTCCCGCCTGGGTCACATCGCTGAAGCGATGCGGCCCGTTGGCATTGTATCTGAAGAAACAATGCAACCCGTTGGGCGTGGCTCAGCAGAGCTGAGCCTGGGAGGGGCGCAGCCCCTCTTGGCTGCGGTGCAGCCAATTCACCCCGGAGTATTTTTGGCGACATGAAGCATGGGGGATGTGTGACGTGTCGTCATGGCAAAACAAATTCCGAAAACATGATCTTTGTCAAAGTGGGTCAGGTGATTCCGTGGTTTTCAGCGGGAAATGATATTCCAGGAGTGAGATATATGAGCTGGGCTGACAAACTGAACGGAACCCGCAACCAGTTGCGCGCATTGAACAAGACCATCCCCGAGACGACGCGGGCCTTTGGCGCCCTCGGCAAGAGCGTCAAGGAAGGCGGGGTTCTGGATTTCAAGACCAAGGAGTTCATCGCGCTTGGCATTGCCGTGGCGGATCGCTGCGAGGCCTGCATCGTGTTGCACATCGAGGCTTTGGTCCGCGCCGGGGCCAGCCGGGAAGAGATTGGCGATGTGCTGGCGATGACCATCCAGATGGGCGGTGGGCCATCGATGATGTATGCGGCAAAAGCGCTGGAGTGTTACGACGAGATGACCGCCGGTTGAGCGTATCATCGTTCCGCATTACATAGGTGTGACACTTTACGTCTTTTGCGAAAGGACACGCATGCCCCGTCTCTTGCCATTCGTGCTGGCGGCCGCTCTTGCGGCGCCATTTTCAGCCTCGGTTGCCCTGGCCGAAACCGCCGAGTTCCGTCTTTGGGATCTCGACCAGGACAAGCGTGTGACGCTGGCCGAGATCGAGAACCGCCTGTTGGCGGTGATGGCGCAGTTTGACAAGGACGGCGACGGCGCGCTGAACAACGAGGAATATGATGCCTTTGACGCGGCCCGCGAGGCCGAGGCAAAGGAGCACAACACCTCATTGTCGTTGCGCGCGGTTGGCGGCCTGTCCCGTGGCAATGTCGACAGCAACTTTGACGGCATGGTGACGCGCGAGGAGTTGTTGGAAGCCGGGCGCAGATGGTTCATGCAGATGGACCGCAACGGGGATGGCCAGATTGACGCCAATGACTTTCCCAATGCGCTGGATTTTACCAAGGACAACTGAACCGGCTTTGGCCGAAATCGGATGGCATGACTGTTTGATGCGGAGCGGATCCTGAGGGTCCGCTCCCTCATTTTTTGCCGGGAGCAGAGGTTGCGCGTGGTTGGCGTGCGGCGGGAGTCTGCCGGGTGTTCAAAAGAGTGCGACGGACCTCTGGTTCCGGTGCGTATGACCAACTATCTGATGTTCAAAGGATGAATGAACATGAAAAAGACGATATGTGTCATGGTCGCATTTGCGGCAAGCATGGCCATGGCAGATCCGGATGAAATCAGGATTGGAGATTGGGACGTCAACGGTGACGGGTTGCTGTCGCGCGAGGAAGCGGCGGCGATTCAGTACGATGTCTTTGACACCTATGATCAGGATGAGGATGGCGACCTGAAGGGGCGCGAGCGCGAGGGGTTTGAGGCAAACCTGGCCTTTCGTCGCAGCGAGAACCAGGTGATTGCGACGATGGGGTCGCCGGACATGAACCGGGATGGGTTGATCAGTGCCGGTGAATTCAAACGCTGGACCGGCGCCATGTTTGATCGTCTGGACACGAGCGGCGACGGTATGGTGAGCCCGGAGGAGATGGCGGCAAAGAGGCCGTAACACGCGGATCTGCATGGGTTTTTCCGCTGATCTCTATTTTCCGGCCCCTGCGACAGTCTGTCCTCGACGGGACCTCGATTACATTCCGTATAAGGAATGTAAATCAAGAGGACAGAGACATGACTACCCCAAAAATCGCCATCCTGGCATTGGTACTGACCGCAAGCGGCGCATGGGCAGAGGCCGGCAATCCGGGTGCCCATTTCGTGGAGAACTGGGACCTGAATGAAGACGGTGCCGTGTCGTTGGAGGAAGCCACCGAACGCCGCAGCGATATCTTTTACACCTTTGATGCGGATGAAAACGGTGTTCTGGACGCCGAGGAACACGATCAGTTTGACGAAGCCCGCGCCACTGACATGAAAGAAAACGGCATGGGGCACGGCAAGGGCAAGGGTAACCCGGCCAATGGCATGAAGCGTGACGTCACCGACGCCAATGGCGACGGGCAGGTCAGCCGCGAAGAGTTCATGGCAGCGGTCCCTGCGTGGTACGCCGGGATTGACCGAAACGGAGATGGCACCGTGACCGTGGACGACTTTGGCCGCAACTAAAAAAGGGGCCTCAGAGGCCCCTTTTTCCTGATCCGGGCGAAACCGGTTCAGCCGTTCATTCGGATGGTTTCGTTCTTGGGGTCATAGGGGCTGTCACAGGTGACAACCGCATCCCAGAGCTTGTCCTGCATCTTGACCTGCAGCTTGGTGCCTTCGACCGCGAGGTCGGGGGTCACGTAGCCCATGCCGATGGATTTACCGAAGTGCACGGAATACCCGCCCGAGGTCAGGCGCCCGACGCGGGTGCCATCGAGGGTATAAAGCGCCTCGCGGCCCCATGGGTCGGCATCGGCGGGACCGTCGATCAGCAGCGTGCAACATTTGGCGCGGATGCCCGTGGCCTCTAGCTCGGCCTTGCCGTGGAAGTCCTTGGACAGGTCGATAAAGCGCGGCAGGTCGGCTTCGGCCGGGGTCGCATCACGGCCCAGTTCGGTGCCGAAGGCGCGATAGGATTTCTCCTGACGCAGCCAGTTCTGAGCGCGTGCGCCAACCAGCTTGAGCCCATGTTTCTCGCCCGCTTTGGTCAGCAGATCCCAGAGATAGTTCTGCATCTCGATCGGGTGGTGCAACTCCCAGCCCAATTCACCGGTATAGGCCACGCGGATGGCGTTGACCGGGCACATGCCCAGTTCGATCTGGCGCGCGGTCAGCCACGGGAAGCGTTTGTTCGAAAGCGCGGTGTCGGGGTCGGCATCGACGATCACTTCTTTCAGAACGTCACGCGATTTCGGGCCTGCGATGGCGAAGACGCCCCATTGGGTGGTCACGTCCTGAATTTCGATGTAACCGAATTCTTCCATCTTGTCCTCGGCCGCCTTGCGCAGGAAGTCGGCGTCATACTCGGTCCAGGCCCCGGCAGAGACGAGGTAGTAGTTGTTCTCGCCGTTGCGCACGATGGTGTATTCGGTGCGGGTGGTGCCGTGGCTGGTCAGCGCATAGGTCAGGTTGATGCGACCGACGCTGGGCAGTTTGTTACAGGTGAACCAGTCGAGGAACTGGGTTGCGCCGGGGCCTTTTACCACGTGTTTGGTAAAGGCGGTGGCGTCGATCAGGCCAACGCCGTTGCGAACCGCTTCGGCCTCGGCCTTGGCGTATTCCCACCACGCGCCACGGCGGAACGAGCGGCTGTCGTGGTCAAAGTTTTCCGGCGCATCGAGGGGGCCGTAATAGTTCGGGCGTTCCCAGCCGTTGACCCAGCCGAACTGCGCGCCTTGGGCCTTTTGGCGGTCATAGGCGGGGGCGGTGCGCAAGGGGCGGCAGGCTGCGCGCTCTTCGTCGGGGTGGTGCAGGATGTAGACGTGCTCGTAGCATTCTTCGTTTTTGCGCGCGGCAAATTCGGTGGTCATCCAGTTTGACGAATAGCGTTTCGGGTCGAGCGAGGCCATGTCGATCTCGGCTTCGCCATCGACCATCATCTGGGCGAGGTAATAGCCGGTGCCACCCGCAGCGGTGATGCCAAAGGAAAAGCCCTCGGCCAGCCACATGTTGCGCAGACCCGGCGCGGGGCCGACCAGCGGGTTGCCATCCGGTGTGTAGCAGATCGGGCCATTGAAATCGTCCTTGAGGCCGCTTTCAGCACAGGAGGGCACACGTTCGGCCATCGCCATATACTGTTCGGCAATCCGGTCCAGATCCAGCGGGAATAGGTCGGCGCGGAAGCTGTCCGGCACCCCATGTTCGAACTGTGCAGGGGCGCCATGTTCGTAAATGCCCAGGATCCAGCCGCCGCGCTCTTCACGGGCATAGGATTCGTTGTCGGCGTCGCGCACAACGGGGTGCTCGGGGTTGCCGGCTTCGCGCCATTTGACCAGCTCGGGGTCCTTGTCCATGACGATGAACGTGTGTTCGACCGGGATCGCGGGCATCTTGATGCCCAGCATCTTGGCGGTGCGCTGTGCGTGGTTTCCGGAGGCGGTCACGACGTGTTCGGCAGTGATCACGACCTGCTCGTCGCTGGGCACAAGGTTACCGCCCTTTTCGACCATTTTGGTACAGGTCACTTCCCAGTGGGTTCCGGTCCAGTGGAAGGCGTCGGCCTGCATCTTGCGCACGATCTCGACACCGCGCTGGCGCGCGCCCTTGGCCATCGCCTGGGTGACATCGGCGGGGTTAATGTAGCCGTCTTCGGTGTGATAGATTGCGCCCTTGAGGTCGCCGGTCTCGATCAGTGGCCAGCGCTCTTTGATCTGATCCGGGGTCAGCCATTCATAGGCCACGTCACAGGTTTCGGCGGTGGACGCATAGAGCATGTATTCGTCCATGCGGTCCTGTGTCTGCGCCATACGCAGGTTGCCGACCACGGCGAACCCTGCATTGAGCCCGGTTTCTTCCTCGAGCTGTTTGTAGAAATCAACCGAGTACTTGTGGATATGCGTGGTGGCATAAGACATGTTGAACAGCGGCAGGAGACCTGCGGCATGCCAGGTCGAGCCCGAGGTCAGCTCGTCCCGTTCGATCAGCATCACGTCATCCCAACCGGCCTTGGCCAGGTGATAGGCAATTGACGTTCCGACGGCACCACCGCCGACAACCAGCGCTTTGACTTGAGTTTTCATAGGCCCAGCGACTCCCAAAAAAGTGAATTGAGCATAATCTGTCAAATCAAGGGAGGCCACGGCGGGTCCAGCCGACCCAAAAAAGCTCAAAACCGACCCTCGGTGCGGGATTGGTCGTTATCGCAGGGCCATTGCCGTGTCAGGAGAGGTCAGGGTCGGGGTGCCGGGGCCAGGGATTCGACGGAAATGGTGCCTGCCATGGTCAGGGGCGCCGGTGCATTCGACATGCGTTCAGACTGGGCCTGAAACGTGGCGATGGCGACCAGACCGGTCGTCACAAAGATAAATGGCAAAACGCGGCCCATCCGGTCCCTCCTGCGTCTGCCCCCAAGAGGTAGTCTGCGCCAGAGGATTGGCGAGAATGGGCAGGCAATGGGGCGATATCGGGGCGGCGGGGCAAAAGACGGCACCAAAGCCGCGCAATTTTCTTGCCGCAGCGCGGCATAATCTGTAAGGAAGCGACCCAAACGTCCAATGGAAACGCGCAAAACATGAAGATTTGCAGGACCATCGCAGACTGCCGCGCCGAGGTGGCCAGCTACCGGGCCGCCGGTGAGAGGGTCGGGCTGGTGCCGACCATGGGGTTTCTGCACGAGGGCCACATGGCGCTGGTCACGGCGGCCCAGGAGGATTGCGACCGCGTGGTTGTGACCATTTTTGTCAATCCCACGCAGTTTGGCGAGGCCGCTGATCTGGAGGCCTATCCGCGTGATGAGGACCGGGATTTTGCGATGCTGCGCACGGCGGGCGTGGATTGTGTGCTCGTGCCCCCTGTCGAAGAGGTCTATCCGCAAGGTGATGAGACCATCGTCGAGACCACCCGCATGGCCAATATGCTGCACGGGTTGGTGCGCCCGGGGCATTTCCGCGGGGTGACGACGGTGGTGGCGCGACTGTTCAACTTTGTGCAGCCCGATGTCGCCTGTTTCGGCGAGAAGGATTATCAGCAACTCAAGATCGTGCGGCGCATGACCCGCGATCTGGCCTTTCCCATCGAGGTGCGCGGCGTGCCGACGGTGCGGGAAGCCGATGGGCTGGCCATGTCATCGCGCAATGTGCGGCTGGGACCGGAAGATCGCGCCGCCGCCCGCGTGCTGTGCGATGCGCTGGATCACGCCGAGAGTTGGGCCGCAACCCCAAGGACCGTCGAGGGCCTGCGCGCCACCATCACCGACGTCATCAAGGGCCAACCACGTGCCACCCTGAAAGGGTTGGACATCGTCGAAGCGGAAACGCTTGACGAGATCACCGGCCCCCTCACCTCTCCTGCTGCCATCATGCTTTCGGCTGAGTTCGGCGGCATTCTTCTGATTGACCAAAGGGTTGTCTTCCCATGAGCAAACACACCAAAATCCGCCGCAACACTGTGCCGATGATCGCCGCGCGCAAGGGGGGCGAGCCGATTGTGTCGCTGACCTCGTACCACGCGCATACCGCTGCAATCGTTGATAAATATGCGGACTTTATCCTGGTGGGGGACTCTCTGGGCATGGTGATGCATGGCATGGAGAGCACCGTGGGCGTGTCGCTGGAGCTGATGATCATGCATGGCAAGGCCGTGGTGCGCGGCACCGAAAAGGCGCTGGTCGTGGTGGACATGCCCTTTGGCACCTACGAGGAAAGCCCCTCGGTCGCGTTCCGCAATGCCGCGAAGATCATGAAGGAAACCGGCTGTGGCGCGGTCAAGCTGGAAGGCGGCAAGCGTATGGCCGAGACCATCACCTTTCTTGTCGAACGCGGCATTCCGGTTATGGCGCATATCGGCCTGACCCCGCAGTCGAGCCACGTCATGGGCGGGTTCAAGACCCAGGGGCGCGAGGAAGACAGCTGGACAGCGCATGAGGAAGACGCCCGCGCCGTGTCCGAGGCGGGGGCGTTCGCGGTTGTGCTGGAGGGCATGGTAGAGCCGCTGGCTGCGAAGATCACCAAGCAGATCGATATTCCCACTATCGGTATCGGCGCAAGTGCCGAGTGTGACGGGCAGATCCTCGTATTGGAGGACATGCTGGGGCTGAACGAGTGGACGCCGAAGTTCGTCAAGGTCTATGGCGATCTCGGGCCCGCCATCGAACGCGCCGTTTCGCAATACGCCGAAGAGGTCAAGGACCGGTCGTTTCCGGGCGAGGATCAGGTGTATCGCTAGGGTCTGATCCGTAAACAGAGTCTGAACGGGGCGCGCGCGGACTCTCATGGCATTCCATGCGACTCGGCCTGATTTGCCTGTGGTTAAAGGCCAAAACTGGGGTCTGTATTGCGTCGGTATCACGTCGGTATTGCGTCGGTGCTCGAACCGCAATCCTGACACGTTAACGGCGCGCACGGTCGAAACCCCTGCACAATAGCTGAAACGCGGCAATGTGGGTCGATGTAGGTCGGACAAATTGTCCGACCTACGAGGGTCACGCTCAGTACTTAAGGCGCAGACCAACCCCGATGCCATGGTCATAGAGCCGGTCGCGGCCCAAACCCACGAAGAGATCGCCATAGAGCGCCAATCTGGCGTTCAGGTTCTTGCCCAGCTGAAACTCGGCTGACGCGGGCCAGATATCGTTGCTCCAGTCATAGGGCAGTTTCAGGTCCATCTTGGCCCAATAGCCGTCCCCAAAGGGCTGCAATGCAATCAGCCGCATGGCGGTCTGCGAGACATCCGTGGGGCCGTTGTAGGATTCATAATGCTGCACCAGCGGGATCAGCGTCAGACCGGTTTGCAGGTTGGTCAAGGCCACCCCCCCAAAGGGCGCGATCTGGTCAGAGCCAAGGCCGGTGCCCTTGGCCGGGTCGCCAAAATCGAGGATGAGTTCCAGCCCGACGGCGGTGCGCATGCCCCAGGTGTCGTTCAGCTTGCGTTCGGATGGGAAGTGGATGCCCTTGAAACTGACGCGGCTGAGGTCGTTTTCGCGGGTGCCGGATACGTCGGTTGAGTAGTAATGCGCCTCGTATTTGAACTTGAGATCGGGGCGCAGCATGTAGGCGCCATCAATGATGGCGTCCTGTTGGTCAAAACCGCCGCCCAGATCGTAGTATTGATAGCGCAGATCCGTGTTGTTCACCGCCGCCAGAGGGTTTGAGGCGTTCTCGGCCAGGGCCGGTGAGGCCAGAGCGGCAAGGGCCGCGAGAGTGGTTCCGAGGGGGCGCATGGGGACCTCCTGTGCGTGTTGCCCCGTCGGGTCAGGTGGCGGGCAGAATCTTGCCTGGGTTCATGATGTTGTCCGGATCAATGGCCCGCTTGATCGCGACCATCATGTCGACGGCGCCGCCCAGTTCCTTGACCAGATAGGGTTTCTTGCCCTGCCCGATGCCATGCTCGCCGGTACATGTGCCACCGAGGGAAATCGCGAGGTCATTCAGCCAGCCGACAAATTCGTCCGCCTTGGCGACCTCGTCCGGGTTGTCCATGTCGACCAGCGGCAGGGTGTGGAAATTGCCATCACCTACGTGGCCAACGATCGGCGCGATAAAGCCCAGCGCGTTCAGGCGTTCCTGAGCGGCGGTCACGCATTCCGCAAGACGCGAGATCGGCACGCAGACGTCCGTCGAGAAGCCCTTGGCCCCCGGCCGCAGGGCTGTGGAGGCCCAATAGGCATCGTGGCGGGCCTGCCAGAGCTTGTTGCGCTCTTCGGCATTGGCGGTCCATTCAAAGCCGGTGCCGCCGAATTCCTCGGCGATACCGCCAAACAGCTCAGCCTGTTCCGCGACGCTGGTTTCGGAGCCGTGGAATTCCAGCAAAAGCAGGATCGATTCCGGCAGGGTCAGCTTGGAATAGGCGTTCACAGCCTTGACCGTCAGGGCGTCGAGCAGCTCGATCCGGGCCACTGGAATGCCGTATTGAATGGTCATCATCACGGCCTGACAGGCGGCATCCATGCTGTCAAAGGACACCCGCGCCGAAGACATCGCCTCGGGGATGCCCTGAAGTTTCAGGGTGATCTCGGTAATCAGGCCCAGCGTGCCCTCGGAGCCGACCATCAGGCGGGTGAGGTCATACCCGGCGCTTGATTTCTTGGCGCGGCTGGCGGTGCGGATGATCTCGCCCTGAGGGGTGACCACCTCGAGGCTGAGGACGTTGTCCTTCATGGTGCCGTAGCGCACGGCGTTGGTGCCACTGGCGCGGGTCGCCGCCATACCGCCAAGCGAGGCATTGGCGCCGGGGTCGATGGGAAAGAACAGCCCCTGATCGCGCAGGTAGGTGTTGAGCTGTTCGCGGGTGACGCCGGGTTGGACAACGCAGTCGAGGTCCTGTGAATTGACGGCGAGGATCTGGTTCATCTCCATCAAATCGACGCAAATCCCACCGGCAGGGGCGTTCACATGCCCTTCGAGCGAGGTGCCGGTGCCAAAGCCGATGACCGGCACCTTGTGCGTGGCACAGGTTTTCACGATCTCGGCCACCTCGGCGGTGTTTTGCGGCATGATCACCGCATCAGGAGACTGGTTCTTAATCCAGGTGGTGGTATGGCCGTGCTGTTCGCGAATGGCGTCGCCGGTCAAGAGTTTCTCACCAAAACGCTGTTTCAAGAGGCCAACGACGGTGGCGATACCCTCTTCGTTACGCGGTAGATCACTGGCCTGAACCATTTGCTGCTCCCTCTAAGTTGCGGTTGATCGTTACAGAATTTTAATTAACAAATCAACTAAATTGCCTTATTCCCCCAGTGCCAACCCTTCGCGGCGCGGATCAGCGCCGCCCTGCAAACGATCTCCAAAAGAGATGGCATGCAGGCCCGAGTTGAGGCTGCGGGTTTTGACCTCGAAGCCAAAGGCCTGCATCTCGGCGGCCATGGCCTCGTCCTCCATATCATAGGTGCCAAACCGGTTGACGCGATGCGGCAATGAGACCGCCTGTTGCACGTCCATGCCCCAGTCGAGATGGGCGATAATGGCATTGGCGACATAAGGAATGATGCGGCTGCCGCCGGGAGAGCCGATGGCCAGCACCGGCGCGCCGTTGTCCAGCACGATTGTGGGCGCCATGGACGAGCGCGGGCGCTTGCCCGGTTCCACGCGATTGGCGACGGGCACACCGTCGCGGTGGCTGCGGAAGGAAAAGTCGGTGAGTTCATTGTTGAGCAGGAAACCCGCCGCCATGACCCGGCTGCCAAAGGCGTTTTCGATGGTGGTGGTCATCGACAGCACGTTGCCATGGGCGTCAGCGATGGTGATATGCGAGGTCGCGGGGCGCGCGAAATCCGCGTCATCCGCCCAGTTCAGCGCGTGGTCGAACTCTGGTGTGCCGGGGGTGACTTTGGGCAGCGCGGTGTCGCGGCGCAAAAGCTCGGATCGGTTGTTAAGATAGCTGCGTTCCAGCATGCCCTCGACAGGGACAGGCACGTAGTCGCTGTCAGCGACGTAGCGGCCCCGGTCTGCAAAAGCCAGCCGCGTGGCATCCCCGATCAGCCGCCAGGTGTGGGGGTCGTCGGGGCCAAGACCGGTCATATCAAAGGGCGAGAGCAGGCCGAGGATTTGCCCGACGGCCAGAGCCCCCGAGGACGGTGGCCCCATGCCGCAGACGTCATAGCCACGATAGTCGGCACAGACGGCGGGGCGCTCTTTCACGCGATAGAGCGCGAGGTCGATGGGGGCGAGCAGTCCGGGGCGGGCCGCGTTTTCAACGGCGTCGACAATCTGGCGCGCAATGTCGCCGGTGTAGAAAGGCGCGGCCCCTTCGGCTGCGAGGGTTCTGAGCGTGGCGCCATAGGCGGGGTTCTCATAGTGATCGCCAGCCTGAAGTGGCGCGCCGCCGGGCACAAACTGTTGCGCGGCTTGCGGGTCGATAGACAGACGTTCCGCGTCCCGCTGAACAGAGGCCGCCATGCGGGGCGAGACCGGGAAGCCCTCTTCGGCAAGGGTGATGGCCTCGGCAAACAGACCCGGCCAGTTGGCGCGGCCCCAGCTGCGGTGGGCCTCTTGCATGAGCATGGGCGTGCCGGGAACGCCAACCGAGAGCCCGCCGATCACGGCGTCAAAGAAGCCGAGCGGTTGGCCGTCTTCGCCCAGCAGCATTTGCGGGGTCGCGGCAAGAGGGGCGGTTTCGCGGCCATCGAGGGTGGTGACCTCGCCGCTTTTTGCGTCGTACCAGACCAGAAAGGCGCCGCCGCCCAGGCCTGAGCTTTGTGGTTCTACCAGCCCCAGCACCGCCTGCACCGCGACCATGGCATCAGCTGCGGTGCCACCCTCGGCCAGAACGCGGCCTCCTGCCTCGACCGCGAGCGGGTGCGCGGCGACCACCATCCAATCGTCAGCCGCGACAGGCTGGCCAGCGTCCTTGGCGGCTTGCGAGGCTGCGAGCGGCCCCGCAAGGGTGCTGCCGAGCGCGGTGGCCGTTTCGGGCGCGACGCTGTCGGCGGTTTCCTGTGCCAATGCCGGGGTCATGCCCAGCGCAAGGGTCAAGGCCAGTGCAAGTGTTCTCATGTCGGTCTCCCTGTTGCGTATGAGCCTAGCGCACGGGACAGCCACGGCAACGGGATTCTGCAGGCTTGGCATTTGGGGCGCGCTTTGTAAGCTGTCGCAAAAGGAGACTCTCATGACCGTGACAACGCGCCCCGTCGTGCCATCCGACAAGGCAGACTGGGAAACCCTGTGGGATCAATACCTTGCCTTTTATGAAACCGAACGGGATCAGGCAGTAAAAGACCTGAGCTGGGCCCGAATTCATGCCCCGGATGAGCCGATGTTTGCACATATCGCGCTGAACGCGCAGGGCCAGGCCGTGGGATTGGTGAATTTCCTGTATCACAGGAATTTCTGGCAAGCCGGGGACGTGTGCTATCTGAACGACCTGTTTGTCCTGCCCGAAACCCGTGGCACGGGCGCGGGGCGCAAGCTGATCGAGGCGGTGGTGCAGCAGGCGAAAACGGACGATGTCACCGAGGTGTATTGGCTGACGGCCAAGGACAATCTGCGCGCCAAGCGGCTATACGACTCGGTGGTCGAGCAGTTTCCGTTCGATGTCTACCTGATTGAGATGTGACGACAGAGCTGCCTGTCACGTCGGCCTGCACCATGCCCCGGGGCCTGCTTGGGCCAATGCTGTGTTTTGGCTTTTTGGGGCGCGTGCGGTATGATTGATCCTGAAGGGAGAGAGCTATGGTCGGCAATTCCATTGAAGAAGGGGTCATGCTTCAGGTCAAGAACCCGAGCCACAATGACCCGACACGTTTCGGGTTTCTGGCAGGTGCGGCTGTGTGTTTGGCAACGTTCATACTGCTGAACATCGGAGTGCCGGCGATGACCGTCTTTTGGCAGTCAATCGTCAGCATGGTCCTGGGGTTTGTTGCGGCGGCTTACGTCAGCAAACGGCTCGCGATCAGGCGCCGAAAGCAAAAAGAAGCGCTTCTTGCCGAGCAAAGAGACCTGCAGAACAAAGACACGGAACGGCGAATTCGGGACATGAATGCGCAAAGTGGTGGCGAGCCAGTGCCCGGATTGCCAGGTCAGTAGCCCGCTTTACAGCATCGACGGTACCACAAGATCCGGCGGGCGGTGACCATCGTCAAAGGTCTTGATGTTGATGATGACCTTTTCGCCCATCTCAAGCCGCCCTTCGACGGTGGCAGAGCCCATATGCGGCAGCAGCACGACGTTGCCGAGGCGGCGCAGGTCTGGATTGACCTCGGTCCCGCCTTCGTAGACGTCGAGCGCGGCGCCCGCGATATCGCCGGATTTCAGCATCCGCACCAGCGCGTTCTCGTCAATCACTTCGCCACGCGAAGTGTTCACGAGATAGGCGTCTTTCTTGAGCAGTTTCAGGCGGCGGGCGTTCATCAGGTGGAAGGTGCCCGGCGTATGCGGGCAATGCACGGTCAGCACGTCCATGCGCGCGACCATCTGGTCAAGGCTTTCCCAATAGGTGGCCTCGAGCGCCTCTTCGATGCCGGAATGCAGGCGGCGGCGGTTGTGGTAGTGGATCTGCATGCCAAAGGCGCGGGCGCGCTGCGCCACGGCCTGCCCGACGTGACCCATGCCGAGAATTCCCAGACGGCGGCCCCCCATGCGGCTGCCCAGCATGGCGTTCGGTGCCCAGCCGCTCCAGTCGCCCTTGGCCATCATGCGCAGGCCTTCGGGGATGCGGCGGGTCGCGCCGATGATCATGGCGATGGTCATGTCCGCCGTGTCGTCCGCCGACACACCGGGGGTGTTGGAGACCAGAACGCCGCGCTGGCGGGCGCTTTCGACGTCGATATGATCGACACCGGCACCGTAGTTTGCGATCAGCTTCAGCCGTCCACCGGCCTGGGTGATCATCGGGGCGTCGATGGTATCGGACAGGGTTGGCACCAGAACGTCGGCGGTTTTCATCGCCTCGACCAGCTCGTCCCGACTCATCGGCGTATCGTCATCGCGCAAAGACACATTGAACAATTCCGACAACCGAGTCTCAACCGCTTCGGGCAAGCGTCGCGTTACGACAACACTTAGACGTTCCTTTGGCATCCGGGCCTCCCAGTCCTTTGCAAATCACCGCGTCGGTGTCAGAGTGCCCCATACCAAGACGGGTCACAAGAACCCGCGGGACAAAGAAGAGCAGAAAACAGGCAAAAATGTCCAAACGGGTGTTCACACGTCTATTTTGCGCAGTGGGGTTGTGCCTTTTGGTCGCGGCCACTGCTGCCTTGGCAGAAGAGGTGCGCGGGCCGGTCACGAACCTGCCGATGCCGCGCTATGTGTCATTGAAGGCGAGCAAGGCCAATGTGCGGCGCGGCCCGTCGCTGACGCACAGGATTGACTGGGTGTTTACCCGGCGCAACATGCCGTTGCAGATCACAGCCGAGCATGGCCATTGGCGCCGCGTGCAGGATCTGGAAGGCGCAGGCGGCTGGGTGCATTATTCGCTGCTGTCCGGCGTGCGCACGGTGGTTATCGAACAGGACATGCTGGCCATCCGCATGAAGCCAGAGCCAAACGCGCAGGAAGTGGCGTTGTTGGAACTGGGCGTTGTTGCGCGGCTGGGCGAATGTGGCCCCGACTGGTGCCGCCTCACCTCAGGCGGCTACAAAGGCTGGGCGCACAAATCGGCGCTCTGGGGTGTAAAGGCCGAAGAGCTCAGGGATTAATCCGGCTGATGGATAGGTCTACCGGGGTGCCTCACCAAACTCTCACGCGTTGTCCCAGCGTCTCAGCATCCAGTACCATTGCTCGGGGTTTTCCAGAATCCGCGCGGACAGGCTGTCATTGAAGGCGCGGGTCATCGTGTGGCTGTCCGTATGGGGAATTGGGTCTTCGAATTCCACCCGAAACGCGTTGCCGTCATCAACGCGGATACCGTAGGCCGGGATCATCAAGAGGTCATATTTGAGCGCAAGCTGTGCGGCTGAGAGCGACGTCAGCGCGTCATGCCCGAGAAACGGCAAGCGCACGCCTTCGGCGTATTTCTCGTCCAGCAGGATCGAGATGATGCCGCCAGCCCGCAGGTGGCGCACAAGAGCCTTTGTGCCAACGCGGCCCGTCGCCAGAATGGGTTTTCCCCCGGCCTCGATCCCGGCCAGGATACGGCGTTGATAGTGGCGGTTCTTTTGCGGGCGATACACCGCGCCGCTTTCAAGCCCGTGCATCTTGATCACGGAGCGCACCGCTTCCCATTGTCCGAAATGGCCGGACACGATGATCGCCCCCTTGCCGGCTGCGTGGGCCGCTTTCAGCGCCGCAAGGCCGGGGCCAGAGGTTCGAAACTTGTGATGATGGGTCTGAAATTCGGCGAGGTGGTAAATTTCAAACAGTGTGCGCCCCATATGACGGCCCATGCTCTGGCCCAGTTTAGTGCGCGCGCCTGGCTTCATGTCGGGGAAGACACGGGTTGCCTGGGCCGCAAAGCGGCGTCTGGCCGGAGGGAACCAGCGCATCACCAAGCCCAATGTTGTCCCCAGCCCGCGAGAACGCCGGTCAAAGGCGCGCCACCGCCACAGGGTAAGCGCCGACCACAACGGGAAGTATCTGGCGTGATGCAGGACTGATTTTAGCGTGGCAGGGATCATGGCACCGTATGGACGTGTTTGCGGTCAATACCAACCGAAATCGCCCCGGCCACGGCACCACTGCACGCATTTGTCACCCCATGCGCGGTTTCAGGCCGAAATCAGGTATTTGCGACGAGGATAATACTATTGCGCCGCTTGTGCCGCGGCCTTCAGAGCGCGGATGTTTTCGCCATAAACTTCCGGAGTGTCGACAGAGCCGCCCTTGAACACGGCAGAGCCTGCCACAAAACAGTCCGCTCCAGCCTTAACCAGCGGGCCGATGGTGTTGGGGTCCACCCCGCCGTCGACCTGAATGTGAATCTCGCGATCCCCGATCATCTCGCGCACCTGACGCACCTTGTCGACGCTGGAGGGGATGAACTTTTGCCCGCCAAAGCCGGGGTTCACGCTCATCACCAGCACCATGTCGCAGAGCGGCAGCAGGTGCTCGATCACGTTGGCGGGTGTGCCGGGGTTGAGGCTGATCCCCGCCTTGGCACCGGTGGCCTTGATCGCTTGCAGGGTGCGGTGCGGATGCGGGCCTGCCTCGACATGGGCGACGATCATGTCAGCGCCTGCATCGGCATAGGCCTGGATATAGGGGTCGACCGGCGCAATCATCAGGTGCACGTCCATGAAGGTTTTGACATGCGGGCGAAAAGCTTTGATCGCGGGCGGTCCAAAGGTGAGGTTGGGCACGAAATGGCCGTCCATCACGTCAACATGCACCCAGTCGGCGCCTTGCGCTTCGATGGCCTGAATTTCCTGGCCGAAATTGGCAAAATCCGCAGAGAGGATCGAGGGGGCGATCTTGATGGAACGGTCAAAGCTCATGAGACGGGCCTTTCGTAAGCGCGTGATTCGGATCTTGGGCGGAACATGAGTGGCACGGCGCAAAAGTGCAATCACTGCGTTTCATGGCCTGGTGCCGGGAAATACTGGCCGTAGGCCGGATGCGCGTGCTACGCAGGACAGACATTACAATTGACCGATGAGCCACATATGCGCGCCCTGCCCCTGCTGATGTCCTGCCTAGCCTCGCCCCTGATCGCCGAGTGCCCGACACGTGCCGACATGGAAGGCGGCGTCATGCTGCGCAACGCTGGCGGTGAAACCGAAACCTTTAAGACCGGCCCCAACGGGTTCGTACGCGGCATTTACGATGACGGACAGGGCTATGGCGCGCACTATCTGCTGATGGGTGGGGTCTATGTGGTCGAGGTGTTTGACACGGAAGACGGCGAGGTCGTTCAGGGGACGCGCTCTACCTTTGCCTATCCGGTGAAGCCATCAGAGGTCGGGCCGCCAACGCCGGGCGGGCGCTGGGACGTCAAGACGCTGGTCAATGATCAGGGAGATATTCACCCCGGCAAAGAGAGCCACATTTATGGCCCCAACACCGAGATCACCATCGGCACCTGCAGCTATGACATGATCCCGATCCTCTCGATCTATCATACGCTGGACGGGTATGAAGAGCGGCTGAATTACCTGCCCGAATTCGGCTTTGCCTATCTTGTCGAGATGAAGGACCCCGGAGAGGCGCCCTTTACCTATGATTTTGTTGCCATCGAAGCTGCCGGCAAGCTCTGAGCCCAAGCCTTGCGCCAAGTGCAAGGCGGGCATACGCAATTGTCGCTGGTGGCTTGCAGCGGCATGGCACACATAGGTCCCAAGGGAGGACACATGTCCTGAATTTGAGGCTTCTTATGGCACATACTGCACATCACACTGGTTTCGGCGCCTCCGTCCTGCACGTCCTGGCGGCTCCCTTCGTGGCTCTGGGCCGCGGCATGGTCGCTCTGGGTGAGGCCAGCTCGCGCCAAAAGCGCGTCACTTATCTGAACTCGTTGACTGACAATGAACTGGCAGAGATGGGTTTGCGGCGCGAAGACATCGTTCTGTACGTTTTCCGCGACTGTGCGGGCTACTGAACGGTCCCGATCGACCCTGACGGTGGGCGGCTTAGGCCGCCCTCTTGCATTTCGGGGGGCATGAGAGCGCACTTCAAAGGCGGGCGCTTTTGCGTTATGAGCGCGCAACCTTTCGGATAGGCCCGCCATGATCGAGATCGACAACGTCACGCTACGCTATGGAGACCGCACGGTTCTGAGCGACATTTCCCTGTCGCTGGGTGAGGCGCGTATCGCCATCATCGGGGCGAACGGGTCTGGCAAATCCTCGTTTGCGCGATTGCTGAACGGCCTGGTTCTGCCATCCGAGGGCACGGTGCGCGTGGATGGGATGAGCACCAAGTCCGATGGCAAGGATGTGCGCCGCAAGGTTGGGTTTGTGTTTCAGAACCCTGACAACCAGATCGTTTTTCCCGTGGTGGAAGAGGACCTGGCCTTTGGCATGAAGAACCTTGGGTTCTCCAAAGAGGACATCGCCCGCAAGACCACGGAAATCCTCGCCCGGTACGACATGAGCGATCTGCGCGAGCACCCTGCCCACCTGTTGTCAGGGGGGCAGAAACAATTGCTGGCAATCTCCGGCGTGCTGGTGATGGAGCCTGCCTATGTCGTACTGGATGAACCGACAACGCTGCTGGATCTGCGCAACAAGCGCAGGGTCACCCGCGCGATTGACGCGTTGGAGCAGACCGTGATCCTGGCCAGTCACGATCTGGAGCTGTTGCAGGAATTTGACCGGGTCATCGTGTTTGACGAGGGGCGCATTGTTGCTGATGACACACCGGACAAGGCGATCCCCTTCTACGTCGAGCGGATGAGCTGATGCTGGACCTTTACGCACCCGGCACGTCGATCCTGCACCGGATGTCACCGGGGCCGAAGATGCTGGCGCTGATGGTGGGGGCAACGGCGCTGTTTCTCAATCAGAGCCTGGTTGTCACGCTGGCCGCGCTGATTGTGGTGCTGGGTCTTTACCGTTTGGCACAGCTGACAATGAAACAGGCCTGGCAACAGCTGCGCCCCCTGTTGTGGATCTTTGTCCTGTTCTTTGCCCTGCAGTGGTGGTTTTCCGGGGTGACTCTGGCGGCTTATGTGGTGCTGCGGCTGGCGGCGCTGATCCTGCTGGCAAGCCTGGTGACGCTGACAACGCGGTCCAGCGACATGATCGACACCATGACCTGGGCCTTGGGGGTCCTGCGACCGCTGGGCGTCAATCCCGCAAAGATCGGGCTGGCGATTTCATTGGCCCTGCGGTTCATCCCGGTGCTGGCACAGATCACGCAGGACGTGCGCGAGGCGCAAAAAGCGCGCGGGCTGGAACGCTCGGTGATTGCCGTCGCCATGCCAGTGGCGATCCGCACCCTCAAGATGGCGGATGATATTTCGGATGCCATCGACTCTCGAGGATATCGTCCCTAAAAGACGCCGCAACGTGGCAGCTGCCCTTGCCGTGATCCTGTCGGCTTTTTACCAGCCGCGCCAAGCAAACACGCGCAACACAGGCAAGAGGAACACTGAAATGGACACCAAGAGCATCGTCTATATCGCTCTTTTCGCGGCTTTGACCGCAGCGCTTGGCCTGATGCCGCCGGTCAGCTTTGCCGGACTGGCCCTGCCGCCCATTACAGCGCAATCGCTGGGGGTCATGCTGGCGGGCGCGGTCGCTGGCGCACGTCGGGGTGGATTGGCGTTGTTGCTGTTCGTCGTGCTGGTGGCGGTTGGTCTTCCGTTGCTTGCGGGCGGGCGCGGTGGCTTTGGCGTGCTGGCGGGCACCTCGGGCGGGTTCATTCTGGCGTGGCCGCTCTGTGCCGCACTGATCGGGTATCTTGTGTCCAAGGCCCCCGGCGCGGGCTTTGCAATGACGGCGGTTTCCATCGCGCTTGGAGGCATTGTGCTGATGTATGCCATCGGCATTCCGTGGATGGCCTTTGTCGGCAAACTGGGCCTGGCAAAATCGCTGACCATCATGGTGGCCTATGTGCCGGGCGATCTGGTAAAGGTGGTGCTGGCCACGATCATTGTCCGGGGCTTGCGCCGGGCCTATCCAAACCTCTGAAGGAGGGCGCTTGCCCTTACGCAACGCCATAGACATGCATGCCCGCCAACGCCCCGATGCGCTGGCGGTCAACATGTCTGGTGCACGGCTGACTTATGGCGCGTTGCACGACCGGATCGCCCGACTGCACGGCGCGCTGTCGGCTTTGCCGGGCCGCCCCCGTGAAACCCTGAGGTTGCCGGAACAGGGCCGCCTGTTCGCGCTGTCCGTTGGCAACCACGCGGCGGCAGCCACGCTTTTGGCGACAGCAATGAGCACGCCGCATGCGGTTGAGCTGCTTGATCCCAACTGGCCCGACAGCTTGTTGCAACAAACTCTGGTCAAACTGACGCCGGATGCGGTGTTTTGCCTGTCGCGCCAAACGGCCCTGATCGAGGCCGCGACCCGTCTGGGCGTTCCTGTGATCCGTGTGGACACGGATGATTTTGAGGGGTTTCTGGCAGCGCCTGCCCCACTGCCGTGGAGTGCGCCAGAGGATATTTTTCTTGTCGGTTTCACCTCGGGTACAACCTCGCGCCCCAAGGCCTTTGCCCGAGCGCGCCATTCCTGGCGGGCGTCGCTGGATGCGAGCCGCGAGGCCTTTGCCCTGACAGACCGCAGCCACACCTTTGCCCCTGGCCCCCTGGCGCATGGCATCACCATGTATGCGCTGGCCGAAACGCTGGAGTTGGGCGCGGGTTTTCATGGCATCGCGCGGTTCGATCTGCCGGGTGCCCATCGCGCCATGGCCGAGGCACGCCGCATCGTGGCGGTGCCAACCCTGCTGGGGGCGTTGAGCCATGGGGCACCGCAGGACCAGATCGCCGAGATCACCACGGCGGGCGCCAAACTGGATCCGACGCTGCTGGCGCGCGCGAAAGAGGTTTTTCCACGGGCGCGCATCCATGAATACTATGGCGCGTCAGAGCTGGGGTTTGTCAGCCTCAACACCCATGGTCGCGACAGCTCATCAGCGCCGGCCCATAGTGTCGGACGCCCTTTTCCGCATGTCGAACTGTCCATTCGCAAAGACGGCCACGAGGTGCCGCAAGGCAGCGCCGGAACAATCTTTGTGCGCGGTGATCTGGCGATTGATGGCTATCTCTGGGGCGGTCGCAACAGCGGGTTTCGTCGCGAAGGCCCCTGGGCGACAGTTGGCGATATCGGGCGGCTGAACACCGATGGCAGCCTGTCGATCCTTGGACGCGAGGGCGGCATGGTGATCACCTCGGGGCACAATGTCTATCCGCAGGAAGTTGAGACCGCACTGGCCGCATTGCCGGGCGTCAAAGGCGCGATTGTGCTGGGGCGGGTGCATCCGTCGCGTGGGCAGGAGATTGTCGCCATCGTCGAGGGCGACATCGAGGCCGACGAAATTCGCGCGCGGCTGGCGCTCAGCCTGCCACGGTACAAACTGCCGCGGCAGATTTTCAGGACCGGCGACTGGCCGCTGACCAGCAGCGGCAAGATCGCCCGCGCCACGCTGCAGGAATGGCTGGATCAGGAGGATGCGCGCCTTGACCGCCTTACCGCCTGAGCGCCAGCCCGTCATCATCGCCGCCCGCCGCAGCGCCATCGGACGCGCAGGCGGCATGTTTCGGGACGTTGAGGTAGAGGACCTGGCGGCGCCGGTACTGCGGGCGGTGGTCGAAGACGCGCGCGTCGCAGCGGATGAGATCGACGATGTCATTCTTGGCAATGCCGCTGGCCCCGGCGGCAATGTCGCGAGACTGGCCGCACTTCACGCATGGGGCAATGTCGCCATTCCCGGCGTCACCACGGACCGCCAATGCGGCGCGGGGCTGGAAGCCGTCATTCACGCCTGCCGCCTGATCCAGGCAGGTGCGGGTGAGGTCTATGTGGCGGGCGGTGTCGAAAGCCACAGCCGCACACCCAGTCGGACTTTGCCGGGAGGCGCGCCGTATGACCGGGCACGCTTTGCACCGGACGACATCGGTGATCCGGAGATGGGCATGGCCGCGGAGAACGTGGCGCAGCACTACACTGTCTCACGCGCGCGGCAGGACGCCTTTGCCCTGCAATCCCACGCACGTGCGACAGCCGCGCAAGCTGAGGGCAGCTTTTCGACAGAAATTGTCCCCATCAACGGCCATACCCGGGACGAATGCCCCCGCGCTGATCTGACAGCAGAGCGACTTGCCCGCCTGCGTCCGGCCTTTGCCAAGGGCGGTACGGTGACCGTCGCCAACAGCTGCCCGTTGAACGACGGGGCATCGGCGGTGGTGGTGACCTCGGCCGCGCGCGCGCACGTTCTCGGCCATAAGCGTGTGCTCGGGTTTGAGGATGCCGCGAGCGCGGGCGTTGATCCCAATCTTTTGGGTATTGGCCCGGTCGCCTCTACCCAAAAACTGCTGCAACGCCGTCCGGACCTGTCGCTGGATCAGCTCACCCATCTTGAATTCAACGAAGCCTTTGCCGCGCAGGTTCTGGCGAGCCTGGATCAGCTTGGCCTGCCCGCTGATCTGCCCAACCGACAGGGTGGTGCCATCGCCCTTGGCCATCCCTTCGGCGCGTCGGGCGCGATCCTTGTCACGCGGCTCTTTTCCCAGCTGGCGCGCACCCCGGCCCCGGAAAACGCCCTTGCCATGGCGATGATCGGTATCGGCGGCGGACAGGGGCTCACGGCAGCTTTCAGACCCATCGCTCTCTAGACTTCATCTTGCCCAAAATACTCCGGGGTGAATTGGCACCGGACTTGTTCCGGGGCCAAGAGGGGCAGCGCCCCTGAAACGCGAAACGGGGCCGCCAATGCGACCCCGTTTCAAATTCAGTTTCAATAGCTTACTCGTCGTCTTCTTCCAGCACACGCACGGCACCAGTAGACGCGTTAGACACATGCGCCGCGTAGACCTTGAGCGCCTTGGACACGGCGCGCGGGCGTCCCATCGCCTTCCAGACCTTCTTGTCGGCCTGCGGGTGGTTGGCGCGGCGTTCCGCCAACACCTCGTCGCTCACATCCAGATGGATGGAACGCTGAGGCACCGAGATCTTGATCTTGTCGCCATCTTCCACCAAGCCGATCACACCCTTTTCGGCGGCTTCCGGCGAGGCGTGGCCGATCGACAGACCCGCGGTGCCGCCCGAGAACCGGCCATCGGTCAACAGCGCGCAGGTGGTGTCGAGCTTTTTCGACTTCAGATAGGCGGTCGGGTAGAGCATTTCCTGCATGCCTGGACCGCCCTTGGGACCTTCGTAACGGATCACGACGACGGAATAGGGTTTCACCTCGCCCTGCAGGATGCCGTGCATGGCGTCTTCCATGGATTCAAAGACCTTGGCCGTGCCTTCGAACTCATACATCTCTTTGATGACGCCTGCGGTTTTCAGGATGCAGCCCTGCTCGGCAATGTTGCCGAACAGCACGCAAAGCCCGCCCTCTTCCGAGTAGGCGTTTTCAAAGTCGCGTACGCAACCGTCTTCGATGTCCAGATCCAGTTCGGTGTACATGCGCGACTGGCTGAAGGCTTGCGTGGTGCGCACACCACCGGGGGCGGCGATGAACAGATCACGCGCTTCGTTGCCTGCGGTTTCGCGGCGCACGTCCCATTTGTCGATGAACTCCCCAACGGTTTTTTCATGCACCGTAGCGCACTCGCGGTGGATTTTGCCTTCGCGGTCCAGCTCACCCAGGATGCGGGCAATGCCGCCTGCGCGGTGCACGTCTTCCATGTGGTATTTGGGCGTCGAGGGCGCGACCTTGCACAGGTGCGGGATCTGGCGGCTCATGCGGTCCATGTCGGCCATGGTGAAATCCACTTCGCCTTCGTGCGCGATGGCCAGAAGGTGCAGCACGGTGTTGGTCGAGCCACCCATGGCAATATCCAGCGCCATGGCGTTTTCAAAGGCCTTGAAGTTGGCAATGCCGCGCGGCAGGGCGGTTTCATCCCCGTCCCTGTACCAGCGTTCGCAAAGCTCGATGATCTTGTGACCGGCTTCTTCGAACAGGCCGCGGCGTTTGGAGTGGGTCGCCAGCAACGAGCCGTTGCCCGGCAGCGCGAGGCCCAGCGCCTCGGCCAGACAGTTCATCGAGTTGGCGGTGAACATGCCCGAGCACGACCCGCAGGTCGGGCAGGCCGAGCGTTCCAGCTTGTCGACTTCTTCCATCGAGCGGTCTTCGTCGGTCGCGCCGACGATGGCGGTGACGAGGTCGGCCTTGTGTTCGCCATCCTGCAGAATGACCTTGCCCGCTTCCATCGGACCACCCGAGACAAACACCGCGGGGATGTTCAGACGCATGGCGGCCATCAGCATGCCCGGCGTGATCTTGTCACAGTTCGAGATGCAGACCAGCGCGTCGGCACAGTGGGCGTTGGCCATGTATTCGACGCTGTCGGCGATGACTTCGCGTGAGGGCAGCGAATAGAGCATGCCGTCGTGACCCATGGCGATGCCATCATCCACGGCGATTGTGTTCATTTCCTTGGCAACACCACCGGCCTTTTCGATCTCGCGCGCGACCAGTTGGCCCATGTCTTTCAGGTGCACGTGGCCCGGCACAAACTCGGTGAACGAGTTCACCACAGCCACAATCGGTTTGCCAAAATCCTCGGTTTTCATGCCGGTCGCACGCCACAGCGCGCGGGCGGCGGCCATGCGGCGGCCAAAGGTGGACGTCTTGGAACGAAGATCAGGCATTGCGGGTCTCCTTGAGAATGGCTGTCCGGATGTCGGGTCTGGCACTGACGGGTGCCATCGTAACGGGTGATTTGCAAGGCAATATGGGGGAAATATTGCGCGGGCCAAGGGTAATTCAACCAAAACTGTCGTTGTAGCTCGGACGGCGAGTTCTTAATGTCCGCAAGAGCCAGCTTGAGGACGACGCCATAACACCCCCTGCCCCCACGATCCCACGTCGGGTTTTCCAGACCTGGAAGACCAAGGATGTCGCGCAAATGGCGCGTCCAATGCGGCGTTGGATCAGGTCTTGGGTCGACAAAAACCCCGAGTGGCGTGTTGAGCTGCACGATGATGGCGATTGCCTGAGCTTCATCAAAACCGTGTGGCCGAACCATCTGGAAACCTACCTGGGTTTGAACCCGGTCGAGCGGTCGGATTTCTGGCGCTATCTCGTGGTGCTGCATCACGGTGGGCTTTACACCGACGCCGACACCATTTGCCGCAAGCCACTTTCGCAATGGATGCAGCCAACGGACACAGCCGTGATCGGGATCGACGGCGATTATCTCGACAAGCTGCGCGACTGGCAGCCCGAGGGTCACGTGCAATCCGGTGGCGCCTATAACCTGTCGCTGTGGTGGCACGACAATATCGTGGCCTTTTCCAACTGGACCTTTGCCTTTGCGCCCGGCCACCCGATCCTGGCCGAGACCGTGCGACGGATCGAGATCAACGTGAAAGACCCTTTCTTCATCGACCAACGCCCGGATTGGACGATCAAGAAAACCGGCCCCGGTGTGTTTACGGATGTGATCTATGACTGGCTGGAAGACCGCGGTCACAGCGCGCCGGACCTAGTGCGCGAGTTGCGTAAGACGCGCTCGGTCGTGATTGACGGCGTGCGGTTTGTGGATCGCCCGGCGTTTCACAAGCGGGAAGTGCTGCATTTCGGTATGGGCAGCTGGAAGCCGATGTCCATCGTCGTGGCCTGGCGCAAACTTAGTCGGCACTGGCATTAAGCCAGGTCACACAGCCGGGCTTGTGCACTTGGAATTGAGCGCAGATGCGGGCTGAAGGGGTGCCTCCGGGGCCTTTTTTCCCTGCACTTGGCAAGTCCTGAAAACCTCCTGCCGCGCTGCATTTGGCCGCATCTTCTGGTATTGAATCATGGAACAATGCAGCGCCATAGTGATCCCGCATACCCACCGAGGAGCCGCCCGTGATCCGCAAACTGATTGTTCCCATTGCCTTGAGTCTGTTGGTTCTGGGCTTTTGGGCAGAGCCGGATTTGCAAGAGATCGCGGCGGGCGTCGCAATCTTTTTGTTTGGCATGATGATGCTCGAAGATGGGTTCAAGCTGTTCTCGGGCGGGTTGCTGGAAAAGATCCTGGCCAAGGCCACGGCCTCGATACCCCGGGCGCTGGGGTTCGGCATGTTGACCACGACGCTGATGCAATCGTCATCGCTGGTCACCCTGGTGACGATCTCGTTTCTCAGCGCCGGGTTGATCACGCTGACCGCCGGTGTCGCGATCATTTTTGGCGCCAATATCGGCACCACGACCGGCGCGTGGCTGGTGGCGGGATTTGGTCTGAAGGTCGACATCGCGGCCTATGCGATGCCGATGCTGGCCTTTGCTGTGGTCTTGGTCTTTCAGTCGTCAAAGTACATGCGCGGGGTTGGTTTGGTGCTGGCGGGCATGGGGTTCCTGTTTCTTGGCATTCACTACATGAAAGAAGGGTTCGAAGGCTTTCAGGAACAGTTCGACCTGAACCGCTTTGCCCTGCCGGGGCTCTTGGGGTTGATCATCTACACGCTGATCGGTGCCGTCATGACCGTGGTCATGCAATCCAGCCACGCCACGATGGTCATCATCATCACCGCGCTGGCGACGGGCCAGATCAGTTATGAAAATGCACTGGCGCTGGCGATTGGGTCTAACATTGGCACCACTGTCACCGCGATGATCGGAGCGCTGACGGCGAACTATCAGGGGCGACGGCTGGCGCTGGCCCATCTGATCTTCAACCTGGCCACGGCGGTGGTGGCGCTGGTGTTGATCGTGCCTCTGGTTCAGGCGGTGGACACCCTCAGCGCGGCGGTGGGTATTGCGCAAGAGGACTATGCGCTAAAGCTTGCCGTGTTCCACACGATCTTTAACCTGCTGGGCGTGGGGATGATGTTGCCTGTCCTGTCAAGACTGATCCGTTTCCTGGAACATCGCATTGCCGCGCCGCGTTCGGACACGGCCTCGCCCATCTATCTGACCGATGCCACCGACGACTTTCCGGAAGTCGCCGAAGAGGCCATGCGCAAGGAACTGGGCCACCTGATGCAAAACGCGGAAACCCTGATTGCCAAGGGTTTGAATTTGGATCTCGCGGCGCTCAAGACCGCTCCGGACATTGCCGCCGTCGTTGAGGCCAGCCAGAGCCCGGTGGGGCTCGACTATGATCTGGCCTATGACCAACAGATCAAGCCCCTGCATGCGGCCATTGTCGAGTTCGCCTCTCGCGTTGGGCTGGGCGACAAAGGTGCGCCGGAAGCGATCCTGCAGCGCATCCATGATATGCGCGACGGCGCCGGTCGGGTGGTACGCGCGGTCAAGGCCGTCAAACACCTGCGCGGCAATGCCACGCGCTACACGGCACGCGATCAGGGCGCGACGACCGTGCTCTACAATGCCATTCGCGCCGAAATCGCCCGCATGCTGGTCGAAATGGACAAGGTCCGCAACGAAGAGCCTGACCGGCGCAGCGCGCTCTGGCTGGATGAGGAACGGGTTCAGGCCAAGCGGGCCTACAAGGATACAATTCATGTCACAGAGGCGTTAATCAGGGATGGTAGCCTGTCGGCAGCCGAGGCGACCTCGCTTATCAACGATTCGCAATATGGCTATGAGGCGATCAAGGACATGATCGAGGCCTGCAAGCGGCTGCATACGGAAACTGAAACCGGCGTGGACGAAGTCGAGCGCATCCTGTCACTGGACGAAGACGAGACCGAAGAAATGGCCATGGCAACGCGGCGGGGAGATGACTGAGATGGGTTTGGGCAAGAGCATCGGCAAACTGGACGACTATTACGAGCGTCTTGCACAGAACAAAGCGGGCAAGATCGAGCCCGACCACGTCGACAAGGTGCTTGGCAAGCTGCGGGTGAAAGAAGACGCGCTGAAGACCGAGATTGCCGAGACGCTCAAGGTTTCAAAGAAAGAGCGGCTCGAAGCCAAATTGGACGTGGTGCAAAAACAGATCCAGCGGGGCGAGTGGCTGCGTGAGCAGATCGAGGCGGATCGCGCAGAGACGTGATTTTGACTGGTGCCACCCGTCAGGTGCACGGTCGAACGGGATGGCGGGTGGATGTGACGTTCCAGATTGTCAGTGTGCAATTCAATCAGACCGGGCGCGATGAAATCCCCACCTCAATCTATCGCGCCCTTGGGCACCGATGAGCCACTTGCGATGTCGGCAATCTTGCCCCCCGCAGACCCAGGCATCCGGTCAGCACTTCGTCGGGCGCAACCAGCTGGGCATTGGCGAAGATTGTCTCTTGTGTCATGTCTCTGTCGCATCGATTTGAGTGAGCCAGGGAAAACCAAAAGGGGCTGCCAGTGCAATTTAACAGATATGCCGTCTACTACACCCCCCCGCAGGGTCCTTTGGCCGCATTCGGCGCCTCCTGGCTGGGCTGGGATCTTGCGACAGGCAAGGCTGTTGCACACCCCGAGGTGTCCGGTCTTGGCTTCGATGTGTCAGAGTTGACCGCGTCACCGCGAAACTATGGGTTTCACGGCACGCTCAAGCCGCCCTTTCGGCTGGCCTCCGGCACGGATGCAACCGCTTTGGAAACAGCCTGCGCAAACTTGGCCGCCAGCCTTGTGCCAGTGACCCTCGACGGGCTTGAACTCAGCCGATTGGGGCGGTTTGTGGCGCTCACCGTCAAGGGGGATCAGACGCCGCTGACGCAGATGGCCGGGGCCGTCGTTGCCGGTCTGGACTCGTTTCGCGCCCCGGCGAGCGCGGCGGAAATTGCACGCCGTCGCCGAGCCAACCTGAGCGATCGGCAAGAGGCGCTCTTGATGACGTGGGGCTACCCCTATGTCATGGAGGCATTCCGGTTTCACATCACGCTGACCGGGCGGGTGGCGCAGGCGCAGGTTGCGCCCTTGATGGACCGGCTGAAGCCTCAGTTCGAACCACTTCTGCCCAGACCCTTCCGCATCGAGGAACTGACCCTGGTGGGAGAGGACGAGGACGGCAGATTCCACGAGGTGCGCCGGTTTCGACTGGGGGCCTGACGCTGCGTGCTTGTCGCGCGGCACGGAATTTGTGACACAGACCCTCCTGGCCGCAATTGAAGTGCCCCGATCGCGAACCGCTTTCAGAAAAAGACCCCGGTGCGGGAAACCATTTCCCGCACATTGACCGAGGACATTTCCGCAGGGCACTACCAGCAGGCGGACAAACTGCCAACCGAGGCCGAGCTGTCCAAACGATTTGAGGTCAACCGCCACACCATTCGCAGTGCTCTGCGCGATCTTGCCGAGAACGGGCTGATCTATGCCCGGCGTGGATCGGGCGTTTTTTTAGCGCAAACCCAGGCCGACTATCCGCTTGGCCGCCGGGTGCGGTTTCACGACACCCTAGAAAAGGCCAGGCGGATTGGTAGGAAGCCAAGACGCTGGATGCGGCTGGCGGGTGAGGTCAGAGCCAGATCGGGTTTGACCAGGCTTTGCGGCCCTTGTCGTCCACTACTGTCACGCGCAGCCAACCGCCGCCGCGGAACCGCTCAACCGGCAGTTCCGCTGACGTCAGACGCTCGGCATGTACTGCGCGCGTGGCGCTTCCATGTCCCTGCACGATGATGGCCACCGCATCCGAACAATGCACGACAAGCTTCGCTCCGCGCAGCTCGATGTGATGCAGGTCGGGACCCTGGCTAGAGTAATAGGCGCCGGACTTGAGCGCGGCCAACAGGGCGTCGGGCGTGTTGTCTTTGGCTTTCACACGCACCCAACCACCAAAATGATCCTCCAGTTTGAAATGCGCGTCATCCGAGGCCGTCAGGGTGATCTGACGCCCCTCTGACAGCATGAGGTCAGCCAAGTGGAAGCCATCGCCACGTTGGCTCGAAACTTCGCATTCGTAGTTATAGGCCTCAACCGCATGGGCCGCATCCATGCTGAGTGCATCGTCCAGCGTCAAACCCGACCACTGCGGATGTGCAATGACCACAAAGGCCCCGGCATCCCGTGCCCGGCGCGCAATATCCGGCCCACTTTCCTGACCCGGATGGGCGCGGAAGTCCGGGGCATCGGGTCGCGCAAAATCCTGCGGCAGGCCGACCGCGAGAATGTGCCAGAGGTCTCCGTTTTGCATCGCTCCACTGTGGAGTTCAGCCCCGATGAGCGTTGTGAACGCCTTGGTTCGAAAACCCGACGTATCGGTGATCGGATAGTCGAACTGACCGGTAAAATGGTCTGACAGACATAAGAAATCATAGCCTTCTGCGCGATACCGGTGACACACCTCTTCCGGGTCAAGCACGCCATCAGAGTGGGTGGAATGACAATGCAGATTGCCGCGCCAAAACTGACCGGGAGCTGAAAATGCGAGGGGAATCATGATGTGCTCCAAAGGCTTGCGGACATCGAAATAGTCGTTGCGAAATATCTTGGGGGCAATTGTAGCCAATTGCGCGCGGCGCTCCACTTGTTTGTGAAGACGATGCGCGCGCTGTGCCGCAAAAAAGAAACCCGGATGTGGGTACATCCGGGCTTCGGGAATTCTTGGTGGCGGTACAGGGACTTGAACCCCGGACACGCGGATTATGATTCCGCTGCTCTAACCAACTGAGCTATACCGCCATGGTGGGTCGCGATTTAGGGGAGTCGCGGCGTGGGGTCAAGATGGAATCAACGAATTTTTGACCCGCCCCAAGATTTCGCCCCGATCCCTCAGCACTTAACTCGGACCAGTGGGTGGATGACGCGTTAGAGCCGCCCGCAACCAACCCATGGCGCGCGACGGCTGTGCTTCGCTGCGATAGACCATCGCCATGGGCAGAGGCGCCCCCATATCAAAGCCCAGAACCTCGAACCGGCTGCGAAACGCCTGGCTTTTGACATAGGCCTCGGTCACGGTTCCCACCGCGTCCGACCGTTCGATGATGCCCGAGGCCATGGGGAAATTCTCGATCACGTGCAAACCACGGTTCGGGTCGCTATCCAGAAATGTCAGGATCTGGCGAATGGGCGTCACATGCGGACCCGAGAGATCCGGCGTGATGATCGGGTAAGCCGCCACATCAGCCGCCGTCAGCTTGCGCCCAGACAGCGGATGTCCTTTGCGTGCGAACAGGTGGGCATGCAGCGGCGGCAAGGCTTCGCTGACAAATCCGGACTGCGACGTGCCCGGCCCTGCCGGCGTGATCAGCGTATCAAGATCACCCTGACGCAACAGCTGCATTCCGGCCTCGAACGGGGCACCGCGCAACTGCACACGCACCTCTGCGTGGCTGAGGACCAGATCGCGAATGGCGCGGTTCATCAACCCCTCAAGGCTTGGAGGCGAAATGCCGATCCGCAGGACACGATCCCGGCTGTCGCGCCCCATCCTGGCATCCTCGACCAACTGATCCATGTCCGACAGGATGCGCGCAGCGCGATCGACAAATCCCCGCCCGGCGACCGTCGCCACAACCCCACGCGCACGCCGGTCGAACAGGGCGAACCCCAGGTCGGCCTCGACATCCGCGACAGCCTTGGTCACCGCCGATTGGGTCACATGCATGACCTTGGCCGCAGCTGAAATCGACCCCACCCGGTCTACCGCGACCACATATTTGAGTTTGCTCAGATTCAAGGCATTCCCCAAATGAATATCTATAGACGTTTTTGAATTTGAATTATGCCACACGTCAACCCCATACTCGTGGAAATCACAGGATTCGGGAGAGCTTCCATGACCAGGGGAACTGCTGTTGTTGCCGGTGTCGGCATGATCAAATTCGCCAAACCCGGCGCGTCGGACAGTTATGACGAAATGGGCGCTGCCGCGATCCGAGGGGCCTTGGCCGATGCGGGGCTTAGCTATGATGACGTGGAACAGGCCTATGCCGGGTACGTCTATGGCGACAGCACCTGCGGGCAAAAGGCGCTCTATCACGTTGGCATGACCGGCATCCCGGTGGTCAATGTGAACAACAACTGTTCGACCGGGTCGACAGCGCTGTTCCTGGCGCGTCAGGCCATTGAACACGGTGTTGCCGACTGTGTGCTGGCTGTGGGCTTTGAGCAGATGCAACCGGGGGCTCTGGGCAGCCACTGGACCGACCGCCCTACCCCTTTTGACGATTTTGACGCGGAAACGGACGCGCTTGTCGGCAATTCCCAAGTGCCGCTGGCGCTGCGCTATTTTGGCGGTGCGGGCAAAAGCCACATGGAAAAGCACGGCACCGAGTTGAATGACTTTGCCAAGATCCGTGCCAAGGCTTCGCGCCACGCGGTGAACAACCCTCTGGCGCTGTTCAACACCGAAGTCAGCGAGGAACAGGTGATGGAAGCCCCCATGATGTGGGAGGGTGTGATGACCCGCCTGATGGCCTGCCCGCCGACCTGTGGCGGCGCCGCGGCGATCCTGTGTTCCGAGGCTTTCGCACAAAAGCACAACATCCCGACCACCGTGACGATCAAGGCGCAGGCGATGACCACCGACTTCGCCTCGACCTTTGAGGCACACGACATGATGCAGGTCGTCGGCTATGACATGACCGCCGCTGCGGCCAGACAGGTGCAGGAACAGTCCGGCATCGACATTGCGGACGTCGACGTCGTTGAGTTGCACGACTGCTTTGCCCATAACGAACTCATCACCTACGAAGGCCTTGGCCTCTGCCCCGAGGGTGGCGCGCAAAAGTTCATCGCAGACGGCGACAACACCTATGGCGGCAAGTTCGTGACCAACCCCTCGGGCGGATTGCTTAGCAAGGGCCACCCGCTTGGCGCAACCGGCCTTGCGCAATGTTACGAGCTGACCCACCAACTGCGCGGCACCGCCGAGCGGCGTCAGGTCGACGGCGCAAAAACAGCGCTGCAGCATAACCTTGGCCTTGGCGGCGCCTGCGTCGTCACCCTGTATCAGGCGGCCTGAGATGGGATTGTTTGATCGCTCCAGCGCAGGCTATGTAGCTGCACCTGTCGAGGTCACCGTGGAACGAGGTGCGCTTGCGTTCTTTGCGGAAACCATTGGCGAAACCAACCCGATCCATTTCGACGTCGACGCCGCGCGTGCGGCCGGACACCCGGACGTGATGGCCCCCGCCACCTATCCGGTGGTGCTGGACATGGCGGCCTCCAAGGAAAGTGCGCGCAAAGGGCAAAAGGATCTGCTTGGCCTGATCGCGGCTGACATGCGCTATCTTTTGCACGGGACTGAGAACTACGCCTACCACGGCCCGATCTATGCCGGTGACACCGTGGAAATCATCAGCCGCGTCAAAGGCTTTTCCGATGCCAAGGGCGGTGCGCTGGAAATTGCACACCTCGAAATGGAGGTCCGCCACGCCCAGCGCGGCACGCTGGCGATTGCCAGCCGTGACCTGATCCACCGCCTGCCGAAGGAGGCGCAGTCATGAGCGTAACACCGCAAACCGCTGAAGAAGGCGACCGCCTGCCCACCGTCACCTTTGGCCCCATCACCCGAACTACGCTGGCGCTTTATGCCGGGGCTTCGGGGGATCATAATCCGATCCACATCGACCTCGACTTTGCCAAGCGCGCAGGACTTCAGGATGTGTTTGCCCACGGCATGTTGTCCATGGCGCAACTGGGCCGGGTCGCGACCGACTGGGCGGGAATCGACCGCCTGCGCGGCCTTTCCAGCCGCTTCACGGCGATCACCCCCGTCGGCGCCACCGTGACATGCGAAGGCCGCATCGCCGAACGCTTTGAACAGGACGGCGCACCGATGCTGCGCGTCGCCCTCACCGCCACCATCGACGACGGCACACAGACCCTGCGCGGCGAAGCGCTGGTTTCTGCTGCCTGACCCAAAGGAAGACACATATGCCAACCCATCTCTGGATGCAGGAAGAGCACCACGCTTTCGGCGACTCGGTGCGCCGGTTTTTCGAAGACGAATTCCAACCCCACCGCGATCAATGGAAGGACGACGGCCACGTGCCAAAATCTTTCTGGGAGAAATCCGCCGAAATCGGCATTCTCGGTGCCACCGTCCCCGAGGAATACGGCGGACTGGGCCTTAGCCGCCATTTCGACGCGGTCACCTTTCTGGAACAGGCCAAGATTGGCGATTCCGGTTGGGGTTTTTCGGTGCACAACATCGCCACCCACTATGTCACCGGATTTGGCACCGAGCAGCAAAAGCAAAAGTGGCTGCCGAAACTCGCCAGCGGTGAAATGGTCGCCGCCATTGCCATGACCGAACCGGGCACCGGCTCGGACCTGCAGGCGGTGAAGACCACCGCCATCAAGGACGGTAACGAATACCTCATCAACGGCTCCAAGACCTTTATCACCAATGGCGGCAGCGCTGATCTGATCGTTCTGGTGGCCAAGACCGACCCCACCTCGCGCAGCAAAGGCGTGTCCCTGATCATGATCGAAACCGAAGGCCTCGACGGCTTTTCGGTGGGTCGCAAGCTCGACAAGATGGGCATGAAGCGCAACGACACGGCCGAGTTGAGTTTTCAGGACGTGCGCGTGCCGCAAACCAACCTCTTGGGCGACGAAGAGGGCCAGGGTTTCTACCAATTGATGAAGCAGTTGCCCTGGGAACGCCTGATCCTTGGCTATTCGGCCCTTGGTGCCGCGCAATGTGCGCTGGACACAACGCTGGACTATGTGCGTGAACGCAAAGCCTTTGGCCAGCGCATCATGGACTTTCAGAACAGCCGCTTCAAACTGGCCGAGGCCGCCACCAAGATCGAACTGTTGGCGGCGTTTCTTGACCAATGCCTTGCCGAACTCGACCAGGGTCTCCTGACCCCGGAAAAGGCAGCGATGGCAAAATGGTGGGGCACGCAGGCACAATGCGACATCATTGATGAATGCCTGCAACTGCACGGCGGCTATGGCTACATGAACGAATACCTGATCTCGGAACTCTATACCGATGCGCGGGTGCAAAAGATTTACGGCGGGACCAACGAGATCATGAAAGAACTGATCGCCCGCTCTTTGGACAAGGACTGACCCCATGAGCAAACTCACCGGAAAAACCGCCTATGTCACCGGCGCAGGCAACGGCATCGGCCGCGCGGTCGCGCTGAAGCTCGCCGCTGAGGGTGCCTCGGTTGTGGTCAATGACCTCGAGGTCGATCCAGCTGTGGACGTGGTGAACGAGATCAAGGCCGCAGGCGGCAATGCCGTCGCCGTGCCGGGCAGCGTGACCGAAAAAGGCTTTGCCGAACGCTTCATCGGCACCGGGATTGAGACCTTTGGCGGCGTCGACATCATCGTCAACAACGCGGGCTACACGTGGGATTCGATGATCGGTCACATGACGGACGACATGTTCGACGCCATGATGGACGTGCACGTCAAAGCCCCCTTCCAGATCCTGCGCGCAGCGTCGGGCTTTATCAAAGGTGCCGCCAAGCAAGAAGCCGAAGAGGGCCGCGAAGTGTTCCGCAAGGTTGTGAACATCTCTTCTGTCGCGGGCCTTGGCGGTAACGTCGGCCAGGCCAATTATTCCTCTGCCAAGGCGGCTGTTGTCGGCCTTACCAAAACCATGGCCAAGGAATGGGGCCGCTCCAAGGTCTGCGTCAACTGCGTGGCATTCGGCTATATCGAAACCCGCCTGACCGAGGCCACGGATGAAAAGAAAACCATCACCGTGGATGGCAATGAGGTCGGCATCGGCATTCCAACCAAGGTTGCAGGTGGATTTGCCTCGATGGTGCCCATGGGCCGCGGCGGCACCCCGGAAGAGGCCGCAGGCGGGGTCTACATGTTCTGCATCCCGGAATCGAACTATGTCTCCGGTCAGGTGCTGACCGTTGGCGGCGGCTTCACCCTCGGCTAAGGAGACCCCCATGCTGAACGGCATTCGCGTCATCGAAATCGAAGGCCTTGGCCCGGGACCCTTTGCGGCCATGTTGCTCGCGGATCTCGGCGCGGATGTCATCACTATCCACCGCAAGGGCAAGGGCGGACAGGTCACCGCCGATGGCTCCGTGCTGGACCGGGGCAAGCGGAGCATTGCGCTGGACCTCAAGGACCCCGAAGACATTGCCACAGCCCGAAAACTGATTGCCAGTGCCGACGCGCTGATCGAAGGCTTCCGCCCCGGCGTGATGGAGCGGCTGGGTCTGGGGCCTAATGAGTGTCACGCCGCGAACCCGGCCCTCGTCTATGGCCGCATGACCGGCTGGGGCCAGACCGGCCCCCGTGCGGAAACGGCGGGCCACGACCTCAACTATATCGCCACCTCCGGGGCACTGCACTATGCCTCGGAACCCGGAACCCCGCCGATCACGCCCGCCACATTGGTCGGCGACATTGGTGGCGGCGCGCTGTACCTCGTGGTTGGCCTGCTTTCAGGTATCCTGAACGCCAGGGCCACCGGCAAGGGCACGGTCGTTGATGCTGCCATCGTTGATGGCTCGGCGCATATGATGACCCTGCTCATGGCGATCCGCCAGACCGGCATGTTGTCGATGGAGCGCGGGCGCAGCTTGCTGGACGGACCTCACTGGAGCCGCTCTTACGTCTGCGCCGATGGGGGCTATATGTCCGTGCAATGTCTCGAGCCGCAATTCTACGCCATCTTCATCGAGAAACTTGGCCTCAGCGACGATCCCGAGTTCCTGAAACAACACGACGCCTCGCTCTGGCCCAAACTGACCGCCCGGCTCGAGGATATCTTTCTTGCCGAGCCCCGCGCCCATTGGGCAGACCTGTTCGATGGCTCGGATGCCTGCGTTGCGCCGGTCCTGTCGCCGGTCGAGGCCAGCCACGCACCGCACATGCAGACGCGTGGCGTGTGGCAGTCCCCGGATGGCGTTCTGCAACCCGCACCGGCACCCCGGTTTGACGGGCACGCGGCCACACCTGGCAGGCCCTGCAAACGCGGAGAACACACAGCAGAAATTCTTGCCGAACTGGACGCAGGTTAATCGGCATCCTCCAGTGTCGTCACGACTTCGGACGCGTTCTCAAGCGTGCGATGCACGGGGCATTTGTCCGCAATTTCCAAGAGCTTCGCGCGCTGGGACTCGTCCAGCGGCCCTTCCAGGCGGATGCTGCGATGAAACCTGTCGATACGATCCCGCGTTGCCGTTTCGCTGTCCTGCGCATGCACCTTGTTGTGGCTGATATCGACTGAAACGCCGGTCAGCGGCCAACCTTTACGGCGCGCGTACATGCGAATGGTCATCGAGGTACAGGCCCCCAGCCCCGCTGACACCAACCCATAGGGCGTGAGCCCCTTGTTGGTGCCGCCATAGGCCACAGGCTCGTCCGCGTAAATGTGATGATCCGGCCCGGATTGCACATCCTGCAAGAACCCCTTGGGGTCAGCCTCGCGCACCCGCAGCACACCTTCGGGTGCTCCCGGTGGCGGTGCGGGCGGCGACAAGTCCACGTAGCGCGACAACCATGCGGCCATGACATCTGCCGCGTATTCTGCATCTTCGCCGCGCGAGATCAGGTGATCGGCGCTGTCCAGCGTGACAAAGCTCTTGGGGTGTTTCGCCGCAAGGAAAATCTGGCTGGCATTTTCCACCCCGACGATATTGTCCAGCGGTGCATGCATCACCAGCAAGGCGGCGTTCAGTCCGGCAATCGCCTCGGTCAGGGCCGCGCGCGAGACATCCTCGACAAACTCTTGCGAAATCGTAAACGGGCGGCCGCCCAGATTGACCTCGGCCCGGCCATCGCGGCGGATGTCCTCAAGTGCCTCGGCAAAGTTGTGGGTCACATGCTCCGGATCAAACGGTGCCCCAAGGGTGACAACCGCCTTGATCCCGGCAACCTGTCCCGCCGTCTTGAGCACGGCAGCCCCGCCCAAGGAATGGCCGATCAGGATCGACGGCGCCATGCCACGGTCGGCCAGATAGCTGGTGGCGGCGATCAGATCCTGAACGTTTGTGGAAAAAGAGGTGTTGGCGAACTCGCCCTCGGAATGGCCCAGCCCGGTAAAGTCAAACCGCAACACGGCAATCCCCATGCTCGACAGTCGCGCCGCAATGCGCCGGGCGGCTGGGATGTCCTTGGAGCAGGTAAAGCAATGGGCAAACAGCGCCGTGGCCAGAACCGGACCATTGGGCAGATCCAGCCGCGCCGCCAATTGATTGGCGTTGTGACCCGGAAAGGTGATGCGTTCAGTGGGCATAGAGGACACTCCAGTGGAATGTCCCGAGGGTGGGAGGCGTGGATGCAAAAGCCAAGCCCCATGACACTCAGATCACGCGGAGGTGACACAACGCGAGGCTTATTGCAAAAATGCAGTGCGACAACACCGACGTGATACCGACACGATACCGACGTGATACAGACCACAAAAAACGGGACCTCTCGGGTCCCGTTTTTCGGTTTCGAACTGTGCTCTGGAGCCGGTTACTTACCGCGCACCGTGTCGATCATCAGCTGCACGTTTTCCGGGTCGGCGTCCGGTGTAATCCCGTGACCGAGGTTGAAGATATGCGGGCCTTTGCCCAGCGCTTCGACAATATGGCGGGTTTCGTCTACCAGCGCCTGGCCGCCCGTAACCATATGAGAGGACTTGAGATTTCCCTGTACGCAGCCGTCCTTTTGCACATGTGCCGCCGCCCATTCCGGTGTCACACCGTCATCCAGCGCCACACAATCCGCGCCTGAAGCCTTGGCAAAGCCTTCGTAGCGTTCGCCCGCCCCGCGCGGGAACGCGATAATCGGCACATCCGGGTGACGCGCTTTCAACGCAGAAATGATTTTCTTTGCGGGTTCAAGGGCATAACGGTCAAAGTCCGCGCCATTCAACGATCCAGCCCAGCTGTCGAAAATCTTGACGGTTTCCGCACCGGCCTCAATCTGTTTTGACAGATAGTCGATGGTGCCCTCAGTCAGCAGATCAATTACCTGACCGAACAGCGCGGGGTTTTCGTCTTTCAATGCATGCGCGGGTCCCTGATCCGGCGTGCCACGACCCGCAATCATATAGGTCGCGACAGTCCAGGGTGCGCCGGCAAAGCCAATCAACGTGGTTTCCTTGGGCAACTCACGCGACAGGATGCGCACCGTTTCATAGACAGGGTTCAGGGTCTCGTGGATGTCATCCTTGCCCTTGAGCTTATCAAAGTCGGCCTGTGTTTGGATGGTTGACAGGCGCGGGCCTTCTCCGGTCACAAACCACAGATCAGCGCCCAGAGCCTGGGGCAGCAAGAGAATGTCAGCAAAGAGGATCGAGGCGTCAAACCCGTAGCGACGGATCGGTTGCAGGGTCACTTCGGCTGCCAATTCGCTGTTGTAGCAGAGCGACAGAAAGTCCCCGGCTTGAGCGCGGGTGGCACGGTACTCGGGCAGATAACGCCCAGCCTGGCGCATCATCCAGATCGGGGGCGTGTCCAGCGTTTCACCCGCCAGGGCCCGCATCATTTTCTTAGGTTCAGTCATGCTCCACCTCTTAGCTTCGGCCAATTCCCTCAGCGTTGACATGGGTCAAGGAAAGCGCGTGTCAAATCGGGCCTTGTCACCCGAACGAAACGCGGCCCCTGCCAGTACGGGAACAGGCCACTTGCCCGTGTCAGTCACGTGCCGGTGGCCGGATGTCAACCCTTCTGCGCTTGTCAGGCCAAGAAGTCAGGATTAGACCCGGAGATATGACAGTTACCCTGCCCTCCCCCGATTCACCCCTGCGTATTGGCACGCGCGGCTCGCCGCTGGCCTTGGCTCAGGCCTATGAGACCCGCCGCCGACTGGGGGCCGCTTTCGATCTGCCCGAGGCGGCATTCGAGATTGTCGTGATCAAGACCACCGGAGACGATGCGTCACTGATTGCCAAAGATCGCCCGCTGAAAGAAATCGGCAACAAGGGATTGTTCACCAAAGAAATTGAAGACGACCTTCTGTCCGGGGCCATCGACGTCGCGGTGCATTCGATGAAGGACATGCCGACGCTGCAGCCAGAGGGCCTGTTGCTCGACACCTATCTGCCCCGCGAGGATACACGCGATGCCTTTGTGTCGCCGGATGTCAAAACGCTTGCCGAGCTTCCCAAAGGCGCTGTTGTTGGCACATCGTCCTTGCGCCGTCGCGCGCAGCTGTTGAACTATCGCTCTGATCTCAATGTCGTTGAATTCCGTGGCAACGTTCAAACCCGTTTGAAAAAGCTGGGGGATAAAGTGGCGGACTGCACCTTTCTCGCCATGGCGGGCCTGAATCGTTTGGGCATGAGCGAAGTTGCCTCTTCGGCGATTGAGCCGGAAGAGATGCTTCCAGCCGTTGCCCAAGGGGCTATCGGGATCGAAAGACGCTCTGACGATGGCCGGACTGCCAACCTCTTGGCGGCGCTGCACGATCAGGAAACCGGGCAAAGGCTCGCGGCGGAACGTGCATTCCTGGCGGCACTGGATGGCTCCTGCGAAACGCCAATCGCTGCGCTGGCGGAACTCGACGGCGGCATCCTGCGCCTGCGGGGCGAAGTGCTGCGTCCTGACGGATCTGAGAGCATCAGCGAAGATCGCACTGCCCCGATCGAAGACGGCGCCGATCTGGGCCGCGATATGGCTGCCAGCCTGTTGGCCAAGGCGGGCCCAGGCTTTTTCTCCTGGCGCGCGTAGTCAAAAAAATCATGCCCCGCAAGGGGCGTGATCCTGCCCTAAAACCTCCACATTAAGATTTTAGTCAAAATGCAGACACCATGTGTGCGGTGTCTGTTTTTGAGTGCGAGTGAGAGGTGTTGCCATGGCAACCTGGTTACATTTGGGATCTGCTGCGGATGTTGATCCAACTGAGGGAAGCTATCTCAGCGAGAACGCGGCAAATTTAATCGGAACCTATTCCAACGCGGTTTTGTCCACGGTTGATGCCGTAGGGAATGATGCCAATGGCGATGGGTTGATTTCTGAAAACGATGTCTCAACCAATGGTGACACGATTTCGATTGATGGTGTGGCGCTGGTTCTGGACAGTATCCAGGCCTACAGCACCACGATTACCCGTGGTGACGGGACAACCTATAACACCACCGTCGGCGTTGCACAGATGGCAGATGGCAACCTGTATCTCATCCCGATCTCGGAAACCGATCTGGACTTCATGAACATTCAAAGCGTGGCTTTGACCTCTGTCGTAAATGCCAGCTTCAACGGGTTGTACACGACATCGGCGTCACGCTCGATCGACAACACTCGGGTCGTGTGTTTCGCGCGCGGCACCCGACTTGTCACACCCAAGGGGCCCGTTGATGTCGCTGATTTGAAGCGCGGAGATATGGTTCAGACGATGGACAACGGGCTTCAGCCTATTCGCTGGGTCGATGGACGTCGCGTGCGTGCCATAGGTAAATTGGCGCCGGTTCGGATCAGGAAAGACGCACTGGGCATGGGGGTTCCGTCCCGGGATCTCTTGGTGTCGCAACAGCACCGTATTCTGTTGCGTTCGAAACTGGCAATCCGCCATTTCGGCACCGCCGAGATTCTTGTACCAGCCAAGAAACTCGTCGATCTTTCGGGCATCGAGATCGTCGAAGATCTGGAATACATCGAGTACTTCCATTTCCTTTTGCCCCATCATGAGATTATCTTTGCCGAGAGCGCACCTGTGGAAAGTATGTACCTGGGACAAGAAACCCTGGTAACTGTCAGCCTAGAGGCGCGTGATGAAATATTCACCCTGTTTCCCGAATTGCATCAACCAGCCTATGTTCCTCGCGGCGCACGTCTTTTTGCTCCAAGTGGCAGCGCGCCCGGAAAATCGCTGCGGCAGTTTTTGCAAAAGGCCCTGCGTAACAATCGCAGCTTGCTTGAAGGTGGTCCGGCACCCGCACAGTGATCCTGCTTCTCGTGCAGCTCCACATGCATCCAGCCCTAAATTGAGCAGGAATTTCCCACAAAATGGAGGAATTCCCGCCCTTATTGCGCCATTTTTCCCTGCAACCCTTAAGGTAGAGTAAATGCCATGAGGGATGGACATGAACATTGCTGTTAACCAAAGAGCGGTTGGTCAAACCGCTGCAATGGCCAAAGCACGCGACGCGGCAGCGGGCGCATTTTCGATGCGCGAACGCGATGGATATTTTCGCCACACGTCGCGCAATGAAGCAGTTATCCGGTTTATCGGGATCGCAATTGTCTTAGGGGCCTTCGTCCAGTGGCTCACCCCCAATTCCAGCTTTGTCGGCGATGCCAATCTGGCCAAGACGGGCCTCTCGATTGCCTTTTCGACCATCGGCATTGCGATCTACACCCACGCCATGCGCGGCCACCGGATCGAGGTTGCATTCAACCCTCGCAAGATGGAGATCAACATCGCCAAACTGGATCGCCGGGATGGTGTTCGCTCAAAACGTACAATCCCGCTGCGCAACATCAAAAGCATCTATGTGCACAAAGGCGAAGGTATTGGTACGCCATCAAAAATGCGGATCAAGCTATATGACAGCCCGTCCGAAATCACGGCCGTTCGGGGAGCCTATGAAGAGATTGAACTGGCCCACAGGCAGCTTTGCCGCAGCATTCGGATCGCACAGGGCTGACCCTAAGTACGATTAACAGCAAAAGGGCGGGATCCCCCGCCCTTACTTCATTTCCAATGGGCCAAACTGCTTACACCCATTTCGCCAAAGGCGGCAGGCTCATCAGCACTGCATTGGCGTCGTGTCCGGTCTCAAGACCGAATTTGGTTCCGCGATCATAGACAAGGTTGTACTCGGCATAGAGACCTCGGTGCACAAGCTGTGCATCCTTGTCAGCCTCGGTAAATGACGCGGTGCGGCGCTTTTCAACCAATGGAACAAAGGCGGGCAGAAACGCCTGTCCGACGTCCTGGATAAAGGCAAAGTCCTGTTCCCAGTTTCCACTGTTGTAATCGTCCAGAAATATCCCGCCCACACCGCGGGCACGATTGCGATGCGGAACGAAAAAATACTCATCAGCCCAGGCCTTGAACCGTGGGTAGTGGGCGGTGTCGTGACGATCGCAGTGCAGCTTTTGCACGGCATGGAAGTGTGCGGTGTCTTCGTCGTACTCCAGACACGGGTTCAGGTCAGAGCCGCCGCCAAACCACCAGGCGTGCGGCGTCCAGAACATACGCGTGTTCATGTGCACTGCAGGGGCGTGCGGGTTGCGCATATGCGCCACAAGGGAAATGCCTGACGCCCAGAAGCGAGGATCATCTTTCATGCCGGGAATACCTTTGCGCGCAGCCATGGCCGCCTGTGCGCGCTCGCCCAATGCGCCGTAGACGGTCGAGATGTTGACGCCGACCTTTTCAAAAACACGCCCGCCCCGCATCACCGACATCAGCCCTCCGCCTGCATCGGACCCATCCGCGCTGGCGCGCTTGGTCTCGCTGATGTCGAACTGACCGGGCGCCATGTCCGAAAATGGGCCCTCTGAATGGCTGTGTTCAAGCCCTTCAAAGGCCGCAACAATCTGATCACGCAATTCGCGAAACCAGGCCGAAGCTCGGGTCTTTTCGGATTGCATCTGTTCCTGGCTCATGGGGCTCTCCCTATTTCGGACCGCAAATGCCTAGCAGGGTGCCCTGCCCCACACCAGAGACTTAACATCGCAGGTGTCAGTGCGCGGGTGCACCGACCGGATCCAACAGGGTGCGCCCCCCATCCAACGTCAAGACCTGCCCGGTCATGAAACCGGACCCTTCCGAGGCCAGATACTGCACCGCATCGGCCAGCTCGCCAGGGGCCGCAATCCGGCCCATAGGCGTTTTGGCTTCAATCTGCTGGCGATACTCGGCGTTTTCCTTCAGCACCTCTTGCAGGCTCGCCGACATCACCGACCCAAACGCAACGGCGTTCACACGAATACGGTGCGGAGCCAGCGCCACAGCCAGTGACCGCGTCATTTGGTCGACCGCTGCTGTTGAGATGGAAAACGCCATCAGGTCGGGATGGGTGCGGCGGGACGCGATGGACGAGAGGTTCACGATCGAACCGACCTGACCCTCTTCCTGGCCCTCAGCCTGTTTGATCATGCGCTTGGCAACATATTGCGACAGGCGCAGAGACGTCATGAGGTTCTGGTTCATCATGGTCTCGACGGCGCGGTCTTCGGGGTCCAGCACGTCCGAATGGATCACCTGTCTGCAGCCATTGACCAGAATGTCCACGTTTTCAAACGCGTCAATGGTCGCCGAAAGCAGGTTCGCAATGGTCAGGCGCTCGCGCAGGTCGCCGGCAAAATAGCGGACGTTTGAGTCGTCAGTATTCTCTCCGACCTCATCAATCAGGCGGCTCTCGTCCATATCCGCGAACATGACATTGGCCCCATGATCTGCAAAATGGCGCGCCACAGCGAGGCCGATGCCATTGGCGGCCCCGGTTACGATGGCGGTTTTACCGGCAATCGAAAATGACATGAAACTTCCCCATTGATTCTTGCCGCAGGATACGCGGTCTTATCCGCGCGTGCGAGCGGGCCGTGTGGCATGTAGAATTTTGAACCGATTGTCGCCGGCCACTTCTTCAACTTGCCCAAACCGTGCTTTGAGCGTGGTCTCGTAGGGAAGGTGTCGATTGGCCACCATCCAGAGCTGCCCCGAGGGTGCGATCATACGCGCCGCGGCCTCGATAAAGGCCACACCCAGCGCGGGCTCGGCGCTGCGACCAGAGTGGAACGGGGGGTTCATCACCACCGTATCCATGCGCGCGCGCGGTTCCCAGCTGAGGACATCGGCCCAATGAAACTTGGCCCGTGTATCCTCGATATTGCGTTCGGCGCAATTCAAGGCAATGCGATCTGCCTCGACCAGAAACAGCGTTTCAACACCTGGCCGCTTCAGCACCTCGGCCGACAGGTATCCCCAACCAGCCCCCAAATCAGCCACGTTGCGACCCAGTTTTTGCGGCAACGCAGCCGCCAGGGCGGCTGAGGCCGGATCAATTCCATCTGCCGAAAAAACCCCAGCGCTGGTTAGAAATCCGGCTTCGATTTCTTGTACATCTGGCGCGCGCCAATCGGAAAAGTCTCCGCCCTTGAACCAGAACAGCTTGCCATGCGCCTTTGAGATCGTTCCCAACAGCTCTGTGCGTTTCCGGCACGCTTTAAGCATGCTGTCTGCGCCGTCGGTCTTTTGTCCGTCTACGACGACAAGATCAGCACAGGCCGCGGCACGGGCGATCAGATCGCGGGCCTGCGCCTTGGCCCTTGGGAGGCAAACCAAAGCCACCGAATACTGTCCGTCCTCACTGACGGAACAGGGATAGCCTGCGCGCAGAAACGCCTGATGGTCGGGGTACAGCGGCTGAATCACCTCGACCCGCTCACGTGGCAGCGCCGACAAATCTTGCCCAACACGGGCCGCAAAAACGCCAATACGGCCATCAACAGGCAACTCCAGGCCATTGCCTTCAACGGCGAGGGATAAACGGGATTGGGACATATCGGATGCGATGACGGCTCAGATAAGAGCGGTCATTCCTTTTCCATTGTGCATTGCAGCGGGTGCTGATGACGACGGGCAAAATCCATCACCTGAGTCACCTTGGTTTCGGCAATCTCATGGCTGAAGACACCGACAACGGCAACGCCTTTCTTGTGCACGGTCAACATGATCTCGAACGCCTGCGCATGTGTCAGGCCAAAGAACCGCTCAAGAATATGCACGACAAATTCCATGGGCGTGTAATCATCATTCAGCAGCAACACCTTATACAACGGCGGGCGCTTGGTGCGCGCACGTGTTTGCACCGCAACGCCAACATCGCTGTCGTCGTCATTGTCTGCCGTCATTTGCCAAGGGTGCTGGATCATGGGGGTCAATGGATTCCGGATATTGCCTAGGACGGTTTATATAACCTGTCTTCAGGGTTAGAAAAGAGCTTGAGGCGACATTATCGGGACGCATTCATGGCAAAGCACTTAACAACCATCGGTTTTGATGCCGATGACACGCTGTGGCACAACGAGCGTTTCTTTCGCATCACCCAGGAACGCTTTGCCGAGCTGCTGGCTGATTTCGCACCACAGGACCATCTGGAAGACCGGCTTTTAGAGGCGGAAAAGCGCAATGTTGGGCACTATGGCTTTGGCATCAAAGGTTTTGTTTTGTCTATGATCGAGACCGCCATCGAAGTGACCGAAGAAAAGGTGCCCGCGACGGTGATTGGCGAGTTGATGGCGGCAGGTCGTGACATGCTGGAGCACCCGATTGAGCTGTTGCCACACGCCCGCGAGGTGATTGAGTCGCTTGCCCCTACGCACCATCTGGTTTTGATCACCAAGGGCGATCTCTTGGATCAGGAGCGCAAGCTGGCGCAATCGGGTCTTGGTGAAATGTTCGACTGGGTCGAGATCGTTTCTCACAAAACGCCGGAAATTTATGACCGTACTTTCCAGCGGCACGGTGACGGAGCTGACCGCGCCATGATGGTTGGCAACTCCATGCGCTCGGATGTCGTGCCTGCGATCGAAGCAGGCAGCTGGGGTGTCTACGTGCCACACGGGCTGGTCTGGGAGTTGGAAAAAGCCGAAAAACCGGCTTCCCATTCACGTTACGCGGAAATCGAAAGCCTCGAAGGGCTGCCTGATCTCGTGAACGTGATCGGCTGATCCCCGCCACATTCCCGCCACAATCGCCGGTCTTGGGGCCAAACAAACAAGGTCCGCAACATGTAGGTTGTCGCCTCTGCCACATCTGGCAAAGCCTCTGAAATCTTGGACTTTATTCGCGCCCGACCCTGTGCTAGCCTGCAGGCAACAAATGATCCGACCGGGACAACCCGGCGGGCTTGAGGCAGAAAAGGCAGTATCCACGTGAAGGATCGGCAAACCAGGCCGGCCCGTCTGGGGCTATATGTTCTGACAGCGATTTGGCTGTTGGTGCTCGTACCGCTATCCGCCGCCGCGGCACCTTATGCAGCGATGGTGGTTGATGCGCGGTCTGGCGAAGTTTTGCATTCACGCAACGCGGACACGCGATTGCACCCCGCATCGCTCACCAAAATGATGACGCTCTACATCGCGTTTGAGGCAGTGCGGAATGGCGAGATCACGCTTGATACCAAGGTGCGCATTTCCAAGAACGCCGCCGCAGAACCCCCATCAAAGCTTGGTCTCAAGTCCGGCCAGCGCATTGCGCTGCGCTACCTCATTCGTGCCGCTGCCGTGAAATCCGCCAATGACGCCGCCACGGCCATCGGCGAAGCCATCTCGGGATCCGAAGCCGCATTTGCCCGCCGCATGAACCGCACGGCGCGGGCGCTTGGCATGACCAACACGACGTTCAAGAACGCCCACGGGCTGACCGAATCGGGGCATTTGTCGACCGCACGGGACATGACCACCCTTGGGCGTCACCTGCTTTATGACTATCCGCAGTATTATAATCTGTTCTCACGCCGCTCGACTGACGCGGGCATCACGACCGTTTCCAACACCAACCGCAAACTTCTGGCGGCCTACAGGGGGGCCGACGGCATCAAAACGGGATACACCCGTGCGGCAGGTTTCAACCTCGTGGCTTCGGCAGAGCGGGGTAATGAACGCATCATCGCAACGGTGTTTGGCGGACGCTCGACAGCCTCGCGCAATGCCAAGGTCGCCGAGCTTCTGGACCTCGGCTTTCGTCGTGCCCCCAGCCGCGTCGCCCTGAGCAAACCGCAACCTCCGAGCTATGCAGGGAATGGCGCAGCAGGAAAAACAGTACGTGTGAGCGGAGCCGTAAAAACAAGCTTGCGACCGCGCCTGCGACCCCGCGTGATGGAGCCAGAGTCGCAGCCTGTTGTCGTTGCTTCGGCCAAGGTGATCGAAGTCGACATTCAGAACGCCCTAATCCAGGCACAGGTCGAAGGTCCGGTTGAAAGCGATACAAGCATCGATTTGACCGCTGAAGCCAAAGTGCCGGAAACGCCGCAGGTCGTAACCCGCGTGTCAACGTCAGGCGGGCGTCATTGGGGTATCAACGTGGGCCGCTACACCAGTAGATATGCGGCCGAGAAAGTGCTGCTCAAAACGGCGCTGGCCGAAATGTCGACGCTGGACGGTTCTCTGCGCAAGGTGGTGAAGAACTCGCGCGGTTACGAAGCCAACTTCGTCGGCCTGTCCCGCGAAACCGCAGATCTTGCCTGTCGTCGTCTGCAAGCCCGCCAGATCGCCTGCTACACGATCGGACCCTCCTGACGCTTGCACGTTGCGGTGCGCTGGTTCAAGAATACCGGCATGGAGAATCTTGTACTGCCCGCCCCCGCCCCCGTTTTGCTGCCGGTTTCCGGTAGCGACGGACTGTTTCCGGTCCGCCGTATCTTTTGCGTCGGACGCAACTATGCCGAACACGCCCGCGAAATGGGATTGGATCCGGAAAAGAAGAAGCCATTCTTTTTTAACAAACCCGTAGACACTGCCATTCCCTCGGGACGCACCATTCCGTTCCCCGTGGCGACGGAAAACCTGCATCACGAGGCAGAGCTTGTCGTGGCGATCGGCACAGGCGGTATGGATATTGCGCCCGAAGACACTGCGACCCACATCTGGGGGTACGCCGCAGGCAATGACCTGACGCGCCGCGACTTGCAGGCGCAGGCCAAGGAAGATCGCCGTCCCTGGTGCATGGCCAAGGGCTTTGACAACTCGGCTGTCATTGGCCCTTTGAAACCGGCGACTGAGTGCGGCGACATGACTCGCGGTGCCATTCGTTGCCACGTCGGCGATGATGTGCGTCAGGACGGAGACCTCAGCGAGATGATCTGGCCGACCGCTAACATCATCTCTTTTCTGTCCGGCCTTGTTACCCTGCAACCCGGCGATCTCATCATGACGGGCACCCCAGCAGGCGTCGGCCAATTGCATGCAGGCGAAACCTGTACGATTTCAATCGACGGGCTGGACTCTGCAACGGTCACACTCGCCTGACCGCTGCCTTCATTTCTTTGCAATTACACCGGTCCTAGCCCCGGCTCTCAGGCATCCCGCGCAATCGGGGTGCTTTATGGCTTTGGGTGATCGTCCCACTCGCCACTCAGGATGCGTTGCGCGTCGCCTTCCGGATCGTCATATTGGTTGCTGCGCACCGTGAAAATGAAGAACAAAAGTCCGATTCCACCGAGGATCAGAGAGATGGGAATCAGGTAGCTCAGAACATTCATGACGGGTTACCTCAGACGAAGCGCATTCAGCGACACAGTAATCGAAGAGGTCGACATGGCCAATGCGGCAATCAGAGGCGTCGCGAGACCCGCAACGGCCAGCGGGACAGCAATGATGTTGTAAACCGTGGCAATACGAAAGTTCTCGCGAATGCGCTTGGTCGCTGCGCGCGCAGTAGCCAACGCATCTGCGATAGGGCTCAGGTCACTGCCCAGCAGAACAATATCTGACGCCACCCGCGCCGCATCCAATGCCGTTGCCGGCGAAATCGACACATGGGCTGCAGCCAGGGCTGCGGTATCGTTCAAACCATCGCCCACCATCAACACGTGACGCCCGTCTGCGGCCAAGTCACTGACCTTGGCTGCCTTGTCTTCCGGCAAAGCCTCGGCGATCCATTTGACAATGCCCAACCGATTGGCCAAGGCTTCCACTGCTCCGGCACTGTCACCCGAGATCAGCAAAACGTCTTGGCCATCATCCAAAAGCGCACGCACCGAGGCCTCTGCCCCATCACGCAGTGTGTCCGTGAAGGTAAAGGCACGGTTCCGCCCCCCGATGGACAAAAAGGCCGAGGTCTGGGCCAAGGTTTGCGCCCCGACCCATGCGGCGCGGCCCAATCGCACTAGTTCACCGTCCAGTTTGCCCTGCGTGCCGAAACCCGGCACTTCTTCGATCTCGCTTAGCTTGGCGGGTCGAATACCGGCCTCGTGCGCGGCTTTGCTCAAGGCCTGTGACAACGGGTGTGAAGACCCCATGGACAGTGCCAGAGCGACTTCCAGGTCCCTTTGGGAGAAATCCGCAAGGTTGGTCAATTCGGGTGTCCCAGCCGTCAACGTACCGGTTTTGTCAAATACCACCGTGTCGACCTGGGCCAGTCTTTCCAGTGCTGTCGAGTGTTTGATCAGCATGCCTTTTCGAAACAGACGGCCAGAAGCAGCGGTCGTCACCGCAGGCACAGCAAGCCCCAAGGCACATGGGCAGGTGATGATCAGGACGGCGGCAGCGATGTTCAGCGCAGTGCGCATATCGAACGTGTAGAGAAACCACCCCGCAAACGCGAGCGCGGACAGGATGTGCACCCCCGGGGCATAAAGTTTGGCGGCACTGTCGGCGAGTGACGTGTACCGTGAGCGACCGGACTCGGCGATGGCCACAAGGTCAGCCATCCGGTGCAGGCTGGTCTCTTCGCCCACCGCGGTGGCACGAATGACCAAAGGCCCCGTCAGGTTCACTTCCCCGGCGCTCACGCCCAACCCCGGCTCGGCAAAAACCGGCACAGTTTCCCCGGTCAGGAGCGATCGATCCAATTCGGATTGCCCCTCGATGATCTCGCCATCCACCGGCATGCGCCCGCCCGGGCGCACAAGAACGAGGTCCCCAAGAACAAGTTCGCTGACTTGGATGGTTTCTTCGACGCCATCCACGACCCTGACGGCGCGGGGCACCTCCAAAGCGGCCAGCTCCTCTGCCGCAGACCGTGCCACGGCGCGTGTGCGGTAATCCAGATAGCGACCTGCCAGCAGGAAAAACACCAACGTCAACGCTGCGTCGAAATAGGCATGTTCACCCGAAAGCATGGTCTCCCAGAGGGATGTAACCACGGCCAGAACGATAGCCAGCACAATCGGAACATCCATGTTGAGGCGTTTGTTCTTGAGCGCCGACCAGGCGTGGACATAAAACGGCTTGCCCGAAAACACGATGGTCGGCAGGGCAATTGCCGCCGATATCCAGTGGAACATGTCGCGGGTTGCTGCTTCTGCGCCGGACCAGACCGAAACCGACAAAAGCATGACGTTCATCGATGCGAACCCCGCCACGGCAAGTCGCATCAAGAGATCACGCCCGGCCTTGTCATTCTCTGTGGCGGACAACGTACCGGCATCAAGCTCGTGCGCCTCATAGCCGATGCTCTCCAGCGCGCCGACCAGATCTGCGGCGGTGACATCGGCCTCAGCCTCAATCGTGGCCCGTTTCAGGGTCAGGTTGACACGCGCTGTTTTCACTCCGGGTTGAGCGCTGAGCCTGCGCTCGACGGCCGAGATGCAAGCCGCACAATGGATCGTCGGCAATGATAATGCCAGACGCGCATCTTTCTGGGTAGCCTGCTCTGCAAGCGCTTCTGCCGCGGGGACAGCATCGCAAGCCGGGCAGGCAGAGGCATTGGGGCGCATGGCGGCAGTCATGACTTACCTTTTGACGTGTAGAACTACGCGTTGCATGAATTCGGTACCATCCGCAGCAAGGGCTTTCATGCGGATGTTCCAGTTGCCATCCGACAATTCGACCGGCGCCACATAGGCCGTCCCGTCGAACTGAAAGGCCGGATGCATGTCATCCTTGACGTGGGTCGGGCGGCCCAAAACCGCGTCAAGAGCCGTAACCTCAACCGGTTTGCCCATCTCATCGGTGATCGACAGAACCAAAAGCCCACCTGCGTGATTGGCTTTGACCGTCCACCCCAACGCCGTCTGCGCAGCGCGGCGATCGTCGAACTCCTGACTCGCGACATAAGAGTTTTTGACCTCAAGACCCGGAAAGGTCTTGATCGCCGAGAATGCCAGAAGCAGGTTAACCCCGATGATGATCGCAAAGGCGCTGACAAAGATCAGGGCAGCATGCCGACCGGTGAACTGACGTTGAACCATAATCATCGCGCCTTTCCGTTAAACACAGTGTCTTTATACACACGATCCCCGTTCGAAACATCCTCGACCCAAATGCGGAAATCGGTTCGGTCAGATTCGGCAGGAGCCGTCCCTTTGGGGGCCAGGACATAAACACGCTGAAGCTTCATCTGGTCTGCAGGGACGTTGACGATGTTATCGTCTTCGCCTTCAAGCTCTACGACCAGAGAGGGGTCTCCTTTGACCGTGATCTGGAATGGGCGCTCATCACCGTGCTTGTTGCGCAGGCGCACTTCATACGTGTTGCGAATGGTGCCGTCAGACAAGGTGACATAAACCGGGTTGCGTATCGGAGCGACCGTCAGGTCAATGTCTGTCCGCATGAACAGGGCCACCACTAAGAGAATACCAACCAAGGACCACAGCGCAGTGTAAAGAATGGTTCGCGGACGCAGGAAGTGATGCTTCCAAACGCTGCGCGGTGCATTTCCGGCGGTTTCCCAAGCTTCATCCCCGACGGCCAGATAATCGACCAAGCCACGCGGCTTGCCGATTTTCTCCATCATCTCGTCGCAGGCATCGATACACAGGGCGCAGGTAATGCACTCAAGCTGTTGACCGTCCCGAATGTCGATGCCGACAGGGCAGACATTCACGCAGGCCATACAGTCGATACAATCGCCCAGCTCGGAATCGGTGGTGCGCTTGCCTTTGCCGCGCGGCTCACCGCGCCAACTGCGATACCCGACGGTCAGGGTTTCTTCATCCATCATCGCCGCTTGGATACGCGGCCACGGGCACGCGTAGATGCAGATCTGTTCGCGCGCGAATGCACCAAAGAAGACAGTTGTGAACGTCATAACCGCGATTGTCGTATAGGCAATCGGATGGGCGTTCATGGTCAAGAGATCGATCAAGAGTTGCGGCGCATCGGTGAAATAGAACACCCAGGCCCCGCCGGTTGCCAGACCGATCAGGATCCAGACAACGATCTTAACGGTTCTTAGGCGCAACTTGCGCAGGTCCCATTTTTTCTGCCGGTGCAGGCGCAGGCGCGCGTTGCGATCACCTTCGATCCATCGCTCTACAAGGATAAAGAGGTCAGTCCACACCGTCTGTGGGCAGGCATAGCCACACCAGACCCGCCCCAAGGCAGACGTGAACAGGAACAGACCAAGTCCGGCCATGATCAAAAGGCCAGCGATAAAATAGAATTCGTGTGGCCAAATCTCGATCATGAAGAAAAAGAATCGACGGTTGGCGATATCAACCAAGACCGCCTGATCCGGCAGGTTGGGGCCACGATCCCAGCGGATCCATGGGGTCAGATAGTAGATCCCCAACGTGATCGCCATAATGATCCATTTAAGGTTTCGAAACGTACCTGAAACTCGTTTCGGAAAAATCGGCTCCCGCGCGGCGTAAAGCCCCGGTTCTTGGTCACTTGCGTTCACTGGAATCACTCATGGAATAGATGCGTCTAACTGTGTTTTGACTGCCAACCCGTTCAACGACATTGATATGGGTCAAATTCTACATCTTTGATATAGGTTTCAGGGCAATCACCTGCAAAACCAAGCATATCACTTGGCAAACAGACGATTCCATCCAAATCGCCGGGACAGCACGGCAGAAATCGTCGCAGGCTGAAACCCGGTTGCAATAAAAGATGCGGATGATATGCTGGTTTAATAAGTGTCGGCTTTCCAGGAAACGCGCGAACAGGACGGAAAGCCGACACTCTTTGCTCAACGACTTTCGCCGCCAGCAACCTCTTGGCCCGCTGCGTCCTTTTGGGATGCTTGACGGGCCTGATTGACTTGAGTGTTTCCGATTTCGGGCAAGTAGCCTTTGACCCAGATCAAACAGAGGTCATTATCCGGGCGCAAAATCAAAAAAACAGACAACTTTGAGGATTTTGGGCAAATATGCGCCGTCCAAACTCAGGATTGCCCCCGATTCAACTGCATTTGCTGGCACACAACGCCCGACCAATGCCATCAGCCCCAAAAAGAAAAGCACCGGCGTCCCTTCGGGCACCGGTGCCTGAGAGGGCGGCGAACCGCCCTCAATTCTAGATTTTGGCTTACTCGCCGCCGCCCAGCTGATGGACGTAGATCGTGACAGCGCGAACCTGTGCTTCGCTCAGGCGGCTGCCCCAGCTCGGCATCACGCCGTAGCGGCTGTTGGATACGGTCTCACGGATCGAGTCGTAGTCGCCACCGTAAAGCCAGATGGCGTCGGTCAGGTTTGGAGCACCTTGCTCGCGATCCCCGGTACCGTCTTCCATGTGACAGGACGAACACTCGTCTGCAAAGACTTCGGAACCAGCAGCAACCAGAGACGCATCCATCGGATCACCCGACAGCGACATCACATAGTTGACCACGGCGTCGATTTGCTCGTCTTCCAGATAGTCCTGCCCAAAGGCCGGCATCTCGGAATAGCGCGCATCGTCATCCTCGGTGTTGCGGATACCGTGCTTGACAGTGAGATAGATGTTCTCAACGTCACCACCCCACAGCCAGTCGTTGTCCAGCAAGTTGGGGTAACCAACCGCGCCAGCCGCGCCCGACCCGTGACACTGTGCACACCAGGTCTTGAAAACGGCAGCCCCGGCCGAAGCCGAATAACCGGCGAGGTCTTCGTCACCCGGAACAGCCGTCAGATCGGCTGCTTCCAGTTTGGCGTTGATCGGGGCCAGCTTGTCAGCGGCTTCCTGGATAGAGGTTTCAACGTCAACACGCTGCGACCAACCCAGAACACCTTTGGTCGCTCCGTTCAGACCCGGCCAAGCCGGATAGGCGATGGAGTAGCCGATGGCCCAGATGATGGTGATGTAGAAGATCCACACCCACCACTTTGGAAGAGGATTGTTATACTCTTCGATGCCGTCCCAGACGTGACCGGTGGTTTCGATCTCCGTCCCTTTTTGTACGGGTTTTTTACTCATGTCCTCGCCTCCTTAATCCGCGGCGGGTTTGTCATCGTGCCGGAACGGGATGTCAGCGGTGTTCTTGTACTGCTTCGTGGCACCCGGGCGGAAAACCCAGACAATGATGCCGATGAAGAACAGAAACAGGAACAGCAACATCCAGCTGTCGGCGAACTCACGCAGGAAGGAATATGTTTCCATAACCCCGCCCCTTACCGGTGCTGATCCGGGTTGAAGGTCGAAAAGTCGACCAACGTGCCCAGCATCTGCATATAGGCGACCAGTGCTTCCATTTCGGTTACACCGGGCTTGCCGTCAAAGTTGCGTACGTTCACTTTGTCACCATAGCGCTCCAGAAGACCGTCATAGTCGCTGTCAGGATCTGCCTGTGCGGCAAAGTCAGCCTGAGCATTTGCGATCATGTCTTCGGTATAAGGCACGCCGACGATGGCATTGGTGGCCATAAGCTCGCCGATATACTTTCCGTCGATAACTTTCTTCTCGAGGAAGGCATATTTCGGCATCACCGATTCCGGCACAACCGACTGCGGGTTGCGCAGGTGGTCTACGTGCCAGTCATCCGAGTAGCGACCGCCCACACGTGCCAGGTCAGGCCCGGTGCGCTTGGATCCCCATTGGAAGGGGTGGTCATACTTGGATTCCGCCGCCAGTGAATAGTGGCCATAGCGTTCGACCTCGTCCCGCATCGGGCGGATCATCTGGCTGTGGCAGACATAGCAGCCCTCGCGAATGTAAACCTCGCGACCCGCCATCTCGAGCGGCGTGTAAGGACGCATGCCCTCCACGTCTTCGATGGTGTTTTCGAGGTAGAACAAAGGTGCGAGCTGCACGATGCCACCGATGGTCACGACCAAAAAGCTGAATACCAGCAGGAGGGTCGCATTGGTCTCAAGAACCTTGTGTTTGTCGAGAATTCCCATTGCTCCGGCCCTCCTTATTCAGCCGGGACTGCGACAGAAAGGCTCGACTCTTTAGCCGGCGACTTCTTCACAGTCATCCAAAGGTTGTAGCACATGATGATCGAGCCAAGCAGGAACATCAGTCCGCCCAGTCCACGCACCACATACATCGGGAACTTCGCGGCCACAGTGTCAGCGAACGAGTTCACGAGGAAGCCGTTGGCGTCAACTTCGCGCCACATCAGACCTTCCATGATACCGGTTACCCACATCGACGCGGCGTAGAGCACGATACCGATGGTGGCGAGCCAGAAGTGCCAGCTGACCAGGGTCAGCGAGTACAGACGCTCACGCTTCCACAGAACCGGAACCAGGAAGTACAGAACACCAAAGGTGATCATGCCGTTCCAGCCGAGCGCACCGGAGTGCACGTGACCAATGGTCCAGTCAGTGTAGTGCGACAGCGAGTTCACTGCGCGGATCGACATCATCGGACCTTCAAAGGTCGACATGCCGTAGAAACCTACCGAGATCACCATCATACGGATCACAGGGTCGGTGCGCAGTTTGTCCCATGCGCCCGAAAGCGTCATCAGACCGTTGATCATACCACCCCAGGACGGCATCCACAGCACGATCGAGAACACCATGCCGAGGGTCGAGGCCCAATCCGGCAGCGCGGTGTAGTGCAGGTGGTGCGGGCCAGCCCAGATATAGATGAAGATCAGCGCCCAGAAGTGGATGATCGACAGCTTGTACGAGAACACCGGACGTTCAGCCTGTTTGGGGATGAAGTAGTACATCATGCCCAGGAAGCCCGCAGTCAGGAAGAAGCCCACAGCGTTGTGGCCATACCACCACTGCGTCATTGCATCCTGCACACCAGCCCAGACGATCACCGACTTCGATCCGAAGATCGAGACGGGGATTGTCGCGTTGTTGACCAGGTGCAGCATGGCGACGGTCACGATAAACGACAGGTAGAACCAGTTGGCCACATAGATGTGCGGCTCTTTCCGTTTGATGATGGTGCCAAGGAAAACTGCCAGATAGGCAACCCAGACAACCGTCAGCCACAGGTCGACGTGCCATTCCGGCTCAGCGTATTCTTTCGACTGCGTACCGCCCAGCAGATAGCCGGTGGCGGCCAGTACGATGAACAGCTGATAGCCCCAGAACACGAACCACGCCAGATTGCCGCCCCAAAGGCGCGCGGCGCTGGTGCGCTGCACGACATAGAACGACGACGCGATCAACGCGTTGCCACCAAAGGCAAAAATCACGGCTGAGGTGTGCAGCGGTCGCAGGCGGCCAAAGTTAGTGAAGCCTTGCGCCCAATCAAAGTTCAGCACCGGAAAGGCCAGCTGGAACGCGATGAACACGCCTGCCAAAAACCCGATCACGCCCCAAAATGCCGTTGCGATCACCCCGGCGCGCACCACACCGTCCATGTACTCTGCCTGAGAGTGCGTCACTTTGGTTCCAAAGCTCTTCAGGCTCCAAATAAATAGGCCTCCTGATACAGCCGTCACAATGAGGGCGTGTACAAGGTAAGCCAAATCGCGCGCATAGTTTGCCGCGATCAACGCCAAAAGCGTGACCAGAGCAAGCGCGATAAGCTTGATATAATTCAACATTTTGCGTCCCTTCGTCTTGCCGGGCACGATTCGACTGCGCCCTGGCGGATTTAGACTGATTGTCTTTTGGTCCTGACCCCCTCTCAATGCCTTGATCTGCATCAAAGCGCAGAAGCTTAAAAACGGCCCCAATCAGGATTGTAGCGCGGCACTGGTTCGCAGCCGCCTTGGGGTTACTCCTTATCTAAAGAGCCATGGAGAGATAAATGGCCTATAAATCACTTTTAACCGTTCTGACGGATATTAACTTTGCCGAGGCATCCATTGCACAGGGTATCTCTCTGGCCTCTGCAAATAATGGGCACTTGGACGTTTTGTCGCTGGGCGTCGACCGCAGCCAGACCGGCTATTACTATGCGGGTGCCAACGCCATGGTGCTGCAGGAAACTCTGACCCGTGCCCACGAAGAGGCCGGTGCTTTGGAGAAATTCGCCGAGTCGAAGCTCGAATCTTCGGGGGTGCGCTGGGGCACTGAAACTGGCGTCGCCCAAATCGCCGATTTGGGGCGTCACGTGGCGCAACGGGCCCGCTTTGCTGATCTGGTGATTCTGCCAAAGCCATACGGCGAGGGCCACGGAGCTGAATTGGAGCCCACAATCGAAGCAGCCCTGTTCGAAGGTCAGACGCCGGTGTTGGTCGTGCCTGACGGGAGCACGCCGTTGGCGGACGCAAAAAAGGTCTCGGTCGCCTGGAATGAAAGCGCCGAAGCGCTTGTGGCCGTGCGCGCGGCATTACCGATTCTAAGGGCGGCTGACCTCGTGCGCGTCGTCGTGGTCGATCCCCCCACCCACGGCCCCAACCGTTCGGACCCGGGTGGGATGCTGTCACAGTTCCTTTCGCGCCACGGCGTCAAAGTTGAGATCGACGTGCTGTCGAAAACCCTCCCCCGCGTCTCGGACGTGATCATGCGCCATGCCAAGGACACGGAATGCGAAATGGTGGTCATGGGGGCTTACGGACACTCGCGTTTCCGCGAGGCGATTCTGGGCGGCGCGACGCGCAATATTTTGGAGCAGGCTGAAGTGCCTGTGTTCATGGCGCATTAGATCGTTTCAGGACATGAAAAATAGAAAGGTGGGCCTAGCCCGCCTTTTTCGTTCAGGCCATGACGCCGCCGTCTGCGTCGTCTCCTGCTTCTTCCAGAAGTCGCCCTAGATCCGGGATCGTCACGTGCCGCTTGCCCTCAAGATGGATCACACCGTCACGCTTCAAGGCTGAAATCTGGCGGCTCACGGTTTCAAGCGTCAGGCCAAGATAGTCCGCCATGGCTTCGCGTGTGAGCGGTAGGTCAAACACCATGGTCCCAGCCATGCCAGTCATTTTCAGCGATGCATCCCGCCGCGCGATGATCGACAGGAGCGATGCGATTTTCTCACGGGCGGTTTTGCGGCCCAGCACGAGCATCCACTCGCGCGCCGCGTCCAACTCGTCCAGGGTCATTTCCAAAAGGCGCTGCGCAATATGCGGTGTTTCCAGCATGATGCGTTCAAATGGCTTCTTGCGGAAGCAGCACATCACCAGGTCGGTAGTGGCCACAACGTCATAGGCGGCCCCTTCGCGGCCCGGACGTCCGACAAAATCGCTGGGCAGCAACAGGCCCACCATCTGGGTGCGCCCATCTTCCATGGTTTGCGTCAGTGACGCGATGCCGGAAACCACCGAAGCAACAAAATCCATCTGGTCGCCGGACCACACCACGGTTTGACCGGCTTCGAAGCTCCGATAATACTTGATCTCCTCCAACGCCTGAAGCTCCAAAGGCTCGCAGCGCGCGCACACGGCACGGTGGCGGATCGGGCAGTCTCCACAGTCATGTGGAGAGTTGAGCATGGGTTCATTCAACATTATCGAGTTCGCGCTTGATCTGGGTCAAGGATAGCCCTGACGGCTTGCGCTTAAGCGTAGTTGCATGGAAACGAAAACACAATTGGCAAAGCTGGGTCTATTTGACGCGAAAGTCCCGCGTTATACGAGTTACCCAACCGCCCCGCACTTCAAAAACGATGTCACGCCGGACCTCTTCGGCGACTGGATACGTGCCGTTAAAGAAGATTCGCAGATATCTCTTTATATTCACGTGCCGTTCTGCCGCCGCCTGTGCTGGTTTTGTGCCTGCCGCACGCAGGGCACTGCCAGCGCCTCTCCGGTTGCCGCGTACGTCGAAACACTGAAACAGGAACTGGCGATTCTCAAGAATCACCTGGCAGATGGCGTGACCCTGTCGCGCCTGCATTGGGGCGGCGGCACGCCAACCCTGCTTGAACCGGGTATGATGGAAGATCTCGCCGGCGCAATCTTTGACGTGGCGCCCATGGCCGCCGACGGGGAGTTCTCGGTCGAGATTGATCCCAACGAAGTCGATGATGCCCGCCTCCAGACCCTGGCCAACGCAGGTATGAACCGCGCCTCGATCGGGGTGCAGGACTTTGACGACGAAATCCAGAAAACCATTGGCCGGATTCAAGGCTATGACGTCACGAAAGATGCCGTCGACATGATCCGCTCGCATGGTGTCAAAAGCCTGAATGCCGACATTCTTTATGGCCTGCCGCACCAGACACAGGCACGGATTACCGAAAGCGTTCAGAAACTCCTGTCGCTCTCACCGGACCGTGTTGCGCTTTATGGTTATGCGCACGTGCCCTGGATGGCCAAGCGTCAGCAGATGATCCCCTCGGACGCCTTGCCGACCCCGGAAGAACGCCTGGACCTGTTCGAGACGGCCCGCAAACTTTTCCTGTGGGACAATTACGACGAAATCGGGATCGACCACTTTGCCACCAAGGAAGATGGCCTGTCTGTTGCCTTGCGCAACGGAACTCTGCGTCGCAATTTCCAGGGGTATACGGATGACCTCGCCGAGGTGCTGATTGGTGTCGGCGCTTCGTCCATTGCGAAGTTTCCACAAGGTTTTGCCCAGAACAACCCGTCCACCTCGGCCCACACTGCGGCGATACGCGACGGCAAGTTTTCGACCAGCCGGGGGCACGCATTCCGCGGCGAAGACAAGCTGCGTTCGCGGATGATCGAAGCGCTGATGTGTGATTTTGCCATCAACAACCAGGAAATCCGTGACACCTTTGGGATTTCTCAGGCAAAGCTGCAAGAGCTGTACCGCCCCATGTTGGAACAGTTCCCGAACATGCTGACACTCACGGACGAACAGCTTTTCATCCCCGAAGCGGCGCGGCCCCTGACGCGGATGATGGCGCGGGCGCTCGATGCTTACGACATGGATTCAGCAGGCCACAGCTCGGCGATCTAAGCCGGGCTGGGCCACAACGGATGCGACTGGCAAGCTTTAACGTGCAGAACATGCGGCTGCGCGGGCCATCCTTGGATGGTGCGCGTGACCGCGACCTGCCTGCCGATCTTGGGTCGGCCGCGAAGACCCTCGATTCGTATGATCGCGATCTGACCGCTGACGTTCTGGCCGAAGCGGATGCGGATGTGGTGGCTCTGCAGGAAGTGTTCGATCAGGCCACACTGGACCACTTTCACGACTCCCTGCTGGCGCCACGGATCACACGCCCCTACCCCTACCGATATTGTCTGCCCGGCAATGACGGGCGCGGGTTGGACATCGCTGTCATGTCACGCCAGGCACCTCTTGCAATTACTAGCCACGCCGACCTGACACCCGCACGTGCGGGCCTCCCCCCAGCCAACGTGCTTGGCCCCGAAATCCCGATCTTTCGCCGCGACTGTCTCGAAGTCACGCTATCCGCGCTCACGTTGTTCATTTGCCATTTCAAAGCGCCCTACCCGGAAAATGCCAGAACATCCGAGATTCGCCACTTTGAGGCCCTGGCCGTGCGCCAGATCATCGAAAGCCGCTTTGCTGACACGGACTCCGCCATGTGGCTGGTTCTTGGCGATCTCAACGAAGGACGCTCTGGACATAACAACATCGCCCCTCTGCGTGGACGCTTTTCAACCGACCTGATGGCGCGGCTGCCAACCCACGAGCGATGGAGCTATTATGGCAACGAAGGCAACTTCTATGCCGCTCCGGACGTCATGCTTGCGTCACCTGCACTGGCTGCACGATGCCCGGATGCCGTGCCGCGGTTGATCCGCTTGGGCCTTGGCTATGAAGCAACGCGTCACAGGGGCCCCCGGCTGGATACAGTTGGCAAACACCGCCCACATGCCAGTGACCACGCTGCTGTGGTTATTGACTTGCCCCTGTAAGAAAGCGTTTCGAAACCGCGGTCCCCTAATCCGGGTGGTCTATCAGATCCGGTGCCGCTGCCAGCAGATTGCGTGTGTATTCAGTCTGCGGGTTTTCGAACAACTCCTTGGCCGCGCCCTGCTCGACCACATCCCCGGCCTTCATCACCATGATCTTGTGGCTCATCGCGCGCACCACATGCAGGTCGTGGCTGATAAACAGGTAAGCCAACCCATACTTCCGCTGCAATGCCCTCAGCAGGTCAACGATCTGCACCTGCACCGTCATGTCGAGCGCCGAGGTCGGCTCGTCCAGCACTACCAGCTTGGGTCGCAGGATCATGGCCCGCGCGATGGCGATACGCTGCCGTTGGCCACCGGAAAACTCGTGCGGGTAACGGTCCATCGTGGCCGGGTCCAGCCCGACCTCTTCCATGACCTCTGCCACAAGATCCCGCTCTTCGCGCCCGTCCGGCTTTCCGTGCACGCCCAGGCCCTCGGCAATGATCTGTTCGCAGGTCATGCGCGGGCTGAGACTGCCGAACGGGTCCTGAAACACGATCTGCATATCCTTGCGCAGATCGCGCAAATGCTTGGTCGACCAACCGCGCACGTCCTGTCCGTCAAAGGTGATCCCACCTTCCGACGCGATAAGCCGCATGATCGCCAGCGCCACCGTGGTCTTGCCCGAGCCGGATTCGCCGACGATCCCCAGCGTCTCTCCGGCGCGTACCGAAATGGTCGCGTCATTCACCGCCTTGATATGCCCCACCGTGCGCCGGAAGAACCCGCGCTGGATCGGGAACCAAACCTTGAGGTGTTCTGTTTCCGCCATCACCGGTGCATCCGCGTCAACCGGGTCCGGCGCGCCCACGGCACGGGCACTCAACAGCTTGCGCGTATAGGGATGCTGGGGGTTGGCAAAAATCTCGTCGACCGGCCCGGCCTCAACAATCTCGCCGTCCTTCATCACACAGACCTTGTCAGCGATCCGCTGCACAATCCCAAGGTCATGGGTGATAAACAACAGCCCCATATCTTCGGACTTTTTCAACTCTGCCAAAAGTTCCAGAATCTGCGCCTGAATGGTCACGTCCAACGCTGTTGTCGGCTCATCCGCGATCAGAATGTCAGGTTTGTTGGCCAGCGCCATGGCAATCATCACCCGCTGGCGTTGTCCGCCCGAAAGCTGGTGCGGATATGCCCCCAGGCGGCTCTCCGGATCACGGATGCCCACTTTGGTCATCAGCTCAACAATCCGCGCCCGTGCACCTTCACCCGCTATGCCCTGGTGCAGGGCAAGCGACTCGGCCAGCTGCCTTTCCAGCGTATGCAGCGGGTTGAGTGAGGTCATCGGTTCCTGAAAAATGAACGAGATGTCGTTGCCGCGCACCTTGCGCAGCATACGCTCATCCGCGCCCACCATCTGTTGACCGTCATAGGTGATATCACCGGTAATCGTCGCGCTGGCGGGCAATAGCGAAACCGTCGAGAGCGCGGTTACCGATTTGCCCGAGCCGGACTCGCCCACCAGAGCAACCGTTTCGCCACGATCTACGGTGAACGACACCCCCCGGACCGCCTCAACGCTTTCGCCATCCTGCCGGAAACTGACGCGCAGATCCTTGACCTCGAGCATCGTCATGAAAAGGTCTTCCTTGGGTCAAAGGCATCGCGCACCCCTTCAAAAATGAAGACCAAGAGCGACAGCATGATGGCAAAGGTAAAAAACGCTGTAAAGGCCAGCCACGGCGCCTGCAGGTTTTGTTTGGCCTGCAGCGTCAATTCTCCCAAAGACGGGGCCGTCGATGGCAGGCCAAAGCCAAGAAAGTCAAGCCCGGCAAGGGTCGAGATCGTGCCTGTCACGATAAAGGGCAACATGGTCAGCGTGGCCACCATCGCATTCGGCAACATGTGGCGGAACATGATGACGCGGTTTGAAACGCCCAGCGCCTTGGCCGCGCGCACGTACTCCAGGTTCCTCGCCCGCAGGAACTCGGCCCGCACGACACCCACCAGTGCGGTCCAGCCAAACAGGATGGTCAAAAAGACCAGCAGCCAGAAACTGCGCCCCAGAATGGCAAAGAGAATGATGATGACATAAAGACTGGGAGTCGAACTCCAGATCTCAATGATGCGCTGAAATATCAGGTCGATCCACCCGCCGAAATAACCCTGTACAGCGCCGGCAACAATACCGATGGCACTGGCGCTAATGGTGACGATTAGTGTGAACAGGATCGACAATCGGAAGCCATAAATCACCCGCGCCAGCACGTCGCGCTTGCGATCATCGGTGCCCAGCCAGTTCTGTGCACTGGGCGGCAAGGGCGCGGCACCGGGACGGTCCACATGGGTATCAAAGGAATAGGGAATGAGCGGCCAAAGCGTCCACCCCTTTTGAAAACCATCTGCTTTGAAACTGCCCGCAGCGACCTGTCCGATGATGTCTTCGGGTGCGTCAAAGCAATCCTCGACGCCGCCGGTTTCAATCAGGCATTGCACAACGGGATCACGGTAATCCGCCTCGGTTTTGAAGTCACCGCCAAAGGTCGTTTCGGGATAGAACTTTGCAATTGGCACGAAATAGTCGCCGCGATAACTCACCAGGATCGGCTTGTCATTGGCCAGAACCTCGGCAAACAGCGTGATGGTAAAGGTGATCAGGAAGATGATCAGCGACCAGTACGCGCGTCGATTGCGTTTGAAATTGGTCCAGCGTCGTTGATTGAGAGGGGAAAGTGCCATGACTATCCCTCCCGCTTTTCAAAGTCGATGCGCGGATCAACGATCACGTACATCAGGTCAGACAGAATGCCGACAACAAGGCCGATCAAGCCAAAGATAAACAGCGTGCCAAACACCACCGGATAATCCCGCGCCACGGCCGCCTCAAACCCGAGACGGCCAAGACCGTCCAGCGAAAAGATCGTCTCGATCAGCACCGAGCCGCCAAAGAACACGCCGATGAACACCGCCGGAAAGCCCGCGATCACAATCAACATGGCGTTGCGGAACACGTGGCCATAGAGCACACGGCGCTCGGTCAGGCCCTTGGCGCGTGCGGTCATCACATAGTGTTTCTTGATCTCATCCAGAAACGAGTTCTTGGTCAGCAGCGTCAACGTCGCAAAGGCGGCGATTGTCGACGCCAGAACCGGCAGGGTGATGTGCCAGAAATAATCAAGGATCTTGCCCGTCAAACTCAGGTTTTCAAAGTTATCGGATGTCAGACCGCGGAGGGGAAATATCTGCCAATAGGACCCGCCCGCAAACAACACCACCAGCATGATCGCGAACAGGAATCCCGGGATCGCATAAGCCACGATGATCGCGCCGCTGGTCCATGTGTCAAAGGATGATCCATCCTTTACCGCCTTGCGAATGCCCAGCGGGATCGACACCAGATAGGCAATCAAGGTCGACCAAAGCCCCAGTGTGATCGACACCGGCATCTTCTCGAGAACCAGATCTATCACACTGATTTTGCGAAAATAGCTTTCGCCGAAATCGAACCGCATGTAGTTGCCGATCATCAACAAGAACCGGGTCAGCGGCGGCTTGTCAAAGCCGAACTCTTTTTCCAGTTCCTCGATGAACTCTTTGGGCAACCCGCGTGCCCCCAGATAGTCACTATCCGAGCCAAAGGTTTCCTCGGCAACGTCCTGATCTCCGCCGGCAAAGCTGGAAAACACGTCCCCCTCGCCCTGCACCTTGGCAATGATCTGCTCTACCGGACCGCCCGGCACAAACTGCACCAGCGTGAAATTGATGATCATGATCCCCAAAAGCGTTGGGATGACCAGTAACAGCCGTCGAAGGATATACGCGCCCAAAAACCCGTTACCTCAGCGCGCCAGAGGCCTTGAGAGCCTCGTATTTTTCTTGGTTCTGCCACCAGAAATCCAAAACCCCTACTGAGTAGGGCGGCAGTTTTTCCGGACGTTCAAACATGTCGTAATAGGCAACCCAGTTTTCAGGGACATACCCGCCATGGACGATGATCCGCTCAAATCTCAGGGCGCGGTCCAGCGCGGTCAAAGCAATCAACTCTTCTTCGCGTGATTTGGTCTCAAGCGCGGCATCAATGATCGCATCCACCATCGGGCTGCGCAGCGCCGCAGGGTTGTAAGAGGACACAACCGCAGTGTCGGCGCCGAACAGTTGCTTTAACCCGGTGCCCGCCGAGGCAAACGTCAGGATTCGCGTGTGGATCAGATCATACTGTTTGTCGAGGAAACGCTGCTGTCCCTGTGCACTGTCGACCTTGTCTGCCTTGACCTTTATCCCCCAGTTTTCAAGGGTCTTTACAAAGGTTTCGATAATGGCGAGCCGCGTGTCATCCCAGGTGGAAATCACCAGGAAATCCAGCGTCATCTGCGCGCCGTCCTTGTCCACCATCTTGCCTTCGTCGCTCACCGTCCAGCCAGCCTGTTCAAACAGTTTCAAAGCGGCGCGCTTGTTACGGCGGTCTATCGGGTTGGATGGGTTGGAACTGTGCGGCATGACCGCTGGTTCGGTCAGCATTTCCGGCGGAACGACGTCGCCAAGCGATTGGAGAAAGGCCAGCTCGGCCCCTTGCGGGGCGCCATTGGCCTGCCAGTCCTGACCTTCGACAAAGGAATTGCGCTGCGTGGTCAGATCGAACTGCAGCGACTCGCGTGTCCATTCGAAGTTAAAGGCAAGCGACAAGGCATGGCGCACCACGCGATCATCCAGAGGTGCCTTCATCGTGTTGAAGATCACGCCGCTGTTGTTGGGGGCCGTGCCGTCGGGGATGGCTTCGCGGATAACGTCTCCGCGCTCAAGCCCGGGGAAGTCATAGCCCGTCGCCCAGCGTTTGCTCGATCCTTCCGAGCGGAAGGTATAGACACCCGCCTTAAAGGCCTCGAACTCGGCGGTGGCGTCCGAGAAATACTCGATCCGGATGCGATCAAAGTTGTGCCGCCCGACGTTCAGCGGATGATCCCAACCCCAATAGTTCGGATTGCGTTCATAGACGACGTAGCGGTTAAACTCGTAATCACCGACCTGGTAAGGCCCTGATGCCATTGGAGAAAGCACCGACGGCTCATCCAGCCGCTCGCCGGTTTCATTGTACCAATCCTCGGAGAAAATCGGCGTGCCGCCGACCTGCCCGATCAGCGACCGGCGCGAGATTCCGTCGGCAAATTTGTACCGCAAAGTCAGGTCGTCAATGACCTCGACCGCCTCGATGCGCTCCTTGACGGAGCGGGCGTAAGAGCGGATTCCCTGCTCCAGAAAGAGGTTGTGGGTAAAGGCGGCGTCGCGGGCGTGGACGGGGGCACCATTTCGAAAGGTGACGTCGTCGCGCATGTGGAACACGCACCAGGTCTTGTTGCGCGGGTACTCGACCTCGCGCGCGATCAGGCAGTAGCTTTCGGTGATCGAATCCGCAGGCAGCCCGCCACCCCAGGGCATTTCGCCAAACATCGCTTCGGCCACGACACCCGAATTCGTCTCGGGGTTGCCACGCCATGCAAAGCGATTGAAGCCGTCAAATGTGCCACGCGAACTGATGGTGATCTCACCACCCTTAGGGGCATTCGGGTTCACATAGTCAAAATGTGGGAAACCTTTGGGGTATTTCAGGTCACCAAAAAAGGAATAGCCATGCGAGCGAATGACCTCATCCTCGTCAGCATAGGCCGTGCCGGCGCGCCCGAAACCAAGGGCCAGGGCACTGGCGCCCATGACGCGAAGGGCACCGCGGCGGTCAAACATCGGACCCGCGATTCTAAAGGTCTTTTCGGTCATCTGGCCTCTCCTGCACTGCGAGCGTTCGCACCGGTTCTTGTTGTTGCCCTCAAGCTAAGGTGCCTGAGTGCCGGGATTCAAGGTGAGAATGTGTAAACAGGGTGTGAAAAGACCGTGCGCAGCCCGTGATCGGCGCAACGGACAGGGTTTGACCATGTTGTACAACATTTTTGAAGCCGACTCTCCAAGTTGTACAACATTTTTTGGGGCGAATGACCAAGTTGTACAACATTTCCATCTGGTTAATTTGTACAGCCTTTGCCGTCATCCGGACACGAAAAAAGCCGCTGCGCGAAGCAGCGGCTTTTTCAGATCTCTGACCTTCTGGCTTAGTTGCCGATGGTCTGCAGATAGGCAATCATGTTGGCGCGGTCGGTGGCTTTCTTGAAGCCCGAGAACGACATCTTGGTGCCCGGTGCGAATTTCTTGGGGTTGGTCAGGAACCCATCGAGGTTTTCCGGCGACCATGTGTCGGCGACTGCCACCAGCTTGCCCGAATACCCGAAGCCAGCAACAGACCCCACAGCGCGGTTCACAACACCGTAGAGGTGCGGACCGGTGCCGTTGGCGCCGTCTTCCAGCTTGTGGCAGGCTTTACACTTGGAAAAGCTCTTGGCGCCTTTTTCGACATCGGCCTCGGCCAGAAGCTCTTCGAGCGAGGGGCCTTCTTCGACTTCTTCGGCGCCGTGGTCATCTGCACCTTCGACCTCGATCACATAGGCCTGTTGGGCGTGATCGCCGTGGCCACCGCCACCGGTGCTGTAGAGAACTTCTGCGCCCCACTTACCCAACATGAAAATCAGCAGTGCCCCACACAGAGCACCGATAGTCTTGGTCATTGTCATCGTGTCAAACATGCTACGTTTCCGTCTCGTGGCGTTTTGCCGGGTATCTATCCGCTTCCTCTTGTCAAAGGCAAGGTATAGTTACCGCGACCAAACGACCAATGTTAAGCAATTCGGCGGAAAAGACACGAGATGACCAATCGCATCGCATTCCAGGGTGAGCCGGGCGCCTACTCGCACGAGGCCTGCAACGCAGCCTATCCAGATATGGAGGCCCTGCCCTGTCAGTCCTTTGAGGATGTCATCGGGGCCGTGCGCTCGGGCGCGGCGGATCTGGCGATGCTGCCGATCGAAAACTCGACCTATGGCCGCGTGGCCGACATTCACCGGCTGCTGCCGGAAAGCGGGTTGCACATCGTTGATGAGGCTTTTGTGCGGGTGCGTATCAGCCTGATGGCGCTGCCCGGTGTGACCCTGGACGAGATCGACACCGTGCGCGCGCACCTTGTTTTGTTGCCGCAATCGGCCAACTTTCTGAAGCTGCACGGCATCCATGGAGTCTCGGCTGCGGACAGCGCCGGGGCGGCGCGCGAGCTGGCCGAACACCAGACCCGCAACGAAGGGGTTCTGGCCTCGACACTGGCGGCTGAGATTTACGGGCTGGACGTGCTGGCGCAGGACATCGAGGACCACGGGCACAACACCACGCGGTTTGTCATCATGTCGCGCGAGCCGAACTATGAGCGGCGTGGCGAAATCGAGATGATGACCACCTTTGTCTTTGAAGTGCGCAACATTCCGGCGGCGCTGTACAAGGCGATGGGAGGCTTTGCCACCAACGGCGTCAACATGACCAAGCTGGAAAGCTACATGGTGGACGGCTCGTTCACGGCCACCCGATTCTATTCCGACATCGAAGGCCACCCGGACGACCCGGCAGTGCGCCGGGCACTGGAAGAGTTGGAGTATTTCACCAACTCGCTGGAAATTCTGGGTGTCTATCCGGCGGTTGAGAAACGGCACACGTGACGGAGTGAATTTGGGCACGGGGTCAGAACTGACTGCGAATCCAGGTTTTCAAGAGCTCGGTGCCCGGTGGCACAGGGGGCGTCTGGGCGGGCTGCACAAAATAGTGCGATTGCCCCAGGGACACCGCAGGGCCTGCCATATGGATGGCCCGGCCGGTGTCCATCGCCTGCGCCGCAAAGCGTTCGATGACCACGGCACAACCCAGCCCCGAGGCGACCATCTCGAGTGCGGCGGTGGACGTGTCGGTCATCAGGCGCTGCCCCCGGTCGGTTGGCTGCAGGGAGAATGCCGACAGGTAGCGGCCCCAATGGTCGTCAAATCCCAGGATGTGAATGGCCGGGTGGTGCAACAGGTCCTGCGGTCTTTTGATTCTGTCGGCGCGCGCGGTGCTGCAAATGGGCACGATCTGTTCATCCGAAAGATGTTCGAGGCCCGGGCGGCTATGGGCGTTGGGCGCAAGAACGATATCCACGTCGACCGGTTGCCTGTCCGCCGGGCTTTGCCAGATGGAGGTCACGAGCTTGACGCCGATATCGGGGTTCTCTTGCAGGAACCCGTCAAGCCGTGGCGCGATCCACATGATGAAGGCCATCGACGCCCGCAGCGTAACAGTGCTGGTCTGGCGCGGGCCGAACAACCCGGTGGTGGACATCTCGATCATGTCCAGTGCGTCGCGCACCTTGGGCAGATAGGCCTGCCCCATGTCAGTCAGTTGCAGGCTTTTGGGGCGACGCAGGAACAGCTTGTCCCCAAGCTGCATTTCCAGCGCCTTGATATGCTGGCTGACCGCGGTTTGGGTCAGCCCGATTTCATGGCTGGCCGCGGTAAAGCTCAGGTGGCGCGCGGTGGCTTCGAAGCTGCGCAGCCAGTTCAGATTCAGGTTGTGGCGCATGGGGTCTCATAAATTTTTTATGTTCATGGGGTATTTTTATTTCGTTTTAGTTGCCAAAAGCCCGGTTGCATAGTGGCCTGACCCGTCACCGCGCCGCGAACCTGCGGTGCCCAAGCGCCAGGAGACATGATGACTGAGACCCCCCTGACCCAACGAGACATTGCCTTGGACCTGGTTGATCTTGACCGCTACCCGATCGCGGATCTGGACCGCGGGCCGGGTGCGGCGTTTCTGGCGCAATGCCAGGACAGCATGCAGACAAACGGCTGGTGCAATCTGGATGGCTTTATCCGGGGTGATGCCCTGGAGCGGCTGAACGCCGAGGCCAACCAGCTGTTGCCGACGGCGGAGGTTCTGCACGTCAAACGCAACATCTATCAGGGGGCCATCGACCCTAGCCTGCCTGAGGATGATCCGCGCCGCAAAGAGTTCACCCATATCGCCGTGCAGCTGGCCGACGATCAGATCCCTGTAAGCACAGAGGTCAAGCGGCTTTATCATTCTGATATCCTGACAGAGTTTGTGCGTCGGGTGCAAAAGAAGGATCAGCTATTCCGTTGTGCGGACCCGTTTCAGGCGCTGAACATCGTGGCGCTGCGCCCCGAGAGCTGGCACGCCTGGCATTACGACACCACTGAATGCACCGTGACGCTGTTGTTGCAGGCTGCGGAACAGGGCGGTGAGTTCACCTTTCTGCCCAATTCGCGCACCGATGACGGCGAAGATCGCGCGGCGGTGGACCAGCTGCTTGCGGGGGACATGTCCGGGGCCATGAGCTTTTCGCGGGGCGCGGGGACATTCACGCTGTTTCGCGGCGGCTATTCCCTGCATGGCGTGACAAAGGTCGAAGGCAATCACCCGCGAATCTCTGCCATCCTGACCTATGATGAACAGCCCGGTCAGGTTATTGCGGATGACATCAATATCCGCATTTATGGCAAGCGGGTGGAACAGATTCTGGCCGATCGCAAGGCCGAAGCAACTGGATAGGAACAGGCAAAGATGAAAACCGCATTATTGGTGATCGACGTTCAGATGGCTCTGGCGCAAGAGGATGCCGCCGGTGCCGAGCGGTCCTGTCCGCAGGCCGAGGACAACATTGCAGCCCTGCTAGAGGCGTTCCGCTCGGCGGGGCAAACGGTGGTGCACATCCATCACCACGGCACGGACCCGGACGATCCGTTTCACCCCGACGCGCCGGGGTCCGAGGTGCAGCCCGTGGCCGCCCCGGCGCCCGGTGAGCCTGTGGTCGTCAAGACCGGCAGCAGTGGCTTTGTCGGCACGTCGCTGCTGGACACGTTACAGGCGGCAGACATCGAGCGCGTTGTCCTGTGCGGGGCCACGGCCAACCATTGCGTGGAATCAACCACCCGGAGTGCCTCGGATCTGGGATATCAGCCAGTCTATGCCGCCGACGCGGTCTGGACCTATGGCATCACGGGGCCGGATGGGGTGTCACATCCTGCAGAGCAAATCCACTCGGTCACCATGGCAACGCTCGAAGGAGAGATTGCGGCGGTGAAACCAACCCGCGATATCCTGGCCGGGTAAGCGCTGGCGCGTCAGGTCAGGGGCGCGGCCAGTCCCTGTCGTGACCTGTCACGCCATGCCGCCGTAGCGGTCTTCCATGTCGCGGGCGGCCGTGGCCATGCGTTTGTCGAAACGCTTGGTGATGTTGGACTTGGCCAGTTTCAGCGATTGAACCAAAAGCCGCGCGGACAGGGTTTTGGGGCGCACATCAGTGCTGACATTAAGACGGGTCAGGGTCTTGGAAAGCGCCACCAGCTGCAGTTGGATGGTGGATTCCACGCCCTGTAGCCGGGCCTCGAGGGTCATTTCATAAGGCCGGTCGAATTCGGTCACCTCGAGGTTCATCTGACGGCTTTTGCCGCGAAAATCAAACACCAGATCCCAGCCGACCCCGACACCGGGCGCGCTGAGGCTGTCAGTGCGTGTGACCTCGGCGCCGCGCCGCATAGCGGAGCGCTCGTGGCGTTCGAAATCTGTCAGCATCTCGAAAACCTGTTCGATGGGAACTTCGATATTCTCTTTACTCGTAAACTGCATTTGTCTGCCCTTGGCTCATCTCACGCCTTAACGTTATTCAGTTATGCTTTAATCCAGTCGATCCGCAAGCCAGTTGCGCAGGATAAAATGGGCAATCGCCCCCTTTCGCGCCGGTTTCAGCACGGGATGTGCACCGGCAAAGGCCTGCATCATCTCTTCGCGGCTGACCCAGATGGCATCGTCCAGTTCGACGGGGTCGATGGTGATTTCAGCGTCCAGCGCCTGACCGCGGCAGCCGAACATCAGCGATGACGGAAAGGCCCATGGCTGGCTGGCGAGGTAATCAACGGCACCAACGCGGATGTTCGCCTCTTCCAGCACCTCGCGGCGCACCGCTGCCTCAAGGGTTTCGCCGGGTTCGACAAAGCCCGCGAGCAGAGAGTACATGCCCTCGGGCCAGCCGGGGCTGCGGCCCATCAGAACGTTGTTGCCATGGGTGATGAGCATGATCACCACGGGATCGGTGCGGGGGAAATGATGCCCTCCGCAAGAGGCACAGTCACGTTGCCACCCGGCCATGGCCATCTGGCTTTCGTTGCCACAGATGGCGCAGAACCGATGCGAGCGGTGCCAGCTGAGCACCGCCTTGGCCGTAGTGGCAAGTTCGGCGTCGCGCGGCGTGAGAAAGGTCATGGTGGCGCGCAATTCGCAAAAGCTGTGATCGGGGGGCAGCGCCGGGTGGGTTTGTTCCGAACGGTCCAGGAATGAGCCCATGGCCTCGGCATCCAGCTCGGCAGGTGTCCAGAACGAAATGTCGCTGGCAAAGACATGCCCGCCTTCTTCGCGGCCCAGGTAGATTGGCGGGACCTTGGCGTCGGTCAGAACCGGGTGATCCATCGGCAATCTGGCAAGGGCGCGGGTGTCGCCCGCCAAAAGCGGCTTGCCGCGCCAGATCAGAATCGTGCGGGTGGCGGGGTCGCGGCGCGCGGCCTCGAGCGCGGCAGCATCACCGCGCAGCTCTGCGGCCCGATCCAGACCGGAACCGCCAAAAGTCACTGTTTCCGCGTGTCGCATGTGTGCCCTCCGATTTGTCACAGGCTTGCCACGGATGCTGCCGCACGGCAATGGCCCAGCGAGACCGCAGGTATTTCAACCTTTCAACAAATTGTTTTCAGTGAATTTTTTGCTTGTCTTTGCGGCGCAGCGATGATTCTTTGCCGGGCATTGACGAGTGTTCCGTTCCCGCTGACCATCCCCAATCCGCCGAGGTGTCCCTGGTGCCCGAAAACGCTGCAAAGGTTCCGGACGGGCCGCATGTCACGCTGAGCCTGCTGGCCACCACCGATCTGCACGGGGCGCTGGTTTCCTATGATTACTTTGCCGATCAGCCCGGCCATCTGCCCGCGCTGAGCCGGATTGCGACCTTGATCCACGAGGTGCGCGCCACGGCGGACAACACGCTGTTGCTGGACAACGGCGATTTTCTTCAGGGGACTCCGCTGACCGATCTGGTATCGGATCGCTCTCCTGATGGGCTGACGCATCCTTTGGTCGCGGCGATGAACACGCTGGGATATGATGCGGCGGCGCTCGGAAACCACGAATTCAACGTCGACCTGGAGCGGTTGACCGAGATCCTCGGGCAGATTAATGCGACGCTGGTGTGTGCCAATCTCGAGGTCACCGGGGAGGCACCCGAGGGATTGGCCGCGTGCTGGCAGCCGCAGTGCATTCTGGAGCGACAGGTGGTGGACAGCACCGGCGCGCGGCACGGGCTGCGGATCGGTGTGTTTGGCGTGGTGCCGCCACAGGTGCTGAGCTGGGATCATTCACGGGTGGCGGGCAAGTTGACGGCAGAGGAGTCGCTGGTCGCAGCACGACGCGCGGTAAGCGATCTGCGCGCGGCGGGGGCGGATCTGGTGATCGGGCTGGCGCATACGGGTCTGGGGGACGCTCCGGAGCAGGAAGGTCTGGAAAACGCGGGCCATCTGATCGCGGGGATCGACGGGTTGGACGCCTTGGTTCTGGGGCACACGCATTTGCGGTTTCCCGGCACAACGCACCCCGCGGTGCCGGGCATTTGCGCCGAGACCGCCACCGTGCACGGCACGCCGACGATGCAACCGGGATCGGGGGGGCGTCTGCTGGGGCGGATGGACTTGTGCGTGGTTCAGGATGGTCGGGGCTGGCAGGTGGCGGCGCACAGCGTTGAGCTGATGAACGCACAAGAAGCCGAAGAGGACGCGGCGCTGTCTGCGGTGCTGAGGCCGGCACATGACTGGGTGCTCGAGGCGCTGCGCAGGCCCGTCGGGCACATCCGCAAGCCGCTGCATTCCGGTCTGGCAAGGCTGCCGGGCTGCGCAACGGTGCGCGTGGTGGCGGAGGCGCTGGCAGGCTACGTGGCCGAGGCGCGCAAGGGCACCGACTGGGCCGACCTGCCGGTATTGGCCGCCGCCGCCCCGCAAAAATGTGGCGGACGGGCTGGACCACAGCATTTCACCGACATTTCCGCGGGCCAGGTGGCGCTGAATAACATCAGCGACCTGCAGTTTTTCCCCAATGATGTCAGCGTCTTGCGTCTGAATGGTGCCGAGCTGGCGGAATGGCTGGAGATGTCGGCGGGGCTCTATGAGCAGATTGTGCCGGGACAGGCGGACCAGCCGCTGTGCCGCACGGATTTCCCGGTTTACAATTGTGATGCGATTTACGGGCTGCGGTATGACATCGACCTGAGCCAGCCTGCGCGCTACGGGCCGGATGGCACGCTGATCAATCCGGACGCACGGCGCATTGGCCATCTGCATTGGCAGGGTGCACCGCTGCGACCCGATCAGAACTTTGCATTGGCGGTCAACAATTACCGCGCGGGCGGCGGCGGCAATTTTCCATATGCCACCCCCGAGCGCATCCTGCTGCAGGAAAAGACCAAGATTCGCGACCTGCTGGTGCAGGCCTTTGCCGAGGGCGACCCGTCGGTGTCGGAAACCCCACCCCCGGCCCGCTTTGCCCCGATTGAGGGCGCGACGGCCGTGTTTTTGAGCAGCCCGGACATGCGGGAGATGCTGAGGGGCGCCCCTGTGAAGGGGGTCGAGATCCTGGGCGAAACACCCGATGGGTTTTTGCAAATGCGCCTGCGATTTGAGTGACCACGCCAGCTTGCATCTGTCGCAAGGGGCGACTATATCAGGCCCCGAGGGGTTGGCGCGGGCAAGCGCCTCGCCAACCTGGTCAGGACCGGAAGGTAGCAGCCACAACGAGCCCCGCTTGGGTCGATGTCCAACCTCTCACCCAGTTCGGGTTCTGCGCAGCAGGTTCCGAACGACCCGACAGGCGCGTTTTCAACGAAAACTCTGCCGAAAGGGTGCCCTAAGACTACTCAATGACCCGGAGGATTGATGGAGATTGTCGCATCCTTTCGGGCCGTCGTTACCAGCTAAGGTAACCACCGCCCGACCGTAATAAAGCCACGTGACCCTTGGATGGGATCGCGTATGTTTTCTTACATATCGGGAATAGTCCATTGACAGATATGACACTTGCCGGCCTTGGGTGGTCGGCGCATTTCGACGCGCAGATTGACGAGGGCGAAGGCCCCCGTGCCGCGCGCATTTCATCGGTCGCGCGCGACCGCCTGTTCGCCCTGACACCAGAGGGCGCGCGCATCGTCCTGCCGCCTTCGACCATGACAACGGCAGAGTTTGCCGTGGGCGACTGGGTGAGTCTCGGCTCTGACGGTGTGCGGGTGGTCCGGCGGCTGACGCCGGTGACGGCGTTGACCCGACGGGCAGCGGGCACCGGGGCCGAGGCGCAGTTGATCGCGGCCAACGTCGATACGCTGGCCATTGTGACCAGCTGCAACGCCGACTTTAACGAAGCGCGCATTGAACGGTATCTGGCGCTGGCCTCCAGTGCCGGGTGCCTGCCGCTGGTGGTGCTGACCAAGGCCGATCTGGCCGGGGATGCCCGCGCGTATCAGCGTCGGGCCGAGCGGTTGTCGCCGCTGGTCACGGCGCTGGCGCTGAACGCGCTGGACCGGAGCGAGGCCGAGGCGCTGGCGCCATGGTGCCGGGGCGGGCAGACGCTGGCGCTGGTGGGATCGTCCGGCGTGGGCAAGTCAACGCTGGCCAATGCGCTGACCGGTATCGGGGTCGACACCCAGGGCATTCGTGAAGACGATGCCAAGGGGCGGCACACCACCACGGCGCGCGGGCTTTTTGCCACGCGCTTTGGTGGCTGGCTGATCGACACCCCCGGCATGCGAGCCTTGCGGCTGACGGATGCTTCTGAGGGCATCGAGGCGGTGTTCGAGGACATCGAAGCGCTGGCGCGGGGATGCCGGTTTTCGGACTGTGGCCATGAAACCGAGCCGGGCTGTGCAATCAGGGCGGCGCTGGACAGTGGCGCGCTGGACGAAGACCGTCTGAACCGCTGGCGCAAGCTGTTGCGCGAGGATGCCCACAACTCGGCCACGCTGCACGAGGCGCGCGCCAAGGACAAGGCGTTCGGCAAGATGGTGCGGTCGGTGATGAAAGAGAAAAAGAACCGCCGCTGAGGCGTTTCAGAGGCGCATGGCCCAGGCGGCCTGCGCCTTGGTTTCCACGGCACATGGCCGGACCTGTCGCAGGCGTTTCAATGCGGCGGGGCCGTCTTCGCCCATCTCGACCATCAGCCGCAACAGTGCCATGCCCGAGCGGCCGCAGCCACCGTAGCAATGGGCCAGAACCCGGCCTCCGGCCGCCAGCGCGGCGCGCGCCTGCGCCGAAGCATCCGCCCAACGCGCCTGCACTTCCGGGCCCGGTGCGCCAAAATCGCGGATCGGCAGGTGCAGCCAGCCGATGCCCGCGGCGTTCAGGTCATCCGGAAAGGTTTCGGCGCCCAGACACTCCAACTCCATGGACTCGGTCATGGTCAGGACAAGCGACGGGGACCAGTCCAGGATGGTCGCGAGATCACCGGCATAGTCGTCAAACCGCCCCGGGGCCGGGCAGATGCCGAGCGTGCCCTGCCCGGCTGATAGTGACGCGATGGCAAAGCTCACAGGCGGTTGGTTGCGAAGGTATCGCAACGCTCAAGATCGCCACTGTCGTAGCCACGCTGGAACCAGCGTGCGCGTTGTGCCGAAGTGCCATGGGTAAAGGTGTGGGGCTGCGGTACCTTGCCCGCGCGTTTCTGCAGGTGGTCATCGCCGATCATGCGGGCGGCGTTCAGCGCCTCTTGGAGGTCGCCGCGCTCCATCAGGTCGCTCACAGCCCGCGCCCAGATGCCCGAGAGGCAATCGGCCTGCAACTCCAGCCGCACGGTGAGAGCGTTGGCCTCGGCCTGGGTGGATTGCTGGCGCAGCTGGTGGACCTGCCCGAGAATGCCCAGTTCGTTCTGGACATGATGCGCGACCTCGTGGGCGATGACATAGGCCGCCGCAAAGTCGCCCTTGGCTCCAAGCTGGCGGGCGAGCGTGGCAAAGAACTGCGTATCGAGGTATGCCTTTTGATCCGCAGGGCAGTAAAACGGCCCTGTCGCGCCGCTGGCCCCGCCACAGGGGCTGCGCGTGGCGCCGGAGAACAGAACCAACGTCGGTGGCGTGTAGCTGCGGTTCAGTTGGGTATCGAAAATCCCGGCCCAGACGGTTTCCGTGGTGGCCAGAACCGACGCGCTGAAATCGCCCGCCTGTTGCTCTTCGGGCGACAGCGGGCGCTCTTGGCGTGTCTGCGGGGCGGCGGCTTCGTTCAACAAGGGGGTCACATCGATCCCGGCAAAGTATCCGATGGCGAGGATCACCAGCAAGCCAACGCCGCCAATCCCTGCCGCGCCCTTGCCGCCACGTCCGCGACGATCCTCGATGTTCCGGCTGCGCCGGATGCCTTTCAACCGCATGTGTGCCACCCTTAACCCAAACTCACCGCAAGGATTACCCCAGGCTGCCCCGCGCGCCAAGGCTGCCGCGCGGCGCGTATGACACATACCCCCGCCAATCCGGTAGACGCGCCGCCCTGCCCGGCTTAGGTTGTTCCGGACACTCGAATCCCGAAGGCCTCCCATGAGCGATCCCGTATGAGCGATACTGACACGTCCGACACCGTCTATCAGGTTCTTGCGCGCAAATACCGCCCCGAGACCTTTGCCGATCTTGTCGGGCAGGATGCCATGGTGCGCACCCTGAAAAACGCCTTTGCGGCGGACCGGATCGCGCAGGCTTTCGTGATGACCGGCATTCGCGGCGTGGGCAAGACCACCACCGCGCGGATCATCGCCAAGGGCATGAACTGTATCGGCGAGGATGGGACCGGTGGCCCCACCACCGAGCCTTGTGGCAAATGCGAGCATTGCATGGCGATCATGGAAGGCCGCCATGTCGATGTGATGGAGATGGACGCCGCCAGCCGCACTGGCGTCAACGACATCCGCGAGATCATCGACTCGGTGCATTACCGCGCGGCCTCGGCGCGCTACAAGATCTACATCATCGACGAAGTGCACATGCTGTCGACCAGCGCCTTCAACGCGCTGTTGAAGACGCTCGAAGAGCCACCGAGCCACGTCAAATTCATCTTTGCAACAACCGAGATTCGCAAAGTGCCGGTGACGGTGCTGTCACGCTGTCAGCGCTTTGATCTGCGCCGGATCGAGCCGGAAGACATGATCGCCATGCTGCGTCGGATTGCGACGGCGGAAAAGGCCGAGATCAGCGATGACGCACTGGCGCTGATCACGCGGGCCGCCGAAGGTTCGGCGCGCGATGCGCAGTCATTGCTGGATCAGGCCATTTCCCACGGTGCCGGAGAGACCACCGCCGATCAGGTGCGCGCCATGCTGGGTCTGGCCGACCGGGGCCGTGTGCTCGATCTGTTCGACATGATCATGAAAGGCGACGCGGGTGGGGCTCTGAACGAGCTCAGCGCGCAATATGCCGATGGGGCCGATCCCATGGCGGTGCTGCGCGATCTGGCCGAGATCACCCATTGGGTCAGCGTGGTGAAAATCACGCCGGACGCGGCACAGGACCCGACGATCAACCCTGACGAGCGTTCTCGCGGGCAGTTCATGGCCGACAAGCTGCCGATGCGTATCCTGACCCGCATGTGGCAGATGCTGCTCAAGGCGCTGGAAGAGGTCGGCGCGGCCCCCAACGCCATGATGGCCGCCGAGATGGCGATCATTCGCCTGACCCATGTGGCTGATCTGCCCAGCCCCGAAGAGCTGGTGAAGAAGCTGCAGGACATGCCGCCGCCGCCACCCAATGGTGGTCCGGGTGGGGGTATGCCCGCGGGTGGTCCCGCCGGTGGCACACAGGCCTATGCGACCACGCAGGTGGCCGGTGGACCGGGTGGCACGGTGACCGCGCTGGCCCCGCAGGTGGAAACCGCGCTGGCGCGTTTTGCCACCTTTGACCATGTGATCGAGCTGATCCGCAAGAACCGTGACGCCAAGCTGCTGATGGATGTCGAGGCCGACATGCGGCTGGTCTCGTACCGGCCCGGGCGGATCGAGTTCGTGCCCACGGAAACAGCCCATGCCGACCTGGCCCAACGGCTGGGATCGCGGCTGCAAAGCTGGACCGGCAATCGCTGGGCGGTGATCGTCGTGCGCGAAGGTGGCGGTGACACCATCGTTGAAAAACGCAACGCCGCCGAGAACGCCATCAAGGCCGAGGCAGCGCAACATCCGATGGTTCAGGCCGTTCTCGAAGCCTTTCCCAAGGCCAAGATCACCACGATCAAGAGCCAGCAGGAAATCACCGCACAGGCCCATGAAGAGGCCCTGCCCGAAGTCGAGGACGAGTGGGATCCCTTCGAAGAGGATTGAGTGCTGTGTGGCCGCTCTTTGGGACGCCTGCGCGCCCGCATCGCACAAATGGTCAGGTGCCGCGCCCTTTTAGAAACGTCGACACCCTCTGCAGCCCTTCTTTCAGAACCTCAGGGTTGTTGGCGAACCCGATCCGCACGTAGCCTTCCATGCCCAGGGCCGAGCCGGGCGTGAACATCACGCCGGTTTCCTCCAGCAGTGCCACGCAGAATTCGCGGGATGACTGGGGCAGGTCATACTTCAGCAGGGCCGTGGTGCCCGCCTTGGGCGTCACCCATGACATCAGTGGTTCTGTGGCAATCCAGTCGGTCAGGATCGTCAGATTGCCCCGTGTGATCGCATGGCTGCGGGCCAGCAGGCGGTCGGCGTTTTCCAACGCCAGCGTGGCAAAGTGATCGTCGAGCACGCCAACCGAAATCGTGTCATAGTCGCGGTGGATCGAGACCGCTTCGATCACCTCACGCGGGGCGGCGATCCATCCCAGACGCAGGCCCGCGAGGGAAAACGCCTTGGACGTGCTCGCCGTGCTGATGCCCTTTTCATAGATATCCGCCATCGACGGTCCCATGCCATCGCCGGTCTGGCCAGTGCCGCGATAAACCTCGTCACACAGCACCCAGGCGTCAGCGTCACGCGCAATGGTGGCGATCTGTTCCAGCATGGCGCGATCCATCAGCGCGCCGGTGGGGTTGTTGGGGTTGTTGATGGCGATCAGCTTTGTCTCTGGCGTGACCATCGCACGCAGCGCGTCAAGATCAGGCAGCCAGCCATCCTCTTCGCGCAAATGCAGCAGGTGCATCTCGGCACCGATGCTTTCGGGGATGGAATAATGCTGCTGATAGGTCGGCACCACCGCCACCACGCGGTCGCCGCGTGACACCAGTGTCTTGTGCACCAGCATGTTGGCGCCGATGGTGCCGTGGGTCACGATCAGGTTTTCCGGCTGTTGGTTCTCATAGAGCGCCGCGATGGCGCTGCGCAGCCGGTCCGAGCCCTCGATGGCGCCATAGGTCATCTTCATCGGCAAGAGGTCGGACAGGTCGGTCTCATTCTTGCCGGCCAGCGCCATCAGCTCGGCAATGGTCATGCTTTCAACGCAGGTCTCGGCAAGGTTCCAGTCGCAGCGCGTCTCCCATTCATTCATCCAGATTTCAACGCCAAAGGGCTCAATATGCATCTGCCCACCTCCCCGTGGTTCCAGTCCAGCGGATTGACGCTAGCGGTGGCGCGATCAAAAGGCCAGCGCCCGTTTCACCTTGCCCACAAGGCACGCGCGCCTTATCTAGGCGGCAACAAACGGAACCCCGATCAGGAGATCACACATGCTCAAAGGGCTTGGCAACATTGGCGATATGGCCAAGATGATGAAACAGGCGCAGGAAATGCAGTCCAAGATGACCGAGATGCAGGATGCCCTGCACAGCATCATGGTTGTCGGCGAAAGCGGCGCGGGCCTGGTCAAGGCCACGGCCTCGGCCAAGGGCGAGCTGAAAGCGCTGGACATCGACCCCTCGATCTTTAACGGCGACGACAAGGAAGTGGTCGAAGACCTGATCCTCGCCGCTATCAAGGACGCGCAATCCAAGGCCGCCGACCGCAGCCAGGAAGAGCTGGGCAAGATCACCGAGAGCCTCGGCCTGCCTGCGGATATCAAGCTGCCGTTCTAAGCTCTTGCCCTACCCGGGCTTCATCTTGCTATAAATACTCAAATTTCCGGCGGCTTTCAGCGTTTCGAGATCAACCTGAGGATCAAGTTTATTTCAGAGCGCTCACAACGTCAGCAGGTTCTGAGTGTTTCACCTTATTGCTAATGATTGGCAATCAGTCGAAACACTTCAGGCCGCCGGTGTCATATGAGGCAGGCCCATGAGCAGTTCGGACATCGACACCCTGATCGAAATGATGGCGAAGCTGCCGGGGCTGGGACCGCGCAGTGCACGACGCGCGGTGCTGCACCTGATCCGCAAGCGCGCCCTGTTGCTGACCCCTCTGGCAGACGCCATGCAGGCGGTGGCCGCCACAGCGCGCGAATGCCTGAACTGTGGCAATGTCGGCACTTCGGATATCTGCGACATCTGCCATGACGACAAACGCGCCACCGGAGAGTTGTGCGTGGTCGAGGATGTCTCGGACCTCTGGGCGATGGAGCGTGCCAATGTCTTCAAGGGGCGCTATCACGTGCTTGGCGGGACATTGTCTGCGCTGGAAGGTGTCGGCCCCGAAGAGCTGTCGATCCCCAAGCTGGTGGACCGGGTGGTGTCGGAAGAGATTTCCGAAGTGATCCTGGCGCTGAATGCCACGGTCGATGGCCAGACCACGGCGCATTACATCGCCGACCAGCTGGAGACGCGGGTCAAGCTGACCTCGCTGGCGCAGGGTGTGCCGATTGGCGGGGAACTGGACTATCTCGACGAGGGCACCATCAGCGCGGCCCTCAACGCGCGCAAAACCATCTGAAGCTTTCGTCGCGGCGGGCATAGGGCCGAGGCCTCACAATGCAACGGCAGACCCGCCGCCCTGTCAGGGATTGCGAAGGCGCGGATCGGCGTTAAGGTTTCGGCTGGCCAGACTGTTGGCCCGGAGCTTTGGGAGGGAAGCAATATGCAAGCGCCGAAAACCAACCCGCGAGCCTCCGGTGACCATCTGGGTCTGGCCATTGGCGCCATCCTGTTTTCGGTCTTTGCCCTCTCGCTGGGGGACGCGCTGATCAAGCTGAGCAGCAACAGTTTCGCGCTTTGGCAGATCTTTGTGCTGCGGTCCGTGCTGGCGATTCCTGTGCTGGTGGGCATCGGGCTGGCGGTGCTGCGGGGCGTTTCCTTTTGGCCCGTGCAGCCGTTCTGGAGCCTGTTGCGCAGCCTGATGCTGGTGGCGATGTGGATCGTTTACTACGGCGCTCTGCCCCATCTGCAATTGCCGGTGGCCGCCGCAGCATTCTACACGCTGCCGTTTTTCATCACGCTGTTCTCAGCGCTGTTGCTGGGCGAACGCATCAGCCGCCTGGGCTGGGGGGCGGTTGCCCTTGGATTTGCCGGTATCCTGTTGATTCTAAAACCGGATGTCGGGGACTTTAATGCCTACGCCCTTTTGCCCCTGATCTCGGCCATGCTCTATGCGCTGTCGATGATCCTGACGCGCAGCAAGTGTCAGGCCGAGCATCCTCTGACCCTGGCGCTGCTGCTGAACCTGAGTTTCATCGTGGTCGGTGCGGTGGCGTCGCTGGTCCTGAGCGTGGCCCCGGCCCTGCCCGAAGACGGCTTTCTGATGAGCCGGTGGAGCCCGGTCGACGCGGGCGGATGGCTGACCCTGTGCATCATGGCCGCGGGCATTCTGATTGGCAGTTTTGGCGCTGCATTGGCCTATCAAAAGGGTCCGCCGTCGGTGGTTGGCATTTTCGATTTTGCCTATGTCGGGTTTGCCGTGATCTGGGGGCTGGTTCTGTTCTCAGACATACCGAACGCCAGCGCGTTGACGGGCATTGTTCTGATCTCGGTTGCCGGAGGCCTGTCGGTCAGGCGATAGGACGGCGGGGGCGCTCCCGCCCATCGTTGACGCCTGACGGCGCCGCCTTTGGTTGGGCGTGGCTCAGCAAAGCTGAGCCTGTTTCAGGGGCCTTGCCCCTCTTGGCCCCGAGGGCCAATTCACCCAAGGATATTTCCGGCCAAAAGAAGAAGGGCCGCCCACTCTGGACGGCCCCCTTGGGAAAATCTGTCTGACGGATCAGGGCTGTTCGGTTTCGTCGCCTGAGGGCAGGTTGAAGAAGCTGTCGGCGTCGGCAAAATCGCTGTCGCCGCGTTTGTCTTCGTCGTCCTCGTCTTCGTCATTCGAGAGCGTGAAGGTTTCCAGACCTTCGATGGCCGAGGGGATCTTGGGTTCGGCTTCCATGCCCAGCGAGGTCTCGGTCGAGACCAGTTTGCGGCGCTCGTCATCGGTCATCACTTCGCCGTCAGCGGCCTTTTTGGCGGCGGCTTTTTGCACAACGGCGTCCAGTTCGGACTGTTTGCACAGCCCCAGGGCCACCGGGTCGATGGGCTGGATGTTGGCGATGTTCCAGTGGGTGCGCTCGCGGATGGCCTGGATCGTCGGTTTGGTGGTGCCGACAAGCTTGGAGATCTGACCGTCGCTGAGTTCCGGGTGGAACTTGACCAGCCACAGGATCGACGCCGGGCGGTCCTGGCGTTTCGAGAGCGGCGTATAGCGCGGGCCACGGCGTTTTTCTTCGCCAGCAGCGGCGGCGTTAAACTTGACCTTGAGTTTGAACAGGGGATTATCCTGAGCGTTATCAATGTCTTCCTGGTCCAGTTGCTGGTTGGCAACCGGGTCGAACCCCTTGACGCCCGTAGCGACATCACCATCGGCGATGCCTTGGATTTCCAGTTCATGCATGCCCACGAAATCAGCGATCTGCTTGAAGCTGATCGTGGTGTTGTCGACCAGCCAGACGGCGGTGGCCTTGGGGTGCAGCAATTTGGTCATTTGCAGGTCTCCTAAATCACATATCTTCCCCGTTGCCTGGCTTTGCAGGCGGTCCTGGCGGGGCCGGGACGGTTTCCGTTGTCGGGGAACTTGGGGGCTATATAGTGGCATTCGACGCATAAGGAAAGAGTGAATGCGATTTGTAAAGATTCTGGCGATGGCCTTGTTTTGCGGCGGGGCTGCAGGCGCCCAGAGCCATGTGGCGGGCGCGTTTGACTACTATGTGATGGCGCTGAGCTGGTCGCCGAACTGGTGTGCCATCGAGGGTGATCAGAAGGGCTCGCCGCAATGTGACGCGGCAGAGGATTACGGCTGGGTGCTGCACGGGCTCTGGCCGCAATATCACCGTGGCTGGCCCGAGCATTGCAGCACGTCCGAGCGCAATCCGCCCCGTTGGATGACCGAACAAATGGTTGATATCATGGGGACATCTGGCCTCGCCTGGTATCAATGGAAGAAACACGGGCGGTGCTCGGGGCTGTCGGGCGAAGACTATTACGCCCTGTCGCGCAAGGCCTATGAAAGCGTCGTCAGGCCGGCGATTTTCCGCAAGCTGGACAAGTCGGTGAAACTGCCTGCAAGCGTTGTCGAAGAGGCCTTTCTCAAGGCCAATCCGCAGCTGGGCAAGGACATGCTGACGATCACCTGCCGGGACGGTTACATTCAGGAGGCACGGGTCTGCCTGAGCCGCGATCTGACCCCTGTGCCCTGTGGGCGCGACGTGATCCGGGATTGCACCTTGGGCGACGCGGTATTTGAACCTGTGCGCTAGTCGACAGGGGGCGATTTGCGCAAAGTGACCAGATTGTACATCTTTCCAAGGCGCGACTCTCCATTTTGTACAAAATGGTCATTTTGCGATTTGGTGAGATCTTGGTCAGGTTTGGCCCTGTGCGCACTATGGGCCGGGGGCATGGGGCGGACAGGCCAGCCCCGGCTTCGTATCCCGTAGGTCGGACAAGATTGTCCGACCTACCCCATCCGAGGAAACCCGTCATGACGTTGTCCCGCCACACGGTTCTTGCGGCCAGTCTGAGGCCGGGTTTTGCCGGGAACATGGTATCCGGGCGTTCCACGGCGCTGTGCATGGTGCGCTGCCGGGGCGACCTCGGGACAATGAAGACACAGGGGTAGCGCAGAAGGTATCGGGTGGGGCCGCTAGGGCGTCAGCCATGCGGTGAGGCTGAGGAGGCCGGCAAGGGCAATCACCAACACCAGAAAGAGCGCAGCTTTGTTCAATCCGGATTTCGCAGGCGGTCGGCTGTGCCTTTCACGAGACATGTTGTACCTGCGGCCAAACGTGGCGGGGGCCTCGGTTTCAGAGGCGGGGCGATGGGGCGATGTCGCGGCCATTTGGGTGCCTTCCGTGGCGGTGATCCGGAGTAAATACACGCTTAGGTTTTAATTTAAGCCCAATCGGATCAATTTAAAAGATACCTCTTCTTTACATCTTTTATGCGGATGGTCTTCGCGCGGGATGCCGCCCAAAGAAAAACCCGGCCGCAATGGGCCGGGTTTTCAAATGTTTCGCAGGTGGGCCAGCTTAGTGCAGCTTGGCGTCCACGTCGGCAATCGCTTCTTCGATCAGCTTGTTGCCCTGAGCAGCGGTCATCTGCTTGGCGATCACGTCTTTGGCGGCGCCAACGGCGATGGCGATCGCCTGATCGCGCACTTCCTTGACAGCCGAAGCCTGGGCCGAGGCGATCTGATCCTGAGCCGCGGCCAGACGGCGCGCGATCGAGGTTTTCAGCTCTTCCTTGGCCAGATCAGCAGCGTTGGCAGCCTCAGATTTGGCATGCTCGACGATACGGTCGGCTTGCTCGGCCACTTCTTTCTGCTTGCGCTCGTAAGAGGCCAGAAGGGTCTGGGCTTCTTCACGCAGGGCACGGGCTTCGTTCAGTTCGGACTGAATGCCGTCGGCGCGCTTGTCCAGCATGCCACCCAGCATCGAGGGAACCTTGAACTTCAAGAGCACAAGGATGAACAGGATGAAGGCCAGCAGCACGATGAAGTCGGTGTTCTTCAGCGAGAAGAACGGGCCACTTGCCGCAAAGGCGGGCGACGCGGCGGTCAGGGCGAGGAGGGTCGCAAGTTTACGCATGATCCTTACCCTTTCATCCGTGTGGTGATCGCACCGGCGACAGCTTTGTCGTCGGCTTTGCCGCCCATGGCGGTCACGATCTCGGTGGCCGTATCGGTCGCAACTTCCTTGATGCTTTCCAGGGCACCGGCGCGGATTTCGGCGATTGCCTTTTCCGACTCGGCGGCCTTGGCAGCGATCTCGGCATCCGCCTTGGCGGTGGCTGCGTCCAGATCGGCCTGAATCTCGGCCTTGGCTTCGGCAACGATGCGCTGTGCTTCCGCACGGGCATCTGCAAGCGCCTTGTTATAGGCGTCTTCTGCGTCAGCGGCTTTCGCCTTCAGCTCTTCGGCTGCGGCGATGTCATTGGTAATTGTCCCCTGGCGTTCGGCCAGAACGTTCGCGATGCGCGGCAACGCGATACGCGACAGGACGAAGTAGATCACGACCAGCGTGACCAAAAGCCAGAAAATCTGGTTGCCCCAGTTCGAGAAGTCGAGCTGCGGCATGCCGGGCGCGGACGCGGCGGCGTCAGCAGCGTGGCCTGCGGCTTCTGTCGTTGTCGATGCCATGTCGTCCTCCGTGGAACTTCCGTTGGGTTACGGGTGGGGCGCAATCAGGGACGCGCCCGCACCCGCACGTAAGGATAAGTCCAGTCGGTTTAGACGGCGAACATCAGCAGAAGTGCAACCAGGAACGAGAAGATGCCCAGTGCTTCCGCGAATGCGATACCGATGAACAGGGTGGCAGTTTGCGAAGCAGCTGCCGAAGGGTTGCGCAGAGCGCCTGCGAGGTAGTTGCCGGCTACGTTACCAACACCGATTGCGGCTGCGCCGGAACCGATTGCTGCGAGACCTGCGCCGATGTGTGCGAGTTGACCTTCCATTGGTGTATCTCCTTACGATTGGAAGTTAATAGGTAGTGTGGATGTTCAGACCTTAGTGCGACGGATGCAGTGCATCTTTCAGGTACACACAGGTCAGAATGGTAAAGACGTAGGCCTGGATGAAGGACACGAGGACCTCAAGGCCGTACATGGCGGTGATGGCAACCACCGAAACGGGGCTGACGACAGCGATCGCGGCGAAGCCTGCGAACACCTTGATCACCGCGTGGCCTGCCATGACGTTACCAGCCAGACGAATGCTGTGGCTGACAGGGCGCACGAAGTAGGAAATCAGTTCGATGATGGCCAGGATCGGGCGCAGCGCCAGCGGCGCCGAGGACACCCAGAACAGGCCAAGGAAGCCCATGCCGTTCTTGACAAACCCGACGATGGTCACGGTGACAAACACCAGCATGGCCAGCACCACGGTCACGGCAAAGTGCGACGTCGGGGTAAAGGATGTCGGGATCAGGCCAAGGAAGTTGGCGAACACGATGAACATGAACAGGGTCATGATATATGGGAAGAACTTGACCGCGTCCTTGCCGGCCACGTCTTCGACCATCTTGTAGATAAAGCCATAGGCCAGTTCGGCAACCGACTGCGAGCGGCTGGGAATGATGGCGCGGCTGCGGGTGCCCAGAACCATCATCGCGATGATGCCCAGAACGGCCAGTGCCATCCAGAGGGTCGCGTTGGTGACGGTGAACAGCCCAATGTGATCGCCACCAAACAGCGGTTTGATGATGAACTGATCCATCGGGTGGAATACGAGACCGCCTTGTTCGGCGCCGTGTGCTTCGCTTGCCACGTTCTAGTTCCCTTCGTCTCTCTCGGCCTGTTCGGCCTCTTGTTCTTCCTGGATCTCCCTGGCGCTGCGCAGCATCGTCTTGATACCGGCCGCGAGACCCAACATTGTAAACAGCACCAGGAAAATCGGGATGGTTCCCAACAACAGGTCAAGCCCGTATCCGATGCCAAAGCCGATCCCCAGACCGGCCACCAATTCAATCACCATGCGCCAGGCCAGATTGGCCGCCGAATAGTGTTCGTCCACCCGAGGTTTCGGTGCCTGGGCCAGTTTGGCCGCTTCGATCTTTGCTTCCAGCTGCGCCATACGCTCTTTCTGGTCGGGATCGGTCACGCGAAAATGCCCCTTTGTGGACTTGGCGCATTGCTACGGCGCAGGAGGGGTTGAGTCAACCGCGATAAACCGTCGTGGCACATTGGGGTAATGCGTTGTTATTTATATGTTTTTTAGCAGAGGCGAGAGGCGCGGCGAGTCTGTCGCAGGCGTGGCTTTCGGAATTCCGCTCAAAATGGCATATTCAACCAAATGGTTGACGATTATCCGGGGTCCGGGTTTAACGCAGACATGACCGAGGCCCTTGATACCGTCTTTGCCGCGCTGGCCGATCCGACCCGGCGCGCGATCCTGTCGATGTTGCTGGAAGACGACATGGCGGTCACGGATGTGGCCGAGCCGTTCGACATCTCGCTGGCGGCGATTTCCAAACATCTGGGCATCCTGACCAAGGCCGGGCTGATCTCTCAGGAGAAACGTGGCCGGGTGAAATGGTGCAAGCTGGAACCGGATGCCCTGAGGTCGGCCAGCGTCTGGATGCAGGGGTTCGGCCAGTTCGAACCGGTGAACCTGGAGGCGTTCGAGCGGTTTCTGGAGCGGGAGTTGGACGACGGGGCGTAACGGGGTTCGAGACAGAACCCTGCGAGGCGCAGGGCCCTCCGCGATCCAGCCCTAAGCTGTTTTGAGAGGCCTTGGTGCCGCTGCGCTGGCGCTCGTCTTCAAGACTCATGCGCGCGGGCAGCTGGCAGGACAACCTTGATCCGGCTCAAGTGGGATGTTCGTTTCTGAGCAGCAACAACAGGGCGGCCACGGTCAGTGCGACGCCGACGAGGACCAGCCCGGTGGGGCCGCCATGACCAAGCGCGATTTCCCAGCAGATCACCCAGGTGGGCACGAGATAGGTATAGGCCATGACCTTGGCCGACGGCAGGTTGAGCGAGGCAAACTGCAGCAGGACAAAGGTAGCGGCCGAGGCAAAGATCGCGAGGTAAAAGACCGTGATCCAGACGATACCGGGCAGCGCGGTCCAATCCGTTGCGCGGATGTCCCCCCAGCCATAAACCGTCAGCAACACCATGCCTGCGATCAACATGCCAAAGGTAAAGACCACCGCTGGTTCACCGCGGTTCAGTTTGCGAATCAAGGGTGTATAGAGGGCATGTGCAATGCAACCGATGAAGTAGTAAAGTTCGCCCTGCCCCAGGCGAAACCGCAGGAAGGCCGCCCAGTCCGCGCGAAAGATCACCCATAACGCGCCGAGGGCCGCGATGCTGAGCGCCAGCGCCATGCGGCGGGTGGTGATCTGTTGCAAGAGCACGTAGCCGAAGCCTGCGGACATCAGCGGCGTCAGGGTGAACACCGCAGCCGTGCTGATGGGGGTTGCGGTTTTCAGACCCTCGAACATCAGCACGAAGTAGGCGGCGAACAGCCCTCCGAGAACCAGATAGCGCCAGGGTGCCTGCCAGGCAGACCGTGGAAGCCCGGTTGTTGCCAGCGCCACGGCACCGATCACCACGGCGGCGATCAGGAACCGCAGGGCATTGAGCGCGGTTGGGGGAATCTCGTTCGCGGCCATCGCGCCAAGCGAAAACGACCCCGCCACCAGGGCGGAAAACATCAACATGGCAAGGTGGCCGCGGGCCTGCGGGCTCATATGCAGACCCAGTCGCGTGCCGCGCGCTCTTTGAGGAAGCTCACAAAGGTCTGGACCTTGGTGGTGCGGTGCAGGTCCACGTGGGTCACCAGCCAGAGCTGGCCACTCCAGTCTTCCTGCACCGGCAGAACCTCGTGCAGGTCGGGTTGCCCATGTACCGTCCAGAACGGCAGAAAGCCGATCCCGGCCCCGGCGCGCACGGCCTGTTCGCTGGTAAAGGCGTCATTGGTGCGGAACACGATCTGTTCGGGGCGGACCTTGGCGTGCAGCCAATCCAGGAAAGGCGCCCGGCTGCGGCCTTCGTCTGGGCCGACAAAGCGATGCCCTGCGAGGTCATCTTCGCTGCTGGGGCGGCCATGGGTTTCAAGATAGCTGGTGCTGGCAAACAGCCCTATGGCAAGGCGGCCAAGCGACTGCACCACATTGTCCAGTTCTTGCGGTTGCGGCCCGGCACGCAGGGCGACATGGGCTTCGCCATACTCCAGCCGGAACAACCGTGCGCCAGCGCGAAACCGCACGATCACCTCGGGGTACTCGCGTTGGAAATCGGCAATGATCGGTGCCATCAGCGGTGCCATGCTTTCCAGTGCGGTGATCACCAGTTCCCCGGCCACACCTTCGCCACCGCCCTTGATACGGCCTTCGAGCTGGCTGAACTGATCGTCGGTGGTCTTGGCCACCTGCAGCAGATCCTGACCGGCCTCGGTCGGGGTGTAGCCCCGGGCGTGGCGCTGGAACAGTTTCACGCCCAGTTTGCCCTCGAGCGCGTCGATATGGCGGATCACCGTGGCGTGGTGCACCCCCAGCACATCCGCCGCGCCGCTGACCGTGCCCTTGCGGGCGACCTGAAAGGCGGTGCGGATCTCGTCCCAGCTGTCCATGGATGCTCCTGTGCAAATCTCCACAATGTCCGTGCAGATTTCCAAATTGCGTTCGCCAATGCAATAACTAATTCAAGGGGACACCGGAAAACCAACCTCAGGATACCCCCCCATGACCTACACTGTTTTGCATATCGACGCCTCGGCCCGCCACGAAGGTTCGCTGTCGCGCATCAAATCCGCCGAGATCGTCGCAGGCGCAGGCGCTGACACCGTGATCCGCCGCGATCTGGCCGACGGGCTGCCGTTTCTTGATCCGGTCTGGGTGCAGTCGACCTTTGTCGCCCCGGACGAGCGCGATGCCGCGCAGGCCAAGGCGCTGGAGCTGTCGGACAGGCTGGTGAAAGAAGTACAGGAGGCCGATACCATCGTGATCGGCACCGCGATGTACAATTTTGCAATCCCGGCCGTGCTGAAGGCCTGGATCGACCAGATTGCCCGCGCGGGCGTGACCTTTGCCTATACCGAGAACGGCCCCGAGGGGCAGCTCAAGGGCAAAAAGGCCATCATCACCATCGCCACCGGCGGCACGCCGCTGGGATCGGATTTCGACTTTGCCAGCGGCTATCTGCGCTTTGCGCTGGGGTTCCTGGGCATCACCGACGTCACCATTCTGGACAAGGATGGCAACGCGCTGGAAGCGCAGGCCGCCTGATCCGGCGCAGCGTACAAAAGTACCGATCTGGAGACCCCGGAGGCCGTTGGCCTTCGGGATTTTTTATTCCCGCAGCGTGGGGCTGGCGCGATGTGGCGCGCTTTGGTGCGGCCATGTGGATCGGCGAGGGCGGGGCTGAGCGGTGCGACCCCTTGTATGATGCGGCTAACGAACCGCTGGTCCTGGGCGGTCAGGTCAGACTGCCACAACACATCCTTTTCAAATGTGGGTGAAATGCCGTTCCTTGCGGTTGCAGATACTCAGTTTCCACACTCCGCCTGGGACAGCTCCAGCCATTCCGGTGTTACCCCAATGCGGTCAAAAAACGCCATCATGTCGACCGGCGTCATGCCGAGTGTCCGGTCATTGACCAGAGGGTGCATATAGATGCGATCTGCGACCCTTGCGCGCGCGTCCATGAAGAACTGAACACCGTTTTCCACCCCGTTCACCATGGCCAGCGGGCTGACGGCACCCGGACGGATGCCAAGGTTTTGCAACAGGCGGTCCGCCGAGCCAAACGAGAGGTTGCCGACACCCAACGTGGCGCCCAGCGCCTTGAGGTCGATCTCGTGATCCTGTTGCAGGGTCACAAGGTAGTTGCGCTTTTTCTTGTCGCGCAGATAGAGGTTCTTGAGCCGGAAGGGGGTTTCCCCGTCGATGTGCAGCGCGGCCTCGACTGTCTTGGCCTCGACCACGGTGCGCAGGGGCACATGTTCGTGGTAGGTAAAGGCCAGATCCCAGCCGCGCAGGCGGTCGAGCAGGGCGTCAGAGCTGAGCGGCAGGCTGTCCTGATAGGCAGATGAGGCGTCCATGGGCAGGTCCTTTGCTGATCCACTGCTACAGAGATGACGCGCAGACGAATTGACCGCCCGCACGGGCCATGGTTTCTTGCATCATCTTTTCACCATGACAAGACCAACCACAGGAGAGGCAGCATGCGGGTGATTTCGGGGATCTTCGCGCTGGTCGTGCTTGCCTCGCAGGCTCTGGCCCAGTCGGCGTTTGACCGGGCCGTGGCAGAGTGGCTGGACGGCAATGACCGCGAGAGCCTGCCGGTGCTGGCGGACCTGGCCGCCGAGGGGCACGAAGACGCGCGGATCCTGCTGGCGCGCATCGAGCTGCGCGATCTTGGTCCGTCGCCCTATCGGGCCGGGCTGAGCCGGGCAGAGGCGCGTGCGCTGTTTCGGGCGCCGCCTTTGGGGCATTCCCAGCCACGCGGGTGGTTGAAAGTCGAGGCGGAAAATGGCGCGGAGCTGGCGGTGGCGCTGCTGGCGGCGCGCGAGGCACAGCCTGATCCGGAGCTGATCGAAAGGCTCGCCAGGATGGGCGAAGTTCAGGCCACCGATCATCCGACGCGTATTCTGGCGCTTTATGGCACCCCGGCGCAACGCGACGCGCTGGGCCAGAGCCCGGCATTGCTGGAGGAATTGCGCCCCTATCTCGCCTATTTGTCCGGCCCCGCAGAACCCCGCGGCGACGGGATGGCAGCCCTGCGGCATATGGCGCCGGATCTGGCGACCGAGGTGCGGGCCGATGATGACGAGACCCTGAGCATGGCCGGTATTCTGGCGCTGGGGTATCCCTATGGTGACATGCAGCCGGACAACCGCTGGCGCGTCACGGTTGCGGGCTGGGTGATGCAGGCACCTGCGACGCGGCCCATTGCCGATCTCTGCCGCGCGGCCTGTGAGGATGAGACAGCGGCGGCTGATTGCGGGTTTGCGATGCTGGCCTTTACCGGCGGCTATTACGAGGTGATCCGCACGGACAGCCCCCTGGAGCGGGTCATTCCGCAGGAGGTTTTCCTGAGCAGTGAACGCGCCCGGCTGATGGCCCTGCGCCGCGTGGTGCTGGTGCGGCGCGAGACCAATGTCGATTGGCTGGCAGGAGAGGACGAGGTGCGCGCAGTCTCGGCCTGTGCCGCCGATCTGGTGCGCGATGAACGCGCGCGCTACACCAAGGCGCCGTAGCGCGCCCGCGCCACTTGACTCCTTGCGTACAGGCGCGTAAATCCCCCTTCAATTCCGGAAGTCCGTCAAAGCTTCCGGTCCCATGGCCCTTGGGCCGGGATCGCCCCCCGTCAGCGCGTTGCGCCCACGGGGGACATTGGCGTTTGGGCGGTTCGTGCTTAAGTACGGGCCATGTTGGAAACGGTGTAAAGGAGCCGGTGAGCGATGTTTGAAAATCTAAGCGAACGCCTGTCCGGTGTCTTTGACCGTCTGACCAAACAGGGCGCGCTGAGCGAGGATGACGTCAAGACCGCCCTGCGCGAGGTGCGTGTTGCGCTGCTGGAGGCGGACGTTTCGCTGCCTGTCGCCCGCGATTTTGTCAAAGCCGTGCAGGAAAAGGCCACCGGGCAGTCGGTGACCAAGTCCGTGACCCCCGGTCAGCAGGTCGTCAAGATCGTGCACGACGAGCTGAAACATGTTCTGGCCGGCGACAGCGAAGACCCCGGCGAGTTGAAGATCGACAACCCCCCTGCCCCGATCCTGATGGTCGGTCTGCAGGGCTCGGGTAAGACCACCACCACCGGTAAGCTGGCCAAACGTCTGACCGAAAAGAACGGCAAGCGCGTGCTGATGGCCAGTCTCGACATCTATCGCCCGGCCGCGATGCAGCAGTTGCAGGTTCTCGGCCAGCAGATCGGCGTCGACACCCTGCCGATCGTGGCCGGTGAAACTGCCGTGCAGATCGCCAAACGCGCCAAGCAGCAGGCGACGCTGGGGGGCTACGACGTTTACATGCTGGACACCGCCGGTCGTTTGCAGATCGACGAAGTCCTCATGCAAGAGGTCGAAGATGTGCGCGACGCGGTCAACCCGCGCGAAACGCTGCTGGTGGTCGATGGCCTGACCGGTCAGGTCGCCGTGGAGGTTGCCGAAGAGTTTGACGGCAAGATCGGCATCTCTGGCGTGGTCCTGACCCGGATGGACGGCGATGGCCGTGGCGGTGCGGCGCTGTCGATGCGCGCGGTGACCGGCAAGCCGATCAAGTTCGTTGGTCTTGGCGAAAAGATGGACGCGCTCGAAACTTTCGAGCCAGACCGGATCGCGGGCCGGATCCTCGGCATGGGCGACATTGTTGCGCTGGTCGAGAAGGCACAGGAAACCATCGAGGCCGAACAGGCCGAACGCATGATGAAGCGCTTTGCCAAAGGCCGCTTCAACATGAACGACATGAAGATGCAGCTGGAACAGATGCAGAAGATGGGCGGCATGGAAGGCCTGATGGGCATGATGCCCGGCATGGGCAAGATGGCCAAGCAGGTGCAGGACGCAGGGTTCGACGACAAGATGATCATCCGGCAAGTCGCCATGATCCAGTCGATGACCAAGATCGAGCGCGCCAACCCGCAGATCCTGCAGGCCAGCCGCAAGAAACGTATCGCCGCAGGCTCTGGCATGGAGGTCAGTGACCTCAACAAGCTGCTGAAAATGCAGCGCCAGATGGGCGACATGATGAAGAAGATGGGCAAGATGGGCAAAGGCGGCATGCTGAAACAGGCCATGAAGGGCATGATCGGCAAGGGCGGCGACCCGATGGCGGGCATGGACCCCTCGGCGATGGACCCCAAACAGATGGAAGCCGCAGCCAAGGCGCTGGGCGGCAAATTGCCCGGCGGATTGCCCGGTCTGGGCGGCGGCGGATTGCCTCCGGGTCTCAGCGGGTTCGGGAAGAAGAAGTAACCGCATGACCACGACCTTCTCCATCCCGACGCTGGAAACCGAACGGCTGATCCTGCGCGCCCCGCGCGAGGCGGACTTCGAGGCCGAGGCGGCGTTTTACGAAACAGAGGCTTCGCGCTTTGTGGGGGGCCCCAAGCCGCCGCATCAGACCTGGCGCAACCAGGCGATGATGGTCGGGCACTGGGCGTTCCGTGGGTATGGTTTCTGGGCATTGGAAGACAAGGACACCGGCGGCTACATGGGCCGGGTGGGTCTGTGGTATCCGCATGGCTGGTACGAGCGCGAAATCGGTTGGACGCTGATGCCAGCAGCTCAGGGCAAAGGTTATGCCACCGAGGCTGCGCTGACGTCGCGCGCCTATGCCTATGACGTTCTGGGGTGGGACACGGCAATCTCGCAGATCGCGCCGGAGAACGAAGCCTCCAAGGCTGTCGCGCGCCGTCTGGGCGCGTCGTTTGAGACCATGTACGAAGATCCTGAGTTCGGTGAGATCGAAGTCTGGCGGCATCTCGCGCCCGAGGACATCGTGAACGGTGGCGTGGAGGCTTACGCATGACCTCTTTCACCATCCCCAGGGTTGAGACCGAGCGCCTGATCCTGCGTGCGCCGAAACTGTCGGACCTGCCGCGTATGGAAGCGTTCTTTGCCAGCGAGCGCAGCGCCTATGTGGGTGGTCCGCGTGACGCGGGGGCCTGTTTCACCAGCCTGACCAGCCGTATCGGCCACTGGGCGGTGCGCGGCTTTGGTCTCTGGCACTTTGAAGACAAGGCCAGCGGCACCTTCATGGGCTGGGCGGGCATCATCGACGCCCCCGGCTGGCACGAGCCGGAACTGGGCTGGAGCGTGATGGCGGATGGCGAAGGCAAGGGGCTTGCCTCGGAAGCGGTGACAGCGGCGCGAGCCTATGCGGCGCAGCATTTCGGGTTGCCGCATCTGATGAGCTATATCGCCCCGGCCAATGACCGGTCGATTGCCATGGCCAAACGGCTGGGTGCAGAATTTGAGCGCGAACATTCACTGATGGGCAAATCCTGCCACATCTATCGTCATCCCGAAGTGGAGACAGTGTAATGGCGACAAAGAACATCCCCATTCTGGAAACCAAGCGGCTGGTCCTGCGTGGCCCCGAAGCCGAGGACTATGCCGCGTTCAAGGCAACCTTTGCCTCGTACCGCTCGCGGTTCATGGGCGGCCCGCTCAATCCTTACGAAACCTGGATGCTATATGCGGCCGAGATCGGTCACTGGAACATTCGCGGCTATGGCATGTGGATGATCCACGACAAGGACACGGACGAGACCTATGGCATGGCCGGTGGCTGGATGCCCGCGGCCTGGCCGGAAAAGGAAATCGCCTGGATCATCTGGCCGTCGGCTGCGGGTCACGGCTATGCGCTTGAGGCGACCCATGCCGCGCGCAAGTATCTTTATGCCGAACAGGGTTGGGAGGGCGCGGTGTCCTACCTCGATCCCAAGAACCTGGATTCGATCCGTCTGGCCGAACGGCTGGGTGCCAAAAAGGACAAGGACGCGCCGTCTGTGGACGGCAACGACGTGGTCTATCGCCACCCGAGCGCAGAGCAACTGGCCCACAGCCAGATCAACGACGGGATCGAGATGGAGATCAGCCACTACGCCGACCCGATGTTCAAACCGAAAGGATATGCCCTTGACTGACGCCACCACCCGCGCAGCCGACGTGCTGAAGGAACACCGCGAAAGCATCGACCGGCTGGACGCGATCCTCGTCTACACGCTGGGCGAGCGGTTCAAGCACACGCAGGCTGTGGGACAGCTGAAGGCAGAGCATGACCTGCCGCCGTCAGACCCCGCACGGGAGGCCAAACAGATTGCCCGGCTCGAAGATATGGCGGTCCGCGCCAACCTCGACCCGGAATTCGCCAAGAAATTCCTGAACTTCATCATTGATGAGGTCATCAGACACCACAAGAAGCATCAGGAATAACAACAACCGTAGGTCGGACAATCTTGTCCGACCTACCTGACACAACAGGAATGACGGGGCATCGCCCCTCAAGTAGCTTAGGAACAGGAGTAACACACCATGGCTATGAAAATTCGTCTCGCCCGCGGCGGCTCGAAAAAACGTCCCTTCTATCGCGTTGTTGCGGCTGACAGCCGTATGCCCCGCGACGGCCGTTTCATCGAAAAACTCGGCACCTACAACCCGCTCTTGCCGAAAGACAGCGAAGAGCGCATCAAGCTGAACATGGAACGTGTGCAGTACTGGCTGGACCAGGGCGCACAGCCGACCGATCGTGTTGCACGCTTCCTGGAAGCCTCGGGCACCATCGCCAAAACCGAGCGCAACAACCCCAAGAAAGCCGAGCCTGGCCAGAAAGCCAAGGACCGTGCAGAAGAAAAAGCCGCCAAGGCTGCTGAAGCTGCCGAAGCGCCTGCTGAAGAAGCAGCCGCCGAAGAGTAAGAAGGTCAGGATCCGGAATGCACGTCTTTTCCGAAGTCTTCCGGAACGATCTTCGACAGCTCATGGAATGGCGCCGCGACGTGCGCCATTTCAGGACAGATCCCGTGGACGAGGCACTCCTGCAGGAGTGCCTCGACGCGTTTCAGACAGCGCCTTCGGTGGGGCTGTCCGAACCCTGGCGGCTGATCCGGATCGAAAGTGACGCCGCACGCGACGCGGCCTTGCAGAACTTTCGCGCAGCCAATGCCGAGGCGCTGGCCGGTTACGAAGGTGACAAGGCGGCGCTTTATGCCAAGTTAAAGCTCTCGGGTATGACCGAGGCGCCGGTGCAATTTGCGATCTACTGCGATGACGCGACCGACAAGGGGGCAGGCCTGGGAGCTGCCACCATGCCCGAGACCCGGCGGTATTCGGTGGTGAGCGCGATCAACCTGTTCTGGCTGGCCGCCCGTGCACGGGGGCTGGGCGTGGGATGGGTTTCGGTGCTTGACCCTGTGCGATTGAACCGTGATCTTGCGGTGCCGCAGGACTGGAGCCTTGTGGCCTATCTCTGTGTTGGGTATCCGCAGGATGTCTCGGACACGCCGGAACTGGAGCGCAAAGGCTGGGAAGCGCGGCGCAAGGCGCTGCCGATCACCCGCCGGTGACGTAAAACCAACAGCCGCGACAACCCGGCAGCGGCGGATGGCTTGCCCTTGCCGTCCGTATCGGGGAAAACTAACGGGCATATTGTAGCGAGAGTCATATGACAGACATGGTTTGTGTCGGGGCCATTGCGGGGGCCTACGGGGTGCGCGGCGAGGTTCGTTTGAAAAGCTTCACGGCTGAGGCCGAGGCGATTGCCGACTATGCCCCGCTGACAAATGAAGACGGCAGCCAGAGTTTTGATCTGCGCGTGACCCGCGCGATCAAGAATGGTCTGGCGGTGCGGTTGTCCGGGGTTGCCACCAAGGAAGACGCCGATGCGCTGAAGGGCCTGCGGCTCTATGTGCCGCGTGACCGGCTGCCCGATCTGCCCGAAGACGAGTACTACCACGCCGATCTGATCGGGCTCGAGGTGCGCGACACCGGGGGCACGGTGCTGGGCACGGTCAAGTCAGTGCAAAACCATGGTTCGAGCGACCTGTTGGAAATCCATGGTCCCGGTCTGACGGTCACGGTGCTGTTGCCTTTCACCCGAGAGGCGGTGCCCACGGTGGATCTGGCCTCGGGGCGTATCATTGCGGATCCACCCGAAGGGATATTCTGAATGGCCCGCATGGTGATCCATGCCGGGTTCCACAAGACCGGCACATCGACGGTTCAAAGGATGCTGAAAAAGAACCGCCGCATCCTGAGCCGCGAGTGTCTGGTTTTTGACCATTCGCACATGCCTGCCGTCAGCGAAAATGCCCGGTCTTATTCTGTCAGCCGGGATTTGCTGGACCTGCTGGCCTTTACCTATGAGCTGGCGGAGTTTCTGGAACGTTTCAAAGGCAAGCTCGAGCGCAATGTCTGTCTGAGTTCTGAAAACCTGCTTGGACACATGCCGGGGCGGCGCGGGCTCAAGACCTATGACGCCGCGCCGATCCTGATGAAGGCCTTTGTGCACACGGTCGAGCGGGTGATGAAAGAACCGCCCGAGATGGTGTTCTACTTTTCAACCCGCGATGCCGAACCCTGGCTGAAATCCTGCCATTCACAGCACCTGCGGGCAGTCCGCATGACCATGACAACCGACCGCTACAAAGAGTTGTTTGCCGAGTCGGCGCAGCTGGGCCGGATCATCGACATGGTGCGTTTGGCGGTAAAGCCGCATCGGGTGGAAACGGCCCGTTTGGAAGAGATCGGACCTCTGCCGTTGGGGCCGGTCACGCCGATCCTGGACCTGCTCGACATTTCACCGGCGGTGCGCGACAAGCTGCAGCCTGTTCCGGTCACCAATCAGGCCTTGCCAGAGGAGCTGGTACAGGAGTTTCTGGAAATCAATCAGAGCGAGATGTCCTGGAAGGATGTGCCGGTTGCGAAACAGGCCGCGCGGGACCGATGGGCGTTGACACAGGACAACAGCGAGAAAGATCTCAGTCATGACGGATAAGCCGCGATCCCATGGGCGCAAATCCATTTCGGTCTCGCTCAAGCCGCGCGAGTTGATGAGCCACAATCCGCGGCTGGCCGGGGTATGGACGGCGCGGATCATCACGCTGTTCCCCGAGGCCTTTCCGGGTGTTCTGGGCGAGAGCCTGACGGGCAAGGCGCTGAAGGATGGCAAGTGGCAGCTTGAGACCACCGATCTGCGGCCCTTTGGCATCGGCAAGCACCGAAACGTGGATGACACGCCAGCGGGTGGCGGCGCGGGCATGGTGCTGCGGGCCGATGTGCTGGGCAATGCGATCGAACACACGATGCGCGGCGCGCGCGGCAACTGGCCGTTGGTCTACCTGTCCCCGCGCGGGCGGCGGTTCGATCAAAAGATGGCACGGGCCTGGGCAGAGTGCGATGGCATCACCATGCTGTGCGGGCGTTTCGAGGGCGTCGATCAGCGGGTGCTGGATCACTACAACATCCAGGAGGTGTCGCTCGGGGATTTTGTGCTGACCGGCGGCGAGATCGCGGCGCAGGCGATGATTGACGCCACGGTGCGGCTGTTGCCGGATGTGCTGGGCAACGCCGAGAGCATCGAGGACGAGAGCCATTCCAACGGCCTGTTGGAGCATCCGCAGTACACCCGGCCGGCCGAGTGGATGGGACGGCAGATCCCCGATGTTCTGATGTCGGGCCATCACGGCAAGATCGAGGCATGGCGCAAAGCGCAGTCCCGGGCCCTGACCCGCCAGCGTCGCCCGGACATGTGGGCGGCCCATGAGGACAAGGGCGAGGATGACCAAGGGTAAACCGGAAGTCGTTGCACGCCACCGCCTGCCCATGTTTATATCGCCCCGAACAGTTTGATTATTGGGAGATTTGGCAATGGCCGGGAAATTCGAACTCTACAAGGACAAGGCTGGTGAGTTTCGCTTCCGTCTGAAGGCGGGCAACGGCGAGATCATTCTGGCAAGCGAAGGCTACAAGCAACGCGCCAGCGCCGAGAACGGTATCGCCTCGGTCCAGAAAAATGCCCCCGAAGATGCGCGCTACGAGCGCAAGGAAACCAAATCGGGCAAGCATATGTTCAACCTCAAGGCCACCAATGGCCAGGTGATCGGCACCTCGGAAAGCTACGAGAGCACCTCGGGGCGCGACAATGGTATCGAGTCGGTAAAAAAGAACGCGCCGGACGCGGAAACCAAAGACCTGACCTGAGCAAAGCTCCGGGTCCCATGAAGCGCTGGGCAGAACTTTCTAGAAAGTTCTGCTTGGTGCAATTTTTTCTAGAAAAAATTGCCGTCAGGCTATGGCAGCGGGGGCTGCGGGCTGTGTCAGGGTGATTGAGGGCAGATCGATGGTGCGGTCCCACGTGGTGGTTTCATCGGTGTCCGGGTTGTAGGCATAGTAGCTGTCACCAAGGTCAACCAGGCCAATCACATAGATGCCGTCGAGGGCATTCTCTTCCAGTGGCCCGAAGCTTGTGTCATACCAGATTGACCCTTCGTCAGTGCGCAGACCGTCAGGGATCGAGCCAGTTTCCGAATAGAGGACATAGGCGTAGTCATTTTCCAACTCGGGTCCAAGGCTGCCTGAGCCGGATATGTAAGTATCCGTTCCCTCCACGGCAAAAACAGCGCCGTCTGCGGAGTCGGGGATCTGGATTTCCAGCGTATCTGCGCTGCCCATCGTGGCCTCGAACACCGGTATTTCACCTTCGATTTCCTGCACCCTGTAGGTGTCCAGAGTGTCAGAGTATTCCGTCCCGAGTTGCGCGGCGCCTGCGAGATCATCACAGCACAATCGCACGATCACATGATCGCCCTCTTCGCCTGCGACGTCATCGCCGTGATCGGCGGTCGGATCATCGCTGAGTGTGTCTACGTTGTCCCCGAGCCCCATGATCACCTCGTCCAGCCCGTCGCCAGCGTCAACCCCTTGGTAGACGTCATCGGTGATGTTGGTTTCGATCAACTCATCCGCATCAGTGCCGCCCGGCGCGTCGACAAAGCTGGCATCCCCACCGTCGGGCGTGACGCGCAGGTCATCGCCGGGCCAGTCTGCATAGTCTTCTTCACAGCTGTCCTCGCAAGGGTCCTCGTTGGGCGCGTCAGAGTCGTCATCCAGAATATCGACAAGCGCCATTGTGCCAAAACCGGCAAGAGCAATCCAAAAGAAGGTCAACACGGGCAAAACTCCACACTCTACGGCAGATAGTATATTCCCTCATAGAGGGAATGTACAGATGGCACCACACGCAAAACGCTGTGCCGCATTGGTTTTCTGCTGGCAAATCAAAGCCGTGGATGGCAGGCTGCAAGGCGCCCTCTTGCCCTGGCGCGGCCTGCCCGGATTGGCAGAAAACGCCTTGATCCAGACCCGAATTGCCCCTATACCCCGCTCGTCCGGCAACTCGTCCTGAGTCGCGCGGGCCGTTTTTGTTTTGGGCATGTCCTTCCATGCCAATGTCAAAGCGGAAACGACATCAAAGAAACGACGACCTATCTCCTGCGGGCACGACAGTGGACCCGGTGAAGACGCGGAGCTCTTGGACGGCAGAAACCTTTGCGGAGAAACCGCAAGCATATAGGAGAAGGTCTGATGGATCTGATCGCACAGATTGAGGCGGAGCAAATTGCCGCCTTGGGGAAAGACATCCCCGACTTCAAAGCCGGTGACACCATCCGTGTCGGCTATAAAGTGACCGAAGGTTCGCGTTCGCGCGTTCAGAACTACGAAGGCGTCTGCATCGCCCGTAACAACGGCAGTGGCATTGCCGGTTCGTTCACTGTCCGCAAGATTTCTTTTGGCGAAGGCGTGGAGCGTAACTTCCCGCTGCATTCGACCAACATCGACTCGATCACTGTTGTGCGTCGTGGTCGTGTGCGTCGCGCCAAACTGTACTATCTGCGCGCCCGCCGTGGTAAATCCGCGCGTATCGCAGAAGACACCCACTACAAGCCCAAGAAAGCCTGAGGAGCGGTATCATGAAAAAAGACACTCATCCCGATTACCACTTCATCGACGTCAAGATGACCGATGGCACGATGCTCAAGATGCGTTCGACCTGGGGCGCCGAGGGCGACACCCTGTCGCTGGACATCGACCCCACCGTGCACCCGGCCTGGACCGGCGGCACCTCGCGCCTGCTGGACGCTGGCGGCCGTGTGTCGAAGTTCAAAAAGAAATACGAAGGTCTGGGCTTCTAAGCACCGCTTTATGGTTTCGAAAAGAAACGCCGCTCCGGGATCGGGGCGGCGTTTTTCGTTTGGCCAGATGGCGCTTTGTGAATCCGGTTCGTCGTGCCAAGGTAAGGCATTGATAAATAGATAAACCTGAGGACCTTCTTTGCAGCGCAAACTGGCAGCCATACTTGCGATTGACGTGGTCGGGTTTTCCGGGCTGATGGCGCGGGATGAAACCGCGACGCTGGACGCGCTGAGCCGCAACCTGATCGAGATTTTCAAGCCCGCGGTCAGGTCCCATGGCGGGCGGATCGTCAAGCTCTTGGGTGACGGCGCGCTGGTGGAGTTTGGCAGCATTCAGGATGCAGCACAGTGTGCGCTGGTCCTGCAGACGGGGCCAGCGACACCAGTTGAGACGCTGGAAACCCACTTGAGTTTCCGGATCGGGCTGAATGTCGGGGACATCATCAAGCGCGGCGAGGACATCTTTGGCGATGGTGTCAACATCGCGGCCCGACTGGAGGCGGAGGCCCCAGAAGGCGGGATTGCCATTTCTGCCGCCGCGCATGCCCATCTGGCCGCATCTCTGGCCGAAAAGTTTCAGAGCATTGGCGCGCTGGCGCTAAAGAACATCCCGACACCCGTTGAGGTGCTGACCTGGTCGCCCGAAGCTGTGCCGGCCCCGACCAAGGTCGCGCAGGAAAAGTTCCGCAAGGCATCTATCGTGGTGCTGGCCTTTGACAACATGTCGGGGGACGCGGATCAGGAGTTTTTCTCGGACGGGATATCCGAAGACATCATCACCGAGCTGTCGCATTTCAGCGAGTTCTTTGTCATCGCCCGCAACACCAGTTTCACCTACAAGGGCAAACCGGTCCGCACCGAGGAGGTCTGCTCCGAACTGGGGGTGCGCTATCTTCTGGAGGGGTCGGTGCGCAAGGCAGGCAACCGGGTTCGCGTCACCGCGCAGCTGATCGAAGGCGCGACGGGGGCGCATATCTGGGCGGGGCGGTTCGACCGGGATCTGGATGACATCTTTGCGGTGCAGGACGAAATCACCCAGGCCATCGTGGCAGCTGTCGCGCCCGAGGCGCTGCGGGCTGAAACCCACCGCTCGCAACGCAAGGCGGCGACCGAGACCAGCGCCTGGGAAAAAATGCTGTTGGGCCGGTGGCATATCGGGCGTCTGAGCAAGCAGGATATTGACCTCGCACAGCAATATGCCCGCGACGCAATTGCGCTGGACCCAAACCTGTCCGATGCCCATGCAATCCTGTCGCTCGCCAAGTTGCACGCCATGCTGCACATTTGGCGCCCTGATACCAAAGCGGCAATTGCCGAGGCCATCACCCATGGGCAGGACGCCGTTCGTATTGACGATTCCGACGCCAATGCCCATTCCATTCTGGGCATGGCGCTGATGTTCGGGCGTGACTATGACAAGGGCCCTTTGCATTTGCACCGGGCGCTGAAGCTTAATCCCAACCTGTCAAACGCCCATGGTGTCATGGCTGCCTTTCATGGCGTGAGCCGCGACTATGAAGCCTCGCGCGCCAGTGCGGAACGCGCGACCATGCTCAGCCCTCGCGACCCTTATCGCGCCTTTTGGTATGGCGGCCATGGCATCGCGGCTTATCTGGACCGGAACTATGCGCGGTGCATTGAAATCTGCCGGGACGTGCTGGCGGAGTTTCCCAGCTATGCGTCGGCGCTGCGGCAGCTTGCGGCGGCCCAGGCGATGTCGGGATCTCAGGCCGAGGCGGAAAAGACCATGGCCCACCTGCTGCAGGTCATGCCGGGTTTGACCGTGACAATGGTGCGCGACATTGTCCCGATCCGTTATCCGGACGATCATGAGCACTGGCTTGAGGGGCTGCGCCGCGCCGGGATGCCGGATTAATCCTCGACCACACCGGTGACTTCAAAGACCTCAACCGGTTCCTTGTAGCCTTTCAGATCAACCTGACCGACAGAAACCATATCTATTCGGCCTTCGACACGGGCTTTGAGGTCGGGGCTGATCAGGATCGAAGTGCCAAGCGCGCGGTTCGCGGCCTCGAGCCGGGCGGCAAGGTTCACGGTGGCGCCAAGCGCGGTGTAGTTCATGCGGTCCGAGCTGCCGACGTTGCCGACAATGGCCTCACCGCAATGCAGGCCGATCCGCGGACGCAGGGGCAGGCCCTGAACATTCCACTTGGCGATCTCGGCAGTGGCAACATCGCGCACGGCCAGCGCGGCCTGACAGGCCTTGGCCTCGTGATCTTCGACGTCTTCGGGCGCATTCCAGAAGGCCATGACCGCGTCACCGATGTATTTGTCGATGGTGGCGCCGTGGGCCTGCAGCACCTGGGTCACCTCTTCGAAGAGGTTGGACATGCGGCGCATGGTTTCCTCGGGTGGCAGGTCCGAGGACATGGCGGTAAAGTTCTCCAGATCCATGAAGAACACGGTCAGATCCTTGTTCTCACCACCCAGCTGCGGCGTCGCATCACGTTCCAGAAAGCCGCGCACAAGCGCCTTGGGCACGTAGCTGGTGAAGATGCTGAGGCTGTTGGTCATGCGGGACAGCGAGACCTGTAGTTGAAAGATCTCTTCGACCCGAGAGGGTTTGAAGTCAGTCTGCGTCAGGTCAAAGCGGCGGATGCGTTCGGCATCTCTGGACAGCGCCTTGAGCGGGCTTGAGAGGCCGCGTGAGATGAACCAGATCAGGGGCACGCTTATCAGGGTGATCGCCAGCGACATCAGGATGGCATTGCGGAAAACGCGAATGATCGGGGCCGCCAGCACACGGATCGGCATGGCCAGCACAAGCGCTTCGTTGGTGCCTTCGCCAAAGGGGGCCGGGTCGATATGCGCGATCCAGAACTCGTTTCCGACCTTGATCGCGCCCGAGCGGAAACCGTCCTGTTGCGCACGCCGGGCGGACAGCGTTGCCAGCACATCATCCCCGGCGCTATGCGCACCGGCACGGGCAAGGGCTGCGCCCTCTGGCCCCAGAACCGCCAACACGCCATCCCGCGCAAGATCGTCGGATTTCAGAAACTCTTCCATCTGGCGCAGGGTGATGTCGACACCCACCACGCCGGTTTCATTGCGTTGGCTGATCGTCAGGCCGGGCTGACGGCTGGCGTGAAACAGGTAGACCTGCGAGCGGGCCTCGGAGGCACCTTCGCGCACGGATTGATACCAGGGGCGGTTGCGGGGGTCATAGCTGCGCGGGCCGACACGGGTGTCGCCGAGGAAATCGCCCTCTGCCGAGATAAAGCGGGTGAGCGGACGGCCATCACCGCCTTCGCCACGCAGGATGACCCGTTCGATGAACATGGTCTCGGCCGGGGCACCCATGCGGTCCATTTCGTCGGGGCTGCGCGAGCTGGCGGCGGCGACCATGTAATAGCTGCCGGTGTCATAGCCAAAGTTGACTGCGGCGATCTGGGGGTGGCGTTGCAGGACAGCGATCAGGCGCCGCAGGGCCGGATGCCCCTGGTGCGTGGGTTCGCGGGTCACGCCGGGCCAGGAGTTGGACTGACGCGCCACCTGGTCGATGGGGGCGATCAGCATCTCGGTCCGCAGGCGCAGGTTCTCGGCTGAGCGTTCCATCAACGCAGTGGTGGCGAGAAAGGCGGCCTCTTTCTGGCGCGTGTAGCTGTAGCCGACGATGGAAAACGACAGCGTCAGGCCGATCAGGAGGATGACAGAGAAAATGCTGAATGTCAGAGGTATGCGCATATGGAGCCAGGTTTTTGTCGTTTGTTTTAATAAATATCGCATCATGTCATGCGCCGACGGTCAATTCTCGCCGGTGGCCCAGTCTATAGCCATGCCATCGGGCAGGTCTAGGGCAAGACCGCCGGTTCGCGAGTCATAAAACCTAGAAACGGCAGGATCGCACGAAATTCGCGCTTGTTTTTCAGGAGTTTGGACAGGGGGGCCAGCGCCCAACGGTAGCGATTGAGCCGCTGCGCGCGGGCAACGGCACGGTTCCAGTGGCCACCGGTGTCCGCGTTACGATAGGCCCGAGCCGCGGCGGCGATCTCGGGGCCGGTGCCGCCGGTTTCGGTGATGGCGCTGAAAAAGAAGATCAAGATATCACGGGCATAGCCCTGCCCGTCGGCGCTGCCGGGTCCCGCACGGTCGAGGTCGATAAAGGTCACGCGACCGTCCTGCCAGCAGATATCCTTGAGCGCGGGGCGTCCATGACAAAAGCCTCCGGCGTGCAGATGGGCCAGCGCGGTGGCGGCTTCGACGAGGGCGTTGTTGAACACTTCGGGGTGTTCGGGATTGCCTTTGCGCAGGTGAAACAGGTTGGGGCCAGCATGAGCTGTGACAAAGAAACTATCCCCAACGTCCAACAGATCGGGCACTGGTAGCCCTTTGCCCTGCAACGCCAGGTAAGTGTTCTTTTCGCGGTCAAACCCCTTTTGGGGATCACCTTTGCGCAGGCGCAGTGACAGACCGAGGGTTTCCACCTGTTTGCGCCATCCAAGACGGCCATCCACCTCGACCTGCCCGATCCGGCGGAGGGGGGCCGGTTTGGCCTGGGTAGGAGGTGTGTCGGTCATGCGGTCAGCCTGTTGAAGGGTTGGGCGCCGCTATAACGCCCTGCCCTGCGGGATGGCAAGGTGATTGCGGGTCACGCTGGCACCGGCGCGGTGCGGCGCGGGCCAGAGCGTCCACGCAGGAATATCAGGAGAACGATGCCGATGTTGAGGAAGTTCCAGGCAATGCCATTGAGGAAAGCCCATTGATAGCTGCCGGTGACATCGTAGATCCAGCCGGACATCCAGCCGCCCAGCGCCATGCCGAGGATGGTTGCCATCATGACGAGACCCACCCGCGCCCCGGCCTCGCGCGCGGGCATGTACTCGCGCACGATCACCGCATAGGCGGGGACTATGCCGCCCTGCGAGAGGCCAAAGATCAGGCTGATGACATAGAGCGGCACCAGCCCGTCAAAGGGCAGATAGAGAAACAGCGCAAGACATTGCAGGGTTGATCCGATCAACAGCGTCATGACCCCGCCCAGTTTGTCAGACAGCAGACCCGAGATCAGCCGGGACCCGACGCCGCCCAGCAGCATCAGCGACAGCATCTCGGCGCCAATGGCCGGGCCATAGCCAAGGTCGACACAGAACGAGACGATATGGACCTGCGGCATGGACATGGCAACGCAACATCCTACGCCCGCAAGAAAAAGCATCCATTGCAGCGTGCGCGGAGAAAAGGCGCGGGTGTGGGCGGTGGGGCTGGCCGCATCACCATCTGCCCCCTCGAGCGGCGCGCGGCGGCGCAGCATCAGCGCCAGCGGGATCACCACGATCAGGGTCAGGGCTGCAAGCACCATATAGGCCTCGCGCCAGCCATAGGCATCCAGCACACCGCTGAGGAGGATCGGCCAGATCGCGCCTGACAGATAGTTGCCGCTGGCCGCAATGGCGACAGCGATGCCGCGACGATTGTGGAACCACAGAGAGATGTCAGCGATCAGCGGGCCAAACCCGGCCGCCGTGCCAAACCCCAGCGCAAGGTGCAGCGCCGAGATCATGGCAACACTGCCACTGAAGGCCACGGCGAGATAACCAAAGGCCGCCAGCAAAGCTGAGCCGATCAGGGACCATGCCACGCCAAAGCGATCCACCGCACGTCCAATCAACAGGTTGCCCAGCGCAAAGCCGATCATGGTCAGCGTATAGGGCATCGACGCATCCGCCCGGTCGATGCCGAATTCGGCCTGTACGGCAGGCATCACCACGATCACCGCCCACATGCCGACATTGATCACCAGCGCAATGGCAAGCGTAATGCCAAGGCGTATCCATGAGTATCGGCTGTCTAGGTGCGTGTCGCTGTACATCCCGACACGCTAGTGTGCCGGGGAACCTCTGTATAGCCGTAGAAACCCGGTGTGTGGCAAAGGTTTACTGCCCCAGAGCCTGTCCGAGATCCGCGATCAGATCGCCTGCGTCCTCGATGCCGACAGAGATGCGCAAAAGGCCTTCGGGGATGCCTGAATGCGGCTCGATGGTGGCGCGGTGTTCCACGAGGCTCTCGACCCCACCAAGCGAGGTGGCGCGGTGAAAGAGGTTGAGTTTGCCAGCGGCCGCCAGGGCGGCGTCGCGGCCACCTTTGACGACAAAGGACATGAGAAAGCCATAACCCCCCTGCATCTGGCGGCTGGCGATCTCGTGACCCTGGTGGCTGGCAAGGCCGGGGTAGAGGACCGCATCGACACGGGGATGATCCGCAAGATAGTCGGCGATGGCAGCGGCGTTGGCGCACATCTGTTTCACCCTGAGCGGCAGGGTGCGCATGCCGCGCAGCAACAGCCAGGCCTCGAACGGGCCCATCACCGCCCCGGCGGTGGCGCGGTCTTCGGCAATCGCCTCCCAGGTTGGCGAGGTTTCGCGGGCGATCAGCACGCCGCCCAACACATCAGAATGGCCGTTGATGGCCTTGGTGGCGGAATGCATGACAATGTCCGCCCCAAGCGCCAGAGGTTGGCTGAGGATCGGGGTCGCGGCGGTGCTGTCCACCACAAGCAAGGCACCTGCAGACTTTGCCGCCCCGGCGGCGGCGGCGATGTCGGTGGTCTTGAGCCAGGGGTTCGAGGGCGTTTCGATCCAGACCAGTTGCGCCGGCGTGGCGCAGGCAGCGGCAAGCGCAGCCACGTCCGAGGCGTCGACTTCGGTCAGGGTCACGTCGCGGCGGGTGCAGAAGTCGCGAATCCAACGGGTGGTGCCCCAGTAGATGCCGGATTGCACCACCACACGCCCCCCATTCGGCACCGTACGGAATAGTCCCGCTATGGCCGCCATGCCCGTGGGAAACAGCAGCGCCTGCGCGCCGCCCTCGAGGCCCGCCAGAACCGACTCGGCCTGGCGCACGGCATCATTGTGGTCGCGCGCGTAGGTATTCTGCGGGTTCAGCGGCGCATAATCACGGTTACGTGCAAATGTGGTCGAAGGCTGGATCGGCGGCACCACGCCACCACTTTGGGCATCAATCACGCCACCTGCCTGCGCGGCCAGCGTCGCGGGGTGCATATCCTTGGGGTCCATGGGCGCGGCTCCTTGTTGCAAGACCTGCCTATCTGTCTTGAAACCGGGGTGACTTGCAAGGGTTGCGCTGCGCACCGTATGAGAGGGGGGCAACATGTCGGAGTTCCCATGGCCCGCACGATCCTGTTCAACAAGCCTTATGATGTGCTGTCGCAGTTTACCGACAAGGGCACCGAGGGCAGCGCCCGACGCACGCTGTCGGATTTCATTGACGTGCCGGGCGTTTATGCGGCGGGGCGGCTGGATCGTGACAGCGAAGGGTTGCTGGTGCTGACCAGTGACGGCAAGTTGCAGCAGCGCATTGCCAACCCCCGAAACAAATGGCCCAAGACCTATTGGGTCCAGGTCGAGGGCGTGCCATCGGACGACGCCCTGGGCCAGCTGCGCAAGGGCGTGACGCTCAAGGACGGGATGACCAAACCGGCCAAGGTGACACGGATCGCGGAACCCGAGGGGCTGTGGCCACGCAATCCGCCGATCCGGGTGCGCAAATCAGTGCCCGACAGCTGGTTGCGGCTGACCATTACCGAAGGCCGCAACCGTCAGGTGCGGCGCATGACGGCTGCGGTGGGGCACCCGACCCTGCGGCTAATCCGCTACGCGGTTGGCGACTGGTCGATTGACGGCTTGCTCAGCGGCCAGTGGAACGACGCGCCGCTGCACCGGGTGCCGGGGCCGGGGTCAGCCCGTTGACAGGGCTACCAGCTGTAAGACTCGTGTAGGGGCGCAACAGCCTTTTCAATGCCAGTGATGTCGAACCGGGCGGTCACCAACGTTGCCAGACAGCATCTGGCTCCAAAGCAGTTTCGTGGCTCTTGCTCAGGCCAGTTTTGCCGAGAAAATCGGTACTGGCGCGGCGATGCCCTTGAGCTGCACCGGCTCCAAGGTGGTCAGAACCACGCCCTCGGCATCTTTCACAAAGGCCTGTGTCGCGCCTTCGATCAGGACCTGGCCCGGCCCCGCCTTGCTGCAAAGCCGGGCCGCAAGGTTCACGGTCGAGCCGAGCACGGTATAATCCATCCGGTCCCGCGCCCCCATGGCGCCAAGCACCGCGTCGCCCGAAGCAATTCCGATGCCAACCTCGAGCGCGCTGCCGATCTGATCGTCGACAGTCTCAGAGAGGGCCTGTTCAATCTCGACCGCGCAGAGCGTGGCGCGCAGTTCCTTGTCTTCTCCGGTGAACATGGCCATGAGTTCGTCGCCTACGAATTTGTCGATGTCGCCGCCATGTTTCTCGACCACAGCCGCCTGGGCCTCGAACAGGCGGTTCAGCACTTCGATGACCTGCTCGGGCGAGACGGTTTCGGAAAAGGCGGTATAGCCCCGGATGTCTGAGAACAACATGGTCACGGCGCGGCGCTCGCCCCCGCGCGAGATGCCCTCGCTGCCCTGAGCCTGAATGGCAGAGACGGTTTCGTGGCTCACGAATTTCATCAGTTCCAGCCGCTCACCCAACTCGCCCGCCATGACGTTCACACGTTTGGCGAGGTCGCCAATTTCATCCCGTGACCGGACGTTTTTGACGCGGGCCGCAAATTCGCCGCGCGCGATCTGGTCCGCCACGCGCCCGATCTTGAGGATGGGGCCGGTGAGACCTCGGGAAAAGATCAAAGCGGCGGCTGAGGCGGCAGCAAACCCCAAGGCGCCGACGACAAGGATGCTTTTCATCATCTCATCGACCACCGCGTAGGCGTCTTTCTCGGAGAGTTCCGTGATTACGGCCCAAGGGAACCAATCGGGAAAGGCATAGGCCCCCAGCATGAGCGTGCCATCATCGCGGACGTAGCTTTCCAGCGCGTCGGCCCGCGCGCCCGCCACGATCAGGGGCATGGCCGAGGCCACGATGGAGCGATCCGAGATCACGCGCACCTGATCCACCAGCGCGGTCCGGCCCGCATGATCGACAACGGTGATCTGGCCGCGCTGATAAAACGGATGGCGTTCCACCCGATCCCGCAGCGTGGTCAGGTTGATCTTGGCCGCGAGCGTGAGCTTACGTCCGGCGATCTTGCTTTCCATCGGCAGGGTCAGCGTGGCGATCCAGTCGCCGGTCTCGGCAATGCGCGAGATGATGGGGCGGCCATATTGGCCCGTACTTTCGATATTGGCGACCAGTTCGGGAGAGGTCGAGAGCATCCTGACCGGGTCCAGACCGGCCGCGGCCAGTTCCTGGCTGAAGTCCTGATCGGTGACCATGAGCGGCAGGGCCGCGCCTTGGACGCTGAGCTGCAGGGCAACAACGTCCGCCATCTGCTCCATGCCTTCGGTCAGGAGCGACACTTTTTGCGAGACATCCAGCTGCGGGTTGTCGACGCCCGAACGGATCACCGCAAGCGGGGCGAGCCACTGGCCCTGATAAAGCGAGTCAAATTCGTTGCTGACCTGTGCTGCAACGCCGGTGAGGTCTTCGTTCACCGCACTTTTCAGCTCGTCCCGCGCGATGCGGATCAGGTTTTCCCCCACAAGCGCAAGCGGCACCACGGCCACGAGGGCTGCAAACAGGAAGAATTTCAGCGTCAGGGGGAAACGCATGTTTTAGCCGTCTCGCGCGGTGGCAGTTACGGTGGCCGTATCGGTGGACACGCCACAGGTCAATCCCGTACTGTCCCTGGCGGTTACGGTTACCGTGTAGCTGCCCGGGCTGGCGTAGCGATGCCGCGCCACGGCGCCCGTGGTGCTGGTCTGGTCGCCAAAGTCCCAGGTGATGCGCACGCCCTGCCCGTCCGGGTCAGAGGCCCCACTTGCATCAAAGCGCAACACGTCATGGGCCGCGCCCACGGGCGTGTCACGGTCAGGTCCGGCCTCAACACTGGGCGGGGTGTTCACCAGCACCATGGCCACGTCCTGTCCCACGGCGCAGTCCGAACCGCTGTCGTCCGTGACCTGCAACAGCGCCTCGACCGGGCCTGCGCTGTCAAAGCTGCGGCTGACCTTGGCGCCTTCGAGGGTGATACCGTCAGAAAAGACCCAGCGCACACTGGTCACGTCGCCATCACTGTCGCTGGCATTGGCCATAAAGCTGACCTCTTGCCCCGGGCAGACAACCTGATCGGGGCCAGCGTCGGCATGAGGCACGGCGTTGACGCGGGCATAGACCTCTTCTCGGTGACGTGAGTTGGCAAGGCCAAGGCCATCATCGGTCATCACCGACACCGGGTAGAGACCCGGCTTGGCAAAGCTGTGCGAGACCTCTGCGCCTTCGGCGGTCTGACCATCGCCAAACTGCCATTGCACCAGCGTGCCAGCGGCGACATTGGCCTGCCATTGGCGCGGTTTGGCCGGGCAATAGGGTGCCGGGTTGGACAAACCTGCCAGCGGCACCGGGTTCACGATGATCTCGTGCTCGCGGGTGACGAGGCTGTTGGCGATGCCGGCGTCATCGGTGACCGCGAGTTTCACGGTGTATGTGCCGGGCTGTTCATAGCGGTGGCCGGGGGCCACGCCGGTGGCGGTGTTGCCGTCGCCAAAGTCCCAGGCAAAGCCGGTGATGACCCCGTCCAGATCAATCGACTCGGCGCCGTCAAAAGCGACCAGCGTGCCGACGGCCACCTTGGCCGGAGCGTCGATCAGCGGCTCGGGGGCTGCGTTCACAATGATCTTGTGGCGGGTTTCGAGGTTGCCACAGTCTTTCTGCCCGCCTTCCAGGGCGGTTACGAGCGTGGCGAAATAAACGCCGGGTTCGGCAAAGGTGTAATCCACCGATTGCCCCGTGGCGCTGCCGCCATCCGAGAAGGTCCAGCTAAAGCCGGTGGGATCGCCGGTGCCGGGTTCATCGCCAAGGACAGCGGTAAAGCTGACCGGCTCGCCCACGGGGGCACGGCGCACGGCGTCGATGGATTGCGACTTGGCGGGCAGCACCGTGACATTCATCGAGTCGATATCAAGCGGGCTGCACTGGCCCAGCGCATCGCCGGTGATGGTGAGGGTCACGACCTGCGTACCCACGCGGGTAAAGGTCTTGGTCGGGGTGGCACCGCTGGTGCGGCTGCCGTCGCCAAAGGTCCATTCATAGGCATTCACCGAGCCATCCGCGTCGGTCGAGGCGGTGCCGTCGAGCCGCACGGACTGGTTCACGCAGACGGTCATATCCTCGCCTGCGCGGGCAATCGGGCCCTCTTGGACGATCACCGCGACACGGTCGAGGTCTTCGCCACGCTCAGAGCCGCTTTCGTCCATAACCTTGAGCGTGACCGGGTAGGTGCCGGGCATCTCGTAGGTTTTGGTGGGGTTGATGATGTCGGACTCTGAGCCGTCGCCAAAATCCCAAGTGTATAGCAGGAGATCGCCGTCGGCGTCGGTGGAGCCGGAGGCGTCAAACAGGATCGACTGTCCCGAGCAAACCTCGCGATTGCCGCCCGCAACGGCAACGGGGCGTGTGTTGATCGTGACCGTCGTGGCATCAATTGCGCCAGAGTTGGACAGGCCGGTGCCGTCATCCACCCAGAGCGTCACCGGGAAGCGGCCGGAATTGGGGAAGACATGCACAACCTCGCGGCCCTGCACCTGGGGCGAGCCGTCGCCAAAGTCCCACTTGTAGATCAGCGCATCGCCGTCAGCGTCGCTGGAGGCCCCGGCATCCAGCCGCACTTGCAGGCGGTCGGTGTCAATGGAGGGTCCGGCCTCGGCCACGGGGGCGTGGTTCACACGGATCGTCACCGAGTCGACCGCCGTGCTGTTGGCCACCGCGCTGTCGTCACGTACCGTCAGGCGGGCGTTGTAGATGCCGGGTGTCGGCCAGGCCCGTTCAATGACGGCGCCTTCGAGAACCTGGCTGAGATCGTCGAACTCCCACTCGTAAGTGGCTAGCCCGCCATCCGGGTCATGCGAGCGCAGGGCGTTGAAGCGGATGGTCTGATCCGGCGCGACAAGACGGTCGGCCCCGGCAATGGCTGTCGGGGTGGCATTGACCTGGATCAGCACTTCGGCCTCGTCCGAGGCAGAGCCGCCGCGGAAATCATCCGACACGGTCAGCAGAACGCGGTGCATACCGGGGGTATCAAAGGCCATGGGCAGGCGTTTGCCCGGCTTGGTGCTGCCATCATCAAAGCGCCACTCATAGCGCGCGATCTTGCCGTCGGGATCAACCGAGGCCCCGCCGTCCAGTGTAAACTCTTCGCCCGGTGCGACGGTCATCGCAGGTCCGGCATCCGCAATTGGGGCGGCGTTGACGGTCACGACCATGGTGTCGCGGTGGGTGCTTTGTGGCGCGCCGCTGTCATCCTTGACCGTCAGCGCAACCTCGTAGACTCCGGGGCGCTGATAGCTGTGCACCGGTGTTGGCCCGGCTCCGGTCCGGCCATCGCCGAACTCCCAGAGATAGGCAATGATCTTGCCGTCCACGTCGCTGGAACGGGCGCCGTTGAACCGCACTTCGGAAGTGGTCACAAACTGGTCCTCGCCCGCGCGCGCCACGGGACGGGTATTGACGATCACCGGAATGGTGGTGCTTTGCGAGGCCGAGGCGGTGCCGGAGTTGTCGATCACCGTCAGGGTGATGTCATAGATGCCCGGCGCGGCCCAGGCGTATTCCACCATCGGGCCTTCGCCCATGGCGCCATCGCCGAAATCCCAGAGATAGGTGATGATCGCGCCATCAGCGTCGCTGGAGTCAGCGCCGTCAAGCAGCACGGCTTCGCCCACAGCGATCTGTTCGGCGGGGCCTTTGGCAACCGGCACGGGGGGCGCGTTGACGCGAATGGTGACCGTGTCGGTGGCCGTGGCGTTCGACACGCCGCTGTCATCCGTGACAGCAAGGGTCACGGTGTAGGTGCCGGATTGCTGAAAGGCGTGACGGATGTCGGGGCCGGTCAGCGTGGTGCCATCGGCCATGTCCCACTCAAAACGCTGGATCGCGCCGTCAACGTCATAGCTGGCTGCGCCGCTGAGGCGGATTTCCTGACCGACAATGGTGGTGAGATCGGTGCCAGCCTCGGCCACGGGGGCAAAGTTGACCTGCACCATGCGGCTGGCAACACCGAAGTTACAGGGATGGTTGCTGTCATCCATCACCCGCAGCAGTGCGCGGTAGCTGCCGGGGTTGGTGTACACTTTCTGCGACGTGGCACTGGTGGCGGTTTCGCCATCGCCAAAGGTCCAGAGATAGCGCGAGATAGGCAGGTCCGAGGGGGCCGATCCGGTGGCGTCAAACGGCACAAGATCGCCGGGTGCCACAACGATGTCCGCACCGGCCTCGGCGCGTGGGGCAACACGCACATGCACCGGAACAAGAGCCTCATTGCCGCGCGCGGCGCGGGTGCCGGGTTCCAGCACGCGCAGGCGCACGTCGGGTTTGCCGGGTTGGGCGTAGCTGTAGACAATCACCGGTTCATCCGAGGTGCCGCCATCGCCAAAGTCCCAGCGATAAGCCAAAAGCGGGCTTGCCTCTTCAAAGCTGCCGTCAAAGGCCACCGAAGCACAATCCGCAAGCTCTCTGGCGCGTGGCAACGCCTTGGGGCGCTCGGGGTCTGGTGCGCGGCGGGGTGGCATCAGGATCGGCATGGCCTGCCCGTCGGCATCAAAGATCGAGAGCGTCACGTCGTTCGGCGTCTCGAACCCACCTTTGAGTGTGATGGCCAGCAGGTCTTCGTCTGTTGTGACCTCTTCCGAGATCCAGGTGTTCTGACCGGACGCGCGCAGGCGGATGTCGGAATACATCTGGTTGAGCCGCAAATCAGCAGCCGCCCCGTCAAAGTTCTGGATGGTCAGGGGGCCTTCGGCGGTGTTCAGGAACTCGACCCGGGTGCCGGTGGTGCCGCCGGGCCAGCGGATGGTTGGCTGATAGGCCACAACGTCGATTTCATCGGACGGTTTGTGGCGGTCGCGTGCAAGGCTGATGTCGACGTTGAACCCGTTGCCGTCATCACCATCCACTCCGATCACTTCCAGGCGGAACCACGCCTTGTCGCCGATCACCTGACCCTGACGGGCACGTACCGCCCCGAGCGAGACCCAGGTGCCATCCGTCGCGGTGTCGGCCTCGTACCGTTTTTCGTGCAGCACCTTGCCGGGGCCCATGGCCAGCACGTCGGCGCGCTTTACCTTGCGCGGTACGCTCCCTGATGTGACGGGTTCCGGCAGAGTGGCCCCGCTGAAGGCATCGTCGCCACCAAAGACGCGATAAAGCGTAGCGGTGCCGCCGTAGCGGCCATAACGGAAGTCATGCGCGCCGCCCATTTCGGGATCAAAGATACGCACATAGACCCGGTCGCGCATATCCTTGGGCACGCTGAAAAAGATGGTTTCTCGGTGGTCGATGTCACCTTCGCGGGTGGGCGCGTTGAGGCCATAAACCACCAGCAACCCATCCTCGGGTGCGGGTGATCTGTCCTGTGAATAGGCAGGTCCCCCCAAGCACAGAGCAGCGACAATCCAAGCCTTCAGACCAGCCATTCGAGCCATCCCCATTGTCTTCCCCATTACCAGAATGCCTCGTTTCCTGCGTAGTCCAGAACCACCACCTCGATCACCGTGACCTCGCCCGCCTCGGCAGGCAGCGTGGCCCGGCAGAGACCCGTATCGCTGTCACAGCGCAGGTAGCCCTCGCGCTCGTTTGCGCCGATTTCGACGATGAATTGTGCCGCCTGACGCAGGCCCGAAGGATCGCGTGCCTCGACCTCGATCTCGATCGGGCCGTTGTCGCCCTCGGGCCGTTCAGCACGTACGGCAAGGATTTCGGGCGGGTCGATGTCGAGCGCGGTTTCCAGCGCCAGAAGCGTCACGTTGCCCGCCGCATCCAGAGCGCGCAATTCGAACGCGTTGCTGCCCGGAGCAAGCGTGACCGTGATCTCAAAGCCGCCCGTGTCGTCCAATTCCAAGGGCGTGCCCCCCAGGGTCACCCCGGCGGCATCCTGAACCGTGCCGCTGAGTGTCAGCGTTTCCTCGAACGACGACCGCGGCGGGTGTTCATCGAGCACCAGAACGGGCGCTTGGGTGTCGCGCACAAGGTTGAAGCCAGTTTGACCCAGCGGCGCACCACCGTCCGAAAGAATGGTGATCGTGAATGGGGTCGACGTATCCGTCGCGGGCGCGGTCAGAGCGATCCGCCCGCCGGTTTCGACGCGGGTCTGGCCGACGAGGTCACCAGCCGCATCCTGCAAGAGCACATCCAGCCCGGCATTGGCGGTGGTGGTTGCGGTCACGGTCTGTTCGGCGTTCCGGGTCACGATCGTGTCCCCTTCGCGCGGCAGATCGGCGTCCAGCGTGATCGTGGCGGCCTGACGGGGACGGTAGTCGATGGTCTGGCGCTTTTGGCTGCGGTTGCCTGCGCGGTCCGTGGCGGTCAGCACGTATGTGTTCATGCCCGGTTGCAGCGGCAGGTTGACAAGAAAGCCGCCGTCCGAGGCCACCGGCACATTCTGACCGTTCAGGGTCAGGGTCACGCCATCCTCTGACGCGCCCAGAATATCGATGCTGGCCTCTTCCACAATGATGCCGTCACCGGGGGCGAGCAGCGTCAGGAACGGTGGCGTTGTGTCGATGCGCAGGTCAAACTCGCGGGTTTCGCTCCACTTGCCGGGCAGGCCCAGCTGATCCAGAGCGGCCACGCGCCAGTAGTGCAGGCCCGGCGTCAGGTCAGCGACGTTAAAGCCGGTGGTCGAGACACCCCATTCGGTGGCAATCATGCGGTTAAAGCCCGGATCACCTGCCAGTTCCAGCCAATAGCCTGCCGCCTCGGGGAAGGGTTCCCACGACAGCGAAACGGCGGTGCCGTAGACTTCGTCGTTGTCCAGCGGGGCAATCAATGTGGCGCGATCCAGGGCTTCGGTCTTGGCAGTTGCGCCATCGGCGGTGATCACGACGCCTTCGTCCAGCCCCAGAGAGACCATTTGGTCGCCGGCACGAATATCAAGCGACTCGGCATCAAAGTTCACAAAGCGGGCGCTGTCGGTGTCATTCTTGATCCAGAAGTCGTTGGACTCGGTGGTGGTCTTGATCCCCGGCACGTCGATCTCAAAGCTGTCCTGATCCGAGAGCTGATTGAGCAGCGCATAGAAATCGCCGCTGGCAAGGCTGACTTTGGTCACCTCTTTGCCGGTCAGGGGGTCCGAGCGCATGCGCTGGATCGTGGCGTTGGAGTTGGGGTTCAGGCGCAGGCGGCTCAGGTCACGAAAGGTGACCTGCGTGGTGGAATTGGTCAACGTGCGGAGCCGCTCAAATTCCACTAGGATGTCATTGAGGTCCCGGTCCGACCACGCCGCCTCGGTCGGATCACGCCCTTCGACATTGCCCTGGATATCGGTGATCAGAGCCTCTGCCGCGCGGTCGCGCTGTTCCAGCGAGATTTCAAAGGCCTCGTTGGCAAAGACGGTCGCGTCACCCGCATAGTTGACCACCAGCCGCCATTCGCCCTCGCCGCGCTTGTCGATGGCCTCTTCCCGGGTCTCGATGGCATCGCCAATCTGTTTCGGCGCAAAGAGGCGCGCGCCTTCGGCGGTGGCCTTCTGGATCGCCACCAGCGAGGTCGCCAAGGCGTCATCGGCCAGCATCACCTGCCGCACCGGCATCTGGATCACCACGCCCGGGCTGAGATCCGCAGGCGAGGCAAACTGATTGATGCGCAGGACCGTGGGCCAGAGGTCGGGGTCGTTCAGGTAACGGGCCACAAAATCGCGCAGAGTTTCGTCGCCGGAATATTCAACCAGCTCGTAGGGGGCATCCAGTTCGTCGGTTTCCGCCACGGCGGTCACACCGCTGCTGAGAACCAGCAACGGCAGCCAAACGCGCGTTAAAACCCCTAAAACGCGCGGAATCCATGTCCCAAACGCCGGGCTAAACATGCCCACCCTCCTGAAAAACAATTAACAAAAACACTGAAACGACAGGAATATGGTTGGGCAAATTTGATAAAAACACAAGAAAATTGCGACGTTGAGCGATGTTACCGGCAAAAGATTCAGGAAATTGTCATGTAATGCGGAACCGTCAGGCATTTTTGGAATGCACTGTTGCCGCCACGGGAACAATACCCAGAACCAGTTGCCTGTCAGGTCTGGCCCGGCGCAGGCGTGTGGTTAAAGAGATAGGCGGTCAAACAGGCTTCGCGCCCGCCCAGTTCCTCGATTTTGGCACGCTGATCGGCAAAGGCCAAAGTGTTCACCGCGTCGGGATCGCATATCTCACGCAGGCGACGTTCGCCTTCTGCAAGTGCCGCAGAAACACGCGGGTTGTGATCTTTGACCTCGGCCAGGTTCTGACGCTCGTCGGGGTCCGCCGCGAGGTCAAAGAGCTGCGGGTCCTGACCGACATAATGCACGTATTTCCACATCTGCCAGCGCACCATGAACGTCCCTGTTGTCGAGCCGCCATCATGATATTCGCTAAAGCCTGTTCGGTCGGGGTCATCGGGCGCATTGGCCAGCGTGGTCAGTGCGGTGCCCGAAGCCTCGGCATCGACATTCAGAACGTCAAACGCCGTGGCGGCAATGTCGCGCAGGTTGGCACAGGTCGTCACCCGGCGCCCTTTGGGCACACCGGGACCGGCAACAATCATCGGCACGCCCGCGGATTGCTCGTACATCACCTGCTTGGTCCAAAAGCCCTGATCTCCCATCATGTCTCCGTGGTCCGAGATGTAGACAACCACGGTGTTTTCAGCCTGTCCGCTCTGTTCCAGCGCGGTCATCACGCGGCCGAAACAGTTGTCCATGAAAGAGGTCAGCCCGTAGTAAGCGGCCTTGGCCTCGCGCATTTTCTGTTCGTCAAAATAGGTGTCATAGTTGAAGAAGCCCTGCACGTTCTTCATTTCGTGGTGGTCGGGGGGCGTTTCTTGGTACCCCACCGGCAGGTCCATTCTGGCAGGATCATACAGGTCGGACCATTCCTGCGGGCAGGTTAGCGGATAATGCGGGCTGACCAGCGAGACAAAGGCCGCCCAGGGCTGGTCCTGCCCCGCGCTGGCGTGCAACCACTCTTCGGTGGCGGTGGTGATGTCACGGTCATAACGGGTGTACGAACTCTCTCCGACGCCAACATCCGCCGCCAACTCACCTGCCGCGTCATAGTCGGGCAGGGGATCACGCAACAGGCCGATGGGCCAGCCGACGCCCCCCACCACATGCATCGGCGGGATTTCCTGGGAAAACCCATTGTCATCCTCGCCCGAGCGAAAGTGCAGCTTGCCGATCGACACCACCTCGACCCCGGCATCGCGCAACTCGCGCATCCAGCTGCGCCGCTTGCCGTCATAAGGCTGGGCGCTGTCCCAATGGCGGATGTTGTGCACCCAATCGCCACAGGCCAGCGCCGCACGGGTCGGGACACACATGGGCGACGGGGTATATGCGCGCTCGAACACCGCGCCACGGGCCGCGAGCGCATCAAGGTTGGGCGTCTGCACAATCGGATGCCCCATACAACCCATCGCATCGCGACGATGTTCATCCGAAATCACGATCAACAGGTTCTGCCGGGTCATCTGAGCCTCCGTTTTTTGCCAGATTAGGCAGCACTGCTGCAAAAGTATCGCGCGAAAGCGACATCTCCGAGGACAGGTGAGCGGCGGCGCTTCCCCTCTTGCCAGACACAACATATAGTGTGCATAAGACCGCAATCGCGCCAAAGAGCGCGGGTTTTGAGGTTTCAAAGGGTAAGCGGGGACCAGAGCAATGGCGCATATCATCGTGGTCGGCAATGAAAAGGGCGGTGCGGGCAAGTCTACCATGTCCATGCATATCGCCACGGCGCTTGCGCGGCTGGGCCACAAGGTCAGTGCGCTGGACCTGGACCTGCGCCAGAAAACCTTTGGCCGTTATGTCGAAAACCGCCGCGCATTCCTTGCGGAGAAAGGGCTGGACCTGCCCAGCCCCGACTACCACGACCTGCCCGAGATCGACCCAGCGACGCTGAAACCGGGCGAGAACATCTATGATCATCGCCTGTCCGCCGCGGTTGCGACGCTGGAGCCGGACAGCGATTTTATCCTGATCGACTGTCCCGGGTCACACACGCGACTGAGCCAGGTGGCGCATTCGCTGGCCGACACTCTGGTCACGCCGCTGAACGACAGTTTCGTCGATTTCGACCTGTTGGCGCACACGGACCCGCTGGGCGAAAAGATCCTCGGGCCGTCGGTCTATTCCGAAATGGTCTGGAACGCGCGTCAGCTGCGGGCCCAGGCCGGGCTGAAGCCCATCGACTGGGTGGTATTGCGCAACCGGATGGGCGCGCAGCAGATGGTCAACAAGGAAAAGATGGGCAAGGCGCTGGACAACCTCGCGCGGCGCATCGGTTTCCGCGTGGCACCGGGTTTCAACGAGCGGGTGATCTTTCGCGAATTGTTCCCACGCGGGCTGACCCTGCTGGACCTGCGCGACATTGGCGTAAAGCAACTCAACATCTCGAACGTCGCCGCGCGTCAGGAGTTGCGTGACCTGTTGAAAGCGCTGAACCTGCCCGGTGTCGAGGTGAATTTCTAAGAGCGCACGCCGGCGGACCTTTTTCGCATCAGAACCACAAGGTTTGACGCGGCCAGCGCGCCGATCACGATGGTGCCGCCAATCAACGTCCATGAGCCGGGATTTTCCCCCAGCACCACCCAGACCAAGAGCGGCGCCAAAACCGACTCCAGCAAAATGAGCAAGGCGACCTCGGCCGAGGTGATGTACCGGGGACCCAGCGCCAGAAGTGACGCGCTGAACACGATGAAGACCGCGTAAAAGGGTAGAAATACAAGCTGGTCAGCAGGGATCGTCATCGGTTCGATAAACGGCAAGAGCACCAGCGCGGACCCGCAATAGGCCATCGGCACCGCGGGCACCATCGACACGTGCCGCACCCGTCTGGCCGCGGTCAACCCGGCGGCAAAACTGGCCGCGACCAGAACCGCCGCCAGGTCTCCGCGCCACGAGGCGTGTTCGGTTTCGCCCGAGCCATAGGCAATCAGCGCCAGCCCCGGCAACACCGCTGCAATGGTCAAAACCATCCGCAGGCTGATCCTTTCGCCCAAAAAGATCCAACTGAAAATCGACGCAAAAATCGGCATCGCGGCAATGATGAACACGGCGTTCGCAACGCTGGTCAGGCTGATGGCCATCACAAAAAGAACACCGCTCAGGGCCAGGGTGACGATGTAGAGCGCCCCGTAACGACCCGTCGACAGCACCTCGCGAAACGGCGCGCTGCCCTTCAGGGCAAGCAGGCCAATCAGGATCAGCCCCCCGGCAAGGCCATTGCGCCAAAAGGCGATCACCAGCGGGTCGGCATCAATCAACCGCACAAACAGCGAGTCCGGCACCACGAACAACACACCGGCAAATGTGATCAACAGGCCCTTAAACTGCGAGGTCACGGGCCACCTCGTCCGCGAGCCGTGCCACGGCTTCAAACAGGATGTCGATATCTTCCATACGTGTGCGGTGATTGGTGATGTTCACGCGGATCGCCGTCTTGCCGTAGAGCTTTGTGGTTGAGGGCGCTGCGATGCCGCTTTCCTGCAGCCGCAGCACGATTTCTGTGTTGAGACTGTCCAGCTGCGCCTCGGTCAAGCCTGCGCGCAATGCCCGGAAACAACAGATGTTGAGCGCCACGGGCGCCATCAACTCGGTCGCGGTGCTGGCTCTTGCCTTGTCGCCCAGATAGGCCGCTTGCGCACAGTTCTGATCCACAACCCTGCCCAGCTTTTCCGTGCCATGTTCGGCAATCTGCGCCCAGATCTTCAGCGCCCGAAAGCCGCGCGACAGTTCGGGGCCGTATTCAGTTGGCCATGGATTGGCAGCTGAGAGGCCACGCGACGTGGCCACCAGATAGTCGGGGCGCTCGGAAAAGGCGCTGCGATGGTCCTCTTCGGACCGGATCAGCACAAATCCCGCGTCGTAGTTGACCTGCATCCATTTGTGGAAATCAAAGGCCAGCGAGTCGGCGCGCTCCAGCCCACGGAGCAACGGGCGCCTTGTGGTGCTCAGCATGGCGGTAGCGCCAAAGGCGCCGTCAACGTGGAACCACATGCCAGTGTCCCGCGCGATGTCGGCCATGGTGTCGAGATCATCGATGGACCCGACGTTCACCGCGCCGGCCGTGCCGATCAGGGCAAAGGGGGTGAGTCCCGCCGCCTGATCCCTGGCGATCGCGGCGCGCAGAGCCGCGAGGTCGATACGAAACTCCGCGTCCGTGGGAATCTTGCGCAAGGCGTCCGATCCGAGGCCAAGAATGTCAAAGGCGCGCGCCACGCAGGAATGGGTTTGATCCGAAGTATACCCGACAAGCCTGGCGCCGTTCAGTCCCGCAGTGCGCGTGGCAAACCCCAAGGCCCGGTCCCGCGCAGCCTTGAGCGCAATCACCGTGGCGATGGACGTGCCGGACACCACCAAACCGCTGGCGGTTTCGGGAAACCCGAACATCTCGCGGCACCAGTCCACCACCTGTCTTTCGACATAGATCGCGCCGTGATCACGTCCGCCGAGGTTGGCGTTCATGGCGGCGGCTGCAATCTCGGCGATCATGTTTGACGGCGTACCGGCCCCATGCACCCAGCCAAAGAAACGCGGATGCGTATTGCCCACCCCATGCGGCAAAAGCGCGGTGATCTGATCCTGCACCGCGTCGTTCCCGTGCCCCGTACGTGGCAAGGGTGCTTGAAAAGCGGTTTTCTGATCCTCTGGCAGCGGCGTCCACACCCGCCCCTGGCCTGCGCCCTCTAACCTGTCCAGCGCCGCCTCGAGCATCGCGTGGGCAGAGGCGCGAAAATCCTCCCAGTTCTCTGGGTCAAGGCTTACAGGGGGAATGGGGGTGGTCATGGCGTTATGTCCCGAACGAAAAAGGCGACTGCCATTTCAGTCGCCTTTCCTTTGGGCCAAGTAAACCCCCTGTCCTCGGACACGGCGCAACATTGGCTTCAACACATTGTCGATTTCAAAAATGTGATGGTTCGTAGGACCATCGTGGCCAGAGGCACGCCCACGCATCAATCAACTGATCCCGGCCAACCGCTTGAGCATCATCCGCAACAGGCGCACCTCTCCATCGGTGAACTTTTTGCTGATCTCGGCGTCATAACGCTCGGCCACGCTGCGCAGGTCGAGATAGGCCGCCGTGCCGGCCTGCGTCAGGGTCAGGTATTCCTGTCTGCGATCATCCTCGGATCGTGCGCGGGTGACGAATCGTTTCTCGACCAGTTTGGTCACAGCACGCGAAATCTTGGTTTTGTGAATCTTCGCGCGGATCACGATGTCGGTGGCGGTCATCTGTCCAAAAGCCCCGAGATGGAACAAAACCCGCCACTCGGTCCGCAGCATTCCGTATTTGTTTTTATAGAGTTGTGTGAAGGCGAGGCTGCTTTCCTCGGCCGCTTGGTTCAGCAGGTAGGGCAGAAAGACCTGTAAGTCGAAATCATCTTTTTTAGACATTTTGCGTCTCCTTCGCCTTGTTAGTTACAAAAAGAACTATTACCAAAGCAACTAAATTCGAAACAGGAGCGCGCGAAAAATGACAAAACATACTGTTCCGACCCGAATGCAGATGGCCCCGTCGATTGCAGGGCCGCACGAGGGCTACATGCCGGGATTCGGCAATGATTATGAAACCGAAGTCCTGCCGGGCGCCCTGCCCCAGGGCATGAACTCGCCCCAGAAATGCAACTATGGTCTTTATGGCGAGCAACTGTCGGGCACGGCCTTTACCGCGCCCAGCCATCAGAACGAGCGGACGTGGTGCTATCGCATCCGCCCCTCGGTGAAGCATTCGCATCGGTACGAAAAGATCGACGTGCCGCATTGGAAGTCGGCCCCGAATGTCGACCCGGATGTGACCTCTTTGGGTCAATACCGTTGGGATCCGGTGCCGCACAGCGACCAGGCGCTGACCTGGATCAATGGCATGTACACCATGACCACGGCAGGCGATGTGAACACTCAGGTGGGCATGGCGTCGCATATCTATCTCGTGAACACGTCGATGGAGGATGACTATTTCTTCTCGGCCGATTCCGAACTGCTGGTGGTGCCGCAAGAGGGCGTGCTGCGGTTTTCGACCGAGTTGGGCATCATCGATCTGGAGCCGAAAGAGATCGCCATTATCCCGCGCGGCTTGCTCTATCGCGTGGAAGTGCTCGAAGGTCCCGCGCGCGGCTTTGTCTGCGAAAACTACGGCCAGAAATTCGAATTGCCGGGCCGCGGCCCCATCGGTGCCAACTGCATGGCCAACCCGCGCGACTTCAAGGCGCCGGTGGCGGCCTATGAAGACCGCGAAGTGCCCTCGACCGTGACCGTGAAATGGTGTGGTCAGTTCCACAAAACACAGATCGGCCAGTCGCCGCTGGACGTGGTGGCATGGCACGGCAACTACGCGCCGGTGAAATACGACCTGCGCACCTATTGCCCGGTTGGCGCGATCCTGTTTGACCATCCCGATCCGTCCATCTTTACCGTACTGACGGCACCTTCGGGCCAGCCGGGCACCGCGAACATCGACTTTGTCCTGTTCCGGGAACGCTGGATGGTGGCAGAAGACACATTCCGCCCGCCGTGGTATCACAAGAACATCATGTCCGAGCTGATGGGCAACATCTATGGCCAGTACGACGCCAAACCGCAGGGATTCATCCCCGGTGGCATGTCCTTGCACAACATGATGCTGCCGCATGGTCCTGACAAGAACGCCTTTGAGGGCGCATCGAACGCAAACCTGGGACCGGATAAGCTGGACAACACCATGTCCTTTATGTTCGAAACGCGTTTCCCGCAGCATCTGACCACATTTGCCGCAGATGAAGCGCCGCTTCAGGATGATTACATTGATTGCTGGTCCGATATCGAAAAGAAATTCGACGGCACTCCGGGCAAGAAATAAGGAACACAAAGCAATGCCATTGATGAAAAGCTGGGTGGCTTCGGCCAACGACGCCAACCACCCCTTCCCGCTGAACAACCTGCCTTATGGCGTATTCTCGACCGAGGGCACCGAAGAACGCTGCGGCGTCGCTATCGGGGACATGATCCTCGACATGGCCGCGGCAGAGGAAACCGGCCTGATCAAGATTTCGGAGATCCCGGTCTTTGACGCGCCTTACTGGAACGAGTTCATGGATCTCGGGTCGGACGCCTGGGATGAGCTGCGCGCGCGCCTGATCGCGCTTTTGTCCGACGGCAGCGAGGCCCGCGCCGCGGTTGAGGCGCTGCTGGTTCCGATGGCCGATGCCACGCTGCACATGCCGCTGGTGGTGCCGGAGTACACCGACTTTTACGCAGGTCGGCACCACGCCGTGAACGTGGGTTCGATGTTCCGCGATCCGGCCAACGCTCTGCCCCCCAACTGGCTACACATCCCGATCGGCTATAACGGTCGTGCCTCGTCAGTGATCGTCTCGGGCACCGATGTGCGCCGCCCCTGGGGTCAGCTGAAAGGCCCGAACGATGACCTGCCGCGCTGGGGCAAATGTGCCCGGTTCGACATCGAGCTTGAGATGGGCGCTATCGTTGGCACGGCCTCGGATGCGCCGATCACCGTGCAGGAAGCGGATGACAACATCTTTGGCTATGTCCTGCTGAACGACTGGTCTGCACGCGATATCCAGGCCTGGGAATACCAGCCGTTGGGCCCGTTCCAGGCCAAGGCAACCGCTACGACAATCAGCCCCTGGATCGTGACCAAAGCCGCGCTGGAGCCTTTCCGCACGGACACGCCCGAGCGTGAGTTCGAACTGCTGGACCACATCAAAGACTGCGGCCCGATGCTCTATGACATCGACCTTGAGGTCACCATGGCCCCTGCCGGCAAAGAACCGACCACGATTGCCCGCACCAACTATAACGAGATGTATTACTCAGCCGCACAGCAGCTGGCGCATCACACCACGGCGGGCTCGCCGATGAACGTGGGTGACCTCCTCGGGTCGGGCACGATCTCGGGGTCGGAAAAGGAAAACCGCGGCTCGCTGCTGGAGCTGAGCTGGGGCGGTAAAGAGCCGATGACGCTCGACACCGGCGAAGAGCGCTCGTTCATCGAAGATGGCGATACGCTGACCCTCAAAGGTGCGGCCAAAGGTGACGGCTACACCATCGGCTTTGGTGACTGTGTTGGCACCGTGATTGCCGCACTTGATGACCCCTACGCCCGGTAAGTTGATGAGCAACCGCCCCACATATGTTGGCTATATCGCCATGAGCCTGGATGGCTTTATTGCGGATGCCAAAGGGAGTGTTGAGTGGCTCGATCCGTTCAACGCCGCCCTTGGCGATGCTGGCGAAGATGGAGGCTATGCGGCCTTCATCGAACTGGTCGACGCCTTGGTGATGGGGCGCAGCACCTATGAACAGGTGTTGGGCTGGGGTTGGCCCTATGGCGCGCGGGCGGGCTATGTCCTGACCCGCAATCCGGGCTTTGAAGGACAGCACGTGAGCGCGGCAGGCGACGTTGAACACCTCCGCGCCGCGATCAAAGCCAATGGCCACCAGCATATCTGGATCATGGGCGGCGGCGAGGCCCAACGTGCCGCACTCGACGCGGGTATGTTCGACACGCTCAGCGTCTTCATCATGCCGACCCTGCTGGGCCAAGGCCTGCCGTGCTTTGCCCCCGGACCACAACACAACCTGACTCTGACCGCCTCGCGCACCCTGCCGGGCGGCATCCTGAAACTCGACTACGCGATCAAGGACTGACCAAAATGGCAAAAGCATTCGCGTCCCAAGGGGACATGACCGAAAAGAAAATCACCTTTGATGAGATCGGTGAAGGCCTCTACGCTTTTACCGCCGAGGGCGACCCGAACTCGGGCGTCATCATCGGGGATGACTCTGTGATGATCGTCGAAGCGCAAGCCACCCCGCGCCTGGCAAACAAGGTGATCGAGTGCGTGCGCACCGTCACCGACAAGCCGATCACCCATGTCGTGCTGACCCACTATCACGCGGTCCGCGTTCTGGGCGCATCTGCGTTCAACGCACAACAGGTCATCATGTCCAACACCGCCTATAACATGGTGCTGGAACGCGGTCAGGAAGACTGGGACAGCGAGTTCCAACGCTTCCCGCGCCTGTTCGAGGGTCACGAGTCGATCCCCGGCCTGACCTTTCCGACCACCACCTTTACCGACGAAATGACCGTGTTCCTGGGCAAGCGCCGCGTGAACATCAAACAGATCGGCCGTGCGCACACCGCCGGTGACGCCGTGATCCACGTGCCGGACCAGAACGTCATGTTCACCGGCGACATCGTCGAAGATCACTCGGCCTGCTATTGCGGTGACGGTCACTTTGCCGATTGGGGTCAGACGCTGGACAACATCATGGCCTATGACGTCGACGCCATCGCGCCGGGTCGTGGTGGGGCATTGGTTGGCAAAGAGGCCGTGGGCCGCGCCATCGAAAGCACCCGTGACTTTGTCCAGAGCACCTATCTGCCCGCGGCCCGCGTGGCCGCCCGCGGTGGTAGCCTGAAAGAGGCATGGGACGCCGTCCGCGAGAGCTGTGATCCGAAATTCGCAGACTATGCCATCTATGAGCATTGCCTGCCCTTCAATGTTGCGCGCGCCTACGACGAAGCGCGCGGCATCGCGCACCCCCGCATCTGGACCGCCCAGCGCGATCTGGAGATGTGGGAAGCCCTGCAGGGCTGAACAGGACGCTCTTCAAGCCCTGACGGGCTTTCCTCGCGAGGAGGCCCGCAAGGGCTGAGGAGCACCCCCGGTCGTCGCATTTGATTCAGATCGTGTGACGCCAGACCGGGTCATGAGACACTAAACGCAATCGTTCCGGCGCAATCCCCGCGCCGGGGCACGAGGAAGATTTGCCCATTTACGGGAGGAGACCCCATGAACAAGATCTTTGAAATCCCGCTTTACGCCTATGAGCGCAGCGCGGATCAGGATGCTGAGACCCCCGTCCGCCGCAAGGTGGTCGTGGTGGGTGCCGGCCCAATCGGCCTTGGCGCGGCCATCGACTTTGCCCAGCAAGGCATCGAAGTCGTCGTGCTGGATGACAACGACAAGGTAAGCTTTGGCAGCCGCGCCGTGTGCTACGCCAAACGCCCGCTGGAAATCCTGGACCGTCTGGGCTGTGGCAAGCCCATGGTCGACAAGGGCGTCGAGTGGAACATCGGCAAGGTATTCTTTGACGAGCGTCAGGTCTATCAGTTCGACCTGCTCCCCGAAGACGGTCATGAGTTCCCCGCATTCATCAACCTGCAGCAATACTATTTCGAAGAATACATGGTGAACCGTGTGCGCGAATTGCAGGAACAGGGCGCGCCGATCGAGATCCGTGGCCGCAACAAGGTGTTGAAAGTAGAGGAAAAAACCGACCACGCTGCGATCCTCGTCGACACGCCGGAAGGTCAGTATCACCTCGAGGCAGACTGGCTGATTGCCTGCGACGGTGCCACCTCGCCCATTCGCGGCATGATGGGGCTGGACTTTGTTGGGCGCATCTTTGAGGACAACTTCCTGATCGCCGACGTGATCATGGAGGCCGAGTTCCCGACCGAGCGTTGGTTCTGGTTCGATCCGCCCTTTAACAAAGGTCAGTCGGCGCTGCTGCACAAACAACCCGATGGCGTCTGGCGCATCGACCTGCAACTGGGTTGGGACATCGACAAGGAAGAAGAGAAGAAACCCGAAAACGTCATCCCGCGCCTCAAGGCGATGCTGGGCGACGATGTCGAGTTCGAGCTAGAGTGGGTGTCGATCTATACCTTCCAGTGCCGTCGCATGGAAACCTTCCGCAAGGGTCGCGTTCTTTTTGCCGGGGATGCCGCCCACCAGGTGTCGCCGTTTGGCGCGCGTGGTGCCAACTCGGGACTGCAGGACACCGACAACCTTGTCTGGAAAATGAAGCTGATCTTTGACGGGATCGCCGATGAATCGCTGCTCGACAGCTATGATTACGAGCGTATTCACGGGGCGGATGAGAACATTCTGAATTCGTCACGGTCGACCGATTTCATCACGCCGAAATCGGATATGAGCCGTGTGCTGCGGGATGCGGTTCTGGATCTCAGCGAAGTGCACGAGTTCGCCCGTCCGCTGGTGAACTCGGGCCGTCTGTCGGTGCCCTGCACCTATGATGGCTCGCCGCTCAACTCGGCGGATGCGCTGCTTGATGGCCCCGCTCGCACCCGTCCCGGCAGCCCCTGCCCGGACGTGCCATTGGGGGATGAGTTCCTGCTGCCAAAGCTGGGTGACAAGTTCACGCTGCTGACGATTGACGCAGAAGCTCCTGATTCCATTGAGGAAAGCGGCATCACCGTGACCCGTCTGGCGCTGTCGACCAAGACCGATCCGACGCAGATGCTGAAAGAGCGGTTCCTGGGCGAAGCCGAAAGCGGCGTCTACCTGATCCGTCCGGACCAGCACGTCGCGGCGCGCCGTCCGAGCTTTGATGAAACCCTGATCCGCGCCGCGATCCGCCGCGCCATCGGCAAGGAGTAAGCCCCATGTCCGACCTGAACCTGACCCCGAACATCGCCGGCGCAGACGACTTTTACGCCGAGCTTCTGGCCACCCACGAGGGCCTGTCGAAAGCGGACAGCGATGCGCTGAACGCCCGGCTGGTGCTGGTGCTGGCAAATCACATTGGAGACCGCGCGATCCTGTCTCAGGCGCTGGCTGCTGCCGCGCTGAAATCCGAGGAGTAACACTCATGAAAATCGAACAAATCCACCACGTCGCCTATCGTTGTAAAGACGCCAAGGAGACGGTCGAATGGTACGGCAAGATGCTGAACATGGACTTTGTCCTGGCGATTGCCGAGGATCACGTGCCGTCGACGCACGAACCTGACCCTTATATGCACCTGTTCCTGGATGCCGGGAACGGCAACGTTCTGGCGTTCTTTGAACTGCCGACCAAACCGGAAATGGGCCGTGACCCCAACACCCCGATCTGGGTGCAACACATTGCTTTCAAAGTAAAAGATCGCGAAACCCTGATTGAATTCAAAGAGCATCTCGAGCGCGAAGGCGTCGAGGTTCTGGGGGTCACCGACCACTCGATTTTCCACTCGATCTACTTCTTTGATCCCAACGGTCACCGTGTTGAATTGGCCTGTCCGGATCCCGAGGAAGAGGCGATGCTGAAGCGGATGGATGAGGTGAAGTGGGACATGCTGAACGAATGGTCCGTCACCAAGAAAGCTCCGCAGCACGCCAACTGGCTGCACGCGAAAGAGCTCGACAAGAACATTTAACATCGCAAGTTAAATGGTGTAGAACCAAGAGAACCGGCCTCGCGGGGCCGGTTTTTTTTGACCCGTAAGGCAGGCCCATGACTGACACGATCCTTTATGACTACTGGCGTTCCTCGGCGAGCTATCGGGTGCGGATTGCGCTCAATCTCGCAGGGGTCGAGTACCGGGCGATTTCGGTGGATCTGGTCAAGGGAGACCACAGGTCCGAAGCCCATCTGGCGCGCAATCCGCAAGGGTTGGTGCCGGTGCTGGAGATCGACGGGCACAGCTTTACCCAATCGCTGGCGATCCTGGATTACCTCAATGAAACCAGAGACTTGAACCTTCTTCCCAAGGACCCGGCAGAGGCCGCAAAAGTGCGCGCGCTGGCCCATTCGGTGGCCGTGGATGTGCACCCGGTCTGCAACCTCGGGGTGGTGGGGCATGTGTCGAAGCTGCTGCCCGAGGACGAGGGTGCCAAGGTCAACTGGATGACCCATTTCATCCCCCCCGGACTGCGCGCTTTTGAAGGGCTTTTGACCCGGTTTGAACAGGCGCCCTACTGCTGTGGAGACACGCCGGGGCTGGCGGATATCTGTCTCATGCCGCAGCTTTACAACGCCCATCGTTGGGGTGCGGATGTCTCGGATTGCGCCCGTATTCAGGCGGTTGAAACGGCCTGTGCCGCGCATCCGGCCTTTGCCGCGGCCTATCCGGATGCGGTGAAACCGGGCTGATCCCGCCCCCCTCCCCGCCATTAACGAAGTCTTTACAAACCGCGTCCCAGCGCGGTTTTAACCAAGTTGTACACCTTTTTTTGGGGCGACTCTCCAAGTTGTACAACATGGTTAGGTGTTAATATCCTCTTAAATTAGCCAATCCTTAAGGGTCGGGCGGCGGTTTACACGTGGTAAAGTTACGAAATTTTCGAAAATACTGAATTTGTGTAACATTTCTCTTGCGTCGAATCGCAATCCATCCTATCCCGACCATGCGGTCGGCTAATCCCGACGATGAACAGGACAAAGGTAACACCCATGGACGCATTCATCTGCGACGCGACACGGACCCCGATCGGGCGATATGGTGGCGCGCTTTCTTCGATCAGAACGGACGATCTGGCGGCCCTGCCCATTGCAGCGCTGATCGAGCGCAATCCGCAGGTCGACTGGGCCAGCATCGACGACGTGATTTATGGCGATGCCAACCAGGCGGGCGAAAGCAACCGCAACGTGGCGCGCATGGCGGCCCTGTTGGGCGGGTTGCCCATTGACGTTCCGGGCACCACCGTGAACCGCCTCTGTGCCAGCGGCATGGACGCCGTGGGCATGGCGAGCCGGGGCATCAAGGCAGGCGACTATGACATGGCCATCGCGGGCGGTGTCGAAAGCATGAGCCGTGCGCCGTTCGTGATGCCGAAAGCCACCAGCGCCTTTACCCGCGCCAATGCGGTTTACGACACCACCATCGGCTGGCGTTTCGTGAACAAGAAAATGCACGAGATGTACGGCACGGATTCGATGCCGCAAACCGCGGACAACGTGGCCGAAGATTACAATATCAATCGCGCCGATCAGGATGCCTTTGCCGCGACCAGTCAGGCCCGTTGGGCGGCTGCGCATGAGGCGGGCATTTTCAAGGACGAGATCACCCCGGTCAGCGTACCGCAGCGCAAGGGCGATCCGGTGATTGTGGACACTGACGAGCATCCCCGCCCCGGCACCAGCGCTGAAAAGCTGGGTGGCCTCAAGGGTGTGAATGGACCGGACAAGACTGTGACCGCCGGCAATGCCAGCGGCGTCAACGATGGCGCGGCAGCGATCCTGATGGCCAATGAGGCCGCAGCGGCCAAGAATGGCCTGAAGCCAATGGCCCGCGTTGTGGGCATGTCGGTGGCCGGTGTGGAGCCGCGTGTCATGGGCATTGGCCCGGTGCCAGCCAGCCAGAAGGTTCTGGCGCGCGCCGGTCTGAGCATCGACCAGATGGATGTGATAGAATTGAACGAGGCTTTTGCAAGCCAGGGGTTGGCAACGCTGCGCGCGCTTGGCGTGGCGGATGATGCACCCCATGTAAATCCGAATGGTGGTGCCATTGCCATCGGCCACCCGCTGGGCATGTCCGGCGCGCGGCTGGTGCTGACCGCCGCTTATCAATTGCAACGCACCGGTGGGCGCTATGCGCTGTGCACCATGTGCGTCGGAGTTGGACAGGGCGCCGCCCTGATCCTTGAACGTGTGTAAACGGGAGGAAACCGTCAAATGTATGCACAAATGATCAAAACCGCGTCCGCGGGCGTCAAATCTCGCGAAGAGATGACCGATCAGGAACGTGAGTTTCAGGACAAGATCGACAACGACATCAAGATCGAACCGCGCGACTGGATGCCGGACGATTACCGCCGCACGCTGATCCGCCAGATCGGCCAGCATGCGCACTCGGAAGTTGTGGGTCAGCTGCCGGAAGGCAACTGGATCACCCGCGCGCCGACACTGGAGCGCAAGGCGATCCTGTTGGCCAAGGTGCAGGATGAGGCAGGCCACGGTCTGTATCTGTACTCGGCCGCCGAAACGCTGGGCGAGAGCCGCGATGAGCTGGTCAAGCTGTTGCACGAAGGTCGGATGAAGTATTCGTCGATCTTTAACTATCCGACGCTGAACTGGGCCGATATTGGCGCGGTGGGCTGGCTGGTGGATGGCGCGGCCATCGTGAACCAGGTGGCGCTGCAGCGGACATCCTATGGCCCCTATTCGCGCGCCATGATCCGGATTTGCAAGGAAGAGAGTTTCCACGCACGTCAGGGCTATCATGCGATCATGAAGATGGCCTTTGGCACGCCCGAACAGAAGCGGCAGGCGCAGAGCGCGGTTGACCGTCTGTGGTTCCCGGCGATCATGATGTTTGGCCCCACGGATGCGGACTCGACCAACTCGGATCAGTCGATGGCCTGGAAGATCAAGGTCAAGTCGAACGATGAGCTGCGTCAGCAGTTCGTGGACCAGACCGTGCCGCAGATCGAATATCTGGGACTGGATCTGCCGGATCCGAACATCAAGTGGAACGAAGAACGTGGCCACTATGATTTCAGCGACCCGGATTGGTCGGAATTCTTCAACGTCATCAAGGGCAACGGCCCCTGCAACGTCGACCGGATGAAAGACCGTGTCGCCGCATGGGACGATGGTCAGTGGGTCCGTGATGGCCTGTTGGCACATGCTCAGAAAAAAGCCGCTGCCAAGGTTGCAGCAGAGTAATCAGGACCGCTCTTCCGCCCTTGCGGGCGTCCTCGCGAAGAGGGCCGCAGGGCAGATGAGCACCCCCCGAAAGGAATGGGAGAGAGACAATGAAAAACGAATGGCCCCTTTGGGAAATCTTTATCCGCGGTCAACATGGCATGAGCCACCGTCACGTCGGCAGCCTGCACGCACCGGACGCGGCAATGGCGATCAAGAACGCCCGCGACGTCTATACCCGCCGCAACGAAGGCGTGTCGATCTGGGTTGTCGAAGCCCAGCACATCAGCGCAACAGCTCCGGGCGACAAGGGCCCGCTGTTTGAGCCCTCGGAATCGAAGATCTACCGTCACCCGACATTCTTCGACATCCCCGAAGAAGTGGGGAGCATGTAATGTCGGTCGATAAGCAACAACTTTTGCAGTTCCTGCTGCGCCAGGGGGACAATACTCTGGTGCTCGGGCACCGCGTCTCGGAATGGTGTGGGCATTCGCCCATTCTGGAAGAGGATATCGCGCTGGCCAACACCGCGCTGGACCTGATCGGCCAGACGCAGATGTGGCTGGGCTATGCCGCAGAGGTTCAGGGCGAAGGCAAGAGCGCCGATGACCTGGCATTCCTGCGCGACGCCTGGGATTTCCGCAATGTTCTGCTAGTTGAGATGCCGAATGGCGACTTTGGTCAGACCCTGTTGCGCCAGTTCCTGTTTGACGCGTTCCAGTCGGTTCTGATGGGCCGGTTGATGAAGTCTTCGGACGAGCAGGTGGCGGCGATTGCGGCCAAGGCCTCGAAAGAGATCACCTATCACGTTGAGCGGTCTGCGGACACTGTCGTTGGCCTGGGGGATGGCACCGAAGAAAGCCACAACCGCATGCAGGCGGCGCTGGAATACCTCTGGCCCTATGTGGGTGAGATGTTCGAGAGCGACGAGACCGACGCCGCCATGGCGGCCGCCGGTATCGCGCCTGATCCGGCAAGCTTGCGCGAGGAATACGAGGCGCTGATCGGCAAGGTCTTTGCCGAGGCCACGCTGAGTGTTCCGGAAAGCCGATACAACCACAAAGGCGGACGTACCGGGTACATGCACACCGAGCATCTGGGGCATCTCCTGACCTCGATGCAGTGGCTGCAGCGCGCCTATCCGGGTTGCGAATGGTGAACCGGTTGGGGGGCTGACCTCGGTCCGTCCCCTGCCCTGTCACAAAGGACAAGATGATGACCCAGCCAAGTGTCAAACAGGTCTGGGAATGGTTGGAAACCATCCCCGATCCAGAAATCCCGGTGATCACACTCGTCGATCTCGGCATTATCCGCGACGTGGCGTTTGACGGAGAAACCTGTGTGGTTTCCGTCACCCCCACCTACTCGGGATGCCCGGCGACCTCGATGATCAACATGGATATCGAGACCAAGCTGCGCGACATGGGCCTCAAGCAAATTGAGCTCAAGCAACAGCTGGCCCCCGCCTGGACCACGGACTGGATGTCAGACAAGGCGCGCGACGCGCTGGAAAAATACGGGATCGCCCCACCGCAACCTTCGGGCGGCCCCAAACGTTGCCCCCATTGCGGCGGCAACCATCTCGAAAAACTGAGCCAGTTCGGCTCGACCCCGTGCAAGGCACAATGGCGCTGCCAGGACTGTCTTGAACCTTTTGAATTCTTCAAGTGCATCTAGGGAGGACCCGGAATGGCACGTTTTCACGAACTGGAAGTCACCGACATCCACAAGACCATCCGCGACGCTGTCGTGGTCACGCTGAAGCCCGTGAATGGCGCAGCAGACAACTTTGATTTCACCCAGGGCCAGTATCTGACCTTTCGCCGCGACTTTGACGGGGACGAGCTGCGCCGCTCGTATTCGATCTGTGCCGGCAAGGACGAGGGCATCCTGCAGGTCGGCATCAAGCGCGTTGACGGCGGGGCGTTTTCGACCTGGGCCAACGAAGAGCTGAACGTGGGCGACACGGTCGAGGCAATGCCGCCGATGGGCAGCTTTTTTACCGCGCTGGATGCGGGCAACGAGAAGAATTATCTCGGGTTTGCCGGGGGGTCGGGCATCACGCCTGTGTTGTCGATCCTGAAAACCACGCTGGCGGCGGAGCCGGACAGCACCTTTACGCTGGTCTATGCCAACAAGGGTGTGAACACGATCATGTTCCGCGAGGAACTGGAAGATCTGAAGAACATCTATATGGGTCGTTTCAACGTGATCCACGTGCTCGAGGCAGACGCGCAGGAAATCGACCTGTTCACCGGTCTGGTCAGCGAAGAGAAATGTGCGCAGCTGTTTGAAAGCGGCTGGATCGACATCTCATCGGTCGACACCGCATTCATCTGCGGCCCTGAGCCGATGATGCTGGGCATTGCTGCGGCGCTGCGGTCGGCGGGTCTGGATGATGCGCAGATCAAGTTCGAGCTGTTCGCCTCGTCCCAGCCGGGCCGCGCCAAGAAACGGGCGGTGTCCACGGATGCGGCCTCGGCCGCCAATCAGGCGACCGCTGCGATCACGCTGGACGGATCGACCCAAACGGTCGAGATGCCCAAGGATGTGACCATTCTGGATGCCGCATTGGGCAACAAGATGGACGCGCCTTATGCCTGTAAGGCCGGGGTCTGTTCCACCTGCCGCTGCCGTGTGATCGAAGGCGAAGTCGATATGGTCGCGAACCACGCACTTGAGGACTATGAGGTCGAAAAGGGCTATGTCCTGTCGTGCCAGTCCTATCCCGTCACGGACAACGTTGTTGTCGATTATGACCAGTAAGGAGGGCTGACCATGGCCGAAGATATGAGCATTGAAAGCTATCTCGCCGCTGGTGGCGTTCTGACCAACCCGACCAACGTACCGCCACGCTATCGCGCCGAGCTGATGAAGCTGATGACCACCTTCGTGGATTCAGAGCTGGCCGGGGCTGCGGGCTTTGCCGACGCGATCAACGCCGGACCGGGCATCAAAGAGCGCATCGCCGCTGCCAAGATCGTGCTGGAAAAGACCGACAATGCCGACAAGGTGTTGAAAATCATGGGTGAATTTGGTGTCGACGGAGATCGTTACGCCAACCATCACCCCTGGACCGCACGCCTGGCGCGCGACGCCGATATCGGCGCGAGCCGGACCGAACAGGACATGCGCCTGGCGGTGTTCAACTATCCGCTGCAGGGATGGGCCGACGCGGTGGTGATGAACCTGTTGATGGGGCGTGCCGTGGCCGTGCAGATGGCCGAGTTCTCGATGGTGAGCTATCAGCCATTGGCCGAAGCGTTCCGGGCGATTGCCCCGGTGGAAGCACGCCATGCAGAGCTGGCCGAAGAAGGTGTGGCAAAACTGGCCGAGGCTGGTGACAGTGCCGCGTTGCAGGCGAGCGTTGATTACTGGTGGCCGCGGGTGGCTGCATCTTTCGGATCGGGCGAGTCGGCCAAGGCGGACACGCTGAAAGCGATGGGTCTGCGCAAGACGCCAAATGCCGAGTTGAAGACCCGCTGGGAAGCTGAGACCAAGGCTGTTCTGGACAAGCTGGGCCTGAAGGCTGGGTGAATTTGTAGGTCGGACAAGATTGTCCGACCTACGAGGGCCCCTCTCGTGCACGCGGGAGGGGCCCTTTTTTATTGTGCCTCGATCTTGTCGACGGTGCGCAGCAGCACCTTGGCCAGCTGGTTGATCTGCTGTTCGTTCAGCGCGTCCTGCAGGATGCGGCGGTCATGTTCGGCGACCTCTTCCATCACCACCTCGGCAAAGACTTTGCCCTTTTGGGTGAGCCGCACAAAGCGTGAGCGTTGGTCGCCTGGATTGTCGGCACGTTGGACATAGCCGGATTGTTCCAATTGTTTCAGCACCTTGGTCATTCCGCCCGAGGTGATGAGGATGGCGCGGAACAGGGCGGTTGGGGTCATCTGCCAGGGCTCGGGCTGGCTGCGCAATGTCATCAGCGCCTCAAAGCCTGCCATGGTCAGCCCGTGTTTGGCGATCTCGGCGCGGGTGCTGTCGAGCACGAGGTCGTTGAGCCGGATCAGCCCCAGCATGACGCGGGTTTCGGGGCGGTCGAACTCGGGCCAGTTGGCACGGTATTCTTCGAGCGTATCCTGAAGGGTTTGTTTTTCGGTCATGGGGGCCTCGTGTATTTTGCCTTGCCGGAAAGATACATCATGTCTATATGAGGGTAAATACCTTTCCAGCAAGACACCCCCATGCGCACTGTAAAAGACCGGCTCCGCCATACATTGATGTTCGAAGGCATTGCGCTGGGGGTTGTCGCCACGGGCGGGGCCTGGCTGACCGGGCATTCGATGGCCGAGATCGGGTCGCTGGGCGTGTTGTTCAGCCTGCTCGCGATGGCGTGGAACTTTGTCTACAACTGGCTGTTTGACCTGTGGGATCGCAGGTATCGCGGCATGGCGCCACGGGGACCGGGCATTCGGGTGGTGCACGCGGTGCTGTTCGAAGCCTTTCTGATCGTGGTGGGGATATTCCTGACCGCCTGGTGGCTGAGCATCTCTTATTGGGACGCCTTTCTGCTCGATCTTGGGTTTTCGGCGTTTTTCCTTGTCTATGCCTATGTGTTCAACTGGACCTATGACGTGGTGTTTCCCGTGCCACGGGATGAGGTGCAGGCGAGTTAGTGCGGTCAGGCCAGGACGTTCGCTGCATCAGAAGTTGTAGACAAGTCCAATGTTGAGCTCGGTTTTGCGCAGTTCATAGGTGTCGAGCGTGTGAATGGTCATATCGCCCAACTCGGCCTCGATCCGCAGGGCAAGCCGTTCTGACAGACTGATATCCGCGCCGACACCCACAAAGGTATACGCCGATTCCTGAAAATCCGGCAGCTGGTCGATGCCTTTGCTGGCAACGCCTGCATAGCCAAAATAGGCCACTTTCGGGGTGCGGTAGCCAAGATGAAATTCGACCTGTAGCGAGTTGGCCCCGTCCTGGATGGTGCCGAGGGGCACGTTGGCATTCCAGCCGTTTTCAGTGGAAATCTCAAGTTCACCACCAATAAAGAAGCCGTTGGTCGCCTCGGGGTTCAGCGGAAGGCGCGCACCGCCAAAGATCGAGGCCGCGGCACCGCTGCTGCTGTGGGACCCGCTAACGTCGCCCTTATAATCAAAGTTGCCATAGCCGATTGAGGTGCCGACGTAGAACTCGAGAGCTCCTTCGTCGAAATCATACTCCTGAGCCGCTGCAGCGCCGCTCAGGGCCCAAATGGCGGCAACTGCAACTGCCATTGCGTGTTTGGAATGAAACATGACTGCCCCCTCTGAATGGAAAGAGGAACGCACAAAGTCAGTGGGGGCTGCAAGCATTTCCAAACCTAGGCGGTGAGAAAATCCGGAGGCGAGGCATTAGAGCGTCGGAATGCCGCCCAAAGTCAGCTTGGTGACGAGATCGGCGTAGTCCTCGCGGGCGTCGGCGCCTGCACCGGTGTTCCACATGTAGTACCAGTTCAGCATGCCGAAGACCGACATGGTTGCGGCGCGCAGCTTGTTGGAATCGCCTGAGAAAACATCCGGGGCAATGGACAGCACGATGTCGCGGACAAAGTTCACCATGTCACGCTGATAGCCGCGCAAGAGGGTCTGCTGATCCTCGGGCAGGGCCGACATGGAGCCGATCTGAACCTGGTGTTCGTGATCGGCCCCCTGATAGGCACGCAACGTGACGCCAATCACGCTGCGCAGCTGTTCCGGCGGCGTGAGGCCGGTCATATCGGTGCCACAGATGACATCACGCAGCTCCCGCAGGTAGGTCTCGAGGATGTCGAACAGCAAGGCGTCCTTGCTGTCGTAGTAGTGGTAGATATTGGCCTTGGAGATCCCGCACTCGCGCGCGAGCATCGACATGGATGCGCGGTCATAGCCTTCGGTCGCGAACACCTTGGCGGCATTCGTGAGGATCTGTTCGCGCTTCTGGTCGTGGTCTTTTGCGATTGTGCGGGCCAAAACTTACTCCTTGTCGCGGTTGTCGATAACACGAACCGCCTTGCCTTGGGAACGTTCAACCTGACCCGGATCGCCAACGATGACCTCGGTCGAAACACCGATCATGTCCTTGATATGTTTGGTCAGCATCCGCGCGGCGGCGGTTTTTGACAGGTTGTCGGCGGCTTCGGGCGTGGCCTCGACATAGACGCGCATCGCGTCCATGCGACCGGCCTTGTACAGCTCGATCTGGAAGTAGGGCGCGAGGCCACCGGTGGCCATGACCTGTTCTTCCACTTGCGTCGGGAAAACGTTGACGCCACGCAGGATGATCATGTCATCCGAGCGCCCGGTGATCTTGGCCATACGGCGCATCGTGCGGGCGGTGCCCGGCAAGAGCGTGGTCAGATCGCGCGTGCGATAGCGGATCATCGGCATGCCCTCTTTAGTGAGGGTGGTAAAGACCAGCTCGCCCTCTTCGCCGTCCTCGACCACTTCGCCGGTCGCGGGGTTGATGATCTCGGGGTAGTAGTGGTCTTCCCAGACGTGCAGGCCGTCCTTGGTTTCCACGCATTCGTTGGCAACACCCGGCCCCATGATCTCGGACAGGCCGTAGATGTCGACAGCGTGCATGTCAAAGGCGGCTTCGACCTCGAGACGCATGGCGTTGGTCCAGGGTTCAGCGCCGAAGATGCCCACCGAGAGCGACGAGTCGCGCGGGTCGAGACCCGCTTTGCGGAAGCCTTCGAGGATGTTGAGCATATAGGATGGCGTGACCATGATGCCGTCGGGCTTGAAGTCATTGATCAGGCCGACCTGTTTCTCGGTCTGGCCGCCGCCCATGGGCACGACGGTCGCCCCAAGGCGTTCGATGCCGTAATGCGCGCCAAGGCCGCCGGTGAAGAGGCCATAGCCATAGGCGTTGTGCACCATGTCGCCTTTACGCAGGCCCGAGGCGCGCAAGGACCGCGCCAGCGTGTCGGCCCAGACGTTGATGTCGTTCTGGGTGTACCCAACCACGGTGGCCTTGCCGGTGGTGCCGGAAGAGGCGTGGATGCGGATGATTTCGTTGCGCGGCACGGCAAAGAGGCCAAAGGGATAGTTGTCGCGCAGGTCATTCTTGTAGGTGAAGGGGAACTTGGCGAGGTCCTTCAGGTCCTGCAGATCGTCGGGATGCACGCCGGCCTCGTCAAAGCGCTGCTTGTACATCGGCACGTTGTCATAGGCGTGGCGCACCGACCATTTCAGGCGCTCAAGCTGCAGGGTGCGAATCTCGTCAATCGAGGCAATTTCGATCGGGTCCAGGTCGGATTTCTTTGGGCTAAGGTCTTTCATGGCGTCCTCCTCGGCGGATTACTCTTCAAATAGCTGGCCCTTGATCGCGCGGGAAAAGCCCCGGAATTCCGCGATTCTCGTGCCGTCTTGATTGGTGACCTGAACGTCGCATATGCCACTGCGTCCGGTCAGGCTGATTTCGGTGGCCGTCGCGGTCAACACGTCGCCGACGCGCCCGGGCGCGAGATAGCTGATCATGTTGTGCTGGGCCACGGTGGATTGGTTGCGGCTGTTGCAGGCAAAGGCAAAGGCGCTGTCGGCCAGCGCAAAGGTGATGCCGCCGTGACAGATGGCGTGGCCGTTGGCGTGGTCTTCGCTGACGGTCATCTGCAGCACGGCGCGGCCTTCGTCCATCTCGACAATCGACATGCCGAGCATCTGGCTGGCCCGGTCGCCTGCCCACATGGCGGCGGCGGATTTTTCTGCGCGTTCCTTGGGGGTCATGGTCAGTTCCCTTTGAAGACCGGTGCGCGTTTTTCGAGGAAAGAGGAAACCCCCTCGGCGTAATCCGCGCTTTCGCCACAGGTTTTCATGGCGTCGGCCTCGAGTTCAAGGTGTTCTTTCAGCGTGTCCACTGCGGACGCCTGAATGCACTGTTTGGTCAGGCCAAGACCGAGGGTCGGGCCGTTGGCCAGGGTTTCGGCCTGTGCGCGGGCGGTGGTCATGAGGTCTGCGTCAGCCACGGCCTTCCAGATCAGGCCCCAGTCTTCGGCCTGTTTGGCGGGCAAGGGCTGGGCGGTAAAGGCCAGACCCTTGGCGCGCGCTTCGCCCAGAAGGCGGGGCAGATGCCAGCTGCCGCCGGTGTCGGGGATCAGGCCCACCTTGGAAAACGACTGAATGAACTTGGCGCTTTCGGCGGCGAACACCATGTCACAGGCCAGCGCGAGGTTGGCCCCTGCCCCGGCAGCGACACCGTTGACCGCGCAGATGACGGGGAAATTCAGCGAGCGGATCAGGTTGACCAGCGGCGCATAAAAGGTGCGCACCGTATTGCCGAGGTCCGGCGGGCCATCCATTTTCGAAGGGTCACGATCCCCAAGATCCTGACCGGCACAAAAGCCGCGCCCGGCCCCGGTCAGCAGGATCGCACGCGCGCCGGCATCCCGCGCGTGTTCGATCTCGGAACGCAGGGCGTAGTGCATCTCGTCGTTGAACGAGTTCAACCGATCCGGGCGGTTCAATGTAATTTCCACCCAGTTCCCGTGGTCTTGCGCAAGAATCGTATCGCTCATGACGGTCCTTTGTTCGATTGTTTCGATCTTGTTCTTGCATAAACCGAACGGTTGGTCAATAAAACACTGCAACGTGATTCTCAAAATGCGGAATATTTAGACATGTCTGAAAATCCGACGAGGAAAGTTACAAAGTTTTCGGGTTTCTCTGAAATCCGTATCTCTTTGTGCCCAGAGGGATTTGCGCCCTCAATGGGTCCACTCGCACGCAGAAACCCCATAAAACACAGGGTATCTGAGGAAATCACGCATGAATTCATGAGCTTGCCGGGTATGAAATCTGGCGCGCCGTGGACCACACCCGCGCGTTTTCGTGCGGTTTAAAAAATGAACCGGGTGTGTTGATGGTTACAAAATTAACAATTAACACATTCACAATTATCTTGTTTACTACGCCTTAATTGGGAGGACCAAATGGCTAAATTCACAAAACTCACCTCGCTTCTGGCTGGCGCGGCCATGGCCGTGACCGGTGCCGCGGCATTTGCTGCGGACTATACGCTGACCATTTCAAGCTGGGCACCGCCCACCCACGGCATCAACGCAATGATGTGGCCGAAATTCGTTGAGATGGTTGAAGAAGCCACCGACGGCAAGGTGACCGCAGAGCTGAAGCTGGGCATGGCCCCGCCCCCGGCACAAATGGACCTGGTCATGGATGGCGCTGCCGATCTGACCATCATCTTCCACGGCTATCAGGCGGGTCGTTTCACCGCGACCAAGATGATCGAACTGCCCGGCTATGAAGGCTCAGCCGAAGCCGCATCCGTCGCTTACTGGCGCGCTTATGACAAGTACCTGTCGAAAGCCGACGAGCACCGCGGCGTGAAAGTTGTCGCCCTGCACACACACGGTCCTGCGCAGCTGCACTCGAATGCTGCCGTGACTTCGCTGGCGGATGTTGCCGGTCTGAAAGTGCGTATCCCCGGTGGTGTTGGCGGTGACGTCGGCAAGGCGCTGGGTGCCACAGGTATCGCGGTTCCTGCGCCTAAGGTTTACGAAACGCTGGCCTCGAACGCGGCTGACGGCGTTGTGATGCCTTTCGAAGGTCGCAAAGGCTTTAAGCTGACCGAAGTTGCCAAGAACGTCTATGAAGTTCCCGGTGGTCTCTATCGTGGATCGTTCGCGTTCATCATGAACGAAGACATGTTCGCCGATCTGCCTGCCGACCTACAGGCCGCGCTGGAAGAAAAAGTCTTTGGTGAGCCGCTGAGCCGTGAGATCGGCAAGATCTGGGACGAGATCGACGCCATTGGTCGTGACGCCACCACCTCGACCGAAGGCAATGCGATCAACGCCGCGACCGCGGAAGATCTGGCCAAGTTCGAAGCGATTGCTGCAGAAGTACGCGCCAGCGTCATCGCCGAAGTCGCCGAACAAGGTGTCGACGCACAAGCCGCCTATGACATGATCGCCAAGGAAATGGCGGCCTACTAAGCCTGCCCTTGAACCCGGTGTTTCGGCGCCGGGTTCATCCCCTCACCCCGTTTTCGAAGAAAGGGCTGCCGCATGGCCTCTCTGCTTCAACTGTTCCGCCGACTGAGTGTCGTGCCGGTTCTGGTGGCCTCGGTCGCCTTGTTCATTCTCATGGTCATGACCTTTTGCGACGTGATCCTGCGGTCCATCTTTAACGCGCCGATCGAGGCTGCGACTGAATTGACCCGGATCCTGATGGCCATTCTGGTGTTTGCGGTTTTGCCCGTGGCCTCGGCCCGCGGCGATCACATCGCGGTTGACCTGACGGACGGTTTCTTTGCCCGTCTGGGCCTGTCCCGCCTGCGCGACGGCATCGTTTATCTGGCCTCGGGCATCATGTTGTTCTGGCCGATCCAGCGGGTCTGGATCCTGGCCGAACGCGCCCGCGATTACGGTGACGTCACCGAATACCTGGCCATCCCACAGTTCTATGTGGGCTGGTTCATCACAGTTTTCACTGCCCTGGCTGCCATCGCGATGATCGTGGTGGGCCTGTTGCACCTTTTTGCCCCCCGCCTGCTTGTGGAGAGCCGCTCATGACCGCCGCACTGATTGGATTTGCCATTGTTCTCGTGCTGGTGCTGGTGCGCCTGCCGATTGTGTTTGCCATGGGGCTGGTCGGAACGCTGGGCTTTGCCTATGAGCGGGGCGGCTCGATGTTCTCGGAGCGGGGCCTGAAGGCCGCGATGTCGATGGTGGGCCGCCAGATCACCGATACCGCACAGGATTACGGCCTGTCGGTGGTGCCGCTGTTCATCCTGATGGGTCTGTTCGTGAACAAGGGCGGCATGGCCAAAGAGCTATACGCGGTGTCGAACGCGTTCCTTGGGCACATGCGCGGCGGGATCGCCATGGCGACCGTCGCGGCCTGTGGCGGGTTTTCGGCGATCTGTGGATCGTCGCTGGCCACCGCGGCCACCATGTCGAAGGTCGCGATGCCCGAGATGCGCCGCTATGGCTATTCCGACGAGCTGTCGACCGCGTCGATTGCTGCCGGGGGCACGTTGGGCATTCTCATTCCGCCCTCAGTCATTCTGGTGATCTATGGTCTCTTGACCGAGACGTCGATTGGCAAGCTGTTCATGGCGGGCATTCTGCCCGGCGCCATGGGCATCCTGTTCTATCTGTTCGCCGTGCGCTGGACCGTGTGGCGCGACCCGAACGCGGGCCCTGCCGGGGAGCGCGCGGGCTGGGGTGAGCGGTTGATGGCGATGAAGTCGGTCTGGGCTGTCTTGTTGCTGTTTTTCCTGGTGATCGGCGGGCTTTACGGTGCGTTTGATTTCTATCCGCTGAACCTGACCTTCTCACCCACCGAGGCGGCGGGCATGGGGGCGATGGGCGCCTTTCTGATCGCCCTGTCGCGTGGTGGTCTGACCATCAAGTCGACGCTGGAAGTGCTGAAAGAGACCTCATTCACGGCGGCGGCGCTGTTCGCGGTGCTGATCGGGGCGCAGATCTTTTCGAACTTTATCAACCTCGCAGGCCTGCCCGAGGCGCTGATTGCCATGGTCACGGCCTATGACGTGCCGAACTTTGTGGTGATCCTGATGATCCTGGGTATCTACATTATCCTCGGCTGCGTATTTGAATCGCTGTCGATGCTGCTGTTGACGGTGCCGATCTTTTTCCCGCTTGTCACGAGCCTGGGATATGATCCAATCTGGTTCGGGATTGTGGTTGTTGTTGTGACGGAGATTTCCTTGATTACACCGCCGGTGGGTCTCAACGTGTTCATCCTGAAAGGGGTTGTGGGCGATGTGTCGACCGGCACGATTTTCCGGGGTGTTACGCCGTTCTGGATTGCCGACATCTTTCGGCTGGCGCTGATCGTGCTGATCCCGTGGATCGTGCTGGTGCTGCCTGAACAAATGGGCGCGATGGGGCACTGATGTTTGTTCTGACCAACCTGCCCGAGGGGTTTCACGACGATCCCTACCCGCATTACCAACGCTTGCGGGAAGAGGCGCCCGCTTGTGTGCAGCCCGATGGCAGCGTGATCGTCTCGCGCTATGAGGATCTGGACCGGATCTATCGCGACACGACCACGTTCATCTCGGACAAGAAGGCGGTGTTTGGCCCCAAGTACGGGGTGGACTCGCCGCTTTACGAGCACCACACCAATTCGCTGGTGTTCAACGATCCGCCGCTGCACACCCGCGTGCGCAAGGTGATGGTGGGGGCGATGACCCCCCGCGCGCTGGCGCAGATGGAGCCGGGGCTGGAAACGCTGATCGCGGGCCTGCTGGACGAGATGGACGGTCAGGCAGAGGTTGAGCTGATCGAGGCCTTTGCGGGCGCGATCCCGATTGAGGTGATTGGCAACCTGCTGGGCATTCCCCATGAGTTGCGCGATCCGCTGCGGGACTGGTCGCTGGCCATTCTCGGGGCCTTGGAGCCTGCGCTGACGCCGGAAGAGGAGGCGCTCGGCAACCAGTCCGTCACGGATTTCAAGGTCTTCCTGCGCGACATCATCGAGGATCGCAAGGCCAACCCGCGTGACCCGGAAGTGGATGTGCTGACGCGGCTCATCCACACCGAGGGCGATCACCTGACCGAGGTCGAGCTGTATCAGAACTGTATCTTCATCCTGAACGCAGGGCATGAGACCACAACCAATCTGATCGGCAATTCGATTGCCTTGCTGGATCAGCACCGGGACAAACGCGCCGAGTTGATTGCCAATCCGCAGCTGATCACCACGGCGGTGGATGAGTTCCTGCGCATGGAAAGCCCGAACCAGTTTGGCAACCGGCTGACCACAGCCGAGGTTGAGATGCACGGGTTCACCATTCCCAAAGGCACGGATATTCACCTGTGCATGGGCGGCGCAAACCGCGACCCGGCACAGTTCCCGAACCCCGATGAGATGGTTTTGGACCGCCGCCCGAACAAGCACATCGCCTTTGCTGGCGGCGCGCATACCTGTGTCGGCCTGACGCTGGCCCGCATGGAGGGACGCATTGCGGTGGGGCGTTTCCTGGAGCGTTATCCGAACTACGAGATCCTGCCCGGAGCGCTGCGCGGAGGCCGTCTGCGGTTCCGGGGCTTTGCCAGCCTGCCCGCACGTTTGGGTTAGGCCGTCAGACTTCATTGGCATGGTTTTCCCGCTAGTGATCCGGGAGGCCGCCTGACCACTTTTGGGGACCAAGGCTTTTGAAAAAGCCTTGGCAAAATTCTTTGAAGAATTTTGGCCCGCCGCGACAGGGACACGTATCAGCAGACGTTGAGTGGGTCTCGTGTCGCAAACTCATTGACCGACCGTTCGGTCGTGTATTAGACTGTCCGGCAAAGACCGGATTCGAACGTCGCGGGATGCGACAGGACGAGGAGACAAGAAATGACTGTCCAACAGATTTCCAGCTTTGCCGCAGGTGAGTGGCTGGCCCCCGGCGCGGGCGCGCGCAACATTGCCAGTGCCGTCACCGGCGAGGTGATCGCCAGCGCGGGCAACAATGATCTCGACGTGCAGGCGATGCTGGACTACGGGCGCAATGTGGGTGGCCCTGCCCTGCGCAAGATGACCTTTCACGACCGCGCGCGGATGCTGAAGGCCGTGGCGCTGTACCTGCGCGAGCATCGTCAGGCGATGTATGATCTTTCGTTTGACACAGGTGCCACGCAGTCCGACCACATGATCGACATTGATGGCGGCATCGGCACCATGCTGGTCTTTGCCTCGAAAGGCCGTCGCGAGATGCCGGACGGGCATGTCTATCTGGACGGTGAGATTGAGCAACTGTCGCGCAACGGCACATTCCTGGGGCAGCACATCTGCACGCCCTTGCAGGGTGTTGCGGTGCATATCAACGCCTATAACTTTCCGGTTTGGGGCATGCTGGAAAAACTGGCGCCCACCATTCTGGCGGGTGTGCCTTGTATCGTGAAACCTGCCACCAACTCGTGTTACGTGACCGAGCTGTGCGTGCGGCTGATGATCGAGTCCGGGCTGATGCCTGCGGGGTCCGTACAATTGGTTTCGGGCGGTCTGGGCGACATGCTGGACCGGTTGGGCATGATGGATGTGGTCAGCTTTACCGGCTCTGCCGATACCGCGCTGAAGCTGCGGTCAAACCCGATCCTGTTGGAGAACTCGGTACGGTTTGTGGCGGAGCAGGATTCCCTCAACGCCTCGATCCTCGGGCCGGATGCGGTGCCGGGAACGCCCGAGTTCGATCTGTTCGTGAAAGAAGTGCAGCGTGAGATGACCACCAAGGCGGGGCAGAAATGTACCGCGATCCGCCGCATCATTGCGCCGGAAAACACCGTTCAGGCGGTGATCGAAGCGCTGTCGGACCGGCTGGCCAAAACCGTGATCGGTGATCCGCGTCTGGACACCACCCGCATGGGGGCGCTGGTCTCTGGCGGTCAGAAACGTGACGTGCTGGAGAAGGCCGCGATCATCGGTCAGGAAGCGGAGCGCGTGTTTGGCGATCCGGAGAATTTTATCGTGGATGGGGCGGACGCCGAGAAAGGCGCCTTTGTGCCGCCGATGCTGTTCCATTGCGCCAACCCCGACAGCGCCGAGCGCGTGCATGACACCGAGGCCTTTGGCCCGGTCAGCACGATCATGGGCTACCGCGATGTCGATCACGCGATTGAGCTGGTCAACAAGGGCATGGGCTCGCTTGTGGCCTCGGTCATCACCCATGACGCCGATGTGGCGCGTCAGGTGGCGATTGGCGCAGGCGCCTATCATGGGCGTCTGTACTTTAACAACCGCGACTCGATGAAAGAGTCGACCGGCCATGGCTCGCCCCTGCCCCATATGGTGCATGGTGGCCCCGGTCGTGCCGGTGGTGGCGAGGAAATGGGCGGCGTGCGCGGTGTGAAACACTATATGCAACGCACCGCCATTCAGGGTTCACCCGATATCCTTTCGGCGATTGGTGGCACCTGGGTGCCCGGTGGCACAGAGATCAAAGGCCCGGCGCATCCCTTCACGCGCAGCTTTCACGAGGTGTCGATTGGCGAAACGCTGCACACCGAGCCGCGCACCGTCACGATGGACGACATCGAGCATTTCGCCAATTTCACCGGTGACACCTTCTATGCCCACATGGATCAGGAGGCCGCCGAGCGGAACCCGTTCTTTCCGGGGCGCGTGGCGCATGGTTATCTGTTGCTCAGCTTTGCGGCGGGTCTGTTTGTCGAGCCGAACGAAGGGCCTGTTCTGGCCAACACCGGTCTGGACAACTTGCGCTTTATGAAGCCGGTCTCGGCCGGGGACAGCATCAAGGTGCGCCTGACGGTCAAGAAAAAGACCCCGCGCAATGATGAGTACGGCGAGGTGCGCTGGCACGTGACCCTGACCAATCAGGATGACGAGATGGTTGCGGAATACGAGCTGCTGACCATGAACGCCTACTGAGGTGTCGGGGTAGGTCGGACAAAGTTTGTCCGACCTACGGGTGCTCTGGCCAAACACCGCAAGCCCGGATATTGAATGGGCATGCGTGAAGACCCCAAAACCTGGTTTGCCGAGAGCGTCGAAGTTCTGACCTACAACCGCAATCAGCGGGTGTGGTCGATCATCGTGACCATTTTTGGCGATCTCGCCCAGCGCCCCGGTGACCGGATCAGCGGCGCGGTGCTGTCACGCCTGACCGAGCCGATGGGCATCAAGCCCGAGGCCATGCGGGTGGCGTTGCACCGGTTGCGGGGAGATGGCTGGATTCAGAGCGAACGTGAAGGGCGCGCCAGCCACTACTCGTTGACCGAAAGTGGCCTGGCGCAAAGCCGCGCCGCCAGCCCGAGGATCTATCAGCGCAGTCTCGACACCCCTGAGGCCTGGCAATTGAGCGTCGCCCCCCCGGCGCGGCAGGGCGGCAAGGGGGCCCGGGACAAGGCGATGCGCCGTAAAGGCGTGCTGCCGGTGGCGCCGGGAGTGTTCCTGACCTCTGCCCAGGCTGAGACGGTGCCGGACAGCCTGACCATGGTGGGCATCGTGGATCATGTGCCTGACTGGCTGCGCCACAAGATCGCGCCTGCGCCGGTGATGCTGGCCTATGAAGACCTTGAGATCGCGCTGGACCGGTTTGCGGCCAAGTGCGAGGCCATGCCGCCGCTTGGCCCGTTGCAGATCGCGACGCTGCGCACGATCCTCGTGCATGTCTGGCGCAAGGCGCTGTTTTCCCATGCCGACCTGCCGCCGCATTTCTTTCCCGAAGGCTGGAAGGGTCCGGCGTGCCGCAGCAAGGCGCTGGACCTGCTGGACCGGCTCGGCCGCCCCGAATTGGCGGTGCTGGAGCAGGCCGGGGCAAGCCCCTAGGCATGGATTTGCAAAGCTCGGACTATCAGGCGTTCAAGCTTTGGCTGTCCGATGTTTTGCCGATAGACCGGGATATCCTGCATGTGCTGATTGGCTTGCTGCTGGTGGGGATCGCCGTTCTGTGGTGCCGCAGGGGGGTGCGGTTGGCACCCTTTGTGGCAGCCCTGAGCGGGGCGCTGTTGCTGGGTGTTGGCATGGAGCTGCTGGACATGCGCGATAACATCCAAACCCTTGGCCGCTGGCGCTGGCAGGCGAGCCTGTGGGATGTCGCACGCACGATCCTGATCCCCGCGATTGCGGTGATGGTGGTGGCTTGGAAATTGCGACGGGTGGGCTGAGCCCTAGTCGTCGAGCGCGGTCAGCTCATTCAGGAGGTCGATCAGCACTTCGTGGCGATCATCGCCCAGCCGTTCCCGCAGGTCGGTCAGAATCTTGCGAGAGGTGTCCATGTTGACGGCGATGATGTGGCGTCCCGTTTCCGTCGCGCGGATGATCTGGCGACGGCGGTCGGATTCATCACGCTCGCGGGTGACAAAGCCTTTGTCTTCGAGTTTCTGCAGGATGCGTGTCAGGCTGGGCAGCAACAGAACCGCGCGTTCAGCGATTGACGTCGGGTCCATCGGCCCCTCTTCGTCCAGCACACGCAGGACCCGCCATTGCTGTTCGGTGACACCGGCATCGGCCAGCATTCCGCGGATCGGCCACATGACACGTTCTCGGGCGCGCAGGAGCGCGATGGGGAGGGATCGGGTGGTGGACGGGTTTTTAGTCTTTGACGCCATAGATCATTCATGCACGTTGCCATTCAAAAGGGCAATATGGATTGGGTTGTCAACGTTGTCGCACTTTGTTAACTTGTTAAACAAAAGCAGCATGAAAATCTGAGGGAGACGCCATGAACTGGGATGATTTTGCCAAGTGGGGTGCAAAGTTCGCGGATTGGGCCAAGAGCTATCACGAAACCATTCGCGACCGTCCGGTCCGGGCACAGGTGGCACCGGGCGAGGTATTCAATGCGCTCCCCGTGACCCCGCCGGATACGGGCACCGACATGGAAGAGATCTTTGCCGATTTCGAACGCATCGTCATGCCGGGCATCACCCATTGGCAGCATCCCCGCTTTTTTGCCTATTTCCCGACCAATGCGACCCCGCCAACGGTGCTGGCCGATTACATGATCGCCAACCTGTCTGCACAGTGCATGCTGTGGCAGACCTCGCCCGCCGCGACCGAGATGGAAACCCGCGTTCTGGATTGGTTGCGTCAGGGCATGGGGTTGCCCGAGGGTTTCCACGGCGTCATTCAGGACAGCGCCAGTGGCGCCACACTGGCCGCCGTGCTGACAATGCGGGAAAAGGCACTGGGCTGGGCCGGTAACATCGAAGGGCTGCCCGGACAGAAACCTCTGCGCATCTATGCCAGTTCCGAGGTGCACACGTCGATTGACCGGGCGATCTGGATTTCGGGCATTGGTCAGGACAACCTGATCCGCATCCCGATTGCAGGTGCGCAAAGGGGCATGGACCCGGCGGCGCTGGATGCGGCCATCCGGGCCGATCTGGATGCGGGCATGGTGCCGGCTGGCGTCATCTTGTGCGTTGGCGGCACGGGCACCGGTGCGACGGACCCGATTGCCGACTGTATCGCGGTTGCCAAAAAGCACGGGCTTTACGTGCATGTTGACGCGGCATGGGCCGGGAATGCGATGATCTGCCCCGAGTTCCGGCCGCTGTGGGACGGTGTCGAGCACGCCGACAGTCTGGTCTTTAACCCTTACAAGTGGATTGGCGGACAGTTTGATGGGTCGGTGCATTTTGTGCGCTCGCCCGAAGATCTGACGCGCACCCTGGCGATCAGCCCGGAGTACCTGAAGACCCATGGCAAGGATGGGATCATCAATTATTCGGAATGGTCGGTGCCGCTGGGACGGCGGTTCCGCGCGCTCAAGCTGTGGTTTCTCATTCGCTCATACGGTCTGGACGGGTTACGCGGCAGGATTCGCAACCACGTCGCGTGGTCGCGAGAGCTGCACGACAGGCTGGCGCGGGAGCCGGATTTCGAGATCGTGACACCGCCGATGTGGTCGCTTTGGACGTTCCGCTATGCGCCTGAAGGGGCGGAAGACCTCGACGCGCTCAATCTTCGGCTGGTCAATGCGATCAATGACGATGGCCGTATCTACCTGACGCAGACCCGCGTGGACGGGGCGCTGGCGATCCGGTTTCAGGCCGGGCATTTCGATGCCACGCGCGAGGATGTCATGATGGCCTATGATGTGATCTGCGAGATCGCACGGGGTTTGCGTTGAGAGATTACGCGGGCAAGGCCTGATCCAGTTTGGCGGCGGCAAGCGCATAGCCGCCGGACGCGCCATCGACAAAGTGCATGTGCCCGGCATCGGTCGCAGAGGGCACAAGGCAGGTCATCATGGCCTGCGCCTGCGTGTGCAGACCATAGTTGACGAGGCCCTGCTCTGCGGCCTCTTTCAGAACCACTTCGATCCGCGCCTGCGCCTGGGCGTCGCAATCGAGGGTCATTTTCAAGCCGTCATCGAATTTGCGGAAATCGGCGTTGGGGCCAATGCTGCGGCGATAGTCCGTTGAGTTGAACCTGCCCATGCGCAGGCGCGCGGAGAAGATCACAAAGATCATCAGGTTCAGCGCCAGAAGCGACAGTTTCTTCAGCCAAACGGGGCGCGTGCCGTGCTGGGCCTGGGCCTCGATCCCAAGGCCCGGTGGCGGGAACCCGAAGCCGGGGCCATCGTCAGGGACCGGGTGGCCGCCACGGTCATTGCCATCGGTGGTGCGGATGACGTCTTGCGCGACCTTGGCAAAGGCCTCGGGCGAGACGCCGGCGCTGGGTTTCATGACCAGCGACAAGATGGTTCCGTTTTGCGCGTCCATGTTGGACCAACGGCACGAGAGGCCGGTGAGGTCGGGGGCTGTCACAGGATCAGGCGTGTCGAGCATGCGCAGGTTGCCGGCTTTCATCTGGGTTTCGGCCCAGGCCAGCCCACCGCCAGAGAACATGGCAAAGTCGACCGCCTCGGACGGAGCGTGGCGCGCAACGCGCACGTCCTGTCCAGCGCGACGGATGTCGGCGACGGTGACCATGGCAACACGCAGGGTGATCGAGAACTCTTGCTCGGCCCAATGCTGCACCGCCAGGAGCGCGCGTTCGGCGGCCACGCGTTGCGTTGGCCAGACCGCAAAGCCTGCACCGTCCCCGGCAAAAATGTAGGGCACGGGCCTGAGCTCGGCGGCATTAAGCTGGGCAGAGATCACCGCAGCGCCGACCATGTTCACAACCTTGTAGCGCCCGGCGGCAATCTCGTTGGTGGAGCCGACAATATCCGCCACGCCCACCACCCAATCATCGGGCAGAGGCATATAGGCATCAGGCGCTGCGAGACGGGAAAACTCCGCAATGCGGGGCAGGTTTTTATAAAAATCTTGGGTTGAATGCGGCAAATGCTGGTCCATGGTTCAAAGCTGTCCCTTTCTATTGATACGTAGGTGGGCGCGGTTCGGATCAGTACAACGCACGATGGCGCACAAGCACGTGAAGCGACCTCTTGCCTTTCATGCGTGGCTGGGGTCATGTCTTGGGACTTGTCGAGGGGACCCGAAGATGCGCGCTGACCTGATCCTGTTGTGCTTTGCCTATGTGCTGAGCCAGTTCTTTCGCTCGTTTCTGGCGGTGCTGACGCAGGTCCTGAAGACCGATATCGGGGCAACGCCCGAGGATCTGGCCTTTGCCTCGGGGCTCTGGTTTCTGATCTTTGCGGCGATGCAGATCCCGGTGGGGGCCGCGCTGGACCGGATCGGGCCGCGATTGACCTCGTCGGCGCTGCTGCTGATCGGCGGCGGTGGCGGGGCACTGTTGTTCTCTTTCGCGACAACGCCCGCGCATATCAATGTCGCCATGGCGCTGATCGGGATCGGCTGTTCGCCCGTGCTGATGGCGAGTTATTACATCTTTGCGCGCAGCTATCCGGCGGCGCAGTTTGCCACGCTGGCGGCGCTGATGCTGGGCGTCGGCTCGGTCGGCAATCTCGTGGCGTCCTATCCGATGGCCTGGGCCGCCGAGGCAATCGGCTGGCGCATGTCGCTGGTGGCGCTTGCCGCGTTCAGCGCGGTGACGGCGATCGGTCTGGGGCTGATGGTCAAGGACCCGCCCAAGGTCGAGCATGACGAAAAAGGATCGGTTCTGGATCTGTTGAAGATGCCGGCGCTGTGGCTGTTGTTCCCGCTGATGTTTGTCAATTACATGCCCGCGGCCGGAATCCGGGGCCTGTGGATTGGCCCCTATCTGGGTGATGTCTTTGCCATGACAACCGGCCAGATCGGCACGGCGACGCTGGTGATGGGGCTGGCGATGATCGGCGGAACGCTGGTCTATGGCCCCTCGGACCGGATATTTGGCACCCGCAAGTGGGTGATCGTTGTCGGCAACACGCTGGTCGCGCTGAGTTGCTTTGCTCTGGCGTGGTTCATCGAGAGCGGCCCGGTCACGGCCATTGCGCTGATGGCGGCCGTGGGGTTCTGCGGCGCGTCGTTTCCGGTCATCATTGCCCATGCCCGCAGTTTCTTTCCCCCGCATCTGACGGGGCGCGGCGTGACGCTTTTGAACCTCTTTGGCATCGGCGGCGTTGGCGTGATGCAGCCCCTGTCGGGCAAGCTGCACGGCGCGATGGCAGACAGCGCGCCAGTGCTGGCCTATCAGACATTGTTTGTCCTGTTCGGGTTGCTGACCCTTGTGGGTGTCGCGATCTACCTGTTCAGCCAGGACAGAACGGACTGATCCCATGGCTGATGAGATCGAGGTCATTGCCCCGAACCTGAACCGGCGCTTGTCGGGTGTGACGGCGACGGTGATTGCGCTGGTGCCATATCAGGTGAAGAAGATCGGCATCGTGGCGACCGGCGTTGCGCTGCCCGAGGGGCTGCCCTTTGTGCCTGTGTGGAAGCTGCCGTTTCTCAAGCGCCGGATGCGCGTCTGGCACGCACGGCGCAACAATGAAATGATGCTGGGCATTCTGCTGCGGACATTGGGGTTGATGCGGTTGAAGCTGGTTTTCACCTCATCCTCGCCGCGCAAGCGCGGGGGATTGACCCGGTGGATGGTGTCGAAGATGGACGCCATTGTTGCAACGGCCCCGCAGAATGCCGCGGTGATGCCGGGGGACCCGGTGATCATCCCGCACGGGGTCAACACCGAGGTGTTTGCGCCTGCGTCGTCAGACATCTTTGGCGCAGGCGATCAGAAACTGATTGGCTGTTTTGGACGGGTGCGCGAGAAAAAGGGCACCCATCATTTTGTCGAGGCGATGTGCGAGTTGCTGCCGGATCACCCGGAGTACACGGCCATTATCATGGGGCGGATCACGCCGGACAATGACGCCTATGGCAAGGCGCTGAAAGCGCGGATCGCCAAGGCGGGGCTGGAGGAGCGCATCCTGTTCAAGGACGAGCGTCCCCTGGCTGAGATGCCAAGGGCGTACAATGCCCTGTCGCTCTATGTGGCGCCCTCTCTTTTGGAGGGGTTCGGGCTGACCCCGTTGGAAGCCCTGTCCTGCGAGGTGCCCGTGGTGGCGACAGATGTCGGCGCGTTCCGCGATTTTGTCAGCCAGGACTGCGGTGAGATCGTGGCCAAGGATGACGCCCCGGCCCTGACCCAGGCGGTTGGCAGGATGCTGAGGCGCGACCTGGGCGCGATGGGGGCTGCGGGGCGGCAGCGGGCGCAGGCGCAGTTCGGGCTGGACCGCGAGGCGGACGCGCTGGTCGATCTCTATCGCGGGCTTTTGGACGAGGGCTGAGCCGCATTGATCGCGGTGCGAAATGTCCCACTTCACGAAAAACCAAGAGCGCCCCCTTTTGCCCAAGGGGAATCGGCGCTAATAGGGCGCGTCGCAATATTGGAGAGATAACATGGGTTATCGTGTTGTTGTCGCCGGTGCCACGGGCAACGTGGGCCGCGAAATGCTGAACATCCTGGCCGAGCGCCAGTTCCCGGTGGATGAAATCGCCGCTCTTGCCAGCCGTCGTTCGCTGGGTACTGAAGTCAGCTTTGGTGACAAGACCCTCAAGACCCAGGACATCGAACAGTTCGATTTTGCGGGCTGGGATATGGCGCTGTTTGCCATTGGGTCAGACGCGACCAAGGTCTATGCCCCCATCGCGGCCAAGGCAGGCTGCGTGGTGATCGACAACTCGTCGCTTTACCGCTACGACCCCGATGTGCCGCTGATCGTGCCGGAGTGTAATGCCGATGCGATCCACGGCTATTCCAAGAAAAACATCATCGCCAACCCCAACTGCTCGACCGCGCAGATGGTTGTGGCGCTGAAACCGCTGCACGACCGCGCCAAAATCAAGCGTGTTGTCGTGTCGACCTATCAGTCGGTTTCGGGCTCGGGCAAGGATGCCATCGACGAGCTGTGGGATCAGACCAAGGCGCAGTACAACCCCACCGACGACTATCAGCGCAAGGTCTACACCAAGGACATCGCGTTCAACGTCATTCCCCACATCGACGTCTTCATGGACGATGGCTCGACCAAGGAAGAGTGGAAGATGGTCGCCGAGACCAAGAAAATCGTCGACACCTCGATCAAAGTGACTGCGACCTGCGTGCGGGTGCCGGTATTTGTGGGCCACTCGGAAGCGGTGAACATCGAATTCGAAGAGTTCCTCGACGAAGACGAAGCGCGCGACATCCTGCGCGAAGCGCCCGGCATCATGGTGATCGACAAGCGCGAAGACGGTGGCTATGTCACCCCGCGCGAATGCGTCGGAGACTTTGCCACCTTCATCAGCCGCATCCGCCAGGATTCGACCGTTGAGAACGGCATCAACCTGTGGTGCGTCTCGGACAACCTGCGCAAAGGTGCTGCGCTGAACGCGGTGCAGATTGCGGAAACGCTGGGCCGGGAAGTTCTGAAAAAGGGCTGAGCCTGCGATATTTGAGTTTGGCAAGGGGCGTCCTGCGGGGCGCCCTTTTTCTATGGATCGGGGTCAAGCACTTCTTCACAGGCAGAGGAGGCCCCGATCACACGCTCTGCAAGTTTCTGATGACTGTGGCCTGGGAACGGCTTGCCAAACCGGCGCAAGAGCGCGGCGTAGCCATACCCAAGCTCCGAGGCTTTACACAGCCGTGTCCCCGCTGGGTGGCTGTGCAGGGCAAGAGCGCCCCCGGCCTCGCGAAAAGCGAAGCCCTTGTCTGCAAGCCGTGTTGTCAGGTCAGGCCAGCTTACTGCCACAGCAAGATCGCGTGCGAGGAGCTTCCGCAAGGAGGCGAGGAGCGGCTCATCCGCCCGTTTGGGCGTCTTCGCAGGGGTGGTGCGGCGCTTGGTCTCGGCCTCGAGCGCACAGCGCACCAATTGGCCAACGCTGATGTCCGCGTCTTTCGCCAGCGCGGCCGCCGCCCGCAACATGGGTTCCGGCAATTGAAGGTGAACTTGCTGCTGTTCCATGGTCTGAACCGTGGCGCAACAGGGTTAGCACAGGGTTAAGCTGCCCCATTTCTGCCACGCCAAACACAGTGTTTCCGCAAAGTGTCAAAAGAAATGCCCTAATTCCTTGCCAGAAGAGGGGCACAGGTTTACCAACGCGTTAACCAACTGATAATGTTGCTAAAATCCGAACGGACTGTTTCCGTTTTCGGGTCTATTTGCCATGCTGTCGCCTCATTTCGTACGATTTTGGCCACAGTTCGTCCGCATAGTTAATCTCATCAAGCAAGGGCAAAACGCTTAGGAGACTGACACAATGCGCAAAGAGTTCTACACCCCCCGTATCGAAACTGCCGGCCAACCCGGAGCATCGCTTCTCGATAAGGCCCGTCAGCGCCGTCTGCGCGCCTTGCTTGTGTGCGAAGAGACCGAAGAGAACCTCTTCATCTAAACGCCCCCCAGGCAAAACTTCTTCCGTTTGTTTCGCACAAGAGAAAACGGTCCCGCCATCCCGGCAGGACCGTTTTCTTCTTTTTCACAGGGTCAAACGGGTTCGAAGGCGGCGCTTTGGGCGTTGTAGCATTCCAAGCCGCCTTCGCCGATATCGTGCCACAGACCGTGCAGTGTCAATTCGCCGGACTGCACGCGGTCGGCGACAAAAGGAAAGCTCATCAGGTTTTCCAGCGACACCAGGACCGATTCGCGTTCCAGTGCGCTGGCGCGTTTGTCGCTGTCCTTAATCTTGGAGACCCTTTCGTACCCGGGACGCAGCGTGTCCATCCAGCGCCCGACAAAGCTCTCTTTGCTTTCCAAGGCCGGTGCATTGCCTTCGCACATGTCCATGCAGCCGCGCACGCCGCCGCATTGCGAGTGCCCCATGACCACCACATGCGCCACCTTGAGCGCGGTGACGGCGTATTCAATTGCGGCCGAGGTCCCGTGCTTGTTGCCGTCTGGCTCATAGGGCGGCACCAGATTGGCGATATTGCGGTGGATGAAGAACTCGCCCTGATCGGCACCAAAGATCGAGGTCACATGCACACGGCTGTCACAGCACGAGATGATCATGGCGCGCGGATGTTGTCCTTGGGTCATCAGGTGACGGTACCAGCTTTGGTTTTTCTCGTAGGTGGTGGCTTTCCACCCCTGAAAGCGCTGGACCAGATAGTTGGGCAGTGGCTTGGCGTGTTGCATCGTCTCTCCTCAGCATCCCGGTTTCAGTGGGGATAGTCTCAAATCTTACGAATTTCGAGTGGAAATTTGGCCGCGCCCTAACGATTTGGATACTTCTTGGCGGCAAATTCGACCCCGGTGTGGGTGAAATACAAATGGGTGAGAGTGTGGAACAGGTATGCCAACTGAGGCCGGATGAGCATGTATGCCTCAATCCGGACCGTGTTGTTCAGTTGAAACGGCAATTGGGTGAAACGGCTGCAAGGGACGTAGTCTCGCGTGCGATGCGGGATTTGGCGTTGAGGTTGGAGCAGGTCCAGACAAGTTACTTGGCCGACCAGATGGACGAGATGCGGAAAAACACGCGCTTGTTGCTTGCCATTGCAGATCAGGTGGGGCTGGACACGCTGACCATGGTGGCTGATGACGTGCTGAGCTGTATCGCCACGGGGGATCAGGTCGCGCTGGCTGCAACGCAAATGCGGCTGATGCGCAGCGGCAAATCCTCGCTCAGTGAAATTTGGGATTTGCAGGGCATGAGCCTGTGATCGCGCTTGCAGGTTGAGCCGAAGCAGATAGGCTGGCGGGACACGAATTGCTCGAACAGGACGCCCATGCCGCTGACATTTGCCAAGCCCGACAGCCCCGCCATCCCTTTGCACATCGTCGATAAGGACGGGTATGACGGCTGGCGCAAGGCGCAATCCCAAACAACGGCGACATGGCTGGACACGGTGGGGTTCAAGCCGGTGATCGGCAGCGCGCAAGTGGTGCCTGATGCCAAGGGCGCCCCGGCGCTGGCCATCGCCGGATATGGGGATGCCGCCAGCCGCGCCCAAGGACGCTTTCCCCTGGCAGCAGCGGCCGCAAACCTGCCCAAGGGCACCTATGCGCTGGCGGGTGCCTTGCCAGCAGGAGACATCGAAACCGAGGCCCTGGGCTGGCTGTTGTCAGGCTACGCCTTTGACCGGTACGCCATCCAATCCGGCAGCACTGCACGGCTGATCTGTCCCGAAGGCGTGGATGCACAACGAATCGAAGCCATCGCCGCAGCCGAAGGGGTGATCCGTGATCTCATCAACACCCCCACATCGGACCTTGGGCCCGAAGCCCTGGAACAGGCGGTCCGGGATCTCGCCACCACCTTTGACGCATCCCTGTCCGTGGTGCGGGGCGACGCGCTGATCGAGCAGAATTTCCCGATGATCCACGCGGTTGGGCGTGCCGCGGACGAAGAACCGCGGCTGATCGATATGCGGTGGGGCGACACAGGCCCAAAGCTGACCTTGGTTGGCAAGGGCGTCTGTTTTGACACCGGTGGCCTGAACCTCAAACCCGGGGCCTCGATGGGCCTGATGAAAAAGGACATGGGCGGCGCAGCCACGGTGCTGGGCCTGGCCCGCATGATCATGGCGCTGAACCTGCCGCTGCAATTGCGGGTGCTGATCCCGGCGGTCGAGAACGCGGTCTCGGGCAATGCCTTTCGCCCCGGCGACATCCTGACCTCGCGCAAGGGGCTGACGGTTGAGATCAACAACACCGACGCCGAGGGGCGGTTGGTGCTGGCCGACGCGCTGACGTGCGCGGATGAGGATGACCCGGACCTGGTGATCTCCATGGCGACACTGACCGGTGCTGCCCGCGTCGCGGTGGGGCCGGACCTGTCCCCGTTTTTCACCAATGACGACGATATCGCCGAGGCCCTGGCCAAAACCGCCACCGAGGTCTCGGACCCGGTCTGGCGCATGCCCTTCTGGGAGCCGTATGAAAAGATGATCGAACCGGGCATTGCCGATCTCGACAATGCGCCCAAAGGGGGCTTTGCCGGGTCGATCACCGCCGCGCTGTTCCTGCGCCGGTTTACGGAAAACCCGCGCTATACCCATTTCGACATCTACGGCTGGAACCCCAGCCCCGCCCCGGCGCGCAGCAAAGGCGGCACCGGCATGGGCGCGCGCGCACTCTTGCAGGCGCTGCCCGAGATGCTGGGGCTGTGATGGACCGGCGGTTCCTGCCCGCCAATGACAGGGTGGCGCATAGCGGTCTTGAGGGCGCGGTCCAGTCCCCCGTCTTCACGGACGGAACGCTGTGGCGCATTTGCGTGCCGGTGGCAGATTTGCTGTCAGGACCGGGGCAATCCCGGGACAAGCAACTGCGCTTTGGTCAGGGGTTCACGGTTCTTGAGTTTCATCAGGGCTGGGCTTTCGGGTTCGACCCGGTTGACGACTATGCGGGATATATCAAGGCTGACTATCTCACGCAGAACCAATGGCCAACGCACCGGGTGCGCACACGTGCCACCCATGCCTACACCTCACCGGATTTCAAATCACAAGATCTGATGTTTCTGAGCTTTTTCAGCGAACTCTGTGTTGATCAGGTCGAAGGTGGTTTTGCAAAGACCCCTGCCGGCTGGGTGCCTGACCGGCATCTTGCCCCTTTGTCCTGGGTCGCCGAAGACCCTGTTGCAATCGCCGAGATGTGTCTTGGTTCACCGTATCTGTGGGGGGGCGACAGCGCCTGTGGCATTGATTGCTCGGGGTTGGTGCAACTGGCGTTCCATGCCGCTGGCAGAGCCTGCCCAAGAGACAGCGACCTGCAAGAGGCGTCTTTCCCTGATGCAACGGGTGGTTACGCGCGCGGTGACCTTTTGTTCTGGAAAGGCCACGTCGCCCTGGTCGTCGACGCAGAGACCCTGATCCACGCCAACGCGCACCACATGGCAGTAGTGCATGAAAACATCGAAACGGCCATTGCCCGAATCGAAAAACAGGGCGACGGTCCCGTGACCTCGCACAAACGCCCCTCCGGAAAGGACCTGCCATGAGTGATCCCTTTTTCAAACCCGTCTCAGGCATGGATCTGCCCCGCTTTGCCGGAGTGCCCAGCTTCATGCGCCTGCCGCATCTGGGCTTTGACCACCCGCGCGTGCAGGATGTGCAGGTGGGCATCGTTGGCGTGCCCTGGGACAGCGGCACCACCAATCGCCCCGGCCCGCGCCACGGGCCACGGCAACTGCGGGACGCCTCGACCATGATCCGCGCCGAGAACGGCGCGACCGGCGTGCGCCCTTTCGAGCTGGTGAACTGCGCCGACATGGGCGACGTCGGCCCGAACCCGGCGGATATTCCCGACAGCATGGACCGGATCACGGCCTTTTACGCCGATCTCAAGGCGCGTGGCATCACGCCTCTGACGGCTGGCGGCGATCACCTGTCCTCGCTGCCGATCCTGCGGGCGCTTGCGGCAGATGCCCCCGTCGGCATGGTGCATTTCGACAGCCACACGGACCTGTTTCACAGCTATTTCGGCGGCACCATGTACACCCATGGCACCCCATTCCGCCGCGCCGTGGAAGAGGGGCTTCTGGATCCCAGACGCGTGGTACAGATCGGCATTCGCGGCACGGCCTATGACCGCGAAGACATCGACTTTGCCGCCAGCGTCGGCATTCGCATCATCAAGATTGAAGAGTTCTTTCAACGCGGCGTGGCCGATGTCATGGCCGAGGCGCGCGAGATCGTTGGCACCGGTGACACCTATGTCTCTTACGACATCGATTTTGTCGACCCGACCTATGCCCCGGGCACCGGCACGCCCGAGGTCGGCGGTCCGAACTCCTTCCAGGCCCTTCAGGTGGTCCGCGAGCTTGATGGCCTCAACATCATCGGCGCGGATATGGTCGAGGTTTCACCGCCCTTCGACGAAAGCGGTGGCACCGCCTTCCTCGGGGTCTCAATCATGTTCGAACTTCTGTGCGTGATGGCCAAACGCTTGGCCGCCTGAACGCCCCCCCGGCTTCATCTTGCCAGAAATACTCCCGCCGGAGGCCCCCCCGAGGAGACGGGCCAAAGGCCCGGTGACGAGATATCCTGTGCGCCCCTTGGGCGCGCAATCAATCAACAGGCCGGATCAGCTTGCGCTCCAGAACGCGCAGCACGGTCTTCAGATCGTGCCCGCGTTTCAGGACCTGGCCATCCATGCCGATCACCGCATAAAGCCCCTGGCGATTGCGCAACTTGGGGCGTTTCTCGATCCGATACAGCGGATTTTCCGCCGTGCGCCGAAAGATTGAGAACACCGCCACCTCGCGCAAAGAGGAAATGCCATAATCGCGCCACTCTCCGGCAGCGACCATGCGGCCGTACAAGGACAGGATGACGCTGAGCTCTGTTCGGTGAAAGGCCACCTGCGCAGGGATTTGCGAGGGTTTGCTGAAAGGAATAGGCGGCTGTGCATTCATATCTCCACCCTCACCCCGGTTTCATAAAAAATCAACCCTGCCCAGTTTTTGCCGCAACTTATTCGGCAAATGGCCCCCTACTCTCCCTCTTGTCGCCGCAAGCCACCTGCATATTGAGGTCATAGCGAAACAAACGCTACCTCCGGCGGCGCGGCGTTCTTGCCCCCACCCAGTCTGTGTCGCCGGAGGGCCTTAGGGCCCTCCTTTTTCTCCAGACATCTCAAAGACTTCAGGCAAAACTGCCGTGACAGAACCAGCCTGCGGACATGGCATCGCCATGGGCATAGAACATGTGCAGCCGGTCGCCCTCTGCACAGGTCACCCGCCAGTAATCGCGCACGCCGCTGCGCCAGTCGGGATCGTCCAGCCACCATTCCGGGGTAATCCGTTCCGGCCCTGTCGCCAGGGCCAGATGCATGTCCCGCCCGCGCCAGCGGAACTGCCCCGGCGGATAGGGGCTGTCCGGCGCATTGACCGGTTCGGGGCGCCAGATCCGGACCGGGCGCGGGGTCGCAGGCACAGGCCAGGGCGCATCATGCGGCCCGGCCCAGGCCGCCGCCAGAACCTTGGCGCTTTTTTCCGGCAGGTGGCTGTCGGCAGGATGCAGCCGGGTGATGCGCTCCAGCCCGGTGCGCGCGCCCAGTCGCCCGATCAGATCCTCCAGCGCTTCGCCATCGCCCAGCCGTTTTGCGGCTGTAGTCTGCGCCTCAAGACGTCCCGCCATATGGCGTTTTCTGGCCGGTTCCACCTGCACCGCCTCAAGCCGCAACATGTCGATGCCAAAGCCTGCGTCGATCTCGTCCAGCTTCATCTCCAAAAGCGGGCGGATGCGATCACTGACCGATGTGGGGCGCGCAAGGCCCACCTCGACCCATTCGACGCCCTGATCTGCCCGGAAGGCCTGCAGCCGGACCCGGCGCGCGGCCTTGCCCCGGTCGTCCAAGAGCGTGCAGAGCCGCTCGAGCAGGCGGCGCATGCCGACCGAGATATCCTCGCGCAGGCCAATCGGCTCGGGCAGGGTCATGCGCACGGCAAAATTCGGGGCCTCGCGGGCGGGCGTAATCGGTTCGGGCGCCGAGCCCAGCGCCTGATCCAGCCGCCACACCAGCCCCTTGCCAAAGCGGCGCGCCACGGCGGCGCGGGGCTGGCCCGCGAGGTCGCCGATCTTGCGCAGGCCCAGCCGTGCCAGATGCGCCTGGGTGTCGGCATCCAGCCGCAGGCCCGCCACCGGCAGGTCCGCCAGCGCGGTGCGGGTCTGGCCCTGGGGCGCGATGGCCGAGCGCGCGGGACCTTTCACGCCGACCTGCGGGGCAGGCCCGCCCTTGGTCCAGTGCCGTCGCCGTCGTGCCGCGCGCACACGGGTGGCGGGGGCCTCCTGATCAATGGCATCACCGCTGCGATGTACCAGCATATCCCCCCGTCCGGCGAACCGTGCCAGGGCCCAGGCCGCCCCCGGCGTGTCGGCAAGACCTGCCAGCACCGTGAGGCCCAGCGATGTGCAACCCTCTTGCACCGAGTCGATCACCCCCTGCTCGCCCCCGAACAGATGCGCACAGCCGGTGATGTCGAGCATCAGCGCCGAGGGTGCCTCTTCCGCCACCCAAGGGGAAAACCGCACCGCCCAGCGGCGCAACGTCGACAGGAACGCGGCTTCGGCCTGGGCGTTCTGCAACCGCGTCACCAGACCGGGGCACAGCGCCTGGGCATCGCGGTGTGGCTGGCCGGTGTGCACACCTTCGCGCGCGGCCTCTTCCGAGAGCGACGACACCACCTGCATCTGCCCGGTCTCGCGCAGAACCGCGAGCGGCTGCCCCCACAGGGCAGGCTCCTGTCGGATCAGGCGTTCGGCCCCCAGACGCGGGAACCACAGAGAGAGGATACGTCGATTTGACATGCGGGCAGCATTTTGTTCTCTTTTTGTTCTATCTACCGCGATTCGCTATGACCTGTCGAGACAGAGGCTGTGACCTATGCTGGCCGAGCTGTGCATCACCTCGAATTTCACCTTTCTGACCGGGGCCTCGCACCCCGAAGAGTACATGCGCCGCGCTGCGCTGGACGGGCATGGGGCGATTGCCATTGCCGATGACAATACGGTGGCGGGCATTGTGCGCGCCCACACCGAGGCGCGCGAGATTGCCCGGCGGGTCAGGGAACGCCAGCAGTTTGACGCCGCCCACGGGCTGATCGGGCCGCCCGCGCCCAAGGGGCTGCCCCCTGCCCCCTCGGCGGCGATCTACAACACGCCACGGCTGTTGCCCGCTGCGCGGCTGGTCTTTGCCGATGCGCCACCCATCACCGTGTTGGCGGCGACGCGTCTGGGTTGGGCCAGCCTGTGCCGAATCCTGTCCAAGGGGCGGCTGCGGGCGGAAAAAGGCCAATGTATTCTGAACCTTGCGGATCTTTTTGAGCACTCCAAAGGGTTGGAGCTGATCCTGCACCCGCCCCCCCAGGCGCTGCGGGATCGGCGCGGCGCCGGTGGATGGGCGTCTCTCATGGGACGGTTGAGGCGCCGCTTTGGCGGGCGGATGCATCTGGCGCTGGCACCGCGCTATGACGGGCAGGATGCTGCGCATTTCCGCGCCATCTCCGCATTGGCGCAGCAACTGGACCTGCCGCTGGTCGCCAGCGCTGCGCCGCGCATGCATCACGGGCGCCGCCGTCGGCTGGCGGATGTCCTCAGCGCCATTCGCACCGGCAAGCGTATCGACGCGCTGGGGCGGGATGCGCAGGCCAATGGCGAACAGCGCCTGCGCAACATCCCCGAGATGCAGCGGCTGTTTCGGGGCTATGAAGCCGCGCTGGAAAACACCCATAAACTGGCGGAGAAGGTGACGTTCAGCCTGGACTCTCTACGTTACGAATACCCCAGCGAGGTGGCAGAGGGCGAAACCGCCGAGGCGCGCCTGCGGCGGCTGGCGCATGAGGGGTTGCGCTGGCGCTACCCCTATGGCGCGCCGGAAAAGGTCAAGGACATGCTCGAACACGAGCTGACCCTGATCGCCAAGCTGAATTACGAACCCTATTTCCTGACCGTGCGCGACATCGTGCATTTTGCGCGCTCCCGCGACATCCTCTGCCAGGGGCGCGGCAGTGCGGCCAATTCGGTGGTGTGTTACTGCCTTGGGGTGACCAGCGTCAGCCCCGAGGTGGGCACCATGGTGTTTGAGCGCTTTGTGTCAGAGGCCCGCGACGAGCCGCCGGATATCGACGTCGATTTCGAACATGAGCGCCGCGAAGAGGTGATCCAGTGGATCTATGAACGCTATGGCCGCCACCGGGCGGGGCTGTGTGCGACGGTGATCCACTATCGCGGCAAGCGCGCCATTCGCGAGGTCGGGCGTGCCATGGGGCTGGGCGATGACACGATCTCGGCCCTCAGTTCGCAGCTCTGGGGGTTCTTTTCCACGGATGCGGTGCAGGATGAGCGTATGCGCGAGATCGGGCTGGACCCGAATGACCGCCGTCTGAAACAGACCATGGAGCTGGTGCATGAGATCATCGGTTTCCCGCGCCACCTGAGCCAGCATGTCGGCGGGTTCATCGTGACCGAGGGGCGGTTGGATGAACTGGTGCCGATTGAAAACGCCACGATGGAGGATCGCACGGTCATCTGTTGGGACAAGGATGATATTGATTCCCTTGGGATTTTGAAGGTCGACGTGCTGTCCCTGGGCATGCTGACCTGCATCCGCAAGGCCTTTGATCTGATGACGCAGCATGTGGGCCAGAGCTATACGCTGGCCACCCTGCCGCAGGAAGATTCCCGGGTCTATGACATGCTGTGCAAGGCCGACAGCATTGGTGTGTTTCAGGTGGAAAGCCGGGCGCAGATGAACTTTTTGCCGCGCATGCGCCCGCGCAATTTCTATGACCTCGTGATCGAGGTGGCGATCATCCGACCGGGGCCCATTCAGGGCGATATGGTGCATCCCTATATCCGGCGCCGGAATGGCGAGGAAAAGGTCTCGTTCCCGTCGGATGAGCTGGGTGAGGTGCTGGGCAAGACGCTGGGGGTGCCGTTGTTTCAGGAACAGGCCATGCAGATTGCCATTATCGGCGCCGGGTTCACGCCGGAAGAGGCCGACCGGCTACGGCGGTCACTGGCGACGTTCAAGAAGCATGGCAATGTCAGCGAATTTCATGACCGCTTCATGCGGGGGATGAAGAAGAACGGCTATGAAGAAGATTTCGCGGCACGTTGTTTCAGCCAGATCGAAGGCTTTGGCTCTTACGGTTTCCCCGAGAGCCATGCGGCCAGTTTCGCGCTGTTGGTCTATGCCAGCGCCTGGATCAAATGCCACCATCCGGGGATCTTTGCCTGTGCCCTTCTCAACAGCCAGCCGATGGGATTTTACGCGCCTGCTCAGATCGTTAGAGACGCCCGCGAGCATGGGGTCGCGGTGCGCCCCGTCGACATCAACGAAAGCTATTGGGACAACGTGATGGAGCCCGATGGCCTGGGCGGCTGGGCGCTGCGGTTGGGATTCCGGCAGGTCAAGAAGCTGCGCGAAGAGGATGCGGCCTGGATCACGGCGGCGCGCGGCAATGGCTATCGGTCGGTCGAAGATGTCTGGCGGCGTGCCGGGATCAGCCCGCCGGTGCTGTTGCGGCTGGCCGAAGCGGATGCCTTTCGGTCCCTGCGCATGACCCGGCGCGAGGCGTTATGGCAAGCCCGCGCGATCCGCTCGGAACAGCCGCTGCCCTTATTCGCGGGCGATATGGATGGCGAAGGCATCGTGGAACCCGCGGCCAACCTGCCGCAAATGACCGAGGGCGAAGAGGTGGTCGAGGATTATGTCTCGATGCGGCTGACGCTGCGCAGCCACCCGGTGGCGCTGCTCAGGCATCTGTTGACGCCTGAAACGGCGAATCATGGGTAAACAGCTGAAAAACAATAAAAATGACGATCTGCATCGCGTCGGTATCACGTCGGTATTACGTCGGTATCTGCACCGAAAAACCGGTGCGTCAGGGCTGGTAAAGCGGCCGCACGACAGGGTAAGACAGCGTTTACGCATAACGGGAAGATCGGAACCATGGACGACACTGCACTCGGTTTGATCGTCACCTGGCTGTTGGTCGTCAACGCGATCACGCTGCTGGTTTTTGGCTGGGACAAGCTCAGCGCGCGCGCCAAATGGCGGCGTATCCCGGAAGCCACGCTGCTGACGCTGGCGCTGATCGGAGGCAGTATCGGCGCGCGCGCGGGGCAGAAAGTGTTTCGTCACAAGACCACGAAACAGCCCTTTGCCCGAAAACTCAGCGCCATTCTGATCCTGCATGGGGTGCTGTTCATCCTGATCTCGGCCGCCGCATTGGCCGGGGCCCTAACGCTGTGACCGCAGCCCGCGCAGGGTGGCCTCGGCAAAATTTGGCTTTGACAGGGGCATCATTCCGCCGCAGTATGCGGTATCGTTAGCGCTATCATAGCTAGCGAAACCGAAGGAGGACAAGATGACCCAGAAGCTGACAACCACGGTCGAAATCGGCGCGCAAATCTGGTCTGACCCTGCCTTGGGGGAAGAGTTCTGGCGTGGGGAACTGACGTTGAACGGCTTTGCCATCGTCACCCGCCCGGCCGCACGCAGCCGGGACGAGATGAAAGACATGCTGACCAAGGCGCTGCTCCAGCGCTTTCCGGATGCGGACCCCATGAAGATCGTGAACTAAACCCCCCGTTTTCGTGTGGGTTCAAACGGCCCGGCCATCGTCGGTGAAGAGGTTTTGGCGGTTGTTTCGCCAAGGCCTTTCAGGTTGCGTCGCCAATTGGGGCCTGACCCTGAGTTTTGTCAGGATCAGGCCATTCAAAACACCCTAAAGCCTTTTGCGTTTCTACCGAGTCAGGGAAAAGGCAAAACGCCTTAATGAGGGTCCACATCAGTTCAACGGCGCGGCTCCGGCCTCGAGCGTAACGGCGGCCATTGGGGCGTTCGCGGCCAGAAGGACTGCGACATCTGCCCCCTCTTCAACATCACCGAACATGTGGCAGCTGGACTTGGTGGCATGAAAGACCCCGGTGCAGGGGCGCATACAGCCGACCATTTCGACATGGCCGGTGATCTCGAAGTCCTCGGAGATCATGTCGCCTCCAGCGGTGATCGACTGGCAGAGCTTGCGCGCCAGTTCAAAGCCGATGCGACAGGCCTCGCCGGTGTGGGGACAGATGGTGCAGTTGGTGATTTTGTGGGGAATGGTCCGGTTCATGACGCCCTCCGCGCGTGTGCGGGTGCGGTGGGAAGCCGGAATGTAAAACGCGATGCGCCATCAGATCAGCCCTTTCCCGGATCGCCCCGCCCGGTTGTGGTTTCAGTTCAGCGATGGCAGGTTTCCTGACTTGCGGGTCAAAGCTGTGCCTGAACCTTCCCAGTGCACGGGGCACCAGTGGCTGCTTCAGGGTCGCTCGCCGCTTACAGTTGCGGGGGCAGTCGCGGAATTGGCCCAAGTGGGGCCGCACCGTGTTCCCTAGGTCTGATTCCGAAGAACCAGACACCATCGGGGCAAGTGGTAAGCCAAGGCGTGGGGTCTGTAAAGCGCGCGATTCAGCCTGCGCCGGGGACGAGGAACAGCTGGTTCAGGTCCGACGCTTTGCGCACCGCATTGGCCGTGGTTTCCGCATTGAGCGCCTCGCGCGCCAGACGCAGGTGTTTTTCGATGGTCGCCGGGCTGCGGTGCAAGGTGTCGGCAACACTTTGCACGCTGTGACCATCTGCAATCAGGTTCAGCACCTCGCGTTGGCGCGGGGTCAGAAGATCGCGATGCGCAGGGGCTGGAAAGGTCGCGGCCTTGAGATGCATGACCGAGCAAAGCGAGTGTATTTCACGCCCGTCACGCTGCCAGATAAGGTCAACGTCTTCCTGGGTCAGACCCTTTTGGGCGCAGAGCCCCAGTACCGCCTTGCGCCGTTGGCCCGCGTCATTGAACCAGATCGTGTACCCGGCGGTTATGTCCCATTTTTGGCAGAGATCGAGGTGGACTTTTTCATCCTCGGTCAGCTCTCGGTCCTTGTCCTTGGCGCTGTAGGCCTCGCTCCAGCTGTAGGCCCCGGCGCCACGGGTTGGCTGTGCCACCTTGGCCGCGGTTTCGTGCAGATTGTCCGCAAAGAAGGCATCTGTCACTGCGGGGGGATAATTGGTGAGAACCAGCCGGTCACCCGGATCCCCCCACCCCACGCGCACGGACAGCAGGGTGGCGGCGTAGATCATGCGATCAAAGCCGAAATCCTGCATGTTCCGGATGTGGTGCGACCACATTTCGGACATGTTCCGACTGGCGACAATGCGCTCGGCGCGCACAAAAGTTCCGATATCTTTTGGCAAAACGGGAATCTGTCCTAAAATACTCATGTCAGATGCCACTTATCGCGGAAAAAGGGAATATCCAGTCCCTGCGACTTGTGGTCATGGACAGTTGCCGCAACGCGCGGTAATCAGGCGCGGTTATGGCCAAGAAAACGCAGAAAGCTGACCCCAACTACAAGGTGATCGCCGAGAACCGGCGGGCACGGTTTGACTATGCCATCGAGGATGACCTTGAATGTGGCGTGATACTGACCGGGTCCGAGGTGAAATCGCTGCGGATGGGCTCCTCGAACATCGCCGAGAGCTATGCGGCGGTGGAAGATGGCGAGTTGTGGCTGGTGAACTCGTATATCGCGCCATACGACCGCGCCATGTTCCCGCATATGGAGCGCCGTCGCCGCAAACTGTTGGTCAGCCGCAAGCAATTGTCGAACCTGTGGAATGCCACCCAGCGCAAGGGCATGACCCTGGTGCCGATGGTGATGTACTTCAACCACAAGGGGCGGGTGAAGCTGAAGATCGGCATCGCCAAGGGCAAAAAAATCCACGACAAGCGCGCCACTGAGGCCAAGCGCGACTGGGGTCGCCAGAAACAGCGCCTGCTGCGCCACGGCGACTAGGGGCAGACCCAAAACTGCCACGCGGGGAGAATTCCCCGGTTTTTCCCGCTGATTGTTGCACTGCAACACAGGACAGTGGTCCCGATCCGGATATCGGGGCGCCCGGATTGTGTGTTTGGTTGTGTGCGAGCCCCAACCAGGGACCTTGGGAAGGGGAACAACATGGAACTACTTATTGGGCTTTTGTCCGGTGCCGTCGGCGGTACCGCGGCAGGCAAGCTGATCTCGAAGATTGACCAGGGCACTTTGGTCAACGCGATTGCGGGCATTGTTGGCGGTGGTTTGGGCAGCCAGGTTCTGGGCGCGCTAGGCGCTGGCGGGCTGGCCGGCGGCGGCATGGACATTGCCGGGATCATTGGTCAGGTCGCCTCGGGCGGGGTCGGCGGCGGCGTGGTTTTGGCCGTGGTTTCGGTCATACGCAAGGCGCTTGGCAAGTAACACGGGCAAGTAACTTGCCACAAAACCGCATCGGGCGCGCGCTTTACCGCGCAGGCCCCTTGCGACTCTGCCCCCCCGATAGTAGGCAGGAATGGCAATTTTCGAGGGGGCCCCATGGCACAGGACGATCCCAGATCACTTGTTTCCACCGATTGGCTGGCAGCACATATGAAGGACCCGGATCTGCGGATTCTTGATGGGTCCTGGCACATGCCCGCGGAAAACCGTGATCCAAAAGCCGAATACGATGCCGCCCACATTCCGGGCGCACGTTTTTTTGACATCGACGAGATCGCGGATCTGCGCAGTGACCTGCCGCATATGGTGCCGCCGGTTGAGAAGTTCATGAGCCGCATGCGCGCCATGGGCGTGGGCGACGGGCATCAGGTGGTGATCTATGACACCAAGGGCGTCCAGTCGGCGGCCCGCGTGTGGTGGCTGTTCAAGCTGATGGGCCAGAACGACGTTGCCGTGCTGGACGGTGGCTTGCCCAAGTGGCAGGCCGAGGGGCGCGAGATCGAAGATCTGCCACCCATGATCCGCGACCGCCACATGACCGTGCGCCGCCAGAACCATCTGGTGAAAGACGTGACGCAGGTCTCGAGCGCCTCAAAGCTGGGTGACTACGAAATCATCGACGCCCGCGCCGCCGCGCGCTTCAAGGGCGACGTGGAAGAACCGCGCGCCGGGCTGCGCTCGGGCCATATTCCGAACTCGAAAAACGTGCCCTTCGCAGACCTGTTGAATGCCGATGGCACGATGAAGGCCGCGGATGCCTGTCGCGCCGTGTTCGAGGCTGCTGGAGTCGATCTGTCGAAACCGGCCATCACAACCTGCGGATCGGGGGTCACCGCCTGTATTCTTGCCCTCGCGATGGAACGTTTCGGCAAGACCGATTACGCCGTCTATGACGGTTCCTGGACCGAGTGGGGCGCTTTCCCCACGCTTCCTATTGCCACCGGAGAAGCCTGATGCTGACCAAACTGACACAACAGCCCGCCGACAAGATCCTCGCCCTGATGGCGATGTATCGCGAAGATCCCCGCCCGACCAAGATCGACCTTGGCGTGGGTGTCTACAAGAACGCCGAGGGTGTGACCCCGGTGATGCGCGCCGTCAAGGAAGCCGAACGGCGCCTGGTCGAAGAACAGACCTCCAAGGCCTATGTGGCGCTGGCGGGTGACCCGGCCTATTCGGATGCCATGATCGGTCTGATCCTGGACACCTCGGTGGAACGCAACCGGATCGCGGCCATCGCCACGCCGGGCGGCACCGGTGCAGTGCGTCAGGCGTTCGAGCTGATCCACAACACCAGCCCCGACGCCACGGTCTGGGTGTCGAACCCGACCTGGCCGAACCACGTGTCGATCCTGAATTACCTTGGGATGAAGAACACCGCCTATCGCTATTTTGACGCGGAAACCCGCGGCGTGGACTTTGACGGCATGCTGGAAGATCTGGCCGAAGCCAAGGCTGGCGACGTGGTGCTGCTGCATGGCTGCTGTCACAACCCGACCGGCGCGAACCTGAACCTGACCCAGTGGCAAGAGATCGTGACCCTGTTGAACGACAAGGGTCTCGTGCCCATGATCGACATTGCCTATCAGGGCTTTGGTGACGGGCTGGAAGAGGATGCGGCAGCCACACGCCTGGTGGCGTCGAACGTGCCGGAATGCCTGATTGCGGGCAGCTGCTCGAAAAACTTCGGGGTCTACCGCGAGCGTACGGGGTTGCTGATGGCAATCTCAGCCGAGGCTGGCAACACTGCCGTCACCCAAGGCAACCTGAACCACCTGAACCGCCAGAACTATAGCTTTCCGCCGGATCACGGTGCCCGGGTTGTGACCACGATCCTGACCGACGACAGCTTGCGTGCCGACTGGGCAGCGGAGCTGGAAGACACCCGTTTGGGCATGCTGCGTCTGCGCGAGCAATTGGCCAGCGAATTGCAACGGCTGACCGGCTCGGACCGGTTCGGGTTCATCGCTCAGCACCGCGGCATGTTCTCGCAACTGGGCACAACGCCCGATCTGGTCGAGCGCCTGCGCGCCGAACACGGCATCTACATGGTATCCGACAGCCGCCTGAACATTGCCGGTTTGAACGACGTCACGGTGCCGATTCTGGCGCAGGCCATCTCGGATGTCGGGATCTGACCCGACCTGAAAGGTGACATTCACATCAGGCCGCCAGCGCAAGTTGGCGGCCTTTTTTGTGGTTTTGGGTCAAGTGTTTGGCATTTGCCGCCAAAGTCGGGCTGGCGGATGTAAGGCACAGTGCTCGGCCCTATATCAGAGGTACCAGCCCACATTTTATCGAAAGCCCCAATCTCATGACCTTGCTCTTTGCACTCACCCGGTTGTTTTCAAAACCCGCTGCTGTCAGGCCAGCAAAACCCGCAAGTGTTGGCGCCACGGGCCTGAGTGACAGCGATGTGCAGCGGATCTCGCGGGATACGCAGCGCCACACCCTGGCCAGCATCCTGTCGCGCCAGATCGTCGATGCCCAGTTTCGGCTGTCGGGTTTGACCTGCGATGAGGCGCGGTTTGCGCAAAGCCGCATGATCGCTGATCTGAAGCGGCACAGGGCACGCGAGGTTGGTGCCCCTTGGCAGGTTGGATAACGTCGCAAGGCACCAGAGTCCCCGTGTCACTTTTTGGCCAAGACCACTCTGGCAGGTGAGCGCCCAGTCACGGCAGCACGAGGCTTAGCACCCGGGACACTGGCACCTTTTTTCTGCCTCGGGGCATCACGCGGCGTTATGGACGACAGCGCCAAAAGCGCCTCTTGCATGCCGCGTTTCAGGGGACGCTGAAAGAACATCGATACGAAGAAACCACGCGTCTTCCCCGATGTAATCAGAAACCGCTGCCCATTGACCACCAGAAAGATCCCCGATTTGTCCATCATCGCGGCAACCCGATCATAGGCGCCGGAGTTCACCGGCTGAAAACGGCACCCCTTGCGGCCCAGCAGGGTCACGGTGCCATCGACCACATCCAGCCCCTCTTCGAGCGCGGCGGCGATGCGGCAGGTCTTGCGCGCGCTGACAAGCGCATAAATCCAGAGGTAGAGCATCCGCACCAGCACCACGAGACCGCTGAGGAAACTGGTCAGCCCCAACAGGATGGCCATGCGCGCGGTGGTGCTGAGGTGCTCAAACGTCCGCGATGGGCCAGTTGACCGGCTGATTTCATTGGATTTTGCCAATTCGTCTGCCTTGATCTCTTCCAGTTTGCAGACCGCATTGTGCAGACGCTCGACACTGTTCAGGCGTTCGCGCAAGAGGTTGGGGCTGTTGGTCAGGCCCAGTGCCCCAAAGCGCTGCGCCTCGACCAGCAAAGCCTCAATCCGTGCGCGGCGATGGGCCAGTCCCACGGAAAACAGTTTTGAGCTGACATCGCGCATGTCGATGCCGCGCAGATCCTGTTGGACGCGGGCGGCCAAATCCACGTCCGGTGTCCGGCCCTGGCTGCTGGCGACATAGAGGTCGTCCACCAGGAGCATGACGTCTTCTGGCAGGCCACAACGGGCATGGACCGGCCCGCTGAGGAAAAACATGCAAACAAGAGTCATGTTAAACCACCGCACCAAAACAAGAAATCCCGATTTCCGAAACAACCAAAACATGGCGGCAAACTGACACAAAAGTAATAACAGCCCGTAAAAACGAACAGGCCCGGGCATGGCTGCCCGGACCCTTGTTTTCTTAAGTATTTCCGGGTCTAGCCGTTGGTGAACTCAGGGTAGGCTTCCATCCCCAGTTCGGCCATGTCGAGACCGTTGATCTCGGTTTCTTCGTCGACCCGCAGACCCAAGGTGGCCTTGAGGATGAACCAGACCACGCCCGAGACAACCACGGTAAAGACACCCACCACGAGAATGGCATAGAGCTGGGTCATCAGCGAGGCATCCGCGTTGGTAAAGACAACCGCGATGGTGCCCCAGATACCGCAGATCAGGTGAACCGGGATGGCACCGACAACGTCGTCGATCTTGAGGCGGTCCATGAAGGGGATGGCAAAGACCACGATCACACCGCCAACAGCACCGATCAGGGTGGCGGCGCCCAAGGACGGGGTCAGCGGCTCTGCGGTGATCGACACCAGACCGGCCAGCGCGCCGTTCAGGATCATGGTCAGGTCAGGTTTCCTGAACAAGAGCTGCGAGGTGATCATCGCGGCAATCGCACCACCGGCAGCAGCCGTGTTGGTGTTGGCAAAGATGCGGCTGACATCGGCAACATCGCCAATGGTGCCCATGGCCAGCTGCGAGCCGCCGTTGAAGCCAAACCAACCCAGCCACAGGATGAACGTACCCAGCGTGGCGAGTGTCAGGTTCGAACCGGGGATCGGAACGGTTTTGCCCTCTTTGTTGTACTTGCCGATACGCGGCCCAAGGATGATGGCGCCGGTCAGAGCCGCCCAGCCACCAACCGAGTGCACAACGGTCGAGCCCGCGAAGTCGAGGAAGCCCATGGCGTCCAGGAACCCACCGCCCCATTTCCAGCTGGCTTGCAGCGGGTAGATGATCGCAGTCAGGATGATCGTGAAGATCAGGAAGGGCCAGAGCTTGATCCGTTCCGCCAGCGTTCCCGATACGATCGAGGCCGTGGTGGCACAGAACATCAGCTGAAAGAAAAAGTCCGAACCGGTCGAGGCATAGCCATAATCGTCTGCGCCATCCCGGCCCACGCCAACAGCCTCCAAGACACCAGGACCCCAGACGCCCGACAGGATGCCGTCAACCGACCACGTGCCCAAGGGGTACATCAGGTTATAGCCGATCAGGTAGTAGAAGATCGCCGCCAGCGAAAACAATGCCACGTTCTTGGTCAGCTGCATGGTGACGTTCTTGGAGCGTACGAGGCCTGCCTCGAGCATGGCAAAACCGGCTGCCATCCAGAACACCAGGAATCCGCCGATCAGGAACAAGAGCGAGTTCAGAATAAAGATCGTATCGGTTGAAGCATCAACGCCCGCAACCGGGGCGGCATCTTCGGCGAGGCCCGCCACGGGCAGCGCAACCAGCGCAGCGGGCAGAGCATATTTCATCAGGGTTTTCATGTGTGTCTTCCTTCCCATGTCGACGCTCAGAGCGCGTCGGCGTCCGTTTCACCGGTGCGCACGCGAATGGCCTGCTGCACGTCCAGTACAAAGATTTTGCCGTCGCCGATCTTGCCGGTCTGCGCGGTCTTGGTGATGGTCTCGACGACCTGATCGGCCATGGCCGCAGGCACCACGAGTTCCAGTTTGACCTTGGGCACAAAATTCACGGCGTACTCTGCGCCGCGATAGATTTCCGTGTGTCCCGATTGCGAGCCGAAGCCCTTGATTTCCGTGACCATCATGCCGCGCACGCCAATGTCGGTCAGCGCTTCGCGGACCTCTTCCAACTTGAACGGTTTGATCGTTGCAATAATCAGTTTCACCGCTTTCCCCTTTCGGTTGGCAGGGGAGGCCCCTGCGTTTTGCACCTGCAGAAAAACCGGGCGAGAGGAGAGAATCGAAGGTTCGAGCGGCAGAAATCGCGGCAACTTGCGGCAAAAACGCACAATTTTTGCACAAAGTTGGTCGCGTGATTAAATTTTGAACAGAACAAAAAGCCGTAAGCCGGGATGCATTCTCTCTACATCCGACCCATTTAGGGGTAACATGCTGCAAAACAGGCAGGCTGGGCAGAGCAGCTCATGAGTGATTCAGGTCGAAAGAAACCGCCCCTTGTGGCGGAAAAGCGGTATGGCAAGGCGCCGCCTGCCAAAGGTAAAGCTGTGTCCAAACCCAAGCCGAAACCCAAGCCGAAAGCCAAATCCAAGCCCAAAGCCAACCCGCAGCGGCGCAAGCCGGCGCGCAAACCAAACAGAAAAAAGCGCAATCCGATTGTCGCCTTTTTCCTGAACATCCTGCGCTGGATATGGCGCATGATCTGGGGCTTTACCTGGCGCGTGGGCGTTGTGGTTGGTCTGATCGTTGCGCTGGCCGTGGGCTATATCTATGCCACCCTGCCCGAGATGACGGACCTTTTGGATGGGCGCGCACGCGGGTCGGTGACTCTGTTGGATCGCAATGACCAGGTCTTTGCCTGGCGCGGCGATCAGTATGGCGGGGTGGTGACAGCCGAAAGCGTGTCGCCGGACCTGCGGAATGCCGTTGTGGCAACCGAGGACAAACGGTTCTATCGCCACTTCGGGATCAGCCCCCGTGGCGTGGCCAGCGCGGTGCGGATCAACCTGTCCGAAGGCCGCGGCCCTCTTAGCGGGCATGGCGGATCGACGATCACGCAGCAGACCGCCAAGCTGCTATGTCTGGGCGTGGAATATGACGCCAGCGACTGGGAGTCCGAAGCCGAATACGTGCGCGACTGCCGCCGGACGTCTCTGTGGCGCAAAGCCAAGGAGGCGATTTATGCCATCGCGATGGAAGTCAAATACACCAAGAACGAGATCCTCTCGATCTATCTGAACCGGGCCTACATGGGGGGCGGGGCATATGGGGCAGAAGCCGCGACGCAACGCTATTTCGGCAAACCGGCCGCCGTTGTCAGCCCCGCGGAAAGCGCGATGATCGCAGGTCTGTTGACCGCGCCTTCGTCGCTGGCCCCGACATCCAACCTGAAACGTTCGCAGGATCGCGCGGCCACCATCCTGCGACTGATGAACGAACAGGGCTACCTGACCGACAAGGAAACCGCCTATTGGCAGGCGAACCCGGCCACCCTGTCCGAAGCGGCAGAGGCGCGCGCTGGCGGGTATTTTGCAGATTGGGTGATGGGGTCGGGTCCGGATTACTTTACCCGCAACACCACCGAGGACGTGATCCTGAAAACCACGCTCGACCCCCGCATCCAGACAGCTGTTGAAGAAGGTCTGAAATGGGTGTTCGAGAACAAGGTGCGCGAAGGCTCCAAGGCGCAGGCCGCGATTGTGGTGATGAGTGCCGACGGCGCGGTGCGGGCCATGGTGGGTGGGCGTGACACCAAGGTCTCGGGCGCCTTCAACCGTGCGGTTCAGGCCAAGCGGCAAACCGGCTCGGCGTTCAAGCCCTTTGTCTATGGCACGGCGCTGGATCTGGGTTATGCCCATGACGATCTTGTCGATGACTCGCCCTATTGCATCAACGTGCCGGGGTCGGGCCAGTGGTGCCCGCGAAACTATACCAACAAGCATTATGGCATGGTCACGCTGACCGATGCGCTGAAAAACTCGCTGAATGTGCCTGCGGTGAAGATTTCCGAATCCGTCGGGCGCGACAACGTCCGCAAGGTGGCGAGCGAGTTTGGCATTGAAAGCGATCTGGCGCTGGGACCGGCGTTGGCGCTGGGGGCGTCCGAAAGCTCGCTTTTGGAAATGACCGGGGCCTATGCGGGCATTCTGAACGGCGGCTCGTCGGTGACGCCCTATGGTCTGGTGGAACTGCGGCTGGCAGGTGATCCGAACGCGCTGATGGGCACCGGCGGCGGCATTGGTGAGCGGGTCATCACCGAAGCCGCGGCGCGCGAGCTGATTTACATGATGGAAAAGGTGGTCAGCGAAGGCACCGGCCGACGGGCTGCCCTGCCCGGCTGGCAGGTGGCAGGCAAGACCGGCACCACGCAGGCGGCACGGGACGCATGGTTCATCGGCTTCACCTCGGATTACGTGGCGGGTGTGTGGATGGGCTATGACGACAACACACCGCTGACCGGGGTTACCGGCAGTGGTCTGCCGGCGGAAATCTGGCATGAAGTCATGGTGCGCGTGCATGAGGGGCTGACCCCTGCGCCCCTGCCTGCCTTTGTGCCCAAGCCAAAAGCCAAGCAGCAGCCGAAACAAAAACGCAAGAGCCCGGGCGATGTCATCGAGGACACGGTGAATTCGATCCTGAAGGATATATTTGGCAATTGAGCGCCCAAGGCGTTTGCAAACGCCTTGCAAGCGGTTTCGAAACCGCTTTCCCCGAAAAACCCCGAAGCAACTGCCAGAGGCGAACGCGCCTTAGCCCGCTTTTTTCAGGTCCTGCGTGAGCATATCAATGTCACCCTTGCGGCGATCGAGCATTGCGCCGATCTCTTCTTTTTCGCTGAGACGCAGGCTGATGCCTTCGATGATCATGTCAAAGAACTTGGCACGTCCGGATTTGTCCGAGACCAGAAAGTTCACGGCAAAAGGCGACTGCCCCTTGAGATAGGCCGTGGTGCGTACCTCGTGGAAGCTCTTGACCTTGCGCGCATCCTTGACCTCGATCCGGCCGCCGACAAACTCTTCAAAGCGCTTGCCATACTTGCGCGCGATATAGCCCTGAAACGCCTTGGTATAGGCGTTGAGCTGGGCGCTCGACGCGCGGCGGGCGTCCGCCCCAAGGGCCGAGCGCGCGATGATCGGCACATCTGCGTATTTGGTGAAGATCCGTTCAAAGTCGCGAATCATCGAGGACAGAGGTTTGCCGCTCGAGATGACCTTGTTGATGTCCTTTACCACGCTGTCGACCAGCGATTTGGCCTGTGCGTCGCTCAAGGCAAAGGCGCCACGCGGCAAGATTGCGATCAGTGCAAGGGCAGAAACTGCACCCAGAAATCCACGGCGGGTCATATCAAAACGTCCTCAAAAGTCCTCGTACGGATCCGAATACGGGTCCAATCCACTATCGAGATAAAGATCCTCTGCGGTCATTCCAAGTTCATAGCGGCGGTTTTGCAAGTAAATACTACGCGATTGCGCATAGCTGTCGGCGGATTCATGCAGGATCGAATCCACCGTGGCGTCGAAATCATAACGGTTGCCCATGGCATCAAAAACATAGGCCACGGCGCCGATATAGGTCTCGGGGCCCCGCACCACGACAAAGAACGGGTCCAGCACCAGATCAACGGCAATCCCCACGGTGTCACGCGACGTGGACGGTCCGTAAAAGGGCAGTTCGACATATGGGCCCTCGGCAGCACCCCAAACATGCAGGGTTTCGCCAAAGTCCGTGTCGACCCGCGTCCAGCCCAGATCTTTTGCCGGATCAAACAGACCCGCAAAGCCCACCACAGTGTTGAACGCAAAGCGCCCGGTGTTCTGAAGCGCGTCGTCCAGATTGCCCTGAAGCACGCTGTTGATAACGTCATTCGGCAGGCTCAGGTGCGACGAAAAGTTCGCCACCACCTCGCGCGCACCACCGTTGGTGGCGTTGCCCCAACCTTGTGACAGAGGGTCAACCAGATGCTTGTCCAGAGATTTGTTCAGCTCGTGGTTGGCGCGGTTGACCTCTTCATGCGGATCGTAAATCCCGCCGGGCGCATTTTTCGCCTGTTCCGAGGCGCAAGCCGACAGCACCAAAGCGGCCGCCAGCAGGACTGGCAGCGTGAGTTTGGGCTTGAGGGTCCGAGTGGCATAAAACAGCAATAGAATTCTCGGGTTAAACTTCGTATCAACGCATTTAGACTAAATCTGCACCCGGCCCCAACCGCATTGGGCATGTCGCCTCCGATCTGTGGCAGATGGGGAACAGGCGCTTGGCGGGCAGGACCCGAACCACTCATACGATCATTTCCCGGACAGGACAATGAAGCGACAAAACCAGCAACATGCCGGATCCGGCGAATTGATCGAGGCACGCCGCGAAAGCCGTGGTCTTTACTGGGCGGTGGGGCTGTTCAGCTTTGTGGCCAACATTCTGATGCTCACGGGCCCGCTTTACATGTTGCAGGTCTATGACCGTGTGTTGGGCAGCCGGTCGCTGGAGACCCTGTTGGCACTGTCGCTGCTGGTGGTGTTTCTTTATGGCATCATGGGGTTGCTCGATTATGCCCGCGGGCGCGTCATGGGGCGGGTTGCCGCGCGGTTTCAGTCCCGGCTGGAACGCCGGGTTTTCGACGCGGTCCTGAAAAGCTCTTCCACACGGCCCAGCCCCGAGGCCCGCACCGGTCAGAAAGACCTGGGGGCGGTGCAGCAGCTGATGGCCTCTCCGGTGCTGATGGCAGTCTTTGACCTGCCCTGGACTCCGGTTTTCCTGGTTGGCATCTCATTGTTCCACCCCTGGCTGGGGATGCTTGCGGTTGCCGGTGGCGCCGTGCTGGTGGTGTTTACCATCCTCAACCGAACCCTGTCGAAACGCCCCTTGGAAGAGGCCGCGATGCGTGCCCACGGGGCTGATATCATGGGGGAACAGATCCGCTCGGAATCCGAGATGGTGCGCGCCATGGGCATGCAGGGGGCGGCCTTTGATCGGTGGCAGGCCGCCCGACACAAGGCGCTGACGCGTCAGGTTCAGGCCAGCGACCTGACCGGCAGCTTCGGCGCTTTGACCAAGACGTTCCGGCTGATGCTGCAATCGGCGATGCTGGGGCTTGGGGCCTATCTGGTGCTGCAGAACGAAATGACCCCCGGCGCGATGATCGCAGGGTCGATCCTGTTGGGCCGCGCATTGGCCCCGATCGAACTGGCCATCGGGCAATGGGCCCTTGTGCAACGCGCGGCGCAGGGGTGGCGAAACCTTGGGGTTTTGCTGAGCGAGGTTCCTCCGGAAGAGCCCCGCACGCAGCTCCCGGTACCCAAGGCGCGGCTGGAGGCGCAGCAGGTCACCGTGGTGCCGCCGGGCGATGCACAGGCTGCGCTACGCATGGTGAGTTTCGTGGTCGAACCGGGTCAGGCCGTCGGTGTGATCGGGGCCTCGGGGGCGGGTAAATCCACCTTGGCCCGCGCCATCACCGGGGTCTGGCGCCCCGCAGGTGGCACAGTAAGGCTCGATGGGGCGACGCTCGATCAATACGACCCGGACAAACTGGGCGACTACATCGGCTATCTGCCACAGCGCATTCAGCTGTTTGACGGCACCATTGCCGATAACATCGCCCGCCTGTCGCAGGAACCAGATTCGGAAAAAGTGGTGGCCGCCGCCAAAAAGGCAGCTGCCCACGACATGATCGTCAAGCTGCCGGATGGCTATGACACCCGCGTCACGACCAATGGCGGGCGGTTGTCGGGCGGGCAGATCCAGCGCATTGGTCTTGCTCGTGCCATGTATTCCGATCCGGCGATCCTGGTGCTGGACGAGCCCAACTCGAACCTCGACAACGATGGCTCGGTGGCCCTGAACGCGGCCATTCGCGCCATGAAGTCCGAAGGTAAGTCGGTGCTGATCATGGCCCACCGCCCTGCGGCCATTCAGGAATGCGACATGCTTCTGGTGCTGGATGGCGGTGCGGCCCGCAAATTCGGCCCTCGCGACGAGGTGCTGAAGGAAATGGTGCAGAATCACAAGGAAATCCAGGCCTCGACCGGCGCAGGAGGTGTAAGATGAGCAGCCCCCAAAGCCCAAACTGGTCAGCCCGCGCGCCGCTTTTGATTGGCATGGTCTCACTTGTCATCCTGATAGGCGGTTTTGGCACCTGGGCGACCATGACGGAAATCTCAGGCGCCATCATTGCCACTGGAAGAATCGAGGTCGACAGCAACCGGCAGGTCGTACAGCACCCGGACGGGGGCGTGGTCAAAGAGATTCTCGTGGACGAAGGCGATCTGGTTAAGGTCGGTCAAACCCTGATCCGTTTGGATTCGACCCTTCTGGCGTCAAATTTGGTGATTGCCGAAGGGCAACTGTTCGAGATGATGGCCCGCCGTGGGCGGCTCGAAGCGGAACGCGACGGAGGCGAGGCCGTCACCTATGATCCAGAGCTTGTGGCCGCGGCACAGGATAACCCGGAAGTCGCCGAAATCATCGCCGGACAGTCGCGCCTGTTCCATGCCCGCGTCGAGAGCCTGTCGCGCGAAGTTGAACAGATGCAGAAGCGGCGCGGCCAGATTCAGGATCAGATTGTCGGCATCGAAGCCCAGCGACAGGCATTGACCACCCAGCTGGCACTGATCGTGCACGAGTTGGAGGATCAGCAGACGCTGTTGGAAAAGGGCCTGGCTCAGGCCAGCCGCGTGTTGGCCCTGCGCCGTGAAGAGGCGAGCCTGAGCGGGCGCACCGGTGAGCTGGCCGCCGCCAAGGCCCAGGCCGAAGGGCGTATCACGGAGATTGAGATCGAGATCATCAAACTGGGCACCCACCGCCGTGAAGAGGCGATCTCGCGGTTGCGCGACCTGCAGTACAACGAATTGGAACTGGCCGAACAGCGCCGCGCCATGCAGGAACGACTGTCGCGGCTGGACATAGATGCGCCCGTGTCTGGCGTGGTCTATGGCCTGCAGGTGTTTGCCGAACGCTCGGTGATAAGGCCCGCAGATCCGGTTCTTTTCCTTGTGCCACAAGACCGTCCATTGGTGATTGCCACCCAGGTGCCCACTATTCACGTTGACCAGGTTTTTGCCGGTCAGACCGTTTCGCTGCGGTTCTCGGCGCTGGATCAACGCGAAACACCAGAGCTTTTTGGCCGCGTCATGACCGTCTCTCCGGATGCGTTTCAGGACGAAAACACTGGTGCCTCTTACTATCGCGCCGAGATCGCTCTGGGCGAAGGAGAGGTCGCCAAGCTGCCCGAGGGCGTGGTGCTGATCCCCGGCATGCCGGTTGAGGCCTATCTCAAGACCAGTGACCGCAGCCCGCTGGCCTATCTTGTGAAACCCTTTGCCGATTACTTCACCAAAGCCTTCCGCGAAGGCTAAGCGGGCAGTGCAAATAGGGGCTTTTCACCGGCGCAAAGGCGCACTAGCGTCGCCGCGAAAACCAATTCAGGGAGACTGAACAATGAGCGGATTCGAAGCAAAGCTGGCCGAGCTGGGTGTGACCCTGCCAGATGCCCCTGCCCCGGCAGCCAACTATGTGCCCCACGTCAAGGTCGGCGACATCGTGTACGTGTCCGGCCAGATCTCGATGAACGCGGATGGATTCATTGTCGGCAAGCTGGGTGATGACATGGAAACCGACGCAGGCGCGGCCGCGGCCCGGACCTGCGCCATCGGTCTTCTGGCGCAGGTGAAAGCCGCCTGTGGTGGTGATCTGGATCGTCTTGTGCGTGTGGTCAAGCTGACCGGTTTCGTGAATTCGACCGGCGACTATGGCGATCAGCCTAAGGTGATCAATGGCGCCTCGGACTTCCTGGTGGAAGCCTTGGGCGATGCCGGTCGCCACTCTCGTTCCGCAGTCTCTGCCGCCTCCTTGCCCTTTGGCGTGGCGGTTGAGATCGAAGGCATTTTCCAGGTCAAGTAAACCTATATGCTGCCCTCTTCCTTTTTGTCCGTGCCTCTGGCGCATCGGGCCCTGCATGACGTGGCCGATGGGCGTCCCGAAAACAGCCGCGCGGCTATCCGCGCGGCCATGGACGCCGGCTATGGCATCGAGATTGACCTGCAACTGTCCAAGGACGGACAGGCCATGGTGTTCCATGACTACATGCTGGATCGGCTGACGCATGAACGCGGCCCGGTGCGGGGACGCACGGCTGCCGAGTTGGGCCAGATCGTTTTGGACGGAGGGAACGAGGGCATTCCCACCTTTGCCGAAGTGCTGGATTTGGTGGCGGGTCGGGTGCCGCTGCTGGTGGAACTCAAGGATCAGGATGGAGCGATGGGTGACAACCTCGGGCCGCTGGAAGAAGCCTCAGCCGCCGCTGTGCAGAACTATGAAGGACCGCTGGCCTTTATGTCTTTCAACCCCAACAGCGTTGCGCGGCTCGCGTGCCTTGCGCCGGATGTGCCGCGTGGCCTTGTCACCGATGGCTACAAGGCTGAAAATTGGGCACTGCTGCCGGAAAACACCCGCACGCACCTGCGCGACATTCCGGATTTCGATCGCACCGGTGCGTGTTTCATCAGCCATGGCGTCAACGACCTGAACCGCCCCCGCGTGGCCGAGATCAAGGCCACGGGCGCGCCGATCCTGTGCTGGACCGTACGCTCGCCCGAACAAGAGGCAGAGGCGCGCAGGATTGCCGATAACATCACCTTTGAAGGCTACCTCGCTGCGTTTACGGCTTGATCCTTGTCCAGCGCACGCCAAATATGACAGGGCGGACAGGAGAACAGCATGGACGGCGCGAGCATCGAAATTGAACTGCACCGCAGTCTGGACTCGATCGGCAAGGCCACGTGGGATGCCTGTGCCTGCCCTGAGACCGCCGCAGGGGACCGCCCGATCGACCCCTTCACCACCTATCGCTTTCTGAAAGCCATCGAGGACAGCGGCTCGGTTGGCCCCGGCTCGGGCTGGCAACCGCAATACCTGAGTGCGCGGACGGATGGCGACACCATCGCGGTGATGCCACTCTATGCCAAGGGTCACAGTCAGGGTGAGTATGTCTTTGACTACAGCTGGGCCCACGCCTACGAGCGCGCGGGCGGGCGCTATTATCCGAAACTGCAGGCCGCCGTGCCCTTTACACCGGTCACCGGGCGCAGATTTCTGACCCGGCCGGGGTTCGAGGTGATGGGCATCAACGCATTGATCCAGGGCGCGGTTCAGATTGCCTCTGACAACCAGCTGTCCTCACTGCACCTGACATTCTGTGCTGAGGACGAAGCCATCGCAGGGCAGCAAATGGGCCTGATGCACCGCACCGGTCAGCAGTTTCACTGGCTGAACGAGGGATACGACAGTTTTGATGGTTTCCTGACCACGCTGTCTTCGCGCAAGCGCAAGAACATCCGCAAGGAACGGGAGCGGGCGCATGGTTTCGGCGGCGAGATCGTCGCGCTGACGGGCAACGACATCCGCCCCGAACACTGGGACGCCATGTGGATGTTCTATCAGGACACCGGGGCGCGCAAATGGGGCACGCCCTATCTGGAGCGCGCATTCTTCGACATTGCCCATGAGACTCTGCGCGACGACATTCTGCTGATCTTTGCCCTGCGTGACGGCATGCCGGTGGCGGGCGCGATGAACATGATTGGCCAAGAGGCGCTTTTTGGCCGGTATTGGGGCTGCATCGAGGATCATCCCTGCCTGCATTTCGAACTGTGCTACTATCAGGCCATGGATTGGGCCATTTCACACGGGCTGGCGCGGGTCGAGGCCGGAGCGCAGGGCGAACACAAGCTGGCGCGTGGCTATCTGCCGGTGACAACCCATTCCCTGCACTGGATCGCTGATCCGGGCTTTGCAGATGCGGTCGCGCGGTTCGTGCATGCCGAACGCGAAGCGGTGGCGGAAGAGATCGAAGTGTTGACGTCGTACGGCCCGTTTCGCAAGGACAACAGGGAGGATCACGATTGACCGAGAAACTCAGCGCCGCCGCAAGAGACGCCGTGCTCGGACCTCTGTTCGAAAGCGGCTGGTCCATGGTCGAAGCGCGTGATGCGATCCACAAAACCTATCGCTTTGGCAGCTTTGTCGAGGCGTTCGGCTGGATGACGCGCGCCGCACTCTGGGCCGAGAAATGGAACCACCACCCGGAATGGAGCAATGTCTACAACCGCGTGGATGTGGTGCTGACGACGCATGACGTCGATGGCCTGAGCGCACTGGATGCCAAGCTCGCGCGCAAACTCGACAGTCTTTGAAAAGTGGGCGGGTCTAAAACGCAAAACGGACCGGAAACATGTCTGTATCCCGGTCCGTCGTTGTTCTGGGTGTAGCCGTCTTCAGAGCGCGTCAAGCAGGGTTTCACCCCCAGTCAGATCGCAGACTCCTTTTTCAACTTCTTCCTGTAACCAGGTCACGGTGCCGTCTTCGACAATCGCCGCGAAACGACGGGTGCGGTCAACAAAGCCAATCGCCTCAACCGAGAAATCCAGCCCCATCGCCTTGGTCAGCGACCCATCGGGATCAGTCATCATGGTGACCCCGGCTTCGCTCGCGCCGGTGGCCTTGTCCCAGGCGTCCATCACGAAGGGATCGTTCACTGCCATACAGATGATCTCATCCACGCCTTTGGCCTTTAGCGCATCGACATTGCGCATGAAGCTCGGCAAATGCGCCATGGAACAGGTCGAGGTAAACGCTCCCGGCAGGCCAAACAGCGCGACCTTGCGCCCCTTAGTCAGCTCAGCCACGTTGACAGGGGTCGGAACTCCGTCGTTAAGGTGCATAAAAACGCCGTCAGGCAGCTTTTGACCTACGTTAATTGTCATGTTAATCATCTCACTGATTGCCTTATCTGGACTCGTCGATATAGGGTCCAGCGAAGAATGGACAATGACTAATATCGGGAGGGTTGCATGACCCACGTTGTTGTGATCGGAGCGGGCCAGGCGGGCTCATCCTTGGTGGCGAAATTGCGCAATGGCGGTTTCGAAGGGCAGATTACGCTGATTGGCGAGGAACCTGTGCCGCCTTACCAGCGCCCCCCCCTCTCCAAGAAGTACCTGCTGGGCGACATGGATCTTGAGCGTCTGTTCCTGCGCCCCGAGGCGTTTTATGGCGACAACGACATCACCATGCGGCTGAGTGAAAAGGTCACCGCAATTGATACCAGCGCCAAGACCGTCACTGCGGACGGCGAGACCCTGTCTTATGACGAACTGGTCCTGACCACCGGCTCGGCGCCACGCTATTTGCCTGCCGCCATCGGGGGTGCGCTGGACGGCGTTTTTGTGGTGCGTGACCTCAAGGACGTCGACGGGATGGCGCCTGAGTTCACCGAAGGCAAGCGCGTGCTGATCGTCGGCGGTGGGTACATCGGTCTCGAGGCCGCCGCCGTGGCCGCATCACGCGGCCTGAACGTGACCCTTGTCGAGATGGCCGACCGCATCCTGCAACGGGTCGCAGCACCCGAGACCAGCGATTACTTCCGCACCCTGCACCAATCCCATGGCGTCAACATCATCGAGGGTGTCGGCCTCGACCACCTGACCGGCGACGGGCACGTCACCGGTGCAAAGCTGACCGATGGCTCTCAGATGGACCTGGATTTTGTCATCGTGGGTGTCGGCATCATGCCAGGCACCGCCCTGGCCGAAGCTGCCGGGATCGCGCTGGACAACGGCATCAGGACCGACGCTCAGGGCCGCACCTCTGCCCCGAATGTCTGGGCAGCGGGGGACTGTGCGTCCTTCCCCTACAAAGACGGGCGCATTCGGTTGGAAAGCGTGCCCAACGCCATCGATCAGGCCGAATGCGTGGCTGAAAACATCATGGGCGCGGGCAAGGACTATGTGGCCAAACCGTGGTTCTGGTCGGATCAGTATGACGTGAAACTGCAGATTGCGGGCCTCAACACCGGCTATGACACCGTGGTCACGCGTCAGGGAGACCAAGGCTCCGTGTCGTTCTGGTACTATCAGGGCGACACATTGCTGGCGGTCGATGCCATGAACGCGCCGCGCGACTACATGATCGGCAAGCGCCTGATCGAAGGCGGCAAATCGCCCGCACCCGCGGCGATTGCCGACCCCGAAACCGACATGAAAGCCCTGATGCGCCTGTGAGGATCATCGCCGGACAGTTTCGGGGCACGGCCCTGACCAGCGTGGGCAAGGGCGACGCGGGCGCGCACCTGCGCCCCACCACCGACCGTGTGCGCGAAAGCCTGTTCAACGTTCTGATGGGTGGCAGGTTTGGCGATCCGATCACCGATGCGGTGGTTCTGGACCTGTTTGCGGGCACTGGCGCGCTGGGGCTTGAGGCGCTGTCGCGGGGGGCGTCCCATGTGACCTTTGTCGACGATGGCCGCAAGGCCACCAGCCTGATCCGCGAAAACATCCGCCTTACCCGCAGCAAGGCGGCAACCCGTATCATCACGCGCGACGCCACGCGCCTGCCGCCTTGCGACAGCGACCCGGCAACCCTGATCTTCCTCGACCCGCCCTACGGCAAATCCATGGGCCAAAAGGCGCTGGACAGCGCGCACCACCAAGGCTGGATCGCGCCCGACGCCCTGATCGTCTGGGAGGAAAACGCAGCCCAACAGCCCCCGACCGGCTTCACGCTGCTGGACACCCGGAAATACGGCGATACGCATGTCACTATTGTTGAGCCTGCGTAACATCAGGCTTCATCTTGCCAAAAATACTCCGGGGTGAATTGGCCCCATGGGGCCAAGAGGGGCAGCGCCCCTTATCCCCGCTTATCCCCAGGTCGGGTGAAATTTGCCCGATGGCGAAAGCGTAAAGATCTCAACCCCGTCCGCCGTCACGCCCACCGAATGCTCAAACTGTGCACTCAGCGATTTGTCACGGGTCACCGCGGTCCAGTCATCCGCCAGCACTTTGGTTTCCGGACGGCCCAGGTTCACCATCGGCTCGATGGTAAAGAACATGCCCTCTTCCAGCACAGCGCCGGTGCCCGGGCGACCATAGTGCAGCACGTTGGGCGGCGAGTGGAACACACGGCCCAGCCCATGACCGCAGAAATCGCGCACAACGGACATGCGATTGCCTTCCACAAAGGTCTGGATGGCGTGGCCAATATCGCCAAAGGTGTTGCCGGGTTTCACCGCCTCGATGCCCTTCATCAGGGAATCATGCGTCACCTGGATCAGACGTTCGGCCTTGCGACCCAGTTTGCCCGCCACATACATGCGGCTGGTGTCGCCGTACCACCCATCGACAATCACGGTGACGTCGATGTTCAGGATGTCGCCATCCTTGAGCTTCTTGTCGCCGGGAATGCCGTGACACACAACGTGGTTCACGCTGATACAGCTGGCGTGTTTGTAACCGCGATAGCCGATGGTGGCCGAGGTCGCACCGGCGTCATCCACCTTGGCCTCGATCAGCCGGTCCAGCTCGCCGGTGGTCTGACCGGGAAAGACATGCTCGGCAATCTCGTCAAGAATGCGCGCGGCCAGATCACCAGCCTTGTGCATGCCCGCGAAATCCGCGTCTTCATAGATCCTGATCCCATCGCGGGTCTGGCGGCCTTTGCCCATCATCTTGAGCCTGCTCCATAGAAACTTCATTGACCGCTATTTAAGCCCCTTTTGCGCCAAGGACCAGAGGGCAAGGGATCACAGGTCACGGATCCAGAATTGCAGCGGTTTGGCAGTCTCTTCTGATTGGTCAATGTCTTTCCAGCGGAACGCAGCCACCACACCGGGCAGGGGCGCGTAGCCCCGTTTTTGCCAGAACGGGTCCAGCGGCGCATAATGCGCAGGCCGCAAAGGATGGTCTACGGGGCGCACCACTCCACAAAAGGCAGCTTTCTGAAACCCATGAGCACGGGCATGGGCCTCGCGACGATCAAAAAAGGCATGCCCAATCCCCTGCCCTCGATAGGTGGGCAGCAAAACGGACTCGGCGCAACAAAAGATGGTGTCAAGCACCAGACCGGTCCCGGCAAAGGCGGCCCCAAAATCCTCGGCGTGATCGGCCAGCGGCGCTCCGGTCGCCGCCCCGATCAGACGGTCACCATCAAACGCCCCGACCAGGACCGCCCTGTCGCTGTCGCGGTAGGTCTGGAGATAGTCCCTCTCATAGGCCAGATCGCCGTCATAGAGATAGGGAAAGGCGCGGAACACCTCAATACGCAGCTTTGCCACGTCATCAAGGGCCGCATCCAGCGCCTCTCCCGTGAGAACGCGGGTCTCGGTCATGATACCTGCCGGACCCATTCGGCGAGATTGTAGTAGGTGGTGACGCGGGTGATCTTGCCGTCTTTCAGCGAGAGAAACCCGCCACCGGGCAGGCGATAGGTCTGGCCGCGTGCTTCGGGCAGGTCGCCATCAGTCTTGAGATAGGTGCCGTTGACGATGAACTCGGCGGCACCGCGGGTGCCGTCGGCGCTGGCCATCACCACGAGGTCGGTGAGTTCTTCTTTGTAGCAGGCGTTCATGTGGGTGCAGAACGCAGCAAAGGCCTCTTTCCCGTTGCGGCGGTCGCCTTCGTTCACGTCATGGACAAAGTCGTCGGACAGGCAGTCGATCATACCGTCGAGATCACCCGCGTTGAAGGCATCGTAGTAGCGTTGGATGGTCTCGGTGCTCATGGGAACCCTCTTGGATGAATTTCCGGCGAGAGTAGCCATTGGCACTTTGGTTGCCATGCCATTTGCGACGTCTTGGAAGGAAAAATCAGCCGCGTGGATCGCCCCAGCGCGCGGTCAGGCGGGCGATAATCTCATCACGACTCTGCCGATAGGCCACCAGCCGGGCATCGCGGGTCTCGCCAATGCCGCAGGGGTCCGAAATGGGCCAATACTCGACCTCAAGGTGATAATACCGCGTCAGATCCTGCACCTCGCGGCGCGAAGCCGGTGTCAGGGCCACCACCAGATCAAAGGATGACAGGTGGTCACCCCATTTCTCCATCTCTTCAAAACTGCGCGAGCGATGGCGCGACAGCTCCACCTCCAGCTCCTGACACACGGCGATGGCAAAGCCGTCGATCTCAAGATCATTCTTGATCCCGGCGGACTGCACATAGGTGTCTTCGCCATAAAACTTCTTCATGATGCCCTCGGCCATCGGCGAGCGGACCGCGTTGTGGTCGCAACAGAACAGCACCGATTGAGGAAGCTCCAAAGCCACGCGCATCAGCCCCCGAAATGCAACACGCAGATCAGGGTGAACAGACGCCGCGCGGTGTCATGGTCGATTGTCGCCTTGCCTTCCAGCCGTTCGCTCAGAATGCGCGCGCCCTCGTCATGGATGCCGCGCCGGGCCATGTCGATTGTCTCGATCTGGCTGGGCGGCATGTTCTTGACCGCGTCATAGTAGCTCTCGCAAATTGCCCAATAGTCTTTGACGACCTGACGAAACGGCGACAGCGACAGGTGAAACTCTGCCGCCCGGTCACCGCCCTCGGTGGCCACATCAAAGACCAGCCGCTTGTCGCGGATCGACAGGTCCACGCCAAAGGGCCCGTCCGGCACCAGCCGATCGTCGCGCTTGGGCAGATCAAAGCTGTTCTCTTCCAACAGGTCAAACATGGCGACCTTGCGCTCTTGCTCAATCTCCGGGGTCGGAGGCGGCAGGTTACGGTCGTCGATTTCGATCTTGCTGATACGGGACATGTCGGATCTCTTGCTGGCTTTGGCCAACTCCCTACCCCAGCCCAAGCCTTTCGGCAATCCGGTGCGAGATCAAAGATGCGGCCTGACCCGAAACGGCAACGCTCCACTAGCCTCCGGCGCCCCATGGTTAGCGCTCTGCACGCCCACCAGCACCCAAACACGTCCCATTGCAATGCACCCCGCCGCCCGGGGCCACACCCATTGCTTCTTTTGGCCAGAAATATCCCGGGGGGAGCGTTGCCCCATTGGGGGCAACGTGGGGGGCTGGCCCCCCTACTCGTTCAGCGCGTCGAGCCGGGCCCGGACGGACAGCCCGTGCGCCTCGAGGCTCTCCGAGATCGCCAGTGTCTCCGCCGCAGGCCCAATAGCGCGCAGGGCCTCGGGTGTCATTTTCGACAACGTCGTGCGTTTGACAAAATCCATCACGCTCAAACCCGATGAGAATCGCGCCGAACGTGCGGTTGGCAGCACGTGGTTTGGTCCCCCGACATAATCTCCAATGGCCTCTGGCGTGTATTGCCCCAAAAAGATCGCACCGGCGTGGGTGATCTTTTCCGATAGCCCATCCGGATCCGCGACGCATAGCTCGAGGTGCTCAGGGGCGACACGGTTCGACAGTTTCGCCGCCTGGGCAAGATCCGCCACCGTAATCACCGCGCCAAAGTCCCGCCAGCTGACCCCCGCAATGGCGCGACGCTCCAGCGTTTCCAACCGCCTGTCCACAGCTTCGGCCACGGCGCGCCCAAAATCCGCATCATCGGTGATCAGGATCGACTGGGCGCTTTCGTCATGTTCGGCCTGGCTGAGCAGATCCAGCGCAATCCAGTCCGGGTTGTTGTCCTTGTCGGCGATCACCAGGATTTCCGACGGCCCTGCGATCATGTCGATCCCCACCTTGCCAAACACCCGGCGCTTGGCGGCGGCAACAAAGGCATTGCCGGGGCCGGTGATCTTGTCGACCGGCGGAATGGTCTCGGTGCCATATGCCAGGGCCGCCACAGCCTGCGCGCCCCCGATACGGTAGATCTCATCGACGCCCGCCAGCCGAGCCGCCAGCAGAACCAGCGGATTGGCCACCCCGTCAGGCGTCGGCACCATGATGGCAAGCCGCTCCACCCCGGCCACCTTGGCGGGAATGGCATTCATGAGAACCGAAGACGGATAGGATGCCAGCCCCCCCGGCACATACAGGCCCGCCGCCGATACAGGGCTCCAACGCCAGCCCAGCATGGCGCCGCTGTCGTCGGTCCAGCTTTCATCTGCCGGCATCTGGCGCGTGTGATAGGCACGGATGCGCTCGGCGGCCAATTCCAGCGCCGCGCGATCCTGCGCGCTTACATCGGCACAACAGGCTTCGATTTCTGCTTCGGAAAACGCCAGCGTCTCGGGCGTCAACTCCAGCCTGTCAAACTTGGCCGTCAACTCGATCACTGCCGCGTCGCCGCGGGCACGCACATCCTCAATGATCCCCGCCACAACAGCGTCCACATCCGGGCTGTCCTCGCGCTTGGCGCCCAAAAGGGCAACAAAGCGGTCTTCAAAATCGGGGGCGCTGGCATCGAGAAACTGGGGCATGGGGCTCTCCTTTGATCGCTCAATACCGCCCCGCTGCCAAGGCCTCAACCCCTGCCAGCATCGCAACCCGCCGCTTCATCTTGCCAAAAATACTCCGGGGTGAATTGGCCCTCTCCAGGGCCAAGAGGGGCAGCGCCCCTCACCACGCCTCAGGCCCGGCCCGCAGCGGCCGACAGGGTGATCGGATCAATCCCCAATGACTTCATCGCCTCACCCCAGATCTCACCCTCTTCGGTGTGGAAGACCAGCGCCTGACTCGGCTCCCCCATGAGCCAGCCATTGGCCGCGATTTCATCTTCCAACTGCCCAGGTCCCCAGCCCGAATACCCCAGTGCCACCAAGGCTCCGGAAGGCCCTCTGCCAATGGCGATATCTTCCAGGATGTCCTGTGTTGCCGTCATGGCAAACCGCCCGTCGATGTCGAGTGTCGACAGGTCCGAGCGATAATCAGGCGTGTGCAGGACAAACCCGCGCCCGGTCTCGACCGGTCCGCCAAAGAACACCCGCTCCTTGCCGGCAGCCCCTTGCGTATCGATCGAAAGCTGATCGAACAGGGCACCAAGCGCCATGCCGTCAACCGATTTGTTGACAATCAGCCCCATGGCACCATCGCTGGAATGGGCGCACAGGATCACCACGGAATGGGCAAAGCGCGGATCGCCCATGCCCGGCATGGCAATCAACATCTGGCCGGTCAGGTTCATCTCGCTGTCTGGCTCTTCGCTCACACACCAACACTCCTCGTTTCTCACCTCCAAGATGAGCGCCCCGGCGCCAACGCGCAAGCCCTCTGCGGCGCTTTGTGCGGCCAGATGTTACAGAGCACACACGATTTCTCGCCCAGAAGTGAGTTGGCATTTGTCGCCTCATGGCGCACATAAACCTCATGTGGAAAGCTTTGACCCTCTCTCTCTTCGCCCTTGCAGGCCTTTCGGCCCCGGCCCAGGCGCAATCCTTTGACGGCGTGGTCCAGGCCGAAATCCTGCCAGGCTGGCAGGGCAAGGACGGCAGCCGTCTGGCCGCAGTGCGGATCACACTCAATCCGGGCTGGAAAACCTACTGGCGCGCGCCGGGTGATGCGGGCATTCCGCCGCGCTTTGACTGGAGCGGCTCCGGCAACCTAAGCGGCGTTGCGGTCACCTGGCCCACGCCACAAGTGTTTTCGCAAAACGGCATACGCTCGATAGGCTATGAACAGGAAGTCATTCTGCCGATCCAGATTGATCCCAAACACGTGAACAAACCGATCCGGCTCAAGGCGGTGCTGGACATCGGTGTTTGCCGTGACATCTGCGTTCCTCAGCGCCTCAAGGTGTCCGCCAAGATCCCTGCGGGCAGTGGTGCGCGCGACCCGCGGATTGCCGCGGCCATCGCCTCGCGCCCCCTCACCGCCAACGAGGCCGGGGTGCGCAAGGCAACCTGCCGCATCTCGCCGATCAGCGAAGGCATGCGGGTCGAAGCGCGACTGCACCTGCCCAAATCGGGTGGCAACGAAGTCGCGGTGATGGAATTCAACAACCCCAAGGTCTGGGTAAGCGAGGCCAAGACCCGTCGCGAAGGTGGCGTTCTGATCGCCAAAAGCGACATGATGCACGTGGACGGATCAAGCTTTATGGTGGATAGATCCGCTTTGCGCTTTACGGTGTTTGGCAGCCGCCATGCGGTAGATATTCAGGGCTGTTCGGCGGGCTGATCAGCCCTGCGCCACTCGCCTGCGATGCAGTGCCATACGCAGTCCTGAAATGGCAAACACCAGTGTAGTCATGGCCCAGGCGCCCAGGAAAAATGCGACCACCACCAGCGCAATATGCGGCGTGCCAGCGAGGACCGGCAGGACCTCGGCCAAAGGCGGATAAACGCCACCGGTCAAAACCGCAAACCCAACCGTCGCCGCCAACCACGCGGCCATCAGCACCGTTGCCACAGCCATGGTTGGGCGGGTCTTGGTGCTACGCAAACTGCGGCGCAGCGCGTGGAATTGCCGTGTGACATCCTCTTGCACGGCGATCAGCGCCGGGATGACCAGCAACACGAGGATCAGACCAAAACCCAGGCCATAGACCAGCGTAATCACCGTGGGCTTGAGAAACTGCGCCTGTTGTGACCGTTCGAACAGCAAAGGCGCGAGCCCCAGAACAGTGGTTGCCGAAGTCAGCATCACCGGCCGCAACCTGTCTGCCGCCCCGTCGATGATCGACGGCACCAACCCTCGGGTTTCGGCATATTCATCAACCGTGCTCACCAGAACGATGGAATCGTTGATGATGATGCCGGTAAGCCCCAACAGCCCGACAACCGTGAACATCGACAAGGGCACATCATGATAGTGGTGCCCATAGATGGTGCCGATCAGCCCGAAAGGAATGATCGCCATCACCACCAACGGCCTGAGCCAGCTGGCAAACACCCAGGCCAGCACAATGTAAATACCCACCAGACACATCATCAGCCCCAGAAGAGCGTCGCTCAAGAACGTGTCTTCCTGTTCGGACAGGCCGGACATCCGCCAGTCCACCTGCTGCTCAGAAGCGATCTGAGGCAGGATCTCGGTTTCCAGCAGTTTGCTGATCTCTTCGGCCCGCGCCGGATCATCCTCGGAAATGTCGCCCGTAACACTGACGGTGCGAATACTGTTCTCGCGGCGCACCGTTGAAAACCCGGTTCGGCGATCCACGGTGACCAGATCAGCCAGCGGCACGTATTTGCCCTGGGGTGTGCGCATCAGGCTGCCTTCGAGAAAGTTCGCCGTCAGCTCATCACTGGGCACTTCCACCCGGATCGTGGCCGAGCGCGGCCCTTCAGGATAGGTCGCCGCCTCAAGCCCGTTCAACCGATGGCGCAACATGCGCCCCAACGCGTCGATTTCGAACCCCAGCGCGTGGCCTTGCGGGGTCAGTTCCAGGATCAGCTCTTCCTTGTCATAGGCCAGCGTGTCTTCGACCGCCGACACCTCGGGAAAGGCCGACACAGCGGTTTTCAACGCCTCGGCAGCAGCTTTCAAGGTCTCAGACGACGCCCCAAAGAACTGCACATCCAGCGCATCGCCACCGGGCCCCGAGCGCCACCCCCGGAAGGTCACGGTTTCCGCCAGCGGATGGCGCTGCACGCGGTCCTGCAATTCGCCGACAAAGGCAAAGCTGGAATAGGGACGCAGATCAGCGTCGATCAACTCAATCGCAATGGCGCCCTTCAGGTCGACGTCCAGCGTTTCGGCCCCGGCCAGATAGCGCCCCGAATTGCCACCGATCTCGGCCATGACGTAATCCAGCGGATTGCGCCCGTAACGTTCTTCGTATTCCTTGCCCAATTCCTCGGTGGCGCGCTGCATTTCGCGCATCATCGCCAGCGTGTCTTCGCGCTTGGCCGAGGGCAGCATGAAAAAGTTGCCCGTGACCGACCCGCGCTCCGGCGCGTTAAAGAACCGCCATTTCACATCGCCGCTCACAAACAGCGCCAACTGGCTGGCCAGGATCACTGTCGCGACGCCCAAAACCGGATACCGCGCCCAGACGATCAGCCCCATGAAAGGCCGGAACAGCCGCGTTCGGAACCAGCGAAAGCCGCGATTGACCACACGACTGGGCAGGTCATACCAGTGTTCCTTGGCCGAATGCTTCAACGCGTGGGCCATGTGGTTGGGCAGGATCAGAAAACACTCAACCAGCGACGCCAACAGGACCATGATCACGGTAAACGGGATGTCTGCGATCATCTCGCCAAAGCGACCCGAGATAAAGGTGAGGCCAAAAAAGGCGATCACCGTGGTCAGCGTTGCCGAGAAAACCGGCATCGACATGCGCCGCGCAGCATTTTCCGCCGCCACCACCGGAGGCTCTCCGAGGTGTCGCGCGCGGTGGTCGGCGTGCTCGCCCACCACGATGGCGTCATCCACCACGATCCCCAGCGTGATGATCAGCGCAAACAGCGAGATCATGTTGATCGTCAGCCCACCGGCATACATCAGCGCTATGGTCGCCAGCATTGCCACCGGAATGCCTGCCGCCACCCAGATCGCCGTGCGGGCATTGAGGAACAGGAACAACAGCGTCACCACCAACCCCAGCCCCATCAACCCGTTGTCCAACAACAGCGTCAGACGGCTCGAGATTGCCTCAGCCCGCGTGCGGATCAGCTCAACTGTGACACCCTGCGGCAGGGTGGTTTGCATGTCGGCAGCCACCTTTTCCACTGTCGCCTGAATGGCAATCGCGTCGCCCTTGTCGCTGCGATCCACCCGCACCGACATGGCAGGGTTGTCGCCGACAAAGTAAGACCGCGCGCGGGTTGGGCCCTCGACCGTGACGGTCGCAACATCGCCAACCAAAAGCTTGGAGCGGTCCGGGTTCGACCGCAGCACAATGGCGGCAATCTGATCCGGCGCGCGTTTTTCAACGCCTGTGCGCACTCGGGCGTTGGCCCCCTCAACATCACCTGCCGGGTCTGCATCGACCTCTTGTTTGATGGCATTGGCGATCTGTTCGATGGTCACATCGTGGGTCATCAGATCCACGGTCGACACCTCGACCAGGGTCTGAGGTGCGGCCAGCCCGCGAATGGTGGTGCGGGTCACCCCTTCGACAAACAACCGCGTGACAAACTCATCCGTATACCGCGCCAGCTGCGCCGGATCGACCGGTCCGGTCACCACCACGTCGGTCACACGATCCCGCCACACCCCGCGCGAGACCTTGGGGTCTTCGGCTTCTTCCGGCAGGGTGGTCACCGCATCCACGGCGGCCTGAACATCATCTGCCGCGCGGGCCATGTCCCAGCCCGGCTCAAAATCCAGTGTGATACGGGCGTTGCCCTCAAGCGACCGCGCCGCGGTGCTTTCCACGCCCTCCACGGACAGCAGCGCAGGCTCCAGCACCTGTACGATCCCCGCATCCACATCCGCAGCCCCCGCGCCTTCCCACAGAACCGTGACGCTGACGTTGTCGATGATGACATCCGGAAAAAACTGAGCCCGCATCCGGGGCGCGGCAATCAACCCTGCAACGATTAGCACCACCAGCAAGAGGTTCGCAGCCGTCCCGTGACGGGTGAAATAGGACAACAAGCCCCCCGCAGGTCCGGAGACGCGCCGCATGGGCTAGCCCCCCATCCGCGATTTGATCCGCTCAAGCAGGCGGGCAGGCACCTCGGGTTTGGCCAGCATCTCCAGAACCCGCGTCTTGGCCTCGGCGGGCATTTGGGCATTGCCTTCGATGGCGGCAATCAAACGCGCCCGAGTGGCGTCGTCCAGCGCAACCATTTCGGGCGCAGCAGGCACCGCAGCATCGCCAGAGGCCAATGGCTTGACCTGAACACCTGGCCCCAACAGCGGGGTCAGCCGCGTCACGATCTGACGTCCGGCAATGGCATCGCCCGCCACGATGATCTCATCACCCTGGCGACGCAGCAAAGTCACCGGGATCGCCTCGAGACGGCTGTTTTCATCGATCGCCATCACCCGCCCCTGTGTGTCCAGCGCCGTTGCCGGCAGCTTGACCACGCTCTCCAATGGCTTTTCACGCACGCGCACGGTGACAAAATCGCCGGGCTTCAGCCCCCGCGGCGAGTCGAGGCGTGCAAAAATCTTGCGACCGGTTTCGCCGTCTCCCACCACCGCGCTCTCGCGCGAGATCACGCCCGTGGCCACCAGATCCTGGCCCATCACGTCAAGCGTGGCAGTGACCTCGGCCAGCGGCAGGCGTCCGTCGTCGCCCAACAGCCGCACATACTGCGGGGTTGAAATGCGAAACACCAGTTCCAGCGCCTCTGCATCAATCAGCGAGGCCATCTTTTCATTGGTCGAGACAAAGCGCCCCTTGACCACGGTCACCTCGGAGAGGGTGCCGGAAAAATCCGCTGTGATCGTGGTTTCAGCCAGCGCGCGTTCGGCCTCGGCCACAGCCACGCGGGCACGCTCCAGTCGCGTCACCGCCTGATCCACCCGCGCCTCGGACTGTGCCACCGACTGGCGCCGCGCGACAACCGCCTGATTGGCCGAGGCCACGGCGAGTTCCGCTGTTTCCACGGCAGCCGAGGTCGTCACCTCGCGCGCCAGCAAATCCAGTTGCCGGTCCAGCGCCTTTTGCCGCAAACGGGCCTGTGCCTCGGCCGCGCCCAGCTCGGCACCGGCCAATTCCAGCACCCGCGCGGCATCCCGCTGCTCGGCTTGGGCATCCAACAGGTCGTTCTGCGCGCGTGTCAGGGCAAATTCTGCGGGCACGGGATCAATCTGAACCAGCACGTCGCCCTGACGCACCTGACCACCTTCTTCAAAGTCCGGCGACAGCGACGTGATGGTCCCCGCCAGCCGCGATCGCACCTCGAGACTGCGGCGACTGCGCACTTCGCCAAAGGCCACCAAATCGGGGGCGACGCGCCCCGGCTCGGCCACTTGCACGTTCACCGCAAACACCCGTTCGTTGCCTTGCGGCGGGCGGGACTCCCGCGCCAACCGTTCGGAAATTGCGCCGTACATCATCTGGCCCGCCACCAGCACCAGCGCGACCGTCACCGAAAGCAGGAACAATCCTGTCAGGCTTTGTCTGAGGAAACGCATGTAGCTTGGCTCTCCGCTTGGCTGGGTCCGCTATACATAATTGGCCCAAACGCCTGAAAAGCCAAGCATTCACACCAACACGTGAGATTAAACGGCCCCCCGCGTCATTTCCGTCGCAAATGTTCGTCCAATCGCGGGAAAATCTCGACGAAGTTGCACGGCAGGTGCCGGTAATCCAGCTGATACTGCAAAATCTCGTCCCAGGCATCCTTGCAGGCGCCGGTCGAACCGGGCAGCGCAAAGAGATAAGTGCCGTTGGCAACACCCCCCGTGGCGCGGCTTTGCACGGCTGAGGTGCCGATTTTGTTCATCGACACCATGGTGAAGACGGTGCCAAAGGCTTCGATCTCTTTTTCATAGACGTCACGATGGGCCTCGACCGTCACATCCCGCCCGGTCAGACCGGTGCCGCCGGTCGAAATTATCACGTCCACCGCTTTGTCCGCACACCATCTGCGCAGCTGGTCGGCGATTTGGTCGCGCTCATCGCGGATGATCTTGCGATCGGCAAGGATATGCCCCGCCCCCTCGATGCGCCCCACCAGCGTGTCACCGGACCTGTCCTGATCCAGCCCCCGCGTGTCGCTCACGGTGAGCACAGCAATGCGGACAGGGATAAACTCTTTGCTTTCGTCAAAACGGGGCATGGCCACTCCTCAGGGGCAAGGTTGTGTCACCGGCAGGCGAGGGGTTGCGAGAACTGTGTCGAACAGCTCATCCGCACCCTCTCCCATCAGGACCTTGGCATAGTCGATCATGACCGAGTTCGGGACGCACTGCGTGATCTGGTCGCTGTGTTGGGCAACAAGCGCGTCAAACCGGGCCTTTAGTACGGCAGGATCAGCCGGAGGCGCGGCATTCTCGGCGTAGAACACCAGCAAGCGCGCCAGATGCTCTGGGTTGGGTGTCGGCGCCAGATCAGGGCAGGCCTGCACAAAGCTCAGCGTTTCGGCATAAAACGATGTCAGACAGCCGACGGGGCCGCCCTTGTGGAAATCCACCCCGGCATAGAGCCGCGTGTCACCATCAATGGTCTCGTATACGGTCACCCCGTCGTCACGCTCCAGGGCCCGAGCCCCCCCGGCGTCTGTCACCACCTGATCGGCGTACTCTTCGAACATCGCGGCATAGTCATTGGCCCCCAGCGGATCCGCCTGTGCCGCACCTGACAGCAGCAGCATTGCCACCGCCCAGCGCATCAACCCAACTCGCGCAGCTTGGCCTTGAGGCTCAAGAGATCCGCCCAGGCCTCGCGTTTGGCCGAGGGTTGGCGCAGCAAATAGGCGGGATGGAACATTGGCAGCACCGGTTTGCCCAGCGCCTCGGCCCAGGTTCCACGCAGGCGCGTGATGCCGCGCCGTCCCAACATGGCCTGGCACGAGATATTGCCCATCAGCACGATCACCTCGGGCGCAACGATCTCGACGTGGCGCTTGAGAAAGGGCAGCAGCATCTGGATTTCTATCGCCTCGGGGTCGCGGTTCTGCGGTGGACGCCAAGGCAGGACGTTGGTGATATAGACCGACTGGGCCGACAGATCATGCGCCCGGCCCATATCAATCGCCGCCAGCATCTTGTCCAACAATTGCCCGGCCCGGCCTACAAAGGGTTTGCCTTCGCGGTCCTCGTCCCGGCCCGGAGCCTCGCCGATAATCATCACCCGCGCGGCTGGGTTGCCGTCCGAAAACACCAGACTGCGCGCGCCGCGTTTCAAATCACACAACTCAAACGCCGCCATCGCGGCCCGCAATGCCTCTAGGTCCCCCGCCGCCCTGGCGGCTTCGGTCGCCACCAGCACCGGGTCAACCTCATTGCCCCTTGGACGGGGCGCTTCGGCCACAGGCGCGGGTTTGGGTTTTTCCGCCTTGACCGGCGCTTCATAGCGGTCAACCGGCGCGTCCAGCATGGCCTCGGTCGCACCGAGTTCCATCTGCCAGTCCAAAAGCGCACGCGCCGTATGATAGTCGAGGGCCGATTCCATGGCGCTACCCTATCTGCATCGCAGGAGGGGGGAAAGAGAGGGGCCAGCCCCTCTGGGCCCCTGGCCCATTCACCCCGGGATATTTCTGGCCAAAAGAAGCAGCCCCCATGCTGCCGCACCGGCGAGAGCACCCCAATCAGGTGTTGCAGCAACTACAGCCTTGGGTAGAGTGGCCTCATGCGCGCGCTCGGTTTCTCCGCACTTCTCAAGAATGCCTGTTTTCTTGTCTTCTTGTTGGCCACCTCTGCACCGGCCACCGCGGGAGAGTATGTTTTATGTTTGCAAAAACAGCTGAGTGCACTTGGACAAGACCCGGGGCCGCACGACGGGCTCTGGGGCCGGAAAACCAAGGCGGCCGCGCTTGGCCTGATGCAACAACACCCCGAGTTGCAATCCGAACCGATGCTGCAGGAGCCGCGCCGGGTTTCAGCAATTTCCTGGTGTCGCATCCTGGGCAAACGCCGCGGCGTAGCGCGCGCCTTCCGACCTTCAGCAGAGAAACCGAATATCCTGTTCGACAAGGATGCCAGCCCAACTGAAAAAGCGCTGGTGCTCGGCGCGGACAAGGATGCACGCCGGTATTTGTATCTGCGCTTTGGGGTCAGTATTGCAGGCCGCGTCGACATTGCCGCAGGCAGGGACGCGAAACAGGTTGCCGCTAACATCGTCACGCTGCGTCGGTCCAGAGGCGATCCGATTGTCGATACGCGCGCCCGGGTGCGCAAACGCTGCAGCGACAAAGACCGCTGGGCAGCAGCAGCCTTTTACAATCAGATCTTCATTTGTTGGCCCCAACAGGACACCTATGGTGCGGACTGGGCCAAACAGAACCGCAAACGCATGACCGCGATTTTGGTGCATGAACATATCCACACCATGCAAACCGAATACACTCTGGCAAAAACCCGTCTGTACAAACGCCCTGACGGGCGTCGGGTTTCCGGGCCAGAGTGGATGATGGAGGGCACTGCCATGGTGGTAGAGCTGGACTATGCATTTCGCAACTTCGAAGGCCAGGGCATGCCTTCGTTCTTTCGCTTGCAATCCCCGGCGCGGGCCTCGGCCCTGAAACTGGCCGATCTGGGCGACATCACAACCGAAGAAGAATACAGCATCAGCCTGTTTGCCGCGTATCTGCTGGCAGAACGCTTCGGCATTCAGTCCCTTCTGGAGTATTGGCAAGCAATCGGGACCGGCCTGGACTGGGACGAGGCTTTTCAGCAGGTCTTTGGCATGAAGCTTGCCGAGTATGAGACCCAATTCGAAACGCTGCGAACACACCAAAGCACCGCCATGAACTTTATCAAGACGGGCAGCTGAAACGATCTGTCGCTTGCCCCCCCATCTCGGCCTTCTTATAAGCAGATGAAAATCTGCACAGGAGCGAGTCTATGGGGTTCAGTCAGAAGCATCTTCTGGGGATCGAGCATCTGCGTCCTGACGAGATCACGGCGATCCTTGATCTGGCAGACCAATACGTTGATCTGAACCGGCGCGATGTGAAACACGCCGACGCCCTGACCGGGCTGACCCAGATCAACATGTTCTTTGAGAACTCCACCCGCACACAGGCCAGTTTCGAGCTGGCCGGCAAGCGGCTTGGCGCGGACGTCATGAACATGGCCATGCAGGCCAGTTCGATCAAAAAGGGCGAGACCCTGATCGACACGGCGATGACGCTGAATGCCATGCATCCCGATTTGCTGGTGGTGCGCCACCCGCATTCCGGGGCGGTGGATCTGCTCAGCCAAAAGGTCAACTGCGCCGTGCTGAACGCCGGTGATGGCCGTCACGAACACCCGACGCAGGCGCTGCTCGACGCCCTCACCATCCGCCGCGCCAAAGGGCGTCTGCACCGGCTGAACGTGGCCATCTGCGGCGACGTCGCCCATAGCCGCGTGGCGCGCTCGAACCTGATCCTCTTGGGCAAGATGGAGAACCGCGTCCGCCTTGTCGGCCCGCCTACACTGGTCCCTGCCCAATTCGCCGAGTTCGGCGCCGAAATCTACGAAGATATGGCCGAAGGGCTGAAAGACGTCGATGTCGTCATGATGCTGCGCCTCCAGCGCGAACGCATGGACGGCGGTTTTATCCCGTCCGAACGCGAATACTATCACCGCTACGGGCTGGACGCCGAGAAGCTCTCGAACGCCAAGCCCGACGCCATCGTCATGCATCCCGGTCCGATGAACCGAGGGGTCGAGATCGACGGCGAGATTGCCGACGACATCAATCGTTCGGTCATTCAGGAACAGGTCGAGATGGGTGTTGCCGTGCGTATGGCTGCGATGGACCTCCTGGCGCGCAACCTGCGGGCGTCGCGCGCCGCGGAACCAGTAGAGGTCTGAGCCGATGGAAGACCCCAAAGACCCAAAAATGTCCGGCCGTGTCGCCACAATCGCGCTGATCGTGATGTTCGCCTTTGTTGGTCTGATCGTCTGGATCGCCTGATGACCCGGATGCAGGTCACCCCCACCGAACACGGGCTGATCCGCCTGTTCGCGGTTGACCTGCCGCTCGAGGACATCAAACCCTTTCACACCCATACCGACGACGCGGTCTGGCCGGTACAAGAGGCGCTCGGCGCCAGCGACCTCGACCCGGCGCGCGTCGAGTTGTTTGATGTCGCAGATCTCGATGAGCTGGGTCTGACCGGCTACATGACCGAAGGTCTCGGCATTGCTGCAAGTGACCTCGCCACAGACGCCGCCCGATTGGATGGCCTGACCGGCCACGTTCTGATCGTGTTTTCGGCGGCTTTCCGCAGCACCGCACAGTCCCTCACCCCCCGCGCGCCCCTGCGCTGGATCGGCACCTATGCCGAAGAGGCCGCACATGTCCGGTTTCAACCCCTGCCAACCGATGCGGCCAAGGGCATTCTCAGCGCCGCACCCCCCAAAACCGCCAACCCGCACCTTACCCTCTTGTGGGCACTCCTTGCCCTGCCCGTCCTCGCCCTGATCGTCGGGGCCGTGATCTACGGAGTAACCCGATGAGCGAACACCGCATGACACCTCAAACGCCTCTCGCCGAAGGCGAAGAGGTGCTGACCAGCTTCCGCGCCGACCGCACCACCTATGTCCGCTCGAACACATGGATGGCGGTCGCAGCCATGGGTGGCGGCATGGCGGTTCTGTGGATGCTCGGCAATCCGCACGTCTGGACCGGCGCAATCGGCGGGCTGCTCGCGGTCGCAGTGCGCGCCTTTTACCTGATGTCCGAAGCACTGACCGAGCGCTGGGATCTCACCAATCAACGCCTGCTTGGGCCGATGGACCGCGCCATCCGGCTGGGTGAGATCAAGCAGTTGAACAAGCTGGGCAATGTGGTGCAGGTGGTGACATCTTCGGGTAACAAATACCTGTTGAAATACCAGGGCAACGTCGATGAAACGATCCGCCAGATCAAATCCGCACAGGTCGGAGGGCAGATTTGACCGACGGCTGGGACGGCATACTGGACGACGACGAAGCAATCCTCTGGCAGGGACGCCCGGATGGGGCTCTGACCTTTGACACCGGCAATATCTTTGCCCTGATCTTTGGCCTTTTCTTTGCAGGCTTTGCCCTGTTCTGGATGATCATGGCGTCACAGGCGGGCGGGGTCTTCTGGATGTTCGGCCTCTTGCATTTCTTCGTTGGCCTCGCCGTCGCCATCGGCCCCACCTTTTACAGCGCCTTCCGCCGCCGTCACACGTGGTACACGCTGACCAACCGCCGCGCCTTTATCGCCACCGATATGCCGATCAGGGGTAGGTCGCTGGGCTCCTACCCGATCACCCGGTCAACTTCCATGAGCCTGCAAGAGGGACCACTTGACACCCTCTGGTTCGCCAGCACCGCCAAGCGCACAAAGAACGGCACCAGAACGGTCAAGATCGGCTTTGAGCGCATCGAACAGGGCCGTGACGTCCTGCGCATGATGCGCGACATTCAGGAAGGTCGGGCGACGAAAGAGGCAGCGCATGAGTGACGAATGGGACGGCATCCTGCGCGACGGTGAGGTCGTCCTTTGGCAGGGAAAACCAGACGACGGGTTCTACATCCACCCCAGCCGACGCAAGACCTTTGTCGTGGGCGCGTTCTTCACCGCGATCGGTCTCACCCTGCTCGCCTTGGGCCTCATCATTGCCGAAATCCCGATGATCCTGTTTGCCTTGCTCTTTCTGGCCATCAGCCTGACGCTGACCCTTGGCCAGTCGCTTTGGCCCAACTACAAACGCCGCCACACCTTCTACAGCCTGACCAACCAGCGCGCGATCCTCGGCCTCGCCCTGCCCCGTCGCAAGCGGACACTGAAGTTCTTCGACATTCAGCCCGAGGCGACCTACGAGTTCATCCCCGGCCCCATCGGCTCAATCGTCTTCGACTACGAAGATCAGGGCGTTCAGGTCAACAACGTGCCCCAACTCTTTGCCGTTGGGTTCATGCGATTTGCAGAGGCGCCCGAAGTCTGGCAAATGGTCCAGGACTTGCAGCGCGACATGCGCCAGGAAAAAATCACTTCAAGAGGCCCACAATGACCACCCTCTTCACCAACGCCCGCCTGATCGACCCGGAAACCGGCACCGACGCCGTGGGCTGGCTCATGGTCCGCGATGGCACAATCACCGCCCGGGGCGAGAACAGCCCGCAAGGGCTGGAAGAGCACCCTGCCAAAACCATCGACTGTATGGGCAAATGCCTTGCCCCCGGCATCGTCGACATCGGCGTCAAGGTGTGCGAGCCGGGTGAACGACACAAGGAAAGCTACAAGACCGCAGGCCTTGCGGCAGCGGCAGGCGGCGTCACCACCATGATCACCCGCCCCGACACCCTGCCCGCACTCGACACCCCCGAGGCGCTGGAATTCGTCGAGCGTCGCGCGAACGAAGCAGCCCCCGTGAACGTCCTGCCCATGGCCGCGCTCACCAAGGGCCGCGAGGGGCGCGAGATGACCGAGATCGGTTTTCTCATGGACGCCGGGGCCGTGGCCTTTACCGATTGCGACCACGTGGTCACCGACACCAAGGTCCTGACCCGCGCCATGACCTATGCCCGCGCTCTCGGTGCGCTGGTCATCGCCCACCCGCAGGAACCCACGCTCTCCGGCGGGGCCGCCGCCACCTCGGGCAAATTCGCCGCCCTGCGCGGCCTGCCTGCGGTCTCGCCCATGGCGGAACGTATGGGACTGGACCGCGACATCGCGCTCGTGGAAATGACCGGCGTCAAGTACCACGCCGACCAGATCACCTGCGCCCGCGCCCTGCCCGCACTGGAACGCGCCAAGAACAACGGCTTTGACGTCACCGCCGGCACTTCGATCCACCACCTGACGCTGAACGAACTGGACGTCGCGGACTATCGCACCTTTTTCAAGATCAAGCCGCCCCTGCGGTCCGAAGACGACCGTGTGGCCATTATCGAGGCCGTGCGCACCGGGCTAATCGACACCATCTCGTCGATGCACACCCCGCAGGACGAGGAAAGCAAACGCCTGCCCTTTGAAGAGGCCGCCAGCGGGGCGGTCGCGCTGGAGACCCTCCTGCCCGCCGCCATGTCGCTCTATCACAACGGCTATCTGACCCTGTCCGAACTTTGGCGCGCCATGTCTCTCAATCCCGCCCGACGCCTCGGTCTGCCCTGCGGGCGTCTCTCGGCAGGGGCGCCAGCCGATCTGGTGCTTTTTGACGCGGACGCCCCTTTTGTTCTGGACCGCTTCAAACTGAATTCGAAATCCAAAAACACCCCGTTTGACGGGCGCACGATGCAGGGTAAGGTGCTGGCAACCTATGTCGCTGGCCAAGCCGTTTATACGAGAGACTGATGCCCGAGATCACCCATACCCTGCCCGTCCTTTTGATCTGGGCCGCGCTTGGCTACCTCCTTGGGTCAGTGCCCTTTGGCATCCTCGTGACCAAGGCTTTTGGCCTTGGCAATCTGCGCGATATCGGTTCGGGCAACATCGGCACAACCAATGTGCTGCGCACCGGCAGCAAAGGCGCCGCAGCTCTGACCCTGATCCTTGATGGCGGCAAAGGTGCCGCCGCTGTGCTGATCGGTCGTGCCGTTGCAGGCGAAGACGCGGCACAGATCGCGGGGCTCATGGCGTTCATCGGCCACTGTTTCCCGATCTGGCTGGGCTTCAAGGGCGGCAAGGGTGTCGCCACCTTTCTCGGGCTGTTGCTGGCATTGGCCTGGCCCGTGGGTATCGCCTGTTGCCTGACCTGGCTTGTCACCGCGCTGGTGTCGCGCATCTCGTCACTCTCGGCGCTGGTCTCTGCCGCCTCTTCGACCTTCTGGATGCTCTTCCTGGGTGCGGGCAACGCGTTTTTTCTCGGGATCGCGACAACGCTTCTGGTGTTCTGGCGTCACAAGGACAACATCCGCCGCCTGCGTGCGGGGGAAGAACCCAAGATCGGCGCCAAGTAACACCTCGCACCACTGCCATCGGCCAAGTTCCGACCGCGTCTACCCTGACCGACCCACAGGGCGGCAGTCAGGCGTCTTTTTCGCGCGCGCAGCATTTGCCGCGAAACCAATCGAAACCGGCCACAAAATTGCACGAATCTCCCAACATTCTGACGTGGATTTTTTAAACAAGTTCCGTTTTTGGAGAGTGCTCATGATGGGTCCGTTTGCCGCCATTGAATCCGTGATTTTTAAGTATTTCAGACTGCGCGGTCGCGCCACACGGGCGGAATACTGGTGGTGGGGGTTGTTTCAGTTTCTGGTGCTGACAGGACTTATCGTTCTGGATGTCATGTCCATCAATCCTGACGCCCCCGCGCTGGCCAGCGCCTCGGGGTTCAAATCGCCGTATTTCTTGCTGCTGACCCTCATTCCGAATTTTACCGTCACAATCCGTCGCCTGCATGATTCCGGGCGCTCGGGCTTTTGGTATCTCATCACCATGGTGCCTATTGTCGGCCCGCTCTGGTTCCTGTTCCTGATGGTCCTGCCCTCGGAAAAGGACGATAACATCTACGGTCCCTATGGTGGGCCGGGCCCGTCACGCCGCCGCCCGCTGCACGCCCAGGACTCGCGGCGACGCCACGATCCGATGCAGGGCTATGCCGTTCTGGAACGCATCAGGCAGGAACCGACCCCCGAGATGATCGCCGCACGGCAGGCCAACATCCACGACTACTACAAAAGCCGCGTGCTTGCGTCGCAAACACAGCGCCTGAGCTGACACCGCCGCCCACAGCGCCCTCTCATCCCCCGAGGGCGCATGCGCCCAAAAGATCGCGCCACGCTGCGCATTTTTCCACATGGGTTCTGCAGCCAGACACATACACCTTTTGTTGCTTTGAACGTGAACGCGGCTTTTCCCAAATCGAGGGCACGGCACCGCAATACCGATGCCGCCTTATCATACCTCGGGCCGCTGGAAATTTCTGCCGCGCGCCTCTCACAGACCAAAAGGGAAGAACCCATGTCATCTTTCAAATCGCTCATCGTCGGCGCAGCACTCGCCGTCACCATGGTCAGCTCGGCCTTTGCCGCCGGTGTCGACGTCAACGCCACGCCCACCGGCCTCGCGCTTCAGGGCTATGACCCGGTCGCCTATCACACCGTGGGTGAACCAACCAAAGGCGACTTTCAGATCACCTCGACCTACAACGAGGCGACCTATCGTTTTGCCTCGGAAGAGAACAAGGCCAAGTTTGATGCCGACCCGGCGGCCTACGCCCCGCAATACGGCGGTTACTGCGCCTTTGGAACGGCCATGGGCTTTAAGTTCGACGGCGATCCGACCGTGTGGAAGATCGTCGACGGCGAGCTGTTCCTGAACCTCGCAACCGGCGTTCAGCAGCGTTGGGAAAAAGACATCCCCGGCTTTATCGAAAAGGCCGACGCCAATTGGGTCGACATCGAGGACAAAGCCCCGGCAGAGCTGCAGCAATAAGACGTCTCATACCCGGAGCACAGCCGTGCGCCGGGTCTTGTGCACCACATCAAAAGGCGGCCCCTCGGGGTCGCCTTTTTCGCAGGCACTGTGCCTACACCAAACGGGCAGGAGTTTCCTGCCCACCTACCCAGTGACGGATTTGCTGATAGCTGTGTACCTCGGCAAGGCGCTTGTGGGCATCAAGCCCCCTATCTGTTCGGACATCCCCTTGGGCAGGGAGAATTCGGCCACCATGGTCAAATTATGCAAAAGGGCCAGCGCTACGACCGTATCGAAACTGAGCGCATCCTTGTTCAGGTAGCGAAGCAGGTCAGGCAACAGTCGTTGTATTTCGGAAACAAACTCATCGGTCCGCGCCAATGCTTCGGCAAAACTCAGGCCAATCCTGCGCGGTATTTCCGTCTCAAAAAACTGGCGTGCCTGGGGTGCGGCCAACTCGGCAACACCCAGGTGCGGTATGCGGGGATAACACAGTGCATTCACCGGCACCGACAGCTTTTCCAAAAGGTCGTCAAAGTCGGCACTGGTCCGATAGCTGGACAAAAGCGGCCTGCCCTTACGATCAAAATGCCGGACAATCTCGGCACTGTCCTGCAGAACCACATCCCCATCAACCAGAACCGGAACCGTGCGCTCGGGCACGCGTTTGGCCAAGTCGTCCGGGAAGCTTCCGGGCGCAAGAGGGATGATCTCCGGGTGCAGGTTTTGCCACCCCGCCATGATCCGTGTGCGGATGCAATAGGGGCAGGATTCGAACACATAAAGTTTCACGTGTAGCCTCCGGTTAACATGTGGGGGCGAGGCCCGAGGGCCTGCGCGTCAGGCATGAGAATTGTTGATCGCGTTCCGGTCGCGGCCCCTGGCAAACCACATCCGCGAGAACAAGTGATCCCGCCGGATGAACTGATGCCAAAGCGCAGCCAAAGCATGCCCCGCAACCGCGATCAACAACAATTGGGTGGCCAGCGCATGGGCCTTGTGCAGAGCGCTCTCCGCAAAACCGACCGGCAATGGACCACCGCCCAGCGCCACCTGAAACAGGTTGCCCTGAACCGCCATTCCCAGGCCGGTGGCGACAACCACGGCCACCAGCCCATAGAGCCCCAGATGCATCCAATGCGCCGCCTTGGTCATCAGCCCACCCTGCCCTGCCGGGGGCTGCACCTTGCGGGTGGTCGCCCGCGAGACTACCCGCAGCACGAGCAGTGCAGAAATCACCAGACCGCTGATCAGATGAAAGTTCAAAGGCACGTAGCCTCCAGACAGCAATGCGATGATGATCAGCAGCGCCATCACCCAATGCAGTGTCACAACAGATGGATGAAACCGTTGCATGGTTACTGCACGCGCTTCAGCATGTAGTCGATGGCGTCGATGATCTGCTGATCCGAACAGCTGGCGCAGCCGCCTTTTGCCTTGTGGTCCTTGGTGCCACGCAGCACGGTCTCTTGCATCTGCGCCTTGGAATCCCGCGCCAGATACTTCTGCCACGTGGCGGGTTTCTCAACATTGGGGGCGCCTGACATGAAGCCCTTGAAGCCGCCGGTGTGGCATTCGGAACAGACGGATTTGAACGTGTCAGAACCCGCGGCCTGTACAGACGTGGTCGCCATCAGGCCAACCGCGACCGCTGCGGACGCCTTGCGAAACATTGAGATCAATTGAAGTGTCATCAGATAGTCCTCTTATTTCTGGTTATTTCTGGATGTTGGTGCAGGCCTTTACGAGGTCTGCGCATTTGGTGATGCTGCCACCGCCCCATCCGGCGCGGTTCTTGCTGTCTACTTTGGTGATCACACCGTCTTTGATGGTGAACGTGAAAACACAGGCCTTGGGCGCATCTGCGGCACCTGGCGTAGCCAGGGTCAGGCCATCTGCGCCGCGCTCCTGCACGGAACTGTAGATGGCAATCGTCTGGCCATCCTGCGTGGTCAGTGCCGCGGGCTTTCCTATGCAGGTTTCCAGGCGTTCTGCCGGTGCGCCGGTCAGCGCGGCCTTGGCTTCTTTGACGGTCCGATAGGCCGGAGCTGCATTTGCAGCCGATGCGGCGACCATTGCAACCGTCAGGATAAGGGCTCGTTTCATGATTTTCTCTTCCTTTTGTGGTTGGTGTGAGTGGGTCAGCCCCGGCTGACAGCCATGTAGGCAAAGGCCGTTGCGACCATGCCCAGAACAAAGCGGATCCAGTGAATCTGCAGCCACAACGCCAATGTTTCCGGGGCATCAGCGATCGGCATGTTCCCCGCGGCAAACGCCGAGTTTGTCGGAACGAAAAATCCGAATGTCAGCACCGCGACGCCAAGCCAGCACGACAGGGTCGCCACCCACCATTTGCGCGCGGGACGGCGCCAGAACAGCACCGTGCACAGGATGGTTCCGAGCAGAGCAGGCATGGACACCAGCGGGATCGTGTCCTGAATGAAGCCGTTGTTGGTGGCAAACCAGTTCAGGAACTGCTGCGGCGGCAGGCTTTGGTAAAACCCACCCAACGTGATCCCGATAAACAGCATGACACCGGCGAACATGCCCGAAGCAACGATGGTCACCCCTTCCGCACCGCGCTGAAAAAGCGAGGGCGAAGCAGTACCCGGATGAGAGTTGATGGTCACAAGATATCTCCTTTCCCATTGCCTATTTGCATAGCTGACTATGTTTATTTATATGAATCGCCGCAAAACGACTCATTGCCAAGCCTTATATAGCACGCTATATAGATATTGTATAGTCCGCTATGTAAAGAATCGAATTCTGTATGACCTTCTCCCGACAGACCTCATCCGGTTACCTTATCAACCATCTCGCCAGACTGTTTGCCGGGGCCCTGCAGGAGGGCATAAAGCCGCTTGGCCTTTCTACCGGTGTCTTTCCGATCATGGTGCACCTCTGGGATCAGGATGGGCTGACACAGAAAGAACTGGTGGACCGCGTCGGCATAGAACAGGCCACGATGGCCAAAACCCTCGCCCGTATGGAGCGTGACAACCTGATCCTGAGGCGTGCTGATAAGGATGACCGGCGCGTTCGGCGCGCATGGCTGACGCAGCACGGCGAGACATTGCGCGACCCTGCATTGACGGTCGCGGTGACGCAGAATGCCTTGGTGCTGGCCGGGCTCAGCGCCGAGGAACAAAATCAGGTTGTGCAATTGGTCTCCAAGGCGATTGATGCCTTTGAAGCCCAGCAATCACAAGACGTGGCCGGCACGGATCACGCATGACGTCGCTGGTTGCCTTCCGTCCTGCGCAACCCTACAAAGTCTCATGACTTTCAATCATTCCAAATCTGCTGGCTATCTCGTCAACCATATTGCACGGCTGTTTTTCGAGGCTCTGCGCAAAGAGATTGACCCTCTGGGGATTGTCCCCGGGCAGTTTCCGGCGCTTTTGGCCCTGTGGCAACAGGACGGACAAACACAGCGGGAATTGGTCGAAAAACTGGACGTCGAACAGGCCACAATGGCCAACACTCTGAACCGGATGGAACGCGACGGCTTGATCCAACGCCGGGACCACCCGACGGACGGGCGTGCCAAGGTCATCTGCCTCACCGAAAAGGCGCGCGCAATCCGGGACGATGCCTATGTCGCGGCCTCATCGGTCAATGACACGGCATTGGCAGGCTTTTCGCCGGAAGAGCGCGAGTTGTTCATCACCTTCATGCAGCGCGTCATCCGAACCCTGCAAAAGACTTGATTGCGCACCGCCCGCTGCGCCTCAAAGAAGCCCCGACCTAACAAAAAAACCCCGGCCAGTCTGACCGGGGGTTTCTGCGCTGTTTATTGGTCTGAGCTGGCCATCAGTAGCCGGTGAATTTCTCAAACCGCATCTGATCGGCAGGGATTGACGCCCCTTGAAGCATCTCCTTGGTCGCGCTCACCATCCCGGCAGGACCGACACAGTAGTAGACGGGCGCGTTCAGATCCGGCAGGTGCCGCGCAAGCATCTCGCGATCTATCAGATCAGTCTCACCAGCCCAGGCCGTGGTGTCCCCTTCAAGCCCGGTCATGGTTGCAACCAACTCAAAGTTCAGGTTGGCCTTTGCCATCTCTTGCAACTCGCTCAGATAAGCAGCCGACGCCGGGTTGCGGTTGGAATAGAACAGCGTGATTTTCTGGGTCGAGCCCTGTGCGACCGCATGACGGATCATCGAGACAAACGGCGTGATCCCGATGCCGCCCGCAATCATGACCGCCGGACGCGCCGCATCCTGATGCAGGGTAAAGCTGCCATTTGGACCCGCAACCTGTACCTCGGCCCCATCGGGCAGATCCCTCAGGGAGGTTTTGAACGCACTGTCAGAGATGCGCGTGGCCACGGTCAGCTTTGCGTCCAACGGTGCGCTGACAATCGACAGCACACGGGCCTCGCCATTGGTGGGCAGGGTGATGCGCACCCATTGGCCCGGCTGATGGTTGAAACCGACCGGTTTGGTCATGTGAAAGGCCATCGTGCCCTCGGCCACCGTTTCCCGACCGATCAGTTTGACGCCATCTTTCGAAGCGCCCTTGCCCGTCAGGCGCATACCGTCGCGCATGTTCAACCCCATCAGCGTCAGGTTGGTCGCACCGGCGATCAACTCCACGCATTGCAGCAGGTAGAACGTCGTATCAAAGTTGCCGGCCGAAGCGCGGGATTCCAACAGGAAAGCCATGGGCACAAGGATCAGCAACCCGTTGGCGGCGATGATCGGCATCCGCTTCATCTTGGCCGACACCAGTGCATCGCTGCGCCCCTTGCCTAGCGACGCGCCAGACGCGCCCACAATGGCCATGGCCGGGATCAGGATGAACATCCCCTTCAGAACCAGCCCTTTTACCATGGCAACGGTTTCATGTGATCCGAACAACTCGGAAATGACGGTCGAGGTCCAGAAGGTCAGGATCATCAACAATCCGATGCCTCCTGCGATGGCGTGAACACGGGTTTTCATAGCTGGGCTCCAGTGTGATTCCAATTACATTGCTTGCTATATATTATTTAATAGTGCGCTATGCAACACCTAAGTCACGCCAACTCCACCGTTCACAGCACCCCTGAGCACCAAAAAACCAAATCGGCGGATCGCACAATTGCAATCCGCCGAAAAAGGTGAGCTCTCCACAAGGCCTGCTTATTGTTGCCGCGAGAGTCCGAGATGCTGGGTTTCAGCCCAGGAAACGCACCCAGCCACTGTGTCCCTTATCACGATGACCGGTTTTTGCCTTCTGTCAGCAAGTAATAGACGATCTTGGTCATGCGCTCCGTGGTGATGTGGAACCAGGCAAACTTTTCAAAGATGGACAGCGGGTTGGCTTCGACCACCTCTTGCATCGACATGCCCTGTTCGATCAACGGTTGCATGGTGGCCTTGATCGCCTCCAGCAAATCTACCGCAGCGGCCAGTTCCGCCTTGTTTCCGATCGGCCCGTGGCCCGCGATAAGCACCGTGTCATCATTGGCCATCTCGATGATCTGCCTCTGCGCCGCAATGAACCCATCAATGTCGCCGCCATTGTCCAGATCGACAAAGGGGTAGATCTTGTTGAAAAACAGATCGCCCGCGTGAATCACGTTTGCTTCGACAAAATGCACGATGGTGTCGTTGACTGTGTGCGCATTGGCAAAGGGGATGATCTCCAGCGTTTGACCATTCAGATGAAAGGTCGCCCGATCATTGAAGGTAAAAACCGGCAGACCGGCCTGGTCAAAGGTATCATCCACACTCAACGCGCGCCGGGTGTCTTCATGCGACACAATCCTGGTGCCTGCCGCTGCATACTCAGCGTTGCAGCCCACGTGATCGGCATGAAGGTGCGTGCTGATCAGGAAATCTACCGGACCACCCGCCAGCTCTTGTGTCGCCGCCAGAGTCACGGCGGACGATTTATGCAGACCATTGTCGATCAGCACGGACCCTTCGTCGCCAATCAGCATCCCGATTGTGCCCCCGGGATTGCCGCTTTCCACTTCCAACGCATAAACGCCCTGACCCAGCGCCCTGGGTTTCCAGGCATCTTCGCCCGTCGGCGCGCCCGCCTTGTCCCACACACCGCCATCCGTGTGGCCATGCAGGAATGATCTGTCTGTCGAAGTCGTGTCAGTCATAGGGTCTCTAGCTCCTAAGATGAGTGAACATGTGTTGAGAGGTTGAGGCCCGGGAAACCGGAGTCCCGGGCCAATTGCCGTGTCAGCCCTTGCCGTACCACATGCGGGCCATCACCCCGTCCTTCTTGACGTAGTGATGGTACAGCGCGGCACCGACATGCAGGACAAACAGCGCCAGCATCAGACGCGCGCCCAGCCCATGCGGCGCCCGCGGCAGGATCTTGGTAAAGTCAGGCAACGGCGCATCCACCGCCCCGGACAGGATTGCGCTTGCACCAGAAGCAATCATCATCCCCATACCGCTGGCGACCATGCCAAAGGTCACGATGTAAAACAGTACGTGTACCGCCTTGGCCGAGGACACCTGCCAGGCCGGGTCGCCCTGGATCGGATCAGGCTTTCGATCCGCAAGCATCCACCAAAGAAGCCGCAGGACCATCAATACCAGGATCAGGATTCCCAAAGGGGCATGTAGCGACAGAACCGCCTCTTTCGCTGCGTTGTCGACAGTGGCCGCGGTGCGAAATCCGGATCCAAGCTGGACCAGGATCAACACCGCGCTGAGCCAGTGAATAGTGACCGCAACGGTTCCGTATTTGGCTGATGTGCTTTTCATGAGTTTCTTCCTTTTGAAAATGTTCCGGACCTATGCGTCGGTCCACCCGATGTCGGAATGGGACCCATCACAGAACGGCTTGTTCTTGGATGCTCCACACCGGCACAGGACATATTTGTCAGGCGACGCGCCTTCGGCTTGCACGCCGGACGCCAGAGGGATGTCCGTGACACGGAATGGCCCGTTGCGCTCAACCGTGATACCCGGCTGCCCGGCAACAACATGCTGAGGCTGCGCGCCGGGATCGCTCCAGGCCAGCGCACCGGACGGGCATGCCCCGACAACCTCTTTGATCTGCTCGGGCGCGGCGTTGTCCGGCGTGATCCATGGGTCGCTGCCTGGTGCAAACACGCTCTTCAGCCGTGCGCCACATTCGCCCGCGTGAGAACACAACAGCCGGTTGTAATGCACGTCAATCTCCTGGCCCTTAAAGACCCGCACCCCATCGGGCGTACGATCCGCGGACACGTCAGTCGTGAACCCCACGGCACTATGAGACCCGTCGCAATAAGGTTTGTCCTTGGACTGACCGCATCTGCACAGCGCAACAACGGCCTGGGGCGCCAAGTCTTCTCCCGACGGGCCGGTCAGACGGGGGATGGCTTTTGCCACCAATGGGCCTGCGTCCCGCTCTTCGATGACAGGCTGACGTGGCCCCTTGGGTGACCCAGAGCCTCCCCCGATCTTGCCGGTCATGGTCAGACCATCACGCACATTCAATGCCATCATGGTCAGGTTGGCGGCACCGGCGGTCAGCTCCAACACCTGAACCAGATAGAACATGGTGTCGAATTCCCCGGCGGCGGACTTGCCCGCGAGAAACCACGCCGAGGGCAGCAGGATAATCAGACCATTCATGGCGATGATCGGCATGCGCTTTTTCTTGGCGCTGGCCAGTGCATCCGTACGGTTCTTGCCCATGACAGTGCCCGATCCACCGGCAATGGCCATGGCCGGGATCAGGATGAACATCCCCTTCAGAACCAGCCCCTTCACCATGGCGACGGTTTCATGTGATCCGAACAATTCGGATATGACGGTCGAGGTCCAGAACGTGAGGATCATCAACAGTCCGATCATGCCTGCGGCTGCGTGAATACGGGTCTTCATGGCGCGACTCCCTTGTCATTCCACTTGCTTGTCATCTCATTTATATTGCTTGCTATATAATATTCAACAACAAACTCTTCAACAGCGTCTTGCCGCAACACAACGTGCCCCGTCGGCTCGGCTCGGCCATCGTCATCCCCGCATGATAGGACGGGACATGAAACGCCGCAACATCGTGTTGCGGGACGGGTCTGGCAAAAACCACGGGGGGGGTTAACGGCGAAAGGGCAGCGCTATGCACTGCCCTCCTCGTTTTGGTTACGGCACCGCAAGGTGCTGTACTCAGTAACTGTAGTCGGCGAAAATCCGTGTCAGATCACCGCCCCAATCGCCGTGGTAACGCTCCAACAGCTCGTCTGCCGGCACCTTGCCGGTCTCGATGCTGTCTTTCAGCGCATTGAGGAAGTGCGTCTCATCCGGCACCAGGCCACCGGCGCCTGCCTGCCCACGCGCGACCAGTCCAGCCTCGGAAATCGCCAGAACCTCGCGCGCCAGATCGTGCATCTTCACCTTGCCCGCCTGCGCCTGCAGCCCGTCCACGCTGGCCGACACGCGCAGCATCTCGCGGGTCTCAGCGTCCCAATCCTTGACCAGATCCCAGGCCGCATCCAGCGACGACTGGTCGTACATCAGCCCCACCCAGAACGCGGGCAGCGCACACAGACGCCGCCACGGGCCGCCATCGGCCCCGCGCATCTCCATGTATTTCTTGATCCGGGCTTCGGGGAAGGCGGTGGTCAGGTGATCTGCCCAATCGCTGAGCGTCGGGGTTTCCCCCGGCAACGCAGGCAGCTCACCCTTCAGGAAGTCACGGAACGACATGCCCAGCGCGTTGATGTATTGGCCGTCGCGATAGACAAAGTACATCGGCACATCCAGCGCGTATTGCACCCAGGCCTCGAACCCGAAACCCTCTTCAAACACAAACGGCAGCATGCCCGTCCGCGCCGGGTCCAGATCGCGCCACACGCGACTGCGCCAGCTCTTGTGGCCGTTGGGCTTGCCCTCAAGGAACGGCGAATTGGCAAACAATGCGGTGGCCACTGGCTGCAACGCCAGCGCCACGCGCAGTTTCTTCACCATGTCGGCCTCGGACGCGAAATCGAGGTTCACCTGCACGGTGCAGGTGCGGCGCATCATGGTGGTGCCCATGGTGCCGACCTCTTTCATGTAGCTGTCCATCAACTTGTAACGGCCCTTGGGCATCAGGGGCATGTCTTCGTGGCTCCAGATCGGTGCCGCGCCAAGACCGATAAAGCCGACACCAATGCGGTCGGCAATGTCTTTGACATCCTCAAGGTGCTGGTTGACCTCGTCACAGGTCTGGTGAATGTTCTCCAGCGGCGCGCCACTGAGTTCCAGCTGTCCGCCCGGCTCCAGGCTGACATTCGCGCCGTCCTTTTCCAGCCCGATCAGCTTGCCGCCTTCTTCTACCGGGGACCAGCCATGGCCATCGCGCAGCCCCTCCAGCACCGCCAGAATCGACCGTTTGCCCTCGTAAGGCAGAGCCTTCAGCGTGTCCTTGCAATAGCCGAACTTCTCGTGCTCGGTGCCGATACGCCACTGGTCCTTGGGCTTGCAGCCCGACTCCAGGTATTCGGCCAGTTGCGCGTGATGTTCGATCGGACCGCCGCCGGACTGAGGAATGGACATGGGCGAAATCTCCGCAGGTAGTGAATTTCGATCTGGCCAGTGGTGAAGCCAAACGCCACCGGTGTCAATGCAGCCGGGCGGCAGGTTTGGACCAGATCACGACAGGGTGATCCGGTTTCTTGGCCAGCTGCGCCAGCATGTGTTCGGTGCGAATCCCCGGCAGGGCGGCAAAGGCATCAAACAGCGCGTCCGTCCCTTCGGCATTGACCGGAATGTGCAATTCCGGCTGTCCCGGCTGGCGCAACACCCAGACCGGCGGCGTGCTGCGCGCGTCCAGGCTGACGCCGGACAGCTCGTCGATCGCCACCGCGCCACCGTCCAGCGGGCCGAAATAAGTGATCTGCCGCTCGTCCACCTGCACCACCCCCGGCCCCCCTTGGGCCGAGCGAAACCGCGCCCGCTGCACACCGGCCAACACCAGCGCCACGCCCACCAGTCCCACGGCAAAGCCAATCCATTGCAACAGGCCATAGCCCGTCGCCCAAAACAGCCCCAACGCCAGCACCGGCAGACCCGCCAGCACTTCGCGCCAGCGCCAAAGCGCGGCCTGCGCCTCGGGTCGGATAAAACTCATGTGACACCCTCCACAGGTGGCAATTGATCGTGCAGCGCCTGCAAACGCGTCAGCGCGGTCTCGCGCGCCTCGCCCTTGCGGTTCTCGCTGCTGATCCGCCTCAGCATCTGCTCGGCAACAAAAAAGGCAAAGATCTCGCCCTGTTCTTCGGGCGGCAGGATGCGCGTGATATCGAACGCCGCCAGATCCTCGGCGTCCAGCCCCAGGGGCCCCGGCAAGCCCGGCCAATAAAGACAAGCCGCCGTCAGAAACCGCGCCGCCATGCGCGCCAGCGGCAACACATGTCCCCCCTGAATGTCATAGGCCCAGACCGTGTCGCCCTCGACGCTCAGGTTCACCGGCGCAAAATCGCCGTGCGCCATGGCATGGGTCAGGGGCTTGCGCCGATGCGGCAGGCCCAGCGCCTCCATCCGCGCCAGCGTGTCGCCGATCAACAGCGCGGCCTGCGGCGAGGTCTCCGGCAGGCCCCCGGACAGTTTGCGCACCATCTTGCGCGACCAGAACGGGCGTATTTCCTGCCGCAGAGCCGCGACATCCGCCAACCATTGCCCGCACAGCGCCATCACCCGCGACCGCTCGGCGCGGTCCTCGGTCTTTAGCGCCAGGCTCACCCGTGCCCCCGGCGCCCGTCCGAGGATCAGACAGCCTGTGTCCGGCAGAACCCCAAGAAACGGCGCCACCCGCGCCGGCCCCTCGGCCAGGGCCGCACTCAGAAACCTCAGCTCCAGCTCGGTTTCTGCCAGTTTTTGCGCCGCATCCGGTGTCATCAACCGCTTGTAAACCGCCGCCTGCCCCTGAAATTGGCCCGCAAAAACATGCGCCTCGTCGCCGGATTTCAGAACCTCATCCACCGCGCCGCTCTCTGGTCCATAAACGTCACGCAGCTCGGCCTCGATCTTACGCGCCGAGGCAGCACTGGTCAGGAGCGAGCCCAGCAACATCCCTACCAGTCCCCCAGCGCCTGCTGCCACAGTGTCATCGCCGCCACCGCCGCGGTATCGGCGCGCAACACACGCGGCCCCAAGCTGACCACATGCGAAAACGACAAGGCCTTGAGCCTGGCGCGTTCCGCCTCGGAAAACCCACCCTCGGGGCCGATCAGAATGGCCCAGGGTCCCGCTCCTTGGCCGTGACCGGCCGCCTCGCTTTTCGCGAGGAAGCCCGCAAGGGCTGAAGAGCTGCCCACCTCGGCCTCGTCACAAAACATCAACTGCCGCCCCTCGGGCCACTCCGACAACACCCGGTCCAGCCGCTGCAAATCCGTCACCTCGGGCACAAACGTCCCGCCACATTGCTCAGCGGCCTCAACCGCGTGCGCCTGCAACCGGTCCTGCCGGATACGCTCGGAATTGGTGAAATCCGTCTGAACCGGCATGATCCGCGCGGCCCCCATCTCGGCGGCCTTTTCCACGATGAAATCGGTGCGCGCCTTCTTGATCGGGGCAAACAGCAGCCACAGATCGGGCGGCATCTGCAACGGCTTGGTCTGTTCCTCGCAAACCAACACACCCTTGCGCTTGCCCGCCTCGGCGACTGTGCACCGCCACTCTCCATCCTTGCCATTGAACAACAGAACCGGATCGCCCACGCCCATCCGCATCACCCCAAAAAGGTAGTGCGCGGAATCGCGCTCCAGAGGAACCGATTGCCCTGCCCCAAGGGGATGTTCTACATACAACCTGACTTTTGCCTGTTTCATGGAAACCTACATATGGCCGACACGCCCACAACGCCAGAGCCAGACGGCCAAGTTTCCGACGCCGTGACCGGCAACTGGGTCGATCACCTCGCCCCGGCCTTCAGCCGCCCCTACCTGCGGCTCAGCCGCGCGGATCGGCCCATCGGCACGTGGCTCTTGTTGCTGCCCTGCTGGTTCGGCCTTGCGCTGGCGATGCTCTGGGACGGGCAGGCCAGCCTCCATGACGCGTGGATTTTCCTCGGCTGTGGCGCCGGGGCCTTTCTGATGCGCGGTGCGGGCTGCACATGGAACGACATCACAGACCGCGAGTTCGACGCCAAGGTAGAGCGCACCCGTTCGCGCCCCATCCCCTCGGGACAGGTCAGCGCCAAACAGGCCGCCGCCTGGATGATCCTGCAGGCGCTGATTGCCTTTGCCATCCTGCTAACCTTCCATACCAACGCCATCCTGCTCGGGTTTCTGTCGCTCTTGCCCGTTGTGGTCTACCCCTTTGCCAAACGCTTTACCTGGTGGCCGCAGGTCTTTCTGGGCATCGCCTTCAACTGGGGGGCCCTTCTGGCCTGGACCGCCCATACCGGCACGCTCAACTGGCCCGCCGTGGTGCTGTATGTTGCGGGGATCTCGTGGACGCTGTTCTATGACACCATCTATGCCCATCAGGACACCGAAGACGACGCCCTGATCGGCGTGAAATCCACCGCCCGGCTCTTTGCCGAGAACTCGCCCAAGTGGCTGCAGGGCTTCCTGATCCTCACCGTGGCGCTGTTTGCTGTCGCGGTTTACCTCGCCGCAAGTGACCGCAGCCCGCTGTCGCTGGTGGTGGCGCTGGCCGGTCCCTGGGCCATGGGCTGGCACATGCAGTGGCAAATGCGCCGCCTTGATACCGACAACCCGACGATCTGCATGCATCTGTTCCGCTCGAACCGCGATACCGGCCTGATCCCTCTGCTGTTTTTCGCCGTTGCGTGGTTCCTGTGATTGCATGCCCCGCCCCCACATCGTAACAAGACGTCGATAACCACAAACTCACCTCCGAGACGCTCCCCAGCATGCGCCTTTCCTCACTTGCCATCCTTGCCTCAACCTTTGCCGCTGCTGCGGTTGTCAGCGTTGTCGCGGCCATGTTCTCGGCTGACCTGATCGAGGACACCTCCAAACGCAGCGTCAAACAGGCCCTGATGGACAAGAACCTGATGTGGACCAAAGTCCATGCCGAAGGGCTTCAGGTCTTCCTCACCGGCGTCGCCCCGACCGAGGCCGACCGCTTCCGTGCCATCTCGACCGCAGGGGGCATCGTGGACGCCGCCCGCGTCATCGACAACATGCAGGTCGTGGCCACCGCCGACCTTGCCCCGCCGCGGTTTTCCGTGGAAATCCTGCGCAATGATTCCGGCATCCAGCTGATCGGCCTGATCCCCGAAAGCGCCGACCGCAATGCCATGCTGCGGGCCCTGCGCGACCTGGACGGCAGCCCCGAGGTCACCGATTTCCTCGAAACCGCCGCCTACGACATGCCCGAAGGCTGGCAAAAGGCGGCGAGTTTTGCGCAATACGCGCTGGAACACCTGCCCCGCGCCAAGATCTCGATGGAGGCAGGCCGGGTCTCGGTCACCGCCATGAGCGACAGCATCGAAGAACGCAAAGAGCTTGAGAGCAAGCTGCGCCGCAAGGCCCCTGCCTCGCTCGACCTGACGCTGGCGATTTCCGCGCCGCGCCCGGTCATCACCCCCTTTACCCTGCGCTTTGTCAGTGACGAAAGCGGCGCGCGCTTTGACGCCTGCTCCGCCGACACCGAAGAGGCCCGCAACCTGATCCTCGCCGCCGCGGGCACCGCAGGCCTCACCGGGTCGGCCACCTGCACCATCGGCCTTGGTGTGCCGACACCTTCCTGGGGCGAAGCGGTGAAAATCGCGCTGGACGGTGTTGCGGCACTGGGCGGCGGCACCGTGACCTTTTCGGATGCCGACATCACGCTGATCGCGCTCATGGGCACCAATCAGGCCCTGTTCGACCGCGTGGTCGGCGAGCTGGAAACCTCGCTGCCGGACGTCTTTGCCCTGCACTCCACCCTGCCACAACCCGAGGTCGAGGACGAAGAGGGCACCATCCCCGACTTCACCGCCACGCTCAGCCCCGAAGGGCTGTTGCAACTGCGTGGCCGCCTGCGCGACGATCTCAGCCGCGACACCACCACCAACTATGCCCGCGCCCGCTTTGGCAGTGACGCGGTGCACATGGCCGCGCGGCTCGACGATGGCCTGCCGATGACCTGGTCGCTGCGCGTGATGGCCGGGCTGGATGCGCTGGCGCAACTGCACAATGGCGCGCTCACCGTCACCCCCGACAGCCTCTCGGTGCGCGGCACCACGGGGGATGCCGAGGTCAACGCCCGCATCTCGCAGATGCTCGCCGACCGCCTGTCCCAGACCGACACCTTCTCGATCGACGTCACATACCAAGAGGCGCTCGACCCGGTGGCACAGCTGCCCACGCCCGAAGACTGCGAACTGGCCGTGCGCGCGGTCCTGAAAGACAAGAAAATCAGCTTTGAACCCGGCTCCGGCACGCTCGACGCCAGCGCCGAACCGATCATCGACGAAATCGCCACCGTTCTGGCCGAGTGTTCCGGCGTCGCGATTGAAATCCAGGGCCACACCGACAGCCAGGGCCGCGAGGAAATGAATCTCGCCCTCAGCCAGACCCGCGCCCAGTCGGTTCTGAACGCCCTGCATGATCGCCGCATCCTGACCGGCAGCTTTGTCGCCCAGGGCTATGGCGAAGCCACGCCAATTGCCGACAACGGCACCGAAGAAGGCCGCGAAGCCAACCGCCGGATCGAGTTCGTGCTGGTGCGCCCCGAGGCCGACCCCGAGGCCACGGATGAAGGCGACGGCGACGCAGACACATCCGCCACCGCCGAGGACACCGCCGTCGAAGAGGCCGCGCAAGCGACCGATGAGACCGAGGCGGAAACCCCCGACAACGCCGGGACCGAGACCCAGCAGGAGACGACCGATGACCAGAACTGATTTCATCATCACCACGGCAATCATTCTCTTCGTGGCCTTCTGCATGGGCTGGTTCGCCAACTGGCTGGTGCACCGCTTTTCCCGCGTCTCCCAGGCCGACGTCGACCAACTCGAAAGCATGAGCCAGGAACTGCACGAGGCCGAAGAAACCCGCGATCAGGCGATCACCTACCTGCAACAACGCGAGGCCGAGCTGACCAACCAGCTGGCCCAGACCGAAGCCGAGCTCTCCGCCGCCATGGAAGGCCTGCGCGACGCCCGCCACGAAGCCGAAGAACTCCGCGCCTACATCGAGCGTGTGAACGCGGGGTAGCGGGCCCGATTTCAGTCGCCCGACAACCGTTGCAAACGATCCAAAAGCTGTTGCACAGTGTTAGTGTCAACGGCCAAGTTTGCGCGGGTTTGTTTGACCTCGGCAGCTTCCTGCGGATGTTTCAGCTGCTCCGCCAGCCTATTCAACACATCGCCAATCCCCTCGCCTTCCGAGATCTGAGGCAGCGATTGCGTGAGACCTGAGTCTTTTTCCCGTTTTGTCACTAGTGACCGCGCGCGTTCTGCGGCGTGGCCAAAATGCAGCGTTTCCTGCAGCGCTTGACCAAAAAACGCCTCACCCCAATCCGTGAATTCATTACTGTCGTCACATCCGAACGAGTTGCGGTCCGCCGCCGATGCCGTAACAATTAGTCGACCAGATCCTGCCAGCTCATCCACAAACGACCCCGAGTAACACGCCGACACAACCACGACCGCGTTCTGAATGCCGGAGTGATCCAGCGCCGCAGCCACTTCCGCTGCGCTCAACTCCTTGCGAGACAGCCCTGGAAATGATGTCGACAAATGATCTTCAAAACCGTGTGACGTCAGAAAAATCAGCGCAACGTCCTGCGATACGTCCATTTGCTCGGACAGCCCCATAAGCGCCGCTCTCAGATTGGTACGATTCAACAGTGGCATGTCCAACGGCCCCTGAACCGTCGAACCCAAACGCAGAATACGCCCTTCAGCGCCAAATCGCTGTTCCAAGAGCCCGTACAAAGCTACGACTTCCCGTTGAAATATCTTCTGCGTTGGATAGCCGGCACCCAGTACCGCATAAAGGTCGACTTGTTCAGAGTCCTGTTCCTTAAGCGCGGCAACCTGCGCGTTAACAAGTTTCTCCTGCACAGGATAGACAACTTCGGGATCGGGCAGCGACCAACGCCGCGCCTCTTCCCCGTCTGTCGCGGTTTCAGCTTCGACCAACAGTTGGCCGCTCTCAAACTGGTATTCGGTCAGCAGGACTTGCAACGTCCCTGCCGCTGCAACACACAGGCCGATGAGACCATGGCGCAGTTTTGGGACCGCAAAGAACTTGGACAACGCCACGTAGACCGGCAGCAATCCAATCAAAACATAAGACCAATAGGCAAGGTAGGGGTCGGATAAGTGCGACAGCAACTGCACGAACAACACGACCACCAAAACCGAACCCGCAGCCATGCTCATGGAACTGACGACCAACATCCGCCCAATACGATCACCGCGCTGCAGGCATAGTGCTGCCACCATCTGTGTCACAAACCAAGCGGTCATCCCGCCAAGCCACAGTTGAAACCCGTAAAGTGAGAAATCCACCGGGCCCTCAATCCAGTATCGGCTTATGCCGAGCTGTACTCCAAACAGGATCGCCAAGGCCACCAGCACATCCACTGGTCCTCCCATCGTGCCCCTTTTGGGGACACGCCAAAAAACATAGCTCAAGGCGGAAAATGCGTTTGAAATCGGAGTCGGGCGCCGCTGCCAGGGAGAAGATTGGGTCATGCCTCTTCATGAACCGTGAATCAGGCGGAATTCTGTCCCTTCCCGCACATTTTCACGCGCAACCCTGACGGGAGTGCCACAAGTGTTAACACATCACGTCGAATTCTCTTCCCCTCCCTCCGGCGGGGTCCTCAGCAACAACCCGACCCGCGCCACAAGGATCAGTGCAAAGACCACAAGCGTTGCCGCAGGATCGCCCAGCCATCCAACCAACAACAGGTACACCGCCCCCCCGGCCAGCGACAGCGTGGCATAGAGGTCTTCTCGCAAGACACTTGGCGTGATGTTGCACAACAGATCGCGGATCATGCCTCCGGCCGTGCCCGTGACACAGCCGACCACCACCGCGATCACCGGTGACAGCCCTGCGTCCATCGCCACCTGCACCCCGGTCAGCGTGAACAGGCTCAGCCCGATGGCATCGAGATACATCAACAACCGCAGCCGCTGCCCATTGCCTGTCGGCATGGCGCGGGCCACGAAATAGCTCGCAATCGCCACTGGCACCGCCACCAGCAAATAGGTTGTGTCGCCCACCCAAAACACCGGCACGCGTCCGATCAACAGGTCGCGCAGCGTGCCGCCACCCACCGCCGTCACCACGCCCAGCACCGTCGCGCCAAACAGGTCCAGCTGAAAGCGCCGCGCCTGAATCGCTGCCGAGGCCGCCATGACCGCTGTCGCGACCATGGTGAGCCAGAAAAAGATGTTTCCCAGAATGTCCATGACGCCCACCTTGGCGGCAACGCACAGGGCAATCAATAGAAAGACCACCCATGCCGGGGCCGCGCGTTTGCCGGGTAACCCCCCCACCGTGCGCTGCATTAACCCATGCCGCACAACAGAGACGGCACCGACGCAATACCGACGTGATACCGACGCAGTACAGACCCCGGTTTTGGCCTTTAACCCTTGTGTTTTCTGGTCGAGTCGCGGCTCGGATCACCGGGCGCGGCGCCCGCCCGCGAAAGAAACCCTTTACCAGCGTTTCAGCGCGTCCTCGTCCTCGTCTTTCGAGGCCACCCATTCCGCGCCATCTGCGGTGAATTCCTGCTTCCAGAACGGCGCGCGGGATTTGAGGTAATCCATCAGGAATTCTGCCGCCGCAAAGGCATCCACCCGGTGCGGCGCAGCCGTGGCGACCATCATGATCATGTCGCCCGGACGCATCTCGCCATGACGGTGAATGACCAGCACATCGCCCAGGCTCCAACGCTCCCGCGCCTCGGCCGCGATGCTCTCCAGCGCCTTCTCGGTCATGCCGGGATAATGTTCGATCACCATGCGATCCAGCGGGTCTCCGGGCAGGTCGCGAACCACGCCGGTAAAGGTGACAATCGCCCCCATATCGGTGTGCCCGCTGGCAAAGGCATTGGCCTCTGCGCCAAAATCAAACGGCTCGGCCTGCACCACGATGCGCATGGGTTAACCCCCTGTCATCGGCGGAAAAAACGCCACTTCGCGCGCGCCATCCAGCGCGGCGTCAAACTCGGTCAGTTCCTGATCGACGGCCACACGCAGCGCGCTGAGATCGCTGAACGCCATGGCATAACGCTCTTCACGCGCCCGCAGCTCTTCGATCAGTTCCATCACCGTCGCGGCCTGGGTCTCAACCTTCTCGCGCGGCTCGCCGATCCGCTCGCGGACCCATGCAAAGTAGAGAACGTTCAAAGCCATCTCATCAGTCCTTCAGATGCGGCAGTGACTTCTTGAAATAGTCAAACCCGGTCACCGCCGTCAGCGCCGCCGCGATCCACAACAACACCAGCCCGGTACGCCCGGTCCAGACCATGCCCTCGAACTTCCAGCGCAGGCCCAGCAGGTCCTCGGTCTCGCCGGTCATGACCGCGTCGACAATCTCCTGATCCATGCCGATCACCGACATGCCCAGATAGTGCTCGAACACCCCCTGCCCAAACAGGAAAGCAATGGCGACCATCTGCGTTGCGGTCTTCCACTTGGCCAGTTTCGTGACCTTCAGCGTCCCCGCCACATCGCCAAGGAATTCGCGCAACCCCGAGACAAACACCTCGCGGAACAGGATCACCGTGGCCGGCAACACCAGCCAGGGCGTCCAATGCGCGCCGGAATAGCCCACCAGCACCATCAGCGCGATCACCACCATCGCCTTGTCGGCAATCGGGTCGATCATCGCCCCCATCTTGGTCTCCTGCCCCCAGGCGCGGGCAAGATAGCCGTCAAACCAGTCGGTGACCGACGCCACCAGGAACAGGCACAGCGCGAACCAATCCGCCCAGGGGCGGGTGAAATACAGGAACATCACGGCGACCATCGGGGCCGCGATCAGGCGCAGAACCGACAGGATATTGGGGATTGTCCATCTCATGAGGTTTTAACTAGCCTGTCTCGGCGTCAGTGAAAAGCGCTTCCCGCAGCCCGATCAGGCAGAGCCTGTGAAAATGTGATATACTGCCTGCACCGCCGGAACACCGGCCTTGCCGGTTCCCCGGATTACGAAGCACCTAGGGGAGGGCCAAACCTTGCAACCTATAGTCCTGATCGTGGGTCAGATGCCCCACATTGGCCGCGTCACCAATGAGCTCAGCCACCTGCCGATCCAATGGCTTGGCGCCCATGACCATGGCGAGGTGGTACGCCAGCTGGATACCGAGCCGCGCATCTCCTGTGTCATTATGGGCGCTGGCCTGGATGACAAAATCCGCGGCGACCTTGTTGGCGTGATTGCCCAGATGCGCCCCGATCTCTGCCTGTATCTCAAGGACCGCAGCTCGGGCCCCGATGGCCTCGCGCCTTTTGTCGCGCGCATCGTTGAAAACCTCGTCCTGAGACCACAGGACCGCACCGCGGCCTAAAGCACCGCCGCAGCGCGTTTCGAACGGCTCGCAACAAAGGGTTTCGAAACCCTTTGGACAAGCAAATTCGAATTTGCTTCAACAAGCGCCTTTCAAGGCGCTTAGCCAAGCCGTTTCGAAACGGCTTACCCTCGCGAAAGCCTTGGCCAGCTACCCCTCGTGCGTCGGCGTATGCCCCGAAGGCGCGACATAGGGCCGGGTCACGTCCTTCAACGTCACTTCCAGCGCCTCCACCGACAGCCGGATCGCACCGTCGCCTGCCAGCGTCAGGATCACCTCGCCCGCCGCGTCTTCGCCCGGCTCAAAGGCAATCGACAACAGCGACAGGATCACGTCCTTGTCGCCGCGCTCCACCCCTTGCGAGGCCACGCGCAACACGTTGTCCACCACCAGCACCGACTGCACCCGTTCCACCGGGCGGCCACGTTGCGCCGCGGCGGGCGCATCCTCCCAGCGAAAGCGGTTCACCAACAGCGCAAAGCGGTGCTCGCCCGCCAGCCACTGCATCTCGGTCACCGGGAAAATCGCATCCTGCGCCAGCGCCGAGATCACTTGCAGGTCCTCGCCGTCCATGGCCCCTAGGTTCAAGGGGCGGTCGCCTGCATCCTCAAAACGTGCGTCTTGGCTCATGTCTCTTTGACCCGTTCAATATGGGCGCCCAGATTGCCCAGTTTCTCTTCCACCCGCTCATAGCCGCGATCCAGATGGTACACCCGGTTCACCACGGTCTCGCCTTCGGCGGCCATCGCGGCAAGGATCAGTGACACGCTGGCCCGCAGGTCCGTTGCCATCACCGGCGCGCCCTTCAGGCGCTCCACCCCGGTCACCGTGGCCGTGCCACCATGCACCTCGATCTCGGCCCCCATGCGCATCAGCTCCGGCGCGTGCATGAAACGGTTCTCGAAAATCTTCTCTTCCAGCACCGAGGTCCCCTCGGCCGTGCACATCAGCGCCATCATCTGCGCCTGCAGATCGGTTGGAAAGCCGGGGAAGGGTTCGGTCGTGACATTCACAGCCTTGACCCGCCCGTTCTTGCGCGCGACCTTGAGACCGGTCTTGGTCTCTTCCACTTGTATGCCCGCCTCGTCCAGCTTTTCACAAAAGGCCCCGACCAGCTCGATCGACCCGCCCAGACATTCCACTTCGCCGCCGCAAATCGCAGGGGCCAGCATATAGGTGCCCAGCTCGATCCGGTCCGTGACAACCTGATGAGTCGCCCCGTGCAACCGGTCGACACCCTGAATTTCAATCCGGCTGGTGCCCGCGCCCTCAATCTGCGCGCCCATGGCGCTGAGGCACTTGGCAAGGTCGACAATCTCCGGCTCGCGCGCGGCGTTGTGCAGCACGGTTGTGCCCTTGGCTAGTGTCGCCGCCATCAGAATGTTTTCCGTCGCCCCGACCGAGGCAAAGCTCAAGGTGATCTCGGCGCCTTTCAGCCCGCCCGGCGCCTTGGCGTGCAGGTAACCTTCTTTCAGCTCAATCTCGGCGCCCAGCGCCTCCAGCCCGTGAATGTGCAGATCCATGGGCCGCGCGCCAATCGCACAGCCCCCCGGCAGTGACACCACCGCATGACCCAGCCGCGCCAGCATCGGCCCCAGCACCAGATTCGACGCCCGCATCTTGCGCACGATGTCATAGTCGGCGATGTGGTTGTCGATGTTGTGCGACGACATCGCCTGCACCTTGCCATCCTGCAAGTCACTGACCTCGGCCCCCAATGACGACAACAACTCGGTCATCGTCTTGATATCCGACAGCCGTGGCGCATTGGTCAGCGTCAGCGGTTCTTCGCTCAGCAGGGTGGCCGGCATCAGTGTCAGACAGGCATTTTTTGCACCTGCAATCGGGATTTGCCCGCTCAGCGGACCATTCCCGCGTACAATAATCGAATCCATCAGCTCTGCCCTTTGTCCTGCTCGGTGCTGCCGGTGTCCTCGTCTGACGTGGCACGCGCACGTGCCTGGGCCTTGCGACGGCCCATATTTGCCTTGAGCGCCGCCTTCAGACGGTCTTCTCGCGACGAGGGTTTCGGCTTTTGTTTATTGGGGTGCGAATTGCTTTGCATGACCTTTCCTTACATGAGCTGTAAAAAAGGGTCCAGATTGGGGTTGCATGGGTCTCACTTTGAGTCTAAATCCCGCGCCACGACAGATGCTGTGGTAGCTCAGTGGTAGAGCGCACCCTTGGTAAGGGTGAGGTCGGGAGTTCAATCCTCCCTCACAGCACCATCTCCCCCCAATATCCCGACAAGCTCGCGACACTCCTTCTGGTTGAGGTAATTTCCACGGTCTCGCCCCCGCCTTGTCCCATTCTTGCCTCAATATCCCGGCATTTCTCATGCTGCGGGATCAATTTGCCCGCATCAACATGATTGTAACGCGTCTGAGTGAAACAGAGGTGGGCGAAAAATGCATAAGAACGTAACATACAGCCTGGTCATCCCCTTCATGAACGAAGAAGAGGTCCTGCCGATGCTGATGGACCGGCTTGAGGGCTTCATGGCCGATCTCGACGGGCCTGCCGAAGTGATGTTCATCGACGATGGCAGCCGCGACAACAGCGCCGCCCTCGTGGCCGAGCGCGCCCGTCAGGACGCCCGCTTCAAGATGATCCGCCTGTCGCGCAATTTTGGCCACCAGATTGCCGTGACCGCAGGCCTGAACGAGGCCAATGGTGACGCCGTGATCATCATGGACGCTGACCTGCAGGACCCGCCCGAAGTGGCCCATGACCTGATCGCCAAGTGGCACGAGGGCTACGAGATCGTGCACGCCCAGCGCCGCCGCCGCGAAGGCGAAACCCTGTTCAAAAAGGTCACCGCCAACCTGTTTTATCGCGGCCTCGCGCGCCTCTCGTCGGTGGATATCCCGCGGGACGTCGGCGATTTCCGCCTGGTGGACGCCCGCGTTGTGCGCGCCATCCGCGCCATGCCAGAACGCGACCGCTTCCTGCGCGGCATGTTCGCCTGGGTCGGCTTCCGCCAGTGCCTGGTACAGTTCGACCGCCCTGAACGTCAGGCCGGAGAAACCAAATACCCCCTGAAAAAGATGCTCAAACTGGCAATGGACGGCGTGATCGGCTTTTCCGACGCGCCTCTGCGTCTGGCGCTCTGGCTGGGTGCGCTCGTGTCGTTGGGGGCCATGCTTTATGGGGCCTACATCTTTTCGATGGCGCTCTTTACCGACCGTTTTGTCGATGGCTGGGCCTCGACCGTTGTGATCCTGTCGTTCCTGTCGGGTATGAACCTGTTGATCAGCGGCGTGATAGGTCTCTTTGTTGGCCGTATCCATAATGAGGCCAAACAGCGTCCGCTCTACTTCGTGTCGGAAAGCATTGGCCTGAACGAAGTGGTCCGCCTGCCCGACCAACGCCGCCTGTTCCAAACGCACAATGCGCTGGCCGGGTAAACCGGACAGCAGAACCCAGCAGGCCAGACCGATGCACAGACTTGCAGATTTTGCCCAGATTTTCCGGTTCGCCGGGGTCGGTGTGACCTGTTCCGTGATGTACTTTCTGCTCGCCAGTGCCTTTCACAGCTTTGCTGGCCTCGCAGCGATCTCCGCCTCGTTCGTGGCCTATGCGCTGTCGGCGGTGTTCGGCTACCACGCCCACCGCCGCTTTACCTTTGCCAGCAACAGCGCCATCAGCGGCGAGGCGCTGCGCTTTTTCATGGTCACCGTCCTTGGCCTGACCATCTCGATTGCGGTTCCGTGGGTTCTGGGGAATTATACCCCTGCGCTGTCGTTCATGACGGTGCTTCTGATTGTCCCCTCCTGTTCATTCCTGATGATGAAGTTCTTTGTATTCCGCCCATGACACGTGACGCCTTTGCGCCGCTTTTGATCCTGATGGCCGGGTTTGCCGTTTTGTACGGCACCGCGCTCAATCACGACACCAGCTGGTACTTGATCTCCACCGCCTGGTGGCTGGACGGGGTTGAGATTTACGACAAGCTGCTTGAGCTGAACCCGCCCTGGGCCTTTTATCTCGCCGTGCCGCCGGTCTGGGTGGCCGAGACCTTTGGGTTCTCGTCCACCACCGCGTTTCAGGTCTACACCCTGCTGATCACCGCCGTATCGCTGGTGCTCAGTAACCATCTGCTCGGGCGTGACGCCACCATCCCGCCGCTCACGCGCCGCATCTTTGTTGCCCTTGCCGCCCTTGCGCTGGTGCTGCTGCCGCTCAAGGATTTTGGCGAACGCGAACATCTCTTTGCGATCTTCTTCCTGCCTTACGTGGTTCTGTCCATGACCAACGCAGAACCAAGCCGCCGCCAGCGCGGCTGGGTCAGCCTCTGGGCCACCTGCGGTATCGCGCTGAAACACTATTTTGTCGTGCTGCCGCTGCTGGTCCTGCTCTGGCAAATGGCCAGCGACCGCAGCCTGCGCCGCCTTCTGCGCATCGAGGTGGTGCTGCCGTCGCTCTTGCTGGTGGGCTATGTCATTACCAGCTGGCTGCTGCACCCGGCCTATTTTGACAAGGTGATCCCGCTGACCATCGCCGTCTATGGCACCTCGACGCAACCCTTTGGCCCCGTCCTCCAGGTCGCCTTGCCGGTGCTGGCGGTCCTGCTGCTCGGCCTGGGTCTGGCCCGCCTGATCCGCCCCACACGCGCCTCTGACACGGTGCTTTTGCTGACAGCAACCGGCGGGTTCGTGGCCTTTTTTGTGCAGTCCAAGGGCTGGAGCTATCACCTTGTCCCCGCCCTGTCCTACACCATGCTAGCCCTCGGCTGGATCGGCCTGGGTCTGGCGCGGGCCCGCGACAATCGGCTGATTGGCATTGTCACGCTGATTGCTGTCGCGGCCATGCTGGTGCCCGCCCTCCGCCACGGCCCCTACCAGAACGGTTTCTACCAGCAGGCCGAAACCTATTTCACCTGCCCGCGTGGCGAGCGCACCATGCAGGTCTACAGCTCTGCCGTCTCCACCGGTTTTCCGCTTGCCAACTATGCCGAAGCCACCCCCGCCAACCGTGCGCCAACGCTCTGGATCTTCCCCGGTGCAGTCTACAACCTGCACCACGCGACAACCCCCGAAGCCCGCGCCAAATACAACGCGATCCTCGACTTTGCCCGCACCGAAGTCGTGAACGATTTTCTGCGCGTGCGTCCGCAGATCGTGGTTGTCGATACCGCCGACTCCAAGCTCTATTTCAAAGAGGCACCCTTTGATTACCTGGATCACTTCACCCAGGTTCCGGCCTATGCCGAGGCCTGGAACGCCTATGAAAAAGTGGGCGAGATCGCGCATTTCGCGATCTACCGCCGCCCCGGCTGCTAGGCGCTAATGCCCCAGAAGCATCACGCCGCCCAGCACCACCAGCGCAATGAACACCGTCTCGGCCACGATCAGGGCGATGGCCTGACCGCCCACGTCCAGAATGCGCTTGAGCGAGGTTTTCATGCCCACCGCCGCGATCGAGATCAGCAGCGCCCAGCGGCTGGTTGACGACATCATCTCGACCATCACCGCCGGGATCAGCCCCAGCGAATTCAGCGTGGCAAAGATCAGGAACCCCACCACGAACACCGGCAGGATCGGCGGGCGTTTGCCCTCGGTGGCACCCTCGGCGTGACGGCGCACCAGCACCGAGATCACCAGCACCACCGGCGCCAGCATCGCCACCCGGATCAGCTTGACCAATGTCGCCACCTCGCCGGTCTCGTTGGACACCGAGAACCCCGCGCCCACCACCTGAGCGACGTCATGGATCGTACCGCCCAGGAACACGCCCGACACCTCGTCGTTGAACGCGAACACCTCGGTCAGGATCGGATAGGCGATCATGGCGATGGTCGACATCACCGTCACCGCCAACACTGTGAAAATCAGGTTGCGCTCGGAATGCTCGTTGCGCGGCAAAACGGCCGAAATCGCCATCGCCGCCGAGGCGCCGCAAATCGCCACCGAGCCGCCGGTGAGCAGGCCAAACCGCCAGCCGCGCCCCAAAACCCGCGCCCCCGCCAGGCCAAACAGGATGGTTACGATCACGCCCAGGATCACCACCGCGATCAACTCAGGCCCCAGTCCGATCATCAACTCGACCGAGATCCGCGCCCCCAACAGCGCCACCCCAAACCGCAACACCGTGCGGGCGGTGAACTCGATCCCCGGCTTGCAAACGCCGCCGTCCTCTTCCGCCAGGAAATGAAAGGCAATGCCCAAGAGCAACGCCATCAGCATCGCCGGCGCGCCATGATGCTCGGACAGGAACTGCGCCGCTGCCGCGATCACCGCCGACACCAGAAACCCCTGCCCGTTTTTCTGCACAAAGGCCCTGAGGCCCGCCAGGGAATAGTATGAATGAGATGTCGCCTGCATCCGTTGACCTGCCATGTTCCGCGTAATCCGCCTGCCCGATGCGGGACAGGACCCTGGCGCAACGCTTATGGGCCCTGCCCGAGTCCGGTTAGGGCCAATCGCATCACGCCATAGGTCCAGACACCCCAGCACACCCGAGGCCGCTTTTCTTGGACAGCGCCGCGCGCAGGGGTATAGTGAACCTCAAGCCTCCACCATTGACCCGCAGGAGACGCCCTTGCGCCTCAGACATCACCTCACCGCGCTCATACTTGGCCTTGCACCGCTTGCCGCCGTGGCCCAGTCAACCGAGGGCGTCGTGGTCCCGGCCGAAAGCTGGGATGTCGCCGCGCCGGTGGATGGCAAGATCGCGCAGATCACCTTTAGCGAAGGCATGATCGTGACCAAGGGCGGCCTGCTGATGTCTCTCGAAAGCCGTTTCAAGAAGATCGAGGTCGAGATTGCCCAGGCCAGCGTTGCACGCGCGCAATCCGAGCTGATACAGCGCCGCGAGGTGCTACAGCGCCAAAGCGAGCTGATCGAACGCGAGGCGGTCTCGGTGGCCGCCTTTTCCGAGGCCAAACATGACGTCGACCTCGCCGAGTCCGACCTGCGTCTGGCCGAACTGCAATTGCAGATGGCTCAGGAAACCCTTGCCGCCCATGACATCCACGCCGCGATCTCGGGCGTGATCTCGGCCCCGCGCCTCAACAAGGGCAGCTATTTTGACGTGGCCGAAAGCGGCTCTGTCGCGACCGTACACCAGCTCGACCCGATCAACGTCCGCATCACGCTGCGCCCCGAGGCCGTGCTGATGCGCCTGCAAAAGGGCGAGTTCACCCTGCAAGACGTGGAAAAGCTCGCATTCGCGCTCTCGCTCAAGAACGGCATCGACTATCCTTTGACCGGCACCGTCGTGGCCGTCGGCTTCGAACTGGACCCGGAGACGGGCGAAGGCTCGGCGCTGATCTCTTTCCCCAATCCCAAGGGCGTGCTGCGTCCCGGCCTGCCGGTGGTCCTTTCCGTCAAGACAAAAGCTGACTGACCAGGCCTGTGCCCAAGTGGCCTGACGCGGCATGAAATGACCTTATTTCCGCCCTTCGATATTCCGGATTCCCTGCCATTTACACTTTCGTAACCAGTGTGGCGACAATTCGGCAGGCGCATGTTGCGTCCGCCCTGTCGCCTTCTGAGTAACTAGTTTTTTGGGGGCCACATATCTGTGGGTTAAATGTATGGGACAGAATTGGAACTTTTACGAAGAGCGCCTGAAGCAACAGGCTGAACTGACACCTTTCAAGGCCAGCGCCAAGCGCGTTGCCGTGCGCAAGTCGCCTGCGGAAAAGGCGCGGCTGGACGCCGAGGTGGCCCAGCGCTTTGAAGAGATCGCCGAGGCCGCCGCGCCCCAGCCAGCACTTTCGCGAGTCGAGAAAGTGATGCGCAAAAACGCCCCCGACCTCGCCGGTGCTTCCGAGGCCGAGGTCCGCGCCGCCCAGGCCAGAAATGCTGCCCATCTCGACGCCAGGTGGCCGCGCCCGCGCCTTGCCGCGCTGGTCCTCGTGGGGTTGGTCATGTGGCTGCATCCCCTCAGCACGGTCCGCCTGTTTGTTTGCGCGGTTCTGCTGTTCCTTGTTGCCGCCGTGACCACAGGCCCCGAGCGCGCCCGCGACGGCAGCTTCTTCCTGTGGCGGCGGTTCCTGCGCTATTGGAAGGTCGAGCTGGTCGTGGCACGCAAACTGTTCCGCAGGGCACGACAACGGATGGTGGCACAGCGCGATTAACCACGCCCCAATCCCGCCACATTTCCGTCCAGAAATGACCTGAATTTTCCGCAAAATTGCCTTTTGCGCCACTGGCGCGAATCGCGAAGTCACCCGGGCTGCCAAATACGGGGCCTTCGTGGTTAAGGGGGCCGGGAACAGGGCGACATGCGCCCTGTCCCGCACACACAAGGAAAATTCACGATGGCCAAAGCCCCAGGGCTCTATCGGCCTGACGGTCGACCTGCGCGCCAGTTTGGCGAAGAAATCATCGAACCGGGGGAACCCTTCTCCGGCGAGACCCTGTCGACCATCCGGTTGCTGGTGTCAGATCACACGCCACCCGATGCGCCGCTGCAAAAACACGCGTCGGCGGCGGTGCCCGCGGCCGACCCCGCACCAGAGCCGCACCCCCACCCCGACCCGCTCCCGGATGAACCGGAGACCGCGGCTGACCTGAACCTCACCGACCTGGACGCCTATGCCGAGGATCACCTGCAGACCATGCAGGCGATGCAAGAGGCCGCAGCGCTCAGCCTGCCCCCTCCCGCACAATCGCCATCCGACGCCCAGTCACTTCACCCACGCCAGCCCTCGGTGCGGGACAGTTGGCGTCGTCTGGTGATTGTCGAGGGGGGACCGGGCCGGGCGCTGCGGTCTGCGCTGGCGCGCCCGCGCCTCTGGGCGCTCGCCCTGCTTGTCGGTTTGATCGCGTGGCACCCCTGGGCCATCCCCTTCATGGTGCTGACCCTGGCCACCGCCGTCATCCTCTTTGTCCTGCTGGCCGGGGCCGAACGCGTTGCCGATCTCGCCGGCTGGGGCTATGCGCGATTAAAAAAGCGCAACCCGGCCCGCGCTGATCTCATCCTGCAACGCGGCAACCGGGTCCTGACGCAGGTTCCCTGGCTGGCCGACCGCCTGCCGCCAGAGTGGGTTCAGGGTTTTGACATCCCCGAACAGGATAGGGACATGCCCCCTTCGCCCGACGATACCCGCCTGAAATCCCGGCTCGAACGTATGGCCGCCGAAGAAACCCGGCTGCACACAGTGGCAAAGGGCACTTGAAATTGCCCGCCACCCCGCGTATGTGACCCCCTGTTCGTATCGAGAAGAAGTCGCACCATGGCCAAAACCAATCCGCTCACCTTTATTCAGCAGGTCCGCGCCGAAACCTCCAAGGTTGTCTGGCCGACTCGTCGCGAGGTTATGCTGACCACGGTGATGGTCTTTATCATGGCCGCCCTGACCGCCGTCTTCTTCGCCCTGGTCGACATCCTGATCCGGTCGGGTCTGCAGGGTGTCCTGGGCATCTTCGGCTAACCCACCTGCATTTTCCGACAGGTCAGGCGCAGTGCCTGCCGCCCGGTCGGCGGTAGGTCGGACAAGAATGTCCGACCTACGGGACAGCGTTACCAATCCACCGTCTTTTGCGGCACGTAGACCGGGCTGGCCTGCGGATCAAAGGACGTATCGAAATCCTTGTAGTAACTCTGCACCTTGCGATGCGGATAGTCCTCGATCTGCAACAGGTGCTCCTGGATCATCTTGGTCATGCCCGGTCCGGCCCAGATACCGTTATGCGCCTCGTTCGGGAAACGCTCGGCCGGGTCGTGGTAGATGTTGAACACCTCGTAAAAGTGGAAATCCGGGTTGCGCGGTTTCAGGTTCAGCTTGACCTGATCCTTGCGCACCGCCTCCAGTTTGGTGCGGTTATAGTGGAACACGTAGTCCCGCCGCCCCCTGCCTTCGCCCAGCAGGAACAGGCCCGACTGATCCACCCCGTCAATCACCCGGTCTCCGGGCACCTCTGACAGAACCCCCGCAACGCTGGCCCATGTGGTGAAGAAATCCGTGATCTGGATGATATCCAGCGGATCCTGACCGGGGTCTATCATGCCGGGCCACCACGCCAGCGCCGGCACCCGAATGCCACCCTCGCGGGTTTCCCCCTTGCCACCCTGCAACAGGGAATAGCCGCCATGAGGGTGCACCGTGTACATCGGCCCGTTGTCCGAACTCCACACCACCAGCGTGTTCTCGGCAATGCCCAGATCGGTCAGCGTCTTCAGCACACGGCCCACGTTGTAATCATGCTCGACCATCTGTGCCGCCGTATTGGTTTCCGCAGGTGTATCGCGGAAATCCGGATGCGCGCCCCAGAAATGGTTGCCCTTGCCCCAGAAGTTCACGAAAAACGGCTGATCGCTGTCGGCGCGCCGCGTGATGAACGCGATCACATTGTCCGCCACCTCGGTGTCATAGGTGTTGTACTTTTCCATCGAGTATTCATAGACCAGCTGCGGCTCTTCGCCCTTCTTCGCCCGCATCACCCCACCGGTGTCATAGGGAAACCCCTCGGGCCCCGGAGAATGCATCAACGTGCGCTGGGTAAAGCCGCCGATGTCGTCATCCTTCGAGGCATTCTTGTTGTTGACCCACCAGGGCGGGTTGCCCTCGGACCACTCGGCCTCGTCAAACCCCTGCTCGGTTGGGTGGTTGCCCTCGTCATCGCCCAGATGCCACTTGCCGAAAAAGCCGGTGTAGTACCCCGCGTCCGACAGCAGCTCGGCAATCGTCACCTCGTCGCCGTGCAACCCACTGCCGGTCTCACCCGGCAGGGTGATGTTGTAGACACCGTTGCGGATCGGATGCCGCCCGGTCAATACCGCGCCCCGTGACGGGGAACATTCGACCTCCGAGTAAAACGAGAGGAACCGCATGCCCTCGGCGGCCATCCTGTCCAGGCTCGCTGTGGGCGCGCCGCGGATCTTGCCGCCGCCATAGCTGCCCAGTTCGGTATAGCCGACGTCATCGGCCATGATGTAGACGATGTTCGGCCTCTTGCCGAACCGCGCCTCAAGCGCGGCCAGCTTCTCGCGCACCTGCGTGTCGTCAGCGGCCCAGCTGACACCGAACTCCTGCTCCATCCGGGTGAATTCGGGGTCGTGGATGATCTGGGTTTCGGCCCCGGCCCCCATGGGCATCACCCCAAAGGCCACCAGCCCGGCCAAACCTCGGCGAAATCCTGTTCGCATCACAATATCCTTTCCAAAAATCGGGTGGCAACGGCCATGATCCTGGCCTGACAGGGCCGCTCTCGGCCCAGGCCGCACACACCAGTCCCCCAAGGCTACGCGCCGCCGGGGTTGCGGCGTTATCGAAAATCCGCAAAAATCAGGGCACACCAGAGACAGCCTCGGAGGTCAGAGACCGCCATGAAGGCATCCTTTTGCGAAATCGACGAGATGCTTCAGGCCCTGCGGGCCTGGGACGCCGAACTGTCGCCGCTGTCCGCCGCCAACCGGGGTCAGATCGTAGCCTCATTTGTTCAGACCATCGATGGCCCCCTGCAGTACATGTATTCCGAATTTGCCTTTGCCCTGTCGATGGTCGGAGCGCCGCCCGAGGGATTGGTCACCTTCAACATCATGGAACCCACCGTGCCGCGATACTGGGTGCGCGGTCATGATGTGGACAGCAACTGGTGCTGGGTGTTTCCGGTGGGCAAGGAACTCCGCAGCTTCTCCAGCCCGGGGTTCAAGGTGCACACCCTCTCGGTCACCGAGGACGACATCCACCGCACCGCCGCCGCGCTCGAGCTGGACCTCGCCCCCGCCAGCCTCTGGCCCGAGGCCTTTGCCCTGCCGCCCGCGCAGGCGCAGCAGGTACGCCACCTGATGCGGGCGCTAGGTACGGCGCCCATGGGGGCGGTTGCGGGTGTGGCGCGGGACATCCTCATGTGCCTGCTGCCCCACTGGCAGGGGGCGACACACCCAGCGCGAGACACCCGACCCTCGCTCAGGGCGCGGGATCTTGCCGTGCAAAACGGGCTGGCCTTTTTGGCGACCTGCGATCTGACCTCGACGGGTCTTGGCGACCTGCGCGACAACTGCCACGTCAGCGAACGCACCCTGCAATATGCGTTCCGTGAACGCTTTGGCATGTCGCCCGCCGCATTCCTCAAGCGCAACAAACTGGCGCGGGTCCGGGCCCGGCTGCGGCAGGCCGATGTCGGCACCTGCGCCGTCAGCGACGTCGCGAGCGAATTTGGCTTCTGGCACCTGGGACAATTCTCGGTGGACTACCGAAAACTGTTTGCCGAAAAGCCCTCCGAAACGCTTGCTGCGCATCCTTGCTGAGCGATGGCACTTCTGGCGGGTCTGGCGACGGTTTGGGACGCAGTTTTTGCCCCGTTTTGTTAACCAAAAATTATGTACAAAATGGAGAAACACCGCTCAGAAAGTTGTACAACTTGGTCACTTTGCTGCATTTCACGTAACGTGAGCAAATTTGCCTCTGGCTCTTGAATTGTGTCGTTTTCAGCGGTAGAGGACACCCTACTTCCGGAAATGGCGTGCGGCGATTCGAGTTGCGCGCCGATTTTTTGTTCCGGAGAGGTCCCTGTACGGGGCCAGTAAAACAAGAGAATTTCGGCCTTTGGGTCGGTCAGTGACGGGAAGAACGGTCCTATGGCAAAACGGTGGTACTCGGTGAGTGTTCTGTCGAACTTCGAAAAGAAGGTCGCCGAACAAATCCGTGTCTCTGCGGAGGAAAAAGGCCTTGAAGATCAGATAGATGAGGTCCTTGTCCCAACCGAAGAAGTGATCGAGGTACGCCGTGGCAAGAAGGTCACGACCGAGCGTCGGTTCATGCCGGGCTACGTGCTCGTGCACATGGAAATGAGCGACCAGGGCTATCACCTGATCAACTCGATCAACCGCGTCACCGGCTTCCTTGGCCCCCAGGGTCGCCCGATGCCGATGCGCGACGCCGAGGTGAACGGCATCCTGAACCGCGTCCAGGAAGGCGAAGATGCACCCAAGCTGATGATCTCCTTCGAGATCGGCGAAAAGGTCAAGGTCAACGACGGACCCTTTGAAGATTTCGACGGCATGGTTGAGGAAGTTGATGAGGATAATCAACGCCTTAAGGTCACCGTTTCGATTTTTGGCCGGGAGACCCCGGTCGAACTGGAATACACTCAGGTCACCAAGCAGACCTGATGTGGCAGGCGCTGAAAGGCGCCAAAAACCGAGTGGGAGGCGAGGGCATCGCGATGTCCGGACTGCACCACACAGCACTCAGCCTGAGGGGCGCGCCCTGAAGGTGTTGGAAAAAGGAGAGGCCAAATGGCCAAGAAACTTGCTGGCAAGATGAAGCTGCAGATCCCTGCAGGTCAAGCCAACCCCTCGCCGCCCGTGGGTCCTGCCCTGGGTCAGCGCGGCATCAACATCATGGAATTCTGCAAGGCGTTCAACGCCAAGACGCAGGACATGGAGCAGGGCGCCCCCTGCCCCACCGAGATCATCTATTATCAGGACAAGTCCTTCACCATGGACATCAAGACGCCGCCCGCGTCTTACTACCTGAAAAAAGCTGCTGGCCTGAAATCTGGCGCCAAAACCCCCGGTCGTGAGACCGTTGGCACCGTGACCTCCAAGCAGGTCAAAGAGATCGCCGAAGCGAAAATGAAAGACCTGAGCGCAAACGACGTCGAGGCTGCCATGCAGATCATCCTCGGTTCGGCACGCTCGATGGGCATCGAGGTGAAGTGATGGCGAAACTTGGTAAGCGTACTGCCGCAGCGCGTGAAGCGTTCGCAGGCAAAGACAACCTGAGCGTTGAAGACGCCGTTGCCCTGGTCAAGGGTCAGGCCTCTGCAAAATTCGACGAAACCGTTGAAATCGCTGTTCAATTGGGCGTTGACCCGCGCCACGCAGACCAGATGGTCCGCGGTGTTGTTGGTCTGCCTAACGGCACAGGCAAATCGGTTCGCGTTGCTGTGTTCGCTCGTGGCCCCAAGGCTGAAGAAGCCCAGGCCGCCGGTGCAGACATTGTTGGCGCAGAAGACCTGATGGAAACCGTCCAGGGCGGCACCATCGAGTTTGATCGTTGCATCGCAACCCCGGACATGATGCCCGTCGTTGGCCGTCTGGGTAAGGTGCTTGGCCCCCGCAACCTGATGCCGAACCCCAAGGTTGGCACCGTGACCATGGACGTGAAAGCGGCCGTGGAAGCAGCCAAGGGCGGCGAAGTGCAGTTCAAGGTCGAAAAAGCCGGTGTTGTGCACGCAGGTGTTGGCAAGGTCTCGTTCGACGAAGGCAAGCTGGTCGAAAACGTCCGCGCCTTTATGGACGCGGTTCTGAAAGCCAAGCCCGCTGGCGCCAAAGGTGCCTACGTCAAGAAAATCGCGCTGAGCTCGACCATGGGCCCAGGCGTGACCATCGACGTGGACAACGCAGCCGCACAATAAGCGGTCTTCGTTTTATGATTAAGGGGCGCTCCGACCGGGCGCCCTTTTTCGTGGGAACAATGGCGGCTAAGCGGACAATGCCGCCATTCGTTTTTCTACGGGGTTGCTGATTCTATACGACAAAAAACGTCAATCACTATTGGAGTGCTGCGACGGTTCAGATTTTGGGAGGTGGGGACTTACGTCCCAAAAGACCCCCTAGAACTAAGCCTACGATCAACCCGATGAACGCACCCGCCGTAGTTTTACCTAACGTACCGGCGAGATCTACAAAGGCATAAGGATCTGTGAATAAGCTGTGTAGGAAGTAACCTGCAGCTCCCAGAAAAGCACATCCCCAGCGCCAAGTATTCTGCGACATCATGTATGATCTCTTTCCGATTTTTCCTAAAACCGATCTGTTTTCGCATCTAAAATGATTGGCAGAAGTTGTCTAATTGGGCAAGTTGCTCTGGGCTCAAAATGGCCATTCACTGTCTACACAAAGCCCGTTGCTGCCAGAGGCCGTCCCGAGCAATACATCTGCCAAAGAAATCTGAACACCTGCGAAAGAAAGCCGAAAAAAGTGCCAATCCCCTCTTGCCACTTCTTCGAATAGTCAATACTTAACGGTCTCGCAGAATAGCGTGCGATTCATCGTGCGCTTTTTTGCATTTCGTCCAAGACGGCGGGTGAGGTCTGACCTCTTAATCTCCTGCCTGAGACGGGAAAGAACCAGATTTACCGCGGGCTCAATGCTCTCGGGCGAAAATGGCGATGCCCCGTATATCGGACTTCATGCCGGGAAACCGGTGAATATGAGCCGGGGGGCATAAGCTCCCCAAAATTGGAGTAAAACTGTGGATAGAGCCCAGAAAGAGAAAGTGGTCGAAGAACTCGGCCAGATCTTCGAAAGCTCTGGCGTCGTAGTGGTTGCCCACTACGCGGGTCTCACGGTTGCTGACATGCAGGACCTTCGTGCGCGCGCGCGTGACGCGGGTGGTGCTGTTCGTGTCGCCAAGAACAGGCTCGCCAAAATCGCCCTTGAGGGCAAGCCCTGCGAAAGCATGGCAGACCTTCTGACGGGTATGACCGTTCTGACCTATTCCGAGGACCCTGTGGCAGCAGCCAAAGTGGCCGAGGATTTTGCCAAGACGAACAAAAAGTTCGAAATCCTTGGCGGCTCAATGGGTGAGAACGCTCTTGATCGTGCCGGCGTAGAAGCCGTGTCGAAAATGCCTTCGCGCGAGGAGCTTATTGCTACCATCGCTGGCATGATCGGCGCACCTGCTTCGAACATCGCTGGTGCAATTGGCGCACCTGCTTCGAACATCGCATCCATCCTGTCTACCATCGAGGAAAAGGCAGAGGCTGCGTAAGCAACTTTGGAACCTCGTACGGGTCGTTACCCGACGTTGGAACACATACTTAGAAACGGAAAGAGTCTAAAATGGCTGATCTGAAGGCACTCGCAGAAAGCATCGTGGGTCTGACCCTGCTGGAAGCACAAGAACTGAAAACCATCCTCAAAGACGAATACGGCATCGAGCCCGCAGCTGGCGGCGCCGTAATGGTCGCAGCAGCTGGCGGCGACGCCGGTGGCGCAGCCGAGGAAGAGAAAACCGAATTCGACGTCATCCTGAAGTCGGCCGGTGCCTCGAAAATCAACGTCATCAAAGAAGTCCGCGCCATCACTGGCCTGGGCCTCAAAGAAGCCAAAGAGCTGGTTGAAGCCGGCGGCAAGGCTGTCAAAGAAGGCGTGTCGAAAGACGAAGCTGAAGAGCTCAAAGGCAAGCTGGAAGCAGCTGGCGCTGAGGTCGAAGTCAAGTAATCATTGCCGGGGTTTCCCCGGGTTTGATGTCAGGCTGGGTCCGTTTTACGGGCCCAGCCGAACCTGTCTCAGAGAGCCCCTTTTCTCATCAGGGGGTTTTCTAAGACCAGGTTCAAGGATCGGGAGGCTTCCTTTGGGACGGAGGCCAGGAATTGATCGAACTTTGTCGTCTCGGATGAATGCGGTGTCGGGGCCCGACGACACGCGCGTTCGCTAGAGAAACTGAAAGGTGCTACTGACCATGGCTCAGACCTACCTTGGCCAAAAACGTTTGCGTAAGTATTACGGCAAAATCCGCGAAGTGCTGGAGATGCCCAACCTGATCGAGGTTCAAAAGGCCTCTTATGATCTGTTCCTGCGCTCTGGCGACATGGACATCCCCGCCGATGGGGAAGGTATCAAAGGCGTATTTCAATCGGTTTTCCCGATTAAGGACTTTAACGAAACCAGCGTTCTGGAATTCGTGAACTACGAGCTGGAAAAGCCGAAGTACGACGTCGAAGAGTGTATGCAACGCGACATGACCTATTCGGCTCCGCTGAAGGTTACCCTGCGTCTGATCGTGTTTGATATCGACGAAGATACCGGCGCGAAATCGGTCAAAGACATCAAGGAACAGGACGTCTTCATGGGCGATATGCCTTTGATGACCCCGAACGGCACCTTTGTTGTGAACGGCACCGAACGTGTGATCGTGTCTCAGATGCACCGTAGCCCTGGCGTGTTCTTTGACCACGACAAAGGCAAAACCCATTCCTCGGGCAAGTTGCTGTTTGCATGCCGCATCATTCCCTACCGCGGTTCGTGGCTCGACTTTGAGTTCGACGCCAAGGACATCGTCTTTGCCCGCATCGACCGTCGCCGCAAACTGCCGGTGACAACACTGTTGTATGCTCTGGGTCTGGACCAGGAAGGCATCATGGATGCCTACTATGAAACCGTTGATTACAAGCTGGAGAAGAAAAAAGGTTGGGTCACCAAATTCTTCCCCACGCGTGTACGCGGCACCCGTCCGACGTTTGATCTGGTTGACGCGGCCACAGGCGAAGTGATTGCCGAAGCTGGCAAGAAGGTCACCCCGCGCGCGGTCAAGAAAATTATCGACGACGGCAAGATCACTGATCTGCTGGTTCCGTTCGAGCATATCGTTGGCAAATATGTCGCCAAGGACATCATCAACGAAGAAACCGGTGCGATCTATGTCGAAGCCGGCGACGAGCTGACGCTTGAGTATGACAAAGAAGGCACGCTGATTGGCGGCTCTGTCAAAGAGCTGATCGACAACGATGTGACCGAAATTCCGGTTCTGGACATCGATAACATCAACGTCGGCCCGTACATGCGCAACACCATGGCCACTGACAAGAACATGAACCGCGAAACCGCGCTCATGGACATCTATCGCGTCATGCGCCCGGGCGAGCCGCCCACGGTTGAAGCCGCGTCGGCCCTTTTTGACACGCTGTTCTTTGACAGCGAGCGTTACGACCTGAGCGCCGTTGGCCGGGTGAAGATGAACATGCGCCTTGCGCTGGACGCAGAAGATACCATGCGCACGCTGCGCAAGGAAGACATCGTAGCCTGCATCAAGGCACTGGTCGAACTGCGTGACGGCAAGGGCGATATCGACGATATCGACCACCTCGGCAACCGTCGTGTGCGTTCGGTCGGCGAGCTGATGGAAAACCAGTACCGCGTCGGCCTGCTGCGTATGGAGCGCGCGATCAAAGAGCGTATGTCGTCGGTCGAGATCGACACTGTCATGCCGCAGGACCTGATCAACGCAAAACCGGCAGCCGCGGCTGTCCGTGAATTCTTTGGCTCTTCGCAGCTGTCGCAGTTCATGGACCAGACCAACCCGCTGTCGGAAGTCACCCACAAACGTCGTCTCTCGGCGCTTGGGCCGGGTGGTCTGACGCGTGAGCGCGCTGGCTTTGAGGTCCGCGACGTGCACCCGACCCACTATGGTCGGATGTGCCCGATTGAAACGCCGGAAGGTCCGAACATTGGCCTGATCAACTCGCTGGCCACTTTTGCCCGCGTGAACAAATACGGCTTTATCGAAACACCTTATCGCAAGGTTATCGACGGTCAGGTCACCGATGAGGTGAACTATATGTCCGCGACCGAAGAGATGCGTCACACCGTAGCTCAGGCGAACGCGACACTGGACGAAAATGGCCGCTTTATCAATGAGATGGTCAACACCCGCCAGTCGGGCGACTATACCATGGCCCCTGTTGGCGCAGTCGATCTGATCGACGTTTCGCCGAAACAGTTGGTCTCGGTTGCGGCCTCGCTGATTCCGTTCCTGGAAAACGACGACGCCAACCGCGCGTTGATGGGTTCGAACATGCAACGTCAGGCAGTTCCGCTGTTGCGCGCCGAGGCGCCGCTGGTCGGAACTGGCATCGAAGAGATCGTAGCCCGCGACTCGGGCGCGTCGATCATGGCGAAACGTGCAGGCATCATCGACCAGGTCGATGCCCAGCGTATCGTTGTGCGTGCGACCGAAGATCTTGAGCTGGGTGACGCGGGTGTGGACATCTACCGTCTGCGCAAGTTCCAGCGCTCGAACCAGAACACCTGTATCAACCAGCGTCCGCTGGTCAAAGTGGGTGACACGGTCACCAAGGGCGAAGTTCTGGCCGATGGCCCGTCCACCGATATGGGCGAACTGGCCCTGGGTAAAAACGTGGTTGTCGCGTTCATGCCCTGGAACGGCTACAACTACGAAGACTCGATCCTGATCTCGGAACGTATTGCGCGTGATGACGTCTTTACCTCGGTGCACATCGAGGAATTCGAAGTCGCAGCCCGTGACACGAAACTGGGTCCGGAAGAGATCACTCGCGACATTCCGAACGTCGGTGAAGAAGCGCTGCGCAACCTCGACGAGGCTGGCATCGTTTACATCGGCGCAGATGTGGAACCGGGCGACATTCTGGTCGGCAAGATCACCCCCAAAGGTGAATCGCCAATGACGCCGGAAGAAAAGCTTCTCCGCGCCATATTTGGCGAAAAAGCTTCGGACGTACGCGACACATCGCTGCGTGTGAAACCGGGCGACTTTGGCACCGTTGTTGAAGTGCGCGTCTTTAACCGCCACGGCGTGGAAAAAGATGAACGTGCGCTCCAGATTGAGCGGGAAGAAGTCGAGCGTCTGGCACGCGACCGTGACGACGAGTTGGCGATCCTGGATCGCAACATCTATGCGCGTCTGAAGGGCATGATCCTTGGCAAAACGGCCGTCAAAGGCCCCAAAGGTGTCAAAGCGGGTTCGGAAATCAACGAAGAACTGCTGGAAACCCTGACTCGTGGCCAATGGTGGCAGCTGGCTCTGGAAGATGAGCAGGACGCTCAGGTGGTCGAAGCCCTGAACGAGCAATACGACGTGCAGAAACGCGCGCTGGATGCCCGTTTTGAGGACAAGGTCGAGAAGGTTCGCCGTGGTGACGATCTGCCTCCGGGCGTTATGAAGATGGTCAAAGTCTTTATCGCCGTGAAGCGCAAGCTGCAGCCAGGCGATAAGATGGCCGGTCGTCACGGGAACAAGGGTGTTATTTCCAAGGTTGTACCGATGGAAGACATGCCGTTCCTGGCCGATGGTACCCCGGTTGATTTCTGTCTGAACCCGCTGGGTGTGCCTTCGCGTATGAACGTTGGTCAGATCCTTGAAACGCACATGGGCTGGGCCGCACGCGGTCTGGGTGTCAATGTCGACGAAGCGCTGGGTGAATACCGCCGCTCCGGTGACCTGACTCCGGTTCGTGAGGCGATGAAACTGGCCTATGGCGAAGATGTCTACGACGAAGGCATCACCGGCATGGACGAGGGTCAGCTGATCGAAGCCGCTGGCAACGTCACCAACGGTGTGCCGATTGCAACGCCGGTCTTCGACGGTGCCAAAGAGGCAGACGTCAACGACGCGCTGGTGCGCGCGGGCTTCTCGGAATCGGGTCAGTCGACCCTGTTCGATGGACGTACCGGCGAACAATTCTCGCGCAAGGTGACCGTGGGTATCAAGTACCTCTTGAAACTGCACCACCTGGTTGACGACAAGATTCACGCCCGTTCGACTGGCCCCTACTCGCTCGTCACGCAGCAGCCGCTGGGTGGTAAAGCACAGTTCGGTGGTCAGCGCTTTGGTGAGATGGAAGTCTGGGCTCTGGAAGCATATGGCGCCGCCTACACGCTGCAAGAGATGCTGACGGTGAAATCGGATGACGTGGCTGGCCGGACAAAAGTCTACGAGTCGATCGTCAAAGGTGAGGACAACTTTGAAGCCGGCGTGCCGGAATCCTTCAACGTTCTCGTCAAAGAAGTCCGTGGCCTTGGCCTGAACATGGAACTCCTGGATGCGGAGGTGGAAGAGTAAGAATTTTCTAGAAAATTCTTGCCGGGGAAAATCCTTCTAGAAGGATTTTCCCACCCCCAACCATCCGCACGAATTTGAGGACATCAAAATGAACCAGGAAATCACAAACAACCCCTTCAACCCGTTGACCCCGCCGAAAGTTTTCGACGAGATCAAGGTGTCGCTGGCTTCGCCAGAGCGCATCCTGTCGTGGTCCTACGGTGAGATCAAGAAACCTGAAACCATCAACTACCGGACGTTCAAACCCGAGCGTGACGGCCTGTTCTGTGCGCGTATCTTTGGCCCGATCAAAGACTACGAATGCCTGTGTGGTAAATATAAGCGCATGAAGTATCGCGGCGTTGTCTGCGAAAAATGTGGTGTTGAGGTTACCCTCCAGAAAGTGCGCCGCGAGCGTATGGGCCACATCGAACTGGCCGCGCCCGTCGCCCACATCTGGTTCCTGAAGTCGCTTCCCAGCCGTATCGGCCTGATGCTGGACATGACCCTGCGTGATCTGGAACGCGTTCTTTACTTCGAAAACTATGTGGTGATCGAACCTGGTCTGACCGATCTGACCTATGGCCAGATGCTGACCGAAGAAGAGTTCATGGACGCGCAAGATGCCTATGGCATGGACGCTTTCACCGCCAATATCGGCGCGGAAGCCATCCGTGAGATGCTGGCACAGATCGACCTGGAGTCGGAGGCCGATCAGCTGCGCGCGGATCTGGCCGAGGCCACCGGCGAACTGAAGCCCAAGAAAATCATCAAGCGCCTGAAAGTTGTCGAGTCGTTCATCGAATCCGGCAACCGCCCGGAGTGGATGGTGCTGACCGTGATCCCTGTGATCCCGCCAGAACTGCGCCCGCTAGTGCCGCTGGATGGGGGCCGTTTTGCGACGTCTGACCTCAACGACCTCTACCGTCGTGTGATCAACCGGAACAACCGTCTGAAGCGTCTGATCGAACTGCGTGCGCCCGACATTATCGTCCGCAACGAAAAGCGGATGCTGCAAGAGTCGGTTGATGCGCTGTTCGACAACGGCCGTCGTGGCCGTGTGATCACCGGTGCCAACAAGCGTCCGTTGAAATCGCTCTCGGATATGCTGAAGGGTAAGCAAGGTCGCTTCCGTCAGAACCTTTTGGGGAAACGCGTCGACTTTTCGGGTCGTTCGGTCATTGTGACCGGTCCGGAACTGAAGCTGCACCAATGTGGTCTGCCCAAGAAGATGGCGCTGGAGCTGTTCAAGCCGTTCATCTACTCGCGTCTGGAAGCCAAAGGTCTGTCTTCGACCGTGAAGCAAGCCAAGAAGCTGGTCGAAAAAGAGCGTCCTGAAGTTTGGGACATCCTGGACGAGGTCATCCGCGAACACCCCGTGATGCTGAACCGTGCGCCAACGCTGCACCGTCTTGGCATTCAGGCGTTCGAACCGGTTCTGATCGAAGGGAAAGCCATTCAGCTGCACCCTCTGGTTTGTTCGGCCTTTAACGCGGACTTTGACGGTGACCAGATGGCTGTGCACGTTCCTCTGAGCCTCGAGGCCCAGTTGGAAGCGCGCGTTCTGATGATGTCGACGAACAACGTTCTGTCGCCTGCCAACGGCGCGCCGATCATCGTTCCTTCGCAGGATATGATCCTGGGTCTGTACTACACGACCATCGAGCGCGAAGGCATGAAGGGCGAAGGCATGGTCTTCTCGTCGATTGAAGAGGTGCAATATGCCCTCGACTCGGGCGAAGTGCACTTGCACGCCAAGATCACCGCGCGCATTCCTCAGATCGATGAGGAAGGCAATGAAGTGATGATCCGTGTGGAAACCACACCCGGCCGCGTCCGTCTGGGCGCTCTGTTGCCGCAAAACGCCAAGGCACCCTTTGCGCTGGTCAACAAGCTTCTGCGTAAGAAAGAAGTGCAGGCCGTGATCGACACCGTCTACCGCTACTGCGGTCAGAAAGAGTCGGTCATCTTCTGTGACCAGATCATGACCATGGGTTTCCGCGAAGCGTTCAAGGCTGGCATCTCGTTCGGCAAGGATGACATGGTCATTCCTGACAACAAGTGGACCATCGTTGATGAGACACGCGATCAGGTGAAAGACTTTGAACAACAGTACATGGACGGCCTGATCACTCAGGGCGAAAAGTACAACAAAGTTGTCGATGCCTGGTCCAAGTGTAACGACAAGGTCACCGATGCCATGATGGGCACGATCTCGGACGTGGAGCGCGATGAAAATGGCGCCGAAGCGGAGCCGAACTCGGTCTACATGATGGCCCACTCCGGTGCGCGTGGCTCGGTTACTCAGATGAAGCAGCTGGGCGGCATGCGTGGCCTGATGGCAAAGCCGAACGGCGACATCATCGAGACCCCGATCATCTCGAACTTTAAAGAAGGCCTGACGGTTCTCGAGTACTTCAACTCGACCCACGGTGCCCGTAAGGGTCTGTCGGACACGGCGCTAAAGACTGCGAACTCGGGTTACCTGACCCGTCGTCTGGTGGACGTGGCACAGGACTGCATCGTGCGCATGAAGGACTGTGGTACTGAGAACGCCATCACTGCCGAAGCGGCCGTGAACGACGGTGAGGTTGTTGCCTCGCTGGCGGAGCGCGTTCTGGGTCGGGTCGCTGCCGATGACGTCATGCGCCCCGGCACCGACGAAGTCGTGGTGGCCCAAGGTCAACTGATCGATGAACGTGCTGCGGATGCCATCGACGAAGCAGGTGTTGCAGCAATGCGCATCCGTTCGCCGCTGACATGTGAAGCCGAAGAAGGCGTTTGCGCCACCTGCTACGGCCGCGATCTGGCCCGTGGTACCATGGTGAACACCGGCGAAGCCGTCGGCATCATCGCGGCGCAGTCGATTGGTGAACCTGGTACACAGCTGACCATGCGGACCTTCCACATTGGTGGCGTTGCGCAAGGTGGCCAGCAGTCGTTCCTGGAAGCGAGCCAAGAAGGCAAGATCATTTTCGAGAATGCCAGCATTCTTGAGAACGCCAACGGCGATGCTCTGGTGATGGGCCGTAACATGAAACTGATCATCGAAGACGAAAACGGTGAAGAGCGCGCCAACCACAAGGTTGGGTATGGCTCGAAACTGTTCGTCAAAGAAGGTCAGGCAATTGCCCGCGGTGACAAGCTGTTCGAATGGGATCCCTACACTCTGCCGATTCTGGCCGAGAAATCGGGCACAGCCAAGTTTGTTGACCTCGTGAGCGGCATTGCCGTACGCGACGAAACCGATGAAGCCACCGGTATGACACAGAAGATCGTGTCGGACTGGCGGTCGGCGCCGAAAGGCAACGAGCTCAAGCCTGAGATCATCCTGGTTGATGGTGATGGCGAGCCTGTTCGCAACGATGCAGGCAACCCGGTTCACTATCCGATGTCGGTGGACGCAGTTCTGTCCGTCGAAGAAGGTCAAGAAGTGCATGCCGGTGACGTTGTCGCGCGCATCCCGCGTGAAGGCGCCAAGACCAAGGACATCACCGGTGGTCTGCCACGTGTGGCAGAACTGTTCGAAGCCCGTCGTCCCAAAGACCACGCGATCATCGCCGAAATCGATGGTTATGTGCGCTATGGCCGCGACTACAAGAACAAGCGTCGCATCTCGATCGAACCTGCTGACGAGTCGATGGAGCCCGTCGAATACATGGTGCCCAAGGGCAAGCACATTCCTGTTCAGGAAGGTGATTTTGTTCAGAAGGGTGACTACATCATGGACGGCAACCCGGCCCCACACGACATTCTGTCGATCATGGGTGTCGAAGCGCTGGCGGATTACATGATCAACGAAGTGCAGGACGTCTATCGTCTGCAAGGCGTGAAGATCAACGACAAGCACATCGAAGTCATCGTGCGCCAGATGCTGCAGAAGTGGGAGATCCTGGACTCAGGCGAAACCACGCTGCTCAAAGGCGAACATGTCGACAAGATCGAGTTCGATACCGCGAACGAAAAGGCAGAGCGCGAAGGCCGTCGCCCCGCATCGGGCGAGCCGATCCTCTTGGGGATCACCAAGGCATCGTTGCAAACCCGTTCGTTCATCTCGGCGGCGTCGTTCCAGGAGACCACACGTGTTCTTACCGAAGCATCTGTCCAGGGTAAGAAAGACAAACTGGTCGGCCTGAAAGAGAACGTGATCGTGGGTCGTCTGATCCCGGCGGGTACCGGTGGCGCAACCCAGCAAGTCCGCCGTGTTGCTCAGGATCGCGACAACGTGGTTCTCGAAGCACGTCGCGAAGAGGCTGAAGCCGCCGCAGCACTGGCCGCTCCGAGCGAAGATGTTTCGGCAGACGATGTCTTTGACAGCGGTCTGGTCGAAACGCCGGAAAGCCGCGATCTCGATTGATCGGTTCGACATCGAAACTCTCAGAAACCCCCGGCCTTGCGTCGGGGGTTTTTCTTTTGCCAATAGGTTGCGCACTTTTGAGACTTGGCGAATGACAAACACGGCCTTAGGGTCGCGTGGTTTGCATGTCAGGGGTTGAGATGGACAAGCTGTCGGACAATATGAAGGGCGCGCTCTTGATGATGTGCTCGATGGCAGCATTCACGTTCAACGATGTCTGCATCAAACTCATCGGCCCGGACATGCCGTTGTTTCAGCTGCTGTTTTTACGCGGTGCAGTCACAACTGTTCTGATCTACATTCTGGCGCGTTTTTTGGGAGCCATCCGTTTGGACATACCAAAACGGGATTGGGCGATGATTGCGCTCCGAACGGCCAGTGAAATTGGGGCGGCGTATTTCTTCATCACGGCCTTGATGCATCTGCCGATTGCCAACGTGACCGCCGTCCTTCAGGTACTTCCCCTGACCGTAACCCTGGGAGGCGCGCTGTTCTTCCGAGAGGCCGTCGGGTGGCGCAGAATGCTCGCGATTCTGATCGGGTTTTCCGGTATGTTGCTGATCGTACGCCCTGGCCCTGAAGGCTTTGATCTCTATTCTGTTTATGCAATTGCCGCCGTGGCTTGCGTCACGGTGCGGGACCTATCAACGAGGCGCATGTCCAAGGCTGTGCCGTCCATGACGGTGACGATGGCGGCGTCCGTTGGTGTGACCGTGTTTGCGGCCATCGCCACTCAGACCGAAACCTGGGTGCCCATTACTGCGCGCGATACATTGCTTCTGGGCGGGGCATCGGTTTTCATCATTGGCGGATACTTTTTCTCTGTGGCCGTCATGCGCACGGGCGACATCAGCTTTATCGCCCCTTTCCGCTACACCAGTTTGATTTGGGCACTCTTGCTGGGGTTTGTTGTATTTGGCGACTGGCCGGATACTGTGACCCTGATCGGAGCTCTGATTGTCGTCACGACCGGTGTGTTCACTCTGTACCGCGAGGCGATCATGCGGAAAAAACACGCTTGATGTGTTCTTCATCCATGGCAAACCGGGCGGCGAACTCCAGTTTTTGTTCGTCTGTCAGCGGTTCCACGGGAACCGGTTTTACCTTCTTTTGACGCGAGTCGTTGAAGCCATTATGGGTCCGCACCCACATCGGCTCTTCGGCATTGCTGATGACCGGCATGAACCGGTTGAGGCGCTCATGTGCAAAGTTCATGATGGTGAGATTGTCGTCTCCACGCACGTACATGCCCAACGACGCGACATAAAGATGACGGTACATTTGCGTTGCGCTGATCCCCTCGGCGCCAACCTCAGCCACATAGCCCTGTGCCCAATCGAAACCTACTGATCGGTGACGGGCGCACAGTGGGGCCACATCGTCTGTGGTTTCGCGCAATAGGCGGATGAAATCGACCGAAACGGCGTCATCGTCGTCGTAACGAAATTGCAAGCAAGGCTTGGACGGATCGCGACGCGCATCATTCAGAATACGCTTCATGATCTGTCTTTGGCGCTCGGGGGGGTGCGCCTGGACCTGTACCTGCGGCATGTCAGAGGTCACGTCATGCAACCTGTCGACATGCGGCTTGGGCAGTTGGTCCCCAATGACAATCACGAGATCAAAGTTCGGATCAGTTTGCTCTTTCAGACAAGGTAGTGCAACGGTTTCAAGTAAGCGGAACCGCTCTTCAAGGCGTGTCTCTTCATAGAGAAAGGCAATCCTGTCTTCGACAGTCTCGTGTTCGACCTGAAATCCGCCAATCGCAGGATACGAGAACCGACAGAGTCCTATCACTTGCATGTCGCTGCTCTTCATGATTTGCCCTCTTGGGTTGCCTGCTTTGGTCAACTTTGTCACTGTCCCCCACCGCGTGCAATGGCCTGGCCCTGTTGACAAGCATGGCGACTCCCCATATACGCGCGAGCATCCGGCACGTGGGGTTCGTCCCCGACCGCCGAATTCAGAACTTAAGTGGACAAGGTCCGGGCTCCTTTTAGGCTCCGATCCTCTGGAAACTCACCGCGTCGTTTGCCTCGGAATGGAAACGATTGCGGTTTTTGCGCTTGTGGACGCACAGGCCGCGTAAAAGTCGAACCGCAGAGGGGTACGCCCTTTGCAGCGAAATTGGAAACGGGAAAGAGACCCTATGCCAACGATTCAACAGCTGATCCGCAAGCCGCGTCAGCCCAAAATCAAGCGCTCGAAGTCACAGCACCTCGAGCAGTGCCCCCAGAAGCGCGGTGTATGTACCCGCGTTTACACCACCACCCCGAAGAAGCCGAACTCGGCTATGCGGAAAGTTGCCAAGGTTCGCCTGACCAACGGTTACGAAGTCATTTCGTACATCCCGGGTGAAAGCCACAACCTGCAAGAGCACTCGGTTGTTCTGATCCGCGGCGGTCGTGTAAAAGACCTTCCGGGTGTCCGTTACCACATCCTGCGCGGTGTTCTGGATACCCAAGGCGTCAAAGACCGTAAGCAACGTCGTTCGAAGTACGGCGCGAAGCGTCCTAAGTAAGAAGGATAACAAGAGATGTCTCGTCGTCACGCCGCTGAGAAGCGCGAAATCCTGCCTGACGCCAAATATGGCGATAAGGTTCTGAGCAAATTCATGAACAACCTGATGATCGACGGCAAAAAGTCGGTCGCAGAAAAGATTGTCTACAACGCCTTGGATCGTGTTGAGTCCAAAGTGAAACGCGCCCCCGTGGAAGTATTCCACGAAGCGCTGGACAACATCAAACCTTCGGTCGAGGTTCGCTCGCGCCGTGTGGGTGGTGCCACCTATCAGGTGCCTGTTGAAGTTCGCCCTGAGCGCCGCGAAGCGCTGGCCATCCGCTGGCTGATCACTGCCTCGCGCAAGCGCAACGAAAACACCATGGAAGAGCGCCTTGCCGGTGAGCTTCTGGATGCGGTCAACTCGCGCGGTACTGCCGTGAAGAAGCGGGAAGACACTCACAAGATGGCCGAGGCGAACAAAGCCTTCAGCCATTATCGTTGGTAATCCCAGAGAGGCATCAGACCAATGGCACGCGATTATACGCTAGATCATTACCGTAACTTTGGCATCATGGCGCACATCGATGCAGGTAAAACAACCTGCTCTGAGCGCATCCTGTACTATACCGGCAAATCCCACAACATCGGTGAGGTGCACGACGGTGCTGCCACCATGGACTGGATGGAGCAGGAGCAGGAACGTGGTATCACCATTACTTCGGCTGCAACCACCACCTTTTGGGAGCGTACCGAAGACGGCCAAACCGCCGACAGCCCCAAGCACCGCCTGAACATCATCGACACCCCCGGCCACGTTGACTTCACCATCGAAGTTGAGCGTTCGCTGGCGGTTCTCGATGGTGCTGTCTGTGTTCTGGACGCCAACGCCGGTGTTGAGCCCCAAACCGAAACCGTGTGGCGTCAGGCTGACCGCTACAAGGTTCCGCGTATGGTGTTCGTCAACAAGATGGACAAAATCGGCGCAGACTTTTTCAACTGTGTTCGCATGATCGAAGACCGCACCGGCGCAACCGCCGTTCCAGTTGGTGTTCCGATCGGCGCAGAAACCGAGTTGGAAGGCCTGGTTGACCTGGTCACCATGGAAGAATGGCTGTGGCAGGGTGAAGACCTTGGCGCGTCGTGGGTCAAAGCACCGATCCGCGAAAGCCTTCAGGACATGGCCAACGAATGGCGTGGTAAAATGGTCGAAGCGGCCGTCGAAATGGACGACGACGCGATGATGGAATACCTGGAAGGTAACGAGCCTGACGTTCCGACCCTGCGCAAACTGCTGCGCAAAGGGACTCTGGAGATGGCTTTCGTTCCGGTTCTGGGTGGTTCGGCATTCAAGAACAAAGGTGTTCAGCCTCTGCTCAACGCCGTGATCGACTATCTGCCCAGCCCGCTGGACGTTGTTGATTACATGGGCTTCAAACCCGGTGATGAAACAGAAACCCGTGACATCCCCCGCCGTGCGGATGATGACATGGCATTCTCGGGTCTGGCGTTCAAAATCATGAACGACCCCTTTGTTGGCTCACTGACCTTTACCCGCATCTACTCGGGTACGTTGAACAAGGGCGACACGCTCCTGAACTCGACCAAAGGCAAAAAAGAGCGCATTGGTCGTATGATGATGATGCACTCCAACAACCGTGAGGAAATCACCGAAGCGTTTGCTGGTGACATCATCGCGCTGGCAGGTCTGAAAGATACCACAACCGGTGACACGCTCTGCGCCGTCAACGATCCTGTGGTTCTGGAAACCATGACCTTCCCTGATCCGGTCATCGAGATCGCGGTTGAGCCGAAAACCAAGGCTGACCAAGAGAAGATGAGCCAAGGTCTGGGCCGTCTGGCCGCCGAAGACCCGTCGTTCCGTGTTGAGACCGACCTGGAATCTGGTCAGACCATCATGAAGGGCATGGGCGAACTTCACCTCGACATCCTGGTGGACCGCCTGAAGCGCGAATTCAAAGTGGAAGCGAACATTGGTGCACCGCAGGTGGCCTATCGCGAAACCATTTCGAAGCCGATCGAGCATACCTACACCCACAAGAAACAGTCGGGTGGTTCGGGTCAGTACGCTGAAGTCAAAATGGAAATCATGCCGACAGAAGCTGGCGAGGGCTATTCGTTTGAATCGCGCATCGTCGGTGGTGCCGTGCCCAAGGAATACATCCCGGGTGTTGAAAAAGGCATCAACTCGGTTATGGACAGCGGCCCTCTGGCTGGCTTCCCAGTGATCGACTTCAAGGTTGCCCTGATCGATGGTAAGTTCCACGACGTTGACTCGTCGGTCCTCGCCTTTGAAATCGCGGCACGTATGTGCATGCGCGAAGGTATGCGTTTGGCTGGCGCCAAGTTGTTGGAACCGATCATGAAAGTCGAAGTGATCACGCCGGAAGAGTACACCGGTGGTATCATTGGCGATCTGACCTCGCGTCGTGGCCAGGTAACTGGTCAGGAACCCCGCGGCAACGCCGTTGCGATCGACTGCTTTGTGCCTCTGGCCAACATGTTCGGTTACATCAACACTCTGCGTTCGATGTCGTCTGGCCGTGCCCAGTTCACCATGCAGTTCGACCACTACGATCCGGTTCCGCAGAACATCTCGGACGAAATTCAGGCGAAATACGCTTAAGCGAAATTGGGGAAGCGGGCACCGCTTCCCCCATCTGATTAAAAGGAGGCCACTATGGCTAAGGAAAAGTTTGAGCGGAGCAAACCGCACTGCAACATCGGCACCATCGGTCACGTTGACCATGG
>NZ_RYZK01000050.1 GCF_003990645.1 Shimia sediminis
GCGGAACATAGCTGTGAACTGTTCTGAAATGCGTTTAAATAGCTCTTGGATGGCAGTAGAATTACCAATAAACGTAGCTGACATTTTAAGACCTCTAGGTGGAATGTCACATACGGCTGTCTTGACGTTGTTCGGTATCCATTCGACGAAATAGCTACTGTTTTTGTTTTGGATGTTCAACATTTGCTCGTCAACTTCTTTCATTGACATACGGCCTCTAAAGATAGCTGCAACGGTTAAGTAACGTCCATGTCGTGGATCGCAAGCGGCCATCATATTTTTGGCGTCAAACATTTGTTGTGTTAATTCTGGTACGGTCAAGGCTCTGTACTGTTGGCTTCCTCTCGATGTAAGTGGTGCAAAGCCGGGCATGAAGAAGTGGAGTCGAGGGAATGGTACCATGTTGACAGCCAATTTCCTAAGATCTGCATTTAATTGACCAGGGAATCGTAAACACGTTGTTACTCCAGACATTGTGAGGGATACTAAATGATTCAGATCTCCGTAGGTTGGTGTGGTCAATTTTAACGTTCTAAAGCAGATGTCATATAGAGCTTCGTTATCGATACAGTACGTTTCGTCAGTGTTTTCTACTAATTGGTGGACGGATAGGGTAGCATTATAGGGTTCTACAACGGTGTCGGATACTTTGGGCGAGGGTACGACTGAGAATGTGTTCATTATCCTATCTGGATATTCTTCGCGGATTTTTGAAATGAGCAACGTTCCCAATCCAGAACCAGTACCTCCTCCAAGAGAATGTGTAAGTTGGAATCCTTGTAAACAATCACATGATTCAGCTTCTTTTCGTACTACATCTAAAACTGAGTCTACGAGTTCGGCACCCTCCGTGTAATGACCTTTTGCCCAATTATTTCCG
>NZ_RYZK01000052.1 GCF_003990645.1 Shimia sediminis
CACCACTCGGAAGGTGGACTAGATTAAAACTTAATGAGGCAATTTAGAGTACAGAATGATAACGAAAATGAAAGTTTTATTCTGATCACAGTTTATTAGTGATGGTGGTGTCCAAAACCATGGCCTCCAAGAGCAAAACCACCGCCATACCCATGGGAGATTCCAGTTTTAACTAAAACCGGTACGGGTTTCTTCACATAAATAGTTTCGTGTATTGGTACAGGGACTGGCTGATGAACTGGAACAGCCACGGGATGTGGAACTGGTACAGCGACTGGATGGGGAACGGCAACTTTAACTGGTACACTGACGGGTACCTGTACGTCTCTGTGTACAATAACTGGGTATGGCTTATCGACATGGACTGGATAAGGAGCTGGCACGTGGACTGGATAGGGTCTGTCAACTGGAACACCAACAGGTTGAGGTACTGGTACTGGAACATTTCTTTCAACTGGGACTGGTACAGGAACTGGTTGTGGGATTCCGACACGATTGGTAACGGTGAGATGAGTATGTACTGATGATCCCAAGTCGATGACCGCAGGTCCGGCTGCAATACCACCGGCAGATAATCCACCAGCTCCTAATCCACCGCCAAGTCCTCCACCGAGTCCTCCACCAAGACCACCTCCTAGGCCGTCACCGAGTCCACCCCCTAATCCAGCACCTCCTAGGCCTCCACCAATTCCACCACCATGACTGGACAAAAGGATCGCACCACCTCCGATTCCATGGCCTAAACCACCGCCAACTCCGGATGAAATTCCTTCCGAAATGATGCCGCGCTTAACGGTTTTCTTTTCGGTTTCTCCGGCTAAGCAGGTGCCAAAGACCAGGAATGACAGTAAAATCGTTG
>NZ_RYZK01000053.1 GCF_003990645.1 Shimia sediminis
GTGCAGAATAACTCGCATTATCATCGGCAGATACAACCCGTGTCAGCAATACTTTATCGAGATGTTTAAATTTTTCGTTTTCGCCACCATGGCCACCATCGCCAGAGCCGGAGCACCCGTGGCCTTTGCTGCTGCACCTGCTCATTTGACCTACGCGGCACCTGCAGCTCACCTGGCGTACGCAGCACCACCAACCCCAATCGCGTATGCAGCCCCGGCACCAGTGGCCAAGGCTGTCGCCGTTGCAGATGCTGATTACGACCCCAACCCCCAATACTCGTACAGTTATAACGTCGAAGATGCTTTGACTGGTGACAGCAAGAATCAATTTGAGACACGTAACGGAGATTCCGTCCAGGGTAGTTACTCTCTCACTGAACCCGATGGCACGAGAAGGATCGTGGAATATACCGCTGACTCAGTTAATGGATTTAATGCTGTTGTACACAAGGAGCCTTTGGCCAAGGCGGTTGCAGTGGCTCCAGTTGCCTATGCAGCTCAACCAACTCCAGTTGCTTATGCAGCTCAACCAACTCCAGTTGCCTATGCAGCTCATCCATCTCCTGTTGCGTATGCAGCTCATCCAACACCAGTGGCTTATGCAGCGCCCGTGGCCAAATTCGCATACGCTGCCCCTGTAGCAAAGTTTGGCCCTTTGACTTACGCTAAAATTCACTAATATTGTCCTGTACCTACATTACATATGTCGACTGATTCTGGTATAATTTCTTTTTGTGTTATTTATTTGTTGTGTATATACATTTGGTAATAAATGTTTTCTGATTGAAAATTAGCAACATTATTATGTATTTAAGGTAAAAAGTAAATTTCTTCAAGGAATTCTTGATAAAATCC
>NZ_RYZK01000054.1 GCF_003990645.1 Shimia sediminis
TAAGACCGTGGATGATGCTCAGAAGACTCTCCTGGTTCTTTCCGTACTTGGTAAGACTGAAGAGTAAATCTGGTCTGAGCCATAGTTTGGTTTGACGCAAGTGGAGGATGTCGCACATTTTCATCACAGCCATGGCGTATTCGTAACCGCTTTTTTCTTGGGTCTTTTTGCTCACGCCCATGGCGGTTTCTAGGAGCATTTCAACTGTTGCTTCAGACATGTAGTCGTGACAATCGAATTCCTTGCTTCCTTCTTTACGGAGTTTTTCTACGGTTGCCCTGCTGTTGGCGTTGAAGAGTTCGATGAAGCTCTTGAGGACGTTCAAGTGGAATGTGGGGGCGATCAGTTTCCTGTGGGCTCTCCATTTTTGGCCACTGCTGATTAGGAGTCCATCACCCAACCATGGTTTGAAGAATCTGTATTCGGCTGATTTGTCGATGTAGACGTGGCTGCTTAGGATGATTTCAACGTCTCGTGGGTCGAAGAGGAAGATCAGGAGTTTTGGGCCGATCCATACCTTAACCACACTCTCAAAGTCGAACGAGTGACTGTATACACGTTTAAATATTGATGGTGAAGATCCGACAAATTCTAAGGCGTTTCCAATGATGGGCCATCCTTTGGGTCCTGGGATCCTTTCTGCCAATTCTAACATATGTCGCCTGCTCAGTTTCCAATAAGCGTACCATAGGATCAGTGCGGGTACCAACAGGAAATAAAAAACACTTGTTGCGGATACGAGTCCCGTTTGGGAAACCATATCCGGGGACGTTTCTCCCACAGCCATCTTGTATTTAATTGATCTTGTGCTCACTGTTTGAAGTTGCCAATTGAAGGGCAG
>NZ_RYZK01000055.1 GCF_003990645.1 Shimia sediminis
CAAAAACAACAAAGCACATCAAGAGTATAAAAGTAAAAAACGATAGACAGACAATAATTAGAAACTACGGAATGTACAATTCTAAAGTTTACACTTTTTTTAAGACAGGGTGTCTTTACAATACTTAATCATCCTGATGGTCTTAAACTATATAGTCTCAATCTACACAATGTAGTGCTCTTTCTCTTTTATTCGAAAAAAAATCCAGTGAGTCAACCCCTGCTCTTTGATTATTAGTTGCGAAGAAAAGCGAAAAGAAAGGGAGAAAATAGAGAAATTAGGATAAGTTTTAAAAAAAAAAAATTGTTTTATTAAGCCTGTGGAGCGGCAGAGCTGGTAGACGATTCAGCTGCGTCAGCGGGCAGTGGTGCCACCGTTGGGATTTCAGGGTATTCCAATTTAGCACCATCTTCACATACGAAGTTAGGGCAGCAACCAGGGAAGGGGGCAGTTTTGTTGGTTCTTGCCTCATCAAGTTTGCATTTGGGGTTAGCGAGAGGAAGTGGTCCACAGTCTTCGACAAGTTCGAGGAGCCTTGGGGGTTTGTCTTCAGAAAGGACGCAGGTGGAACGTCCACAGAAAGGAGTCAAATCCCATGTTTTACCGGGTTCAACGGTAGCACATCTGGTGCTTGCGAAACACATTCCGGGGAAATCTCTGAGGACATCAGCAGGTATAAGTCGCCTGAATATTTTGTGGCCTAGGTCTGCAGCAGGGGTGGCAGACGCCGTGGTGCTGCCTTCCTTCTTATCTTCGGCCAAGGCGAAGGTGAGAACCAAAGAGAACACAACGAAAACCTTCATTTTCCTCTTGTACTTCTTCGCGTTCTTCTCTGCGGC
>NZ_RYZK01000056.1 GCF_003990645.1 Shimia sediminis
CTTTAGGACAAAAACTGTATAAGTGCTCAACATGAAGACCTTGATTTTCTTCAGTTTACTGGTGTGCGCTGCTTTGGCCACCGAAAAGGCTGAAGATAAAGAAGTTGAAGCTTCGCCTGAGAAGAAACAAAGCAAAAGAGGAGTTTTTGGACTTGGCCTCCACGGATCTCTGATTGGACCAGCTGCATTGGGACATGGTTTAGCCCTTGGTCCAGCAATTGGTGCTGGCCCCGTTGGACCTGCAACTATCGACTTGGGCTCTCACTCCCATACTCACACAACCATAACCAGAAATTTAGGATTGCCAGTACCTGTACCACAACCTGTCCCAGTTGATAGACCTGTACCAGCCCCCTACCCAGTAAATGTACCAGTACCAGTCGATCGTCCATATCCAGTTGATGTACCAAGACCATATCCAGTTCCTGTAGACAGGCCATACCCAGTACCCGTAGACAGACCTGTTGGAGTACCAGTACCACACGCAGTACCATATGCAGTTGACAGACCAGTCGGTGTTCCCGTTCCCCAGCCAATTGGAGTACCAGTTCCAGCACCTTATCCAGTAGGAGTCCCCCATCCAGTGCCAGTTCCCGTTTCCAGACCTCTTATCGTTAAATCCTTCCACAGCCATCACCTGTGATAACCTAATTTATCAGTAGCATATTGTGAAAATAATGTATTAAAAAAACATGTTTGTCTTCTCAAATTTTATTGTGTAGCCTTGAAAGCAAAATTAGAAAAATAAGACAATTTTACACAAACTGCCTCTCTCTCTATTTTTAACGCTGTGTGCTCTCTTAACACGTTGTTTATTCAATTTCCATTTGGA
>NZ_RYZK01000057.1 GCF_003990645.1 Shimia sediminis
TTCAGGGGCTTCTTTGGTTTGAGGGGAGTTTCTGTATGGGAGCTACAAGCGAGTTTCTGGCAAATGCGCCGCGTCGTTCCGATGGCAAGCGGAATTGGCCGTCGGAGTTGAAAGCGCGGATCGTGGCGGAGACGTTGATCGAAGGCGAGACAGTCAACGCAGTTGCCGAACGGTATGATCTGATCCCCAGCACAGTGTCTGACTGGCGCCGGATGGCGCGACAGGGCAAGTTGGTTTTACCAAATTTGGACGGCATGGACTTTGTGCCGGTTGAAGTTCAGCCTGCTGCGACGGTTGTCGAGCCTTTGCCTACCAAATCCTGCGGCCCGATTGATGTGATCAAAGGTGATGTCACTGTCCGCCTTGATGCTGCGACCTCAGCGGCTCGGATCGCCGAGATTGCGCGAGCTCTGGCCACGTGATCTTGCCCTCCCATAAAGTCCGGATATTTGTGGCGAGCGATCCGGTGGACTTCCGTAAAGGTCACGACGGGCTGGCCGCGTTGGTGCAGAGTCGCCTGCGCCAGAAGCCATTTGATGGGGCGATCTATGTCTTCCGCGCCAAGCGGGCAGACCGGCTCAAGTTGATCTATTGGGATGGCAGCGGGCTGGTGATGACCTACAAGCGGCTTGAAGATAACAGCTTCAAATGGCCGGCCATCAAGAACGGGGTGATGCGTCTGGAACCGGCGCAGTTTGAGGCTCTGTTTGCGGGTCTGGATTGGCGCCGCGTGAGACCTTTGGAGGTCGTGGCACCTTCTGCGGCGGAGTGACTCACTGGCCGCTTTGGGCGGGCCGATACCTCGTTGTTTTGCTATGCAAGCGGTATGA
>NZ_RYZK01000058.1 GCF_003990645.1 Shimia sediminis
CTCCTATAAGCTGACTCACTTTATTTATTGTATTCTCAATTACATTTTTCGTTTTCTGTGTTTTTAACTACTACTCATCAATACATGTACCTATACAATCATTAAGTAAAAAATTACAAACTAAAAAAAATTAATTGAAAATGATAGCAAGATTGTTCTCTTCTTTTGACCCATCAACTAGTTTTAGTATATCGTTAAATTGATTAAGATCTTTTATTGGGTTAGTTTTAATCCCTTCAGCATTTTGAATTATTCCTCCACGAGGTCTTTTCTTTTGAAATAAAATCTTATCTACTCTTCACAAAGAATTTAAAATTTTAATAGCAAGAAGTAAAATAAATGGGAGAACAATCTTATTTGTAAGCTTATTTTCATTTATTTTATTTAATAATTTTTTAGGATTATTCCCTTATATTTTTACAAGAACAAGGCATTTATCTTTAACATTAGCTTTAGCTCTTCCTTTATGATTAAGATTTATAATTTATGGGTGAATTAATAATACAGTCCATATATTAGCCCATTTAGTCCCTCAAGGAACGCCTCCTGCTTTAATACCTTTTATAGTATGTATTGAAACAATTAGAAATGTTATTCGACCTGGAACACTTGCTGTACGATTAACCGCTAATATAATTGCAGGCCATCTATTACTAACTTTACTAGGTAATACAGGAAATTCTTTATCTATTTATCTTGTGAACTTACTTATTATCACCCAATTAGCCCTTTTAACATTAGAATCAGCTGTATCAATTATTCAAGCGTATGTTTTTGCTGTATTAAGAACACTATATTCTAGAGAAGTGAGTTAAATAAACTAAAAAA
>NZ_RYZK01000059.1 GCF_003990645.1 Shimia sediminis
GGCGTTGTCACATAAACCTGCCCTCGTTGCTGCCGTCGAATTTTGCTCGTAGGCATCTCGGATGAGCATACAATCAATCAGTTACAAGCGTCATCGTTTTCCACCCGCAATTATCACTCACGCTGTTTGGCTGTATTGTCGTTTCAACCTCAGCCTTCGCGAGGTCGAAGAGATGTTTCTGGAACGTGGGATTGATGTTTCGTACGAGACCATCCGCAGATGGGTTGCGAAATTTGGCCCATCCATTGCGCGCAGAATGCGCCACCGACAACCAGTGCCCGGCGACATTTGGCATCTGGACGAAGTCGTCGTGAAGATCAGAGGTAGGAAATTCTGGCTGTGGCGAGCTGTTGATCAGAACGGCGTTGTTTTGGATGAAATTCTTCAACGAAAACGTGATAAGAAAGCAGCGAAACGCCTGTTTCACAGGTTGATGAAGAGACACGAACGGGCACCAAAACGTTTCATCACGGACAAACTGAGGTCCTATGGTGCAGCCAAACGTGAGATCGCGCCGGGCGTTGAGCATCGGTCGCACAAAGGCCTCAACAACCGGGCCGAGAACAGCCACTTGCCATTTCGAAAGCGGGAAAGGGCGATGCAGGGATATCGCTCGCCTGGAAATCTACAGCGGTTCGTATCAATCCACTCTGCCATCCGAAATTGCTTCTCCGTTCCAGCCCGCCGTCGCTCAGCCTTAACAATTCGATACCACCGTCTCGAGGCTTTCGACGCTTGGAATGCCGTCACACGGGCAGCTTGAAATACAGGTATCAGGATTTCTCCTTGGTAGCGCTGTTAAGGTGACAACACC
>NZ_RYZK01000006.1 GCF_003990645.1 Shimia sediminis
GACGGCAACGCAGAGGTCGAAGCCGCCGTCCGCACCAAAGTCGCAGCCCTCTGCGCCAAATTCCCAATGTATCCAAACCTGTAAATCCAAGAGGATTTGCGCAGAACGCCCGGCCATCTGGCCGGGCGTTTTTTGTTGGCTCACCGGCTGGTAAGCTTCGGTGTTGTGGCCGCGCCGTCACGTGGCTCAGATGATCTGCGCGCAAATCTCTCGCGTCTCTCCTGACGCCAGTGTTTTGGCAGGAGCTCTTCGGAACTGCGCGGAAAGTCGGCCGCGCTCCAGCGGTCTTGCCGCGCTGCAACCCGAAAGCTATTTGATAGTACTCCAAACATTTTCCATACTCCATATTCGTTCGATGAGATCAAATTATGGACTTTTCGTCAGCTTTCCATTCAATATGATTTACAACATGTAAGCTGGAGTTACAGTATGGATTGGTCCACCCTGCCCTCTCTGTCAGCCCTGAGGGCCTTTGAGGCTGCCGCACGCCTAAATAGTCTGAGCGCTGCCGCAAGAGAGCTGAACGTCACCCATGCCGCCATTGCCCAGCATGTGCGCCAGTTGGAGGCGGAGCTGTCCCAGCCCCTGCTCTTTCGCTCGGGTCGTGGCGTTGCGCCGACAGATGCGGGCCGTCAGCTGGCACAGGAACTGGGCGAGGGTTTTGCCATCATCGCCGATGGCGTGGCGACCCTGCAAAGACAGAAAGAGGACCGCCCGCTGAACGTCAGCGTGACGCCGTCCTTTGCGGCCAACTGGCTGATGCCGCGGATCGGCAGCTTCTGGCAGGCCCATCCGGAGGTGTCGGTCAACATCAACCCCAGCACGTCTTTGGTCGATCTGCGCCGCGACGGTTTCGACATGGCGATCCGTTTCGGCGACGGCAACTGGCGCGGGCTGGACAGCCGGTTGCTGACGCAAGGCGAGTTCTGGATTGTGGCCACGCCTGCGGTGCTTGAGGGACGGACCGTGGATTGTCTGGATGAGGCCGCGACGCTGCCGTGGATCATGGAGCCGCATATGCTGGAGTGGCGGCGTGTTGTCGAAGAGGCCGGTGTGGACCTGGATCAGGTCGGCATGACGGTGCTGGAAACCAACGAGCTGGTGCTGTCCGCGACCCTGGCCGATCTGGGGGTTTCGGTGCATCCCAAATCCCTGGTGGAACGAGACGTGGCACGTGGTGCGCTGACCCGGATCTGCCGCCTGCCGGTGCGCGATCTCGGGTACTATCTGCTGACGTTGCCTGGCGCCCTGAGCGGACAACAAAAAGCGTTTGCGAAATGGTTGCTCGCCTCGGCAAAGTCCTGAAACGCAAGGCACCCGGGCCGGACCCCGGGTGCCTTGGAGATTGGCGGCGAGGTCAGACTTTGGACACCGGGTCCATCAGCGCCTCTTCCAACAGCTTTTCGTCGCGCGCCTCTTCGATGCGGCGGATGCGATCATCGCTGGAGCGGCTGTCAAAGCGGTACTTCACGATGTTGATCAGGCTGATGGTCAACAGGACGATGCCCATGCCCCAATAGCCCTTGGTCGAGAGCGGCACATCTGTCGAGAGCCAAAGCGAGAGAGCAAGGAGGCCGTAGGCGAGGGCAACGCCTGCGCCGTTGATGAACATGATGAGGCCGCGGTCTGTACGATCGTTAAGCATGAGATTTACTCCTGTTGAATTTGGGGTCTGTGCGTTTGGGTTGGGGTTATGCGTCGGATTTCAGGCGCGCCAGCACGTCAGAAGCGGTGCTTTTGCCTTGCGCGCCAAAGCCTGCGTCGGCCATGCGACCGGCGAGGGTTTTGTGGTCGAGGTTGCCATCAATCTCGCGCAGGATTTCGCCCTGTTCAAAGGGGTCGTCTTCTCCGAGGACGCGGGAAATCAGCTCTTCTGCCTCTTGCATGGCGTTGTCCCCGCCAAGGTGCTGGTTGACGCGGCGCTGGATGCCCTGTTCACGGCGCGCAGCACGGGCGGCGATGGCGCCTTGTTTGAGGTCGATGATACGGCGATGCGCGGTGTCGACCGATTGGCGCAATTGCAGGATACGAGCCTCGAGCCGTTCGACGGTCTGCTGACGGGCCGCGCGTTCATTTTCAAGATCTGCCACGGCCTGTGCCGCCTGTGTGGCGAGGTCTTCACGCCCCCCGTTCAGTGCCTCGCCTGTCCGGGTCATCAGATCGTCAATGCGCGTCTGCAGCGCCTCGATCTGGCGAACCTCGGCGCGTTCACGCTGGATCAGGCTGGCCAGAGCCATCTTGGCGGATTTGAGGTTATGGGTCGCCTCGCGGATTTTTTGGTCAATCAAATCAATTGCGTAAATATCCCTGACTGTTTCTTCACTGCGGGCGGATGCGCCTGCGATCAGGGTTTTCAAAGTTCCGAACATGCCATTCTCCATTTTTGAACATTGTTCACGAATGGACATATAAGAGGCTGTGAACGATGTTCAAGAATCTTTTTGAACATCGTTCAAATTTTTTAGATTTTTTCTTCTGGCCCGATCCGCGACAGCACCTGCGCGATCATCTGGCGTATGTTGTCCTGCGGCACGCCGGAAATGCGGTTCTCGAGGCCCAGCAGCACAATGCCATGCACTGAGGAGAACATGGCGCGCGTCATCAGCTCGAGCGGCTGATCGTCCATCTCGGGAAAGAGGTCGCCCAAAGGCGCGCGGATGTTTGCAAACAACTTACCAAGGGCGCTCAGGTACCAGTCGGGCACCGGCCCGTCGGCAGGCATTCGGACGTCAAACAGCGCCCGCCAGAGGTTGGCATTTTCCGCGGCAAAATCGAGATAGGCGTTGGACATCAGAATCAGCCGCCCACGGGGGCTGGCGTCTGTCTCGGCCACCGAGTCTTCGACCTTTTGGCCGAGCTTCAGAAAGGTGCGGCCGTTCACCTCAAGAATCAGGTCCTGCAGGTCATCAACGACGTTGTAGATCGCCCCCAGCGAACAACCCGCAGCCGTGGCGAGGTCACGGGCTTTGACCGAGGCCATGCCGCCCCTGACGATCTGGGCCTCGGCGGCCTCGATCAGCCGTTGTTTCAGATCCGCGCGACGCTTGGCGACTTTGCCGGTCATGGGTGCTGTCCTTTTCTTGAACCTTGTTCATTCCTACAGATCACAAGCCCATGGGGCAAGCGGTGCAAGGGGCGCTGCCCCTCTTGGCCGTTGGCCAATTCACCCCGGAGTATTTTTGGCGAAATGAAGCCGGGGGTGGGTTTGCAATGGGCAGCGGTCGCGGTAACAAGGAGGGATGAGCAGGCCGCTTTCCGCCACGAGACGCATGGAGCGCCATCTGGGTGACTGGATGCGCAGCAAGCTGCCATTTGCGGTGTCTGAGCTGGTGATGTTTCTGCTGAAACAGGGCTGGGCGAGCCTGTTTGGGGGATTGTTGCTGATCGCCATGGTGGTGACGGCGCGCCTCTGGCAGGCAGACTGGCCGATTGCGCGCTATGATGCGCTGTTGATCTGGGCGGTGTTTTTGCAGGTGTTGTTTTTGTTGTTCCGGCTGGAGAGCTGGCGCGAGGCGCGGGTGATCCTGTTGTTTCACCTCACTGGCACGGCGATGGAAATCTTCAAGGTCAATGCGGGCAGCTGGGCCTATCCGGGCGACGGGTTGTTCAAGCTGTGGGGCGTGCCGCTGTATTCCGGGTTCATGTATGCCGCTGTGGGGTCCTACATGGCGCGGGTGATCCGGTTGTTCGAGATGCGCTTTGCCCCCTACCCGCCGTTTTGGATGACGGTTGTGCTGGCCGGGGCGATCTATGTGAATTTCTTTGCCCATCATTTTGTGATGGATATCCGAATGGGGCTGTTTGCGGCGACCATTGTGATCTTTGCCCGCACGCGGGTCTGGTATCGGATCGGGCGCGATGACTATTGGATGCCCCTGCCGGTGGCGGCATTTCTGTCGAGCATCTTTCTGTGGCTGGCGGAGAATATCGGCACGGCGACGAAGACGTGGCTTTACACCGGGCAGAGCACATCGGACTGGGTGAGTCTGGCCAAGATGGGCAGCTGGTATCTGTTGCTCTACGTCAGCTTTGTCACGGTCACACTGGTGTTTCGCGACATGCTCTATCCGCAGCCGTGGTCACAGAAAGCCGCGCCACAACAGGATGATAACAAGCGCGGTGAACACCACGATCAGGTTGAATGACATCATGCCGAGGGTCGACAGGACCAGCCCTTTGCGCTGATCGGCGGGGTCGATGGCCTTGAGGGCGGTTTCAACGGCCTCGGCGGCACGGTTGATCTGATCCGCATCAAGCATCAAGGCAAGCTTTGGGTGACCGGCGCGTTGCTCGGCCTCAATCAGGATAGCGGCCTGTTTGTGCACCTTGGGCGGCAGGCGGCGGCCGGCCTTTTTTATGGCGCGGGCCAGGCTGTCGGTCTCAAAGCGGAACGTGTCACAAGCGAGGCGCGTCAGGGCGCGATTGCGTTTGCTGAGCTGGGTGGGATCGATCAACGGGGGCCTCCTATGCGCGCACCTTAGACGAGGTTGGCACGGGCGCTCAACAGGGCTGGTGTGGCGCGATGCGGCGCGGTATCAAATGCCCATGTTGAACACGCTTGAATATGGCACCCGCACCGACCAGCCCGATCTGTTGATTGTCCATGGCCTGTTTGGCTCTGGCCGCAATTGGGGGGCGGTGGCCAAGCGGCTGGCACCGGAGCGCCGGGTGGTCTCGGTCGACCAGCGCAACCATGGCCAAAGCCCGTGGCAGGACAGCCATGGCTACGAGGATATGGCGCGCGATCTGGCCGAGGTGATTGAAGCGCAGGGCGCCCCGATGGACGTGCTGGGACATTCGATGGGGGGCAAAGCGGCGATGGTGCTGGCGTTGCAGCGGCCCGAGCTGGTGAACCGGCTGATCGTGGCCGACATTGCGCCGGTGGCTTACGAACACGACCAGAACCAGAACATCGCCTCGATGCGGTCGGTCGATATGAACGGGGTTGAGAGGCGCGCGGATGCGGTGGATCAGCTGGCGGCCACCATCGACGATCCCACTTTGCGCAGTTTCTTCACGCAATCGCTGGACGTCAAGGAACGGCGCTGGCGGTTGAACCTCGATGTGCTGGAGGCGGAGATGCCCAAGATCCTCGGGTTTCCCGAGGTTCAGGGGTGCTATGACGGGCCGACGCTGTTCCTGTCTGGCGCAACGTCGGACTATGTTTTACCTGCGCATCGCCCGGTGATCCGCGATCTGTTTCCCAAAGCGCGGTTCGTCAAGATCGCGGGCGCGGGCCATTGGCTGCACGCGGAAAAGCCGCGTGAGTTCATTCAGACCCTGCAGGCGTGGCTGAACAAGGCCTAAGGGCAGATTTCAGGAAAAAACCTTAGCCGTTTTCGTAGAGTTTGCGTGCCACCTGGTAGGACGCCGGAAAGGCCAGCAGAAACCCGGCCACGGCAACCCACAGGATGATCCAGGGCGACGAAACCTCGGCCACGAGAGCGACAACAATGGCGATACCAGAAATGGTGGAGCCGATGAACAGGTGCAGAATCAGGGAAAGACGAAACATGGAAACCTCATTACGTTAACGTCTTGTGCAGGATACAATATTTCCGCTCCGGCCACCATGCGACGCGACAGCCTATCCGGCCATTTGGGCGTTGGCTGATGGCAGTCTGTCTGAGGAGATTTTGAACATCTGCAGAGCTGCCGCGCCACGGTTCGGATGAGGAGAGCGAACCCAGCTGCTGGCAATGCCCAAGGTCTGCCCGAGGGGGATCACAACCCACAAAAAAGGGCGGTCGGAAACGCACCGACCGCCCGATTTCTTGAACAGATCAAATGGGTCAGCCAATGCCGCCCATGCAGAGGTATTTGACCTCGAGGAAATCCTCGGTGCCGTATTTGGAGCCTTCGCGGCCCAGACCCGACTGCTTGATGCCGCCAAAGGGGGCAACTTCGGTCGAGATAAGGCCGGTGTTTATGCCGACCATGCCCGATTCGAGCCCCTCAGCCACGCGCCAGACACGGGCGAGGTCGTTGCTGTAGAAATACGACGCGAGGCCAAATTCGCTGTCATTGGCCATGGCGATCACCTCGGCCTCATCCTCGAACTTGAAGAGCGGCGCGACGGGACCAAAGGTTTCCTCACGCGCGACTTTCATCTCGGTCGTGACACCGGTCAGCACGGTCGGCTCGTAGAAGGTGCCGCCAAGGGTCGAGCGATTGCCGCCTTCGATGATTGTGGCCCCCTTCGACACAGCGTCCGAGATGTGGTCTTCGACCTTGGCCACGGCTGCTTCGTTGATCAGCGGGCCGGTGGTGATACCGTCAGCAAAACCATCGCCAACATTCAGCGATTTGACGGCTGCGGCCAGCTTGTCGGCAAAGGCGTCATAGACACCCGCCTGTACGTAGATGCGGTTGGCGCAGACGCAGGTCTGGCCGTTGTTGCGGTATTTGGCGATCATCGCGCCTTCGACGGCGGCGTCGATGTCGGCGTCGTCGAACACCAGGAAAGGCGCGTTGCCGCCCAGTTCCAGCGACATCTTCTTGATGGTGTCGGCGCACTGGCGCATCAGAATCTGCCCCACACGGGTTGACCCGGTGAAGGTGATCTTGGCGACCTTGTCGTTGGCGCAAAGCTCTTGCCCCACGCCAGCGCTGTTTGACGAGGGGATCACGTTCAGGACACCCGCAGGGATACCGGCGCGTTCACCCAGGACCGCCATTGCCAGCGCTGAAAGCGGGGTCAGTTCCGCCGGGCGTGCCACAAAGGTGCAGCCCACCGCCAGCGCTGGCGCAACCTTGCGGGCGATCATGGCGTTGGGAAAGTTCCACGGGGTGATCGAGCCGACCACGCCCACGGGCTGTTTCAGCACCACGATGCGCTTGTCGCGCTGGTGGCCGGGAATCACATCGCCATAGACGCGTTTGGCCTCTTCCGCGAACCACTCGATGAACGAGGCACCATAGAGGATTTCGCCACGGGCTTCGGCCCAGGGTTTGCCCATCTCAGCTGTCAGGATAGTTGCCAGATCGTCGGCGTTTTCCACCATCAGATCGAACCACTTGCGCAGCACTGCACCGCGTTCCTTGCCGGTCCATGCGGCCCAGTCAGCCTTGGCTGCATAGGCGGCATCAATCGCGGCTGTGGTATCGGCCACGTCCATGTCGGTGACCTTGGCGATCAGATCGCCAGTGGCGGGGTTGTAGACCGGGAAAGTCGCATCCTTGGCGATCCATTCCCCGTTCACATAGGCGCGCGTTTCCAGCAGCGTTGCATCCTTCAGATCCAACGCCACAACGTCTTTGCTATCCAGCATGATTTATCCTTTCGCGGCGTCGATGGACGCCTCCAAAATGTCGAGGGCTTCGTTCATGATCTCGTCCTGCACGGTGATCGGCGCGAGGAAGCGCACCACGTTGCCGTAGACGCCACAGGTCAAGAGGATGAGACCACGCTTCATTGCCTCGGCGCGAATCGCGTTGGTGAGGTCAGGGTTCGGCTGGCCATCGAGGGTGTTGAATTCGGCGGCCACCATGAAGCCGGGGCCCCGGATGTCGACCATTTCGGGGGTGCGGGCGCGAATGGACTCGAGACGTTGTTTCAGACGCGACCCCAACTCATTGGCGCGGGCGCAGAGGTCTTCCTCTTCGATCACGTCCAGCACCGCATTGGCCGCAGCGATGCCCAAGGGGTTGCCGCCATATGTGCCGCCCAGACCACCGGGGGCGGCGGCGTCCATCAGATCGGCACGGCCCGTGACGGCGGCCAGCGGCAGACCGCCAGCGAGACCCTTAGCCATGGTGGTGATGTCTGCGGCCACGTCGTAGCCGTCCATGGCGAACATGTTGCCGGTGCGGGCAAAGCCGGTCTGAACTTCGTCGGCAATCATCACGATGCCGTGCTCGTCACACAGGGACCGCACGCCGCGCATCAGGTCCGCAGGGGCCGGGTAGAACCCGCCCTCGCCCTGTACAGGTTCGAGGATGATCGCGGCGACGCGCTCGGGATCGAGGTCGGCCTTGAACAGTTTGGTCAGCGCGCCCAACGCATCCTCGGTCGAGCTGCCGTGCAGGTCGATCGGGAAGGGAACGTGATAGACATCGGGCATCATGGCGCCGAAGCCTTTCTTATAAGGCGCGACCTTGCCGGTCAGGGACATGCCCATGAAAGTACGGCCATGAAAGGCGCCACCAAAGGCGATCACGGCGGGACGTCCGGTGGCGGCGCGGGCGATCTTGATGGCGTTCTCGACGGCCTCGGCACCGGTGGTGACAAAGACGGTTTTCTTGTCGAAATCACCGGGCACGGCGTCGTTCAGACGCTCGGCCAGACGCACGTAGTTTTCGTACGGAACAACCTGATGGCAGGTGTGGGTGAAATTGGCGGCCTGGGTCTGCACGGCCTCCATCACCTTGGGGTGGCAGTGACCGGTGTTGACCACAGCAATGCCAGCGGCAAAGTCGATGTAGCGGTTGCCTTCGACGTCCCAGATTTCCGAGTTCAGGGCACGTTCGGCAAAGATCTGGGTCTGAACGCCAACGCCTTGTGCAACGGCGGCAGAGCGGCGGGCGGAGATTTCTGCATTAGACATGGGCTGTCCTTTCATTTGGCGGGCATCGTGCCGCAATTGGATTGCAAGGCAGAATAGAGATGATAAGGACTGCCAAACAGACTGTTTCTTGATTGCGGCAAGCCGTTGAAATATAACGACGCAAATCAAGAACGTTGAGTATCCGAAACATGGAAAACACCGACCCGGACGCCATTGAAGTGGGGCTTCGCCTGCGCGCCTTTCGGGAACACGCGAGCCTGTCCCAGCGTGCGCTGGCGAAAAAGGCGGGGGTCACCAACTCGACCATCTCATTGATTGAATCGGGCAAGATGAACCCTTCGGTCGGCGCGCTAAAGCGGATTCTGGAAGGGATTCCCGTGGGTTTGTCGGAATTCTTTGCCTATGAGCCCGAGGGCGAAAAGACGGTTTTCTATGCCGCCGAAGAGCTGACCGAGATCAGCAAGGGCAAGCTGTCGCTGAAGCAGGTGGGCACGACGCTCTATGGTCGGGCGATGATGATCCTGCTGGAAACCTATGACATCGGTGGCGACACGGGCCGTGTGATGTACGGGCACGAGGCTGAAGAGGGCGGAATCGTGGTGTCGGGGCGGATCGAGGTTACCGTGGGCGATCAGCGCAAAATCCTTGGGCCCGGCGATGCCTATTACTTTGACAGCCGCAATCCCCACCGGTTTCGGCAGGTCGGCCCCGAGAAATGCGTCATCGTCAGCGCCTGTACGCCACCGACGTTCTGATCCGCTGTGCGGTGGTAAAGAATGTCTGACCCGACCGTGCGACAAGCGCAGCGGGTTTGGCAGTGAATCGGCCTGAAAACCCTGTGGTTAATGGCCGAAACCGGGGTCTGTATTACGTCGGTATCACGTCGGTATTGCGTCGGTGTTTGTACTGCCAGAACCAAAGGTTACGGCTGCGAACGGTGCCGGGAGGCGCGAAAGTCGGGGTCCCCACCGCGTGCGAGCGTCAGACAAACGCCTGAACAGTTACCCCGGCCTCGGTCAGGTGGCGACGCAGGTTGCGCGCCATCTCGACCGCCCCGGGCGTGTCGCCATGGACGCAGATCGTGTCCGCCTGTACCGGCAGCTTCTGACCGTCGGTGGTCGGGATCACACCATTCAGTACCATCTCGAGCACCTGATCGACACTTTGGCTGACATCGTGGATCACCGCACCGGATTCTGAGCGTGGGGTCAGCGTGCCCTCGGGCGTATAGGTGCGGTCAGCAAAAACCTCGCAGACCACCGGCATTCCCATGGCCTGAGCCGCGTCATACATCCGTGAATAAGGTGGCACGACAAAGACCAAGCCGGGATCAACCGCCCGCGCGGCGCTGGCGCAAACCCGGGCCAGCGTCTCATCCTCGGACGCCATGTTGTACAGCGCTCCGTGGGTTTTCACATGGGTGATGGGGTGGCCCAGCGCGGCGGACATGCCCTGCACGGCAGCAATCTGATAGATCAACTGCGCCTCGAGGTCTTCGGGTTTGTCTCCGATGATGCGGCGGCGGCCAAACCCATAGAGATCGGCAAAACCCGGGTGTGCGCCGACCCGGACACCATTTTGCGCCGCTTGCCGGATCGTGTCGCGGATCACCACCGGGTCGCCCGCATGAAAGCCACAGGCGATGTTGGCCGAGGTCACCACCTGCAGCATCGCGGCATCGTCCCCAATCGTATAGGCACCAAAACTTTCGCTCATGTCACAGTTCAAATCGACGGTCTTGACCATGGCTGGGGTATCCTTTGCTGCGCTGCTGTCAGGGCAAAACCGTAGCGGCTGAGCGCGGGTTTGAAAATGGCTCACTTGGGCTGCGCGCGGGCTTTTCATTCCCGAACCGCGTGACTACGGTGATGCCTGCCTTGCCCCGATTTGGAGACCCCCAAGACATGTCCGTTCCGGCCCGCATCCTGCGCTGTGGAGAACAGGCGTTCAGCGTGGAGCTTTCCGATCAGATTGACGAGGCCGTGAACAGTCAGGTCACGGCACTGGCCGCGGCGCTTGAGGCGGTGTCCCCCGTGGGTCTGCTGGAAATGGTGCCGACCTATCGCGCGCTGTTGGTGCGGTTTGATCCCGGCCTCTGCCCCGGCGCCGAGATGCAGGCGATCCTGCGCCGGACATGCGATGCCCTCGGCGCGGATCAGGTCGTGCCGGGGCGTCGGTGGCAAATTCCTGCGGTCTATGGCGGTGAGGTCGGACTGGATCTCGAGGATCTGGCGAGGGAAAAGGGGCTGAGCCGTCAGGGCTTTGTCGATACGCACAGTGCTGCGATCTACCGTGTCTACATGATCGGATTTTCACCCGGATTTGCCTATCTCGGGGGTCTGCCCGAGGTGCTGCATACCCCGCGTCTGGCCATCCCACGCCAGAACGTGGCCGAAGGAGCCATCGGCATTGGCGGTCAGCAGGCCAATATCAACTCGGTCGCCGGACCGTCGGGCTGGCGCTATGTCGCCTGGACGCCGGTCAAGGCCTTTGACCCGTCCCGCGCCGATCCGTTCCTGTTCCGCGCCGGGGACAGTGTCGAATTTGTCCCGGTCAGCGCCGAAGAGGGTGCGGCCCTGTCGGCGCGGCAAGCTGAAGGTCAGGCCATTGTGACCCCGGAGGCCGGGTCATGAACCTTGAGGTGCTGGAAACCGGGCCCCTTTCGACCGTTCAGGACGGCGGACGGCTGGGTTTGCGCGGCTTTGGAGTGTCCGAAGCCGGACCCGTGGATCGCACGGCCTTTCAGATGGCAAACCGGCTGGTCGGCAACGCGCCTGATGCGGCGGCCATCGAGTTTGCCTATGTCGGCGGGCGGTTTCGCGTGACGCGCGCCGCGACGGTGGCGGTCACCGGCCCCGGTGCCTCGGTGTCGATTGACGGGCAGCCGGTAAAAGCGCAGGCGACCTTGCGGCTGGAACCGGGGCAAGAGCTGCGCATTGGCGCTCTGAGCAAAGGGCTCTGGGGGTATCTGGCAATTGGTGGCGGCATCGACACGCCGCCGGTTCTGGGGTCACGCGCGACGCACCTGCGGTTTTCGCTGGGCGGTCTTGAGGGGCGCACCCTGCGGGCCGGAGACTGTTTGCCGCTGGGGGACGGTGCTGAGATCGCCAACCATGTCGCCACCCGCGCCCTGCCCGACGTCACGGCGGCACCAATCCGGGTGCTGCTGGGCCCACAGGACGATTTCTTTGCGCCCGATGTGCTGGCGCGTTTCCTGAGCCAAGAGCACCGCGTCTCGGCCCGTATCGACCGTATGGCAGCACAGATTGATGGCACCCCTCTGCCCGCAATCAGGGGGCATGACATCGTGTCGGACGGCACGGTGCCCGGCGCGATCCAGGTGCCGGGGTCAGGTCAGCCTCTGGTGCTCCTGGTCGAAGGGCAAACCAGCGGCGGCTACCCCAAGATCGCCACCGTCATTGCTGCCGACCTCACCCGTCTTGCACAACTGGGACCCGGCAAACCCTTCCAGTTTCAGGCCGTCACAGCGGAAGAGGCCGAAGCCGCGCTGCTGGCCATGCGCCAGGAAACCCGCGCCATTCTGGACGCCATTCAGGAAGTACAGGATTTCCGCCCCGATCCGCAGAAACTGATGGGGGAAAACCTGATCAGCGGTGTGTGGCACCCGAACATGGATCAAGACGTCGGTTGAGACGGCCCGCGTGAAGGAAACATGCGGCAGTCTGTTACTGGACAAACACACCCGAAACCCCGAACCCATCCGTCAGTAAAAACGATGACGGCAAGCACAACGCAGACCTTGCGTTCCCGAAAATCGGTTTCATCCGTGTGAGCAGATTGGGGGGTTGGTGGCGGAGACGAAGGGATTCGAACCCTCGAAACGCGTTAACGTTTACTCCCTTAGCAGGGGCGAGGAACTATGCATTTTTTGTGAGTCAAATTAGTCACTTAAGTTGCGTTTCGAAAATGGCTGCACGGATTTTGCACGGATCGCGCAATTCGAGGGGTGTTTCCATACAGCAAAATACTTAGTCAAATAGGTCGCAGAGCAGTGCTCGATCTAATAAGCGCATGCCTGGCAACAAATTGCATCAAGTCTACGTATGCCCATAGGTCTTCCTCAGCTGTGGAGAACGGTAGGAGCATTTCTGATCCAGTGGTTTCGAAATCATTCTTTGTATGCACAATGCGGCAACGGATATCGTACAAAAGCTCGGCGATATCTGGCCGATGGTCATGCTCTTTCCTATTCAGATTTACCGTCTTGTCCGTGATCCCTTTGTGCTTTTTTTCAACAATTTTAGCGATGTCTTCATTATCATCAAAATACTCTCTAACGTCATCCAATGAGAGAACCTCTGCGACAGTTGCCTTCATTTGGTCACGTTCACTGCTTCCAGTTCGGCCCCCGCCCGAAATAGACGAAATGAGTTTCGTCAGGTCTGACTCCCGATCAACTCTAAAGGTAGGGTTTTTGAGGATTTTCCTCGCAGTTCTTACCGCTTCAAGTTTGGAGAAATTCGGGAAATAGTACTCAGCCACTTGATAATATGCTAGAAACTGCAACAGCGGCATGCCACGAGCACTTTTAGCATACCAATACAAAGATATTGGCGCACTGTCGTACTCGTAAGTCGGAAATTGTAGAGAGGCCATGTCATCCGAGCCAGACGCCATGCGTCTGATTGGGCGACGCCTACGCAAACTCTTCCTAAGCGACAGTGTGATACCTCGCTCCATATCAATTTGAAAAAACAGGGAATTTGAAATCGTTTCGAGATGATGCAGTGCCGAATCGTGACCCAGTGGTTTGTTAAGAAACAATTTGATGCTCAATGCGTTTTGCCGGCGCATCGTTGGACGTAAAGCCAAAACTTGAAGCTCCTTAGTCCCATTCGATATCTCCAAATGAACGCCGTCCGGACCCTCAGCTTGTAAGGTAATTTCCTCACTTTCCTCCCCATCCACCTCTTCATCACCTGAAAAAGTTGATGAGAAACCAAGTTGTCTTCTTATCGCAGAAGTGCCCATCAGATCTCTTGATGAAAGGGCTGCTTCAATCGCTCCGATCTTGAGGTCAACAATCGCTTCATAGTCACCCAAGAACGAATACTTCTCGAACTCTATTGATTGAAGTTCTTCAGCTTTGTCGTTTGAGGAAACTAAAATGGGTCTCGTTTCTTTTCCACAGGGAATCTGTACATATCGAAGAGTTCGAACTTCGTCTGGGTACCTTACCTCTCGATCTTCTACTTCGAGACCGGCCTCCTTGGCCCGTTGAATCAATACCTCAGTAATGTCTGTGTCGGTCATAATTTTCCTCAATGAATAGCATCCACTCACCAATGCAAAGCTTCTGGCGAGAGATTCTTCTATTCGATCAAATTGACTTGTGAAGTCCGCATGGGCAACCACTCAATCCGTGGGCTTTGACATAGCTGGCGTCATCTTTCAGTGAAATTAGGAAAGCACTTTTCAATTGGACTCGGCTGCAGTTATTGGACCGAACCCGGAACGGACTGCACGGATTTTGCACGGATAATCCGTGCAGTATGCATCAATTCACCTTAAAATGCGGTAAAACACATTAAATGGTTTTGAGCAAAGCATCTCTAGAGAACCTTGAAAATACATTTGTTTTCAGTGAGTTATGGCGGAGACGAAGGGATTCGAACCCTCGAAACGCGTTAACGTTTACTCCCTTAGCAGGGGAGCGCCTTCGACCACTCGGCCACGTCTCCGCCGACGCGTATAGCCGGGGGTGGCAGGGGATGACAAGTGGAAAATCCGCGCCTTTCAGGGCCTCAGACGTAACGGGCCCAGTTTTCTTCTATCGCCTCTGCGCCGCGCAGCATTTCCCGTTCGAATGTCATGGCAAGCGCCAGCTGCTGGCCTGCCTCGGCGATGGCGCGGGCCTCGGAATCATGCGCTCGCACCCAGGCGAGTTTTTCCTCCAGGTCACTCAGATCGGCCCGGATCGGCACATAATGCTCAAACGGGCGCAGATCACCGTAGTACCATTGCCGATAGCCAAAGGCGCTGCCCACTTTCAGCACGCAGCACCCCATCAGAAGGCGGTGGAAGAAATTGTCCCAGGTACAGGAGAACCCGTCGATATCCACGGCAAATTTCTTGCCAAACCAATCCGTTGCGGGGATGCGGTCGCGGATCAGCCCGGCCTGTTGCAAAGCGGCGTAGCGGTGATCGTCCTGCGGATGGCGAAAGGCAAAGTCCAGCTCGGTGCCCTTGGCGCGTTCCGCCAGGTGCAGGCGCTGGATTGTCTTGGGGTGCGTCATCAGGTGCGGAAACACCGTGAAATAGCCGTTCCCGGTGACCCCGCCGCGCCAGACAATGTCTTCGGTCCTCTGATCCCAGGGCACGGACAGGTCGGTCACCTTCTCGCGCATGTCGCGGAACCCGTGCGAGCGGAAAAAGTACCAGTCCGGCAGTGTCGTGATCGGCTCCCAGTTGGTGCAATACATGAAGCCCGCGTTGCTGAAGTAGTCGCCGTCAGAGACGTTGACGACAATGCGCCCAACCCCATCGCCGGCGCGGGCGCGGGCAAACAGCGCCGGGGCGATCTTGCCAATGGTTCTGACGAATTGCGGGTGCTTCCACGACAAGAGGTCGTTCGAGTAGATCAGTTCAAAACCGCCCGGGATCGGGTCAATCGCCACGTCCCATACAAAGGACATGTCATCAGAATGGCGGACGCGAAACCTGGGAGCGGCAGCATCGGCCTGCCGCATCCAATAGATGATCTCGCCCCATTTGCGCAATCCCGTCAGTGACCGCCGCATATCCGTCTCTCCTCAAGAGGGCCGTTGCGCCGGTCGTGACGCCTCAGGTGTTGAACAGAAAGTGCATGACGTCTCCGTCTTTCACTTCGTATCCCTTGCCCTCGGCGCGCATCTTGCCAGCTTCTTTGGCGCCCTGTTCGCCATTGCAGGCGATAAAGTCGTCATATGCAATGGTTTCCGCGCGAATAAAGCCTTTTTCAAAGTCGCCGTGGATCACGCCAGCCGCCTGGGGGGCCATGGTGCCCTGCTTGATGGTCCAGGCGCGGGCCTCTTTCGGGCCGACGGTGAAATAGGTTTCCAGATGCAACAGCTCATAGCCCGCGCGGATCAGGCGGTCCAGCCCGGCCTCTTCCAGCCCCATTTCTTCGAGGAACATGGTGGCTTCGTCGTCTTCCAGCTGGCTGATCTCTTCTTCGATCTGCGCCGAGATCACGACGTGGCTGTTGCCCTGAGCCGCGGCCATTTCGGCCACTTTGGCAGAGTGTTCATTGCCCTCGGCCGCCTCGGATTCGCCGACGTTGCACACAAAAAGCACCGGCTTTGTGGTCAAGAGCTGCAGCATCTTCCACGCCTTGGTGTCGTCTTCGGACACCTCGACCACGCGGGCAGGCTGACCCTCTTCCAGCACGGCAAGCGCGTCTTTCAACAGACGTTCCTGCTGCATGGCTTCCTTGTCGCCACCGCGCACCTTGCGCACAAGACCCTGCAGGCGCTTTTCGATGCTTTCGATATCGGCGAGCATCAGCTCGGTTTCGATGGTTTCGGCATCAGCCACCGGATCGACACGGCCTTCGACGTGAGTCACGTCGCCGTCCTCAAAACAGCGCAACACATGGGCAATGGCGTCTACTTCACGAATGTTGGCGAGAAACTGGTTGCCAAGCCCCTCGCCCTTGGACGCGCCCTTCACAAGGCCCGCAATGTCCACAAAGGTCATGCGTGTCGGGATGATCTGTTTCGACTGGGCAATCGCCGCCAGCTTGTCCAGCCGCGCGTCGGGCACGCCCACTTCGCCGACATTCGGCTCGATCGTGCAGAACGGAAAGTTCGCAGCCTGCGCCGCCGCGGTCTTGGTCAGCGCGTTGAACAGCGTGGACTTGCCCACATTCGGCAGCCCCACAATCCCCATTTTAAAGCCCATATCGGCCTCCAGTGTCACATTTGAGTGTGCTTCTAGGGTTAGACTTAGGGCGACGCAAGCCATGTGTTAGGCTGCGCTTCAGGAGGAAATTTTCATGGCATTCATTCCCTATCTCAATTTCGATGGCAATTGCGCCGAGGCGATGCAGTTCTATGCCGATCTCTTTGGGGCCACCGATGTGCAGATCATGCGCTATACGGATGCCCCTGCCAGCGAAGGCCTGCCGCCGTCAGACCGTGTGATGTATTCCCACATCATGCTGGGCGACGCCTGTTTGATGGCCTCGGATCATCCCCCTGGAATGCCTGCAGAGGCCATGGCCGCGGTCTCGGTCAATCATCCGGTGGCCGATAAGGCCGCTGGGCAAAAGCTGTTTGATGCGCTGGCTGAGGGTGGCAGCATCATGATGCCCTATGAAGAATCCTTCTTTTCCCCGGCATTTGGCATGGTGACCGACCGTTTCGGCACAAGCTGGATGATTGGCGTACTGACAGATTGAGGAGACACATGATGCGCGAACATGATTTTCAAAAGTTCTACTACCGCAAGGTGGCTTTGGGCGAAGGCTGCGGCTGCGCCGAGCGGGTCATCGATGTGCACGAGTTTGACCGCCTGAGCAGTCGGCCGAAAATCCGCGCGTTTGGCGGGCGCCCTTCGTTGTTGCGGCGCATGATTGCGTTGTTTCGCAGGGACACAGGTAAATCGGATGTGACGGAGGATTGATTTCCCCGGCGGATTTGGGCACATCGGTCTGCGACAGACATAAGGGGTGCCCATGACTCGCATCGATCAGAAATTCGCCGACCTGAACGCCAAGGGCAAAAAGGCCTTTGTGTCTTACGTGATGGCGGGGGATCCCGACTATGACACCGCGCTCGAGGTGGTCAAGGGCTTGCCAGGTGCCGGTGTGGACATCATCGAACTGGGTTTGCCCTTTACCGATCCCATGGCGGATGGCCCGACCATTCAGCTGGCCGGTCAGCGCGCGCTCGAGGCAGGCATGACCCTGCAACGTACGCTGGATATGGCGGCCGAGTTCCGCAAGACCGACGACACCACACCCATTGTTCTGATGGGGTATTACAACCCGATCTACAATCGCGGCGTCGAGACCTTTCTGGCGGACGCCAAGGCCGCAGGGATTGACGGGTTGATTGTTGTCGACCTGCCCCCCGAAGAGGACGAGGAGCTTTGCATTCCCGCACAGGCTGCGGGGTTGAACTTTATCCGCCTTGCCACCCCCACCACGGATGAAAAGCGTCTGCCCAAAGTGCTGCAAAACACCAGCGGTTTCGTGTATTACGTCTCGGTCACCGGCATCACCGGTGCAGCCGAGGCGCAGGCGGCAGACGTCGGCCCGGAAGTGGCCCGCATCAAGGCGTCCACCGACCTGCCTGTGATCGTCGGCTTTGGCATCAACACACCCGAGAAATCGCAGGCCATCGCCAGCGTTGCCGACGGTGCTGTGGTCGGATCGGCCATCGTCAGCCAGATCGCTGCGGGCAAGCCGGTGGACGAGGTTCTGGCCTTTGTGAAATCGCTGGCCGACGGCGCGCACAGCGCCTGAGCCGGATGTATCCCCTCGCCCTTGCCACGGTCCGGCGCAACATCGCCTTTTATGCGGTTGTCGTGCTGGTTGTGGTGATGCTCGAGATGCTGATGTCCTCGGTTGGCGTGGTGACGCTGGTCTTTGCGGGCATGACCATGCTGTACACGCATCGCATGATCCAGCTGGGCGAAGTGTTTCGCTGGTCTGACCCCCTGCCGACACGCGGCGCGGATGACTCGCGCATCCCGCTTTTTGGCTATGTGCTGCGGTTCATGGCCTTTTTCATCGCGCTGATGCTGGTGATGACTGGCGGGTTCATGGCTTTGAACGCGGCTGGCATTCTCGACCCTGACGCCTTTTTGGCTGAGATCGAACTGGCCCTTTGGGGCGTGGTTTTGACGGTGCCCGCCTTTGTGCTGATCTTTGCGCTGATCGGCACCACCCTGCCCGCCTGTGCCGAGCGGGGCGACACATCGCTTGGTGCGGCCCTGCGGCGGGGTCGCGCGACCTTTGCAAAAACGGCCATGAACCTGTTGATAGGCCCCCTTGCCGTCAGCTTCATCGGTTTCATGGTGCTGGGGCAAGCCGGTTGGATGATCGGATCGCTGGGTGACAGCCTGATCCCGCGGGTGCTGTTTCGCACCCTGGCAACGGTGCTGACGATTCTCCCGGCCATGCTCGCCGCTACGGCTCTCAGCATCGCCTACATGCACGAAAAACCGCGCTGATACGGCCTGTAACCCACATGTTTTGAACCAATTTTCCAGCGACACCGCTGGAATTGGTCATATGTGCGCATTGCTGCACTTGCCAAAAATAGACCATATTGGTAAAGAACATTTACCAATATGAGGGAAAGTGAGCCAAAATGCCCGTCATTACCTGCATCGACGACCTGAAACGCATCTATCACCGCCGCGTGCCGCGCATGTTCTATGACTATGCCGAGTCGGGCAGCTGGACGGAACAGACCTTTCGCGAAAACACCTCGGATTTTGACAAGATCTACCTGAAACAGCGCGTTGCCGTGGATATGACCGGTCGCTCGACCGCCACCCAGATGATTGGCGAAGAGGTTTCGATGCCTGTCGCGCTTGCCCCGGTCGGCCTGACGGGCATGCAATGCGCCGATGGTGAGATCAAAGCCGCACGCGCGGCCGAGAAATTCGGTGTGCCCTTTACGCTGTCCACCATGTCGATCAACTCGATCGAGGAAGTGGCCGAGGCGACCAGCAAACCGTTTTGGTTCCAGCTCTACACCATGACCGATACGGATTACGTCAGCCGCCTGATCCAGCGCGCCAAGGATGCCAAGTGTTCGGCCCTGGTCATTACGCTTGATCTACAAATCCTGGGCCAGCGTCACAAGGACCTGAAAAACGGTCTCTCGGCTCCGCCCAAACTGACCCCGTCAACCATTGCCAACCTGATGACCAAATGGTCCTGGGGCATCGGGATGCTCGGCGCCAAGCGGCGCAACTTTGGCAACATTGTTGGCCATGTGGATGGCATTTCGGACGCCGCCGATCTGGGCGCATGGACCAAGGAGAGTTTCGACCCCACCCTGGATTGGGGCAAGATTGCCAAGCTGAAAGAGGACTGGGGCGGCAAGGTCATCCTCAAGGGCATTCTGGATGCCGAAGACGCCAAGATGGCGCTCAAGGTCGGCGCGGATGCCATCATCGTGTCGAACCACGGTGGCCGCCAGCTGGATGGCGCGCTGAGTTCGATCCGTGCCCTGCCCTCGATCCTCGAAGCGGTCGGCGACCAGGTCGAAGTGCACCTCGACAGTGGTATCCGTTCGGGTCAGGACGTGTTGAAGGCCGTCTCAATGGGGGCCAAGGGCACCTATATCGGACGCGCCTTTGTCTATGGTCTGGGGGCAATGGGGCAGAAAGGCGTGGAGACCGCTCTGGAGGTGATCCGCAACGAATTGGACATCTCCATGGCGCTGTGTGGTCGTCGTCGCATAGATGAACTTGGCCGGGATATCCTGTTGATTCCCCAAGATTTTGAAGGGCGCTGGCAAAGCTGACCTGTCACCAACCCCTTTGACTTGCCCCGGCTGGCGCGCGATAGTGCGCCTGTCAGGCAGGTAGTGATCCATGTTGGTTTTTTACAAGCAGAAGCTCGCATATTTTGCGGTTCCCAAAACCGGAACACAGGCGCTGACCGGCGCCCTGCGCAAACACGCAGATATCGCCTTTGGCAAGCGGTACAAACACATGACGGTGGGCAAGTTCCACAAGGGACTCGCGCCTGCGCTGGAAAGCTCGTTCAGGCTGCGCCCGGAACGCTTTGCCGTCATGCGCGAGCCTTTGGACCAGCTGCGCAGTTGGTACAACTTTCGCAAGCGCGACAAGATTCGCAACTCGGTCCACAGCACGGTGGGCATCAGCTTTGACGAATTTGTGCTCGACGTCATCTCAGACAAACCGCTCGTCGGCCGAGGTGTGGGATCACAGTTCAACTGCCTGTCGACCCGAAGTGGCAAGGTCCCCGTGCACCACCTGTTTGCCTACGAGTCCCAAAGCCTCTTGCTGGACTTTCTCGAAGAGCGTTTTGAAACCGAGATCACGCTTCAGGCCAGGAATGTCTCTCCCAAAGGCGATGCGGAACTTTCTTCCGAAGTCGAAGCCAAGCTGCGCGCCGCGCGGTCCAGGGACTTTGATCTTTATGCGCGGATTCAGGATGCAGGCGGCATTCTCAGAGACTATACCGAAGACTGACGCCAAACGCGCGAAAAACCCTGCAAAATCGGGGAAAACCCGTGCGAATCCCCTTTCCAACAAGCCAAAGCTGCGCTATAGGCGCGGCTTCACGCGGGGCTACAGCCTTGGAGGAGCCCCGCCCTAACCATATTGGAGAATTCAAATGGCTGGACAGATCCCTGATCTTCATGCCGAAGTCCGGACGGGGACAGGCAAGGGCGCCGCTCGTCAAGCACGTCGCGACGGCTTTGTACCTGGTGTTGTTTATGGCGGCGAAACTGACCCGCAAGCGATCCAGATCCCGTTCAACGTTCTGCTGAAAAAGCTGAAGCAAGGCCGCTTCCTGTCGACCCTCTTCAACCTCAAGGTTGAAGGTGAGGAAGACGTGCGCGTCATCTGCCGTGGCGTTCAGCGCGACGTTGTCAAAGACCTGCCGACCCACATCGACCTGCTGCGCCTGCGCCGCACCTCGAAAATCAGCCTCTTCATCCACGTTGAGTTCATCAACGAAGAAGAAGCCCCCGGCATCAAGAAGGGTGGCGTTCTGACCATCGTCCGTCCCGAGGTTGAGCTGAACGTGACCGCCGGTGACATCCCCGAAAAGATCGTTGTCGATCTTGCGGGTATGGAAGTGGGCGACATCGTGCACATTTCGGATGTAACCCTGCCGGACGGCGCCAAGCCAACCATCGACCGCGACTTTGTGATCGCCAACATCTCGGCTCCGTCGGGTCTGCGTTCCTCCGAGAACGAAGAAGGCGACGAAGACGAAGCCGTGGAAGAGGCCGCAGAGGAATAACCCTCGGCGCCACTTTACTGGCATCGAATTGGAAAACGCGGCCCGTTTGGCGCCGCGTTTTTCTTTTGGTTGACGCGAATTGGGCCGGTTGATTGCGTCCACGCCCCCGCGCATCTATAGATCGTGGAAACCTTCAACACGCGGACGGCAGGCCATGAAACTCTTTGTGGGGCTGGGCAATCCCGGCACAAAATACGCGGGCAACCGCCACAACATCGGCTTTATGGCGCTTGAGCGCATTGCCGAGGATCACGGCTTTGGTCCGTGGAAATCCAAGTTTCAGGGCACCATCAGCGAAGGCCGTCTGGGTGGCGAAAAGGTCATGCTACTGCGCCCCGAAACCTTCATGAACCTCTCGGGTCAATCCGTGGGCGAAGCCATGCGGTTTTACAAACTCGACTCGACCGATGTGACCGTGTTCCACGACGAACTCGACCTCGCCCCCGGCAAGTGCCGGGTCAAGGCGGGGGGCGGCCATGCGGGCCACAACGGCCTGCGTTCGATCCACCAGCATATCGGCCCGCATTATGACCGCGTGCGCATCGGCATTGGCCACCCCGGTAACAAGAACGCGGTCTCGGGCTATGTGCTGCGCGACTTTGCCAAGGCGGATCAAGACTGGCTGGACGATGTGCTGCGCGGAATTTCGGATGGCGCGGGACATCTGGCCGACGACGACACCGGCAAATTCATGAACGCCGTGGCGCTGCGCGTGAACCCGCCGCGCTCCTCGACCTCCAAACCGAAACCCAAACCCGAAGGCGACACGGCCGCCGGGGCAAACCCCGCCGCCCCCACGCCAACAGACGACGCCCGCAGTCCGCTGCAAAAGCTCGTGGACAAGTTCCGATGACGGCGGCGTTGCGCGCGGCGTTTCTAGAACAGGCGGGCCATTGCGAAGGGCTGGACAGCCCGTTCATGGGCCGTCTCCTGCGCCTGCTCGCCGCCCGCTGGCCTGACGATACGAAGCTGGCCGAGAAACTTGCCAACTGGTCGGGTGACATCGGCCCCATGGCCGCTTCGCTGCCGCTGCGCGTCTGTGGCGGTCTGCACGCCTTGCGCCTCAGGGGGTTGGATACGGGGCTGGAGGCCACCTATCCCCCGGCCACGGTTAGTGACGACACCCTGTGGCAAGCGGTCGATACCGCTCTGCACACCCATGACGCCTTCATGTGCGACTGGGTCACCCATGCGCCCCAGACCAACGAGGTGCGCCGCGCTGCGGCCCTTATCGCCGGGGCGTCGCTCATTGCCACCCGACACGCGCTGCCTCTGCGCCTGTCGGAACTGGGGTCAAGCGGCGGGCTCAACCTGATGTTCGATCAATTCGCGCTGGAGATTGGCGACGCCCGTTACGGCCCCGGCACCGCCCCGTTTACCCTCGCGCCCCGGTGGCAAGGCCCCGCCCCTGCCCCCGTCACCCTGCCCGTTGCCGAGCGGCGCGGCGTGGACCTTAACCCGCTCGACGCGCATAACCCCGAGGACGCCCTGCGCCTGATGGCATACCTCTGGCCGGATCAGGCCGAACGTTTGCAGCGCACCCGCGCTGCCATCGCGCTGCAGGACGCGCCGGTGGACCGTGCCGACGCCATCGACTGGCTGGACACCCGCCTGCCCCATGTGCCCGGTCAACTGCACCTGATCTATTCCACCGTGGCCTGGCAATATTTTCCGGACGCCGCCCAGAAACGCGGTACCGCCCTGATCGAAACCGCAGGCGCGACGGCCACGGACGCCCACCCGCTGGGCTGGCTTTCGATGGAAACCGACAACAGCGACCTGCCCGGCGCGCGGCTGACCCTGCGCCTCTGGCCCGGGGATGAAACCCACGATCTGGGCCGCATCGATTTCCATGGCCGTTGGGTGGATTGGCAGGGGCCAACCCGCCTCACCTAACGTAAGACTTGCCAAAAGCATCGCTTCCGAGTGCTATTCGGCCAAAAGGGGAGAGAACACCATGCGGACCTTTGGCAAATGGCTTGGCCGAATCCTGTTGCTGTTGATCGTAGCGGCGGCTGCAATCTATGTCTGGAAACGTGAAGAAATTCACCGGCTGATGGCGGTGAACACGCTGTTTTCCGAGGAAAAAATCGTCACCAACTTTTCCAACATGAATGCCGCCTTCCTGACGCGTGAAGTCTCGCGCGGAGACGGCCCTGTCTCGGACCTGCCGCGCGGCGCTGACGCGCCCATGCCTGCTGACCTCGCCCCTTGGACCGAGGCACGCTCAGTCACCGGTCTGGTTGTGCTGAAAGACGGCGCCCTGGTTCATGAAAGCTATTATCAGGGCACCACGCCCGAAGATCGCCGTGTTTCGTGGTCCGTTGCCAAATCCTACCTGTCGGCGCTCTTTGGTGTTGTCGTTGCCGAAGGTTTTATCGACAGCCTCGACGATCCGGTGACAAAGTATGCGCCCTCGCTCAAAGGCACGGCCTACAATGACGCGACCATCCGTAATGTCTTGCGCATGTCGTCGGGCGTCACATTTGACGAGGACTATCTCGACTTTAACTCTGACATCAATCGCATGGGCCGGGTCATTGCGCTTGGCGGCACGATGGACGGCTTTGCCGCAGGCCTGACCGAGACCTTTGTCGCCCCCGGCACCCAATGGCAATATGTCTCGATCGACACGCATATTCTGGGCATGGTGATCCGTGGGGCCACTGGTCGCCACATCGCAGGTCTTTTGTCGGAAAAGATCATCCAGCCACTGGGTTACGAAGAAAGCCCCTATTACATCGCGGACGGCGTTGGCGTGGCCTTTGTGCTGGGTGGTCTCAACATCCGCACCCGCGATTACGCCCGCTTTGGGCAGATGTTCCTGAACCACGGGCGCTATGGCGGCAAACAGGTGGTGCCTGCCAACTGGGTCGCCGAAAGCACCGTGCCAAGTGCCAAGACCGCACCGGGCAAGCTGCAGTACGGCTACCAGTGGTGGATGCCCAAAGATGCGCGCGAGGGTGAGTTTTTTGGCATCGGCATCTACGGGCAATACATCTATATCAACCGCCCGATGGGTGTTGTGATCGCGATGAACTCAGCCGACCGCAAGTTCAAAGAGGATGGCGTCACCGACGGCAACATCGCCATGTTCCGCCGCATCGCCGAAGGTCTCTGACACAAACGCAATTGGCGCAGGCGCGCTCTTGCCCTAGATTGTCTGTCATCCGACAGCAGGAGCGCGCCAATGCAGATGGAACCCTCGGTCAACGTGCTGGGCACCACCCTTGAGATGTGCTCGCGCGATCCCGTCACCGGATTCTTTCGCGATGGCCATTGCAACACCTGCTACGAAGATCAGGGCCTGCACACGGTCTGCGCGGTGATGACGGCCGAGTTCCTGGCCTTTTCCAAGTACGTCGGCAACGATCTCTCTACCCCGCGTCCCGAATTTGGTTTTCAGGGCCTCAAACCCGGCGATCAATGGTGCCTATGTGCCTCGCGCTTTTTTCAGGCCCATGACGAGGGCTGCGCCCCGAGGGTCCGGCTGGAGGCCACCCATGAAAAGACGCTGGACGTTGTGCCGCTTGACGTTTTGCAGGAACACGCCGCCGATTGACGCAACAAATCCTTCTAGAAGGATTTGCCACCCAGAGAATTTTCTAGAAAATTCTCCTCCCGGACCTTGAGCAACGGCCAGCCCGCCTCAGGCCTCAGCCAGAAGATCGTCGATGAACAGGCTCAGCAGCTGCGCCCGCCCGCTGACCCCGGCTTTTCGGTAAATCGCGTTGCTTTGCGCCTTCACCGTGCCCTCCGAGGTTTCACGCAGGCCTGCAATCTCTTGCAGCGACAACCCCTTGAGCGAGAACAGCGCCACGTCACGTTCGGCCGGAGTGAGCCGCCATTCGGAAAATTTTTCTTCAAGAACATCGTGAAAGGCGGTCTGTACGACCCGCAGGCTTTCCTCGGCCTCGCGCCTGCGTTCGGCTGTGCGGCGAAGCACCACCCACCCCAGGACAACGCCCAGCACCAGCCCGATTGCAGCGCCCAGTTCCAGCATCTCACGGGCTTGCCAGCTGATCGGGACCGAGCGCACGCCTAGAACGTTCAGCAGGATGTCAGACACGAAGAAAATGGCACAGGCCCCCTGCACAAGGATCAGGAGGAGCATCAGAAAACCGGGTTTCACTCTGGCCCCCTCTGATCAAGAGGACCGTGGCACAACGGGTCAATCATCGCCATCGTCGCCCCCGTCGCCGCCGCCATCATCTCCGCCGTCATCACCGCTGTCGTCGCCGCTGTCATCGCCGCTGTCGTCGCTGCTATCGTCGCTGCTGTCGTCGTCTCCCCCATCATCGCCGTCGTCGCTGCTTTCGCCGTCCTCGCCGGAGTCCCCTCCCGCGGAATCGTCCTTGTCGCGATCATCCTCATCCTCTTCAAAGAGGTCTTCAAAGGCGTCTTCCTTGGTGCGCCGATGGTCTCGAAGAACCTCGCCGGTACGTGGATTCAGGATAATTTCGCGGGTTTTTTGGGGTGCGGTTGCAAAGATGCGTGTGCGGCCCAGCCAGGTACGGGACACCTCAATCTCGGTATAGCCATGACGGCGCAGCTGTTCGACCACCCGATCCGCCGCAGTATCGGACAAGGCGGGCCCGGCTGCGACCAGCAATACGATCCCAAGATATTTCAGTCTGTTCCAAGCCATGTTGTTTACCCAGGCTGCTGGCCGAAGCCACACTCACAAAAGGTTTCGGCCAGCATGAAGATCAACAAAAACTATGCAAGTGCATAATCAGTCGTCGTCACCTTCATCTCCGTCACCGTCATCACCGCTGTCACCGTCATCACCGCTGTCGCCATCATCACCGCTGTCGCCATCATCGCCGTCATCCCCATCGTCGCCGTCGGACTCATCATGATCGTCATCGTGGTCATCGTCATGATCATCGTCGTCATCATGGTCATCATCGTCATCATGGTCGTCATCGTCATCGTGATCATCGTCGTCATCATGATCATCACCCGAGTAGGGCTCGGTTTCGTGGCTCAGGACCGCACCCGTGGCATTGTCATAAACCGTCTCGATCTCGATCCCGTTGCGCACTGCTTCGACTGTGGTTGTCGTGCCATTGTCTTCAATCTCAACGCTTGTGTAGCCCTGTTCCTGAAAGTGCGCCAGCGCACGATCCGAAAAACTGTCGGCTTGGGCCTGCACGGTCCATCCCGCAACAATTGCGGTGGTGGTCATCAGAATGCGGTTCATTTTTGATCTCCTTGTTAGCACTTTGTCGAGCACGGGCAGACGTGCTCTGGTGCTGAGAACCTGCAGCCGGATCGCGCCAATCTCTATTGAGCAGAGGTTTATTGGCAGCGTCGCATAACGCCGGTTTATGCGGATAAACCACGGTTTATGCGGTTATGTGCACGGCGCATGGGCACCATTCATCAGGGCTTCGCATCTTCGGGAATGAAGACCTCCACACAGATGAAAGCACATGAAACAAAGGGCTACAGCGTAGCCGACCGCGGCGCCAATTTGAAAAATGACGCGATTTCAGGCACACTCTTCGGATTGCACAAACGTGTTCAAGTTTTGAGAGGAGCCATGATTAAGCCAAATTTGATTGTCCTTATTGCCGGACTATTCCTGTTTTTGACCGGCCAATCCCACGCCGCCTGCCTGGGCAAAGACACCGGTGATTTCGGAAACAGCGATGTGTGCAGCATGCATCCCTATTACGAAAAACCGTCCGGTGATGCGGGTTCCGCAGCCCCGGCAGGCGGTGGTTCACCTGATCCGGATCCAGACCCTGAGCCTGAGCCTGAACCAGATGAAGACCCGCCATCAGATTACGAAGACGAACCGACCTAGGTCCCTGAACGCAAAAAAGGGCACGTCAGGCGTGCCCTTTCGGAAAGCGAGGTCAGGTGACATGGTCAGTCCGCGCTGCGACCTTCGGTATCGCTCATGTCAAAGCCGAGGTAGCGCGCGACGGTCTGCACGTCCTTGTCGCCACGGCCACACATGTTCATGACAATCACGTGGTCCTTGGGCAGGGTCGGCGCGATCTTCATCACATGGGCCAGCGCGTGACAGGGTTCAAGCGCAGGGATGATACCCTCTTGCTCACAGCTGAACTGGAACGCCTCCAGCGCCTCCTTGTCGGTGATCGAGACATACTGCGCCCGTTTGGTTTCGTGCAGCCAGCTGTGCTCGGGTCCGATGCCGGGATAGTCCAGACCCGCCGAAATCGAATAGCCTTCGAGGATCTGCCCGTCATCGTCCTGCAACAGATAGGTGCGGTTGCCATGCAGCACGCCAGGACGTCCACCTGTCAGCGATGCGCAGTGCTCCATCTTTTGGTTCACGCCCTTGCCACCAGCCTCAACCCCGATGATGCCCACCGAGGGATCGTCGAGGAACGGATAGAACAGACCCATGGCGTTTGACCCGCCCCCAATGGCCGCAATCACGGTGTCGGGCAGCGCGCCTTCGCCTTCGTACTCGGGCAGTTGTTCTCTGACTTCCTTGCCGATGATCGACTGAAAGTCGCGCACCATCGCTGGATAGGGGTGCGGGCCTGCCACGGTGCCGATGCAATAGAAGGTGTCACGCACGTTGGTCACCCAGTCGCGCAGCGCGTCATTCATGGCGTCCTTGAGCGTGCCACGTCCCGAGGTCACCGGGATCACCTCGGCCCCCAACAGGCGCATGCGGAACACGTTCGGGGCCTGACGCTGCACGTCATGCGCCCCCATGTAGACGATGCATTTGAGACCGAATTTGGCACAGACCGTAGCCGTGGCCACGCCATGCTGACCAGCACCGGTTTCGGCAATGATGCGGGTCTTGCCCATGCGGCGCGCCAGAATGATCTGGCCCAGCACGTTGTTCACCTTATGCGCACCGGTGTGGTTCAGCTCGTCGCGCTTGAGGTAGATCTTGGCGCCCCCCAGCGTCTGTGTCGTGCGCTCGGCAAAATACAGCGGGCTCGGGCGGCCGACATAGTGCTTCCACAGGTCGTTCATCTCGGCCCAGAAGCTGGGATCAGTCTTGGCCTTTTCGTATTCGGCCTCAAGATCCAGGATCAGCGGCATCAGCGTCTCAGACACAAAGCGCCCGCCAAAATCCCCAAAACGCCCCTTTTCGTCGGGACCATTCATAAAGCTGTTGAACAGATCGTCGGCCATGTCTTTGCCCTTTTCTTGCATCCACTCTACCTAGAGCGCACAACCCCGCTGGGCAAGCGGGAAAGCGTTTCGAAACGCTTTGATCCGCGGTTTCGAAACCGCGGGGACAATCCGCTTCCAAGCGGATTTCTCAAGGGCTTTCGAAAGCCCTTGGCACCACACGATAGATTGGCCCCTGATTGCAGAACACGACAAAGTGGCGCCCGTTCTCATAGGCGCGATAGCCGCGCCGCGCGACCTCTTGTGCAAAAGCATCCCGCCCCACCAACCTTTCGACATCCCGCACCTTGCGTTTAACCACACCGCCCCGGCGTGCTTCTGCCGAGCCAAAGAACTGCTTGAGCCATAGTTCGGCTGTCAGATGATCGGGAATCGAGGTCATGCCCCACCCTGCCGTGAACAAGGTTAATGGGCCGTAAAAGGCGCTAGCGCAGGATCGGCGCGCCCTGACCGACACCCTTGGCAGCCTCGACAAATGCCCGAATCAGCGTGGCGTCTTTCACCCCCGGAGCGCTTTCTACACCCGACGAGACATCCACCTGCCGCGCGCCCGTCATGCGCACAGCTTCGGCAACATTGTCAGGGGTGAGCCCCCCGGCCAACATCCACGGACACGGCCAATACTTGCGATTGACCAATCGCCAGTCAAAGGCCAGCCCGTTGCCCCCCGGCAAGTCCGCCCCTTTCGGCGGCTTGGCGTCCACCAGCAGCTGGTCGGCCACCGCGCCATAGGTTGCCAGCGCCACAAGGTCCGCCTCTTCAGCGATCCCGACAGCCTTCATGACGGGCAACCCATAGCGTTCCCTCACTTCGGCCACCCGCTCAGGGCTTTCCGCCCCATGCAGTTGCAACATGTCCAGCGGAACAGTTTCAACGATCTGATCCAGAGTGGCATCGTCTGCATTTACCGTCAGCGCCACTTTGGCCAGGCCAATAGGCGCCTCTAATGCCAAATGCCGCGCCTTTTCTACCGAAACATGGCGCGGTGACTTTTCAAAGAAAACAAATCCCGCATAGGCCGCCCCAGCCTCTGCCACGGCAACCACATGTTCAGGCTCGGTCAGCCCGCAAATCTTGACCCGGATATCCATAGGCCCCCAATACAGACGCAAAAGGGCCAAGGCAAACGCCCAAGCCCTTCTTCACTTCAAAAACTCTGACAGTGCCGTCAGGACGCCTCGTCCAGGATCGCCAGAACATCGTCTTTCTTGGCCTCAGTCCCGCCTTTGAGCCGACGCACTTCGCGCTGTGTCTGTTTCAACGCGCGCTGGGTGCGGTTCTTTTCCGAGCGATGCTTGTGCTCGCGCAGCCACTCCCAGACAAAGCCGATCAACAGACCGACGGCGATGCTCATCAGAATGACGATGAACAATGGCAGGGCAATGGTGTGATTCAATCCCAGCAAATCCGAGATTGCATCAGGAAACAGTCTCAGCTGAACAATGCCTCGATTGGCCATCGCCACCGAGATCAGGGCAATTCCCACAACGGCCCAAAAGCCATAGCGAATATAGCGCATGTTTTACTTTCCGTTCAGACGGTCGCGCAGCAGCTTTCCGGTTTTGAAAAAGGGCACATGCTTTTCTTCGACCTTCACGCTTTCGCCGGTGCGGGGATTGCGCCCCACCCGTGCGTCACGCTTCTTGACCGAGAATGCGCCAAAGCCGCGCAGCTCAACCCGGTCGCCGCGGGACATCGCGTCTGTGATTTCATCAAAGATCGTATTCACGATCCGCTCAACATCCCGTTGGTATAGATGCGGATTTTCATCTGCGATTTTCTGAATGAGTTCCGAACGGATCATAAGTGGTGTCTCCCTGGGCGTGCACGTCTTGTCGCTTGCATCCCGGCAACTATAGGAACAATCCCGGAAAACGGAAACAAATTGCGCCCAAATCTTTGGGAATTTCCGACATTTGGGGCGCGGATATGCCCATTTCAGCGAAACTTCGCTGGTTCACGCCCCCGAAGCGGGCGAAACCCAAGCGCTGCCGCATCGCAGAGAAGCCATTGATTCGGAACTGAAATTGTCTTTCCAAATGGCCTGTACCGCTGGCGCGAGGTGCCAACCCTCATGACCCTGCAGTTTTTGCAGTGCAAGATTGGCAACGCCAAGCACTCTCAGACATGCGGCGGCAAATTCGATTTTCTGGTCTTGGGGATTGCGGGCAAGCCTTGCCCGCATCACGTGCGCTTCAGGTGGCTTCGACTTGCGTCTTGAGTGCCCTCTCGCGAGTCACCGCGATCCCCGTGATCCGTGTCATCACAAAAGGCCCACCAAAGGGCACGCCCGGAACATTGATACGCCACCGCCCCTCGATGCGTTTTCCGCCGGCCGAGATGTGGCCAGTGTAGTGGATAGGGTAGGCCCCGCCCCGCGGGCTGCCGAGATAGGCTTTGCGAAAATGCACCTCGACTCCGCTGCGCGTGCCACTGACGTCGGCGATCAATTCGGGTCCCGCGTCCGGCACAAAGGTATTGGGTTCCTGCGTCTCGCCCCAGACCACGCCGCCAACATCCATCAGCGTTGCCGTGAACGGCACCGCATCCCTCGTCTCAAGCCCATAGTCGAACACACCGGTCCAGTCGCCACTCAGATCCATGGAACACACCATTCCCCGCCGCGACCCGCCGGTCAAACAAAAAGGCCCCCGCAAATGCGAGGGCCTTTCCAAATCACTTGTAAAGACGAGAGTTAGTCGTCGCCCGACTTGAGCGCGGCGCCGAGGATGTCGCCCAGGCTCGCACCCGAATCCGACGAACCGTACTGTTCCACGGCTTCTTTCTCTTCGGCGATCTCGCGTGCCTTGATCGACAGGCCCAGACGACGGGTCTTGCTGTCGACGTTGGTGACGCGGACGTCGATCTTGTTGCCGACCGAGAAACGCTCGGGGCGTTGCTCTGCACGGTCGCGCGACAGGTCCGAACGACGGATGAAGGATTTCATGCCTTCGTACTCGACCTCGATGCCGCCGTCTTCGATCGCGGTGACTTCGACGGTGATGATCGAGCCACGCTTCACGCCGCCAACGGCTTCTGCGAACTTGTCGCCACCCAGCGCCTTGATCGAGAGCGAGATACGCTCTTTGTCGACGTCAACTTCCGACACAACGGCCTGAACCACATCGCCTTTGCGGTAGTTCTGGATCGCGTCTTCGCCACGTTCGTCCCACGAGATGTCGCTGAGGTGAACCATGCCGTCGATCTCGCCGTCGAGGCCAATGAACAGACCGAATTCGGTGATGTTCTTGACTTCGCCTTCGACCTGCGTGCCCTCGGGGTGGGTTTCTGCAAACACTTCCCACGGGTTGCGCATGGTCTGCTTGAGACCCAAGGAGACGCGACGCTTGGCGCCGTCGATTTCCAACACCATGACTTCGACTTCTTGGCTTGTGGAAACGATCTTGCCGGGGTGCACGTTCTTCTTGGTCCAGGACATTTCCGAGACGTGAACCAGACCTTCAACGCCGGGCTCCAGCTCAACAAAGGCACCGTAGTCGGTGATGTTGGTGACGCGACCAGTGTGCACCGATTCCAGCGGATATTTGGCAGCAACCAGATCCCATGGATCGTCTTGCAGCTGCTTCATGCCGAGGCTGATGCGGTGGGTTTCCTTGTTGATCTTGATGACCTGTACATTGACAGTTTCACCGATCGACAGGATTTCCGAAGGATGGTTCACACGGCGCCATGCCATGTCGGTGACGTGCAAGAGGCCGTCAACGCCGCCGAGGTCAACAAACGCACCGTATTCGGTGATGTTCTTGACAACGCCTTCCACGGTCTGACCTTCCGAGAGGTTGCCGATAACTTCGGCGCGCTGTTCGGCGCGGCTCTCTTCGAGGATAGCGCGACGCGACACAACGATGTTGCCACGACGACGGTCCATTTTCAGGATCTGGAAGGGTTGCTTCAGACCCATCAGCGGGCCTGCGTCGCGCACGGGGCGCACGTCAACCTGGCTGCCGGGCAGGAAGGCCACGGCGCCGCCGAGGTCAACCGTAAAGCCGCCTTTGACACGACCAAAGATCGCACCTTCGACGCGCGCGTCGTCGGCGTATGCTTTTTCCAGACGATCCCAGGCTTCTTCGCGGCGGGCCATCTCACGGCTGATAACCGCTTCGCCACGGGCGTTTTCAGCCGCGCGCAGGAAGACTTCTACTTCGTCGCCAACGGCGATTTCAGGAGCTTCGCCAGGGTTTGCGAATTCTTTCAGATCAACGCGGCCTTCCATTTTGTAGCCGACGTCGATGATGGCTTGGCCCGCTTCAACTGCGATGACCTTGCCTTTGACAACCGAACCCTCGTTCGGGGTGTCCATTTCGAAGCTTTCATTCAGGAGGGCTTCGAATTCCTCCATCGATGTGTTTTGAGCCATGAGGTCTCAGGTTCCTTTACAAACATTTTTTCGGGCCGTGCGGTTGTCTCCGCCGGTCTTGGTTTCATTGCGTCCCGGGCCGCTTGGCCAAGAAAACGACTGTGGCGTCACACACAAACAATAAGGGCCAAAGGATTTCCCTCGGGCCCTACTCACCACATCCGCGACTCTTGACGGTCTCTGGACAGGGGGCGTTTAGACCGTTTTGGGCAATGATGCAAGGCCACCCCTTGATTTTGGACAAGTTCATGCGGCGCGTGCTCGGCTATGAAGAGGCAGCTCGAACAGAGAAGAGATGTACCGCATGAAACTCACCAAACGCAAACTTCTGGTCGGTCTGGCGACCCTGACCGCCCTGCCTTCTGCCATGCTCGCCCAGAGCGACTCGATCCTTGGAGAAATGGACTTTCGCCTGACCTTTACGTTCAGCAGCCCCGAGGGTGAAACCGGCACTGTCCCCGTCGCCCCCGAAGAAGTGGTCAAGGCTGTGGACATGGGGCCGAAATCCGGCCTCCCCTATCTGGCAGGTATCGTCAGTGCCGACGCTAAGACCCAGATGGCCAGTTTCCCGGCCGAAGACACCGAAGCACTGGAGTTGATCGTGCGCGAAGGCCTGATCGGCGTTGCCCACGGCAAAGTCGCGATCCGCGATCTGCCCTTTGATCTGAAGGACGCCGGATGGACGGGGGTTTTGTCCGTCACACGCCCCTAAGAATCAATACGCGCGGGCATCCGGGGCTATGCCCTCATTGCCCGCACGAAATCCCGGCAAAATTGCATTAGGCCGCCTGTACAGCAAACCCAGTCGCATCCTGTTCTGGCTCTGACCGCGCTTGATCCAAACCGGAATAGGCCAGCAACAGGTCCCCCTCTTTGCGTGACAGGCTTTGCCGCGCGGTGGGGCCGTACCCCGCCCAGTTTCCCCCATGTTCCGGGAATAACGCGGCCAGTTCCGCGCGCGCGGCTTCGGTCAGGCTGGCAATCGCACCGTCCCCCGGAAACAAGCTCTCGCAGGGCAATCCGTTCGCAATCAGAACATCGTGGCAATCGAGGAACAGGTGATAATAGGCAACGCCCTGAGAGATGTCCGCCACCGGAGCGCCTGGCAGATCCCTGCAACTTGCTGCCGGAACAAAAACCTCTGCGTTCCGGAACAACAACTCTGCTTCCCACCCGCGAAACAAGAACCGGTGCTGTGGCGAAAGCCAAAGCGGCTTATGCGGTCCATCCCGCCCTAAAAACCCCGCGGGCAGACAAACAGGCCGAAACCGTGGTTCCACCAGAAGCTCTGAGAAACTCATGTAGCGGCTGGCAATCCACCTCAACTGACGAGTCTTGCCGCCATAGGTCGTGACCAAATCTCCCGGCATCAGTTCTTCGACCAGGACGTGGCCCCTTGGGGTCAAAATCTCCGTGCCTGCCACAAAGCACACCGGCACATCATCAACCGTTGTCACAGCATCAAGGTCATGCGCCCCGTTGGGAAACGCATCCATGGTGGCCTGAGATACACCGTTTGGAAGGAAAAACAGACGCTGCCCATCTTCGGTGGTGATGACCACGATGGGCTCTCCCCGCAAATCCACACCGTTCACGTTGGACAATTTGTTTGTGTTTGGCAGTGCCCCCGAGAAATTCACGGTAAAGGTCATCTCGACGCCATTAATGATGATCGTCGTATCCGGATCCGGAGCGCCACCATTTGTCTCCAGTTGCAGATCGCCGCTTACGCCACTGGAAAAGGTAATTTCCGTGGTCGGAACCGTGTTGGTATTCTGCGCATTCAATGCAGCATTATTCGCGGAATTGCTGTCACCACGCGCATAGAACGAAATCGTCGCCATACTGATCGCCTGCCTCAACGCTGGCTATGTTTTCCCGATTTTCGGGTGTTTTTCTGATTTTTTTACGGGAAAAGTGCCACTTGGTAACACGGCCAGTATCCAAACGAATTGTGGCACAAATAAGGCAGGTCCTTTCTTGACCACAATTGCCACGTCCGGTCGGGAGCAACACCTGTTGGATCAAGTCCCCGGACCTTGGCCTAAGGCCGCCCCGCCAGCGGCCATTCCAATACAGTTTAACCGCAGATTAATGCCGGAACCTTCACCGGCTCCAGCCCAATGTTTATCCAAACGTAAACAGGGGCGCGACCAACCGCACCCCTGCTCTAATTCACAACAGTTAAGACCCTCAGGCGATCTCGGTCACCATGGCCTCTTTTGCCTTGCGGACCTTCTTCATCGGCAGCAGCCAGTCGGCACCGTCCTGACGGTAGCCCAGCGGCAACAACACGACCGAGCGCAGGCCTTTTTCCTTCAGGCCCAGAATCTCGTCCACTTTCGCGGCATCAAACCCTTCCATCGGGCAACAGTCCACGTCCAACTCAGCCGCCGCCGCCATGGCAAAGCCCAGCGCGATATAGGCCTGACGCGCGGCGTGATCGTGGTTGGTCTGTGCGTCACGCGGCAGATAGGTCGCTTTCAGCTTTTCATAATACTGGTTCAGCAACGGCAACTCGCCGCGCGCTTCGGTCATTTGCGCGGTGACCGCGTCGATACGATCCGCAGAATAGTTGTCCCATGCGGCAAACACCAACAGGTGCGAGCCCTCGGTGATCGGTGTCTGGTCCCAGCCGACCTTGCGTATGTCCGCACGAATCTCGGGGTTTGTGATGACGAACAGCTCAAACGGCTGTGTCCCGCTTGACGATGGCGCCATGCGGATGGTTTCGACGATCTGGTCGACTTTCTCCTGCGGAACCGCCTTGCTGGGGTCCATTTTCTTGGTGGCATAACGCCAGTTCAGCTTTTCCATAAGCGTGCTGTTCGACATCGTCAGTCCTCTTTCGGGAGATTTTCAAAGGGTGGTATATTTTTGATACCGACGATATAGTCAGCACCAGAAAGTGCCGCAAGAAGGCACATTTTTGAGACCCGGTATCATGGAGGGAACCACCTTGGCCCCGATCGCCCAATGCCCCGATTGCAAACGCCTGAACGAAGTCCTGTCACGGGTCGGAGATCGCTGGAGCGTGCTGATCGTTGCCTCGCTCAGCCAGTACGGCGTTTTGCGCTTCAACGAGCTAAAGCGCAACCTCGGCATCTCTCAACGCATGCTCAGCCTGACGCTGCGCGAGTTGGAGCGCGATGGGCTGGTCAGCCGCACCTATCACCCCACCATTCCGCCCAAAGTCGAATATGCGCTGACCCCCTTGGGGGAATCCTTCCGCGAGCCGGTCAAGGCGCTTGCCATGTGGGGTCTTGAGAACCTTGAGACCATTGATGCAGCGCGCGCGACTTATGATGCCGCAGCCGAGAAGCTGCCCAAAAGCGCCTGATCGTCAGAGGTCCTGGCCGCGCTTCAACAATTCCTCAAGCAACTGCTGTTGCAGGTCGTTGCTGTCGCCATCTCCGAATTGCACACTACCGCCGGTGTAGAAGGTGCCATAGGTCTCGGCCGCGGTGACAGTCTGGACAAGCCCCGAGATGAACTGTTCCTTTTCCAGCGGCGACAACGGGTGGATATAAGCCGACCACAGGATGCCATTGGCCACCGCATAGCGCGCATCCAGCGCGCTGTCGAAGTTGGCCTGCATCATGCGGCGCAGATCGGCTTCGCTCAGGTCGTGGGCCTCGCGGATCGGCACCATCACCCGCATGCGGTCAGCCTGCCGGTCGGTCACGACCACCACAAGCCGTTCTGCCACCCGCATCTCGAACATATCGCCGCGAGGGTCCGCGTCGGGATCGAGCGCAAAGATGATGCGCCCCAGGCGCTCGTAGGTCATTGGCGGTTCAGGCACCGGATCTTTGGCAAGAGCCACCGAAGCTGCAATCGTTAGAAAAGCTATGATGAGAAACCGCATGACCCCTGCCCCCGTTCTGACAGCAACAGGATAGCCTTGGCCTTTGCCCCAAGGCGAAACACTTCGCGGTGAGGCAGGCGTGAAGGTTACCTTTGAGTTAACAGAATACCGACGTAATACCGACGTTATACCGACGCGATGCAGATGCGGTTTTTTGGGGGTGCAGACAAAAAGTCATTCTGGCAAGGAATAGCCAAAAACTTCAAAGTCCTGGCGGTACAGATCAACAATCTGCTCCATATGTCGACGGGTCAGATCCGCCACTGTTAACCCGGTTTGCAGCGAAGAATTCCACTTGGCCTTCCGAACTGCTTCAATCGGTCCAACGCCGGTCCTGGATGCAAGCGAGGCAAGATCGTCATCTAGGGTTTCCAACTTTAGAATCTGGTCATAGGTCAGGCTGGATTGCGCAGTGAGAACCGCTTGTTCCTCAAAGTGTTGATCGAAAGAAACTCCATTCTTTTTCAAACCCTTAAGCATGTCATCGAAAGATATTCGACGCGCAACTTGACGAGACGTGTTTCTGGAATCATCCAACGTCTTCAGACCGTCGCCCAGCGTGGCCAATCGACTACGTAGGTAGATGCCTTTGGCAAAGGTCTTGGCGTATCGCTGAAGCTTGCTGTTGTAACTTGATACGATACGATTGATCGGGTTGCGGGCAATGCAGAACCAGTAATACTCCGCGTACTCTGTCTGTAGCCCTTGCAGTTCAACCGCACGCAAGGCACGACGTTCCAGCCCCTTGCCTTGCAGGGCTTTCGCAATCTCAGGATCCCGCGCTTCTTCACGTGGTTTCCCCCCCTTTCCGGGCACTCCAGCAATACCATGCATGACGTTGAACATGGTTGTGGTCGCGACCTTGGGGGTCTGCACGTAGGCCAGCTGCTGTTCATGCAAAAGCGTAACAATCGTGTATGTCATGCCTCTGTTCCGCTGTTCCGCGCTGCGTCAATTGCAGCAACAGCTTGCAATACAGCGGCCTCGATACTCAGGTCCGACGTGTCGATCATCGTGGCATCCACGGCAGGCTTCAGAGGGGCTTCGGCACGATCCATATCGCGCGCATCGCGTTCTTTCACATCCGCAAGAACCTGCGCAAGCGTGATGTCCAACCCCTTGTTTTTCAGTTCTAAATACCGCCGCTCCGCGCGCACCTCGGCACTGGCGGTGACAAACAACTTAGCCTCGGCATTGGGGCAAATGACAGTTCCGATATCGCGTCCGTCCAGCACCGCGCCGCCAAGCCTCCGGGCAAAAGCGCGTTGGAAATCCACCAGCGCCGCGCGCACCTCGGCAATCACCGCAACCTTGCTGGCGGCCTGCGCCACTTCGGGAGTGCGCAGAGCATCTCCATCCAAATCCTGTGCAATCAAGGCCTTGGCGGCTAGGACAGGATCCGTCCCATCCAGCGTCTTCGCCCCCACCGCCCGGTACAACAACCCCGTATCCAAATGCGCAAAACCGAAATGCGCTGCCACCGCTTTTGAAATCGTTCCCTTTCCAGCCGCTGCCGGTCCGTCGATCGCAATGGTAAACTGCATGTCTTGCCTCAAAATCTGGGTGCGTGCCCCGTGTATCCCAAGGCCTCAATGGCTGTGCAAGCCCTAACGCAATACCCGCCGCATCAAGTGCGTCGATGCCCCGAGCAGCAAGGCCACGAAACAGGTCATATGGCCAACCGATTTGCTCATGGTGAGGAAGCTCGCAACCTGAACTGTCGCCGGGTCCAGCATGTCCGGCGTTGTCTGCAACATGCCCGCAACAATGTGGTTCTCAAAATAGTCTGCCGCCGTCGCCATCAAGGCAACCAGGCCAAACACAGTGCCCCAGGGCCGCCGCAAAGCCAGCTGCAATCCCAGGATCAGAGACATCCCCAGCAGTGCCGGGTAAGCAATGTCCAGCTTTTGCTGCACATCCAAATAGAACAGGCGCCCGTCTTGCGTGAGCGCACCGAGAAAGCCCTTGGCGTCCTCCAACGAATATCCCATGGGCCGCATATCAAAAGGCGCCTGCCCCCCGGCCTGCCCGACAATAAAAGGCACGGACCAGAACACCATGGTCAGATAGATCGCCATGGCCGCTGAGAAACTCAGCCAAAAGGCTCGCTGCATAGTCCCCTCCCCGATTGTTCTTTGGGGATCAGCTGTCCAGACCCTCCCCAAAGGGCCTGATTTTTAGAAGCATCATGGCCAACAAAAGACCAAAAGCAACAAAAAGCGTCACGAACTTGGAGATGGTGTAACTGCTGGCAAGCGCCACAAGGGTCGTGTCGACCGGGGCCTGAAACCCAAGAACCATGTCAGCAACCAGCGCATTTTCACAGAGTTCCATCAGCGTGTAACTTGCCGGAACCACCAAAAGGATGATCCGTGACCAGGGATGCATGCGCCGCGTCAGCCCCCAAAGACACCAGCCCAACCACAATCCAAACAGCAAGGGAAACACCGTATCGAGCTTGCGGAGAAAACCGGTGTACAGCGTGACTTGGGACGGTTTGATCAGCGCCAGATAGGCCTCGGCGTCAGATGCTGTGTAGCCCAGGACACGCAGGTCAAAGGGCTTTAGCCTCGCCTCGCCCAGCACCAGATGGGTCGCCCCAACCCCGACCAGCACCCCATAGGTGACTGCGGTCACCAGTGTCAGGGCAATCAGGGCTTTGGTGTAAGGCTTCAATCGGTGTCTCTTGTTATCCTTGCCCCAAGTTCGGCCATCAGCGGCTCAAAGATTGGGAAAGAGGTTGCAATGGGCGCGCCATCGTCAACGCGCACTGGGTTCTGTGTGGCCATTCCCAGCACCATGAATGACATGGCGATACGATGGTCGAGGTGGCTTTCACAGGTCGCGCCCCCTGGCACGTTGCCATGGCCGAGCCCGTGCACAACCCACCAGTCTTCGCCTTCGTCCACGTCCACACCATTGGCGCGCAATCCGTTGGCCATGGCGTCGATGCGGTCGCTTTCCTTGACCCGCAGCTCCTTTACGCCCTTCATCACCGTGTCGCCTTCGGCAAAGGCCGCCACAACGGATAGGACGGGGTACTCGTCGATCATGCTGGCGGCGCGGGTCGGATCGACCTCAATGCCTTTCAGGTCCGGCGAGAACCGCGCACGCAGATCCGCAACTGGTTCGCCGCCTTCTTCACGTTCGTTTTCATAGGCCAGGTCCGCCCCCATCTCACGCAGTGTGGTGAACAGGCCGGCGCGGGTTGGGTTCAGGCCGATGTTGGGCACCAGCACATCCGAACCGGGGGTAATCAGCGCTGCACAGACAGGAAAAGCCGCCGAAGACGGATCACGCGGCACGGCAATGGTCTGCGGCTTCAACTCGGGCTGGCCGGTCAGCGTGATGACACGCCCCTGTTCCGTCACTTCGGTGGTGATTTCCGCGCCGAACCCGGACAGCATTCGTTCAGTATGATCGCGTGTGGCTTCTTTCTCGATCACCACGGTTTGCCCCGGCGCGTTCAGCCCGGCCAGCAGAACCGCTGATTTCACCTGAGCCGAGGGCATCGGCACTTCATAGCGCACGGGCACCGGATTGGCCGCGCCGACGATAGTCATTGGCAACCGCCCACCGCTGCGCCCGAACGACTGCGCGCCGAACAGGGCAATCGGGTCCGTGACCCGCGCCATGGGGCGCTTATTCAGGCTGGCGTCGCCGGTAAAGGTTGCGCTGATCCCGGTTGTTGCCATGCACCCCATGATCAGTCGCACCCCGGTGCCCGAGTTGCCGCAATCAATCACGTTTTCCGGTTCGGCAAACCCACCAACACCAACACCATGAACTGTCCAATTGCCGTTGCCATGGTCCGTGACTTCAGCCCCGAAAGCACGCATGGCCTTGGCCGTATCCAGCACATCTTCGCCTTCCAGCAGCCCGCTGATGCGCGTCTCTCCAACTGCCATGGCCCCCAGGATCATGGACCGATGCGAGATCGACTTGTCACCGGGCACATTGGCCTCACCCTTAAGAGGGCCGCAGGCATGCGATGTCATGGGAATAGGGGTGCCGTGACCGGACATGTGCAAATCCTCTCCTGTTGCCCAAACCTGTTAGCGCAGCAACTCGCCCACGTAAATGCGCGAATTGCCTCTTCTTTTGGCCCAGAAATATCCCGGGGTGAATTGTCCCGGGCTCTGTCCGGGACAAGAGGGGCTGGCCCCTATCGTCGGCTATCTCTTGCGAAAGGTCAGGTAGTGTGGTGTTCGCCCTTCCCGAAAGGCCTTTTGTTCATACCGGGTCGATATCCAATCATCCCAGGGCTCACGCCAGTCCGCAGGCCGTTCCGCCAGCCATTCCAACCCGTGCCGGGGCACCTGCTCCAGCGTCTGCCGAACATAGTCGGGGATGTCGGTTGCCACCCGAAAGATGGCCCCCGGTTTCAGCACGCGCGACAAAGGCGCCAGATGTTCCGGGGTCACAAAGCGGCGGCGGTGATGACGCTTTTTTGGCCAGGGATCGGGGTAAAGCAGAAAGGCACGCGAGATGCTCTGATCTGGCAGAACGTCAAACATGTCGCGCGCATCGCCGGGGTGCACGCGGATATTGTCGGCCTTTGCCTCGCGGATTTTCCCCAGCAACATGGCAACGCCGTTAATGTAGGGTTCACACCCTATGATGCCCACATCCGGATTGCTGACGGCCTGGTGCACCATGTGTTCGCCACCGCCAAAACCAATCTCGAGCCAGACGTCCCGACCCCCAAACAACGCCTGCAGGTCGATGTTGGTGCGGTCCGGGTTTTCGTCCCAGCCCACTGCGCCCGGCGACAGTGCCGCCAGGTCCTCGTCGAGGTAAGCCTCTTGCGACTTGCGCAGGCCTTTCCCTTTGAAGCGACCATAAAAGTTGCGCCAGGGTGCGCCGGAAGGATGTTGCGAGTCTGTCATGAACCTGGTCCCATCTTGGTGAGGGGCCATGTGCCCCTTTGCGGGCACGAGGTCAAGTTTTGCCGAAGATTGCCCGCAGAACGAACATGCCGGGGATGGTCACAACGTACATGGTGATGCCGTACAACGCAGCCGGTACGGCAAATTCCGGGATACCCCCGGTCTTGGCAACCAACCCGGCCACGGTGATGCCCAGCGCCGCGTTCTGCACGCCCATTTCCACCGAGATACACAAGCCATCCCCGCCAGACAGCCCCACGCCACGCGCGATCAGCACTCCCAAGATCAGCAATAGCGCGTTCATGCCGATCAACAGAGGACCAAGTCGGCCAATGTTGTCGATAAACATCTGCCAGTTGGTCGCCAAGGCCGCGATCACGATGACAACAAACAGAACCACGGCGATGGTGGAAATCACGCTCTCGGTCCTTTCGGCAAAACCCTTGGCGACAAAGCGCAGCAACAAGCCGATCAACACTGGCACAGCGGTGATGGCAAACATCGAGATCGCAATCCCGGTGACATTGATCTGTACCGCTGCCTCACCCAGAAAGGCCCCCGCGGCCCAGTCCACAAGGATCGGCACGGTCACCACGGACAAAAGGCTCACGATGGCCGTCAGTGTGATGGACAAGGCCACATTGCCGCCAGCAAGCTTGGTCAGGATGTTGGAGGTCACGCCGCCGGGGCAAAATGCCAAGATCATGACGCCAAAGGCCAGCGCGGGCGGCAGATTGACCAGCTTCAGCAGACCAAACGCCACCAGTGGAACGGCAATCACCTGCAAAACCATCCCAGTCAGCGCCGCCCTGGGCATGGCCAGAACCCGGCCGAAATCGGCAAACGTCAATCCAAAGCCCAATGAAAACATGATGAAAGCCAGCGATAGCGGCAATGCCACGTCGATCAGCATGAAAAACCCTCCCTGTTCGCTGGATCAGACTGGCACAGGAACAGAAAAAGGCCAAAGCCTTCCTTGGCGGAAAGCTCTGGCCTTTGTTGTTTTGCGCGGACCAAGGCATTTCGAAATGCCTTGGTGTCGCGTCCGGTTAGACTGCCTTTTTGAGCGTCTCGACCAGATCGGTCTTTTCCCAGCTAAAGCCGCCGTCCGCCTCGGGATCGCGGCCAAAGTGGCCGTAAGCCGCCGTGCGCTGATAGATCGGACGGTTCATGCCCAGATGCTCGCGAATGCCTCGCGGGGTAAGGTCCATCGCACCAGCCACCGCAGCTTCGATCGCCGCATCTGCCACTTGCCCGGTGCCATGCGTATCCGCATAGATCGAGAGTGGCTTGGAGACGCCAATCGCATAGGACAGCTGGATGGTGCAGCGTTCGGCCATACCTGCGGCCACCACGTTCTTGGCGAGGTAGCGCGCGGCATAGGCCGCCGAACGGTCTACCTTTGTCGGATCTTTGCCGGAAAAAGCGCCCCCGCCATGGGGCGCTGCGCCACCATAAGTATCGACGATAATCTTGCGACCGGTCAGACCTGCATCACCATCCGGTCCGCCAATCACAAACTTGCCGGTCGGGTTCACGTGCCACTCGGTGTCCGCTCTGATCCAACCCTCTGGCAGGGTCTCGCGGATGTAAGGCTCTACCACAGCACGCACATCATCAGATGTCATCGATGCATCAAGATGCTGGGTCGACAAGACAATCGAGCTTACGCCGACGGGCTTACCGTTCTCATACATCACAGAAAGCTGCGACTTGGCATCGGGCCCGAGAGTTGGCTCAACGCCCGATTTGCGCACCTCCGCCAGCCGACGCAGAATCGCGTGGCTGTATTGGATCGGGGCCGGCATCAAAGCCGAGGTTTCGGTTGTGGCGTAGCCAAACATGATGCCCTGGTCGCCAGCGCCTTCGTCCTTGCCGCTAGCAGCATCAACCCCTTGGGCAATATGCGCTGATTGCTCGTGTAACAGGTTTGTCACTTCCACCGTTTCGTGGTGAAACTTGTCCTGCTCATAACCGATGTCCTTGATACAGGCGCGCGCGATCTCGTCGATACGGCCCATGTACTCATGCAGCTTGTCCTTGTCGGAAAGCCCCACTTCGCCGCCAATCACGACCCGGTTGGTGGTTGCAAAGGTTTCAGCCGCCACGCGAGCCTCGGGTTCTTCGGTCAGGAAGGCGTCCAAAACCGCATCCGAGATCCGGTCGCACACCTTGTCAGGATGCCCCTCAGAAACGGACTCTGAGGTGAAGGTGTAGTTTTGTCTTGTCATGGGGTGCTCCATTGCAATGTTGGTCGCCACGCCAGGAAGCCGTTGTAACGACAGATTGAAGTTACGCTTACGTGCGCTCGAGTCGGGGGTCAATTGCTTTCGCTGCGTCGTACGCGGAATAACAGACCAAGTGTTGCCAAAACGATGGCGATAATCGGCCAATCTCCGGTTTGGCCATAAACTGTAATCGCCATTGGCTCTGGCAGAGCGGCATCAAGAAATCCTTCTGTGTTCAAATCCAGCGACGCAACCACACGCCCGCGCGGATCTATCACAGCAGACACGCCCGTGTTTGCCGCGCGCACCATTGGCAGACCCTGCTCTATGGCGCGCATCCGAGCCTGAACCAGATGCTGATACGGCCCAGAGAACCTGCCGAACCACGCATCATTCGTAATCTGCATCAATACGTCCGGTCGTGCGCCATCTACCCGCATATCCTGCGGGAACACGGCTTCGTAACAGATCAGTGGCAGGACATGCCCCAGCACTCCGACGTCGATCAAACGAGGACCCGGACCAGCGCTATAGCCGCCGCCCTCGCGCGCGGCCAATCCGTGAATGCCAAAGCGTGACAGCAAGTTTCCAAAGGGCACATACTCGCCAAAGGGAACGAGGTGATGCTTGTCATAGACATCGCCAATCGCGCCTTCGCCATCCAGAACAACCGCCGAGTTATAGGCTCTGAGCCCATCGTAACGGTTGATGCCAATCACCACCGGCACGCCGCGGGCCGCCTCTGCTATGGCTGCGCGGGTGTTAGTCGAGCGGTCCAAAGACGTTGGAACCGAGGTTTCTGGCCACACGATGAGATCGGGCAAAGCCAGACCGGATCGGGTCGAGCGCAAGGCCCGGTCAAAAAAGATCCGCATATAGTCAGGATCCCACTTTTGATGTTGCGGCGCGTTGGGCTGCACAAGCCGCACAATCCTGCCCTGCCCGTCAGAAGGGTGCGGTTGAGAGAGCGGCCAAGCCGACAAAACCACCAGCACTACGCCAATTAAGGCGATGGGCTTTCGAACCCGCCAATCCGCAAGCGCACAGGCAGTGGCCAGAAGCACCAGGTTCATACCATGCGGGCCAATCCAGGACGCCCCCTGCCCAGCAATTCCATTGACGAGCGCATATGATGGCATCGCCCAAGGGAAGCCGGTGAAGAGATAGGCGCGAACCAGTTCAGCCCCCGCCAGCATCGGGACAAGCGCCCAGCGCTGAACAGAAATCCGCCGTGAAAGTGCGAATGCCGTCGCCCACAAAAGCGCCAAACCGCAGCTCAGAAACACCAGCGCAAAGGGGGCCATCCAGCCATGACGCGCCAGATCCACAAGGAACGGCTCGACGATCCAGTGCAGCGATGCCGCAAAATACCCCGTGCCAAAGACAAATCCCGCGCCAAAAGCCTGCCGTGACGACGAGAGGGCGGGATACATGGCAAATACTGCCACGAATCCCAGAAAACTCGGGATCACGAGCGAGAATGGCGCTTGGCCCAGTGCAGCCACTGCGCCGAAAGCAAACAGGAGCAAGAGACGCCAGCGTCTGCTCAGGGTTGCGAACCAGCGCGTCAGCTGGTCAGCCATCCTGTGCCTCGGTGAACCGAACGCGCAGGCGCTTGATTCGGCGCGGGTCGGCATCGACGATCTCGAACTCGGTTCCGTCCGGGTGGGCAACGACCTCGCCACGTGCCGGAACATTGCCGGACAGCGTAAAGACCAGTCCGCCCAAGGTTTCGACATCCTCGACGTCGACGTCTTCGTGGCCGGACAGGCTGCGCCCGACCTCGGCCTCAAAGTCTTCCAGTGGCGTCTTGGCCTGTGCGAGGTAAGACCCCGGACTTTCCTGAACCCAATACTGATCTTCTTCCAGATCGTGTTCGTCCTCGATTTCGCCGATCACCTGTTCGATCAGGTCTTCAATGGTGACGAGACCGTCCACGCCGCCGTATTCGTCAATCACCAGGGCCATGTGGCGACGCTCGGCCTGCATCTTGGTGAGAAGCACGCCAATCGTCATCGAAGGCGGCACAAACAACAAGGGACGCAGCAGCTCTTTTAGAGAAAACGAACCTCCGGAGCCGTTGAATCCGTGACGCAGCGCAAAATCTTTGAGGTGCACAAAGCCTACTGGCGTGTCCAACGTCCCCTGGTAGATGGGCACGCGTGTCAGACCGGTATCGCGAAACAGCGCCACAAGCTCGTCCCGGGTCACGTCATCCGCGGCAGAAATGATTTCCGCCTTGGGCACAGCCACGTCTTCCACCCGCATCCGACGCAGGTTGATCATGCCGCGGGTCTGTGGGCGGGGGATGTCAGGGGTCTCTGGTGTCAGGTCTACGCCCTCATCGGACGGAGACAAAGCCTTGACGATGCGGCCAAAAAAACCGCTCTTTTCTATTGTGGGGGCCTCGGCCTGCGCGCTCAGCGCTGCGTTAGAGGACCCGTCGGAACTGTCGCCCATTTTTCCTTTCCAGTCGGGGGAAATCCCCTCGTTAGTCCTTATATGGGTCAGGAATGCCCAGTTTGCCAAGTACGGCGGTCTCGATGCCTTCCATCAACGTGGCATCCTTGTCACGGATATGGTCATAACCCAAGAGATGTAAAACCCCGTGAATGACCAAATGTGTCACATGATGGTCAAAAGGTTTGCCCGCCGCCTCGGCCTCGCGCTGGCAGGTGTCATAAGCGATGGCAATATCACCCAGCTCGGTCTGGTCCTCGAAGCGATCGGGCTCGGGAGGGTCGGGCCGTGCGCCCTCTTCGTCCGCCGCCAACTCTTGAGACGGCCAGCTCAAGACATTTGTCGGCTGGAGTTTGTCGCGGAAGTCTGCGTTCAAGACGGCGATGCGCGCGTCGTCACAGGCCAGGAGCGAGATGGTAAAATCCCCCGGCTGCATTTTCAGGTACACCAGCGCCGCCGTGGCCGCATATTCGGCCGCGTCAACCAGGCCATGCTCTTCCCATCGGGGATCTTCCAAAATGGTGTCTGTCAACATGCCTGAATACGAGTGGGGGCTGACTGCCCCCACACCCCCGTGGATATTTTTGGCCAAAAGAAGAGGATCAGGTGTTCTTTTCCCGACCTGCCAGCGCCCTTTGTGCATCTGCATCGTAGGCTTCAATAATCGCAGCCACAAGCGGATGGCGCACCACGTCCTTGGCGGTGAAGTAGTTGAAGCTGATGCCACCAACTTTGTCCAACAACCGCTCGGCGTCTTTCAGCCCCGATGGCACGCCCCGAGGCAGGTCGATCTGTGAACGGTCGCCGGTGATCACCATGCGGCTGCCCTCGCCCAGACGAGTCAGGAACATCTTCATCTGCATGGTCGTAGCGTTCTGCGCCTCGTCGAGCACCACAAAGGCATTGGCCAACGTGCGCCCGCGCATAAAGGCCAGCGGCGCGATCTCGATCTTTTTCTCCTCGATCAGCTTGGCCAGCTGCTTGCCCGGCAGGAAATCATTCAGCGCGTCGTAAAGCGGCTGCATGTAGGGGTCGACCTTGTCCTTCATGTCCCCCGGCAGATAGCCCAGCTTTTCCCCCGCCTCGACCGCCGGACGGCTCAGGATGATCCGGTCCACATGCCCCTGGATGAACATCGAAACGCCCACCGCCACCGCCAGATAGGTCTTGCCGGTGCCCGCCGGGCCGATGCCAAAGGCCAGTTCGTTGTTGAACAGCGACAAGACATAGGCCCGCTGCGCATCTGTGCGCGGCTCGACCAGCTTTTTGCGGGTCTTGATCTCGACCGGGCCGCCCTTGAACATCTCAAGCTGGTCGCCGTCGCGCGCACCGGTGCCCTCTTCGGCAGAACCCATGCGGATTTCGCGATCGATATCGGCACTTTCGACGTCTTTGCCACCCTCCAACCGCTCATAAAGCGCCTTGAGGACTTCATGCGCTTCGAGACGCGCCGCCGAGTCGCCATGTATGGCCAGTTGATTGCCACGGCGGATGATCTGAACCGAAAGCTTCTGCTCAATGTCGGCAAGGTTGCGGTCGTATTCGCCGCAGAGGTCAATCAGCAATCTATTGTCAGGAAACTCAATCAGCGTTTCTGCGATTTTTTCCGGTGTGGGCGGTGGGGTCAGGGCACCTGTGGCCAATCAACTCTCCTGCTCAGTGTGAGTCTTCTATACCGAAATGGTGCCAAGTTGCCGCGGCAGGTGCAAGCGGCCAGTTGCGAAAATTCACGTGAGTGTCACGAAAAAGGCCGCGCGATTGCCCGCACGGCCCAATCCTTTGGCAAAAAGCCCGGATCAAATCTGGTCTTTGATCGGAGACCCCTTCTTGAAGGGACCGGTGGCCACACCCGGAGGTGCCGCGCCCGAACACACGGGCTTGCCGTATTTGTCGAGACGCTGAGACAGGTAGCCTTCAAAGCCATCGTCGATGATCCAGTGGTCACACCCGTTGGGATCCACCCAGATGCCCGCTTTGAGCTGGCTCAGATGTTTCGAATCCCAACCGCGGTCGACCGTCTTGTTGACTTTGTTGTCGCAGGCAGCAATGGCACCCACCGCTGCAAGGAGAACAATACCTCTAACAATTTTCATGTCATTTCCCCTTAGCGGATACAGATGATTTCAACGCGGCGGTTCTGGGCCATGCCAGACGCGGTGCCGTTCGAAGCACGTGGCTGCCGTTCGCCATAGCCACGCACGTCGATGACACGGGCACCGGTCGAGCGGGCCACCTTGGCCACTTCATTCGCACGATTGTAGCTGAGGCGCATGTTGTATTCGTCCGATGCGCGGCTATCGGTGTGCCCTGCAATGATAAAGGCCGATGCGGTGGCGTCCGAAAAGAACTGTTGCAGACGCTGACGATTCGCCGAGTTGATCGAATAGCGATCCGTGGCAAAAAACTGATCCGAATTCATCACGCCGCAGACGTTGCCGCGACGGCATACCGGGATACCCTGACGGTTCACGTGCGGGGTCATGTAGCCCTCGGCCCCGTCGTCCATCACCCAGTGCTCGCATCCGTCCGGATCAACCCAGATGGTGGGAACATATTCCTGCCCCAGCACCGTGCGCTGGGTTTGAGCAGCCACAGGCTCTGCAATGGAAACAAGCGCCAAACAAAATGCGGCAATTCCCCCCAATGCGGCCTGGGCGATTTTGATCTTTTTCTCCGCCACAGCAATATCCTCTGCCATTATCAACGGGGTGCCAGACGACAATACGCAGCAATGCACCCAGAAATAGAATATGCCCGTACTGTAGCAAATTTAGAGAGTGTGTGAAGAAGAATTCACAATATGTGGTGGCTGAATGTGGCAAATTCGTGGCAAGCCGCGCGGATCACCGGACCGAATTGTAGAATTATCCCACGCTGACCAACAACGTTTGAACTGACGCCAAATTGTTTCGAAACCCCGATCAATCGAGAATCGGCACCCCTGCCAGAGAGTTTGTCCCGCTCTCAACGATTCTCACACGTTTCAGGTCACCGATCTGCGCATCCGAGCCGCTGACATGCACCGCATGCAGATACTCGGATTTGCCCACCATCTGCCCTTCGAGGCGACCCGGTTTTTCGAACAGCACGCTGACCTCGCGACCAACCATACTGTCCTGAATCTCGCGTTGTTGTTTCGTGATCAGCGCCTGCAAGCGATAAAGACGTTCTGTGGCTTCACCATCATCCACCAGCGGTCTTTCGGCGGCTGGAGTGCCGGGGCGCGAGGAGTACTTGAAGCTGAACGCCTGGCCGTATTTGACCTCTTCAATCAGGTCCATCGTATCGTGAAAATCTGCCTCGGTTTCTTCCGGGAAACCAACGATGAAATCGCCTGACAACAGGATATCCGGACGGGCCGCACGAATACGTTCCACAAGCCGCAAATAGCTGTCGCGGTCGTGGCTGCGGTTCATGCGCTTGAGGATCTTGTTGCTGCCGGACTGGACCGGCAGATGCAGGTAGGGCATCAGCTTGGAACAGGTGCCATGCGCCTCGATCAGGTCGTCCATCATGTCGTTGGGGTGGCTGGTGGTAAAGCGGATGCGCTCCAGCCCGTCAACCTTGTCGAGTTGCCAGATCAGCTGTGCCAGAGACCAACTGTCGCCCCCTGTCGACGCACCGTGATAGGCATTCACGTTCTGACCCAAAAGCGTGACTTCACGCACGCCACGGTCGACCAGATCACGCGCCTCGCTCAGGATGCGGTCGACAGGACGGCTGACCTCGGCACCACGGGTATAGGGCACCACGCAAAAGGCGCAGAACTTGTCGCAACCCTCCTGCACCGTCAAAAATGCCGTTGGACCGCGCTTGGCTTTGGGGCGGCCTTTCAGTTTCTCGAACTTGTCTTCTTCTGGAAAATCGGTGTCCAGCGCCTTGACGCCTTCTTGTGTCTTGGCTTCCATTTCGGGCAGGCGGTGATAGGCCTGTGGCCCGACAACGAGATCCACCAAGGGCTGGCGCCGCATGATCTCTTCGCCCTCGGCCTGCGCCACACACCCGGCGACGCCGATTTTCAGATCCGGTTTCTCAGCCTTCAGCCCTTTGAAACGCCCCAACTCGGAATAGACCTTTTCGGCAGCTTTTTCGCGGATGTGACAGGTGTTGAGCAGGATCATGTCCGCATCATCGGGACTGTCAGTGGTCTCATATCCCGCACCGCCCATGGCCTCGGCCATACGCTCGCTGTCGTAGACATTCATCTGACAACCATAGGTCTTGATATAAAGCTTCTTCGTGTCGGCCATGTGCCCGGTCCCATCGCGGTTTCAGGGCGTCTGACTACATCAAAAGCACAGTGGCTTGCAATGCACACAAAATTGAAAGACTCTGGCGGGCAAAACGGCAGGATGTTCATGAATTTCGCGTCTATTTCCCAGTTTCTGCGCAGTGGCGCCACCCTTTTGGCCAAAGGGCCTGTTGCCCTGATTTTTGCCGAAGATGATACCGAGGTCGAAACCACCCTGCGCCACCACCTTGAACTGCGGTTCAAACAGGTTGTGTGTTTCATTCCTGAAAGCTTTGAGCTGCCGGTCGATCTGGAAGAGCAGATACACCGGGTCACCATGGAACACCCAACCGGCGGCGCGATGGTCGATGCCATCAACCGGGTCATCGAAGCGGCACCGGGCATATGGCTATACTACTGTTTCAACGCCGAATATCTGTTTTTCCCTTTCTGCGAAAACCGCAGCATCGGCGAGATGGTGACCTTCCACAGCGAGGAACGGCGCCAGGCGATGCTGACATATGTGATCGACCTCTACGCCAAGGATTTGGCCGCGTTCCCGCAGGCCGTTTCACTGGAAGAGGCGCATATGGATCGCTCAGGCTATTATGCCCTCGCCCGCCCGGACAGCGCCAACCATAATCACCCCAAGGAGCGGCAACTGGATTTCTTTGGCGGTCTGCGCTGGCGGTTCGAAGAGCACATCCCCTCGCAACGGCGCAAGATTGATCGGATTTCCATCTTCTTGACCAAGCCGGGACTAAAGATGCGCGACGACTTCACCTTCAACGATGAGGAATACAACACCTACAGCTGCGAATGGCACAACAACCTGACCGCCGCTGTCTGTTCGTTCCGAACGGCCAAGGCGCTAAAGCGCAACCCCGGCAGCCGGGACGAGATCACCTCGTTCACCTGGCACAATTCGGTGCCGTTCGAGTGGCATTCTCGTCAGCTGCTGGATCTCGGGTTGATGGAACCCGGGCAGTGGTTCTAACAGCATGCTTTATGATGGGGCCTGTCATTGCGGTTTCGTGCGATTTCAGGTCGAAGCGGACATCGATCATGTCCGCATCTGCGACTGTTCCATCTGTCATCAGCGTGGGGCCCTGATTTTCCGTGTGCCGGAACGCGCGTTGACACTGCTGACACCGCTGGATCACCTTGGCCTGTACGAATGGGGCAGCCGAACCGCCAAAGACTACTTTTGCCCGCGTTGCGGCATTCTCCCGTATCGCCGCCCCTCGGCACCAACGCGGCAGGAATTGGCACAGGGCGTCAAAGCATTTGAAGGCTGGGCCATCAACACGCGTTGCCTCGTTGGGTTTGACCCGCAGAGCGTCCCCGTAAAACGTATCCACGGGCGACGGATCGTGCACGACTGACCCCGAAGTCTAAGACATCGACACCAGAACCGCCCCGGCTCTGCCACCCTCTTCCACCATTTCCTGAACCCGCGCGGCCTGATCCAGCGGCAAGGCCTCTTGAACCGGAATGACCAACCCACCCTCGCACAGTGCGGCGTGAAGTTTGTCGATGCACATCTGCCGATCCGCCGCCTCTTGCAGGTAGATCAGGATCACGTCTAACGTCAGCGCCTTGAACAGGATCGGACCAAACGCAATCGTGGGCACCATGTTCAGACCGGACCCATAGATCGCAACCCGCCCGTTGGGGCGCATGACCTCGGCCACCATGCCGATGTTCAGGCCAAACTCGACTTCAATCGCCATGTCGACAAAATCACCGCCGTTGGCCGCGAGGATATCGGCCGCCAGTGTCTCGCTGCGATAGTCCAACACCACGTCTGCCCCGGCGCTGTGGATGCGGTCAAAGTCACGGGGCGAGCCTGTCGCAATGACCTTGGCCCCGGCCCAATGCGCCAGTTGCACGGCGAGAAATCCCACCGTACCACCGCCGCCGCTGATCAACAGGGTCTTGCCGACAACATCCCCACCGCCGAACACCGCCTGCGCGGCAGTCAGACCGGGAATCCCCAAAACCGCGCCGGTTTCAAGAGTGACGGCATCCGGCAGGGTCACAGCCTGCTCCGACGGCAACGCAATGTATTCGGCGCAGGTGCCAAATGGCCGTTGCCACTGGCCGTTCCAGATCCAGACACGCGCGCCAACGCGGGTTGGATCAACGCCCTCTCCAACCGCCTCGATGACACCTGCCCCATCAGAGTGCGGGATGATCTCGGGGAAGGCGGGTTTGGTCACACCCGGACGTGTCCCGGCCCGCGCCTTGACATCAGAGGGGTTCGCACCGGAAAAGGCGACGCGTACCAGGACCTCTCCTGCCGCGGGCGCCGGTTGGGCCAGCTCTTCGATTTTCAGAACATCCCGAGCCGCGCCAAAGGCGCGATAAACTGCAGCTTTCATAGGAAATCACCCGTTGTTTCGCGCCCATGCTGGCACGACAAAAAAAGGGGCGCAATGCCCCTCGTTACGTCACGAATTCGCGATAGCTTATTTGCCGCGCAGGCGGATCACCACGTCGACCTTGGCAATTTCTGCCCCTTCGGGAACATCCGGCAGGCGGCGAATTTCCAACTGCTCCGCAGGCGCATCCGTGAGCTCGCGACGGTCTTCCCAGAAGAAATGCGGGTGGTCATGCGTGTTCGTGTCGAAGTAACTCTTCGACCCATCCACGGTAATTTCCTGCATCAATCCGGCAGAACAGAACGCGCGCAGCGTGTTGTAAACCGTTGCCAGAGAAACACTTTCGCCATGGTCACGGGCATCGTCAAACAGGCTTTCGGCGGTGACGTGCCGGTCCATACCGTCGCCCACCAACAAGGCAGCCAGAGCCACGCGCTGACGTGTCGGGCGCAGGCCCGCCTCGTTCAGCCATTTGGCCCCTACTTCATTAGCTTGCATCGTCATGCTGGCGATCCCCTTGGTTCACAGGTTAATATGCCTGTTCGCATAGGGTTTTTCAATTGAAAATCAGTCGCAGGCGCAACAGGCACACAGACCGCCTCGTGGAATGGGTGCACTTGCGGGACACGCGCGGGCGGTGCTAGACGGGACCAGAGAGAACTGACACGATAAAGAGGGGACATGCCTGCATGGCCGATTTTCCAACCAGCTTCGACAAAGAGGATCTCCTGAAGTGCGCCCGCGGCGAGCTTTTCGGCCCCGGTAACGCGCAGCTCCCGGCCCCGCCGATGCTGATGATGGACCGTATCACCGAAATCTCGGGGGATGGCGGCGCCCATGGTAAAGGCCACATCCTGGCCGAGTTCGACATCACCCCGGACCTGTGGTTCTTTGACTGCCACTTTCCCGGCAACCCGATCATGCCCGGCTGTCTGGGTCTGGACGGCCTGTGGCAATTGACCGGCTTCAACCTCGGCTGGCGCGGCTGGCAGGGGCGCGGCATGGCCGTTGGTGTTGGCGAAGTCAAACTGACCGGCATGGTGCGCCCAGACCGTAAGATGTTGACATATAAGATTGATTTCAAAAAAGCCATCCAGACACGCCGCCTGACCATGGGCGTTGCCGACGGCATCGTTGAGGCCGATGGTGAGATCATCTACGACGTCAAAGATATGAAAGTGGTGCTCTCGGACGCCTGAGCCTGCCCGCTGATATCGAACGATTGAGGAGGCTTCTGGCCTCCTTTTTCATGTCGTTCAATGCGCCTGTTTCTCTCGGCATTGCTGCGGATCACACGCCCTTTGGTGATTGCCGTCGGACTTACCCAAACACATCGTAAGGCCAACCCATCTTGCACCCCTGCCCTGCAATGCCTACTAAAGGCATAAGCAGATAAGGGAGTGCACGTATGCGTCGTGTCGTCGTCACCGGATTGGGCATTGTTTCGTCCATCGGCAACAATGCCGAAGAGGTCATCGCCTCGCTGAAAGCCGGAAAATCAGGTATCGAAGCCAGCCCGGAAATGGCTGAGCACGGGTTCCGCAGCCAGATTGCGGGCACACTCAAGATCGACACCAAAGAGCATATCGACAAACGCGCGCTGCGCTTTATGGGGGATGGCGCGGCTTATGCGCATATCGCCATGCAGCAGGCGATCGCGGATGCGGGTCTGGGCGAAGACGATGTTGTGAACGTGCGCACCGGGCTTGTCGCAGGCTCGGGAGGCCCGTCGACAAGTGCCATGCTGACCGCACACCAGACCGTGGAAAAAACCGGCGCGACCAAGCGGATCGGGCCCTTTGCAGTGCCCAAGTGCATGTCATCGACGATCTCGGCAAACCTGGCAACTGCCTTTAAAATCAAGGGCATAAACTATTCGATCACCTCGGCCTGCTCGACCTCGCTGCACTGTATCGGCAATGCCGCAGAGCAGATCATGATGGGCAAGCAGGACGTGATGTTTGCCGGTGGCGGTGAAGAATTGGACTGGACCCTGTCCTGTCTGTTCGACGCCATGGGCGCGATGTCATCCAAGTATAATGACACCCCTGAAAAAGCCAGCCGAGCCTTTGACGAAAACCGCGATGGTTTCGTGATCTCGGGCGGCGGTGGTATCGTGGTTCTGGAAGACCTGGATCACGCATTGGCGCGGGGCGCCAAGATTTACGCAGAAGTGACCGGATTTGCGGCCACCTCGGACGGGCACGACATGGTTGCGCCCTCTGGTGAAGGCGGTGAGCGGGCCATGCGGCTGGCGTTGTCGACCCTGCCCGAAGGCCGCAGCGTCGGCTACATCAACGCCCACGGTACATCGACGCCTGTGGGCGATGTCGGAGAAGTCGAAGCGGTGCGCCGGGTGTTCGAAGGACAGACCCAACCGCCAATTTCTTCAACAAAATCAATGACTGGGCACGCCCAGGGCGCGGCTGGCGCCTTGGAGGCGATCTTCTGTCTGTTGATGCTGGACAATGATTTCATCACGCCGTCGATCAACGTTGAGACGCAGGATCCGGCGATTGAGGATGGTGAGATTGCGACCGCGTTGGTGGAGAATGCGGGGCTGGACTCGGTGATGACAAACTCGTTCGGGTTTGGCGGCACAAACGGGTCGATGATCCTGTCGAAATACAAAGGATAAGCGGTATGAGTGGTCTTTTGAAAGGCAAACGCGGCCTGATCATGGGCGTTGCAAATGAACGCTCCATCGCCTGGGGCATCGCCAAGGCCATGGCCGAGGCGGGGGCCGAGCTGGCCTTTACCTATCAGGGCGAAGGCTTTGGCAAACGGGTGCGCCCGCTGGCGGAAAAACTGGGCAGTGACTTCTTGGTGGACGTCGACGTCACCGACGATGCCTCGCTCGACACTGCGTTTGAACAATTGGGGGTGAAATGGCCGACGATGGACTTTATCGTGCACGCCATTGCCTATTCCGACAAGAACGAGCTGACTGGGCGTTTCCTCGACACGAGCCGGGATAACTTTAAGAATTCATTGGATATTTCCTGTTACTCCCTGATCGAAGTGGCGCGCCGCGCGCACCCTTTGATGAAGGAAAACGGCGGCGGCACGGTGCTGACGCTGACCTATCAGGGATCGAACCGCGTGACGCCATTTTACAACGTCATGGGGGTCGCCAAGGCGGCATTGGAGGCGGCGACGCGCTACCTGGCCAATGACCTTGGACCGGACGGTATTCGCGTCAATGCAATCTCTCCGGGCCCGATGAAAACCCTTGCCGGGGCGGCGATTGGCGGGGCGCGCAAGACGTTTCGTCAGACCGAAGCCAACGCGCCGATGCGGTCAAACGCAACACTTGAGGCAGTGGGCGGCACGGCGGTCTATCTGGCGTCGGACGCGGGCTGTTTCACCACCGGTGAGATCATCCGCGTGGACGGGGGGTATCATGTGCTGGGCATGCCGCAGCCCGAGAACCTCTGACCCGAAACCTCGGATTTGATTAAAATTGGATATGTTACGGTAAAACCGCGCTTCGGTGCGGTTTTCTCCATGTTGTACAACTTTTTTTGGGGAACCTCTCCAAGTTGTACAACATGAATATGTTAACCCCGGCTTAAGGTTTTCAGGGATTTTACCCCCTTTGGCTGGCCGCCAGTTCCGCCACCAGCCAGGTCACGATGTCACCTGCCGATCCGTGCCGCGCCCAAAGCCCCCCTGCCCCGGACCACTGCGCTCCGAAACCGGATACGCCAGCCGATGCCGCGGCCCCGGCCAGCGCCTTGGCCGCGTCATAGGCGACCGGATAGGCCGGGATGGTGGCGTCGGTCTGTTCGGACCACGCGATGAAGCCATTGCGCAGGCAACGCGCGGGGCGGCCCGAGACTGACGGTGTCAGCGTGGCGGGATATGAGGACGGCGCGCGCAGGGCCGCGCGATAGGCGGCATCGGCCAGAGATTCGGTGCTGGCGATAAAGGCGGTGCCGAGCTGCGCGGCCTCCGCGCCGAGCGACAGGACACGGGCGATGTCGCCGCCATTCATCAGGCCTCCGGCAGCGATGATCGGCAGGTCGATGTGCGGCGCCAGCTGAGCGACCAGCGCGTCGGTGGTCAGTTCGGCGTCCGGGGCGGTGGGGTCAAAGATGCCGCGATGGCCGCCCGCCTCGATCCCTTGCGCGACGATGGCGTCGATGCCGGCGGCCTGACAGGCGTGGGCCTCAGGCAGTGAGGTTGCCGAGGCCAAGAGCGTGATGCCCGCGGATTTGAGTGCCGAGATCACCGAGGCTTCGGGCAGGCCGAAGTGGAAGCTGACCACGGTGGGGGCCTCGTCGACAAGCATGGCCAGCATGTCGGGGTTGGTCAGGAAGCTTTGGTAAATCTCGTTCAGCGCATCGGGGGGTGCTGCGTTGAAACGGGCAAATTCCGGGGCCATGGCGGCGAGCCAGTCGGCTTCAACCTTGGCATCGCGGGCCACGGGGCCGTGGCAGAAGACATTGATGTTGAAGGGCCGCTCGGTCAGAGCGCGGGTCTGTTGGATGGCAGCACGGGCGGCATCGGCGGTCATCGCCCCCACCCCGAGCGAGCCCATGCCCCCGGCGTTGCAGACCGCTGCGGCCATGGCGGGGCTGGAGACGCCTGCCATGGGGGCCTGAATGATCGGGTGCGGGATGTCGAAACGATGGTTCAGCCAATGGGTCATGACGCGGTCCTCTCTGATCCCGAGGCTGACGCAAGTCACGGCAAAAGAAAAGCCCGCAGAAATGCGGGCTTTGTCGGGGCGCGTGGATCAGGCGGTCAGCCGATCGAGACCAGTTCCAGCGCAAAGGTCAGATCCTTGCCCGCCAGCGCGTGGTTGGCATCCAGCGTCACGGTGTCGTCGGTGACGGTGATCACGGTGACGGGGATGACCTGGCCCTGGGGGGATTGCATCTGCAGCTGCAGGCCGACCTCGAGCGGGATTTCCGCCGGGATCTGATCGCGCGGCACGTCCTGAATGGCGCCGGGGTTCGACTCGCCGTAGGCCTCGGCGCAAGGGATCTCGATGGTCTTTTTCTCGCCCACTGCCATGCCGGTCACGCCGGTGTCAAAACCGGGGATGACCTGACCCGAGCCGAGGGTGAACTCCAGCGGGTCGCGGCCCTCGGAGCTGTCGAAAACCGAGCCGTCGTTCAGGGTGCCGGTATAGTGAATACGGACCTTGTCGCCCGATTTTGCAGTGCTCATGTGGTGTCCAGTTCTGGGTTGTGCTGCGGGATCGCCCCGCCAAAAGGTGGCGCACACTAGGACGTGAGGGCAGGAAGTGCAAACAGGCTTTGACAGGGCGTCCAAGCCTGCCAGTATGCGCAGCAAAGGGGGACGCGGATATGGCAATCACCACATGTATTTTTGACGCTTACGGCACGTTGTTCGACGTGGCGGCCGCCGCGCGCGAGGCGGCAGCGGAACCGGGGCGCGAGGCCTTTGCCGCGCATTGGCCGAAGGTGGCGAATGACTGGCGGTTGAAGCAGTTGCAATACACCTGGCTGCGGGCGATCACCGGCGCACATACCGATTTCTGGGAAGTCACACAGAACGGGCTGGACTGGGCGCTGGAGAACAGCGGTCTGGGCGGGGACGCGGAATTGCGCGAACGCTTGCTGGCGCTTTACTGGGAGCTGTCGGCCTATCCAGAGGTGCCTGCGATGCTGCACGCGTTAAAGGCCAAGGGGTTGAACAGGGCGATCCTGTCTAACGGCTCGCCCGCCATGCTGGATGGCGCGGTGCAAAGTGCGGGTGTCGGGGATGTGCTGGACGATGTGTTGAGCGTTGAGGATGTGGGCATCTTCAAGCCCGCGGATGTGGTCTATGAGCTGGTCACCAAACGCTTTGATTGCGCGCGCGACGAGGTGCTGTTTGTCTCGTCCAACGGCTGGGACGCGGCGGGGGCCACTGGGTATGGGTTCACCACGGCCTGGGTCAACCGCGCGGGCGAGCCGATGGACCGGCTGCCGTGGGTGCCGCAACATGTGTTGAGCGATCTCACCACCATTCCCGATCTGACAGGAGTTTGAATGTCGCGTTTTACCACGAGTGACGGGCTGTCGCTGCATTACACGGATGAGGGTGAAGGGCCGGTGGTCCTTTGCCTGTCCGGGCTGACGCGCAATGGCGCGGATTTTGACTATGCCATGCCGGCGCTGGCGGGGTGCCGCGTGGTGCGGCTGGATTACCGAGGGCGCGGGCAGTCGGATTGGGCTGAGGACCACATGAGTTACACGATCCCGCGTGAAACGCAGGACGTGGTGGAATTGATGGATCATCTGGGGTTGGGTCAGGCGGCGGTGCTGGGCACCTCGCGCGGCGGGTTGATCGCGCTGACCCTGGCGGCGATGGCGCGCGACCGGCTGGCGGGGGTGTGTTTTGTCGATGTCGGCCCGGTGCTGGAGCTGGCCGGGCTGGCGGTGGTGGTGGATTACCTGGGCCGCAATCCGGTGTGGCAGAGCCATGACGAGGCGGCAGAGGTGATCGGCAGTCGGATGGCTGGGTTTGCGGGTGTGCCGGAAAGCCGCTGGCGGCAAGAGGTGGAAAAGCATTTTGTCGAGACCGACGGCGGTTTGACCATCAACTATGACCCCAAGCTCAGGGATGCGGTGCTGGCCGGATTTGACCCCGAGGCCGAGGCGCCGGACCTCTGGCCATTTTTCGAGGCGCTGAAGGGCCTGCCGGTGGCCTGTATTCGCGGCGGCAACTCGGACCTGCTGAGTGCGAAGACGCTGGCAGAGATGCAGGCGCGGATGCCGGGGATGATTGCGGCCACGGTGCCGGATCGCGGGCATGTGCCCTTTTTGGACGAGGCCGAGTCGGTCATGGCGTTGCGGGCATGGATTGAGGAGTTGCGCAGATGAATATCGAGATGATCCGCGCGGCGGCGGAGCGGTTGGCGGGACATGCGCGGCGCACACCGATGTTGACCTCGCCCTTTCTGGACGAAATTGCCGGGCGTCGGGTGCTGGTAAAGCCGGAGTGCCTGCAGCACACCGGCAGTTTCAAGTTTCGCGGTGGCTGGTCGGCGGTCTCGGCCTTGGACGAAGAGACGCGCAAACGCGGTGTGATCGCCTTTTCCAGCGGCAACCACGCACAAGGGGTGGCGCTGGCGGCGGCAAAGCACGGGTGCCCTGCGGTGATCGTGATGCCGACGGATGCGCCGCAGATGAAGATCGACAATACACGGGCTTTGGGGGCTGAGGTGGTGCTCTATGATCGGCCCGGCGGGGAAAGCCGGGAAGAGGTCGGGCGCGCGCATCAGGAGGCGCGCGGGCTGACGATGATCAAGCCTTATGACGAGCCGCAGGTGATTGCGGGGCAAGGCACCACGGGGTTGGAGATTGCCGCGCAGGCGCGCGCGATGGGCGTGTCCGAGGCCGATGTGCTGGTCTGTTGCGGCGGGGGCGGGCTGACCTCGGGCATTGCGCTGGCGCTGGAGGCGGAGGCACCGGGGTTGCGGGCAAGGCCTGTCGAGCCAGAAGAGTTTGACGATGCCACGCGGTCACTGGCCAGCGGACAGATCGAGGAAAACGCCCGGACGTCGGGGGGGATTTGTGATGCGATCGTGACACCCAGCCCCGGCGAGATCACCTTTCCGATCATGCAGCGGCTGTGTGGGCCGGGGATCGTGGTCAGCGAGGATGAGGCGATGCGGGCCATGGCGCTGGCGTTTTCACGGTTGAAGATCGTGGTGGAACCGGGTGGCGCGGTGGCGCTGGCGGCGGCGTTGTTTCATGGGGGTAAGGTTGACGGCGAGGCTGTGGTGGCGGTCTGCACCGGGGGCAATGTGGATGCGGAGATGTTTGCCGAGGCGCTGGCGCGTTTTGGCTGAGCGCGGCGCGTCTGTGGTAGGGTAGGTTTTTGAGTATTTTTGGCAATACGAAGCAGGGGCGTGGCGCATCTGTCGTGGGCGTGTTTCGGAAGGGAGAGGTATGACCCGGTTTACGATTGCATCCTTTAACGTGAAGAACCTGATCGGAGCGGATCAGGAGTATTATCAGTTTCAGAGTTACACGCCCGAGGAATACGCCTGGAAAGAGGATTGGCTGGCGCAGCAGATGTTCTCGATGGATGCCGATATCGTGGGGTTTCAGGAGATCTTTGAGGAAAAGGCGCTGCGCGATGTGATCGCGGAAACCGATCGCATTGGGCAGGAGAGCAATGACGCGGTGTTGCCGTCAAAGACCAAGAGTTACCGCAAGAAGGCGATTTTTCGCAAACTGGGATATGAGGGATACAGGGAGGCCGCGCTGGCCTTTGCGCCGAACCTGAATGATGGCGGTCCGGGGCAGCGGCGGCCCGGGGTGGCGGTGCTGTCGCGGTACGGCTTTGTCGGGGACCCGGAGATCATTCAGGATCTGGAGACGCCTGTGGAAATCCCGTTTCGCGAGCTGACCGGCGAGGATGCGGGGCATTATACGCTGAGCCGGATTTCACGGCCCATCCTGAAGGTGCGCATTCCGGTGGGGGCGCATGTGGTGACGGTGTTCAACTGTCATCTGAAATCCAAGCTGGGCGAATACCTGAAGTCTGGGGGTGCGGAGTATGCCCGCGAGGCGGATCTGACGCGCTATGACCCGGTGGGGCGCGCCATGGGGGCGTTGCGCGCCGCCGTGCGGCGGATGGCCGAGGCCTGGGTTTTGCGGCGCGAGATTGTCGGTGAGTTGCGGCAGGGTCGCCCGGTCATGGTGCTGGGCGATTTCAACGATGGCGAACATGCGGTGAGTTCCGAGATCATCTCGGGCGAAGTGCCGTTCCGGAACTATTCCTGGATGCTGCGCCATGATGCGCGGGATTATAACGACCGCTATTCCAGCGAAGAGAACAAGGCGATCACCAGGGCGGTGCTGGAGCATCAGCTGGTCAGCGGTGAGCAGTTGTTTGTGCAGAAATCCTTGCGGGACATGGTGTTCACCTCGGCCTTTGGCGGGGTGTATGAGAGCCTGGATCAGATATACATGTCGCGGCATTTCCATCCCGACAACGCCGAGCGCATTGGCGAGATGGAGTATTATTCGGTTCTGAATGACCATCTGACCGATGGCAGCCACGCCGAGGCGCCCTATAACAAACTGGCCAGCGACCATGGGCAGGTCATGGCGCATATGAAGATCGGAGATCAGCGATGAAGATGGCGGATCTGGGGGATGTGCGGCTGCATTACCGCGAGGATGGCGACCCGGCAGGTGCGCCGATTGTCTTTGCCAACTCATTGGGCACCGATATGCGGCTGTGGGACCCGGTGTTGCCGCATCTGCCCGAGGGTCTGCGGATCATCCGCTATGACAAGCGCGGCCATGGGCTGTCGACCTGTCCGAAACCGCCCTATTCCATGGGTGCGCTGGTGCGGGATGTGGAGCAGTTGCTGGATATGCTGGAGGTGCGCGAGGCCATGTTTGTCGGCCTGTCCATCGGCGGGCTGATTGCGCAAGGGCTGGCGGCCAAGCGGCTGGATATGGTGCGCAGTGTCGTGCTGTCGAACACCGGGGCCAAGATCGGCACGCGCGAGGTCTGGGATACCCGGATCGGCGCAGTGCGAGACGGCGGCATGGAGGCGGTGGCCGATGCCACGATGGAGCGCTGGTTCAGCAAGGATTTTGCCAGGACGCCCGAGCTGGAGATTTGGCGCAACATGCTGACGCGCACGCCGGTTGAGGGCTTTATCGGCTGCAGCCATGCCATTGCGGGCACGGATTTCTACACGCCCACGGCGGCGCTGCGGTTGCCTGTGCTGGGCATTGCCGGGTCCGAGGACGGTGGCACGCCGCCTGATCTGGTGCGCGAGACCGTCGATCTGGTGCCGGGGTCGCAGTTTGCGTTGATCCGGCGCGCGGGGCATTTGCCGTGTGTTGAAAAGCCGGAGGAATACGCCGAACTTCTGACCAATTTCTTGCGCGAGACTGGCCATGTCTGACATCCTTTTGGTGCATGGGTCTTGCCACGGGGCGTGGTGTTGGCGCGATCTGACCCCCGTCCTCGGGGCGTTGGGGCATGACGTGCGCGTGATGGACATGCCAAGCCACGGGAGCGATGACACGCCGCTGGATCAAGTGACGCTGGAGAGCTGTACGCAGGCCGTGGTGGACGCCCTGGGCACGGATACGGTGGTGGTGGCGCACAGTTGGGGTGGGTTCCCGGCGACCCTGGCGGCTGATATCGCGCCCGAGAGGTTTCGGCGGCTGATCTATCTTTGTGCCTATATCCCGCGCGAGGGGTTGTCGCTGGTGGATATGCGCAAGCTCGCACCGCGCCAGCCGATCCTGAAGGCGGTGGATCGGGGTGAGGACGGGCTGTCTTATGGTGTCTATCCCGAACATGCGCAGGAGGTGTTTTATGCCGATTGCCCGGCAGGCACGACCGAGTTTGCGCTGGAGCATCTGAGCATCCAAGCCACCCTGCCCCAGACCACGCCTGCGCGCTTGGGGACGGGGCATCTGGAGGTGGCGAAAAGCTACATTCGCACGCTCTACGACAACGCGATCCCGACCGAGTTTCAGGCCGAGATGGTGGCTGACTGGCCCGCCGAAGACGTCTATGAGATGGCCACGAGCCATTCGCCGTTTTTTGCAGACCCCAAGGGGTTGGCGGCGATGATTGACGGGATTTTGAAGGAGTAGTTAGGGCTGCCAGTCTACGAGGTGATCCATTGTGATGGTGCGCTTGTGGGCATGCTCGAAAAACGGATCCCAATCTGGCTCACTTTCTGCAAGGTGCCTGAAGGCTTCCAACAGGGGATGTTTTTGGTCGTCAACCAACGCTCGATAGATGGCGCGACCAATAGACCACCGAAAGCTCGCATGAATATCCCCATCGCCGTCATTAAATGCGTTGATGAGGACGATAGCGGTGCAGGGGACAAAGGCGGGCAATTCGGGGGTGTGAGACGCCAGTTCAATCACCTCGGCCGGGAACCAGCACTCACCTTCTGGATACCGCAGATCGGGACTGCGAAGCAGGTCTACAATCGCTTTGTGATGGGTCTTGACCTCCTTGCCGTAGTCAAGTTTCGACACATGGTCGATCATCTCGGGCGTCATACTGCGGGCCAAATCCTGCAGTGGCAAGATCACCTGATCGCGCGGCTGGGTAACCCGCGAGTTCAATGGAATGTTCAGAGACGGATCGGCCAGCGCGAACCCGCGCGCAATGGCAGAGCGCACACCATTGGGGGCATCGTTGAGTGCGTCAGAGATGCCATCCCATTCCAGTGACAGGTCGTTTGATTGTTCTTTGAACAAAAGATCGTGCAAATAGACACAATGGGCGGTTAGCCGCGATTGTGCATCTGCCTCTGGCGTCCAGACGATGACCTCCCAATAAGTCACGTCATCCTGTGTAAGGGGCAATGCGGCAAGGGGATCGCGCCCATTGATGGCCTCCGCGAGGGCCTGAGCCAGTGTGCTTGCACGGTGCCCCCGTTGTTTGGTGTGATGTGACAGCAGGAAATCCGCCGCGTGGCGCAGGTCGTGGAGGGTCTGGTAGTGATGAAATTGCATCTGGCTTAGCTTGAATTGGTTTTGAAAATCCCTGGGTCCGCAGGTGCCTTCCCTTTCGCCTCTGACCAAACTGCATTAGGTCGGTGGGCGCAATCCTGATTTGTTGAGGATCAGAGACACCCAGTGCCCGTCCCGTGTGTCACGCGACGGTCCAGAAGCTGAGAAAGGATACACCCATGGCCGGGTCGGTGTTTGATAGTCCGCTGTTTTCCAAACTGTTCCCGAGCGGGGATGCCGGGCGGTTGTTCACGGACACTGCCGAGGTGCGGGCGATGATGCTGGTTGAGGGCACCTTGGCCAAGGTGCAGGGCGAGATGGGGGTGATCCCCGAAGAGTCAGGCGCGTTGATCCACCGGACCTCGATGGAGATACAGATTGATCCCGGCGCATTGGCGGGCGCGACCGGGCAGAACGGCGTCAGTGTGCCGGGGCTGGTGGCCGAATTTCGCAAGGCGATGGAGGCCCCGGAACATGCGCAATACCTGCACTGGGGCGCGACCTCGCAGGATATCATCGACACAGGCCTGATGCTGCGGTTGCGCCAGCTTTTGAGCTTGTTGGAGGGCGATGTCCAAGCCGTTTTGAAACGGCTTGCCACGCTGGCCGAGACCCATGCAGAGACGCCGATGGCGGCGCGGACCTTTGGGCAATACGCCAATGTGACGAGCTTTGGCGCGCAGGTGGCGGAATGGGGCAACCCCCTGATTTCACTTGCAGAGGAGCTGCCGGGGTTGCGCGAAACCTGTCTGATGGTGTCACTGGCCGGGGCCACGGGCACGGGCGCGACCTATGGGCCAAGGGCGGCAGAATTGCGCGGCAAGGTGGCCGAGGCGCTGCGGTTGACGGACCCCGGGCGCAGCTGGCACACGGACCGCACCCCGGTGTTGCGGATTGCCGATTGGCTGGTGCGGGTGAATGGCGCGCTGGCCAAGATCGGCGAGGACGTGATTGTCATGGCGATGTCGGGGATTGGCGACGTCACCCTGGGCGGCGGCGGGGCCTCAAGCACCCTGCCCCAGAAACAGAACCCGGTGGCGGCCTCGGGCCTGGTGGCGTTGGGGCATCAGGCGCGCGGGCTGGAGGCGACGCTCAGGGCGGCCTCGGTGCACAGGCATCAGCGCGACGGGGCGGCGTGGTTCACGGAATGGTTGGTATTGCCGCAGATCTGTCTTGGGGCGGCCTCGGCGCTGAGCGTGGCCCGGACGATGCTGGAGGGGCTGGAGCCAAACCTTGAGACCGTGGGTGACCCCTTGGGCCTGATCCACGCCGAGGCGTTGTCCTATGCGCTTGTCGCCGAGATGCCGCGCCCCGAGGCGCAGGCGGTGACCAAGGCGCTGTGCAAAGAGGCGCAGGACAGCGGCGTGGCGTTGCAGGTGTTGGTGGCGCGGGATTTCCCGGCGCTGGACGCAGCCGCGCTGTTCGATCCGACCCGGCACATGGGACATGCGCCCGAGGCCGGGGGTGCTTTTGTGCAACGGGTCAGGAAACTGTAACCGGGCGGATTTCCAAGCGCGCGGGCCCCTGTTAGCCCTTGGGCCTGATTTTTTTTCCGCATTTGGTGTCTTTATGTCGTCCCGCCTGCCCCTGTTGGTTGTTCTGTCGATTGCGATGATCGACGCGATGGGAATCGGTTTGATCCTGCCGGTGATGCCGGACCTCATCCAGGAGGTCTCGGGCAGTTCACTTGCGGATGCGGCGATCTGGGGCGGTATCCTGACCACGGCCTTTGCCGTCATGCAGTTCCTGTTCGGGCCGGTGATCGGCAATATCTCGGACCGGTTCGGACGCCGCCCTGTCATGCTGATCGCGCTGGTGGTGATGGCGTTGGATTACGTGGTGATGGCGCTGGCGGATACCATGTGGCTGTTGCTGGTTGGGCGTATCGTGGGCGGCATTACGGCGGCGACCTTTTCCACCATCATGGCCTATATGGCTGATGTTTCAAAAGGAGACGACAAGGCGATGCGCTTTGGCTATGTGCATGCGGCCTTTGGCATCGGGTTCGTGATTGGCCCGGCCTTTGGCGGGATGCTGGCCGAGTTCGGCACGCGCACGCCCTTTGTCGTCGCGGCCGTGCTGGCGTCGACCACGGCACTGGTCGGGTTCTTTGTCCTGACCGAGAGCCTGCCCGAGACCCTGCGCCGCCCGTTCGACTGGAAGCGCGCCAACCCGTTTGGTGCCTTTCGCGCCATTGGGCGGCTGCCGGGGGTGGCGCTTTTGCTTTTGACCTATTTCTTCTACGAGGTGGCGATGATCGTCTACTCGGTGATCTGGCCCTATTACGGCACCGAGTTGTTTGACTGGTCCCCGCGCATGATCGGCGTGTCTCTGGCGATTTACGGCGGCTTTTATGCCTTTGCCCAGGCGTTTCTGGTCAAACCGGCGATCCGGCTGTTGGGGGACCGGCGGGTGGTGGTGTTGGGGCTGTGCGGCGAGTTCATCTTTCTTGTCTACTTCGGGTTTGCCAGCAATGCGACGCTGGTGCTGTTGGCGATCCCGATCGTGGCCACGGCCAGCGTCGGCTTTCCGGCGTTGCAGGCGATCCTGTCGCGGCGTGTGGCGGATGATGCGCAGGGCGAATTGCAGGGAGTCCTGGCGAGCCTGGTGTCGCTGGCCACCATCGTCACGCCGCTGGTGATGACCCTGGTGTTTGCGCGATTCTCGGGACCCGAGGCGGGACTCTACGCCCCTGGCGCCCCCTTTCTGCTGTCGGCCTGTTTCATGGTTGTGGGTATCCTGGTCTTTCTGCGCTCGCGACGCCGCGTTTAGCGCGTTTGCGACCGGTCTTTGTCTCATTCTGTCTTGCTTTGCGTTTCCAGCGGCGCGACGCTGGCTGAAACGGAGAATGGAGTTTCCCAGTGAGCAAGATCAAAGCTGCGGTATGTCACGAATTCGGCACGCCGCTTGTGGTGGAAGAGGTCAACCTGCGGGCCCCTGAGATGGCCGAGGTTGAGGTAACATTGGATGCGGTGGCCATCTGCCATTCCGACATCACCTATGCCGAAGGGGGCTGGGGCGGATCGCTGCCTGCAGTCTACGGCCACGAGGCCGCAGGGCGCGTGAGCGCGGTGGGTGCGGGCGTGAATGGCGTCTCTGTCGGCGACAGCGTGATCGTGACGCTGATCCGGGCCTGCGGGTCCTGCCCCTCCTGTTCCGGCGGACGCCCGACCGGCTGCGAGACGCCTTATGATGGTGACAAGGGGCCGCTGACCACGGCGGACGGTGGCAAGCTGCACCAGGCGATGGCTTGCGGTGCTTTTGCGGAAAAGGTTGTGGTGGACCAGAGCCAGGTGGTGAAGTTCACCGGGGATATCCCGATGGAGGCGGCGAGCCTGATTGCCTGTGGCGTGATCACCGGCGTTGGCGCGGTGGTGAATGCCGCCGGATTGCGCGCGGGTCAGGACGTGGTGGTGATCGGCACCGGGGGTGTGGGTCTCAACGCCATTCAAGGCGCGCGGATCGCGGGTGCCCGGCGTATCGTGGCGGTGGATGTCAGCGAGGAAAAGCTGGCCATCGCAAAAGAGTTCGGCGCCACCGATGGCGTGCTCGCCACCGAGAAGAAGCCCTGGGTCAAGGCGATGCGCGCCATGGGACGCGGGGCGGATGCGGTGATCGTGACCGTGGGTGCCATCCCGGCCTATAACGACGCGCCGCGCTATCTGGCGGGCGGCGGCAAGGTCATCATGGTGGGCATGCCGCACTCGGGTCAGGAATCCAGCTATGAGCCGGTGATCCTCGCCGCGATGGGACAGGGCATGCAGGGGTCCAAGATGGGCGATGTGGTGATCAAGCGGGATATTCCGTGGATGGTCGATCTCTATGATCAGGGACGGCTGAAGCTGGACGAGCTGATCTCGGGGCGCTGGTCGCTGGATCAGATCAACGAGGCGATTGAGGACACCAAGACCGGGTCCGCCAAACGCAACGTGATCCTGTTCAAATAGGCGCGCATCGTCCGCGGCCAAGCGATTTCGAAATCGCTTGGTCCCGAGAGCCCGTCAGGTCTCGGTAAGACTGGCGGTCAGCTGGTGCCATTGCCGCCGCGACAGGCGTTCCTTGGTCGCCAAAAGCCAATAGGTTTCATGATGGGTCAGCTCCCTGGGGCTGGCCCTTTTGACTGTGCCGGCGTCAAGATCGGCCTGCACCAGCGGCAATGAGGCCAGCAGCACGCCCAGACCCGCGCGGGTGGCGGCAAGGGCCGAGGCGAAGGTGTCAAAGCGCAGGTGCGGCACCGGCGTCGTCGGGGTTCCGAAGCGTTCCGACCATTGCCGCCAACCGGGGCGCGGGCCCGCAACCGAGATGCGCGGCAGATCGGCCCAGGCGCCCTGTTCGAACAGGGCGGGCGCGGCAACGGGGCTGAGGCGTTCTTCGTAAAGCGGCGCGCGGAAGGCGACGGGCCAGTCCCCTGCCCCGTAGCGAACACGGATGGCATCATCCTCGCGCGCCTCGCCGGTGGTCACCACCATGGTGCGCAGACGGATTTCCGCGCCGGTGTCCTGCGTCAGCCGCGCCAGACGAGGCACGATCCAGAGGTCGGTGATCGAGCTGGAGGCCGAGATGGTCAGGCGGTTGCGCGCCACGCCAAACAGCGCCTCGGTGCTGTCCCGCAACCCTTCGAGCGCCAGCTGCACATGTGGCAGCCAGGCCTCGCCCTCGGGCGTGAGGCTGATCTGGCGGGACAGGCGCAAAAAGAGACGCGTGCCGAGGCGCGATTCAAGATGGCCGATGCGCTGGCTGATGGCGGATTGGGTGAGGCCGGTTTCGGCGGCGGCGGCGGTAAAGCTGCCCAGCCGCGCGGCGGCCTCGAACGCGCGGATCCATTCCAGGGGCAGTTGGTCGAAGCTGGGTGTTTGCATTAGGGAATCGCCCTCTCAGACACGAAAAGGATAATTTGCCATAATGAGTTAACATGGGCAGTTTATCCACGGAAACACATTTACAGGACATTTGCCTCATGACCGAAGTTTCACTTTCCCAGAACGGCGCCGTGCTGACGCTGCACACGCCAGAAGGCGCCAGCCGGTTCCACGCGATCTGGCTGCGCGACAACGCGATTGATGGCGCGACGCGGGATGCCTCGAACGGGCAGCGGCTGATTACGATGGCGGACCTGTCGCTGAACGCCACCGTGCGCGCGGCGGCGGTCGAAGGTGACACGCTGGCGCTGACGTTTGACCCTGATGGGCATGACGCAACCTATGATCTGGGCTGGCTGGCGGCACATGCCTATGACCAACCGCAGGCCCGCGAGCCGGGGCAGTTGGCCGACGGGGTCGAGGCCTGGGACGGTGCGCTGAACACAGCCGTGCCCTCGGGGGATTATGCCGCGCTGAGCAGCGACGATGCGGCGCGGCGCGACTGGCTGGAGATGGTCCGGCGCTATGGGTTTGCCAAGGTGACCAACCTGCCGGTGGAAGAGGGCAACCTATATAAGATCGTCGATCTGTTCGGCTATGTGCGCGAGACCAATTACGGGCGGCATTTCGAGGTGCGCACCGAGGTCAACCCGGTGAACCTCGCCTTTACCGGGCTGGGCCTGCAGGCGCATACGGACAACCCCTATCGCGACCCGGTGCCCTCGATCCAGGTGCTGTCGTGCCTCGACAACTCGGCCACGGGTGGCGAGAACATGGTGGTGGACGGCTACGCCTGTGCGCTGCGGTTAAAGGCGGAAAATCCGGCGGGATTTGACCTGCTCGCCAAGTATACCGCGCGGTTTTCCTATTCCGGCAGCGCTGGCGTCAAGCTGCAGTCGCGCCGTCCGATGATCGAGCTGGACCCCGATGGCACCCTGCGGGCTGTGCGCTTCAACTCGCGCTCGATTGCGCCGCTGGTGGACATTCCGTTTGAGGACATGGAGGCCTATTACGCCGCCTATCGCCAGCTGTCGGACATCATTGATGACGCAGCCATGGAGGTGGTGTTCAAGCTGGAACCGGGCGAGGCCTTTGTGGTGGACAACACCCGCGTGCTGCATGCCCGCAAGGGGTATTCCGGTGAAGGCAGCCGCTGGTTGCAGGGTTGTTACGCGGATAAGGACGGTGTTTTGTCGACATTGGCCGCCCTGGAGGCAAGCGCATGAGCCAGCCGGATTTCAGCACCCTGACCAAAGACAACATCGTTGCGTTTCTGGGGGACATTTTTGACCGGCGCGGCGGCGAGGAATACCTTGGCGAGGCGGTGACCATGGCCGAGCACATGTTGCAGGGCGCCACGATTGCCGAACAGAACGGCATGCCCGAGGATGTGATTGTCGGCGCGTTGCTGCATGACATCGGGCATTTCACGTCTGAGTTTGGCACCTATGCGCCCACCGACACCGAAGACCGGCACCACGAGGATGCCGGTGCCGAAGTTTTGGCACCGTTCTTTCCGTCGGTCATCACCGATTGTGTTTTGTACCACGTGGCGGCCAAGCGGTATCTCTGTGCCACCAAGCCTGAGTATTTCAAGCGGCTGTCCCCGGCCTCGGTCCATACGCTGGAGTTGCAGGGCGGGCCGATGTCTGCCGAAGAAGTGGCCGCGTTTCAAAAGAACCCGAACCTCGAAAAGATCATCCAGGTGCGGTATCTGGACGAAGCGGGCAAACGTGCGGATATGGAGACGCCGGGTTTTCAGCACTTTGCGCCGATGGTGCAACGGCTGGTGGATGCGCATTGCGCGTGACGCCCTGGCGATTGACCCAACGCCAGAGTGCGCAAGACGTCCGCTAGTCGGCGATGCCCGCCTTGCTGTCCCAGTCAATCTCTGGCTGTTGACCCACGATGTCATGCGGATTGTGGTCACCGTCGTTGACATAGTATCCATAGCGGATTTCCGCGAAGTCCACGGTCTGCCGAATGCCCGGCATCTGGAATACCTGCCGCGTGAAGCGCCATAGGTGCGGGTAGTCGACCAGCCGTTTTCGGGTGCAGCGAAAATGCGTGGCATAGACCGTGTCGAACCGCACCAGCGTGGCGAATAATCTGACATCGGCCCCCGTCAGCCTGTCTCCGAACAGATAGGTTTTGCCGGCAAGGCGGTTTTCCAACGCGTCCAGAGTGTCAAAGACCAGATCGACCGCCGCGTCATATTCGTCCTGCCGCTGGGACTTGCCCGCGCGGTAGACAGCATTCGACAGGCCGTCAAAGATATACTGCGTCAGCGCGTCGATCTCATCCCCGAGATGGTCCGGACGCAATGACATCTCGGGGCTGATGGCGTCAAAGGCCAGGATGATGTCTGCCGATGAGTTGGACAGGATTGTCTCGGACTGCGCGTCCCACAGGACCGGCACCGTCGCGCGGCCGGTGTAGACAGGGATCGTCGCGGTGTAGAACTGATGCAGGTGCTGATAGGTTGATCGTTTGGGAAGAGGCCCGCCCGGCAACAGCCCATAGCCCTGGCGGCGTGGACCTCCGGCCCATTGAATGCCAATCTGGTCCCCCAGCCCCGAAAGCACCAGCGCGATGACGGCACCGTGCGACCACGGGCAGCTTGCCGAGGCGATCAGGAAAAAGCGGTTTTGCTGCGCACCCATGCTGCCAAGCAGCTCTGGGTTGATAGATGTCGGCAGCGCACTTTGCTCGCGACGGTATGTGCCCGACACCATCGAACGATCCGCGGTGTCGTCCCAGTTTCCATTGATGAGCATACCCATGTGCGCCTACCTCGCTGTTTCCAGTGAAGATAGGCACTTGCCCCGGACAATAAAAGCGGGGCTCAGCCCGGGCTGGCTGTTCCGCCCAGCGCACGGGCCTGGGCAAAGGACAACAGGCGGCGGGATTTTTCGTCCCAGAGATGCAGACGGGCGTTGCCAAGGCTTTGGCGGATGGTCATGCGATTGCCCTCGGCCAGTTCCCTGTTGTCGCGCAGCACTTCGGGCAGGCGATAGAACGGGATGCGGCTGTAGAGGTGGTGCACATGGTGGATACCGATATTGGCGCTGAACCACTGCAGCGTGGCAGGCATCACGTAGTGCGAGCTGCCATGCAGGGCGGCATCATGCATTTGCCAGTTCTCGTCCGTGTCCCATTGCGTGGTCTCGAACTGGTGCTGGACATAGAACAGCCACATGCCTGCAGTGGCGGCCAGAAGGGTCGAGGGCAGGAAGATCAAAAGCACCGGCATCAGCCCACCGAAATACAAAACCAGCGTCAGGCAGACAAAGATCGAGATATTGGTGCCCATGGCGCTGATCCAGTAGCGGCGGCTGTCCATCAGGCCAAAGGGCAGACGGTTTTGCAGCAGGAACAGATAGCCCGGCCCAAAGCCGAACAGGACAACAGGGTGGCGATACAGGCGATAGCCCAGTTTCTGCGATCGGCTCAGGCCCTGATACTCGGCCACGGTCTTGGTATGGATGTCACCGATGCCGCGTCGTGTCAGATTGCCGGCGGAACTGTGGTGGATGGAATGGGTACGCCGCCAGACGTCATACGGCGTGAGGGTGAGCACCCCCAGCACGCGCCCCAGCCAGTCGCTGGCTTTGCGGCTGCTGAAAAACGCACCATGGCCGCAATCATGCTGGATCGCGAAAAGCCGCAGGAGAAATCCCGCGTTGCACAGGGAGATCGCCAGTGTCAGCCAGTAGCTGACAGACAGCGACCACCAGGCCAGCGCCCATAGGGCGACAAAAGGCCCGAGGGTGATGGCGAGCTCGTAAACGCTGCGCAGGAGGCTGGGCTCGCGGTATTTCGAGAGGACTTTGACCCATTCTTTCGGGTCGCGTGTCTGAGAGACGTGCGGTGTAGAGTCGGAGATATCGAACATGCGCCTGTTTTTCAAAGGTCCGGGGACATCCCCTGCAGATGCCCTACACGAAGTCACCCGTTTCGCAAATGCGCGATTGCGGCACAGGGGGCAGTTTATTGCCCTCACGGCAACTTTTTGCCGCCAAACTCGGCCAAAGGCACCGGTTGCCGCCCGATGCGGGCGTCGGAATCCATGCCCGCCTGCCGCTGTGCGACACAGAAATCGTCGATTGTGCGATTGCCCAAAACGAGCGCATCTGACGACCGTAAGACCCTGTCATTGGCTAGAGTTGTGGTCTTCGCCCTTGCTCTTCCACATGAAGATAAGCCATCGAAAGGATGGTTGCCGTCAGAGCGCTGTTGAAGAGGCCCAAGATGGTAATGGTGACGGACCAGAGCGCGTTGATTGGTGTCACTTGCGCAAAAGCCTGTGGCTCAGGGGGAATGATCCCCTTGTTCTGCAACACGATGACCAGAGAAAACAGGCATACCCCATAAAGACCGGGCCCGAGGATCAGCCTCCACAGGACAAACCAAAAGCTTTGGCGTGAGCGCCGGAGGGCTGCGCGCAGTCCCACTGATGTTCCCACGGTCGCCGCCGGGATCATTGTGCCGAACAGAGCGAGGAAGAGACCAAACGCAACCAACATTATGAGCGTGGAATATCCTGCCGCCGAAGTTCCATACGGTTCGTTCAGCGCGTTGAACGAAACGAAAAAGACCACCACAATTGCGGCAACAGGAAGCCCGTAGGCAAACCAGAAGTTAAAGGTCGGCTTACCGCCCGGTGGTATGCTGCCGAACGCCGACACACGGATGCCTTTGAGCGTGGTGAAGTGGAAGTTGAAGATCAAAAAACCATAGACAAAGAATTTTGGTACAAGGCCTTTGATGGCGCTGGTGGCTGCCCAGATGTCGAAGGCAAACAAGATAACCGATGTTGCCAGGATAAACTGCCAATAGACACGGAATAGTTGAAGGGCGTATTTGTACATCGGACCGGATGAGTTGGGTACGTGCGGCAATAGACTCGCCGTATCAGCCAGTTACCTCATCTTGGAACTCGCCACAATCGGGTATTGCCTTTACCGTTCACCTTTACAGATTTTGAATTCTATCCCGGAATTCAGACTACTGCCGCCCGATCAGCGCTGCGTAAAAGTTGATGCCCGCCTGGATGTTGTCGATCGACAGGCGCTCGTCGATGCCGTGAAAGCGGGTGAGGTCGTCGCCGGTGATCTGGAAGGGGTTGATGCGATAGGCGGCGTCGGCGGCCTTGGCATAGTGGCGCGCGTCGGTGGCGGCGATGGTCAGGCCGGGCACGGTGGCGATGGGGCCAAAGGCGTCGCGGATTGCGGCCTGAATGTCGAGGTAGCCGGGGCCGGAGCTGTCTGAGACCGGTGACGCGGGCGAAGCAAATTCGCGGTTCACCTCGATCTCGATGCTGTCGTCGTCAATCGCGTCGCGCACGTGCTCGATGATGCTGTCGACGGTGTCGCGCGGATGGATGCGGAAGTTGATGGTGGCCACGGCGCGGGTGGGCAGGATGTTTTCCTTGGGCGAGCCTTCGAGCATGGTGGGCGCGGTGGTGGTGCGCAGCATGGCGTCGGTGGAGGGCGAGCCGGAGAGGATACCGGTCAGCACCGGATCAAACAGCCAGCGGTTGGCAAAAATCGCGCGTTTGTCGAGTGAGAAATGACGGCCCAGCGCGTCGAAGAATTCCGCCGAGACGCCGGTCAGGCCGCCGGGTACGGGGTTCTTCTGAAGGCGGTACACAGCGCCTGCCAGCTTGCCCACGGCGGTGTCACGCGGCGGCATTGAGGAATGTCCGCCGCCCGAGGTGGCGACGAGTTTCAGCGTCACGTAGCCTTTTTCCGAGAGGTTGATGCTGGCCACCGGCACGTCGAGGCCGGGAATGATGTCGTCCAGCACGAAAGAGCCTTCGTCCAGCGCCCAGGCGAGGCGGATGTTGTTGGTGTTGAGATAGTCGGCAACGGCCTGTGCGCCCTTGCCGCCGGTTTCCTCATCGCCGCCAAAGCTGAAATAGATCGTGCGTTTGGGGGTGAAGCCATCGGCGATCAACTGTTCGACCACGGCGACCATGGTGATCAGCGCGCCCTTGTTGTCGAGCGTGCCGCGGCCCCAGACATAGCCGTCTTCGACCACGCCGCCATAGGGCGGGTAGGTCCATTTGATGAAGGACGCGATTGGGACCACGTCGTAATGGGCTGCCAGCAGCACCGGTTGCAAGTCTGGATCACTGCCCTGCCATTTGTAGAGCGGGGTCACCGGGTCCAACTCGACCCGCTCCATCGTGGCGTGGAAGCCGGGGTAGCTGGTGGCGAGAAAGTCGAGGAAGGCGCGGAAATCGGGGCGCGTCATGTCGGTGGAGTCGGTTTCGAACTGCACCGCGCGGGCCAGTGTCGCCACGGTCTTGTCGAGGTCGGCGTCAAAGATGAAGCGCTCGGATTGGGTCACGGTTTCGGGTTTGTACATCATGGTTCTGATGCCGATCACCGCCACCAGTGCCACGACAATCAGCAACAGCCCTGCCAGAATACGTTTCATCATGATCCACTCCTCCGCTGGTCAAGAGCCTGCCCATTGCGGCGCGTGCTGTCACGGCTGACTTGGCGTCAAAAACCTGTCGAATTCGGCCATAGACGACAAATGCCTGACGCATTCAGCCTTGCACCGGGTCAATGGCAGGCTACCGTGAGGGCACAAAAAGGGAGAGAACCTATGCGCGTGCAAGAGTTGGACGTCATCATCACGGCCCCACCGGCCCCCGGTTGGGGTGGGCGGTACTGGATCTTTGTGAAGGTCACCAGCGACACGGGCGTGGTGGGCTGGGGCGAGTGCTATGCGTCTTCGGTTTCACCCGAGGCCATGGGGCCGGTGATCCGTGATGTGTTCGAGCGGTATTTCTTTGGAGAAAACCCCGAAAACATCGAGCGTATCTTTCGACGCACCTATTCCTCGGGGTTCACGCAGCGCCCTGATCTGACGGTGATGGGGGCCTATTCGGGGCTGGAAATGGCGTGCTGGGATATGGTGGGCAAGGATCGCGACCGCCCGGTCTATGCGCTGATCGGTGGTAAGATGAACGACCGGCTGCGGGCCTATACCTATCTCTACCCCCTGCCCGATCAGGACATCAACACCTTCTGGTCCTCGCCCGAGATGGCGGCGGAAAGCGCAGCTGCTGCGGTCGACAAGGGCTATACGGCGGTGAAGTTTGATCCCGCCGGCCCCTATACCATGCGCGGCGGCCATATGCCCGCGATGAATGACATCACCAAGTCGGTGGCGTTCTGCAAAGCCATTCGCGAGGCTGTGGGCGACAAGGCAGATCTGTTGTTCGGCACCCATGGGCAGTTCACCACGGCGGGGGCGATCCGGCTGGGCACGGCGCTGGAGCCCTATTCGCCCCTGTGGTTCGAAGAGCCGATCCCGCCGGACAATTATGCCGAGATGGCCAAGGTCGCGCGCGGGGTCACCACACCTGTGGCCACGGGCGAGCGGCTGACCACCAAGGCCGAGTTTGCCGAGGTGCTGCGTCAGGGTGCGGCCACGATCCTGCAACCGGCGCTGGGGCGTGCGGGCGGCATCTGGGAGATGAAAAAGGTCGCGGCCATTGCCGAGGTCTATAACGCCCAGATGGCGCCGCATCTCTATGCCGGGCCCATTGAGTGGGCCGCCAATATCCAGCTGGGCGTGTCGATCCCCAACTGTCTGCTGGTCGAAAGCATCGAGACAGATTTTCACTATGGGCTGATCAAGTCGTCGTTCCGGGTGGAAGACGGATTCATCGAGGCTCCGACGGAACCCGGTCTGGGCATTGAAGTGGACGAGGATCTGGCCCGTGCGCATCCGTGGACCGGCACCGGGCTGCATCTGGAAATGCAGGATGCGCCTTGTAACTATGCTGAGGGCAACAATTTCGAAGGTGGCGCACCGCCGATCGAGGACTAGCCCCGATATGCGCAGTGAGCGGGACAAGATGGCGGCAGGTGAGTGGTACACCTGTCTGGATGACGAACTGGAGGCGATGCGTCAGACCGCGCGATCTGCCGTGCATCAGCACAACACCTTGCCGCCAGAGCAACGCGGGGCGATGGGGCCGGACCTCGCCCGGCTGCTGCGCGTGGGCGACGCCTATATCGAGGCGCCGTTTCATTGCGCCTATGGCGTCAACATTACGTTGGGCCATCAGGTCTATCTGAATGCGGGCTGCACCATTCTGGACTGCGCGACCGTCTCCATTGGAGACCAGTGCCAGTTCGGGCCAAACGTGCAGATTTACTGTGCGGAACACCACAAGGATCCGGTCAAGCGCAACGTTGAGGGGCTGGAAAAGGCCCTGCCCGTGCGGATCGGCAACCGTGTCTGGGTTGGCGGCGGCGCGATCATTCTGGCGGGTGTCACCATTGGAGATGGTGCGGTCATCGGGGCTGGCAGTGTTGTCACAAAAGACGTGGCCGCGGGCACAGTTGTCGTGGGCAATCCGGGGCGGGTTTTGGAGCAGGGTTGAGCCTGCGGCGGGGTGATACTAGCATCAGTGAGCCGGACAGATTGCAGATCTCGTAACTTGCGTCGCCAGAGGCCTGGCCAGTTGCCTTGTGGGAACAGGCGCGCCCTGCCAGTACGGCATGGGACCTATTCGTAATCCACCACTGTGCTGGCGGACAGGATGTAGGTCGAGGACACTGGCGCGATACCATCGCTGAAGTTGATGGCCTGACGGTTCAGGTCGGCGGTCAACGCGCCCTCGACCCAGACCGCCGAAAACAGGCCGTCGACCTCGATCCCGTCTGCATAGGTCACATGCACCACCTGATTTGCCGGGGGGGCCGGGGTGTGGATGCAGGCCCCGATTGTCGGCACCAGCAGAAACTCGATCACCTTTTGTCCATCAAACTCGAGCGGCAGCACATAGCCCGGAATGCGGACGTTTTCGCCGATCAGTTCCTCATTGGGCGAGGTGTTGGCCTTGGTGCGGGCCTTGATCAGGATATCACGCTTTTCCATGAGATCCTGAAAGTCATGCCCGGCCTCGGCCAGCCGGTCCATGGCGCCCTCGGCCAGTTCGCGAAACTCGGGGTTTTGCTGTTGCTCGGCCGAGGCGGTGGTCCACTTGAGCTGAACCCGCAGGTCGGTCATTTCCTCGTAGGTCAGGTATTCAAAGGGGTTCTCCACCTCTTCCACCTCGGGCTGGAGATCACCCCAGCCGATCTCTTTCGGCTCTGCGGCCAAGGAGGGCCCTGCCAGCGCAAGAGAGATCAGGAGGGTCAGCGCTGGCAGGTGTTTCATGTCACTCTCTCACAGTCTCAGGTTCAGCCCGTCGTTGACGGTCACGCGATAGACGCGCAGGGCGGGCAGCAGGCTCGACGCCACCCCAACCGCGAAGATCACCCCAAGGAGCCGCAGCTCAGACACCACGGGCAGGCCCGGCGCGAGGTCGATCCCCACGCGTTCAGACAATATCGGAGCCGAGACCGTCTGCACAAGATAGAGGATCACCACACCCCCCAGAAGTCCCGCGATTGTGATCAGGGCCGCTTCGACAAAGAGCAGCGCACCGATCTTGCCGGGTGTGGCCCCGACGGCGCGCAGGATGGCAAACTCGCGGCGGCGCGCCTCGAGCGTGGCCGAGAGCATGGTGAGCATGCCCAGGATACCTGCCACCACAACGGCCATGGCGACGATGCGCAGGGTGCGTTCGGCGATGCCGGTGATCGACCACAGCTGCAGCAGCGCCGCGCCGGGCAGAACGGCGGTCAGCGGCTCGTCCTCGTACTCGGCAATCCAGCGCTGCACCGAGAGGGTCTGGGATTTCGAGGTCAGGCCGATGAAGACGGCGTTGATCTGATCCGGAGTAGCGCCGTGGTCATGAGGGTCGTGGTCGTGGGCGTCATGGTCATGGGTGTCGTGCTCGTCGGCGTGGTCATGGCTGTCGTGCTCGTTGGTGTGATCATCTTCCGTCAGCTCTGTTGCCATCATCCCCTCAAGCGGATCAGCGGCGGGTTTGTCGGTCACATGCAACAGGGCAAACCCACTGAGGGGGACATAGATCATCCGGTCAACCGGGGTGCCGGTCGCAGCCAAAATGCCGGTTATGGTAAAGGGGTGGTCATCGTGATCTTCGCTGCGCACCGGGCCAGAGCCATGGGCAGCGATCAGCGTCCCGCCAACCGAAAGCCCCGTGCTGCGCGCCACTTCGGCGCCCAGAATGGCGGATTCAGTGCCATCGAACCCAACGCCATCCACCAGCGTCAGCTGTTGCCCTTTGCCATAGCTGAAATGTTCAAAATAGGCCTCGGTCGTGCCGATAATGGGAAAGTCGCGATAGGTGTCACCCATCGCCAACGGCACCGCCCATTCGGTTTGGGGCAGTGCCTGGAGGTTTTCATAGGTTTCCCAGCCAAGGCTGTTCGAGGTGAAGCCGACGCCATAGGCCGTGGCCAGCAGGATCTGCAGGTCACTGCCGCGCGATCCCACGATCAGATCGACACCGGAAATGGTGCTGGCAAAGCCCTCGCGGGCGGCGTCACGCAGGCGTTCGATCCCGAGGATCAGCGCCACAGACAGCGCAATCGCCAGCACCGTCAGAGCCAGAGAAAAGCGGCGGTTGGCCAGGGAGAGACAGGCGAGTTTCAGCATGATGCGCCCTCGGCCTGCGGGACAGTGTTGAGGGCGGTGAACTCGAGGCTGCGCGAAAACGACGGCTCGAGTGTGCGGTCATGGCTGACGAACAACAGCGCTGCGGCGCTTTTTTTGCACTCGGACAGGAACAGATCGACGAACTCTGCCTTGAGGTCACTGTCGAGCGCCGACGTCGGTTCATCCGCGAGCACAAGGTCGGGGGACCCGATCAGGGCACGGGCGGCAGCCACGCGTTGTTGCTGACCGACGCTGAGGTCGCCGGGACGGCGGCGCAGCATGGCCTGATCCCCCAGCCCGAACCCGGCGAGCAGGTCGCGCGCGGCGGTTTCGGCATTGCCGCCGCCAGCCCGCGCCCGGCGGGTCGGTGAAAAACGGCAGGGCAAGAGCACATTGTCGAGCACGGACAGATAGGGCACGAGGTTGAAGACCTGAAAGACAATGCCCAGATGATCGGCCCGCAGCTGGTCGCGGGCGGCGCTGCGCATGGCACCGATATCCTGCCCCGCGACAGACACCATGCCGGGTTGTGTCTCGATCACCCCGGCAATCGCGGACAGAAGCGTGGATTTGCCGCTGCCGCTGGGCCCGCGCAGGAACACCGACTCGCCCGCCGAAATGGTCAGGTCCCTGATCGACAGGACCGGCGCCGTTGTACGCGGCCACGCATAGCTGAGATCGCGAATCGCGAGAACGTGCATTGGCTGATCAGACATGGCGTTTTACCGAGTGCTCCCAAGGGTCATGTGCGCCTGCATCCGGTTTGGTGGACTGGCTTGAATATAATGTAATAACATATCATTTCATTTTGCCAAGTTGTTGATGTTTTGTGCGCGCCTCAGGATGAAAAGCACAGATCCTGGCGTTGTCGCGTCATATCACAGTCAATCTCGCCATGCTGAAAAAGCCATGTTATACCCAAGGAAAGACCATAGGAAGACGCGCACGTGAATATGCAGACACCCCCTGCCCCGCCTGCGGAAATGGCGCGCAGCGCCGCTGCAGCCGCAGCCTATCTTAAGACGCTGGCCCACGAAGGACGGCTGATGATCCTGTGCCATCTCGGCTCGGGTGAAAAGTCGGTGGGCGAGTTGGAGAGCCTGTTGGAAATCCGTCAGGCCGCGGTCAGCCAGATGCTGGCACGGCTGCGCGAAGAGGGGCTGGTGAGCACGCGGCGCGATGGCAAGACGATCTATTACAGTCTGGCCGACAACAACACGTCGGAAGTGATTGGTATGCTCTATCGGTTGTTCTGCGGACCGGCCGAGGGTTAAGAGTTGGCCCCACGCGGCCTGCCCCCCCTGTTTGAGACTTGGTTTGCCAGCAAAGGCTGGCAGGCGCATCCGCATCAGCTGGAGATGCTGGCGCGCGCCGATGCGGCCTGTCAGTTGCTGATTGCACCCACGGGGGGCGGCAAGACCATGGCCGGGTTCCTGCCGACGCTGGCCGATCTGGCCGAGGGCGCGCATCAGGGATTGCACACGCTCTATATCTCGCCGCTCAAGGCGCTGGCGGCGGATATCAAACGCAACCTGCGCACCCCGGTCGACGAGATGGGGCTGTCGATCCGTATCGAGGATCGCACCGGGGACACCTCGCAGACCCGGAAAAAGGCGCAGCGGGTGGACCCGCCACATATCCTGCTGACCACGCCCGAAAGCCTTGCGCTCTTGACCTCGTACGAAGATGCGCCGCGCATGTTTGCCGGGTTGCAGCGGGTGATCGTGGATGAAATCCATGCACTGGCCGAAAGCAAACGCGGCGACCAGCTGATGCTGGCGCTGGCGCGGTTGCAGTCGATTTGCCCCGGGATGCGCCGGGTGGGTCTGTCGGCCACGGTGGATAAGCCGGACGAAATTGCGGGGCTTTTGGCGCGGCATCCCGATCCTTGTGACATTCTGGTGGCGGACCCCGGACCGGACCCCGATATTGCCATGCTGGTGACAGACGAACCGCCTCCCTGGTCCGGCGGTGGTGCGGCCTATGCCATTCCCGCCGTCATGGCAGAGGTGAAAAAGCACAAAACCACGCTGATCTTTCACAACACCCGCGCGCAGGCCGAGATTTTCTTTCACAACCTGTGGCTGGCCAATGAGGACAGTCTGCCCATCGGCATCCACCATGGCTCGTTGGATCGGGTACAGCGCGAGCGGGTCGAGGCGGCGATGGTGCGCGGCGATCTGAGGGCGATTGTCTGCACTGGCAGTCTGGATCTTGGCATCGACTGGGGCGATGTGGACCTTGTGATCCAGGTGGGCGCGCCAAAGAACGTGAAACGGCTGGTGCAGCGGATCGGGCGGGCCAATCACCGCTACAACGCGCCGTCCAAGGCGCTGTTGGTGCCCGCCAACCGATTCGAAGTGGTCGAGTGCGTGGCGGCGCTGCAGGCGGTAGAGGCGCATGATCTGGATGGGGAAACCCGCGGGCCGGGTCCGCGCGACGTCCTGTGCCAGCATATCCTGTTGCGCGCGGCCTCGGGGCCGTTTGAGGCCGGGGCACTGTTCAAGGAGATGACCAGCGCCGGGGCCTATGCGGGGCTGAGCCGGGCCGCGTTTGACGATTGCCTCGATTTCTGCGCCACCGGGGGCTATGCGTTGCGCGCTTATGACCAGTGGCAGCGGCTGCAGCAACGCCCGGATGGGCAGTGGCAATTGCGCGATCCCCGTGCCGCAGCACGGATACGGATGAATGCGGGCACCATTCAGGACACCGACACGCTGAAAGTGCGGTTGAAACGCTCGCGCGGCGGCAAGCCGTTGGGTGAGATCGAAGAGGGGTTTGCCGCCTCGCTGACCCCCGGCGACACATTCCTGATCGGCGGGCGGATCGTGCGCTATGAGGGGCTGCGCGAAATGACCGTTGAGGTCACCCGCAATGCCACCAGGAAACCCAAGATTGCCACGTTCATGGGCACCAAGTTCTCGACCTCGACGCAGCTGTCGCAGCGAATCCTGCGGTTGTTCCAGCAGCAGGACTGGCCCGAGTTGCCGGACCACACGGCCGACTGGCTGCGCCTGCAACGCGACCTGTCGCGGTTGCCGGAACCAGACCGGCTGCTGGTCGAGAGCTTTCCCCGCGATGGGCGGGAAAACCTGTGTGTCTACGGGTTTGCCGGACGTAACGCGCAGCAGACGCTGGGCCTGTTGCTGACCAAGCGCATGGAAGAGATGGGGCTGGCACCGATGGGGTTTGTCGCCACGGACTATGCGACGCTGATCTGGGGGCTGGATGCGGTAGGCGATCCGGTGCCGCTGTTTGATCCGCAGGCGCTGCGCGACGGGCTGGACGGGTGGCTGGCCGGAAACTCGCTGATGAAACGCACCTTTCGTGGGGCGGCGACAATTGCGGGGCTGATCGAGCGCAACACGCCAAGTGCACGCAAATCCGGGCGGCAGGCGACCTTTTCCAGCGACATTCTGTATGACACCCTGTTGAAATACGATCCCGACCACCTGTTGATGCGGATTACTCGGGACGAGGCGATGCGCGGCCTGGTGGATTTTGCCCGGATCGACGAGATGCTGGCCCGCATTGACGGGCGTATTGATCTGGTGCGCCTGGACCACGTGACGCCGCTGTCGGCCCCGCTGTTTCTGGAAGTTGGCAAGGTGCGCGTGGATGGCGAGGCAGAGGAACGGCTGCTGGCCGAGGAAAGTGCTGCCTTGATGCGGGATGCCGGGCTGACGATGTGACGCGCTGGCCCCTTGCTACGGACGTCGAATCGCGTCACCAATTGAACCATGACAGGTCTTCCTTTCACTCTTGCTGGTGCGCAGCTGACGGCTCTTGGATCGGGCGCTTTGTGGTGGGAAGAGCGCAGCATTTTATGTGTCTCGGATCTGCATCTGGGCAAATCCGAACGCATGGCGCGCCGGGGCGGGACCACCCTGCCCCCGTATGAGACACAGGATACATTGATCCGGCTGGAAAACGACCTGCAACACACCAACGCAGGCACCGTGATTTGTCTGGGCGACAGTTTTGACGACATGGCCGCAGTCGGAGCCCTGCCGGAAGAAGACCGGTTGTGGATATCGCGGCTACAGGCCGGGCGGCGCTGGGTCTGGATCGAGGGCAACCATGATCCGGGACCGATCGGGCTGGGCGGGTCCCATCTGGCTGAGTTGCCGCTGCCGCCGCTGACCTTTCGCCACATCGCGAAGCCGGGGAAAAGCGGTGAAATTTCAGGACATTACCACCCCAAGGTCAAAGTGCAGACACGGTTGCGCACAGTGTCTCGCCCGGCGTTTCTGTTTGACAGTGACCGGGTGATCCTGCCCGCCTATGGCACCTATACCGGGGGATTGCGCAGCACGGATGCGGCGTTGAAGGGCCTGATGCGCAAAGAAGCCCGCGCCATCATGACCGGACAGACACCACGGCTGGTGGCGATGCCACGCTAAAGCGTTTTGTCTATCATCTGGGGCGCAGGTTGAAGGCAAAAGGCTTTAGAGGATGCCGGCCTCTTCCAGCTCGGGACGGTAATTGCGGCTGACAGGGATGCGATTTCCGTTGGTCAGTTGCAGGAAGACGCGGGCATTTTCACGCTCGACACCAGAAATGGCCGCATGTGCCACCCAATGCGAGCGATGCACGCGATACCCCTCGACCCCATCCAATTCGCCCAAGGCATCACGAAACCGCATGCGCACGGAATGGGACCCGGCGCAGGTGTTGACCTCAACCAGGTGATCCTGCACCGAGAGATGCAGAACAGATGACCCCTCGGCCTGGGGGAGACGCTGCAAAAGGCGTGGGGGGTCTGGGGTCTCGTCAGGCTTCGGCTCTTCCTGGGCCGACAGCCCCGAAAGTGCCGCCAGGGTCAGGTATTTGGTCATGGTCGCAGCAAAGGCGATCAGGGTCACAAAACTGAGGAACAGGCCAAAGCTTGGCACATGTTGCCCGCCCCAGACCGACATATTGGATATCAGCCAGACATCTGCCGTAATCACCACAATGGCAAAGCCAGAGCGCAGGATATCGCGGGTCAGGGGTTTCCCTTGTGTCCAGAACATGTTGACGATGGCGACGCAGCCATAGCCGAGCGGCACGGAGGTCAGCGAAATCAAGCCCCAATAGGCCAATCTCTCACCGCTGGACAGTGCCGAATAGGTCCCAAACGGCCCCGCCACGACGGCGACAACCGTCGCTACGACCCAGATTGTAAGACAAACCGGCGACAGAACAGTCGCAAAGGTTTCCTTGAGGATTGTCATCTTGGTCTGGGTCACTCGCGTGCGATATCCCCTGCTAAAAAGTGACGGTTGCCAGGGTCGGCTCCCCGGTTCAGATTGACCCTAAGACTGAATGGTTAAGCCTTGGCCAAAAAGGGGAATTCCCGTGGATTTGTCACCGGTAATAAGAAAAAAGATTAGCGACAGCTTTGCGGCTCAGTCGATGATGAAGACGATGGCTGTCGAAATTGTGAATATGGATAAAGGTCTTGTTACTTTGGCCTCCCCGATCTTGACGGGTTGTCGCCAGCAACAGGGTTTTGGCCATGCTGCATTGACGTTTGCATTGGGTGACACCGCCGCGGGGTACGCGGCGCTGACGGTAATGCCGGAGGATATGGAAGTGTTGACCGCTGAAATCAAGGTCAATTTGCTGGCACCTGCCACCGGAGACCGCCTGCGGGCCGAAGGCCGTGTGATCAAGCCGGGGCGACGGTTGGTGGTGGTGCAGTCAGATGTCTATGCGCAAAGCGCGAATGGCGAAAAACACATCGCCATGTTGACCGGCACCATGGTGCCCGTCGCAACGGGCTGAGTGGCGCGGGTGATGGTAGGTCGGACAAATTTGTCCGACCTACGAAAGGTGTCTCAGGCGGTCAGGCCTTCGGGCTCGGCCAGACCGTTGGCGCGGCAGCAGGCTGTCACGGTGTTGGCCAGGAGGCAGGCAATGGTCATCGGACCGACGCCACCCGGCACCGGCGTGATCGCACCGGCCACGGCGGCTGCGCTTTCATAGTGTACGTCGCCCACAAGACGGGTTTTGCCCTCGCCTTTTTCCGGCGCGTCGATGCGGTTGATGCCCACGTCGATCACGGTGGCACCTTCGCGGATCCAGTCACCCGGAACCATTTCGGGGCGGCCTACGGCGGCAACCACGATGTCGGCGCCACGCACCACTTCGGGCAGGTCCTTGGTGCGGCTGTGTGCGATGGTCACGGTGCAGCTGTCACCCAGAAGAAGCTGCGCCATCGGCTTGCCCACGATGTTCGAACGGCCAATCACCACGGCATTCATGCCCGAGAGCGATCCATGGTGATCGCGCAGCATCATCAGGCAGCCGAGCGGGGTGCAGGGCACCATCGATTTCTGACCGGTGCCCAGCAGGCCGACATTGGAAATGTGGAAGCCGTCGACGTCTTTTTCCGGCGCGATAGAGTTGATGATGAGGTCTTCGTTCAGATGACCCGGCAGCGGCAGTTGCACCAGAATGCCATGCACCGAAGCGTCGTTGTTCAGCTGGTCGATGACCGCCAGAAGATCTTCTTCCGAGGTGTCAGCGTCCATTTTGTGCTCGTAAGAGTTCATGCCGACTTCGACCGTCTGCTTGCCCTTGGAGCGGACATAGACCTGGCTTGCGGGATCTTCGCCCACCAGCACCACGGCCAGACCGGGGGTAATGCCGTTTTCTTCCTTGAGACGGGAGACGTGCCCCGCCACTTTTTCGCGCACCGTGGCCGCAAAGGCCTTGCCGTCGATTACATGTGCCGCCATTTTGCTTTCCCTCTTACTCGGCCCGGATCACTTGCGCCTCGCGCGTGATGGACCAGTCAATCAATTGCCGCCAAAGGGTCTCGGTCAATGCGGGGTCCAGCCCCTGTGCCTTGGCCGTCTGGCAAACCTTGTCGACCACCTCTTCAACACGGTCAGGAATGCGGGCGGGCCAGCCGTTGGCCTGTTTCAGCTCGATCGCGCGGTCGATGTAGGTTGCACGTCGCGCCAGCATTTCAACAAGGTCCCGATCCAATGCGTCGATTTCCGCGCGTAGCGCCTGCATCGACTGGCAGTTTTCCGGAGGTGTCAGCGTGGTCATGGTTCGTCTTTCTGCGGTCCGGCGTTCCCGAACCGCAGAAAGCGCATTTTTGGGCTTAGAACAAGCCTTCGATCTCGCCTGCGTCATTGAGGCAGATCGATTTCGCCGCCGGCGTGCGTGGCAGGCCGGGCATGGTCATGATTTCACCGCAGACAACCACGATGAAACCGGCGCCTGCCGACAGGCGCACTTCGCGCACGGGAACCGAGTGACCGGTGGGTGCACCGCGCAGAGTCGGGTCGGTCGAGAACGAATACTGCGTCTTGGCCATGCAGACCGGCAGGTTGCCGTACCCGGCCGCTTCCCAGTCTTTCAGCTGGTTGCGGATCTTCTGGTCGGCAAGCACTTCGTCAGCGCGGTAGATGCGCTTGGCGATGGTGTCGATCTTGTCGAACAGCGACATCTCGTCGGGGTAGATCGGCGCAAAGTTGGCAGCGTCCGCATCGGCGATTTCCGCCACGCGCTTGGCCAGATCTTCTGAACCTTCCGAGCCCAGTTCCCAGTGACGCGACAGGATCGCTTCGGAGCCGTGCGAGTCAACGTAGTCCTTGACCGCCTGCACTTCGGCGTCGGTGTCGGTGACGAAGTGGTTGATGGCAACCACAACCGGTACGCCAAAGGATTTGACGTTCTCGATGTGACGGCCGAGGTTGGCGCAACCGGCTTCAACCGCTTCGACGTTTTCTTCGCCGAGGTCCGCCTTGGCCACGCCGCCGTTCATCTTCATCGCGCGCACGGTGGCAACCAGCACCACAACCGAAGGCGCGATACCGGCTTTGCGGCACTTGATGTTCATGAACTTCTCAGCACCCAGGTCGGCGCCAAAGCCCGCTTCGGTCACGACATAGTCGCAAAGCTTCAGCGCGGTCTTGGTGGCGGTGACCGAGTTACAGCCGTGGGCGATGTTGGCAAACGGGCCGCCGTGTACAAAGGCCGGGTTGTTTTCCAGGGTCTGCACCAGGTTCGGCTGCATCGCGTCTTTCAGCAGAACGGTCATGGCGCCATCCGCACCGATGTCGCGGCAGTAGATCGCTTTGCGCTCGCGGGTGTAGGCCACGATGATGTCGCCCAGACGCTTTTGCAGGTCTTCCAGATCGTTGGCGAGGCAGAGGATCGCCATGACTTCGGAAGCCACGGTGATGTCAAAGCCGGTCTGACGCGGGAAGCCGTTGGATACGCCGCCAAGCGACACAACGATGTCACGCAGGGCGCGGTCGTTCATGTCGACCACACGACGCCAGGCCACGCGGCGTTCGTCGATTTCCAGCTCGTTGCCCCAGTAGATGTGGTTGTCGATCATCGCCGACAGAAGCGAGTGCGCCGAGGTGATGGCGTGGAAGTCACCGGTGAAGTGAAGGTTCATGTCCTCCATCGGCACAACTTGTGCATAGCCGCCGCCTGCAGCGCCGCCCTTCATGCCAAAGTTCGGACCCAAGGACGCTTCGCGGATACAGATCATCGCGTTTTTGCCGATGCGGTTCAGGCCATCGCCCAGACCCACGGTGGTGGTGGTCTTACCTTCGCCCGCAGGGGTCGGGTTGATCGCGGTCACCAGGATCAGCTTACCGTCTTCACGGTCCTGAACCGAGTTGATGAAGCTCTGGCTGACCTTGGCCTTGTCGTGGCCGTAGGGCAGCAGGTCATCTGACCCGATCCCGATCTTTTGACCGATTTCCTGAATCGGGCGTTTCTTTGCCTCGCGGGCAATTTCGATATCACTCTTGTAGCTCATGGCGGTTCCTGTCCCGGACGGTGAAGGGATTTACTTTGTGGACATAGGCATACCGTCAACCGCCGCTGACGCAGGTTGCATTTCCGACATTTCCCACGCCTGTTGCGTCGGTTGCGACAGGGAAGGTTTCTTTTTGGAAACGTATTTTTGCCGAGACCCGGGAGGGCGCCCTATTCCGCGCGGGCCGATTCCAAATGCGCCCAGGCGCGTTGGTCGGGGATATGCAGCCGCAGAATGTCACCGACAGCCAGCGTGCCTTCGCGCTCGACCCAGGCCGTGACACCGCGTTTTTTCAGGGCTGCGGTCTTGAAAGCCTTGCCGTGTCCGGGGTTTTGTTTTTCGATCACGCGGCCCGGCAGGACGCAGGGGCGGTTTTCCATGTCCACCACCAGGCAGGCGCCATTGTCAGCCTGCAGACGCGAAGACGGTGGCACATGGGTAAAGTCCGGAATACCACGCAGGATCATCGAGGCCCCGATCCAGGCGGGGTCGAATTCGTCAATGCCGAGAGTATCGGAAATCTCTTCCAGTTCCTCTGCCGAGAGAATCGACACCTGACGTGTGTTGGCAATGGTGGTGCCGCGCGGGTGCTGCGCCCTGACACGGCTGCAAGAGGCCCGCGTGAGACCCGCATGGCAATCCTCGGGGATGCCTTCGAAACTCAGGTCCATGGCGTCAAGCGGCTCGGCGCTCAGGTCTTCGACGCTGTCGGCCACACGGCCGAGCCAAAGGATTTCAGCAAAAAACTCGGTGGGCAACAGGGCGGGCATATCACGATCTCGGGTCAGTGCGTCACAGGACGCGCAGGGTGAAGAACAGGCGGCGGAACGGAAACAGGCAAGAGCCATCGCCGCGCAACGGGTAGTGCGGGGCAATAATCGCTTCATAGGCGTCGATCAAGCGGTCTTGGTCGCCTGCGTCCACGGCGTTGAGGAAAGGCCGCGCATAGGTGCTTTCGGTAAAGCGGCGCACGGGATGGCCCCGGTCGGAGGCGTCCAGGTGCTGGTGATAGGTGACTTGCCAGACATTCACGTCACCCAGCGGCGACAACATATCGAAATACTGTTCTGGCTCCAGAACCATTGGACCCTGATCTACCTGCTGGTCGCCAAACAGACCGGCAAAAGCCTCGTTCCAGCCAGCATGCGAGATGGCGGCATTCTGATGCGGCATTTGCACGGCCAGCACGCCACCAGCGGGCAACAGGTCAGCCAAACGGGGCAACAGCCGGTCATGATCCCCCAGCCACTGCAGGGCCGCGTTGGAAAAGATCAGTGCAGGCGTAAGGTCCGGATGCCAGGTGGCAATGTCGCCCTCTTGCAGCACGGCATAGTCCCGCGCCTCGGCGGCTTTTTCCAGCATGGCGGGCGAATTGTCGACGGCCACGATCTTGCGGCGCGGAAAACGTGCACCCAGCGCAGGGCCCATCACGCCATTGCCGCACCCAAGGTCCACCACCGTGCCATTGGGCAATTCCCCCACACGCGACAACAGGTCGAGCGCAGGCTGCAAGCGCAAACCCCGGAACCTGTCATAGGCCCCGGGGTTCCAATCTTGTTGTGTCGTCTCAGACGTCATGCAGAGGGTTCCGGCTCCATCCCGCCCTCGCCCGAGGGCTTGCTGCGGGGCTTGGTTTTCGGAATGGCGGTCACGCTGGGCGCGCTGCCTTCGTCGGCGTCGTCACCATCGTCTTCGGCATGGGGCGGTTCACCCTTCATGACGCGCTTGATCTCGTCGCCGGTCAGGGTTTCGTATTCCAGAAGACCCTCGGCCAGACGTTCCCATTCATCCTTGCGTTCGAGCAGGATTTCCATGGCGCGGTCATAACCGGTCTGGATAAAGCGCTTTACCTCTTCTTCGATCAGCTCTTTGGTATGGGCCGAGACCGAGAAACCGGCGGTGTTGCCGCTGTAGCCTTCGTGGGCTTCGGCGTAGTCGATATTGCCGACCTTGTCCGACATGCCCCAGCGCATCACCATGGCGCGCGCCAATTGGCTGGCCTGCATGATGTCACCGGCGGGACCGTTAGAGACGTGGTCCTCACCATACTTGATCACCTCGGCGGCTTTACCGGCCATGGTCATCGCGAGGCGTTGTTCGCATTCATCACGGTGATAGTTCAGGCGGTCCATTTCCGGCAGAGATACCACCATGCCCAGCGCGCCACCGCGCGGGATGATCGTCGCCTTGTAAACCGGGTCACATTCCGGCAGGGCGAGGCCCACAACCGCGTGGCCCGCTTCGTGATAGGCGGTTTTCTCTTTCTGGTCCTGGGTCAGCACCATCGAACGGCGCTCGGCGCCCATCATGACCTTGTCCTTGGCAGATTCGAAATCTTCCATAGTGACAAAACGGCGTCCCACACGGGCTGCCATCAGCGCTGCCTCGTTGACGAGGTTCGCCAGATCGGCACCGGAAAAGCCCGGTGTACCCCGCGCGATGATGCGCAGGTCCACGTCGGGACCCAACGGGGTCTTGCGGGCGTGCACACCGAGGATTTTCTCGCGGCCTTTGATGTCGGGGTTGCCGACAGTCACGTTGCGGTCAAAACGGCCCGGACGCAGCAATGCAGGGTCCAGAACATCCTTGCGGTTGGTCGCGGCGAGGATGATGACGCCTTCGTTGGCCTCAAACCCATCCATCTCGACAAGCAGCTGGTTCAATGTCTGCTCGCGTTCATCGTTGCCACCGCCGTAGCCTGCGCCACGATGGCGACCCACGGCGTCGATTTCGTCGATAAAGACGATACAAGGCGCGTTTTTCTTGGCCTGTTCGAACATGTCGCGGACACGGGATGCACCGACACCGACGAACATTTCCACAAAGTCCGAGCCAGAGATGGTGAAGAACGGCACACCGGCCTCGCCTGCAATGGCACGTGCCAGAAGGGTTTTACCGGTGCCCGGAGGGCCCACCAGCAATGCACCCTTGGGAATCTTGCCGCCAAGGCGCGAGAATTTCTGCGGGTTGCGCAGGAATTCCACGATCTCTTCCAGCTCTTCCTTGGCCTCATCAATGCCCGCGACATCATCAAAGGTCACGCGGCCTTGTTTCTCGGTCAGCATCTTGGCCTTGGATTTGCCAAAGCCCATGGCGCCGCCTTTGCCACCGCCCTGCATGCGGTTCATGAAGTAGATCCAGACACCGATCAGCAGAAGGAACGGCAGAAGCGACAGGATGAAGGACTGAAAGCCCGACTGCTGCTGGCTTTCCGCCTCGACCGGAACCCCGGATTCAAGCAGGAGCGAGGTGACCTCGGCGTCCTGCGGCATGATGGTGACAAAGTCGCTGCCATCACTGGACTTGTAGCGAACCTGTTCGCCGTCGAGCGTTACGCTGGAGACCTGCCCGGCCTCGACAGCTGCAACAAAGTCGGAGTACCCGACCGCGCGGCTTTGTAGCGTGCTGTTGCCGCCACTGAACAAGTTGAACAGGGCCAGGATCAGCAGAAACAGAACCACCCAGAATGCGATATTGCGTGCGTTGCCCAAGGCAATTTCTCCCAGTCGTCGGTCTACGCCGTCCCTATCACGGCAGACTGTACTGTTAAATAGACATCACGACAGCATGTTCAATGCGAATTATCGCATGTCAGTCGCCCAGAACCGGCAAATTTGCACGATTGGGCAAAAGATTAGCAGCAAAGCCTTGCGCAAACCCCGCAAGCGGCGCCGAGATGAGGATTTCATCATAGCACACCGCAGGGCTGGCGAGGAGAGATTTGCGTGGCAAACCTGTGTCGCGCCACTCGGGCAGCCCGGAGAGATCCCGAGACGAGAGCGCGCGAATCTGCATGCCCTCTTGCCAGGGACCGGTGATTTCCCAGCGATCCCACCTTGGTGTCTGCGAGATGAGGCCCTGAACCGCGCCAGCCTCTCGTGTCAGGCGAATCTCGCCCCTTGCGGCTGTGGCAAGGCATCCCGACAGGGTTGCGGTCTGCCCGGCACGCAACGCGGCGCGCAGTTTAGCGATCGACTCGCTGCGTGGTGCATACTCACTGCCGGAAATCCATTTCAGTGCCGATCCCAACAGGCGATGGGTGATCTCGTCCGGCAGCGCAAAAAGCGACGCCGCCTCAAACACAACGTCACCGTGTTCCACCCGGCAACAGGTTTGCGCAGTTTGTCGTGTGACATGATCCAACGCATCCCGGGCAGACGCCAGATTCCGTGACACCGCCGCCAGTGTCTCTGCCGCAAGGCCCAGCGGAGACAGATGGCGCAGAGCTTCGCGCGCACGGACCCGGTCGAACGTGGGGTCCGTGTTGGACAGGTCGTCACACCAGGTGACGTGACGCGCCTGCAACAGCTCCCGTAGAGAGTCGCGTGCGACACCCAGCAATGGGCGGCCAAATCGTTGCCCGTGGCGATCAAACACCGGCTGCATCGCGGCAAGTCCTTCGACACCGGACTTGCGACATAGGCGGATCAGAAAGGTTTCGGCCTGATCGTCCTGGGTGTGGCCAATCAGGATTTGGTCGAGGTCATGGGCCTGTCCCCACTCGGCCAAGAGGTGATAGCGGGCTTTGCGGGCCTCGGCCTGCAGGTTGCCCTGCCCGTCCCAACCCTGCCAACTGAGAACCGAATGCGGGATGTTCAGCCCTGCGCAGAGGTCAGAGACGTGACGGGCCTCGTCCTTGGCCTCGGGGCGCAAACCGTGATCGACAGTGGCGGCATGGACGGCGATGCCATGGCAGGCCGCCCAATCCGCCGCGAGGTGCAACAGAGCCAGCGAGTCGCTGCCGCCGGAAACGGCAACACCAACCGATGAAGGCAAGGCATCAGAGAAGTGCCGATCAAAAAGTGCCGCGATTTCTGTTGGTGTCACGAACACCCCAGATTGCGCATTTCGGTCTGCGCCTGCACCACCATGTCAGAACCGGGGTGGCGGGCGTGGACCTCGCCCAGAGTCACGCAGGCCTCGTTGATCTTGCCAAGATGACCCAGCGATTTACCAAGATGAAACAGCGCCTGATCCGCAACCGGGCTGGTCATGTCGCTGGAATAACTTTCCAGGAATGCCCGTGCGATAGCGGCCTGATCGGACGAGCCTTTGCCCTCCATCGCCAGGCCAAGGCCAAGATGCGCCTGCGGGGCCAGGGGGCTGCCGGGATAGGTGGCCAGAAACGCCGAGAATTGGGTTTCCGCACTGGTGTAGTCACCGCCATCCAAGGCCGCACGGGCACGGCGATAGTCGGCGTTTTCCCCCACGGCGAGCTCGGTCTCGGTGGTTGGCGCCGTTTCGGTCAGCGTCCCATCCGACAGGGATGGCACCGCGACATCGCCACCAAGTGTGGTGGTCTCACCCAAAGTAGAGAGGTCACCGCCCTCAAGCTCAACCAGCCGGAATTCGAGGTCACCAATGCGGTTGGTGCCGTCCTGTACCACCCGTTCCACGCGGTTCTCCAGTTGCTCCGTGCGCCCGGTCAGGCGTCGTAGCTCATCCTCGATGGCGTTCAGGCGGTCCAGCGTCGTGCCGCCCACGTTCACGCCCGCTGGCGCGCCGGTGGTCGACAACTCGCGTTTGAGCTTTTGCAACTCGACATAGAGCACCGAAAGCTGTTGGCGGATATCGGCGAGGGTTTCAGTGGTCTGGGCCTGTGCCCCAACCGGCAAAGCCAGGGTAACAGCCAGAAAACAAGTCGCGATCAGGCGCATCGGGGTCTTCCTTATCAGCCGCTGAGGTCAGCTTGCAGAATGGTCACGGCACGGCGGTTCTGGGCATAGCAGGCCTCGGCCGAGCAGACTTCGATCGGGCGTTCCTTGCCGTAACTCACCGTACGCAGACGCGTGCCTGCGATGCCGCGGGAGACCAGGAACTCTTTCACCGCGCTGGCGCGGCGGGCCCCAAGCGCGAGGTTGTATTCGCGGGTGCCCTGTTCATCGGCATGACCTTCGATGACGGCGTTGTAGGCGCTGTTTTCCAAGAGCCAGTTGGCCTGGCTCAAAAGCACCAGTTTGCCGTCCTCGGTGAGGTCGGACTGATCGACGGTAAACAACACACGGTCGCCTACAACCTGTTGGAAATGCGCCACCGACGTGGGGTCGTCGACGCTGCCCTGTTCGTAATTCGCCTCGGTCGCGGCATCGTTGCCCAGGGTGTCATCCAGACCAAAGACGCCGGAGTTGTCACAGCCCGCCAGCGCCAATCCCGCCAGCAACAGGGCCACTTTGGTAAAACTGCTCATTTCAATGCCTCGCTTTCGCGTTTTCTCGTTATGTCTCTTTCTACCATGGGCGCGGCCTCAGGGCAAAATCGGATGTTGTTACTGCAATGGTGACCACGCCGGGTCAGACGCCCCGCCCTGCACGCGGACTTTTTTCAGGTTACGCCCCGAGACGTCCACGGAATAGAGCGCCGCAGACCCGTCCGCCCCTTGGGTTTCGCGGGTGAACATGATCACGCGGCCATTGGGGGCCCATGTAGGGCCTTCGTCCAGAAAGGATGCGGTCAGCAAACGCTCTTCGCTGCCGTCGGCGCGCATGACGCCGATGTGAAAGCGGCCCTTGTTCTGCTTGGTAAAGGCGATGAGGTCACCGCGCGGGCTCCAGACGGGCGTCCCGTAGCGGCCCTGACCAAAGCTGATGCGCTTAGGCTCACCACCATTGGCGCTCATCACATAAAGCTGCTGATTGCCCGAGCGGTCGCTTTCAAAGACGATCTGTTTGCCATCCGGGCTAAAGCTCGGGGCGGTGTCGATGGCGGGGGACGAGGTCAGGCGGCGCGGATTGCCACCGTTGATCGGCATCGAAAAGATATCGGTGTTGCCATTCTGGGTGATCGACATCACCACGCTTTTGCCATCCGGCGCAAAACGCGGTGCAAAGCTCATCGTGCCTTCCTGATCCTGCAGGACCTTGCGTTGGACGTTGCCCACGTCCAGCACAAAGACCCGCGGAAAGCCGGTTTCATAAGACGTATAAAGCACCTTGTCGCCGGTCGGCGAAAACCGCGGGGCCAGAACGATGGCATTGGAATCCGTCAGGTATTGCAGGCCCGCCCCATCGTAATCCATGATGGCCAGCCGCTTGCGGCGGTCGTTCTTGGGGCCGGTCTCGGAGACAAAGACCACGCGGCTGTCGAAATAGCCGCCCTCGCCGGTGATCCGGCTATAGACCGCATCAGCCACCTTATGCGCCATGCGCCGCCAGCCATCGGTGGTGCCCTTAAAGCGCAGACCATTGCCCAATTCCTGACCGGCAAAAACGTCATAGACGCGGAACTTGACTTCGAGGTTATTGCCCGAAACCGAGACCGCGCCGGTGATCAGCGCCTGCGCATTGATCGCCTTCCAGTCGGCAAACTGTACGGGGCTGGAGAAATTGGTGATCTGGCTGATATGCGCCTTTTCGGGGATCTCCCGAAACAGGCCGGTGCCCGAGAGATCCTCGGCAATGACACGCGACAGATCGGCGGCAAGCTGGTTGGCACCGGAACTTTCGGCAACAAATTCCGGCACCGCATAGGGCAAGGGTTCGACCACACCATCGGTGATCTCGATCCGCAAGGGACCGCTCTGGGCCATGGCCATGGACCCCAGGACCATCACGCCCATCAACAGACTTGCCAGCAAACGCATCATTTCAGCCTCATTTTCTCCGGATTAAACGTGATTTCGACCTCACGCCAATGGTCATATTTCTCAATCGGCAGTTTATAGCCACCTTTTTGGCAGCGCAGGATGGCGCGCCGGGCGGATTGATAGGCGGTTTCCACTGCACGATCATCGCCGCCTTGGGACGACAACAGCTCAATCGCACTGGACACTTTGCCCTCGCGATCAAGGTTGAAACGCACCGTGACGGTGACGTTTGACGATTGCCCGCCGACATCCACCACCCAGCAGTTCTGCACCGAAATGCGCATCGAGTCCTTTTCGCCCTGGGTCAGCGGCGGACCACTAGGCGCGGCAGGCTCTTCGCCCAGCACGGCCGCAACGGCAGCATCCGTCGAACTGGAAGCCGCGCTGCCGCTGTTGGTCTGCGGACGCGGCGTCGGGCGCGAGCCGGGACGCAGCACAGGGCGCAAAGAGGCCTTGGGCGCCAGGGCCACCTGTTCCTTGGCCTCGGTCACGATTTCGGTCGCGGCCTCTTCGGGGGCGGTCTCTTCCTTGGGTTCTTCGACATTATCACTCGGGGTGTCATCCGGCTTGGTCGCTTCCTGCAAGACCTCGTCGATTTTGGTATCCGGCGGCGGCGGTGCGACAGGTTGCGGCGCCACACGGTCCGAAGGGCGCACCATGGGCCGTGTCTGGTCGCGCGGGATCAGCACGGCCATTTCCTCGCCCGGAGGTGACAGCGTTGGCGCAGTATCCGTCACCTCGGCAGGTTTCGGCGCGGTGATGTCACTCAGGTCAGGCTGGCTGTCGGGGTCTTCGGCGCTGGCACTATCGGGGGTTTGCAACTCCGGTGTCTCATCAGCCTCGGAGGACAGCGCCGGGGCCGCGTCGGACAGGGATGGCGCCACAGGCACTGTGACCTCGGTCGCGGTCAATGGCGACTGCTCTGCCGCCAAGGCCCGTTCAAATTCTTCGGTGGTGACAATCGACACACCGGACACCTCGAACGGTGGCGGGTCGTCGCGAAAACTGCCGCCCCAAAGCGCCCAGCCGATCACCCCGGCATGGGCCAGTCCCGAGATATAATGCCCGATATGCATGGGCGGCCTCAGTTCGCAGGCGCGTCCAGCGCCGGGCCGCCGATGTCAGTGACAAGGCCGATATCCGAAAAGCCTCCGGCGTTGAGCGCGCCCATGATCTGCACAACGATTTCATAGGGCAGCGCGCCGTCAGCCCGCAGGAACACCCGGTCAGACGACCTCTCGGCCGCAATGGCGCGCAGCTTGGGCACCAGTTGATCCATCGGCGTCGGCGTGGTCTGGATCGCCACCGAGCCATCCGCAGAAATGGTCACCGTCAGCGGCGCCTCTTGTTCACCCGGCAGGGGGTTGGCCGACGTCTTGGGCAATTCCACCGGTACGCCGACGGTCAGCAAGGGGGCGGCCACCATAAAGATGATCAGCAGCACCAGCATCACGTCGACAAAGGGCGTCACGTTGATCTCGGCCATCGGCTGCGCCCGGCTGCGCCGCCGTCTGCGCGACCCGCCACCCGTTTTTTTGGCTACCCCTGCCCCCATGTCTCAGGCGTCCAACTGGCGGCTGAGGATGGTGGCAAACTCGTCGGCAAATGCCTCATAGCCTGAGATGATGCGGTCACTGTCAGCGTTGAGTTTGTTGTAGAAGATCACCGCCGGAATGGCGGCGAGCAGACCCAGCGCGGTCGCCAGCAGCGCCTCGGCAATACCCGGCGCAACAACCGCAAGGTTGGTGTTCTGCTCACCCGCGATGGCGATAAACGAGTTCATGATCCCCCAGACCGTGCCGAACAGGCCCAGGAACGGGGCCGTCGAGCCAACCGTGGCGAGGATCTGCAAGCCTTTCTGCAGGTCTTCGGATTCTTTCGCGATGGCGACATCCATCGAGCGGTCAATCCGGCTGGTGGCATTGGCGATCAACCCGCCATCCTGACGGTGACTGCGCCGCCACTCCATCATGCCGGCTGCAAAAATCCGCTGCGACCGCCCCTTGGGGGTGGGCCCGATCTCTTCGAACAGCCCGTCCAGCGGTTCTCCCGACCAGAAGGACCGGTCAAAGCTTGCCGCTTCGCTGCGCGCCGTCCGGTAAGAGATGAGTTTCTGGATGATGACCGACCACGACCAAAAGGACGCGCCCACCAGCATCACCATCACAATTTGTACAACAAAAGAGGCTTCAGCAATCTGCCTCCACATCGAGAATTCGACGTCCATGTAATCTGCCTGCTCATTGTTCGGCCCATTTTCAGGCCCTGTTTTGCAGGAAACCTACAGGAAAGGCAGGGGGAACACCATCAATTTGGCGTCATATGCGCGAATTCGCCTGTGTCAGTTCAACATTTGGCGAACTTTCGCCGGAAGTCGGGTGGGCATGCCATTGTCACCAATGCACACGACGGTGACCATGGCGTGAAACAGAACCTCTCCGCCGCGCTTGACGTGTTGTTCCATCACCATGCGCGCCGCCGTGACGCTGAGCACATCGGTTTCCACAACCAGTTCGTCGTCCAGCTTGGCCGGTTGCAGGTAATCCGCCTCAACCCGGCGCACCGCAAACACCACGCCTTCGGCCTTCATGGCGTTCTGGTCCATGCCATTGTCACGCACCCATTCGCTGCGCCCCCGCTCAATATAGCGCAGGTAGTTGGCGTAATAGACGATGCCCGCCATGTCTGTGTCTTCATAGTAGACGCGGATCGGTAGCTTGTGGGTCATGGGTAGGCTCACTCAGAACATGGCGTCACAAAAGCAACTGGGCCGAAGGAAGGCAACCCCGGACGTCACGTCCTGAGCGGATAGGTCGCCAACACCTCGTGCACTGCACCCTCAGGATGCAAAGTAGAGCCAAACAGATGAACCTGGCTGACCTCAAAGGGCGGCATCGTCACCGAACCGTATCTGGCCATGAAACGGCCAATCTGTGCCATTTGTTCCTCATGCAGGTCTCGGCCAAACCGCGCGAGGGTCACATGTGGTCGAAACCTCTCACGCGGCAGATCTATGCCAACCTCCCGCGCTATCTGGCGCACATGGCGGTGTACGGCTATTAGCGCCGGATTGGCCGCAACACTCAAATAGAGGAGCCTGGGGCGTTTACCGCCGAACATATCCAACCCGGTCAAACACAGATCAAAGGGCGCTGCCTGCCATTGGCTCAGGTGGTCATGCAGTGCCTGTAACACCGGCTCGGGCTGATCATCCAGAAAGGCCAGCGTCAGGTGCAGGTTTTCCTCGGGCACCTTGCGTCCGGGGCGCAACGCAGCCTGGAGCGCGACAATCTCGCCGCGCACCGCATCCGGCAACTCCAGCGCCACAAAACTGCGCATCAGCCCTCGGGATCAAGCCTGAGCCGCGCAAAGATACGCAGCGCATGGCTGCTATCATCCGCAGCGACAGGCATCATGCGGTCATAGGCTGCCGCGATGATCGCAGCGATCTCGGGGCGCAGCACGGTTGCGCCGCTGTCAGGTAGCACCGCCAGCGGCGAGGTCTCGGCAAAGGCAGCCTCTGACCACAAAAGGATGGTCTGCACGGCCTGCCCCAGCGCCAGCGTTTCCGCCGGAATCCGCGACATCTCGTCATTCATGCGCAGGAAAACAAACGCCGCCTGAATGGCACCTTGATCGTCGAACCGGAACGCCCGGTACTGCGTTGCGTCCCCCGCCTTCAGCCGCGCCACAAGCGGCGCAAGGTCAGGGATCAGGCGATCCAGATCAGGCACGCCCAGCAATTCGTCCCATTCACGGAAAAAGAACACCATCAGATTGGCACCAAGCTCGGGGTCCGTCTCGGCCATCTGATGGCCCGCCAGCACGGCAACCGCCTCAATCGCGCCCTTCACGGTGGCCAGGGTCTGATCCTCGACACCAAACACGATCGGCACAATGGGGCGCCCCCAGCGCGCAAAGACATAGTTTCCATTGCGATTGGTAAAGAGGTTTTCAACGGCTTCAGGTGTCATGGCAAGAGCTCCGGTCATGCCCGCCAAATACCCGGCATGCGGCCTAAATCGCAACCCCCCGAAGATCACCATGCCCCGGCTGGTTTCTTTTGGCCAAAAATATCCCGGGGTGAATGGGCCAACGGCCCAGAGGGGCAGCGCCCCTACTCAAACAGTTCCGTCTGATCCGGCCGCCTTGGTGCCTGCAACCCCAGATGTCGCCAGGCCTTCTGCGCCAACATCCGCCCACGCGGCGTGCGCTGCACCAGCCCCTGCTGCAACAGGAAAGGTTCAATCACCTCTTCAATGGCATCACGCGCCTCGCTCAGGGCCGCCGAAATCGTGTCGATCCCCACCGGGCCACCACCGTAGTTCTCGGCGATGAAGGTCAGATACCGGCGATCGGCGCCGTCCAGCCCCAGGTGATCCACCCCAAGGCGGGTCAACGCACTATCCGACAGATCGCGGGTCACCCGGCCATCCCCTTCGACCAGTGCAAAATCCACCACCCGGCGCAACAGCCGTCCGGCAATCCGCGGCGTCCCGCGCGAGCGCCGCGCAATCTCGCGCGCGCCGCCCTCATCCGCAGGCACACCCAGCTTGCGGGCGTTGCGGGTGACGATCTCGTGCAACTCGTCCTCGGTGTAAAACTGCAGCCGGGTCGGAATTCCAAACCGATCCCGCAACGGCGTCGTAAGCAATCCCAGACGTGTGGTTGCCCCAACCAGTGTAAAGGGCTGCAACTCGATGCGGACTGTGCGCGCAGCGGGGCCTTCGCCGATCACCAAGTCCAGCTCGAAATCCTCCATCGCCGGATACAGCACCTCTTCCACCGCCGGGTTCAGGCGGTGAATCTCGTCGATGAACAACACATCACGGGTTTCCAGGTTGGTCAGGATCGCCGCCAGATCTCCGGCCTTGGCCAGAACCGGCCCCGAGGTCATGCGGAAATTCACCCCCAGCTCGCGCGCCATGATCTGCGCCAGTGTGGTTTTCCCAAGACCCGGAGGGCCATGGAAAAGCGTGTGGTCCATGGCCTCGCCCCGGCGGCGGGCCGATTCGATAAAGACCCGCAGATTGGCACGGGCCTCGGCCTGACCAATGAACTCTTCCAACGCCTGGGGACGCAGGGCGCGGTCGGCATCCTCGGGCCGCGGCTCGGGGCGCAATGTCGGGTCGGGTTCGCTCATGATCTCTCCTGGGGGGCCAATTCTTCTAGAAGAATTGGCGGGGAGAAAGATTTTCTAGAAAATCTTTCCATCTCTTAACCTTTTGGCGCGAGCAGTTTCAAGGCCGCGCGGATCAGCGCGGGCGTATCTGCTTCGGGGTCATCCCCGGATGCCTGCGCCACAGCCTGCGCCGCGTCGCCCGGACCATACCCTAGGTTCGACAGCGCCGACAGCGCCTCGGCCTGGGTCGAGGCCGCGGCAGCCCCGCTTGCCCCACGCGCCACCGGGGTTCGCGCCGGCGAATCCAACGGCTCCTCCAGCACATCGTCAGACGCCGGCGCCTCGCCCGTGGCCTGCGACAGCGTGCCTCCCAGCGCCATGACGCCGGGCGCCTTGTCCTTCAACTCGATCACCACGCGCTGCGCGGTCTTGGGACCTACACCCTTTGCGGCCTTGATCGCGGTGACATCGCCCAGCGTGACTGCCCGACCAACCCCTTCCGCCCCCAAAGCCCCGAGGATCGCCAGCGAAGCCTTGGCCCCGATGCCCTGTACCGACATCAAGAGCCGGTGCCATTCCTTTTCAAGAAGCGAGGTAAAGCCAAAGAGCTGCAGAAGGTCTTCGCGCACCAACAGATCAGTGTAGAGCGTCACCATCTCGCCATTGCTCGGCAACGCCGCCATGGTGCGGTCCGAGCAATAGACCATATAGCCCACGCCCCGCACGTCGATCAAAACGTGATCGGTGCTGCGATAATCAATCCGGCCCGAGATTTTTCCGATCATGCGCCTGCCCTCTTCAAAGCCGCTTCCAGCCCGGTGCCGGGGCGCATGTAATGGGCGTGGCACATGGCAATCGCCAGCGCATCAGCGGCATCCGGCCCGTTGATCACCACGCCCGGCAGCTGCAGCTTGACCATATAGGCAACCTGCTGCTTGTCCGCATGGCCCACACCCACGACGGTTTTCTTAACCTTGTTGGGAGCATACTCTCCCACGGTCAGCCCCGCCCTGGCCGGAACCAACAGGGCAATGCCCCTGGCCTGGCCCAGCTTCAGCGTGCCCACCGCATCCTTGTTGACGAAGGTGTTTTCCACCGCTGCCTGCTCTGGGGCATACCGTTCCACGACCTCGACCAGTTGGTCATGCAGCGACAACAGCCTGCTGGCCAGATCCTCGCCGACCGAGTGGCAAATACCATTTGCGACGTGACTGAGTCGGCTGCCGTGGGCCTCGATCACGCCCCACCCCATGTTCCGCAAGCCTGGATCGATTCCAAGTATCCGCATTTCTTCGCCCACCTGCCACGTTTTGTTGCTTTTTTGACCCACTAGCACAAAACCAGAACAAACCCAAGAGCTTTGCACACAAAGCATAGGTTTGGCGCGGCTATGCAATAGGAACATTGCCCGGCCTGAAAACGACACTGGAAACGTCAGATTACGACACGTGCTGACACGGATTTTTACCTTTTGTAACCATAGGTTACGCAGGATTTAACATATGCGCACATTGCATATCACCTATGCAATTTTCGCTGCTTGTTCCTTTGGCAAACTGCCCCTAAATGCGGCTTTACGAAAACGCAGACCATCAACCAAAACAGAAGGAAGATTGATATGGCCGCTTTTGACACCACCCGCGTGCAGTTTGAAACTGCTGGTTTTGCTGGCCGTATTGGCCAAGCCTTCGCCGCTCTGGTTGGCGCAGTTGTAGACTGGAACGACAAGCGTGCAACACGCGTCGCTCTGTCGGCACTCACCAACCGCGAGCTGGACGACATCGGTCTGACCCGCGCAGACATCGAAAACATCGGCTGACGAAGCTTTCGTCACCGCCCGTTGTTTTCGGATCGTAAGATCAAAGAGAACCGCAGCTCCTCCCGGCTGCGGTTCTTTTTTTGTCCGGGGCCTTGCCCACAGGGAGCACGCGAAATGGACCGCGCAAAAGAAAACGGCTCCGGGAGAGAGACCGGAGCCGTTTCTTGCTGAATTGGAGGGATCAGCCGAGAGATTTCAGAATTTGTGCCACCCAGGACGACACAGGGTCGGCGCCCATGGTCCAGACGCGGAAATGTTCGAGCACGGTTGTCGGTTCCAGCTGCGCCACTTCTCGGGTGTAGAATTCAGGACCCATGTTGGCCATGATTGCGCCTTTCACCATGAAAAAGGCAACCAGCAACAGCACGAGGCCAGACCACGGGAACGGGCGGCGGGGCTCGCGACCGCGAATTACGGTGTAGCCATCCTGGCCCTGAACATAAACCGCGCGGGTGTTCTTGCGAAGGAGGGATTTGTTGCCTTGCGCACTGTAGATGCGGGCAACACGATCTTGAAACTCGTTATACGAATCGCTCATGACAGACTTCTCAGGTTCGGCCCCCACCGAACATGACCTTAATGGCGTAAAATTGTGGCAGAAATAAGGCAACCCCATCCAATTTGGGCAGAATTGCCTCAATTGGCTTACCGGTGCGTCAACGTCAGCGTGGTCCATTCGCCGATCTCTTCACGGGTATGCACATCAAAGCCGGTCGCATCATAGGCCGCGACCACCTCGTCGGCCTGTTCGTTCAGGATGCCAGACAGGATTGCATGACCACCTGCACAGATATTGCCCCCCATTTCAGGGGCCAGCATGACCAGCGGTGCCTTGAGGATATTGGCAAAGACCAGATCAAACGGGGCTTTGGCAGCCAGGTCGGGATGGTCAAAACCTGCCGCTTCAACACAGTGCACGCGGCCTTCGAGGGCGTTGGCCGTCACATTGGCCACGGCCACATCCACGGCAACCTCGTCAATATCGCTGGCCAGCACAACGTCGGGCCAGATCCGCGCGGCCCCCATCGCCAGCACGGCTGTACCACAACCAATATCAGCGACATTCTTGCCGACAAAGCCTTCGTTCGCCAGCCGGTCCAGCGCCTTGAGGCAGCCCAGCGTCGTTCCGTGGTGGCCCGTGCCAAAAGCCATCGCCGCCTCGATCAACAATGGTTCCTTGTCTGCGGGCACCTTGTCCGCGTCGTGGCTGCCGTAGACAAAGAAACGTCCCGCCTCGACCGGCACCAACTCGCGTTTGACCTTGGCCACCCAGTCAGTGTCCGGCAGTTCCGAGATCGCAAAGGGTTTGGCCCCAAAGGCCGCGGCCAGAACCGCCAACCCGGTTTCATCCGGCGCCTCGGTGAAATAGCCGCCAATTTCCCACAGGCCCGAGCCATCTTCCATTTCAAAGGTCCCGACACCGGTTGGCTCCGGGGTCAGGCGTTCCAGCGCCTCGCTGAGTTTTTCGGCGTTCTCTCGTCCGGGGAGAGTGGTCAGGGCGGTAAATGTGGGCATGGGATGGCTCCAGATAGGGTTGTCCGGGGCCTAGGCGCTTGTCTGACTGCCGTCAAGCCTCGCGCCCGATGCCTTTCAGGAAATGCCAGCTCCAGAGCGCCGCAAGGGCGCCGGCAAGCCCCCCTGCCAAGGCCTGCGCATAGACCACGCCGGGGGCTGCAAACCAGGCCGCCCCGAGCATCGCCGCAGGCAACATCAAGAGACCGTCGCGGGTCCAGTTCGACAGGGTCGAGCGCATCGGCTTGCCCAGACTGTTGAACGTCGCGTTCGACACGAACAGCGCCCCCACCAGCACAAAGGCCGCCGAGCCGACATAGGCGAACGCGCGGTACACCGCGGCGCCTTCTTCGCTGAGGCCAAAGGTGGCGATCATCCAGTTGGCCGAGAGGCTCAGCAACAGCCACGCTACAATGGTGTAGCTGGCGCAAAAGATCAGGCTGTCGCGGAATGTGTCGCGCAGGCGGTCGTACTGTTTGGCGCCAAAGTTCTGCCCGTAGATACCGCCAATGGCCCCGGACAGTGAGAAGATGCCGCCAAAGGCCACGACGGTCAGGCGGCTGACAACGGCCCATGCCCCCACCGCATCGTCTCCGAACCCGGCAATCACGCCAGTCAGAAGGTAATTGCCAAAGGGCGTCGAAATCTGCGTCAGCATGGCCGGAAACGCGATGAGGAAATAGGGCCGCAGAACCCGTTTGAACGTGCGCCAGCGCGGAATCGCCAAAAGGTTATGGGTGCCAATCGCAAAGCGCAGCGCCATACCCGCAAGGATGAACCGCGACAGGATCAGCGCGATCGCCGCGCCATCCAGCCCCCAGCCCAAGTACAGGATCAGGAACGGGTCTACCCCCATCGAAATCGTGCCCGAGGTCAGCGTGACAAACATCGCCCGCTTGCCATCCCCCTCGGCGCGCAGCACTGCCGACCCGACAAGTCCCACCGCCATGATGATCAGAGACGGCACGGTCATCGCCAGATAGCGCGCCGCGAGGTCCCGTGTCTCGCCCTCGGCCCCCACCAGATCCAGTAGCGGATAGCGGAACGCAACGATCAGCGCAGCCACCAGGGCCTGGAACGCCACCGTCAGGATCATCGACGTGGTTGCCTCGCGCCGTGCGCGCTCGCGCTGCCCTTTGCCAATCCGGGTTGAGACCATCACCGTTGCGGCAATCATCAAACCGATGCCCGTACTGACCGAAAAGAACTGAACCGCAAAGGCATACCCAATGGCAGCGACCAGCTTTGGATCACCCACCTGTGACAGCCAGAACAGATTGGCGAGATCAACAAGGAAGACAAAGGTGATGCCCGTCGCGCCGGTCAGAGTCATGCGCACGACATGCCCCATGGTCGATCCGGTCAGAAAACGTCCACGCTGTGCCATGCCTTACTCCGCCGGTGCCGTGGCATAGCGGCTAAGCCGCGTCTCATTGCCCTTTTCCGGGTGGCGCGGAACCAGCAAGGCCAGCGACAACGAGATCAGCGCCATGGCCGCGGCCAACAGGAACACCGCACCGGGCGAAACCACCCACAACAATCCCAACAGGACCGGCAGGAAAACAGCGGCGATATGGTTGATGGTAAAGGCAACCGCCGCCGTGGGCGCGATGTCTCCGGGATCGGCAATCTTCTGGAAATAGGTCTTCAGGGCCAGCGCCAGCGAAAACAGGATGTGGTCGATCACATAAAGCACCGCCGCCACGGTCACCCCCCAGCCAAACCAGTAAATGCCGCCATAGGCCAGGAACACAATGGCCAGCCCGATGTATTCGAAAATCAGCGTTGCGCGTTCGCCAAACCGGGCGACAGCCTTGCCCAGTAACGGTCCTACAAACATGTTGATGACCAGGTTGATCAGGTAAAGCGCAGTCAGGTGATGCACCTCGAACCCGAACTTCTCGACCATCATGAAGCCTGCGAACACCATGAAAATCTGCCGCCGTGCGCCCGACATGAACTGCAGCGCATAATACAGCCAATAGCGCTTGCGAAGGATCATCTTCTTGACCTGCGGCGTTGGCGCTTCGAATTGTGGATAGGCAAAGAGACAGAACAGCGCCGCCGCCGCCGTGACCAGACCCGAGGCCATGAACACGATGTTATAGGTCAGATTCAGCGTGTCCCACATCAGCACGATCAGCACAAAAACCACCAGGGACATGCCCGATCCCACCGCCATCAACCAGCCCAGAACCTGCGGTGCCTTGTCCTTGGGCAGCCATTGCAACTGCAGGGACTGGTTGACCGTCTCGTAGTAATGAAAGCCCAGCGAGCTGAGGAAGGTCAGCATCAACAGCCCCCCAAGCGACGGGAACCACGCCGTGAACGCCGTTGCCACGCCCAGCAATACCAGCGAGACCATGCCCAAGACCTGCTCGCGCACAAAGATGATGATGGCGATCACACCCACGGCAAAAAAGCCCGGGATCTCGCGCACCGTATGCAAGAGACCAATGTCCTTGCCATCAAAATCCGCCACTTCGATCACGAAGTTGTTCAAAAGCGCATACCACGCGTAAAAGGCAATCGGCATCGCCATTGCCATCACGAACAGCAGCCCGACGGGCTGGCGCCAAAGCGCCAAGGCCTTGGCGTCGGCGAGACTCATTTTGCTTAACATGCTTCGGACTTATGCCCTTTTTGGCGGATTGGCGAGCCGAAACGCGACAAACTGTGATCTGTATCAAAGTCGTTTATGGCCCATACGGGCATATATCGACCCATTCATATTCTTGAAGGGGTTTCCATGGACATCCTCACGCTTGTTGAAAACATCGGAGAAGCGCCCACCGCAGCTGTGCTGGGCCTGATTACGGGCATCATCTTTGGCGTCGCGGCGCAACGGTCGCGGTTCTGCCTGCGCGCCGCCACGGTCGAATTTGCCCGCGGGCAACTGGGTGACAAGGTGGCGGTCTGGCTGCTGACGATTTCCACGGCGATTGTCTGGGTGCAGGGTGCGCAGGCCCTGGGGCTGATGCACACGGCGGATGCCCGCATGATGGCGGTGCCCGGCTCGTGGTCCGGTGCCATCATCGGCGGGCTCCTGTTCGGTGTTGGCATGGTGCTTGCGCGCGGTTGTTCGGGCCGCCTCTTGGTGCTGGCCGCCAATGGCAACCTGCGGTCTGTGGTCTCTGGCCTGATCTTCGCCGTGGTGGCACAAATGAGCCTCTCAGGCATCCTGTCGCCGTGGCGTGACAAACTGGCCAGCCTCTGGATCACCGACGGCGGACGCAACATGGACCTGATCGCAACTCTCGGCCTGCCCGACCTGTCGGGCCTCGCCTTTGGCGCGGTGATGGCCTGCCTCGCGCTGGTCATCGCGCGCAAGAACCGCATTGGCGCATCGCGGCTGATCTTTGCCTCGGGAGTCGGCTTTGCCGTGGCCGTGGGCTGGGTGCTGACCTACGGCCTCGCCCAGGTCGCCTTTGACCCGGTACAGATCGAAAGCGCCACCTTCTCCGGCCCTTCGGCACACACGCTGATGTTCTTCCTGGACCGCAACTCGGTGCTCGAGTTTGACATCGGACTGGTCCCGGGCGTTGTCATCGGCTCGTTCCTCGCGGCGGTGATCTCCCGCGAATTCAAGTTTCAGGGCTTTGACGGCGAAAGCAACATGCGCCGCTCCATGACGGGTGCCGTTCTCATGGGCTTTGGCGCCATGCTGGCGGGCGGTTGCGCCATTGGCGCGGGCGTCACCGGCGGGTCGATCTTTGCTGGCACCGCGTGGGCGGCACTCTTCGCCATGTGGATTGGCGCCATGGCCACCGATCTCTTTGTCGATCAACGCGGCGGTGCTGCCGCGACGGCCTGATCCACGCCCAAACCCAGGCTTCTTTTGGCCAAAAATATCCCGGGGGAGGGGTTCCAAATGCTGGCATTTGGAACTCCGGGGGCAGCGCCCCCAAAACGCCGGTCAGTAAAAGCTCTGCGGGTCGATATCCACACTCAGGCGGATATCCCCCTTCAGACGAAACTGTCCGATCCACTTGGCCACCGCCGCCTGAATGGGCGCGCCCTTGTCCGCTTTCACCAACAACCGCACCCGATGTCGTCCCCGCACGCGGGCAATTGGCGCGGGCGCGGGCCCAAAGACCTGCGCCCCAACCTCGCGCAGGGCACCATCATTGCGCGCCAGCGCATTGCCCAGGTCGAACACCTGCTGCACATCCGGCGACGACAGGATGATCCCCGCCATGCGCCCATAGGGCGGCACGCCCGCATGACGACGTTCATTGGCCTCTGCACTCCAGAACCCGACCTCGTCCCCGGCCAGAATGGCGCGGATCACCGGATGCTCCGGCTGAAAGGTCTGCAACATCGCCTCACCGCGCTTTTCTGCGCGCCCGGCGCGCCCCGCAACCTGCCGCATCAGCTGAAACGTGCGCTCCGCTGCCCTCAGGTCCGAACCCTGCAGCCCAAGGTCCGCGTCGATCACGCCCACCAAGGTCAGCAGAGGAAAGTTATGTCCCTTGGCCACCAGCTGCGTGCCGATGATCACATCCGCCCCGCCCTCGGCAATCGTGTTGATCCCCTCTTTCAATGCCCGCGCTGACCCGAACAGGTCCGAACTCAACACCGCCAACCGCGCGTCCGGAAACAACGCCTGGGCTTCTTCGGCCAACCGCTCCACGCCCGGACCCACCGGGGCCAGCTTGCCCTCGACATGACACGAAGGGCATTCTTCGGGCATCGGCTTGGTCTCGCCGCACTGATGGCACACCAGCCGCTTCAGGAACCGGTGCTCGACCATGCGCGCATCGCAATGGTCGCAGCCCACCTGATGACCACAGGCCCGGCAGATCGTGACCGGCGCATAGCCGCGCCGGTTGATAAACAGCAACGCCTGTTCGCCACGGTCCACCCGCGCTTCAACCGCCTTTTGCAATGTCGGGGAAATCCAACGGTTCGACGGCAGGTCTTCGACCCGCATGTCGATCGCGCGCATTTCCGGCAACACAGCCTCGCCAAAACGCGCGGTCAACTCCAGCTTGTCGTATTTCCCGGCGTCCGCATTGGCCCAGCTTTCCAAAGAAGGCGTGGCCGAGGCCAGCACCACCCGTGCACCGCAAATGCTGGCCCTGAGCACCGCCATGTCGCGGGCATTGTACAACACCCCGTCCTCTTGTTTGTACGAGGTGTCATGCTCTTCATCGACCACGATCAGCCCAAGGTTCTGATAAGGCAAAAACAGCGCTGACCGCGCGCCAATCACCAGCTGCGCACCCCCCTGCCCGACCATTTTCCAGATACGGCGACGCTCGGTCATGGTCACGCCCGAGTGCCACTCGGCAGGCTTTGCCCCAAACCGTGCCTCAACCCGCGTCAGAAACTCTGCCGTCAACGCAATCTCGGGCAACAGCACCAGTGCCTGACGCCCCATGCGCAGGGTTTCCGCAACCGCCTCGAGGTAGACTTCGGTCTTGCCCGAGCCTGTGACCCCGCGCAGCAACGTGGTGCCATAATCACCGGACCGTACCCCGGCCCGCAGCGCCTCGGCACCCGCCGCCTGATCGGCGGTCAGCTCCTTGCCCGCATGTTCCGAATCCAGCCGAAAGAACGGCACATCGCGCGGCGTATCCTCTTCGCGCACAACCCCCTGTTTCACCAGCCCCTTGACCACCGAAGAGGTCACGCCCGCCATCTCGCTCAGCTCTTTCAGGGTAAAGGCCAGCCCGCCGTAATCCTTCAGCGTTTCCAGCACCCGGCGGCGCGCATCGGTCTGGCGATCCGGTTCACCGTCGCCCAACCGATAGATCTTGCGCATCGAAGGCGGGTCCGACAGCCCCGGTGCCCGTGTCGCCAGCCGCACCATCGCGTGCAGCGGCGTCAGGGTGTAATCCGCGGCGCGCTCGAGAAAGCTGCGCATCTCGTCGCGCATCGGCGCCACCTCGAGCACCCGGTTCACGGGCCGAATCTTGGAGATGTCGAAATCCCCGCGCCCCGGCCCCCAGACCACGCCCAATACCTTGCGCGGCCCCAGCGGCACCTCGACAAAGGCCCCGCGAAAGCATCCGCCCTCGGGCGCCTTGTAATCCAGAAACCGATCCAGCGGCTGTGTCGTCAACACCGCCACCAGTTGTCCCTGTTGAAAGAAGTCCGGATCGCTCACGCCTATTCCTGCCGCCGCTCATTGCCATCCCGAATTGTGACGGGGGTTCCAGCATCTCAAACTATGCGCTAAAGGCAAGCCAGAGTTAGGCCAAGCCACAACAAGCCACCAAAGGATGCTGCCAGATGAAATTCTTCGTAGATACCGCCGAAATCGACGCCATTGCCGAGTTGAATGACCTCGGCATGGTCGACGGCGTCACCACCAACCCCTCGCTGATCAAGAAATCCGGCCGTGACATCATCGAAGTCACCAAGGAAATCTGTGACCTCGTGTCCGGCCCCGTGTCCGCCGAAGTCACCGCCACGGACGCCGACGAGATGATCGCCGAGGGCCGCAAGCTGGTCGAGATCGCCGAGAACATCGCCGTCAAAGTGCCGCTGACCTGGGATGGCCTCAAGGCCTGCAAGGCGCTCAGCGACGACGGCCACATGGTCAACGTGACCCTGTGCTTTTCGGCCAATCAGGCGCTTTTGGCCGCCAAGGCTGGCGCGACTTTTATCTCGCCCTTTATCGGGCGGCTGGACGATATCAACATTGATGGTATGGACCTGATCGGTGACATCCGCGCGATCTATGACAACTATGGTTACGAAACCCAGATCCTCGCCGCGTCGATCCGCACCGTGAATCACGTGACCCAAAGTGCCCTGATCGGCGCCGACGTGATGACCGCGCCGCCGAATGTCATCAAAGCCATGGTGAACCACCCGCTGACAGACAAAGGTCTCGACGCCTTTCTGGCCGACATCAAGGCCGCGGGCATCAAGATCCTCTAAGCCATCACCGGGTCATCCGACCCGGATTCACCGCGCTTCGGCGTAGTGCTCGACCATCGCCGCCAGATCTTCTGGCGGCGTACCTGATTGCACAAATGCGCAGGCATTGGCGCTGATGTTAAAGATTGACCCATCGGAAAAAAACGAGGTGTTGGTGACAAAGATTACCCGCGCCCCGGGGCGACGATAGCTGGCGAAATCGGCAATCGCCAAGGCTGCGCCGTCTTCCAGCACAAGATCCAGTACGATGATCTCGTAGTCTTGCATTCGCAGCGCATGGATGGCGCCGGTCTGATCAGAAGCCAGGTCAACTTCAGCGCCCGTGCGCTGCATGTGGCGGCTCCAGATCCGTCCAAGATCGGGATCGCTTTCGACGATCAATACACGCATAACTCCCCTCACGTGCTCACTCATTAACAATTTGACTCGATATTTCAGGTAATCTGCCCAAAATCCTAACAAAAGGTTAATGAACACTTAACACTGGTAAACAACGCGCGGCTGCTTGCCAAATGCGCTGTTTTCCGCTTGAAGACAGGCGACTGGTAAACCGGAGCCCCCCATGTCCGCTTCTCCATCTGCCGATTCCCGCGATCATGGCGGCGGGCTGGACGCCGCGCGACACCGCTATGGCGGCGCGCGCAGTGACTGGCTGGACCTCTCGACCGGCATCAATCCCGTGCCCTATCCAACCGGCGATATTCCCGCCGACGCCTGGACTGCCCTGCCCGACAAGGGGGCGTTGAATGCCTTGATCTCAGCCGCCCGGAAGGTCTGGAACGTGCCCGAAGAGGCGGCGGTTCTGGCCACGCACGGGGCGTCTGCACCCATTGCCGCCATCCCCGCCCTCATGCCTGCAGGACGTGTCGATATCCCGACCCCCACCTACAACGAACACGCCGCCGCCTTTGTCGCGCAAGGGTGGGACGTGAGCCAAGACAGCCCCGACGCCCGGGTCGTGGTGCACCCCAATAACCCCACTGGCCGGCTGTGGACCGCACAGGATCTGACAGCGCCGCTCACCATCATAGACGAGAGTTTCTGCGACGTGACGCCAGAGGCCAGCCTGATCCACACCGCATCTCATCCGGGTCGCATCATCCTGAAAAGTTTTGGAAAATTCTGGGGCCTTGCCGGTTTGCGCCTGGGATTTGCGATCTCGTCACCGGACACGATTGCACGCCTGAACGACCTCACCGGCCCCTGGGCGGTCTCTGGTCCGGCCCTGCACATCGGTGCGCGGGCGCTGTCGGACACCGCCTGGGCAGACGCCACCCGCACCCGACTTGCCACAGATGCGGCGCGCCTCGACTCGATGATGACGGCACGGGGTGCAAACCTTGTTGGGGGCACGACGCTTTTCCGGCTTTACGAGGTCGACGACGCGGCCGCCTGGCAGGACAGGCTTGCCCGCAAACACGTCTGGTCGCGCATCTTTCCCTATTCCAAAACCTACCTGCGTCTCGGCCTGCCCGCCCCGGACCGCTGGTCTCACCTTGAGGGCGCTCTATGAGCACCGCCGCAATCCTCTGTGTCGCTCTGGTGCTCGATGCCGCCTTGGGAGAGCCGCGTTGGCTCTGGACCCGCTGGCCCCACCCCGCAGTTCTCATGGGCCGGCTGATCGGATGGGCCGACAAAACCTTCAACACAGGCCCGGCTCGCAAGCTGCGCGGAGCCCTGCTGATCGCTCTGCTGACGTTAACCATGGTTATCCTCGGTAAGGCCATTGCGCTCTTTGGCTGGCTTCCCCAGCTGCTGTTGGCCGCCATCCTTCTGGCCCAGCGCTCGCTGGTGGATCACGTTCAGGCGGTGGGCGACGCCCTGCGCCTGTCCCTCGGCGAGGGACGTCGCGCCGTCGCCATGATCGTCAGCCGCGACACCGCCGCCATGGATCAGAGCGCGGTCACACGGTCCGCCATCGAAAGCGCCGCCGAGAACCTGTCGGATGGCGTCATAGCTCCGGCGTTCTGGTTCCTTGTGGCGGGCCTGCCGGGTCTTCTGGTCTACAAGATCGTCAACACCGCCGACAGCATGATTGGCTACCGCACCCCGCGCCACCAGGACTTTGGCTGGGCCGCCGCGCGGCTGGATGACGTGCTGAACTGGGTGCCCGCCCGCCTCACCGCTGCCCTGATCGCGGCGACTCACGGGGGGCTGTCCGCTTGGTCCGCCATCCGCAGGGACGCCGCCAAACACCGCTCGCCCAACGCAGGCTGGCCCGAATCCGCCATGGCCCGCGCCCTGAACGCCGCCATTGCAGGCCCACGCGCCTATGACGGCGCGATGCGGGCGTTTCCATTTGTCCACGAAAAGGGCCGCAAAACCCTGGGGCCTGACGACATCGACGCCGCATGTCGTGCCCTCTGGCGGACATGGGCCGCGTTTTTGGCCCTCACATTCCTGTTGGCCCTGTTCTGATCGCTTGCCCCTTTGCTCTGACCTGTTAACCTCTGGCCAAAGTGATTTCCCGAGGTTTCCCGATGCGTCTGCCCCTAATTCTCGCCGTCCTGTCCCTCAGCGCCCCAACTGCACTGGCCAATGTGCCCTGCGGGGGGTCGTTTTCGGGGTTTGTTGACGGGCTCAAGAAAGAGGCCATCGCCAAGGGCCACAAGAAATCCACGGTCAACACATTCTTCGCCAACGTGCGTCAGGACCCGAAAACGCTCAAGGCTGACCGCTCGCAAGGCGTCTTTCAGATGCCCTTCTTCGATTTTTCCCAACGCCTGATCAGCCAGAACCGCATCAACGTCGGCAAATCCAAGGCAAAAACCTACAAATCCACCTTTGACCGGATCGAGCGTGACTATGGCGTGTCCCGCGGCGTGCTGTTGGCCTTCTGGGCGTTCGAGACCGACTATGGCGCCTTTCAGGGTGACTTCAACACTCTGAACTCACTGGTCACGCTGTCTCACGACTGCCGCCGCCCCGAACTGTTCCGTCCACAGGTCTTTGCCGCGCTTGAGCTTTATGAACGCGGCGATTTCAGCCCTACCAAGACCACCGGCGCCTGGGCCGGCGAGATCGGCATGGTGCAGATGCTGCCCGAAGACATCATCGAAAACGGTGTGGACGGCGATGGCGATGGTAAGGTGCGGCTCAAGACCTCGCCACAGGATGCGCTGATGTCCGGCGGCAAGATGCTCAGCCACCTCGGCTGGCGCAAGGGCCAGCCCTGGTTGCAGGAAGTCACCGTGCCGAAAAACCTCGACTGGTCGAAATCCGGTCTGGATCACAGCATGAAAGCCTCTGAATGGGCCAAGCTGGGCGTGAAGCCACGTCAGGGCAATCTCGCCAATCTCGACGCCTCACTGCTCCTGCCCCAGGGGCGCAATGGTCCGGCCTTTCTGGCCTACCCCAACTACCGCGTCTATTTCGAGTGGAACAAAAGTTTTGTCTATGTGACCACCGCCGCCTATTTCGCCACCCGCCTCGAAGGCGCCAAACCCTATAACGCGGGCAAGCCCGACCAGGGCCTGAGCGGCAGTCAGATGAAACAGTTGCAAAAGAAACTGAAAGCCCGCGGCCACGATGTCGGCAAGGTTGACGGCATCCTCGGCGCCAAAACCCGCGCCGCCGTGCAAAAGGAACAGAAACGCCTCGGCCTGCCCGCCGACGCCTGGCCAACGCCAGCGCTGTTAACCAAGCTCTGATGGGGCGCTTTACGGTTTCTTAGGGTTTGTGATATGAATTGAGCAAAGTAATACACGACTCAGTTTCTTCACCGAAACAAGTGCCCGGCAGAGTTGCCGCTCTGCCGGGCTTCTCTTCTTGAAGCTAGTTTACAGCCCCGCGAAAAGTCGGATGATTGTTACGAGCAGCGTCAATGCTGCAATGATCACCATCCATTTGTAATACACGTTTGGATGCAGTTGCCTCACCTCCTTACGCCGGGCCGGTTGCCCGACGAAAAGGAGAGTTAGACACAACTTGTTAAAACTTATTAAACTCGGAGTAGCGTTAAGATCTACTCCCGAACCGGAAACCGCTCGCCGCCTTCAGTCAACACAACCAACCGGTCGTCATTCCTGACGATCCGGTCACATCGTGAGACTTCGGTCACAAAGGTCACACAGACAACACTATCAGCCTCGGCGCGCCACGTGCCTTCCCAGAGTCCCCCACCGCCATAGGTATAGCTATAATAGCCGTCTTCCCCATAGACCGAGCGCCCCTCGTCATAGAAAACCAGCTCCTGCCCCGACAGGGCCGCTTGCAAACCCGCAACATCAAACAGCTCATCCCCTGCGCGCATCTTCCAGCCCTCAGCTGAAACCGGCCCTGCCATCAGCAAGGCCACCATCAATATCCGCATATCACCGCCTCCTCCCCGCACCCTAACGCGCAAGGGGAACACGCCGCCTCACATTGCCGCGAGGCCCTGCTTCTTTTGGCCAAAAATATCCCGGGGGAGTCGCCGCAGGCGGCGGGGGCAGCGCCCCCTCACCTGATCAGGCCACCAGAGTCTCGGCTGCTTTCAGGTCGACCGACACCAGCTGAGACACGCCCTGTTCAGCCATCGTCACCCCAAACAGCCGATCCATCCGCGCCATGGTCACCGCGTGGTGGGTGATGATCAGGAACCGCGTGTTGGTCTGGCGGCACATCTCGTCCAACAGATCACAGAACCGCGTGACGTTGGCATCATCCAGCGGCGCATCAACCTCGTCGAGCACACAGATCGGCGCCGGGTTGGCCAGGAACACCGCAAAAATCAGCGCCAGCGCGGTCAGGGTCTGCTCTCCGCCTGACAGCAAGGACAGCGTTGACAGCTTCTTGCCCGGCGGCTGGCACATGATCTCCAGCCCGGCCTCAAGCGGATCATCACTTTCCACCAAGACCAGATTGGCTTCACCGCCACCAAACAGATGGCGAAACAGCATGGTGAAGTTCGAATTGACCTGCTCGAACGCCGTCAACAGCCGCTCGCGCCCTTCGCGGTTCAGGCTGGCAATGCCATTGCGCAGGGTCTTGATCGCCTCTTCCAGATCAGCCTTTTCAGTGACCAGAGTGTCGTGTTCTTCCTGAACTTCCTTGGCGTCTTCCTCGGCGCGCAGGTTGACCGCGCCCAAGGCATCCCGCTGACGCTTCAGCCGGTTCACATCCGCCTCGATCGCATGGCTGTCCGGCATCTGGTCCGGCACCACATCCAAGCGCTCCAACAGGGCAGCTGGCGACACCTGCTGCTCTTCGTAAATCCGCTCGGCGGCATAGGACACCGTCTCGCGCGCCGCATCCGCCCGCGCCTCGGACCGCGCCCTTGCCTCGCGCGCCTCACTGGCCGCGCGCTCCGCTTCGCGCTCTGCGTTCTCAGCCTCGCGCAGCGCGGTCTCTCCCTCGGCCAGCACGTCCGCCGCCTTGCGCCGCCGTGCCTCAGCATCCTCAATCGCGCCGGTCAATTCTTCACGCTTGGCGGCAATCTCTTCCGGGGCCGAGGATGCTTCTTTCAGCTCCTGTTCCGAGGTCACCTTGCGTTCAGCCAGCTCGCCAATGCGTTTTTCGGCGGTTTCCAACCGGTGACGCCAGCCGCTGACTTCCTTGGTGACCTCCTGCGCGCGCCGCAGCCGTGCTTCGCCCTCGCGGCGCAATTCGTCTTGGCCCGAGCGCTTGGTCATCATGGTGATCCGGGCCGCCTCGACCGTCATCTTGACGTCCTCGACCCCGGCCCGCGCCGCATCCAAGTCGCCAAGATCCGCAACACCGCGCTCGGCCTCCAGAACCTGTGACCGCGCCGCCATCGCCTCTTCCTCGTGGCGCGCCACGGCAAGACCCAGCGATTCCAGCCGTCCCTCGGCAAGGTTGCGATCCGCCTCGGCCCGGCTCAGCGCCCGGTTGGCATCCGCCACGGCCCGGTCCGCGTCCCGCCGCGCCAGACGCGCCGCCTTGTCCACTTCGGACAACTCGCGCAACCGCGCCTGCAGGGTTTCATGCGCCTGCACCGCCCCATCTGCCCGTGCCGTGGCGCGGGCCATCTGTTGCTTCAGCTCTTCCAACCGGTTCAGCTGCTGCAGTCGCAAGGCCGCCGCACTTGGCGCATCCTCGGCCCAGGCGCGATATCCGTCCCAGCGCCACAGGTCACCCTCGAGCGACACCAACCGCTGACCCGGCTTCAACAAGGGCTGCAACCGCATCGCATCTTCGGTCGCCACCAGCCCGATCTGGCTCATCCGGCGTTCCAGCACCTCGGGCACTGACACATGCGCCACCAACGAGGTCACGCCCTCGGGCAAGGGCTGATCCACATCATAAGGCGGCAACACATGCCAGCCCGACGGCCCGTCCTCGTCCACCTCTGGGGCCCGCAGATCATCCGCCATCGCTGCGCCAAGCGCCTTTTCAAAGCCCTGCTGCACCTGCAACCGGTCGAGGATCTGCCCGCCTTCGGCGGTGTCGCGTTCGACCAGCTTGGCCAGCGCCGTCACCTCGGCCCGAAGCGCGTTCAACTCGCCCTCGGCCTCGGAGCGTTCCGCCCGCGCATCGGCCTCGCGCGACTGTGTCTCGGCGCGATCCTGCTCGGCCTTGGTCAGCGCCTCGTCAGCATCCTGCGCGGCCTGAACCGCACCAGCTTCGGCGGTTTTTGCGATCTCAAAATCCTCGGACGCCTTGACCAGCGCCGCCTTGGAGACATCCACCGCGTCACGCGCCTTGCCTGCCTCGGCCTCGTTCTTGGCTTGTGTCTTGCGGCTGTCTTCCAGCAGACGATGCGCCGACTGGTGCCGCGCCGCCAGCCGCGCCACGTCCTCGGTCAGCTGTGCCAGGTCGGTTTCGCGATCCTGCAACACACTTGCGGCCTCGCGCGCCGCCTCCGAGGCCGCCTCGAGCTTGGCCTCATGTCCTTCGCCAGCCTTGGCCAGCTCCTTGGCTTCCCACTCCAGCCGCTCAATGGTCTCGCCCGCATCGCGGTTCAACCCGCTTTCGCGCTCCATATCCTTGGCCAACTGGTCAATCCGGCTCGTCAGCGTCTCAATGATCTGGCGCGCATGGGCCTCTTGATCGTTCAGCGTATCGCGCTGCACCTGCAACCGCTGCAAGACAGCCGCCGCAATCGCCTCTTCCTCGCGCAAGGGGGGCAAGGCATCGTCCCGCGCCACCCGCTCTTTCGCCGCAGCCCGCGCCGCACCCTCGGCCTGCGCCGCTGCCGTCGTACGGTTGCGCAGCTCTTCATCCGCCGTGGCGCGCGCCTCATCCGCCTCTCGCCAGCGGCGATACAGCAACAGCCCCTCAGCCTGCCGCAACTCATCCCCGATGGCCCGATAGCGCGCGGCCTGTCGGGCCTGCCGCGCCAATTGCGCCAACTGGCTCGCCAACTGCTCGATCACGTCATCGACGCGGGCAAGGTTGGTCTCGGCCCCCTTCAGCTTCAGCTCGGCCTCATGGCGCCGCTGGTACAGGCCGGAAATCCCCGCCGCTTCCTCCAGAATACGGCGGCGCGATTTGGGTTTGGCGTTGATCAGCTCCGAGATCTGCCCCTGCCGCACCAGCGCCGGAGAATGCGCCCCGGTCGAGGCATCGGCAAACAGCATCTGCACATCGCGCGCGCGCACATCCTTGGTGTTGACCTTATAGGCGCTGCCCACATCCCGCGTGATCCGCCGCACGATCTCAAGGCTGTCGTCTTCGTTGAACCCCGCAGGCGCCAGCCGCTCCGAATTGTCCAGCATCAGCTGCACTTCGGCAAAGTTCCTCGCAGGCCGCGTCGCCGCCCCGGCAAAGATCACGTCCTCCATGCCGCCGCCGCGCATCGCGGTGGGCCGGTTCTCGCCCATGACCCAGCGCAGTGCTTCCAGAAGATTGGATTTGCCACAGCCGTTTGGCCCCACCACTCCCGTCAGCCCATCGGCAATGATCAGGTCGGTCGGATCCACAAAGCTCTTAAAGCCCGTCAGTCTGAGTTTCGAAAAACGCAAGTGCTGCCCAAGGTCCTGTTGATTCTCGCTATTCAGAAAGGTTGCCCAAGGCATTGGCCACGAGTCAACGATGATCCACAGAATGTGGCCGAAATCCGCGACTTATCCACAAGATATTGATATTTCGCCCGCCGGGAACAATTTACCCCTGCGACGCCACATGACATCAGGACGTCGCAATCCGCCTTGACCTGCGCCGCCATCGCGTCCAAACAAGGTCTTGTGTGGTGTCTGATCGGGTAACCGACGGATTCACGGGAATGTGGAAGGGATCATGTGATCCTGTGCCACAGCCGCCCCCGCGACTGTACGCGGCGAGCGGGCGTTCAAATCCACTGGAGGGTCTCCTCTGGGAAGGGAACGCACCGCCTCGACCCGCAAGCCAGGAGACCGGCCACACAAAGCAACGTAACCCCCCCGTCGGGTGTGACGGGAAAAGGAGACTTAGATCATGACGACCCAAACTGCACAGATCACCGCAGTCCGCAGCAACACCGCCGCCTTTATCCTGGTGACCCTCGTTGGTCTCGGCCTCTTGACCGTGTCCGGCATGGCCCAGGCCACGGTTCTGCATGACGCGGCCCACGACCAGCGCCACGCCATGGCATTCCCCTGCCACTAAGCACGCGCCGCACGGCACAATGACCAAAAATTTGCTGTCCAGCGCTGTGTTCGCTGGCCTGATAGCAGGGCTGATTGCCGCCCTGCTTCAGTTCGTGTTCGTGATCCCGCTGCTTCTTGAGGGCGAGCTCTACGAAACCGGGGAACGTGTGCATTTTGTCCTCGATGGCACGTCTCAATCGGATCGCTTTACGCCGGGGCTCGGCTCTGACTGGGGTCGCCACCTGATGACCGTTGGCTTCAACGTGGTGACCTACGCAGGCTACGGCCTGCTGCTGGCGGCCGCCATGGGGTTCGCCCGCGAACGCGCGGGCACCGCGATCACCGCCCGCAACGGCTTGATCTGGGGCTTGTGCGGCTTTGTCGCCGTGCAACTGGCACCTGCCGCCGGCCTGCCTCCGGAACTCCCCGGCACCCCGGCCGCAGAACTGGCGCCACGCCAGATCTGGTGGCTCTCGACGATCCTTGTCACCGCCGCCGGTCTCGCCCTCATCGCCTTTGCCGGTGCCATGTGGAAACAGGCCTTCGGCCTCTTGCTGATCCTGCTGCCGCATCTGATCGGCGCGCCCCACCTCGACACCTACTATGGTGTGGCCCCGCCCGAGCTTTCTGCCGAATTCGCCACCATCAGCATGGGCCTCGCCATGGTCGGCTGGGCAATCCTGGGCTACTTCTGCGCCTATTTCCTCGCCACTGGCGAAGAAACCTGAAACCCTCGCGCCTCCCTCCCCCGGGGGGCGCGCACAATACACTTCGTATTGCCGGAAATACTCTGGGGTGAATTGGCCGCTTGCGGCCAAGAGGGGCAAGGCCCCTAGGCTGCCGGAACGCGCCCTTTCAGACAGAACCGCAACCGCCCCGCAGGCCGGGCATCTTCGATCACCCCACCTGCCGCGTTGACATAAAGCTCTGCCAAGGCCGCGATGTCGCCCACATCCCCCGCCTCTACACCGGCAAACAAATAGGCCATCTTGCCCGGCGCCCGCAGCGCCAGGGACACAGGCTCATCACACAGGTTCATGCAGGGCGTCAGAACAACCTCGACGTCGGCGGCAACCCGCGCGCGGACGGCCATAGCCAACGCCGGGCCCGGCGTTTCTCCCGCCGCATCCAGACAGGTTTCGCAAATGAACAGCTTGTGGGTCATACTTCGCCCTTCCGTCAGACTGGACTAACCCGCCCGTGCCTGCCACACAAGCAGCCGAACCGCAAAGGAGCCTGCCATGCCCGATATCAAAGTGAGTCCCGGCGACCCGCGTGACCCCCAAGCCACGACGCTCCTGCGCCAAAGCCACGCGCTGATGCAACAGCTGTTCGACCCGTCGGAAAACCATTTCCTCGACATTGACGAGCTTTGCGTGCCATCGATTCGGTTCTTTGTCGCCCGCGAGGATCAAACCACGCTGGGCTGTGTCGCCCTGGCCAACAAAGGCACCTACGGCGAGATCAAATCCATGTTCGTCGATCCGCGTGCCCGTGGCAAAGGCATTGCCCACCACCTGATGCGCCAGGTCGAGACCGAGGCCCGCGCCCAGGGGCTGGCCTGCGTCAAACTGGAAACCGGCGACAAGCTGACCCAGGCCCACAGCCTCTACAAGGCGCACGGTTACACCGATTGCGGCCCCTTTGGGGACTATGAAGCCAATCAAACGTCTCTTTTCATGACCAAGGATCTGACCTGAGGCCCTCTCCGGCTTCAGGCCTGCACAAGACACGACGCGCCGCTTTCGGCGCCAATACAAAAAAACAGAAGAATTCCCCGCGCGGCTCTGATAAAGTCACGCCAATCAAACATGAGGCACGCATGAGCAGCTCGCCCAAAATCGACGACGCATTGCGCGAAAAGATCATCTCGGAACCGGATGTGATCCTCGAGGATCAGGATCTGATGCAAGCGCTGATCGCCGCCAATGAAAAAACCATGGGCGGCAATATTGTCGACCTGCGTGGCATTGCCATGGAACGTCTCGAGGCCCGGCTGGACCGGCTCGAGGACACCCATCGCAGCGTCATCGCCGCGGCCTATGAAAACCTCGCGGGCACCAATCAGGTGCACCGTGCCATCCTGCGCATGCTCGATCCGGTCGAGTTCGAATCCTTCCTGCACGATCTCGGCGGCGAAGTGGCGGAAATCCTGCGCGTCGATGCGGTGCGTCTGGTTCTGGAGTCGGTACAATCTGACGACGATCCGGCTGTCCAACGCCTCGGCGACGTGCTCTCGGTGGCCGAGCCCGGCTTTATCGACGGCTACCTGACCGGTGGCCGCAACGTGCCCCTGCGCCAGGTCACCCTGCGCCAGCTGCAATCCGGCGACGGGCGCATCTATGGCGATACCGCTGATTACATCCGCTCCGAAGCCTGCCTCAAGCTCGATTTTGGCCAAGGGCGCCTGCCCGGCCTTCTGGTGATGGGCGCCGAGGATCCGCACCACTTTACTCCGCAACAGGGCACTGATCTCCTGGCGTTTTTTGCGGGCGTCTTTGAACGCGCCATGCGGCGCTGGCTGTCGTGATCACCCCGGCAGCCGCCGCGTCCTTGCAAACCTGGCTGGCCAGCCGCTCGGCCCTCGGCGGTGTTTCCGAAAACACGATCAGGGCCTATCACGCCGACCTCGTCGACTTCCTGGCCTTCATGACCGAGCACAAGGGCGACGCACAGGGCCTCAACGCCCTAAAGGACATCAGGGTGCCCGACATGCGCGCCTGGATGGCCCGCACCCGTGGTAAAGACGTTGGCGCCCGGTCTCTTGCCAGAAAGCTTTCCGCCGTGAAAAGCTTTTTCCGCTGGCTGTCAGAGCGCGAAGGCTTTGACGCCACCGCCGTTCTGTCGACCCGATCGCCCAAGTTCCAGCGCAAACTGCCGCGCCCCCTCGACACCGACTCGGCCAAAGCGGTGATCGACACGATCGAACTGCAACATGAAACCCCGTGGATTGCCGCCCGCGATGTCGCCGTGATCACCCTGCTCTACGGCTGTGGTCTGCGCATTTCCGAGGCACTGGCGCTGAATGGCGCAGACGCGCCGCTGCCGCCGGTGCTGCGCATCCACGGCAAAGGTGGCAAGGAACGCATCGTGCCGGTGATCGACGTCGCCCGCGATGCTGTTGACGCCTATCTCGACCTCTGCCCGATGATCCAGGAACCGGATGGCCCGCTGTTTCGCGGCGCGCGCGGGGGCCGCCTGTCTCCGCGCCTTGTGTCCGGTGCGATGCAGGCCACGCGCATGCAACTTGGCCTGCCCGCCACCGCCACGCCCCACGCGATGCGCCACAGCTTTGCCACGCACCTCCTGGAAGCCGGCGGCGACCTGCGCGCGATTCAGGAACTCTTGGGCCATGCGTCGCTCTCGACGACACAGGCCTATACTGCCGTGGACACCGCCCGCCTGATGGAGGTCTACAACAAGACCCACCCCAAGGCTTAGTCGCCTGCAGCCGCCGCAATTGCGTCATGCACTTTCGACATCTTGCGCCCATTGGCCTGCAAAATCCCCAGCACCTGATGCGCCGGCAACGGGATCGCCGTCACCCGCGCCACATCCACCACCACGACCTCGCCGGACAACACGTTGGGGATATGCGGCCGGTACAGCGTCACCTTGCTCTCGGTGCGCTCCACCTCAAAGGCCAGACCCTCAAAGTCCTCGTATTGCACCAGAACCGGCAACAGCGCGTCCATCAGATGCTCAGACTTGGTGGCGCTGCCAAAAACCCCCTTGACCAAAGTGTACCCGGGCACGTTTTCCGACAGGATGCGGTCCAGCGCCTCTACCTTGTCATTGATGATGCTCAGATAGGAAATCAGCCCGGCAACCAGACACAACAACAGCGCCAAAACGATCATCAGAACATTGGCAACCGCCACCCCGGCGACGCGCTCAATCGGTACATATTGCCCGACGATCTCGCCAACCTGCGAGGTGACTTTGAACACCTGAAACGCCACAAACGCCAGGATCACCACGGGCACCAGAAAGAAGACGCCCCGGATCATTGTGTTATAAAGAGCTTTCACCGCCTGTCCCCCAAGCCATTCGACACCGCCATACTGACCCAGAGCAGGTTCTGATCCAAGACCAGAGTAGCGTGTCATCGAAAAAGGGTACTGGCGATCCCGGAAGGACTCGAACCCTCAACCCCCTGATTAGAAGTCAGGTGCTCTATCCAGTTGAGCTACGGGACCGCTTGGGGGATTACCTAATCGAAGCCGCAGGTTTTGCCCAGAGGCTTTCTTCGTCAATTTCCGGCAGGACCCGGTCGCGGAAAACTCGCGTTTCACTGTCGCTCAGCACCTCAATGCGCCATCACAGCACCATCCGGCTTTGGGCCAGCGGTATGTGGTCAATCACCTGGCGCTGCCCCTGTTATCCTCAGGCGGTTTGGCGCCTCGCATCTGTGCAGCGGACGCGCCCTTGTTCGATGTACCTGACTGACCCGCGGTCCGGACGCTTGCCGTCGGAACGGCCCGGCGCGACTCACGGGCCAAAACAACAAGGCCCACCTGTTGGCGGGCCTTCCCTTCACCGAAATCAAAGCGGTGATTAGTGCGTCCAGGGCCCCTTGCGGCTGGTGGCAAAGTTCTCACCATAGCCACCGGCGCGGATGTTGGGCTTGCGCTTGTTTGGGTCCATCACCTGCGCTTCGATGCCTTTGTCCTTGGCATACTCCATCGCCGCTTCCTTGGTGGCAAAGCGCATCTTGACCTGGCTTTGCGTATCACCCGAGCCGGTCCAGCCCATCAACGGATCAACTTCGCGCGCCTCTGCAGCGACGTATTCCAGAACCCAGATCTTGGTCTTGCCCTGACCTGACGTCATGGCGTTGCGGGCGGGCTGATAAATGCGGGCGATCATGGCAATCTCCTTGGTCTCGGAGACCTTATCCGGGATTCACCCTGTCCGGGCAAGGGCTCAGTGACAAAATGCTGGCGTTTTGACTGGGAAAAAGTGCCGCAAGCAGCCTTGGCGACCAAACAAACCACGGGGAGCGAGGGGTGTAAGTGCGGCCCAGTCAGCCGCCAAGTCTGCTGCTTGCACAGGAAAGATACTGAGCAATTGTTTTAAATAGCAAGCGCGCAAGTACATTTATTTCGCAACTGCCAAATTTTCTTTCCGAAAATTTCCCAACCGGACAGATTGCTTGACCAATTTTGAATGTTTACGCAACGGAAGCTGTTATTATCAACAGTCAGTATGCCCGATACGGCCCAATTCTCTTGACCCTAGGTCAAGGAGATTCGGTGCGTTAACCTTCTGCACTGCAGAAATCTCATCGCCCGGGACATTCGGATTTGGGCCAAAACCGGCGCGATCAGGGCAGTTTCCAAACCCGGTCCCGCCCGTCCGACGTGGTGACCACAACCGCGCGTCCGTCATCCGAAAAACCCGCATTGATCTGGCCAAAATGTGACCAGCGGATCGTCACCTCTTTCTTCAGCACCACGCGGCCCTGTGCGTCGCGCACGCGAATGTCCTGAGACGTGGACCCCTCGTGGTCTCCGGTGACCTCATGGCGTCTCTGGCGCTTTTCAAGCACCAATCCACCATGTTCGCCGCACCTCTGCCAGGAACGCTCTGATGCAGTCTTGTCGGCCATGCCAATTATCCCCCTCTCCTGACTACCACAGTCAGCAGCATCGCCAAACAGGGCTTGAACAAGAACAAAAAGAGATCAAATCTAGGGCAACCAAAGGAATCCCCCCGATGCCGCATGTTCACACCGACACGTCATTGCCCATGACCCAGCCGATCCCGGCCCGCCCCAAGCTGGAAGGCGGCAAGCGGTTCGTCATGGAAACCGAATTCGAGCCCGCAGGCGATCAGCCCACCGCCATCGCCGAACTTGCCCAGGCCATCAACGAAGGCGAGCGTAATCAGGTCCTGCTTGGTGCCACCGGTACGGGCAAGACCTTTACCATGGCCAAGGTTATCGAAGAGACCCAGCGCCCCGCCATCATCCTCGCCCCCAACAAGACCCTGGCGGCCCAGCTTTATGGCGAGATGAAGGGGTTCTTTCCTGACAACGCCGTCGAATACTTTGTCAGCTTCTACGACTACTACCAGCCCGAAGCCTACGTCCCGCGCTCGGACACCTATATCGAGAAAGAAAGCCAGATCAACGAACAGATCGACCGCATGCGCCACTCGGCCACGCGGGCGCTTTTGGAGCGTGACGACGTGATCATCGTCGCCTCGGTGTCCTGCATCTACGGCATCGGCTCGGTCGAGACCTACTCGGCGATGACACAGGATCTTGAGGTCGGCAAAGAGTACGACCAGCGCGCCATCATGGCCGAACTGGTCTCGCAACAATACCGCCGCAATGATCAGGCCTTCCAGCGCGGCTCGTTCCGGGTGCGCGGCGACAGTCTCGAAATCTTCCCCGCCCACCTCGAAGACCGCGCCTGGAAGCTGTCGTTCTTTGGCGAAGAGCTCGAAGCCATCACCGAATTCGATCCCCTCACCGGCGAGCGCACCGGCACGATGGAGAAAATCCGCGTCTACGCCAACTCGCACTATGTGACGCCCAAGCCGACGCTCAATCAGGCGGTGATTTCCATCAAAGAAGAACTGCGCCAGCGCCTCGACATCCTTGTCAGCGAAGCCAAGCTGCTCGAGGCCCAGCGCCTGGAACAGCGCTGCAACTTCGACATCGAGATGCTCGAGGCCACCGGCCACTGCAACGGCATCGAAAACTACTCGCGCTACCTCACCGGCCGCGCCCCGGGTGAGCCGCCCCCCACCCTGTTCGAATTCATCCCCGACAACGCGATTGTCTTTGCCGATGAATGCCACGTCTCCGTCCCCCAGATCGGCGGCATGTACAAGGGCGACCACCGCCGCAAATTCACCCTCGCCGAACATGGCTTCCGCCTGCCCTCCTGCATGGACAACCGCCCCCTCAAGTTTGAGGAATGGGATGCCATGCGCCCGCAGTCCGTCTTTGTCAGCGCCACCCCCGCCAAATGGGAGCTGGAACAGGCCGGCGGCGTCTTCACCGAACAGGTGATCCGCCCCACCGGCCTCCTCGACCCACAGGTCGAAATCCGCCCCGTTGACATGCAGGTCGACGACCTCCTCGACGAGGTGCGCAAGATGGCCGATCAGGGCTTCCGCACGCTGGTCACCACCCTCACCAAACGCATGGCCGAGGATCTCACCGAATACCTGCACGAACAGGGCATCCGCGTGCGCTACATGCACTCGGACATCGACACGCTGGAACGCATCGAAATCCTGCGCGACCTGCGCCTCGGGGCGTTTGACGTGCTGGTCGGCATCAACCTGTTGCGCGAAGGTCTCGACATCCCCGAATGCGGGCTTGTCGCCATTCTGGATGCGGATAAAGAGGGCTTCCTGCGCTCTGAAACCTCGCTCATTCAGACCATCGGCCGCGCCGCCCGCAACGCCGAAGGCCGCGTCATCATGTACGCCGACCGCATCACCGGCTCGATGGAGCGCGCGCTGAACGAAACCGACCGCCGCCGCGCCCGCCAGATCGCCTATAACGAGGAACACGGCATCACGCCCGAGACCGTGAAAAAGAACGTCGAAGACGTGCTGGCCGGTCTCTACAAGGGCGACACCGACATGAACCGCGTCACCGCCCAGGTCGAAAAACCCCTGCACGGCGCCAATCTCGAAGCCGTCCTCGACGGCCTCCGCGCCGACATGCGCAAAGCGGCAGAGAACCTGGAGTTCGAAGAAGCCGCCCGCCTGCGGGACGAGGTCAAACGACTGGAAGCGGTCGATCTGGTGGTCGCCGACGACCCCATGGCCCGGCAATATGCGGTTCAGGCCGCAAGTGACGCCGCGAAGAAGGCCAGTGGCCGATCGTCAGCCGGACGGGCTGGGCAGCGTGGGGGGAATGTGAAGAGGCGGGGGCGGTAATTTCACAATGGTCCTTTTCGCGACCTAGCAAAGTGCCAAGATCGAAAATATTGCCAAATGACCACTCTTGGTGTAACTAAATCCCACAACCACCACCCAAAGGAGAGTGTAAGTTGACGTCTGACGACACACATTTTGACCACGAAGTAGAAGAATCGGATCTTCTCATAGCAGAGTTCTCGAAAGGTGAACCTGCTGCCGCCATTTACTATGTCTGGTGCGACTATGAGAAGAAACGCATTGGAGGGTACAGTGGGGATTTGACGGTGATTAATAACCGCGCCAGCCATCACTCTCGGACATATGGTCATAACACCACAGTTTATAGAAAGTGAGTTTTTAGAGTGGCAGTCGTAAAGCTCTCTTTAGTCGTTGTGATCGCACTGGGTGTTTCAGCGGCCAGATCGGCTTCGGCTGAGCAATTAGTCTTTGAACGAATCTGGGAGGGTTATTGTAGCAGCTACAGTGAGTACAATGGGCCTGCAACTTCATCCGATTGTGAAAGTCTATCTCGCGCAAAGGTGCCAGGTGGATGGATCCTAGTTTTTAGGCAGCATTCCAGTAAGGGAGACATAGAATTTGCGGAAGACACACCTCGGGGTTCAATGGCTTTGGGGATGGGGAAATCGCTAGGAGTTGGGATTGGCATGACGTTTCTACCAGATCCACAGCATGAGTGGGTAGTGACGCCAATTCAGTAGTTTTTGAATGTCTCCACGGAGTCAATTTCGCGGGGAAATGTGCCTCCTAGCAGTTTCCAACCCACTTCCTCACGCAACCCGTGAACTATCCCAACACTATGGCTCACTCGAACTTACCCGCCTGAGACAACAGAGAGCACCGCCATCGCCTCGACCCTCGCCTGACCACCCCACCACCACCGGTGCACATGAATGAGCACCCTACGGTGCTCGACATCTCCCCGCACCACCCTATCCTCCCTCTCCATGCGCACCTTGCTCCTCGCCCTCACCCTCACAACCCCGGCCCATGCGTGGCAGGCCACCGTGGGCGAAATTTGCACCCTCTCTCACGACACCGACGCGGCACTCATCCACCTGACCTACGACCCCACAAAACCGCTCTACACCCTCGCCATCACCCGCAAGGACACGCCGTGGCGGCCCTCGGACTGGTTCGCCATGCACTTCCTCGGCGGGCAAGAGATCACCATCTCCACCCAGCGCCACGCGCTTTCGGACAACACCCAAACCCTGCACGTTGCTGACAGCGGTTTTGGCAATGTGCTCGACGGCCTTGCCCGCAACACCACCGCCCGCGCCTTTACCGACAGCCAGCAGGTCACCCTGCCCCTCATCGGTGCCGCCCCCGAGGTGAAAAAGTTCCGCGATTGCGCCGGGGCCGCCCTGTCCTGAAACATGCGTTCGACAAGCCTGTGCACATCCCCTAACCTGCGCCCATGCGTATTGCCGTTTTTCTCCTCGCCCTCGCTTATGTCGCCCTGTTTGGCTGGACATGGATCACCACGCTCAATGGCGGAGGCGATGCGGCGGGGCGCGGCATGGCCCTGGGCTTCATTGCCATCGGCGCCGGTGCCTCGGCGGTTTTCCTGATCCCGGCGCTGGGTCTGGCCATGCTCGACAGGCTGCCGAAATTCGCGCTTGGCCTCGCGCTCGCCCCGGCGGTACTGTTGGCTCTGGTCTTTGCCACGGGCATGGTCTGAGGCACCGGATGGAGACCACCCCACCCGCTCAAAAAATGTTAACCCTTTGTTAATAAACAAGGTTTCGCGGCGAAACCTATTGCGCCAGCCCCAAGTCCTCGAGGTACTTCACGCTCTGCACCACCCGGTCGAAGTCATTGATCTCCACGATCAGATGCGGGTCAGCCTTGGTTCCGGCAATCGCCTCCATCACCGCAAGCCAGGGGATGTTCCCCGCCCCCAGATGCCAGTGCCGGTCGGCGTACCCATCCGTGTCCTGCAAATGCACATGCGCCAGCTTGTCGCCCGCCAGCGCAATAAAGCGATCCGGCGGCGGTGCGCCCTGAATGTGATGCGCCCAGTTGGCGTGGCCTGTGTCGACAGACAGCCGCAAGGCCGGGCTGTCAGCGGCCTCGACCACCATCATACGGTCGCGGGGGTCACAATCCTTGATGTTCTCCAGAACCAGGGTAACCCCTTGATCTTCCGCACGTTTCAACGCAGGCGCAAGGGTTTTCACAATCGCCGCAGCGCGGTTCTCCCGCCCCTTGGCGCGCTGATCCAGATTGTCCCGATCCCAAGGGTCAAACGATGAATGGATCACCATCTGCACCGCACCCAGGGCATCGCAGACATCCAACGCCTGCTCCATCCGGGCCTGCACAATGGCCTGAATATCGCGGTCGGCAGTGTGCAATTCGAACCCCGAAAACGGCCCGTGAATGCCCAGCCGCCCGTCCCAGCCGTCCAGCTTTTGGCGGGCCATATCCACAAAGACATCCGGGTTGCGCAGGATGTCCGCCATGGCAAACTCCGGCAGCTCCAGATCGCGGTTCTTCTCGAACAGCCAATCGCGGTGCCGGTCCAGGTCCAACACCGTCAATTGCGCGCCGACTACAGGTAGTTCGCTCATCACACCCCCTGAAATCTGCCCCTAGCGCGGGATCGCCGTGGCGTATTTGGAAACCAGGTCGGCAATGGGCTTGAAGTATCTCTGCTCGGCAGACGAACCGCCACGCAGGATCTGTTCGGCCTTGGCCACGTTGTCCTGATAGATTTGCCCGGCTTCGGGCAGGCTCTCGGCTGTCACCGGTTTCAACCGAAAGCCGCCAGCCTTGATCTTGTCGCCGTTGCGATCGGTGTTGCTGCGTACAAAATTGTAGAGGTTGCGCCCCACTCGGGTCAGCGCCACCTCGGCCTCCCAATAGCCCGCATTGCTGCCCAGCTGCCGCGAGGCGTTGCGATAGACCTGCTGGAAGCAATCCGGACGATAGACCACATCAACCTTTGAACAGGCGTCCAGCCCCGGTCCCATGATCTCGGTCACCTGGCTGGTCTGGGCGTCAGACAGCCCCATGCCGTCTCCTTGGGCAATCACGCTACTGGATGTAGCGATCAGGGCCACCAAAGCAGCCCCGTGCAATGATTTTTTCGCGAATTTCAAGCGCGCGTCTCCTTACCTCAAAACATGCACCGCGCACTGGGCGTGGCGCACCACACGGCTTGCCGTCGACCCGAGGAAATAATTGCTGAGATCAGGTCGGTGCGAAGCCATTACAATGCAGTCAACACCGTGATCCTCGGCCCAGTCAAGGATGGTCCGACCGGAATGCCCGGAAACCACGGCGACGTCAACGTCACCTGCATTGTCCAGCTCGTCATGCAAACCGCCTTCGACCGCCTTGATGTTCTTTTCAATCTGACCTTCGGGCAGTTGTTGCACGATGTATTCCGGGATCGCCTCGACCACGGTCAGTGCGGTGATTTTTGCCCCCTCATCCGCCAACAGGCGGGCCACGGTCAGGGCTTTTTCGGTTTCCGGATCGTGGTCAGAGGCCACGGGAATCAAAATGTTCTTGTACATCTTTCTCTCCTTTCGCCGCGCCCTTAGCGCAGCACATGAACCGAGCATTGCGCGTGCCGCACCACCTGTGCGGCCGTGCTGCCCAGAAAATAGTCCTGAAGGCCGGGCCGGTGCGAGGCGATCACGATCAGATCCGCGCCGTTCTGTTCTGCCCAATCAAGGATAGTGCGACCCGAGTGACCTTCAACCACCAGGGCCCTCGCGCCCTCAACATCTTGCACCATATCGCTTAACGACGCGGTAATTGCCCTTTTGGCTTCGTCGTGAAAGCCCTCGGGCACGTAATTCACCGCATAGGCGGGAATTTGCTCCATCACATGCAGCAAGGTGATTTGCCCGCCCTGGGCGATCAGCTTCTTGGCAACCGATACCGATTGCGGTGCGTTTCGGTCGTCCTCAAAAGACACCGGAACAAGGATATGTTTATACATCAAAAGCCTCCTGACACTTGGGGGTATCCTAGGGTCAGTTGCGCGGCCGGGCCTTGATTCAGGTCAGACCGCAGAGGCAGATCAGCCTAATCAAAGGCGGCTTCGACCTCGTACATCACCGGCTCGAAGCTGCGGCAGAGCGCGTTGATATTGCGGTTGCGTTCGCGCATTTCGGGGGTGCGCAGCATGGCCTGAAAATCTTCGCGGCGCTCCCATTGCGAATAGTTGGCGATGCGGGTCTGGGCATCGTTCACATGCAGCCCGGCGGCAATGAACCCGGGTTGTTTGGAAATGAACTCTTCATAGGCCACCGTCAGCGCGTCCATCAGATCCTGACAGGTTCCGGGGGTCATCTCAAAGGTGGTGATCACGGTTTGCAGCTTTGCGTCCTTGGAAATACTGGGCATGGCTTTCTCCTTCGTTGGTCCAGCTTAGACCAGCGACTTGCAAACTGGCTAGGGGCAGCAGAAAGAAAGCCGCAGAGTATAAGAATTAACGAGATTTTTACGAAACTTCTGAAGGGTTTGTTCAGAGGTTTGTGCATGTCGTATGTGGTGGCCCTTATCGTGATTGTTCTGAGCTTCATGGGCCGACCCGGCCATGCGGGCCCATGGCTGCGCGCGCCGGGGTCTCAGTTCCTGTCGCTGAGTGTTGAATGGGGCCAAGAGGATACACGCCCCAGCGCCTATGGGTCGATTTATTATGAGTACGGCCTGCGACCCAATCTGACCCTTGGGCTTGACGCGGGGCGCGATAGCTGGGGGCAGTCAACGGCGCTGGCCTTTGCGCGCATACCGCTGATGGTCCATGACTCGGGCTCGCGGATGGCCGCAGAGATGGCTATGGGCAGCTACGGCAACGGCTCGGACACCGAATTTGCCATTCGCCCCGGCCTGTCCTGGGGGCGCCCGTTGCATTTTGGTCAGGGAGGGTGGCTGTCGCTGACGGCCACTTATGACTATGTCCCAAAAACAAAACAGGCGCTTGCCAAGGTTGAAGGCACCCTGGGCCTGAATCGTGGCGAGCAGATGAAACTGTTGCTCCAGGTCACGGCCGAAAAGCCCAAGAAACAGGACGACCTGTTCACTGCCACCCCCGGTGTGGCGTGGCGCATCGGCCAAACCTCGCACCTATTGGGCGGGGTGATCCTGCGCAGCGACGGCAGCACCGCCTTGAAACTTGGGCTTTGGCGCGAGTTCTGAGCGCCCCGTCAGCCCGTGTTCACCGGGATTTGAAATTGACCACACCGGCGGACGGGGTATGCTAAGGGGTAGCAGGCCACAAAAAGATCCCGGCCAATCGGGGCGTGTGGCACCAATCTGATCGAGGCAGATCAATGAAAACCCTGGTCTATGCGCTGCTGGCAGCGTCCCTTTTGATATCTGTTGACCCTGCGCCGGCACAGGCCGGACCGATGTCCAGCGCCTGTCTGAAATCGGATCGCAAGGCCAAGTCGCGCAAGCTGTGCCGCTGCATGCAATCGGTCGCCAACAAGGAATTGTCGCGGCGCGATCAAAAGCTCGCCGCGTCGTTTTTCAGTGACCCGCAAAAGGCGCAGGACATCCGCCAGTCTGACCGCGCAAGTCACGAACAATTCTGGAAGCGCTACAAGACGTTTGGCTCCAAGTTTGCCGCGTCCTGCAAGAACGTGAGCTGAACCACGCCTAGCAGAACTTCTCCAACCGCATCTCGGCGCTGCGGGCATGCCCGATCATGCCCTCGTGGCGCGAGATCGAGGCGCTGACGCCAGCAATTTCGGGCAGCGCTTCGGGGGTGGCGGTCTGCCAGGTCACGGTCTTGAGGAACTTGTGCACCGAAAGCCCCCCGGTATAGCGCGCCGCGCCAGAGGTGGGCAGCACGTGGTTCGGGCCTGAGGCCTTGTCGCCAAAGGTGACCGTGCTGTGTTCGCCCAGAAACAGCGAGCCATAGGAACGCAGCCGCGCCTTCCACCAATCGAGGTCTTCCGCCTGCACCTGAAGGTGTTCGGGACCGTAGTCATCGGCCACCTGCGCCATTTCTTCGCGCGTGTCGCACAGGATGACTTCGCCCAAGGTGGCCCAGGCTTCGGCGGCGCTGGAGCGGTTGGGTTCGGGCAGTTCTGCGATGCACTGGTGCACCTGCGCCATCACTGCGCGCGCCAGGGGGTCGTGGTCCGTGGCCAGCCAGACCGGCGAGTTTGGCCCATGTTCGGCCTGCCCCACAAGGTCCCAGGCGACGATCTCGGGGTCTGCGGTGGCGTCGGCCAGCACCATGCAATCGGTGGGGCCTGCAAACATGTCGATCCCCACTTCGCCGAACAACTGCCGCTTGGCCTCGGCGACGAACTGATTGCCGGGGCCGACGAGAATGTCGACGGGTTCGGTGCCGAACAAGCCGTGCTTCATGGCCGCAACCGCCTGTACACCGCCCATGGCGAGGATGCGATCCGCCCCGGCCAGATGCATGGCAAACAGGATGGCGGGCGGCAGGCCGGTCTCGGCATTTGGCGGCGAGCAGGCCGCCACATGAGACACGCCCGCCACCCGCGCGGTGGTGATGGTCATCAGGGCGCTGGCGATGTGACTGTAGCGCCCGCCGGGCACGTAACAGCCTGCCGCCCTAAGGGGGATCTGCTTTTGACCGGTCACCAGGCCCGGTTTCAGCTCCATTTCAAACTCTGAAATACTGTCCAGCTGAGCCTCGGCAAATCGGCGAATGTTGTCATGGGCGTAGCGGATGTCGTCCTGAAGCGCCTGAGGCACCTTTTGTACGGCGGCCTCGACCTCGGCCTGAGGCACGACAAAGGGACCGTCCCACCCGTCGAATTGGCGGGCAAACCCCTCGGCTGCGGCCTCTTTGCCCTGTCGGATCTCTGTCAGGATCTCCTGAACACGGGCGCTGGTTTCGGTATTTTCCTGTGGCGGCAACCCGGTTGATTGCTTGAGGTACGTTACTGGCATGGCGGATTATCCTGTGCGAAGGGTGAATTCTGAGCTTGACCTGATGACGCCCTACATTCACAAAAGGCAAATATAGAGAGGGATCTGTCATGTTGATGAAAGGCGTGACCTTGCGGGGTCTGGAAGTGTTCGAAGCGTTGGCGGCGTCCGGTTCGGTGGCGCAGGCTGCCGAGGTGACCGGCCTGTCGCAACCGGCGGTCAGCCAGCAGATCCGCAACCTCGAGACCGCATTGGGCACCGACCTCTTGGACCATGGGAAGCGGCCGATGCAGCTGACCCCGGCGGGGCGCAGTTTCCTGACGCGGACGGCGGGCGTGCTGTCTGAGTTGCGGCTGGCGCAATCCGAGCTGACGGTGATGGATCTGACGCACCTCAGCACACTCAGCATCGGCATCATTGACGATTTCGACAACGACCTGACGCCGCGGCTTGTCACCATCCTGGCCGAGAGCCTGACGCGCTGCCGGTTCAAGCTGATCACCGCCCCCAGCCACGAGATCACCGAGGCGATGAAGGAACGTCGGCTGCATATCGGCGTGTCGGCCTCGACCGGAGAAATGCTGGACGGGGTGACCGAATACCCGCTGGTGCGGGACCCGTTCATCATTGTCGCGCCGCGCGGACGCTTGCCCAAGGGCGGGTTCGACAAATCCGCGCTGAACGAACTGCCGTTGCTGCGCTATGAAAAGGAACAGTTGATCAGCCGCCAGATCGAAGCCCATCTGGCCCGGCAAAAGCTCAGCTTTGTAGAGCGGTTTGAAATTGGCAGCCACCTGTCGTTGATGGCGCTGGTGGCGCGCGGCATCGGTTGGGCGGTGACCACGCCGCTGGGGTACATGCGCGCGGCCCGCTTTCACGAGCAGATCGAGGCGCATCGCCTGCCGTTCAATCCCTTTAGCCGCAACATCTCGCTTTATGCCAGTTCTGACTGGGCCGACCGGGTGCCGCGCGATGTGGCGGGCACGGTGCGCCGGTTGGTGCAGACCCAGATGATTGACCCGGCGCTGCGCTCTTTGCCCTGGCTGGAAGGGGATTTGAGGGTGCTCGACGGCTGAGGTGGACAAGGGGTTCATGATGCATCCAACCGGATATCAAAACGTGCGCGGATGGCGCGCTCAGCCGTACTGTCCAGATAGCCGGGATCGGGTTGGGACAGGATGTCACGCACCCGGGCATTGGCCCGCTGCCAGGCCTGTTTCCGGCCCTTTTCCGACCAGGTGATCGGCGCGTCGCGATCCGCAAGATCGGGATAAAAGTAGTCCCGCTCCATTGCCGCCATGGTCTGCGCGCCCCCGAGGAAATGCCCCTCTCCGGTCACCGCCTCGACGATGGCGTCGTAGCCAAGCGTGTCCTCGGTCACCTCGACCCCGCGCAGGGCCCGGTAGATATGGGCCAGCATCTCATTGTCCAACAGGAAGGCCTCGAAAGAGGCCCCGAGGAGCGAGGCGGTCATACCTGCGCTTTCATAGATCAGGTTGCCGCCCGCCAGCCCGGCCGCCATGGCCGAGATGCCCTTTTCCATGCCGTATTGCGCATCGAGCGCCTTGGCATCGGTCATGGATGAGGCCACACCCGACACCAGCCCCAAACCGTTGATCAGCTGCGCCGAAGCCGCGTTCATCACGCTGATCTCGCCGCCACCGCCGCAAAAGGCCCCGGTGCGCAGATCAATGACCAACGGCCAGTTGGAAAACACCATCGGGTAGCCCGGTTGATAGACATGCACCATGACAAGGCTGGCCAGGGTTTCTGCGAGCGACTGCGCCAGAAACCCCGCCAGGGTCGCAGGCGCGGTGGCGCCGGATTGGGCCGCGGTGATGCAACTCATCGGGATGCCGCGCCGGATGCATTCCAGCGTGACCTCTACCGCGTCTTCGCCATAGCGCATCGGAGAAATGACCGGCGAGATATGCGCCTTGATCCACGGATTGCGGGCGAAACTGCCTGCGCCATCGGCCATTTCGACCATCTCGATGATCGGCGCGACATGCTCGGCCAGCGTAAAGGACGTTGCCACCGGTTTGGTCGTACCTTTCAACAATGCAAAGACAGTGTTGACGTCGAGCGTCCATTCATCCGGCATATCGCCTGCCACACAACAGCGGGTGAACCAGCTGACGTTGTCCAGACCGTCCTGCAACCGGGTGAAATCATAGAGGTCGCGCAGGGTTGTCGGGCGGTAGTCGCCAGTGTCCAGATCCAGCACCTGCACCGCAGCACCTCCGGTGCCGAAATGCACCCGGTCGTCGCCGACACGGATCGACCGCGACGGATCGCGGCCATAGAGCGTAAAGGACGACGGCGCCGCCGCAATGGCAGCCTCGACCAGCGCAGGCGGCAGTTGCACCCGGTCGCCACTGACGCGCGCACCTTGTGACACAAGCTGATCGCGCAAGGCCTGAGGCACTTCGCCCATGCCGAGATCATCCAGCAAACGCAGCGCGGTATCATAGATGGCGCGGCACTCGGCGTCACTCAGCGGCGTGTAGTGCCCCCCCGGCTGTCCCGGCGGACAGGGGTTCACAGCCACGGGCGCGGCGCGTTGCGCCAGCTTTTCCTTGCGGCCTGAACGGCGATTTTTGCGGCCAGTGGTGGTCATCAAACAATCCGAATCCTGCGTTTCTCTTCCCAGAGAGACTGCGCCGCCCGTTCCGGCAAGAGGGTTTCTTTTGTTTCAGGATCACAAATCAGCCTTTTTCATTTTTCTTAATTCACAAAATCTTCGTTGCGGCACCGCCCCGGTTGCCGTGATGTCATGTCAAACTGGTTTTTCGGAGGCTCCCATGAAGTCCACCACACGGGTTGTTGTTATCGGCGGCGGCATTGCCGGCTGCTCGACGCTCTATCACCTCACACAAGAGGGATGGAGCGATGTGGTGCTGGTCGAGCGCAATGAGCTGACCAGCGGCACGACCTGGCATTCCGCCGCGCAGGTCACGAACTTTGGCATGAACCAGACCATGCTGGGGCTAAAGTCGCATTCGATCAAACTCTACCGCGAGTTGGCAGCGAATCCCGATTATCCGGTGGGCTACCACTATGGTGACGGCGGCATTCGACTGGCCAACACGCAGGCGCAGATGGACGGCTATCACCACTTCGTCAGTCAGGCTGCGGGCATGGGGGTCGAATTCGAAGTCATCGACGCCGCGGAATGCGCGCGCCGTCATCCGCTGATCTCGACCGAGAACCTGGTGGGCGGTCTCTGGGATCCGCATGATGGCGACATTGACCCGGCGCAACTGTGTCAGGCGCTGGCCTATCACGCCCGCAAGGCAGGCGCCGAAGTCTATCGCAACACGCCGGTCACGAGCCTGACTCAACATGCCGATGACAGCTGGACGGTGCATACCGAACATGGCGACATCGATTGCGAAATCGTGGTGAACGCCTGTGGTTACCGGGTGAACGAGGTCGGTGCGATGATGGGGGTACAGCATCCGGTGACCTCGATGGAGCATCAGTATTTTCTGACCGAAGACATCCCCGGCATTGTCGAAGCCGGTCACCGCATGCCGCTCTTGCGGTGCCCGATCAGCGATTATTACTGCCGTCAGGAAAAGAACGGGCTGCTGGTGGGGTTCTACGAGCAGGACTGCAAGACATGGGGCATGGACGGGATCGATCCGAACTTTGTCAACGCGCTGTGCCCGGATGATCTGGAGCGGGTGATGGACGTGCTCGAAGGGGCCTTTGCCCGGATGCCCGCGCTCAGTGAAACCGGCATTCGTGCCATTGTGAACGGGCCAATCACCTATACGATTGACGGCGCGCCGCTGGTGGGGCCGATTCCGGGCAAACGCAACGCCTTTTGTATCATCGGCCTGCGCGCCGGACTTGGCGAAGGCGGCGGTCACGGTTGGCTGCTGGCGCAACAGATCGTACATGGCGAGGCCTGTTATGACACCTGGTGTCTGGATCCACGCCGTTTTACGGGCCATGCAAATGTGGAACTGACCGCGCTGAAGGCTATCGAAGATTACCAGAACGAGTTTCGCTTTCACTTTCCCCACGAACACCGGCCTGCGGGGCGATTTGCGAAAACCACACCACTCACGGCGGTGCTGCAGGCCGAAGGGGCCGCGTTCACCCCGGTCAACGGCTGGGAACGCACCGATTACATCAAGCCATCGCCGGATTTTCACGAAACCCACGGCTACCGGTTCAACGAGGCCTTTGACGTCGTTGGCGCCGAGGTGCGGGCGGTGCAGAGCGGCGTTGGCCTGACCGAGGTCAACGGGTTCAACCGGTTCGAGGTTTCGGGTGATGGTGCGCGCGATTGGCTCGACACCATGTTTTGCGGCTCTGTCACCCGCAAACCCGGGCGCGTGGGGCTGGGGTATCTGTTGAACCACCACGGCTGTATCAAATCCGAGGCCACCATCGCCAACCTGCCCGACGGGCGCATCTGGTACGGCTCTGCCGCCGCCTCAGAATTTCACGACATGGATTGGCTCACCGCCCATGCGCCCAAAGGGGTCACGATCAAGAGCCTCACAAACGACATGACCATTCTGGTGCTTGCAGGGCCAAAATCGCGCGACGTGCTGTCGGCGGTTTCGCGTGGCGATTGGTCGGCCGCGGCCTTCCCCTGGCTCTCGGTGCGCGAGGCCTTTATCGGCATCGCCCCAGCCGTTGTCATGGCGGTGAGTTTCTCAGGCGAGCTGGCTTATGAAATCCACGTCCTCAATACGGCGCTCTTTGCCGCATGGAACGCGTTGCGGGCGGCGGGGGCGGACCATGGCCTCAGCCTGTTTGGCGCGCGCGCGGTCGAGTCGATGCGGATCGAAAAGGGCTATCGCCACTGGAAGGCCGACCTAATCACCGAGTTTGACCCTTTCGAATCCGATCTGGCGCGGTTTGTGAAACTGGACAAACCCACGTTCATCGGCAAGACGGCCCTGCAAAAGCGGTTGGAGACCCCGTCTGGAAAGACCTTTGCCACGCTGAAGATCGCCACCACCGACGCCCCGGCCCAGCCCGGCGCCTCGATCCGCGCAGATGGGCGGATCATCGGTACGGTGACCTCGGCCGACTGGGGCCATAGAGTTGGCGAGAACCTCGCCATGGGGTTCCTGGACCAGACCGACGGTGCGCTTAGCATCGATATCCTTGGCCAGACCGTCCCTGCCGAGAGTGTTCCGGCCTGTCGCTATGATCCCGACGGAACAAGGGTGCGCATCTAAAGCGTTCCGAAAAACATGGTGGTTCAGGTTTTTCTCCAACCGCATCAGGCTTCGTATTGCCAAAAATACTCCCGCCGGAGGCTCCTGCCCGGGCCTCGGGCGCAGCCCCTAGCCGATCTCGGCCAGCAAGCCCCGCGCGCAGGCTTCAACCAGGGTCAGCGCGCCGTCAAAGTCCCGCGTGTAATAGGGGTCCGGCACCTCGCTGACCCCACTCTCAGGCGCATACGCCGTGAACAGCCGCACCGGCGTGGCACTCCCCGCCGGGCGCAAACGCTCAATATTGGCGATATTGCTGTCATCCATGCCGATGATCAGATCAAAGCGCGCAAAATCCGCCGCCGTGAACTGACGTGCGCGCAAATCCGAAAGATCATAGCCGCGATCCCGCGCTGCGGTCTGCATGGGGCCATAAGGCGGCTCTCCTACGTGCCAGCTGCCGGTGCCTGCGCTGTCGGTCTGAACCCCGGGCGCCATGGCGCGAAACACGCCTTCGGCCGCAGGCGAGCGGCAGATATTGCCGAGACACACAAACAAGACCTTCATGACAAGGTTCCTTTTTCCGCGATCAGCGCAGCCTGTCCCTGATCAAACGCCACGTCTCTTTCCACCTGCTGCAGCATTGCCCCCTGGCTCTGCAGGGCCTGTGCATAGAACCCTTGCACAGGCCAGTCGCCGACAAGAATAACCTCTTGCCCCAGCCAATAGGGCCGCGCCGCTGCCAGTTCTGCCCCCAGGAGCGCCCCCCAGGCCCGCCCCGGCGTCACATCCGCCTCAGCCAGTTCCCCCGCCAGCCGTTCAGGCCGCGAGAGGGTCGCCTGCAACCCGTCCTCAAAGCCCTCTTCAGCCATGGCGCGCAGGCCCTCTGCCACTTCAACGCTGACAAAGCTGGCAAAGCTCACAACCTCGCCCACACTCACATGTGCCCAAACCGTGCGTGACCCAACAACACAGATCACACCGTCCCAATTGGGCCGACCCGCAATCACACCCGCGATCTGAACCACCTGCGCACCGGTGGCGCGGCTGGCCGGACTGTCCTGAATCAACCCCGGCACGTCGCCTGTGAAGGGCACAATCACTTTACACGGGACCTTTCGCACCGGCCCCGATAGTCTGGCTGTCTGCAATATGCTCAACGCGTTTCTCCTTTGGTCCTTGTTTGGGCAAGCAGCGCCCACGGGTCAAGAATGTTCCCGAACCCGGCCCTTGCCTTTTCCATCCAATCAGCGCTTTCTTGGCCCAATGTCCAACACCGCAGCGGAGACATCAGCCATGGCCCATGACAAGATCGTCATCCTGACCGGCGCAGGGATATCTGCTGAAAGCGGCCTTGGCACGTTTCGCGACGAAGGCGGCCTGTGGGCGCAGCACCGGATCGAGGATGTCGCCACCCCGGAAGGCTTTCACAGGAACCCCGATCTAGTGCATGATTTCTACAACGCGCGTCGCGTGCAGGCGGCTGAGGCCCGGGCCAATGCCGCCCACAAGGCCCTGGCAACCCTCGAACAGGATCACCCGGGCGAGGTGATCATCGTGACCCAGAACGTGGATGGCCTGCACGAACAGGCGGGCTCGAAAAACGTTCTGCACATGCACGGACGTCTTGACGGCGCCTTATGCGCGGCTTGCGATCACCGGTGGGAGGCCCCGGACAGGATGCACAAGGCCGACAGATGCCCAAAGTGCAGTCATCAGTCCACACGGCCCGATATCGTCTGGTTCGGCGAAATTCCCTATTTCATGGATGTGATTTGGGATCACCTCGACAGCGCCGATCTGTTTGTCGCCATCGGCACCTCGGGCGAGGTTTACCCCGCAGCGGCCTTCGTGCAAGAGGCCCAGCGTGCTGGCGCCCATACGATCGAGCTGAACCTTGCCCCCTCGTCCCGCGTGTCCGATTTTGCCGAGACCTGTTTTGGCCCAGCGACAGAGATCGTGCCCCGCTGGGTGGAACAGGAACTGAAACGCTAAGCACTGGCACAACGGCAAACAGGCCGGGGTTTCCCCCGGCCTGCGTTTTGGCGAGGGCTCCCTTGGGGAGCCTGAGGCGGAACGCGCCCCTTAGTGGTTCATCTGACCATGCTTCGGCTTGCGCTCGAGATCGACAGGGATCGATACTTTGACGTCACCCGCCTTTTCGAACACCAGGATCACGTCGACGGTATCGCCATGTTCCAGCGGGCGGTTCAGCCCCATGAACATCACATGGTCACCGCCCCGCATCAGCATGTGAGACTCTCCGGCGGGAATGGCAAACCCTTCGGGCACGTGCATCATCTGCATGACGCCGTCGGCATTCTCTTTGTGGGTGTGCAGTTCCACTTTCTTGGCAACGTCGGACCGCGCATCAATCAGCTGGTCATCTTCGGCGCCCGTGTTCATCAGCATCATGAAGGCGGCGCCGGTTTTGGCGTTCGCGGTCGCGCTGCGCGCATAGGGGTCTTTGACCATGATCATGTCATTGGCAAAGGCAGGCAAGGCAAAGGCGACGGTGGCAGCCGCAACAGCGGCGAGGGATTTCAGGGACATCTTGTCACTCCGGAGTGGTATCTGGTCTGTATTTTGTCGAAGAGTAGAAACAGGAGCCCTGGGTGGGCTCAGGATACCGAAGGAGGCGCACGGGCCGAGGTCTCGATGGCTCGAATCACACCAAGCGACACCTCATGCAGGCTGGAGATTTTTTGTCCACGCATCTCGACGGGCACGGCCAGCGCAGGGACGGGCGCGACCGCATCCAAAAGCGAGAGGCTGAATTCCGGACAAATATGGGAGTGACCCGTTGGATTGCCGTCGGCGTCGACCGCGATCATGACAGGGCCCGTGCCGGTGCACAGCTCCATCAGGCCCGCATTGGTCTGCATACCGCGCGCAATGGCCATACTGTGCCCGGTCAGGACCAGCACAGCCACCAAGAGAATCGCGATTTGCCGATGCATCCACGTCATGGGCGCAAGATAAACCTTCCTGCACGGGAAGCCATAGCGACAAAAGGAAACAGCCCCGGCGGATGATCCGCGCGGGGCTGTCTTCACTGTCCGATCGTCAAAGTATTCAGGCGCTTGCGGCCTGTGCCTTGGCAATCTCTTTTTTCACTTTCAGCGCGTTGGCCGACAGTTCGTCGTCCTTGGCTTTGGCCAGGAACGCGTCCAGGCCACCGCGGTGATCGACCGAGCGCAGGGCGGCTGCCGAGATGCGCAGCTTAACGCCACGGCCCAGCGACTCAGACTGCAGGGTCACGTCGTTCAGGTTTGGCAGAAAACGACGGCGGGTTCTGTTTTTGGCGTGGCTGACATTGTTGCCAGTCATCGGGCCTTTTCCGGTCAGTTCGCAACGGCGCGACATGGGTTCATCCTCGTTCTTCGGTCCACGGGGACTTTTGCCCCGTCAATGCAAAAGGGCGCCGCCGTGGCAGCGCCCGGAATTTCGTTCGCGGTCATTAGGCCGAATTTGAGGGGGCGTCAAGTGATTCAAGGCAAGGTTTTTGGCAGGACCCTGCCGTTTTCTCATTTTGCATTCAGAGGCCCTGCCCCTCGCAGCCAAAGGCCAGGCACCCCGGAGTATTTCCGGAAAGATGGCGCGTTATTGCGCTGAGATATCCAGAATCGACAGAACCTCATCAGCGGCACTTGAAGGTGTCACTTCGCCCGAGGCCACGCGCGTCTCGAGCCGCGTCAGCGCGTCTTTCACACGCCCCTGGTTGAGCCGCGCCAAGAGGCCCTGCTTGACCTCTTCGTGGAACCAGAATTGCGCCTGCTGGGTGCGGCGGGCCTCCCAGTGGCCATTTTCGCGGCGCCAGTCGGTCAGGGTGTTCATCTCTTCCCAGGCCTCTTGCAGCCCATGCTCTTCGACCGCTGAGACCGTCATCGCCTTGGGGAACCCCTGTGGATCCTGCGGGCGTTTGCGCAACAGGCGCAGCGCACCGGCATAATCGGCGCAGGTCCGCATCGCCGTGGGTTTGAGGTCTCCGTCGGCCTTGTTGACGAGGATGATGTCAGCCATCTCCATGATGCCACGCTTGACGCCCTGCAATTCGTCACCGCCGGCCGGGGCCAGCAGCAGCAGGAACAAATCGGACATTTCGGCCACGACGGTTTCGGATTGCCCAACGCCGACCGTTTCGATCAACACCACGTCAAAGCCCGCTGCTTCGCACAGGGCGACCGCCTCGCGGGTGCGGCGCGCCACGCCGCCGAGATGTGACTGGCTGGGCGATGGGCGGATAAAGGCGTTGGGGTCGCGGCTGAGGCGTTCCATCCGTGTCTTGTCCCCGAGGATCGAGCCGCCCGAGCGCGCCGACGAGGGATCCACGGCCAGCACCGCGACGCGCAAACCCCGGGCGGTCAGCATCATGCCAAAGCTTTCGATAAACGTGGACTTACCCACCCCCGGCGTGCCCGACAGGCCGATACGCAGCGCCTGTTTGCCCGCGCTGCGCAACGCTTCGAGCAGCTCGGCCGCCTGTGCGCGGTGGTCCGCTCGACCGCTTTCCACGAGCGTGATCGCCCTTGCCAGCGCCCGCCGCTCCTGTTTCAATATCCTGTCACGCAGCTCTGCAATATTCATGAGCAAAATCCATACTGTCCCGGCGCGCGCGCCAAATCGTTTCCGCGGTGATTACATGCCTTGCCTGCCTCGCAAAAGTCCAGTGCATCACGGTCGCATGGTGCTGATTGCGGCTGTTTTGGCGCTTTTGCCGCTTTTGGCACAGGCCGATCAGCTGTGGTCGGTGCATGCCTTTGGCCTGCGTGTCGGTGAATTGACGGTGGATATGCAGGAAAGCGGCGCCCGCTACAGGGCCAAGAGCCAGTTCAAGACAACCGGGCTGGCAGGGGTTGTGGCCACAATCCGATTTGACATCCAAGTCTCGGGCGCGCGCTCGGGCGATGTTTTTGATCCGGCCCTCTACCGGGGCAACATCCACACCGGGCGCCGGCAATCGGTCACGGCGCTGGATTTCTCAGGCGCGGTGCCGCGCAAGACAGAAGGCGACGACGCCCCGGCAGTACCGATTGACGATGCGGCGCTGAGAGGGGCCGTCGATCCGATGACGATGATGTGGCAGGTGCTGCGCAGCCGGGCCACACCGTGCCGGGTAGATGGCAGGCAGTATGACGGAACACGCCTCGTCGCGATCCGCTTGCTTCGATCGCGCCAAGAGGGTGAAAATCTGGTCTGCGAAGGCGCATACCATCGCCTGGGCGGATATACACAGGAAGAGTTGGATGAGATCACGGTGACGCCGCTCGAGGTGACTTTTGTGCGCTCGGGGGAAGTGTGGCGCGCAGAGAAAGTCTGGGTCAAAACACGCCACGGACCTGCGACGCTCAAACGCCGCGACACCCAGCCGTGAGGATCAAGGCGTTTGAAAACGCCTTGGCAAGCGGTTTCCAAACCGCTTGATCGCCCGGCTCTGGACCTTGCGCGTCTCCTGCCGGATAAGGACAACATGACCAGCCTGCCCATCCATGACGCCATTGCGCCCCTGCTCGACGCGTTGAAACACCGGGGCCGCGCCGTGCTGCAGGCACCGCCCGGTGCGGGCAAGACCACGGTGGTGCCGTTGGAAATGCTCAAGGCGGGGCTGTGTCAGGGGCGTATCCTGATGCTGGAACCCCGGCGCCTTGCGGCGCGCGCGGCCGCTGAGCGGATGGCAGATACGCTGGGTCAGAACGTGGGAGATACCGTAGGTTACCGGGTCCGCGGCGAGTCACGCGTTGGCAAATCCACGCGGATCGAAGTGGTGACCGAGGGCATTCTGACGCGCATGATTCAATCCGACGCCGAGCTGACGGGCATTGGCGCGGTGATCTTTGACGAATTTCACGAGCGTTCGCTGAATGCGGACCTGGGGCTCGCTTTGTGCTTGGAAATTGCCGAGGCTCTGCGGGATGACCTGATCCTGCTGGCGATGTCGGCCACGTTGGACGCTGAGCCGGTGGCCGCCCTGATGGGAGACGCCCCCGTCATCACCTCTGAGGGGCGCAGCTACCCGGTCGAGACCCGCTGGCTGGACAAGCCCCTGCGCAAAGAGGATCGGCTGGAAGAGGCCACCGCGCGTCTGATCACACAGGCTGTTGACGAAACCGAGGGGGGCATTCTGGTGTTCCTGCCCGGCGAAGGTGAAATCTGCCGCGTGCAATCCTTGCTGAAGTTGCCGCAGACCTGCGATATCCGCCCGCTGTACGGCGCCCTGCCCTTCAAGGAGCAACAGGCCGCCATTCGCCCTGCGGAACAGGGGCGCAAGGTGGTGTTGGCCACCTCCATCGCGGAAACCTCGCTCACCATTCAGGACATCCGCGTTGTCGTGGATGCCGGTCGGGCGCGGCGGGCGCGGTTTGACCCCGGATCAGGCATGTCACGGCTGGTGACCGAGCGCGTGACACGCGCCGAGGCGATACAACGGCAAGGCCGCGCTGGTCGTGTCGCTGAAGGTCTGTGTTACCGGCTTTGGAGCAAGGGAGAGGACGGCGCCATGCTGCCCTACCCGCCTGCCGAGATCGAAGCCGCCGATCTCACAGGGCTGGCATTGGAACTGGCGCTCTGGGGCACAGGCCCCGCGGACCTCGGGCTGTTGACGCCGCCCAATCCCGGTGCCTATCGCGAGGCGCAAACCGTGCTGAAAATGCTGGGCGCCCTGGACACCCAGGACCGCATCACCGCCCATGGCCGCCAGCTGGCCGCCCTGCCGTTACACCCGCGTCTGGCGCATATGCTGCAGGTTGCCGGACCGGATGCAGCCCCGCTGGCAGCCCTTCTGGCGGCGCGCGATCCGCTGCACCGGGGCGCACCGGTGGACCTGTCGCTGCGGCTTGAGGCCGTGCAGGATGCCCGCCTGTTTGCCCAGCGCCGCCCCTATGGCATCAACCGCGCGGCACTGCACACCATACGTGACGAGGCCAAACGCCTTGCCCGGGCCGCGAAGACGCCCGCGAGGGGCGGATTGAGCGTGGCGGAGATGGCCGCACTGGCCTATCCCGACCGCATTGGTTTACGGCGCAAGGGCGACACGCCGCGCTTTTTGTTGTCGGGTGGCAAGGGCGGCATTCTGGACGAGGCGGATCCGCTGGCAGGCGCACGACTGATTGTTGTCACCGATACCGACGGCAACCCGCGCGAGGCCCGTATTCGTCAGGCGATCCAGATCACCGAAGGTGAGGTGCGCAATCTGTTTGGTGACCAGATCATTTGGGCGGACAGGTGTATATGGTCCAAACGCGAGCGTCGCGTGGTGGCGCGCAGGCAGGAAATGCTTGGCGCCATCGCTCTGGATGACCGCATCTGGAAGGACGCCCCCAAAGAGTCTGTGTCCATGGCCATGTTGGATGGGGTGCGTGATTTGGGCCTCAGTTTCTCAGATGCAGCGCGGCGCTTTGTGGCGCGGGTCGAGCTGATCCGAGATGCCGGGCACGATCTTCCCGATATGACTGTCGAAGCCCTGACGGACAGCATTGAAACCTGGCTTTTGCCGCATCTCCAAGGCGTAAAGACCGCAGACCACTGGAAACGCTTTGACGTGTTAGAGGCCCTGCGCGCGCGCCTGGACTGGACCCAGATGCAACTGGTGGACCGGCTGGCCCCGGCGCATTTCACCACGCCGCTGGATCGGCGCATTCCGATCGACTATTCCGGTGAGCACCCGGAAATCTCGTTGCGCCTGCAAGAGCTCTTTGGGCAGACCACGCACCCGATGGTTGGCAAGACACCTTTGCGCGTGACGCTGTTGTCCCCGGCCGGTCGCCCGGTTCAAACTACCATGGATATCCCCGGTTTCTGGGCCACCTCATATGCAGATGTGCGCAAGGACATGCGCGGCCGCTATCCCAAACACCCCTGGCCCGAAGACCCGACAAAAGCCGACCCCACTTTGCGTGCCAAGCGACGCAAAGCGCCGTAAAAACACCGTTCAAGCAGAGATCTTCAGGTATGGGGTTGAACTCGCTCCTGAAAATATGTATATACATTGCACAGACAAAAAAAGGACGGCGAGCAGAAGCCCCCTCATAAGACAATGACAAACGCTCTAAAATCCGCGCTGACCAATGTGGTCGGCCCTCTTTTGCGACGCCCGAAGCGACTTCAGGTGGCCGCTTTGTGCTTTCGCCAAGAGGGTGCACAGAAAAAGGTCCTGCTGGTCACCAGCCGGGATACACGCCGTTGGGTTCTGCCCAAGGGCTGGCCGATTGATGGCAAGGATGCCGCCGAGGCTGCGCTGCAAGAGGCCTGGGAAGAGGCTGGCGTCAAACAGGGCGAGATCACGGACGAAGCGTTGGGCACCTATGATTACGACAAGGAACTCAAGAGCGGCTTGCCCGTGCGGGTTGAGACCGTGGTTTTCCCTGTGAAGGTCAACAAGCTTAGCGACCGGTATCCCGAAGCGGACGAGCGGGATCGCAAATGGGTCACACCCCAGGCTGCTGCCAACATGGTTCAGGAACCGGAACTGCAGGAACTGCTGCGCGGTTTGTGACACTTTCGTAAAAATTTTATGACAACCCGCTTGATATGCCGGGGCGGCTCGCCTAGTGCGAGCGCAACTAGGCTGCCAAGGGGGACATCTGGTGAGCAACCCATCCAACGACGCCGATCATCTGGAAACACTTGATCGCGACCTGCACCGCTTTTCGCATCTGGAAACCGCAACCCAATACGTGTCACGCCCTCTGGTGGGCCTGGGCATCGCGCTGGTGTTCATTGTCATCGCCGGGCTGGTTGCTGGCATGTTCTACGGCGACTACCCCTCGAATTTGATTGTGGTCACGGCCGCGGCCTTTGGCGCCTATATGGCGATCAACATCGGCGCCAATGACGTCGCCAACAACATGGGGCCTGCAGTTGGTGCAAATGCGCTGACCATGGGGGGCGCCATTGTCATTGCCGCCCTGTGTGAGAGCGCTGGTGCGCTGTTGGCGGGCGGTGACGTGGTGTCGACGATTTCCAAGGGCATTATTGACCCTGCGGGCATTGCCGATGCGCAGGTTTTCATCTGGGCCATGATGGCAGCGCTGATTTCATCCGCGCTTTGGGTGAACCTTGCCACTGTGTTTGGCGCGCCGGTGTCGACAACCCACTCGGTTGTGGGGGGCGTCATGGGTGCGGGCATCGCCGCGGCGGGCTTTGCTGCCGTGAACTGGCCCACGATGGGCAAGATCGCCGCCTCTTGGGTGATTTCGCCGGTTCTGGGTGGCGCGATTGCTGCGGGGTTCCTTGCCTTTATCAAGGTCAAGATCATCTATCAGGACGACAAGATCGCTGCCGCGCGCAAATGGGTGCCGGTGCTGGTGGGCATCATGGCCGCCGCATTTGCGTCTTATCTGGCGCTGAAGGGTCTGAAACGTATCATCAAGATCGACATTACCACGGCGCTGATGATTGGCATCGTGGTGGGCGCAATCACCTATGTGATCACCGCTCCGCTGATCAAGAAACAGTCCGAAGGTCTTGAGAACCGCAACAAGTCGCTCAAGGTCCTGTTTGGCCTGCCGCTGGTTTTCTCGGCCGCCATGCTGTCCTTTGCCCATGGTGCCAATGACGTGGCCAATGCCGTGGGTCCGCTGGCCGCTATCGTGCATGCTTCGGAGTTCGGAGACTTTGCCGCCAAGGTGGCCATCCCGACCTGGGTGATGATCATCGGTGCCTTCGGGATTTCGTTTGGCCTGTTCCTGTTTGGCCCCAAGCTGATCCGCATGGTGGGTGAGCAGATCACCAAGCTGAACCCGATGCGCGCCTATTGTGTGGCCCTGTCAGCGGCCATCACCGTGATCGTCGCCTCTTGGCTGGGTCTGCCGGTATCGTCCACGCATATTGCGGTTGGTGGCGTCTTTGGTGTTGGGTTCTTCCGGGAGTGGGACGCCGAGCGTCGCCTGCGCAAATCTGCCGCCACACGGCCCGAAACCAAGCGTATCGCGCCTGAGGAGCGTCGCCGTCGTAAACTGGTGCGCCGCAGTCACTTTATGACGATTGTAGCCGCCTGGGTCATCACCGTGCCCGCCGCGGCGATCATGTCGGGCGTTATCTTCCTGCTTCTCAACTCGATCGTCGTCTGACCCACGGCGTTAGCTTTCCGCCCAGGGGCCGTGATGGGCCCCGGGCTTATCCACCCGCAAAAACCCATGACGTCCGAAAAAGTCGCGCTGCGCCTGGATCAGGTTGGCCGTACCGCGGGCATGGCGCAGGCTGTCGTACCATGTGAGCGATGCGCTCATCACAGGGACTGGCAGCCCCGCCAGAACCGCCGACGCGACAACCCGGCGCAGTGCCGGGATCGCAGCGTTCAGGCGCGCAGCAATGTCCGGAGCCAGAACCAGCGCACCTTGCGGGGGCTTTGATCGAATTGCCTCGGCAAGATCATCCAGCAGGGCCGAGCGGATGATGCAGCCTGCGCGCCAGATCTCGGCCACGCGGGCCAGATCCAATGCCCAGTCAAACTCTTCAGATGCGGCCTGCATCACGGCAAACCCCTGTGCATGGGCCAGAATACGCACCGCGACAAAAGCTTGTTCCATGTCATCCAGAGAGGGTTTGTCATAGTGCTGCGTCCCGGCGCCCAGGATGTCAGAGGCCGCAAGCCGCAGGGCTTTGTCCGATGACCAGCCGCGCGCACCTACGGCGGCTTCGATCCCGCTGGCGGATTGGCCCAGTTTCAGCGCCTCAATCACGGTCCAGCGCCCGGTGCCTTTTTGCCCGGCGCGGTCTTCGATCACATCCACAACCGGCAGGCCAGTCTGCGGATCAACCGCCTGCAGCGCCTGAGCCGTGATGTCCACCAGATAGCTTTGCAGGGGACCGGCATTCCAACGCTCGAACACGCCCGCGATACGCGGAGCCTCCCAGCCACCGCCATCGCGCAGCAGCCCGTAGATTTCGGCGATGGCCTGCATGTCGGCATATTCGATGCCGTTGTGCACCGTTTTCACGAAATGCCCGGCCCCGTCCGACCCCAGATGGGCAACACATGGGGTGCCCTCGAACTTTGCGGCGATGGCTTCCGCCATCGGACGCAATCGCGACCAGCTGTGGGGGGTGCCACCAACCATCATGCTGGGACCATGGCGCGCGCCCTCTTCCCCTCCCGAGACCCCCATGCCGACAAAATGCAGGCCCTGAGCCTCGAGTGCGGCAGCGCGGCGGCGGGTGTCGTTGAAGTCAGCATTGCCCGCATCAATGATCGTGTCACCCTCGGCCAAGAGCGGTGATATCTGGTCAATCATCTGATCCATTGGCGCGCCAGAAGGGATCAGGAACAACACAACCCGCGGCGCTTTCAGCGCGGCCACGAAGTCTTGCAATGTCTCCGAGGGGTGTATCTGCGCGGCAAGCGCCCCGGCCTCTTTCACAAACTCCGGTATCCACTCGGGTTCGCGATTGCTGACGGCGACGTCAAAGCCCTGTTCCGCAAGATTTAGCGCCAGAGCGCTGCCCATCGTGCCAAGGCCATAGACCCCGATATCCGCCTTGGTCATCCCGTTGTCCCGCCCGTTGTTTCCACAGGCCAAGTTTGCGTCGGAATGCCGGGGGCTGCAAGCGCAAGCTCAGCCGATGCGGCGGATGTCTCGCGGGGTCAGGCCCGGCGATCCTTCGCCGCGTCCCTCGGCATCCCGGATCAGGTTGGCGACAGCCAGGTTCAGGGGGGCCTTGATGCCTTTTTCCCGCGCCAGTTCAACGATCAGCCCTTGCAGCTCATCGATCTCGGTGGGCCGCCCCAATTCCAGATCTTCCCACATTGAGCTGCGGGCGCGGGGATCAATGGTCAGCATGGATCGCGCCACGCGGTTGAACAGAAGCGAGGGCAAGCGGAGAATTTTGGGCACAAAGCGCATCGGGATCGGTGTGCCAAGCGGCGGCTTTATCTCGATCTCGGCTTTTTCAAGAACCATTATGGCCTCGGCCATCTGGTCCGACATCAGGCGCCGCCATGGCATGCTGTCCAACTGCTCGCGCAGGGTCAGCCCCGACAGGGCATTGAGCGCATTGTTGAGGTTGATCAAGAGCTTGCCCCATTGCACAGGGGTCATGGAGGCACGCTCGTGAAAGGCAAGATCGGTGACGCTGAGCGTGCGGGCAATGTGTTTTGGCCCCTTTTCGATCAGAATGTCACCACTGGTGCCGCGATGAAACCGGCCTCCGCCCATGTTGACCACGTTGAACGGCACCATGCCCGCGCGCACATCGCGCCCAGGCAGCAAGTCTTTCAGAATACCCGCATTGCCAACGCCGTTTTGCAGACTGATGACCACCGCGTCTTCCTTGGCATTGCGCCGGATCAGGCGCCCCATTTCTTCGGTGGCGCCGCTTTTGACCGTGACCAGGATAATATCGGCCTGCGTCAGACACGACGGTTCAGTGTCCAGCCCGAACATGTCCGGTGACAGCTCTTCATCCATGCCATTGAAATCGGTGAGATTCAGGCCCTGGCGGGACAGCTCTTCGGCCAACCGTGGGCGCAGCAGCAGCGTGACGTCATAGGCGCCGCGCGCCAAGAGGCCGCCCACGAAACAGCCTACGCTGCCCGCGCCGGCCACAACAATCTGCGGCCCCCCGTGCCTGTTCTTAGGCGTGTCACCCATCGTGCTCCCCCAAAGTCCGGATCACCGGCTACTCACATGCAGAAAACCAAGAAACAGGACACTGGTCAAAAGAAACAGACGGGTTGGCAGCCCAGCAAGCCGCAGAATGGGAAGAGATTGGGGCAAAAATGTGGCTTTTTCGACGATTTTTTGGCTCTGACACCAACATTTCCGCAAAATGAAAAACGCCCCGCTGTGGGCGAGGCGTTTGGGGTGTCTTGCAGAAATACCTGACCTTACTTGCCAAGGCACCAGCGCATGACTGCTTTTTGCGCATGCAGGCGATTTTCAGCCTCGTCAAAGATCACCGAATGCGGACCATCCATGACTGTGCTGGTGGCTTCCTCGTCACGGTGGGCAGGCAGGCAATGCATGAACAGGGCATCCGGATTGGCATGTGCCATCAACTCTTCGTTGACCTGATACGGGCGCAGCTGGTTATGGCGACGCTCGCGCGCCGATTGCGCGTCATGCATGCTGACCCAGGTGTCGGTGACCACGAGGTCAGCCCCTTTGACAGCCTTGGCCGGGTCACGTTCGAGCGTGACGGTCACGCCTTTGCTGCGCGCTTCGGCGACGAATACGTCTTCGGGATCCAAAACCTCGGGACCCGTAAAAGTCAGGTCAAAGCCAAACTGGCCCGCGGCATGCAGGAACGACGCGCAGACATTGTTGCCATCGCCGGACCAGACCACCTTTTTCCCTGCAATCGGGCCGCGGTGCTCTTCATAGGTCAGGATATCCGCCATGATCTGGCAGGGATGCGACCGGTCGGTGAGGCCGTTGATCACTGGCACGTCGGCATATTCCGCCAACTCATGCAGCACCTGTTCTTCGAAGGTCCGGATCATGATCAGATCAACATAGCGGCTGAGCACGCGCGCGGTGTCGGCGATGGTTTCGCCATGACCCAGCTGCATTTCCTTGCCCGACAGCACCATGGTCTGCCCCCCCATCTGACGCACGCCAACATCAAAGCTGACACGGGTCCGGGTCGAGGGTTTTTCAAAAATCAGCGCAACCATATGGTCCTTGAGCGGCTGATCATCGTCCAGCGCGCCCTTGGGACGGCCATTGCGTGCGGTTTTCATCGCCAATGCACTGTCGATCATGCCCCGGAGATCAGAAACCCCGGTCGTATTGATATCAAGAAAATGGTTCATTGGCTCAATCCTGTTTCGCGGCAACCTGGGCCGCCGCTTTTTCCAGCCGCTGCACGGCCTCGGAAATCTCGTCTTCGGTGATGTTCAGCGGGGGCAGCAGACGCACCACATTGTCCGCCGCAGGCACGGTCACGACCTGATTGTCATAGCCTGCGTTCACAACGTCCATGTTCGCGGTGTAACACTTGAGGCCCAGCATCAGGCCGGTTCCCCGCACCTCTTCAAAGAGGTCCGGATAAGTGGCCACCAACCCCTCCAGTTTCTGACGGAACAGGCCCGCCTTGCGGTTCACGTCTTCCAGAAAGGCCGGTGTCGCAACCGTGTCCATGACGGCACAGCCCACGGCACAGGCCAGGGGATTGCCGCCGTAGGTCGAGCCATGGGTGCCTGCTGTCATGCCGCTGGCCGCCTCTTCCGTCGCCAGGACCGCGCCCAGAGGAAAGCCCCCGCCAATGCCCTTGGCGACCATCATGATGTCCGGCTCAACACCCGCCCATTCGTGCGCGAACAGCTTGCCGGTCCGCCCGACACCGCATTGCACCTCGTCAAGGATCAGCAGCACGTCGTTTTCCTTGCAGATATGCGCCAGTTCCTGCAGGTCGCCGTCATCCATCGGGCGAATGCCGCCCTCGCCCTGAACAGGCTCGACGATCACGGCGGCAGTCTCGGGGGTGATAGCGTCGTTGACTGCGGCAACATCACCCCAGGTGAGATGTTTGAACCCTGGCAGCAAGGGGCCAAAGCCCTTGGTCAGCTTGTCACCGCCAGCGGCCGCAATCCCTGCCGAAGACCGGCCATGAAAGGCACCGTCAAAGCCGATGATCTCGACCTTTTCGGGCTGCCCCTTTTCATACCAGTACTTGCGCGCCATCTTGACGGCCAGTTCGCAGGCCTCGGTGCCCGAATTGGTAAAGAACACAGTGTCGGCAAAGGTCGCATCCACCAGCTTGTCGGCAAGCGCCTCTTGCTGTGAGATATTATAGAGGTTCGACACATGCCAAAGCGTATTGGCCTGATCGGTCAGCGCCTCGACCAGCACCGGGTTGGCGTGGCCCAGCACGTTCACGGCAATGCCTGCCCCAAGGTCCAGAAAACGTCGGCCATCTGCCTCGATCATCCACGCGCCTTCGCCTTTGACAAAGGTCAGCGGTGCCCGGTTATAGGTCGGCAAAACAGATGGGATCATGGTCCTGTCCTCGTTTAGGAAGCCCTGTGGTTGCCCCACGCGGGCGATCAAGTCAACAATGTGAAAGAGAGATGCGCGCATCAGGCGCAATTTGTGGGAAACCGTCGCGCTTTTCGCGCAACAAACCTGTCGCAGCCGAGGGTTATCGGCGGCGGTCGGTGCGCAGGCGTCGGAGGCCCGTGTATGCGAATGTGGTTTCCATGCAGCCCCTTTAGCCAGTCATTGCCGGTTTGAGAACCCCAAATCCGCGCCCCCGCCAAAAATCCGCTTGATCTCGGCTGCTGGCATCTCCAATGCTCGCCTGATGGATCAGCCTCCGCAGAACCCACTTTTGGCCGCCCTGTTGACCGTAGCCGCCTCGGGCTTTGCGGCCGGGACGACGCTCTTGGCCAAGGCCATTGGCACCGGCGCTTTGGGCGCGCCATTGCATGCGTTGCAAATCAGCTTTGGCCGGTTCCTGTTTGCCTTTCTCGGCTTTGCCATCGCGGCGTTGATCCTGCGCCCGAGGTTCACAAAGCCCAACCTGACCCTGCACGTGGGACGCTCGGGCCTTGGGTGGGGTGGTGTGTCGCTGATGTTTGCCGCCGCAACGTTTATCCCGCTGTCCGACGCCACGGCGATCAGTTTCCTCAATCCGGTTTTTGGCATGTTGCTGGCAATTCCCTTTCTGGGGGAACGCATTGGCCCCTGGCGCTGGGGGTCGGCTGCCATGGCTTTTCTTGGGGCGCTTATCCTGATGCGCCCGGGGGCTGGCGCAATGCAGGTTGGCGCGCTGATTGCCCTGCTCGCGGCCCTCTGTATGGGGGCCGAGTTGATCTTTATCAAGCTGCTGACAGGGCGCGAACGCCCGTTTCAGGTCCTGCTGATCAACAACGCCGTCGGTCTTGTCATAGCCACCACTGCCGCGCTCTTTGTGTGGCACTCGCCAGAGCCCATGCAGTGGCTCGCCTTGGCTGGGATCGGCGGGCTCATGGCGATGGCACAGGTGTGCTTTGTCAATGCCATGCGCCGGGCTGACGCGAGCTTCGTCTCACCGTTCTTCTATTGCGCCCTGGCCTTTGCCGCCCTGTATGATGCCCTCATCTTTGGTGTTCACCCTGACGCGATCAGCTGGGCCGGCGCCGCTCTTGTTCTTGCCAGCGCGGCCATCCTCGCCTGGCGCGAAACCCGTCTCAGGCGTTGAGCGCACCGCGGAAAACCACCCCCAGCTTCTTTTGGCCAAAAATATCCCGGGGGTGAATTGGCCGCACGCGGCCAAGAGGGGGCTGGCCCCCGCACCTTCACCCTTTCAGCCGATACCCCGTCTTCAGCATTCCCCAGGCCAAAGCCATCAACGCCAGGGTCACCCCTCCAACAACCGCCAGACCCAGAACGGGCGACCCGTCCGAAACTCCGATCATCCCATGACGCGCACCATCGATCAGGTAGAAGATCGGATTGAAATGGGTGATTGTCTGCAACACGGGCGGCAGGGCTGTGACCGAATAAAACGTCCCCGACAGAAAGGCCAAAGGCGTCACGATAAAGTTGGTGATCGCTGCCATCTGATCAAACTTGTTGGCAAAGATGCCCGCGATGACCCCCACTGCCCCCATCAACGCGCCCCCAAGCACGGCAAAGCTGAAGGCCCACAATGGGTGCACCACACCGATACCAAGAAACAGCCAGAGCCCCAGCGCAATCGCCAAGGCCACAAACAGACCCCGCACCACGCCGCCCGCCAGGTATCCCAGCACCATTTCCAGCGGGGCCAGTGGCGGCATCAGCGTATCAACGATATTGCCCTGCACCTTGGATATCACGATGGAAGACGAGGTATTGGCAAAGCTGTTCTGGATCACGGTCATCATCAGGATGCCAGGCGCCAGAAACTCGACAAAGGGCACGCCCATCACGTCCCCACGCCGCGCGCCAACGGCAATGGTAAAGATCATCAGGAACAGGCCCGCCGTCACCAGCGGGGCCAAAAGCGTCTGCGTCCACACAACGGCAAACCGCGTGATTTCGCGCATGGCAAGGGTGTAAAGCCCCAGCCAGTTCACCCGCCCAAAGCGACGCACCCCCATTTCACGCTGATTCATGACGTCCCTGCCCCGTTTCGCTGATTCTCTGCCTTGTAACTCGGCCCCGTGTGATTACAATAGGCCCCTGACCAAGAAATGCAGGCGGCTCTCGGGGGCCGTTTTTTACTTAGGGAACTTTCGATGTCCTGGACCGACGAGCGCGTAGAGCTTTTGAAAAAGATGTGGGGCGAGGGCCAGTCGGCCAGCCAGATCGCCAAAGAGTTGGGCGGCGTGACCCGCAACGCGGTGATCGGCAAGGTGCATCGCCTTGGCCTGTCGAACCGCGCCACCAAGACCGACACCAAACCCAAGGCCGAGGCCAAGCCGAAACCAGCGCCCAAGCCCAAGGCCGCAGCAAAACCTGCCGCGCCCAAACCTGAGCCAAAGCCTGAACCGGTCGCCACGGCACCGGCCAAACCCGCCATGTCACCGGCGCGCAAGGCAATCATTCCGGCTGGCCAACCGCTGCCACCGCAACCGTCTGCCAACGAGATCAGCCCAGAGGCTCTGGCCAAGGTCAGCGAGATCGAGAAATCCGCCAAAAAGCTGACGCTGATGGAACTGACCGAGCGCACCTGCAAGTGGCCGGTTGGCGATCCGGCGACGGATGACTTCTGGTTCTGCGGCCTGCCCGTTCAAGCTGGCAAACCCTATTGCGAAGCCCATGTCGGCGTTGCCTTTCAGCCGATGAGCGCGCGCCGCGACCGCAAGCGCTAAGACCAAAACACACTAAACCTGTACCCCCCGTGGTCCCTGGACCGCGGGGGGTTCCTTTTGATACCGACCCTCCTCGGTCTCAAACCGCGCCCGCAACTCTTCGGCACCTTGGAAAAATGCGGCCCGCACTTCGGCGGCAAAGGGATTGGCGGCCTCGATGGCGTGCAGCACTGTTGGCGGGTCATCCTGCACCATGCCCACGGCCTCGGCCAAGAGATCGAAACTCGCCGTCGTCATCCGCTTCGGCAAAGGCCCCATGCCCACCAGTACCTTGGCAATCAGATGCGTCAGCCCCTGCACCATCGCAGCCTCGCGGTCATGGGCTTCGGGGGTTTCGACGATCACCTCCAAACCCAGTCCACGCAGAAAGGCCCCCACCTGCCGCCAGGCCGTCCCGCGCACCGGACAGATCACCAGCTTGCGCCCCTGAATACCGCCTGCTGCGCTCTGCGGGCCGAACAGGGGATGGGTGCCGACAATCTGTACATGCTCTGGCAGGCTCTCAACCATCGCCTCTACCGCGGCCAGCTTTACCGATCCCACGTCCACCACCACGGTTCCGGGCAGCAAAAGCGGCGCGATTTCACCGCACAGGTGTCGCATGCGCGCCACCGGCACTGCCAGCACCACGACCTCTGCTGCCGCGACCTCTTCTAGTGACGCCATCGGCAACACCCGGCCATCCGGCAAGGCGGCCTGCCCGTAGGCCGGGTCAAACACCTTGATGTCAAAGTGGTCTGCCAGAACGCCTGCTGCCAGCGCCCCGAAGGCGCCAAAGCCAAACAGGCCCAGCGTGGGGTGGTGTCGTGTGCCCATTCCATAGGCTCCCTATTTCAGGGCCGCGTTTCAGATGGGATGATGTGCTTGGATGTTGCTCAACCGACCGTCACGCGGCGGTTGAACATGTTGAAAGCCCCGCCACCTATGTGGACAGGGTATAATAGACGTTTGCGATGAGGCAGGTCCGTTTCATGCCGCTTCTTCCCACGCCTGAACCGAGCCTGTCAATAGGTCGCCCCTTCGCGCAGATCAATCCGGCGCACGTAGAGCGCCGCCAGCAACGAGACCAGCACAGACCCCAGCATGATCAGCACCAACCGCTCTGCCGCGTTTTCCGGCACCAGGAGCGCGCCCGTCAGACTGGTCAGAAACGCCCCTCCCGCCACAGCCATTGCCCCAGACAGCCCCGAGGCACTGCCCGCCAGTTTGGGCCGCACCGACATCGCTCCGCTCGCCGCCGAGGGCAGCGTCAGCCCGTTGCCGAAACCCACAAACATGATTGCCGCCGTGTAGGTGATCGGGTTCAGGATCCCAAAGGCCATCAGCAGCAATCCCAGGCACAGCCCAAACATGGCCGCCACCCGTCCGGCCAAGACCATGACGAACAGCGGGAACCGGCTGGCAAACCGCCCTGACAGGAAACTGCCAATGGCAAACCCGCCGGTGATGGCGCCAATGGCAATCCCGATTTGGGTTGTGCTCAGCCCGAAAACATCCGCGCCGACCAGTGCAGCACCGGTGATATAGACGTAAAACGCCCCAAGAGAGAACGTCTGGCAAATCGCGTAACCCCAAAAGCGACGGGACTGCAAAAGCTCGGGATATGTGCGGAACTGATCACGGATCGTGGCTGATTTCTGTGTATTGGTCTCGCCCAGATCCCACCAGCACAACAGCGTCAGCGCCGCACCGACCACGGTAAAAAAGACAAAGTTCGCGCGCCAGCCGAACAACTGATCCAGAAACCCACCAATCATCGGCCCGGTCATGGGCGCAATTGCCATGGCCAGTGAAATATACCCGATCAGCGATGCGGCAGATCGCTCGTCATGCATATCGCGCACCACTGCACGGCTCAGCGCCATGCCGCCCACGATGGCGCCCTGAAACATCCGAAACACCAGAAACACTACGATGTCCTGTGCCAACAAACAGCCGACCGAGGCCGCCACGTAGATCACCAGGCCACTCATCAGGATGGGTCTGCGTCCATAGCGATCCGACAGCGGGCCCATGAGGATCTGCAATACGGCCGTGATGGCGAGGTACAGCGAGATCGACAGGTTCGCCATCGCATAGCTGACATCAAAATCCGCCGCGATATGTCCCAGCGACGGCAGATACATATTGGTCGACAGCACCGAAACGGCAGTCAAAAGCACCAGCGTCGTCAGCCGCGGCGGTGAGGTGGCGGCGCTTAGCATCGAAAGGTCGTCACGATCAGTTCCCGCCCAAGAGCTTTAACAGCTGCTTTTTGACTTCATCCTCTGCGGCGTCCTTGACCGCATCTTCCGTGGACCGCGCATCGTCTTCGGACAGGTTCAGTTCCTTGCGTACTGAGTCTTCCAGGGCTTTGCTCGCGTCTTCTTTCAGCTGTTTTTCGTCAATGCCCAGGGCCTTGGCCAGTTCGGGCCGGATCGAAGGATCATCCCAGCTGCCCTTGATGCGGATCGGTACGGCCAGACCCTGTTCATCACTCGACTTGATCTGCGGCGTGAAGAGAAAGTTGATCCGGCGTTCCCCCAATCCCACAGTGCCTTCGCCCTTGGCCACGACACTTGGCAGTTCCAGCAACAGGTCGTCATTGGTCAGCACACCCTGCTCGATCACTGCGGTGCCGGTCAGCGCGTCAAACACCGTGGTGCCGCCGCCCGGTCTGCCGCGCAGGAGCTTGTCGAGATCGATCCCCGAGATCGTGCCCTGCCCCACGGTGACCGCGGCATCGCCCTTGAGCGAATTCATGATCGCATGCACCGATTGGCCCACACCAAGGAAAGAAAACTGAACTCCGGCATTGCCGGTAAAGCGGCTGATGTCCATCGTGTCGGTCAGCAACCCTTTCAGCTGCATGTTTTCAGCTTTCATCTTGCCCCCCACCGACAGGCCACTGCGGTTGTTGGCGACGAATTGCCCGGTGATCAAACCGTCATAGGCGTTGATTTCATTAAGAGAAAACACCGCGCGGGCATTGTCGATGTTCACCGACATGCGCGAGCGCCCCAGCTTGAGGTTGCCAAGATCAATTGCCTCAGCCGCCAGCACGATCTCGCCATCTATCGCCGCCAGTCCGCTGGCATCAATCGGCGCCTTGGACCAGCCCGTGTCGCCGCCCGCACTCTCACCGCCGCCGGTCTCTGGGTCATCGCCGCCGAACTGGCTGAGGTCCAGTTTGCCCGCCACGAACTGCGCTGTCACAACTGGCTTGGCCCCCGCCGTCGCCACATCCGCCTGTGCACTCAGCGAATTGCCCAACGCCGTGAGGCTGCCGTCGCGCAGCGTGAACACCCCGTCCTTGGTATAGGTGATCTGCCCCCGCACCGAGGCAGGCCCCGCGACCCCGGCAGCTGGCAATCCCAGCGCGGCCATCAGCTTGTCCGGGCTAGGCACGCTCGCATCCAGCAAGCCGCCCAGCTGCGGCGCAATCCCGGCGCGCCCGTCAAAGGCGATACGCGCCCCGGCGGTCTCGACCTCGGCTTTTACGCCCGACACCTTGCCGCCCATGAGCGTTTCAAGATCGCTGATCGTTGCCGTCAGCACCACATCCTCGCCGGCAGGCCGCAGGGTCATTGCGATATCGGCCGGTTTGCGCGGGTCAGGCCATTGCAGGCTGGCATCGACATCAGCAATCTCAAAGCTGTCCCCGCCGTGATCGACATAGCGCAACCGCGCATCGCGGATCATCAGGTTTTCCAGGATAAGCGCCCCGCCGCTTTCATTTTTCCCTGCATTTTCAGGCGCTTGCGCAGGAACTTCGCTGCCAAACAGGTCCCAGTTGGCGCGCCCGTCCTTATGCACCTCCAACAGCACATCCGGGCTGATCGCCTCGATCCGCGTCACACGGATGTCACCGCTGATCAGGCTCATGACATTGACGCCGATCGCGGCACTCTTGGCGCTGAACATCGGGCCTGCGTCGGACCAGTCGGCGTTGCTCAGGCTCACCGGTCCGGTTGAAACCCCAAAGACCGGATACCAGCTGATGCCGACATCCCCGTCAAACACCAGATCACGGCCGGTGTAGGATTTCACCTGATCCGCCGCGATCTTGGCGATCCGCTCTCCCGGCAAGGCGATGACCAACACCACGAGGCCGATCACCAACAGAACGACCGCACCAATCAAAACCCGGATCAAACGCATGGGGCACCTCAACTTTTACCGCTCAAGCGTAGCCTAGCCCCGGGCAGGGCAGAGAGGCAATGGGGGATGGGTCACGGGGCGGTGAGCAGAGCTTCAAATCCTTTGCGCAATCTCAGCCGTTCCACTATACGGCCCCCCATGACCCAGAACCCGCCCGATCTGCGCCCCGACCTCGCCCGTGCCCAAGTTTCCGAGACCTCTCGCCCCGGTCAGCCGACCGTGGGGATGGTCAGCCTTGGCTGTCCCAAAGCGTTGGTGGACAGTGAGCGCATCCTGACACGGCTGCGGGCGGAAGGTTATGGAATATCAGGGGATTACACCGGTGCGGACGCGGTGATCGTGAACACTTGCGGGTTTCTTGACAGTGCCAAGGCCGAGAGCCTTGAGGCCATTGGCGAGGCACTGAACGAGAACGGCAAGGTGATCGTGACCGGGTGTCTGGGGGCCGAGCCAGAGTATATCACCGGGGTGCATCCCAAGGTATTGGCCGTCACAGGCCCGCATCAGTATGAACAGGTGCTGGATGCGGTGCATGCCGCGGTGCCGCCGGACCCGGACCCCTTTGTCGACCTCTTGCCCGCGCGCAATGTCTCGCTGACCCCGCGCCACTATAGTTATCTAAAGATTTCAGAGGGTTGCAACCACGCCTGCAAATTCTGTATCATCCCTGACATGCGTGGTAAGCTGGCCTCGCGGCCGGTGCATGCGGTGCTGCGCGAGGCTGAAAAACTGGTTGAGAGCGGCGTCAAGGAGCTGTTGGTGATCAGTCAGGATACCTCGGCCTATGGGCTGGACCGCAGGTACTCGACCCACCCGTGGAAAGACCGCGAAGTTCGCAGCCATGTCACTGATTTAGCACGAGAATTGGGGCAGTTCGGGGCCTGGGTTCGGCTGCATTATGTCTATCCCTACCCGCATGTGCGCGACCTCATTCCGTTGATGGCCGAAGGGCTGATCCTGCCCTATCTCGACATTCCGTTCCAACATTCACACGCGGATGTGCTGAAACGCATGGCGCGTCCGGCGGCGGGGGCCAAGACGCTGGACGAGATCGCCAAGTGGCGCGAGACCTGCCCGGAGATCACGTTGCGGTCGACCTTTATCGTTGGATACCCCGGCGAGACCGAGGAAGAATTCCAGCACCTTCTGGACTGGATGGACGAGGCGCAACTGGACCGAGTGGGTTGTTTTCAATACGAAAATGTCGATGGCGCGCGGTCAAACGCGCTGCCGGATCATGTGCCACAAGAGGTCAAACAGGACCGCTGGAACCGTTTCATGGAAAAGGCCCAAGGCATCTCGGAAGCCAAGCTGGCGGCCAAGGTCGGGCAGGTCATGGACGTCATCGTGGACGAGATTGACGCCGACGGCATTGCCACCTGCCGCACCAAGGCGGACGCACCCGAGATCGACGGCAACCTGTTCATTGACGAAGGCACCGAGGCTTTGTCCGTGGGCGAAATCGTGTCGGTCGAGGTGGACGAAGCCGGAGAGTACGACCTGTGGGGCGCCTTGCGGGGCTAGGTGGCAAAAAGCCGAAATGACCATGTTGTACAACATTTTTGCGGCGCTTTCTCCATGTTGTACAACATGGAGAGTCCCTGTTTTGGCAAGGATTTGTTAAGGATCTTCGCACCGTAGTCCGGGTTGAAGCCCGGGGCGAGGTCGGACAAGACTGTCCGACCTACATGCCGCCACCCGAGGTTGCCCGGCGCGACAGGATCAGGGCTGGCGCGCGGGGCTTCAGGTCAGAATTGCGGCCTTGATTTTGCGCCTCTCCACATCATCTCAGAATCTGACAACCCTATCTACGGAGTGCAAGCATGCCCGACGAGACCCGCGTGCTGTTCAATGGCGCGTGCCCGATATGTGATGCAGAAATCTGCCACTATGAAACCTACACGGCAAAACGTGATCTGCCGGTGCGCTATGACGATCTGAACACAGACGCGCGTGACGACTGGGGGATCGATACGGAAACCGCGGCCAAGCGGTTGCACGTGATGCAGAACGGCGAGGTTTTTGCCGGGCTGGATGCCTTTCGCATCCTTTGGGGCCAGATGCCGCGCTATCGCTGGCTGGCCAGGGTCACCGGGGTGCCGGGGCTATACCGGGTGTTCAGCGCGCTTTATGACCACGTTTTGGCGCCCTGGCTTTATCGACGGCACGTGCGTCGGCAGGCGCGCGCCTCGCAGCCCCGGTAACTCAATCGCCCGGAAGGTCCCTACCCGGTCGGGGAACTCCCCCTTGGGGCGTGTTTGTGACGGACCCCCGAAGGGATCGGGTGTGTCTTCGGCCAAGGTCTCGGAAGAGCTGTCTTGGCGGTTGGCGTAACGCCGTCCCCGTAGGTCGGACAGTTTGTCCGACCGCCCACAGAGCGCAGGCATTCAGCGGCGCAGCACGCCCCCGGTGCGGACCATTTTCGGGGACAGGCCGTAGTGGGATTTATAGGCGCTGGACAGGGTGCCGGTCGAGCCGAAGCCGCAGGCAATCGCGACATCTATCAGGGGCATCTTGGTGCCGGTGATCAGGATATGGGCCTTCTTGACGCGCAGCTCCTTGTAGTAGCGCGCCGGTGAGGTGCCGAGCACGGTCTGGAACAGACGTTCGAGCTGACGGATCGAGACCCCCAGTTCGGCAGAGACTTCGGTGGTGGGCAGGGGCTCGGCCAGGTTGTCCTCCATGATGCGCACGGCCTGTTCCATCAGCGGCGTGAACATGTTGGTGAGGAAACTGGCGCCCTTGGGTTGCTCGGCCGAGGTATCGCGGATGGTTTCGATCTGCAGATGGCTGGCCAGTTCGGCGATCTCGTTGCGCGACAGGTATGCAGACAGCAGGTTCAGGACCAGCTCCGGCGCAAAGCCCACACCGGCGCAGGTCATGACCCCGCTCGAGGTTTGCACGTAGGTGGTGGCCAGGGCGCTGTATGTGCCCTCTTCATTAAGCCGCGTGATGTCGCGCCAGTGGGTTGTGACCGGCAGGTCATAGGCCTTGATGGCCTCGATATAGGCGGTCGCCGCCTCGGACAGGACGGCAACGGGACGGCGGTGGCGCTGCATGGCGCGCACCCGGAACTGCCAGCCCTTGGGGTCACATGAGTCGCCGCCAATCACAAGCATGACGTCCGCGAGAGCGTGATCGAAGATCGCCGGTTCGGCCCGCGCGATGGTGCCACAGGCCCCGGTGACAAAGCCCGGCGCATCCGAGACCACGCGCCAGCCGAAGGAATGGGATTTCGACAGGCTGTCCGCGGTTTTGAGAACCGTGAGGATCGAGGCAAGCTCCAGCTCGGAAAAGCCCGACTGGATGAAAACCTCGAAGGTGACCGGTGTCGGTCCGGGTGCGGTTTTTCGGGACATGGGCGCGGACTGGGTCATGGAAGTTTGAATATGGCACAGGTGCCGTGGTCTGCAAGGGCCGGTGGCACCGGGATTGGTCCCCCCCCCGTAGGTCGGACAATCTTGTCCGACCTACCCCGTCGCCAATCGCACGAGGATCACCACCCAGGCGACCCCCGCCGCAAGCGCGCTGACAAAGACCGCGCCGCTGCCGCAATCCTTGGCCGCCTTGGCGCTGGGGTGTTGTTCCTGCGAGATATAGTCGACCACCACCTCGATCGCAGTGTTCACAAGCTCAAACGCCATGACCAACACCCCCAACGACAGGATCAGGGCGCGCTCGCCCGCCGTGAGCGGCAGCGCCAATGCCAGGGTGGCCGACACCAGGTTGGCCCAGACCCAGGAGCGAAAGGAATGCTCTTCGCGCCAGGCATGCAGGATGCCCTGGCTGCTCCAGATGATGCGGTGATAGAGGCGGTTCAGGAAATAGCGCATGCGCCAATCTGACCCGGGTGGCCGGTGGGGGTCAAGCCGCGGATGGCATTGCAATGCCACGCGAAGAGGTCTTTCATACCGCAATTCCGGCCACGAGGTTTTCATGATTGCACGATTGTTTGCCCTGCTTCTGGCCCTGCCCCTGACGGCAGAGGCCGAAGAAATGCAGTTCGACTTTGCCTGTCTCGGGAATGCGGTCGAAGGCTGTTACGTGATCGCCAAGGGGCAGATCGTCGCTGACACGCCACAAAAGTTCACCGCATTCATGCAGCGCGAGTCTCCTGAGGGCAACAAGGTCCTGCTTGAGAGCCATGGCGGCAGCCTCGCGGCTGGCGTGACCCTTGGGCGCATGTTCCGCGCCCGCGAGATGCACACGGTGGTGGGCAGCGGCGCGCCGGTGATCGCGCGCGAGGGGTTTCCGGACCCGGCAATCTGCGCCAGCGCCTGTGCCTATGCCTTTCTGGGCGGGCAAACCCGCACGCTGCCACAGGGCAGTCAGCTGGGATTTCATCGCTTTTTCATTCCCGGCACCAGGATTGACGAGGCCTCGGCCCAATCGCTGTCGGGTGAGTTGATTTCCTATATCGTGGCAATGGGTGTCGACGCGCGGGTATTTTCGCTGGCCAGCACCAAGGGCGAGGACGAGATGCACTATGTCTCAACCGAAGAGGCCGAGGCCTATGAGCTGATCACGCCCTATGGCTATCAGGCGTTCTTTCTGGAGCCTTATGGCAAGGGGGTGGTGGCGGCCTCGAAACGCAAGACCCGCACCGAGGCCTATGACCTGGTGGTGCAGATGACGGCGTTTTGCAAAAAGGGCGAGGCCAGGCTGCTGTTTCACGCACCGCAGCACGGGTTGGGTCATGCCCGGCCCGAAGATCTGATCCTGACCCATGACGGGCAGCGCACGGTGGTGCCAGCCTCGCGCAGCAAGATCAGGGTCACCAAGGACGGCGCCTATATCGAAACCCGCCTGAGCCCGGCGCAGGCCAGCAGTGTCGCCAGCGCCACCAAACTTGGCACCGCCTATCAGTTCCCGCGCGTCGTTGGCGGGTCCTATGGCACGTATTTCGAGCTCTCGGACATGGATCGCAGCATGCTGAGAGCCGCATTCCGGCTGTGCCTGTGACCTCAGCCTTCGGCGAGTTTGCCCAGAAGGTCGCGGTTCAGGCAGTATTCCGGCGCTTCGGGGGCGCTTTCGTGTTCGGCCAGCCAGCCTTTGCAGTCGCCGACATCCTTGCAATGGGTGCAGGTCATCACCGCGTTGCGGTATTGCTTGGCCATTTCAGGGTGTTCGATCAGCACATCGGCCCAGTCGACTCCGACCTTTTCCGACATGGTGCCCATCAGGCGTGAATGTTCATCCACTTTCTTAAAGAACTTCATGGTTTTCTCCTCCCGGTTCCGGACGCGGCATGTTTCAGGTGTTGAAAGAGCGCCGCATGCTGGCAGCACTCGGGCGCCGCAGCGGACCGTGTGCATTGATGCCCCAGCCACTCCTGGCATTCATCGACGAAGTGACAAGAGCGGCAGCGCGTGACCAGATCGGCATAGTCCTTTTGTGACAGGTTGCCTTCGGCCATGGCCTCGCTGAGCGACACGCCCATGGCGCGGGCGACGCTGCGGGTCATCCAGAAATGCCGGGCGGGATCGCCCAGAGGCACGACGTTGCTCATGTCTCGATCTCCTCTAAAGCGGCCTTGAGGGCTGCAAATCTTTCGCTGTTACGGCAGGTGTCCGGGGCCTCGGTCACGGGCACGCCTGCGCGCAGGGCCAGAAACTTGCGGCAGCCGCTGGTCCAGTCGCAGCCGCGACATTCCTGAACCATGGCGGACCAGTCTTCCTGTGACAGCCGGGCACTGTCCATGGCGCGGACCAGATCGGTTTCGGTCAGCTGCGCCATGCGCTGTGCCAGCCAGAAATGCGCATTCTGATCGCCAAGTGGTTTCATCCATGCGCCTCTTGCAGGCGCTGAAGCAGCCGGGGGTTCGTGCAATGATCCGGGGGGGGCGCGGTCGCCACATCCGCACGTTTCAGCCAGAGTGCACAGTCCTCGTGGCGGGCACATCCCTGACAGCGCATCACGGCTTCGACCGCCTCATCTATCGCGGGGCGTGCCGAGGGCTGGCGATGGCCTGCGCGTGCCCTCTTGCGATCCGGCTGGATCGGCTGGCGGCGGGTATCGGGGGTCATCGTCATGGTTGGGCTCCGGTTCGCGGTCTGTGCGTGAACGCTATCATGCGCACACGAATCGCCCTTTGACCTGCATCAATCACGCCCTAGGCAGACAGCATCCCAATATAGGCCCGCACGCAATCCTGAACCCGGCGAAACCGATCTCCGCCCAATTTTGTCCCGCCATACCAACGGGTTACCACGACGATATGATCCTGCAAACCTTCGCGTTCCAACATGCGAAGAATGACCATTCCTGCGCCACTCTCGCCGTCATCGCCCTTGAGAGGCGTGCCGTCAGAGAGCAAAACCGCCCAGGTATTGTGCGTTGCCTTGGCGAACTTCTTGTCGCGTTTGAGGGTCTTGAGGAATGAGTCGGCAGCCTTGCGATCTGTCACCGGACCACCCGACACGGCGTATTTTGACCCCCGGTCGGTGACCACGTTTGTCAGCTGCAGCATCGGCGTCAGAGGCCCGCTGCGGTTTGTTTGACAATCGCGATGCGCTGCGTGTTAGGAGGGTGGGTGCCGAGGAACTGATTGCCGGGATCGGGAATGCGGGTGAAGTACTCGGCCCCCCGCACCGGGTTATAGCCTGAACGGTGGGTAATAACGGTGCCGAGACGGTCGGCCTCAAGCTCGTGGTTTTTGGAATAGGCGCGCGCTCCTATACTTCCGCCCACTCCTGCTGCCAGATCAACGATTGAGGCATCAAGACCAACTGCGGAAGCAAGCAACCCACCGACTGCCTGGCCGATAAGGGCATTGCTTTGCTGGCGGGAAATGTGAAGCATAATATGATGCGCCGCCTCGTGGCCCATAATGAAGGCCAGCTCATCATTGTTGTGTACATCCGACACCAGCGCGGCGTTGAAGGTGATCGTCGGCTGTCCGCTCTCTGTTAGCGACTGATAGGCGTTTGCTGGCGCGTTCCGGTCCGGGTGCACCTGGATCAGGAAGTCACAGTTCATGCCTTGGGTGCGGGCGCGACACTCGCGTTCGGCCACGGGCTCCATCCGGGCCTTGATCGGGGCGAGCCGGGTATTGGCCTGCGACACGCTGAGGCGCGACACGGTTTCCGTCTGGGGCGCGGATTGCGGTGACGGGCTGGTGGTGGTGGACACACAGCCAGCAAGCAAAAGGGTTGTGACAGTCAGGGTCAGAGCAAAGGCACGGTGCATGGCGAACTCATCAACGGGGTGAAGCACGGGGTCCAAACCTAGGGTCTGCGCGCCGAGAGTCCAGCCCCTTAGGACTTGCGCCCGCCAGAAGAGCGGTTAGGCTGGGCACATGTTCAGCATCGAGCACGAATTTGACGCCACCGTGGTAACCCTTGTGGATGAAGGCAGTGTCAGCCTGACCGAGGATGTCACCATCAACATGTTCGAAGACTGCGTGACGGTCGAGCAATTCGACCCGCGCACCGACACGGTCTCCAAGATCACCCTGTCGATCCACCAGGTGCAGGAGCTGGCCGCGGCGCTGGATCTGCCGGAGGGGGTTTACAAATTGCAGCTGGATGGCGACGGAGATGGCACCGCCTGAACCGGGTGCCAGATGCAAATAAGGGTGTCTCAGCGGGCAGGCCAGTGCGCAAAAGCACTGGGCCGACGCGCTGGCGCAATATGGCGTGGGCTGCCCCGACAATCGCTACGCGCCCTAGGTTGCTGTTTCATCCATCCACCCGAAAGACCTTATCCCGCGCGGTCTGTCCCCGGATCAGGGTCAGGCGGGATTTTGCAATGCCCAGCGCCTTTGCCAGCAGTTTCTGCACGGCGGCATTGGCTTTGCCGCCTTCGGGCGCGGTGGTGACGTAGACGCGGATCTGGTCCTTTTCGATCCTGATCGCCGTGCGCGAGGCTTTGGGTGTGACGCGGACAGCGATTTCGGTGCCGGGGGTGGCCAGATGTGCAAGGTCGGTCATGGGGCCTCGGGCAAAGGTAGGTCGGACAAGATTGTCCGACCTACGGGTCGTTCTGTCCAGACCTTAGGGCGTGTACCAGATGGCCGAGGTATAGGCGCGTTCCTGATGGGTCAGCCTGGCCTCTTCGGGAATATCCACGCCAAAGCGCAGCTTGTCATAGACCACCCAGCGCGGGGTCGGGATCTCGATCACGCGAGCATAGTAGAAGGCATTTTCGCTGGCATCAAAATCGGGGTCGCTCCAGACCGTTGCCAGTTCCGGCGCGCCGATGGTGTTGGTGTAGCTGGCCGCCTCGAGGTCGACGGTGCTGCCGACATCCGGAACCTTGCCGGAGGCATCGGCCATCCGATCATCCGACCACGCCACGTCATAGACCTTTTCGTGCAGGTCGCCCTCCGCGTCGATCCAGCCCTTGATGATCTGGATGCGATCAAGATTGGCGCCGATGGGATCACGCAGGGCATAAACCATGAAGGTCGGCGCAAGAGCGCCCTCGGGAGCGCGCCGCATGTCGCCGCCCATGGGCACGCCACGTTCGTAGCCGGCAAAGGCAGGCTGGCGACCACGCAGGTCGTTCTCGGTGTAATCCCAGCCGCCAAAGAAGCGCACGCTCATGCGCGGGCCGGTGGTGGCATAGGTTTCGCGTCGTGCCATGGCATCCCAGAGCGACTTGCGGGTGTTTTCCTCGGCCCAGACGCCGGTGTAGCCCGAGGCCACCAGCTCGTAGCCTTCGAACGCGCCCTGGTCGGTCTTGGTAAAGGGATGGGACATGCGGGTCGGTGAGGGTTCGGCATTGGTTGCCTTGCCGAAGTAATTGTCGCTATCCGCCGTGGCCAGCGAGGTATGGCTGTCGGTCGCGCCGGTCGCGCCGAACTTGTAGGGGTTCACCCCCAGTTTGCGTTCCAGGGCCAGCCCCTGTTTCAGGGCTTCGCGGGCATACTCGCCTTTCAGCATATCTGTGGTTTTGGCCTGGGACAGATCAAGGTTGCCCGCATCCCAGGTTTCATAGTCGGCAAAGTCATCCTCGGGGCTGAGATAGGGGTGGGCCTCGCCGTCGCCCTTGATCTGGGTGAACTCGTAGAGCGGTTCCCATTTTGCGCGCAGGCGGACGTAGTTTTCATCTATCGGCGCGCCGGTGAACCGGGTTTCGGTCGGGAACATGATGCCGTTGGACAGATTGCCGTTATGGGCCAGCGCCAATGCCTTGCCGCCGGTCTTGTCCTCGTACATCTCAAGCCACTTGTAGAGATCAAGCGGGTCGTTGGACCCGATCGGCGGCGCGGTGATCATCGGTTCAACCATCAGCGCCTTGTCCCCATTGTCGCGCAGGATAACGTTGCGGTGCAGGTTGTTGCCTGCCGCAAGCGACGTCCATTCATAGCCGATCAGCGCCGTGAAGACGCCCGGTTGATTGTATTCCTCAGCCTTTTCCACAGCGGTTTCCCAGACCGAGGCAAAGATCGGAGAGCCCGGTGAATACTGCGCCATCAGTTCGGGGTCGATGGTGCCTTGCGAGAAGTTGGTGATCAGGTCGAGCGCAGCCGCCGCGCTGGCCTCGCCGCCCTCGGCCAGACCCCGGGCCCAGCGGCGGGATTGTTCAAAGGCCATGATGTTCTGTTTCTGATCCACCATGTCAAAGATCATGCCCATGCCGTCGGAATGGTCGGTCAGAACCATCCAATCGAGCGGGCGGGACAGTTTCACAGGTTGCCCGGAGGCGGCCGTGACCTCTTCGCCGCGCGCGAACCGGTAGGCGGTGTCGTGGCCTGTGGTGTTGCCAAAGAGGCCCGCGTCGACCGAGTACCCGGTGTGCAGGTGGGTGTCGCCCCAGAGAACCCGGGACGGAAATCCGCGTTGGGCATAAGGCGAATAGGCTTTGCCCGGGTAAAGACCGCTGAGCGAGTCCTTGGAGGGCACAAATTGGGCGGCGGCAGGAAGCGCCGTGGAGGTCAGCAATGCAGCAATGAAAAAGGACCGAAACATCTCGTAATCTCCCCGATGGTTTCTGGCGCAAAGGATAACGCGAGACTGGCGCAAGGGAAGTGCGTTGGTGGCGCCGGCATGCAATCGGCGGAAAAGGCCGGATCCTCTTGCCGGGGTCGGCGCCTTCGGCGAGAGTATTTTTGGCAATACGAAGAATGGGGGCCTGAGGAATGGCGACGGGGTTTTTCTGGGATGAGCGGTGCTTTTGGCATTCGGGCGGGAATTATGCGCTGACCTTGCCGGTGGGGGATTATGTGCAGCCCCTGGCAGCGGGGGGATTGCCGGAGAGCCCCGAGACCAAGCGGCGGCTGAAGAACCTGTTGGATGTGAGCGGGTTGGCGGCAGAGCTGGACATGCGGTCTGCGCCGGAAGCGACCCGCGAGGATCTGGCGCGGGTGCATCCCGGTGAGTACCTCGACCGGTTCAAGGCGATGTCGGATGCGGGCGGCGGAGAGCTGGGTCTGCGCACACCCTTTGGCAAGGGCGGCTATGAGGCGGCAGCCCTGTCGGCGGGGCTGGCCAAGGAGGCGGTGCGCGCGGTGCTGGCCGGTGAGATGCAAAACGCCTATGCCCTGTCGCGGCCTCCGGGGCATCATTGCCTGCCGGACTGGCCCAACGGGTTCTGCCTGCTCAACAACATTGCCGTGGCGATTGAAGCGGCGCTGGCGGCGGGCACGGCGCAAAAAATCGCCGTGATCGACTGGGACGTGCATCACGGCAACGGCACCGAGGCGGTGTTTTATGGGCGCGATGACGTTCTGACGATCTCGGTGCACCAGGACCGCAACTATCCGCTGGACACCGGCGGAGTCGCGGATCGTGGCGAAGGGGCCGGGATGGGGTACAACATCAATGTGCCGTTGCCGCCGGGCGTCGGGCATACCGGCTATATCGAGGTGATGGACCGGATCGTGGCGCCCGCGCTGGAACGGTTTGCGCCGGATCTGATCATCGTCGCCTGTGGGTTTGATGCTTCGGCCTTTGATCCCCTCGCGCGGATGCTGGCCAGCGCCGAGACCTTTCGGGTGATGACGCGGCAGGTGATGCAGGCGGCCGAAGCCCTGTGTGGTGGCCGGCTGGTTCTGGTGCACGAGGGGGGCTATTCCGAAGCCTATGTGCCGTTTTGCGGCCATGCGGTGATGGAAGAACTGTCGGGCAGTGCCGTGCATGTGCCAGACCCTATGGCGGAGACCCTTGCCATCCGGCAGCCGGACGCGCGCTATGATGCCTTTGTCAGCGGGTTGATCGGTGAAATGGCGGAAATCTTTGCGAAATCGCCCGAGGGCGGTTGAAACTGGCCCGGCAATGGCCGACATCACTCGAGACACGAAACGGACGGAGCCTGATATGCCCGAGGCCAATACTGCCGCGCTGGAGTTTTTGCTGAGCCGACGCTCGCGCCCGGCCAAGACGCTGACCACACCGGTGCCCACCCACGAAGAGCTGGAGCCGATCCTGCGGGCGGGTTTGCGCGCGCCCGATCATGGCAAGCTGGAGCCGTGGCGGCTGATCGTACTGGAGGGCCGCGCGGTGATGGATCGTCTGGCCGATCTGGCGCAGGTGCGCGGAGAAGCGCTGGACCTGGACGCCGAAAAGATCACCAAGGGGCGCAGCCAGTTCGACATGGGCAATCTTGCCGTTGTGGTGGTCGAAAGCCCGGTGATCGCCGAGAAGGTGCCGGAGATCGAGCAGAGCTATTCGGCGGGTGCTGTGTGCCTGCAATTGCTGAATGCTGCCCTGGCGGCGGGTTGGGGTGCCAACTGGCTGAGCGGCTGGCCGAGCCATGACCGCGGGTTCCTGAGCGACGGGTTGAAACTCAGCCCCCGCGAACGCGTTGCGGGGATCATCCATATCGGCACCGAAAAGGCCGCGCCCCCCGAACGCCCGCGCCCTGAGATGGAGAAAAAGGTCACATGGGTATCGCGCTGATCCTGCAATCGTTTTTCAAGGCCATCGGCCAGCTGGGCGACCGCCGGTTTCGCCGGGTGCTGTGGATCGGCATCGGGTTGACCTTTGCCCTTTTGGTGGCGGCCTACGCGGGGCTGTTGTGGATCATCGACATCCTGGTCGGCCCCGAGGCCTATATCCCGGTGCTAGGGGAAGTGACCTGGCTGAACGACCTTTTGGGGGTGTCGAGTTTCATCTTCATGATGGTCTTGTCGGTGTTCCTGATGGTGCCCGTAGCCTCGGCCATCACCTCGATGTTTCTGGATGATGTGGCGCAGGCGGTCGAGGACCGGCATTATCCGCATCTGCCCGAGGTGCCGCGCGTGCCGTTCTCGGACGCCCTGCGCGACACGCTGGGCTTTCTGGGGGTGTTGATCGGCGCCAACCTGTTGGCGTTCATCATCTACGCATTTTTGCCGATGTTCTCGCTGTTCATCTTTTGGGGGCTGAACGGTTTCCTGCTGGGGCGCGAGTATTTCCAGCTGGCGGCGATGCGGCGGATCGGGCGCGAAGGCGCACGTGCGTTGCGCAAACGCCATGGCGGCACGATCTGGATCGCCGGGATCCTGATGGCGATGCCGCTGTCAGTGCCGCTGGTGAACCTGTTGGTGCCGATTCTGGGTGCTGCGACCTTTACCCATCTGTTTCACCAGATACAGGCGGCAGACGGTCCATCCAGTCGAAATCCCGCACGGTGATGATCTCGTAAGTGATGATCCACCACAGGATCACCCACATCACGGCGGCCAGCGCAAAGGTGATCTTGGCCTTTTTCCTGAGGTTGTGATTGTGCGGCGCCCCCGCATGGGTGCCGGGCACGACCTCGCCCACATCGCCCTGGGTCTGCAGGCGGATGGGGATGACGATCAGAAAGGTCAGGAACCACAGAACGGCATAAAGCACGATGGCAGAGGTGATCGACATGTGTGGTCTCCGAAAGCGAGTGGGCAAAAGAAAAGCGCGGGCCGGAGATTACCCTGCCCGCGCTGGTATGGGAATATGGCTCAGACCTGTTCCAGTTCAACCAGACAGCCGTTGAAATCCTTGGGGTGCAGGAACAGCACCGGCTTGCCGTGGGCGCCGATCTTGGGTTCGCCCGTGCCCAGCACACGGGCGCCGGTTTCCTGCAGGTGATCGCGCGCGGCGATGATGTCGTCGACCTCGTAGCAGACATGGTGGATGCCGCCCGAGGGATTCTTGTCGAGAAAGCCCTGAATCGGGCTGTTGTCGCCCAGCGGATAGAGCAGTTCGATCTTGGTGTTGGGCAGTTCGATGAACACCACGGTGACGCCGTGATCGGGTTCATCCTGAGGCGCGCCGACCTTGGCGCCCAGGGCGTTTGCATATTGCGCCGAGGCGGCTTTCAGGTCGGGCACGGCAATGGCCACGTGATTGAGACGTCCGATCATGTCCTGTCCTTTCGGGTTTCCTGAGGGTTGCGCCGGTTATGGGGGAGCGTTGCGGGTGATGCAAGCGACAGGGGGTCGCGCCGGTTTTTGACGCGGCGGCGGGTGGTTTTAACCTCTTGTTCACCATCCCTGCCCTAGCCTTGGGCAACGCTGCCAAAGGAGACGACCATGGATGAGTTTGCCCATGTCACTGCCCAGACCCTGCCCACCGCCCGCCGCCCTCTTCTGGGATTGACCGTGCTGGTGGTTGAGGACAGCCGCTTTGCCTGTGATGCCCTACGGCTTTTGTGTTTGCGCAGCGGTGCGCGCATCCGCCGGGCCGATTGCCTCAAGTCAGCGCGGCGGCACCTGCAGATCTACCGCCCTTCGGCGGTGATCGTCGACATGGGGCTGCCGGATGGATCCGGGGCCGAGTTGATCGAGGAGCTGGCCCGCTCGGTGCCCCGCGTGGGCGTGTTGCTGGCAATCTCGGGGGACGCATTTTCTGAGGAAGAGGCGATTGCTGCGGGCGCCGATGGCTTCATGCTGAAGCCACTGACCAGCCTTGGAGATTTTCAACAGGCGATCCTGACCCGCCTGCCCGCCGACCGCCAGCCTGCAGGCCCGCGCGAAGTGCCCAATGACGTGGTGCACCCCGACCCGGTGGCCTTTCGCGATGACCTCTGCCATGCCGCAGACACCCTGTCCGAGGGCGAAGAGGAGGCCGTGATCGACTATGTGGCGCAGTTCGTCACCGGCATCGCCATCAGCGCCGAGGACGTGGCCCTGGCCCGCGCGGCCAAGGCGGTGACCAAGGGACGGGCCTCGGGTCGGATGCTGAACGCGGATGTGGTGCGGCTGAACCGGTTGATGCAGGACCGGCTGGCCGAAGAACACGCACTTTGACGCCGCATGACCACACCGGAAGGGTGCGCGCGCCAAGCGGTTTCGAAACCGCTTGCAACGCGTTTCGAAACGCGTTGGCCGAGGCAGGTCCGGCGCCTGTGACAAGGTGACCTGTGGCGGGGTCTGTACCCCGCTGACCGCGCATGCGGGGCAAATGCGGTGTTTCAGAACAGTGTGGGATCGTCGCTGACGCGGGCCAGCTGCGTGAGGTCGCCAAGCCGCTCGATCTGACGGCCCTCGGCGTCGAAATTGGCCGGGGACAGCCAGACATCATAGGCCGAGGACAGCGCGGGCCAATCCTTGTCGATGGCAGCAAACCAGGCGGTGTCGCGGTTGCGGTTCTTGACCACCACGTGCTGACGAAACACACCCTCATAGCTGAGACCCAGCCGCTGCGCCGCCCGGCGCGAGGGTTTGTTCAGCGCATCGCATTTCCATTCAAATCGGCGATAGCCAGCCTCGAACGCCCATTTCATCAGCAGGATAAAGGCCTCGGTCGCGGCGCGGGTGCCCTGCAATTGCGGGGCTAGGTTGATATGTCCGGTCTCGATGGTGCCGACCTCGGGTTTGATCCGCATGAGCGTGGCAACCCCACCCCAGGCTCCGGTGTCCTTGTCATAGATGGCGTAGAACAAGGGGTCCGGCTGGCCGGCAACCGAGCGCACCCAGCGATGATAGGCGGCGGCAGAGTGGAAGGGTCCGTAAGGCAGGTAATCCCAGACCGGATCATGCCCTTCGTATGCACGAAACAACAGGGCGGCGTGGGTTTCGGCACTCAGGACTTCGAGCCGCGCGTAACGCCCTTCGAGCACCTCTCCCGAAGGCGCGGGCGGCGGCGTCCATGTGTCGAGTGTATCTCCGAGCGGTCTTGCGTCCTGCATGAAAGGTCTCCCATCCCTCGCACCCAGAGTGGCACAGGATGGGCAGACTTTCCAAGACCCTGATTTCAAAGCAGCATATGGGGATCGTCGCCAAGGTCGAGGCCGGGAAAGACGGTGCGCTCCAACTGATCCCGCCCGATCCCAAAACTGCTGCGCATGGCCCATGCGGCCCAGCGGCGCAGATCATCCGTCGGCATCAGGTCGCGCCGGTCAAACAGTGCCGCCTCGGACAGGCCCGGCCAAGTGCCATAGATCTGCCCGCCCCGAACGGCGCCCCCCGCCAGCAGCATCAGCCCCCCGGTGCCATGATCGGTGCCCTTGGTGCCGTTTTCCCGCACCGTTCGGCCAAACTCGGTCATGGCGATCACCGTGGTCTTGCCCCAGACCGCCGCCCCCAACCCGTCGCGCAGGCGCAACAGGGTCTGGGACAGGGTGCCCAGCGATTTGGGCAGGTTCTTGGCCTGTCGGGCGTGGGTGTCCCAGCCCCCGAGAGAAAACGAGGCGATCCGAGCCGTGTCGCGCAACTGTGTGGCGGCGAAATCTGCGATGCGCAGGTGCCCCTTGGTGCCCCGTAGCGCCTTCATGTCGGCGGCCATGTCCTGCATCATTGCAGCCTCGTCCGCGACCACGACGCCGTCGCCGTCCTGCCCGGCAAGGCGGATTGCCTGTTGCATGACCTCGGCCATGACGGGATCGTCCTGCATGGTCAGTTCCAACAGCATCAGCCCCTGCGCGCTGAGGCCGATGTCAACCTCGGGCGTCCAGCGCGACACCGGCGCCGGGCCGCGGGTCAGCAGCATGCTTTCGCGACCGATGGCATAGGTGGTCTCGGCCACGGCACCGGGCACACCTTGCAGCATGCGGTTCAGCCAGCCGTCGCGCGTAATGCCGTCCAGCGCGGGCAATCCCGCCTCGAGCATGTCCTGCCCGTCGAAATGGCTGCGTTTGTTGCGATATGGCGTCGAGACGGCGTGCACAAAGCCAAGCTCTCCGGCCTGCCAGAGCGGCATCAGGGGCGCGAGGCCCGGATGCAGGCCGAAGTACCCATCAAGATCAAGCGCCGGATCGCGGCCCTCTGCCAGGGTCGGGCGGGCGGCGGCGAAATCGGCGTCCCCCCAGGGGCGCACGGCATCAAGCCCATCCAATCCGCCACGCAGAATGATGACCACAAGGCGATTGTCCCATGGCGCCGCGGCAAAGCTGACCGGTGTGACCAGCGGACTGGCCGCAAGCGAACAGCCGATGGCGGCGCGGCTGAGAAAGGTACGGCGGGTCAAGGATTTGGGCATGAGCTTTCCTTTCAATGCCGTTGAAACGCCGGTGCCATCAGCACCAGCGCCACGCCTTCGCGACGGCTCTCGGCGGCTTCGGCGGCAAAACGGACACGCTCGGGCGGCTGCGGGCCCAGCGCGTCAAAGACAAACTGACGCGGATCGGTGGGTTCGCGGCCAAGGATTTCAGGCACACGCAGCGCCCATTGCAGCCGCGCGGCCAGCCCTTGGGGCGTGCGCCAGGCGAGGTCGTTTTCGGGCCAGCCATCCGGGCCATCGGCATCCTCCCAGGGCTGCCCCATGATCTGCAAGGGCCGCAACAGGTTGCGGCGCACGAAATGCGCCTCCCAATGGGCGGTATCGGCCGGGGTGAGACCTGTGGCGCGCAACGCAGACCCGATAAAGGCGACCGGTTGCTTCAGGGTCCCCGTGCCGGTCCAGGCAGCCGGGTGATCCAGCATGGCGCGATAGACTTCGGGCAGGAGGCCATTCGTGTCGAGATAGGCGCGCTCCATGGCTGCGACCATATCGGGATCGGGGGTATCGGCAACAAAATGCACCGCCAGTTTCCACGCCAGGTGGCGTGCGGTGGCGGGATGGCGGGCGAGGTCCCGCAGGACGTTGTGGATGTCTTCCAGCGTGCCCTGCTGAGCCCCGTACCATTTGCCAAGCACCCGCTCGCCGCCCGGCTCGGCCAGCCTGGGGAGATAGCGCGCACCGTGGTGCACGGACCAGTTGAGACCGGTCAGCAATTCGGCCAGCTGCCGCACATCTGTCTGACCATAGGGGCCATCAACGCCGAGCGTGTGCAATTCCAGCAACTCGCGGGCGAGGTTTTCGTTCAGGCCCAGTTTCTTGTTCTCGCGCTTGCGGGCGGCGGTGCTGGCGGGGCCGATCGAGTTTTGCTGATCGAGATAGGCAATCATCAGGGGATGGGTGACCACAGCGGTCAGCATGTCCTCGAACCGGCCCGCGACATGGGGGCGAATGGCGCTTTCGGCATAGGCGGTCGTGGTTTTGGAGAGATTGTTTTTCTTGCCCTTGGCGGTGAAATGGTCGCTCCAGAAAAACGCCAGCCGCTCGCGCAGCCCATCGCCCGTGGTGGCGCGACGTAGCATGGAATGGGTGAACCAACGGATCCAGTGGCCCTGGGTTTCGCGCAAAAAGGCCTTGCGCAATGTTTTTGCGTCCGCCTCGGCGGTGTCGCTGCCGGAATTGCGGATCGCGCTGCGGGCCTTGGACATGGCGGCAATGCGATTGCGGGCCGTATCGAAACTGTCGATCGGGTGGGCTGTGGCGGCGGTATCAGGCCCCGCGAGTGCCGCGAGCATGGCGGCAACATCCGTCGGAGGCGCGACAACCGGAGAGAGCCCACAGCCAAAGCGGGTCTCTGCCGTGATCGGATCAAATGCCATGCCTGCAGGTCCTCCTGACGCGGGGTCTGCGCCCGTGCCTTCAAGATAGTCTGCTTTTGGGCACAGGTAAGGTCTGATCCGGGCAACGGGCCAAGATCGGCCAAATGGTGCCCAAAGAAAAAGGGCCGCTCACCGAGCGACCCTAGTGGTGTTTTGCGGACCTTCGGCCTAGTCCTGCGGGATGAGGCGCAGGCCCAGCTCCATCAGCTGATCCGAAGTCGGGTCAGAGGGTGCGTTCATCATCAGGTCTTCGGCGCGCTGGTTCATCGGGAACATGACGACTTCGCGGATGTTCTGCTGATCGGCCAGCAGCATCACAATGCGGTCGACACCGGCGGCACAGCCACCGTGGGGCGGCGCGCCGTATTTGAAGGCGTTTACCATGCCGCCGAAACGCTTGCGTACCTCGTCTTCGCCGTAGCCGGCGATTTCAAAGGCCTTGAACATGATCTCGGGTTTGTGGTTCCGGATCGCGCCCGAGACCAGCTCATAGCCGTTGCAGGCCAGGTCATACTGATAGCCGGTGGCCGACAGCGGGTCGTTTTCCAGAATGTCCATGCCACCCTGAGGCATCGAGAAGGGGTTGTGGTCGAAATCGACCTCGCCGGTTTCCTCGTCCTTCTGGAAGATCGGGAAATCGACAATCCATGCAAAGGCAAAACGGTCTTCGTCGAGGAGGTTCAGTTCCTTGCCGATCACGTCGCGGGCACGGCCTGCGACACCTTCAAACGCCTTGGGCTTACCGCCGAGGAAGAAGGCCGCATCGCCGATGCCCAGACCCAGTTGCTGGCGAATGGCTTCGGTGCGTTCCGGGCCGATGTTCTTGGCCAGCGGTCCGGCGGCTTCCATGCCGCCCTCGACCTCGCCGGATTTCAGCAGGGCCTGAGCCTCTTTGACCTTGATGCCGCGCTCTTGCGCCACCGAGTCAGCGGTTTTCTCGCGCCAGAAGATATAGCCCATGCCGGGCAGACCCTGTTCTTGGGCAAATTTGTTCATGCGGTCGCAGAACTTGCGCCCGCCGCCGGTGGGGGCGGGAATGGCGCGCACCTCGGTGCCTTCCTGTTCGAGCAGTTTGGCAAAGATGGCAAAGCCGGAACCACGGAAATGCTCGGACACATCCTGCATCCTGATCGGGTTTCGCAGGTCGGGCTTGTCGGTGCCGTACCATTTGGCGGCATCGGCATAGGAAATCTGCGGCCAGTCCTGATCGACCTTGCGGCCGCCGCCGAACTCTTCAAACACGCCCTGCAGCACCGGCTGGATGGTGTCAAACACGTCCTGCTGGGTGACAAAGGACATCTCCATGTCGAGCTGGTAGAAGTCGGTGGGCGAGCGGTCGGCGCGCGGGTCTTCGTCGCGGAAGCAGGGCGCGATCTGGAAGTATTTGTCGAAGCCTGCGACCATCATCAGCTGTTTGAACTGCTGCGGGGCCTGCGGCAGGGCGTAGAACTTGCCCGGATGCAGACGCGAGGGTACGAGGAAGTCACGCGCGCCTTCTGGGCTGGATGCGGTGATGATCGGGGTCTGGTATTCGCGGAAATCCTGTTCCCACATGCGTTTGCGCATCGACATGACCACGTCAGAGCGCAGCTTCATGTTGTCCTGCATCACCTCGCGGCGCAGGTCGAGGAAGCGGTACTTGAGGCGGGTTTCCTCGGGGTATTCCTGATCGCCGAACACCATCAGCGGCAGCTCATCCGCGGCGCCCAGGATTTCAAGATCACGGACAAAGACTTCGATCTCGCCGGTGGGCAGCTTGGGGTTCACCAGGTCTTCGTCACGCGCCTTGACGTTGCCGTCGATGCGGATGCACCACTCGGAGCGCACCTTTTCCATCGCGGCAAACACCGGGCTGTCAGGATCGCACAGAACCTGCGTGATGCCGTAGTGGTCGCGCAGGTCGATGAACAGGATGCCGCCGTGGTCGCGGATGCGATGCACCCAGCCGGACAGGCGGACGGTATCGCCCACGTTGGATTTGGTCAGATCGGCGCAGGTATGGCTGCGAAAGGCGTGCATGGTCGCTCCCTCGAAAAGGGTGAATGGTGAAGTCGCGCTGATACACCGCTTTGGGCGGGTAAAGTCAAGGGAGGTCGTGGGGAAGTTGCCGCAAAGGCGCTGATTTCAGTCTTTGAGGCGGGCCGGGATCAGACCGCGCAGGGAATTGCCGACATGAATGGCGCGGGCCGCACGCAGTGTGGGCAGGTCGATCACCTGTTCGCGCACCTCGCCCGCATCCAGCAGGGACTGGCGCAACACGCCGGGCAAAAGCCCCGAAGAGACCGGCGGCGTGACCATGCTGCCGTCTTCCAGCGTCACAAAGAGATTGGTGATGGTGCCTTCGCAGACCTCGTCACGTTCGTTGAGGAACAGCTGCTCATCCACGCCGTGCGGCATGTTTTCGCGGGCCCTGTCATAGAGGCTGCGCTGGGTGGTCTTGTAGCGCAGCCAGGAGTCGTCCGAGCGCAGGCGCTGGTCCGAGACCGCCAGAACCCATTCGCGTTGTTCGGGCATCGGCAGGGGCGCGGCCTTGATCTCGACCGTTCCATCAGCCGCCAGCGTCAGGCGACAGCGCAATTCGGCGTCGCACTCCATGGCCTGCAGCTTGGCGCGGATGTCCTCGTTGTCGAGCGGAAACCCGAAAGCGCGCGCTGTGCGTTCCAGTCGCGCGCGGTGCAGGTCCTTGCGATCCACGGTTTGCGTCTGCGCATTAAAGCGAAAGGTTTCGATCAGGCGGGTTCCGGCAGGAACCGGGTCGCGAAACGGGTCTTCCATAGCGCCTCTTCATATTCCGCAGCCGCGGTGCTGTCCCAGACCACACCACCGCCGACGTTCAGGGTTGCGTGGCCATTGTCTAGCATAAGCGTGCGGATCGCCACATTGAATTCAGCAGAGCCATCCGGCGCGGCCCAGCCGATACTGCCACAATAGACGTCGCGCGGGGCCTGTTCGAGATCGTGAATGACCTCCATGGCGCGCAGCTTGGGCGCGCCGGTGATCGAGCCACAGGGAAACAGCGCCCGCAGGATGTCGCCAAGGCCGGTGTTCGGCGCCAGCCGGGCCGCCACGGTCGAGACCATCTGGTGCACGGTGGCGTAGCTCTCGACCTTGAACAGTTCGGGCACATGCACACTGCCGGGCACCGCCACGCGGCTGATGTCATTGCGCAGGAGGTCAACAATCATCAGGTTCTCGGCGCGGTTCTTTTCGTCCAACGCCAACCAGGCCTTGCGGCGGGCATCCTCGGTCGCATCAGGGCTGCGCGGCTGGGTGCCTTTCATGGGGCGGGTTTCGATACGGCCCGCGGCATCGGTGCGAAAGAACAACTCGGGCGAGCGGCTGAGGATGTCGGGCAGCCCATGCTGGCGGATGAGCGCGCCATGGCCGACCTGTTGTCGCGCCGACAGCGCCGCATAGAGCGCCTCTGCCCCGCCGGACGCGGCTGCGGTCAACGGGAATGTCAGGTTGGCCTGATAGATGTCCCCGGCCCCGATCAGGTCATGCGCCTGTTGAAAGGCGCGCGCGTAGCGCGCCGCGTCCCAGGCCGGCGTGAACGGATCAAGCCGGGCACAGCCCGTCGCAAGCGCCGGCGCCTCGTAAGGTCCATCAAAGACCCCGAAACACAAAAGCGGCAGTTGGCGGGTGTTTTGCAGGCGATGCAGCAACCGGGGTTCAAGCGCATAGCCCAGCTCATATGAGGCGTAGCCCGCAAGCCAGAATCCATCGCGGCGGGCCGCGTCCAGCGCCGCAAAGGCGGCGGGAACTTCGGCGGCGGTGTCGGCCACAATCAGGCGTGCGGCGTGCACAAACTGTGCCGCCTGCCCCCCCGGTCCCCGATCAAAGCGAATCTCCAAAGCCATGCCCTTTGCGCGATGTGGCGCCGGTATAGTCACTCGGGGCACAAAACACAGCGTCGAAAGCGGCAGAATACAGCAATTTCCCGATCCCCCTTGCACCTTGCCCCGCGATAGTTATAACCCACGACAATTTGCGATTTCGGGCGACTCCTCCACTCATGCTCGCCCCAACCCCGAGGTCCGCCATGCCCAAAAGAACCGACATCTCCTCGATCATGATTATCGGGGCTGGTCCCATTGTGATCGGACAGGCCTGTGAGTTTGACTATTCGGGGGCGCAGGCGTGTAAGGCGCTGCGCGAAGAAGGCTACCGCGTGATCCTCGTCAACTCGAACCCGGCGACGATCATGACCGACCCGGAACTGGCCGACGCCACCTATATCGAGCCGATCACACCCGAGGTTGTCGCCAAGATCATCGAAAAGGAACGCCCCGACGCATTGCTGCCGACCATGGGCGGGCAGACCGGCCTGAACACCTCGCTGGCGCTGGAAGAGATGGGGGTTCTCGACAAGTTCAACGTGGAAATGATCGGCGCGGACCGCAAGGCCATCGAGATGGCCGAGGACCGCAAACTGTTCCGCGAGGCGATGGATCGGCTGGGCATCGAAAACCCGCGCGCGTCCATCGTGACCGCCCCGAAGAAAGACAACGGCGAGGACGATCTGGACGAAGGCATCCGCCTGGCGTTGGAAGAGCTGGAAGACATCGGCCTGCCCGCGATCATCCGCCCCGCCTTTACCATGGGCGGCACCGGCGGTGGGGTTGCCTATAACCGCGAAGATTACATCCACTTCTGCCGCACCGGCATGGATGCCTCGCCCGTCAACCAGATCCTTATCGACGAAAGCCTGCTTGGCTGGAAAGAATTCGAGATGGAGGTGGTGCGCGACAAAGCCGACAATGCCATCATCGTCTGTTCCATCGAAAACGTCGATCCGATGGGCGTGCACACGGGGGATTCCATCACCGTGGCCCCTGCCCTGACGCTGACCGACAAAGAATACCAGATCATGCGCAACCACTCGATCGCGGTTCTGCGCGAGATCGGTGTGGAAACCGGCGGCTCGAACGTGCAATGGGCGGTGAACCCGGCCGATGGCCGCATGGTCGTGATCGAGATGAACCCGCGGGTGTCGCGCTCATCGGCGCTGGCGTCCAAGGCGACCGGTTTCCCGATTGCCAAGATCGCCGCGAAACTCGCCGTGGGCTTTACGCTGGACGAGCTGGACAATGACATCACCAAGGTGACGCCTGCGTCCTTTGAGCCGTCGATTGACTATGTCGTCACCAAGATCCCGAAATTCGCCTTTGAAAAATTCCCTGGTTCGGAACCCTACCTCACCACGGCGATGAAATCGGTGGGCGAGGCGATGTCGATTGGCCGCACCATCCATGAAAGCCTGCAAAAGGCGCTGGCGTCGATGGAATCGGGCCTCACCGGCTTTGACGAGGTCGAGATCGCAGGCGCACCGGACAAGGCCGCCGTTATCAAGGCGATCAGCCAGCAGACCCCGGACCGCATGCGCACCATCGCGCAGGCCATGCGCCACGGCCTGACCAATGACGAAATCCACAACGTCACCATGTTCGACCCCTGGTTCCTCGACCGTATCCGCGAGATCGTGGACGCCGAAGAGCACGTGCGCGCCAATGGTTTGCCGTCGGACGAGCGTGGCTTGCGCAAGCTGAAGATGCTGGGCTTTACCGACGCGCGGCTGGCCAATCTGACCGGCTACAGCGAACGCGACATCCGCAACAAGCGGGTGAATGCGGGCGTGACGGCTGTGTTCAAGCGCATCGACACCTGTGCTGCCGAATTCGAAGCCCAGACACCCTACATGTACTCGACCTATGAAACCCCGATGATGGGTGACGTGGAATGCGAGGCCCGCCCCAGCGACAAGAAAAAGGTCGTCATTCTGGGCGGTGGCCCGAACCGGATCGGCCAGGGGATCGAGTTTGACTATTGCTGCTGTCACGCCTGTTATGCGCTGACCGACGCAGGCTATGAGACCATCATGGTCAACTGCAACCCCGAGACCGTGTCGACCGACTATGACACCTCGGATCGTCTGTATTTCGAGCCGCTGACCTTTGAACACGTGATGGAAATCCTGCGCGTGGAACAGGAAAACGGCACGCTGCACGGCGTGATCGTGCAGTTCGGCGGCCAGACCCCGCTGAAGCTCGCCAATGCGCTGCATGACGAAGGCATTCCGATCCTCGGCACCACGCCGGACGCCATTGACCTGGCCGAAGACCGCGAGCGGTTCCAGGCGCTGGTAAATGAGCTGGGGCTGAAGCAGCCCAAGAACGGCATCGCCTCAACCGACGCCGAAGCGCTTCATATTGCTGAGGAAATCGGCTTTCCGCTGGTCATTCGCCCGTCTTATGTGCTGGGTGGCCGCGCGATGGAAATCGTGCGCGACATGGCGCAGCTGGAACGCTACATCGCCGAAGCCGTGGTGGTGTCTGGCGACAGTCCGGTTCTGCTCGACAGCTATCTGGCTGGCGCGGTTGAGCTGGACGTGGACGCCCTGTGTGACGGCAAAGACGTGCATATCGCGGGCATCATGCAGCACATCGAAGAGGCTGGCGTGCACTCGGGCGATAGCGCCTGTTCGCTGCCGCCCTACTCGCTCGAAGCCGACATGATCGACCGGATCAAGGAACAATCCGTGGCGCTGGCGCTGGCGTTGAACGTTGTTGGCCTGATGAACGTGCAATTCGCGATCAAGGACGACGAGATCTACCTGATCGAGGTGAACCCACGGGCCTCGCGCACCGTGCCCTTTGTTGCGAAAGCCACGGACAGCGCGATTGCGTCGATTGCCGCGCGCCTGATGGCTGGTGAACCGCTGTCGAACTTCCCGCTGCGTCCGCCTTATGAGGAAGGCGCCGACATCTCGACCCCGCAACCGATTGCGGATCAGATGACCCTCGCCGACCCGAACATGCCCTGGTACTCGGTCAAAGAGGCCGTGATGCCCTTTAACCGCTTCCCCGGTGTCGACACCATTCTGGGCCCGGAAATGCGCTCGACCGGCGAAGTCATGGGCTGGGACCGCTCGTTCGCGCGCGCCTTTCTCAAGGCGCAGATGGGCGCAGGGATGATCCTGCCCTCCGAGGGCAAAGCGTTCATCTCGATCAAGGACGACGACAAGACCGACATGATGGTGGACACCGCCCGGGCCCTGACCGATCTCGGCTTTGGTATCATCGCCACCTCGGGCACCGCGTCGTGGCTGACCGAACAGGGCGTCGACTGTGACAAGGTCAACAAGGTCTACGAAGGCCGCCCGAACATCGTCGACAGGCTGAAAAACGGCGACATCTCGCTGGTGATGAACACCACCGAAGGCGCACAAGCCGTAAATGACAGCCGTGAAATCCGCTCGGTCGCGCTGATGGATCGCATCCCCTATTTCACCACCGCTGCCGCCTCGAACGCCGCCGCCCGTGCAATGAAAGCCCGCGAAGAGGGCGAGATCGAGGTGCGATCCCTGCAGGGCTGAACCGGCTGGGACAACAAAAAAAGACGCCCTGCCAAGGTTTTGGTGGGGCGTTTTGCGTTTTTGACCTAGATTGGTTTGGGCAAGCCCCAAAGCACAGAGGGCCATGAACAGGGAGACCCCATTGAAACCGATTATTGCCGTTATGGCACTGAGCCTGAGTGCCACCCTGGCCCAGGCAGAACCAACCGGATGCCGCACCTGGGGCACCGGAGAAGATGTCGTAACCCGTCATGACTCTGGCCTGACCCATCTTGGGGGGGCCTCTGTTGAAAGCGGCAACACGGTTGTCATCACCACCAACCGTGACATCCTAAGCCAACAGCCCAAGTTTGTTCAGGAGTTCTGGTACAGCTTTGAATGCGCGCGGTTCCATTCCCCGCCGCGCGAGGAAGACGATTACATGGCCGATTGCATGGCGGTGCGGGAAATTCGCGACATGGACATCCTGCCCAACGAATCCGATTTCAGGCAATTGGTCGCGGAGTTAAAGGCTTTGCCGGACAAGATGTGGCCCGGCCGCAAGCCGGACGAGGTGCGGTTGCAGAACATGGAGGTCTGTTTCGGCACCTGATGCCGCGAGCCCCGTTCCGCCTGCGCGCCATTCAGATCGCGTTAGCACCAAAAAAGCCCCGCAAGTATGCTTGCGGGGCTTTTTGATTCTGCAGTGCGACGGCGTCGGGATCAGCCCTTGCCTTTCCACGGCACCAGGATGCGTTCTGCCCAGCGCATCAGCATGTCGATGCCAAAGCCGATGATGCCGATCAGGATGATGCCCATCAGAACGATGTCGGTATCCTGGAATTTGGACGCGGCCACGATCATCTTACCGACACCTTTTTCGGCGGCCACCAGTTCGGCCGCGACAACGGTGCCCCAGCAGACCCCCATCGCCACACGGGCCGCCGTAAAGATCTCTGGCAACGAGTTCGGAATGATCACGTGGCGCAGGATCTGGCGTTTGTTGGCCCCCAGCGAATAGGCAGCATGAACCTTGGAGATATTCACCCCGGACACGCCTGATCGAGACCCGATGGCCATGATCCACAGCGCTGCCAGGAACAGCAGGATCACCTTGCCCTGCTCACCGATCCCGGCCCAGATGATCACCAGCGGGATCAGCGCAAGGGGCGGTACCGGACGCATGAATTCGACAATCGGGTCGAACCAGCCTCTGGCCCAATCGCTGAGACCCATGGCGTATCCCAGGGGAATCCCCACCATCGCACCCAAGGCAAAGCCCACGATCACACGGAACAGCGAATAGCTCAGATGCTCAGCCAAGGTGACATTCTGATACCCATCGCGGCTGACCGAGATCAGGCGGCGCCATACGCTCTCGGGCGCGGGGAGCCAGATGTTCTCCATCTGCATTCCTGTCGCCGGAGCAAAGTTCAGCGTGCCCTTGTCGGTCATCGTAACTGTCCCGAAGCCGACATCCACATCGTCATCCCGGCTGATCGCCTGACCATCAATGGCGACGACCCTGGCGCCTTCTTTGCGGCCCACCTCGTCATTGCTGTCCCAGCGCAACAGTTTGCTGCGATAGCTCTGCACGACAATCACGTCGTTTTTGGCCGTGCCGTCACCGGGTGAAATCTCGGGGTTCTCAGGTTTTTGGCCCGCTTCGTGCACCAGCACGCTGACGGTTGCCTCATCGGTCGCGCCATCTTCGGTCTCGACCGTGTAGGTAAAGCTGGCCTCGCCGACAAATGGGCCGGGGGCATGCAGGAACCCTGGCAGCCAGGTTGAGCCGGTGAAGCTGCCCCAGAACACAAAGATCAGCACAACGGAAATCACCGATGCGGCCTTGTTCGAGATCACCGCACTTTCGTCGCCAAAAGTCACTGTTTTCAACGATGTATAGTCATGCACCGGCGTAAGACGACGTTTGACCAAGCGGAACAGGAAAAAGGCCAGCAGGATAACGCCCACGTAAATGGCGATAAACGGCAGGGCGGACAGAACCGAAAGAAAGAGTGCGATCAGTTCACCGCCGAGGTCTGTGAAAATCTGTCCCATGTTATGCGCTCTCCTCGGTACGGCCCATGATCTCTTCTTCCATGTTCCAGATCATGTTGAGTATTTCTTCGCGTGTTGGCGCATAGTCGGGGTGTTTCTTGACCTCGCGCAGATCAGCCCCAACGCCGAGATCGGCAAAAGGCAGGCGGTACTCTTTGTGGATACGCCCCGGGCGCGGCGCCATCACGATCAACCGCTCACCCAAGAGCAGCGCCTCTTCGACCGAGTGCGTGATCAGGATGATCGTCTTGCCGGTTTCTTTCCACAGCTTGAGCACGAGGCTTTGCATCTTTTCACGCGTCAGCGCATCCAGCGCGCCAAGCGGTTCGTCCATCAGGATGACATCGGGGTCATTGGCAAGACACCGTGCCAGCGCCACACGCTGCTGCATGCCGCCCGACAGCTCATAGACCATCTTTTCCTTGAAGTCCTGCAGGCCCACAACGTCCAGCAGATGATCCACAATCTCTGCGCTCTCGGCCTTGGGCATGCCTTTCATATCGGGGCCAAAACTCACGTTGTCCCGAACGCTCATCCATTCGAACAGCGCCCCTTGCTGGAACACCATGCCGCGTTCTGCGTCCGGCCCGGTGACGGTGTGCCCGTTCATCTCGATCTGGCCTTCGGTGGGCGCCAGAAAGCCCGCCACGATGTTCAACAAAGTCGTCTTGCCACAGCCTGACGGCCCCAGCACGCTCAGCAATTCGCCCTGCTTCAGATCAAGGCTGACGTCCTTGAGCGCCTGAACATGACTGCCGTTGGGCAGATCAAAGCGCATGGACAGGTTGTTTATGGTTAATCCGGTCATGGTCCCTATCGGTCCTTTCGCCTGACTCTCTGCAGGCGCGACGGTTTTTCCGCCTGTTGCTTTTGTCTGGTTTCAAAAAGGCCGGGCACGCCAGACGCGCCCGGCCAAACGCTTCAGGGTAAGATTACATGCCTTTGGCAGCTTGCAGAGGACCGGTGTTCACGGTGCCGTCATAGCTGTCCAACGCGCTGGGGATAGAGCCTGCATCAACAAAGACACCTGCAACACCGCCCATGAACTCTTGCGCAGTGCCACCAAGCCAGGCGCCACTCAGCTGTTCATCGATGGTCGGGAACTTGAAGGTTGCCAGAGTCTGGGCGGTCCCTTCTTCGTCCATACCGGCGTCCTTGGCGATCACCGGCAGCATTTTCGCACGGTTGGCTTCATCTGCCCACATTGCGTTGGCATCTGCAGTGACCTTGAGAAACTTGGCCAGCATGTCACCCTCTTCGGCAATATAAGACGCCGGTGCGGTTGTGGCGTCAAACACCAGAATACCCAAGGCTTCTTTCTCAGCCCCGGTCAACAGAACATTGCCATGCTCTTTCATCCGGCGCAGCGCGCCGCCCCAGCCACAGGCCATGTCCAGGGACCCCTGCGCCAGTGCCGCGGCACCTTCTGCCGGGGCCATGTCCACAACTTCCATGCTGGCGACATCAACACCAAAGTGGTTCATCTGGCTCAGGAAACCATAGTGGGCCGCAGTGCCGAGCGGCACAGCCACTTTTTTGCCAGCCAGTTCACCCGCACTCATTTTGTCGATTTCGAGACCCGACGCGACAACACAGTTGTCGTTGTCCGAGTAGCTGACGGCAACATCCACAATCTGGATGTCCTGACCCGCGGATGCGGCCACCACGAAGGGCGGCACACCCTGGCTGACCGAAATCTGCACGTCACCCGAGGCCATGGCTGCGCTCATCGCGGTGCCGGTGTCGAAGCTGACCCAGTTGATATCGACGCCCATCGCTTCTTCATAGGTGCCCATCACCTTGGCGTATTGGAACGGCATCGGCCATTCGAGGAAATAGGCTACGGTGATTTCCTCGGCCATGGCTGCCTGCGCACCGGCAAGCATGGCAAGAGCCGTCGCTGCGCCGGCCGCTTTCTGTGTGAATTTCATGTTTGTCTCCCAATTGGTCTAATCAGGTAACCCGCGTGACACGGCGAACCATTTTGCGTTTTTTTTGCTTTTGGGTCGTCGTCGCGTGTTCCTGGTCACCCATTCAGCCGCATGACAGGGGCCTGGCGCAAATCATTTTTTGGCTCGACACCAAATCGGCAAATTTTGCCAAAAATGAGACCAGAGATTTCAAATTCGAAAAAACAGCGCAATATCCGCAGTTTACCCGGAGCAATATCCTAGAAAACCGGCAGAAAAAGTGCAATTTTGGTCATATATCGCCGCATCAACTGGACATAAGGATTTGCCAGCTCTCGAGATCAGGGCCACACGCACTCTGCCCGAACGCCCGGCAATTGCACCAAAACCGCCAAAAAAAATGGCAACGGCCAGAGATGAACCCTGGCCGTTTGAAAAACACCGCAGTCAAGAGGTGTCTGAGATTAGACCTTTTGCTGCGTGTACTTCTTCAGTTCTTTGCGGGCGACCTGACGGCGGTGTACGGCATCAGGTCCATCCGCGAGGCGCAGCGTCCGCACCTGGGTCCAGGCGATCGCCAGGGGTGTGTCTTGGGATACACCGGTGCCACCAAACATCTGCACCGCCTCATCGATGACCTTGAGCGCTGTGTTGGGGGCAATCACCTTGATCTTGCTGATCCACGGGGCCGCGGCGCGGGCGTCGCCCTGGTCCATGATCCATGCGGTTTTGAGGCAGAGGAGCCGGGCCATTTCAATCTCCATCCGGCAATTGGCCATGATGTCGTAGTTCGCCCCAAGATGCGCAATCGGCTTGCCAAAGGCTTCGCGATCGAGCGCGCGTTTGCACATCTGCTCCAGCGCCGACTCGGCCTGCCCGATGGCGCGCATACAGTGGTGAATACGGCCCGGCCCAAGGCGGCCTTGGGCGATTTCGAACCCACGACCTTCGCCGAGCAGGATGTTTTCTGCCGGAACACGCACGTTGGTAAAGCGGATATGCATGTGGCCGTGCGGCGCATCATCGTGGCCATAGACCTGCATCGGGCGCAGCACCTCGATGCCGGGCGTGTCCGCAGGCACCACAATCATCGACTGGCGCTTGTGCACCGGCAGCTCTTCGCCACCGGTTTTGACCATCACGATATAGACTTTGCAGCGCGGGTCCCCTGCCCCGGACGCCCAGTATTTCTCGCCGTTCATCACATAGTCGTCGCCATCGCGCACGCAGGGCATCGAGACGTTTGTGGCATCTGAACTGGCCACGTCGGGCTCTGTCATCAGATAGGCCGAGCGAATCTCGCCCTCGAGCAGCGGCTTCAGCCACTGCTCTTTCATGGCCGCGCTGCCGTAGCGTTCGAACACTTCCATATTGCCGGTGTCGGGCGCAGAGCAGTTGAACACCTCGGCCCCCAACGGGGTCTTGCCCATCTCTTCGGCGAAATAGGCGTATTCGACAGTGCTGAGGCCAAAGCCCTTGTCGCTGTCCGTCAACCAGAAATTCCAGAGGCCGCGTTCCTTGGCCGTGGCCTTGAGCCCTTCGAGAATCTCGGCCTGACGCGCCGTATAGGTCCAGCGCCCCTCTTTATCGACTTCCTGGTGGTATTCGTCTTCCAGCGGCATGATCTCGTCGCGGATCATGTCCTTGACCCGTTCCAGCAGCTCTTCGATATCCGGGCGCAATCCCAGTTCCATGACGTCTCTCCCAATCTTGCATCGACTTTGAATTCTTGCGCTCAGCATGACATACTACTCGGTATGTTGTCTATTGATGCAATCCAAAGTGACGCGAGGTATCGCAGCATCTCAGGGGCGCAAAGTGACGCAACACGGGTTATTTTCGACCAGACCGAAAAAGCCGCGAAAAAGTGCGATTGGGGACTTGCGCCTGTTCGCAACCCGCTTTAATTAGCCCCTCACTGTTGGGATGTAGCTCAATTGGTAGAGCGCCGGTTTTTGGTACCGTAGGTTGCAGGTTCGAGTCCTGCCATCCCAGCCATCTAGCCTGACATCAATGAACCCAAGACCCGTGACACCCGTTGGGTCCGGAAGTGCCCCAGAAGATGCCCCAGTGTGGTTTCACGACTTCTGAGAGCTGGCCGGACTGGTTTCACACTGCTTGAGTGGGGTGATTGGGGGGTACGGGTGGTACTTGGGGCAGCTGGAGTTACGTCCGAGTATAGTCAACAGGGCTCGGGCATAGGGATAAGTAATGATAGCGCAGGTAGAAGGAGCGGAGCAGCCGCTAAGCTACCCCACCCCCCCAGATCATCCTCCAAGACCAGAAGAACCAAGATAAGAAACTCTCTCTCCGAAGAGCCTCTGACGGATCAGGTACTCAGGGCAGCGGTTCCTATGTCGTAGCTGACGATAGTCTCTGACGAGGTCCGGGGACTGAATCGCCCCGGGTTTACCGGAGAGTAAAACACTCAAAGGATGAGCCCTATGACGAAGAGACGATTCACCCCCGC
>NZ_RYZK01000060.1 GCF_003990645.1 Shimia sediminis
GTTGTTGTTGTTCCTGTGGTGGCTGGGGTTGTGGAGCTTGTGGTGGTTGTTCTTGCTGCTGTGGTGGTTGTTGTTGTTCCTGTGGTGGCTGGGGTTGTGGAGCTTGTGGTGGTTGTTGTTGTTGTTGTGGTTCTTGTTGGTTTGGTTGTTCACGTGGATCCTGTTGCTGGGATTGGGATTGTTCCAGTTGTTGTGGAACTTCTTCGTGGATGTGGACTTCCTGAGGCATCATGGGAACTGGGATACGAATGAACTTGTTTGATCCGTCTTGACTTTGTTGACCTTCTTGTGGGATCAGCTGGATTTCCCTGGTTTCTTCCGAATCAGCTGGACGCTCTTCTGCGATCTGGACGATCATTTCGTGATTGGGTTGAAGTTTGTTGATCTGACGGAGAAGCTCTTCTGGGAAAGGAATTCGCGGTGGCATCATCATGGGGATGGCGTTTACAGGTACTCTTTGTTCGGAAGAAGGCTGGGATTCATCCTCTTTGGTATCGTCATCATCTTGCTGGACGTTGTTGTTGGCTTCTTGGACAGCACGTTGGGCAGCAGCCTGAGCAATGGCTCTTCTTGCAGCTTCTTGTACAGCCCTCTGTACAGCTTCGTGGGCAGCTGCTCTTCTGGCTGATTCTTCACGGGCCTGTTCGAATGCAATTCTACGAGCCTCTTCCTGAGCAGCTCTTTGGGCAGCTTCTTGTGCTGCAGCTACTTGGGCAGCTCTTTGAGCTGCTTCCATCATTGCCATTCTACGGGCTTCTTCCCTTTGGGATTCCATGACGGCAGCTCTTCGTGCTTCTTCTTCTCGTCTTGCG
>NZ_RYZK01000061.1 GCF_003990645.1 Shimia sediminis
CTCAGCTCCAGCCCGTGGCGGTTTTCGTGGTGGTTTCGGTGGTGCAAGAGGACGTGGTGGCCCCCGTGGAAGAGGACGTGGGCGCGGTCGTGGACGTGGACGTGGAAAAGAAGATTCAAAAGAATGGATTCCAGTAACTAAACTTGGTCGTTTGGTTCGTGATGACAAGATTCGATCTCTGGAGGAAATTTATTTGTTTTCATTGCCTATCAAAGAATGCGAAATAATTGATCACTTTATTGGTTCTGACTTAAAAGACGAGGTTTTAAAAATCATGCCTGTCCAGAAGCAAACACGTGCAGGACAGCGTACTCGTTTCAAGGCATTTGTAGCAATTGGAGATAGCAAGGGACACATTGGTTTGGGGGTCAAGTGCAGTAAGGAAGTAGCTACTGCTATCCGAGGTGCTATAATTTTGGCCAAACTATCTGTTGTTCCTGTCCGTAGAGGTTACTGGGGAAATAAGATTGGTAAACCCCATACAGTACCATGCAAGGTAACTGGTAAATGCGGTTCTGTTGCTGTACGTCTAATACCTGCACCTCGTGGTACTGGTATAGTATCGGCCCCTGTTCCAAAGAAATTACTTCAAATGGCCGGTATCGAGGATTGTTATACATCTGCCAGGGGTTCAACTGGTACTTTAGGTAATTTTGCAAAGGCCACTTACGCGGCTATTGCGAAGACATACGCATACTTAACACCTGACTTATGGAAAGACATGCCTTTGACAAAGACACCTTACCAAGAGTTTGCGGACTATTTGGCCAAGAATCATCGTCCAGTTGCTAATACACAACGTCCCGCCG
>NZ_RYZK01000062.1 GCF_003990645.1 Shimia sediminis
TCTCCCCATTCCAACTGACAAGTTGGCCCCAATCCATGCTGAAGCTCCTGAATTCGTGGAGATGAGTGTAGAACAAGAAATTTTAGTAACTGGAATCAAGGTAGTAGATTTGCTTGCCCCTTACGCTAAGGGTGGTAAGATCGGTCTTTTCGGAGGTGCTGGTGTAGGAAAGACCGTATTGATTATGGAACTTATTAACAATGTAGCTAAGGCCCATGGTGGTTACTCAGTGTTTGCCGGAGTAGGAGAAAGAACCAGAGAAGGTAACGACTTGTACCATGAAATGATTGAGTCTGGTGTCATTTCATTGAAGGACAAGTCATCTAAGGTAGCGCTAGTGTACGGTCAGATGAACGAGCCCCCAGGCGCCCGTGCCCGTGTAGCATTGACAGGTCTCACCGTAGCCGAATATTTCCGTGACCAAGAAGGACAGGACGTGTTACTTTTCATCGACAACATTTTCAGATTCACACAGGCCGGTTCGGAGGTGTCTGCCCTGTTGGGGCGTATCCCATCTGCTGTAGGTTATCAACCCACCTTGGCCACCGACATGGGTAGCATGCAGGAAAGGATTACCACCACCAAGAAGGGTTCTATCACTTCTGTGCAGGCCATTTATGTGCCCGCCGACGACTTGACTGATCCCGCTCCTGCCACCACTTTCGCTCACTTGGACGCCACAACTGTGTTGTCGCGTGCCATCGCCGAATTAGGTATTTACCCAGCTGTAGATCCTCTTGACTCCACATCCCGTATCATGGACCCCAACATCAGCGGCCAAGAGCATTATAACGTTGCCAG
>NZ_RYZK01000063.1 GCF_003990645.1 Shimia sediminis
TACATATCGTATAATATACATAACAAACTATCAAAATGTCTTTTAAAATTATAACTTCAACATTATTAGTCGTCTTCGTTTTTGGGTTCGTTTCCTGCCACCCAACATTCGATCTTTATGAAGACTACCACCCCGAGGAAGAAGAATATCACCCGTTGGAAAGTAGAGAAGCTCTTGAAAATTTTCAAGAAGAAGCGATTTACGACCAACCTTTGGTAAGAGAAAGAAGACAGCTGTTCGGAGGCAAAAATGGTAGAAATGAACAAATTGGATACAGAGCTGGACCTGCCTGGGGTTCAATGTCCCACTCCGGAGGTCCTATCAGTTACAGTGGTGGACTTGATGTCAATTCCCCAGCTGGCCATGGTATATCCGGAAGTTTATCCCACACCCCAGGAATCGGAGGACAAGGATCTGTTAGAGGAACAGTGGGTCTCGTAAACACACCAAATCACCAGTTATCTGGATGGGCCCAACACGACAGGAATTTCGACAGACATATGCACCGACTTGGGCCCGAAACGAACAGTGCCGGACTTAATTACCAACACGGAAGTGGGGCTAATGGTTTCCTCAGTGGATCAAAAACTCCCGGATTTCCGTCAACTGGTTCCGTTGGTGGGTCGATACCAGTGAACCCAAATTTGTCAGTTACTGGTCAAACTAACTTTGGACACGGCATGAAGCCCGACCATCAAATTGGACTTACATACCATAAGACGTTCTAGGATTAATTAGCCACCAAATTATCTATTTATTGCTTAATAATTATATAAAGATACTTTATATTACCAAAT
>NZ_RYZK01000064.1 GCF_003990645.1 Shimia sediminis
ATGGCTTTCTTGGTGGTAAGAATAGCATGTCGTTTCAAAACAGCAGCGAACGGGTTAAGACGTAGAAGAGCTTTCGTGTTCTTGAGAGGATTGAGGCGACGAACTCTTCGAACAACCTTCTTTTGTGGTGGACGTAAAACTTTACGAATTTCATCAGCTTTAAGAAGTCGCGACAAATCACTGTTAGACATCTTAGGTTGGGGAAGGTTGTAACCAGCTTTTTCTTGTGAACGTGTCTTCCACGTTCCGAAAATCTTGTCAAGCTTCTCAAAAGCAGATTGAGTCCAAATTACGAAACGTCCAACATGGCCACCAGGGGCAAGTTTCAAAAGGTTTAACTTATCAACACTAACTAAATCGATTCCGGGAATATTTCGGAATGCTCGTCGTAATCCTTGGTCTTTATGATAAATGACAAGAGGCCCTTTACGTTGAATGCGTCTTCTGTTACGCAGTTTTCCTTTACCAGCACGGAAGCGCTGAGACTTGTACACCTTTTGAATATCACCCCAAGCTTTAATTCTTCTTAAAAAGATTACAGCTTGCTTAGTCTTTGTGAATTCTTGGACTTTGTCAGAGACAACTAGGGGCAATTCAGGTATTTGTTCAACAATGTGCCCTTTGCTCATAACAAGTGCAGGCACACCACTAGCAGCAATGGCAGATGCAAGTGCATAACGACGCTGATTTACGTTTACTCGGCGATGCCAACGTCTCCATTGTTTTGTTGGTGCAAACATACGACCACCTCTACACATGTTACCGAAAGCACCCTG
>NZ_RYZK01000065.1 GCF_003990645.1 Shimia sediminis
ACCAAACCTATTACGCAACTAACAGAAATCAAACAAACAAACAAACAAAAAAGCTGCTAACTGTAGTGCCTACTTATAAAAAAAAAAAGGAAATAGAAAACAGGAGTTATTCAACCGGTAAATTCGAAAACGTATCCGCTCCCAAACGAATGCGGTTTGCCAGGTTCGTCCTGATAATCCAGGTCCCTTTGCTGTTCGAGTTCATTCGAAGGGGTGAAAGCGGGTCGTACTTGAGTGTAAGCCGCCCGCGGTTGTTGGGGGGCAAATTGAGCTTTGGGCTGAGCAGACACGTACTGTTGCACAGGAGCTGGTCTGTAATAACTGGGTTCTTGGGTTTGGGCTCTTCGCGACTGTTCGGCAATTAGGGCGTGAGGGGGTGCTTTTGGGATATGGTCGCCCTCCAAGATTTTAAAACCATCCCTTCCTGCTGTGTATTTTACGGATATTTTTTTACCATTGGGGTCCACGTAGGTATATCCACCTGTTCTGGTGCCATCGGGGGCTATGGATTCGCCCTGGGCAAGGCCATTTTCGGCGGCAAACGCGTACTTAAAGTTACCATCGTGGTTCAGTGCCTGTTTGTGAGATATTATTTGGGGCGAGGGTGTCCTAGGGGCGCTGTAAGCGAACTGAGAGTCTTCACGGTCAGGATCATTCTGCTGAAGTTGCTGTTGGTGTTGTTGTTGGTAGTATTGGGCCTTGCACACAACAAGGACTGACACCGCGATGATAAAGGACCCTAACAGAAAATTCATGGTTGTGTGTTGGTAGAACC
>NZ_RYZK01000066.1 GCF_003990645.1 Shimia sediminis
TTTTATAGTAAGTTGCTTCATTTATTTACAAAAATATAAACATGGAGATACTCCATAGCACATATTTATCGTGTACATACAATTGCAAAAATCATTATGCTACATATGAACGGAGAAGAATCAGTCAGAAGTGCCTCTACTTGAATTGAATTCAGCACCATTAATTTTGCTTAAATAACGCCTACAATTGTGATCAAAATGGAATTACTCCGTTATATGCTTGGTCGAGGTAATAAAATATGTTTCCTAAGACAGCCAGTCGATTTACCATTTCTTGAGCAAAGGTCCTAGTGGTCCCACCACACCAGAGGGTCCGGTAATGACAGCACCAGCGGTTGCTGGTACAAGACCTACTGGGCCTACACCTGGAGCGATTAAACCTGGAGCAACACCTTGAGCAATAACTCCTGGAGCAACGAGACCGTGACCAGCAATGAGACCTGGACCACCAATGAGTCCTGGGCCACCGATAAGTCCTGGACCGGCAATGAGTCCTGGGCCACCAATGAGTCCTGGACCGGCAATAACACCTGGGGCACCAATTACTCCTGGAGCGATCAATCCTTTGCGAGCCCAATCTTGAGATTCCAAAAGTCCTTCACCCCGCCATTGGCTTTCCAATAGTCCTTCACCTCTCCATTGACCGTCATCTTCAGCCAAAAGGAGACCAGAGGGTTTCGCACTGGCAAAAACAGCCAAGCAAGCAAAGACAGCAATAGCCAAGGTGTTCATTGTAGCAGTTATGATTTTTTTTTTTTTTTATTATCAATA
>NZ_RYZK01000067.1 GCF_003990645.1 Shimia sediminis
TTACGGTGACAAATGTATTTTTTACAAAAACTTAACCTAATAGCTTTATACAACATGAAAATAACATGGTAGATGGTAACGTGAGCGATGGTATTGCATCATAGACCCGTGTGATTGTGACAGCAGCACTTGTTTTCAGTTCATCAAGCCTCAAGGCTTAGTATGGGGCTCCGTATGAGCCGGATGGTATCCTTGGAGCTCCGTAGCTTCCGCTGGGTGCTGAGGCGTATGAAGTTTGTTCGTATTGAGCCACCTGGATGGCCTGTTTGATACCTTCGAGATCAACGCCGACAACGCGAGCAGAGTAACCAGGAACTCCGTAAGAGGAGGATGGTGCTCCGTATGAAGAGGATGGAGCTCCGTACGAGGACGAGGGAGCACCGTACGACGAGGAGGGGGCGCTGTAACCGCCGCCACCACCACCACCTCCAAGGGACGATGAAGATTGTTCTTCTTTCAATAGAATTTGACGGACTTGTTCCAAAAGGGCGGAATCAACTTGGGCACCTTCGGATGTTTGGTAGCCCGACGAGACCGCTTGGTATCCGCCTCCGCCACCCAGAAGACCGCCACCTCCGGAAAATCCGCCGCCTCCTGAGTAACCGCCACCGCCAGAGTATCCGCCGCCACCTCCGCTGGGTCTGCTGTAGGAGTATCCAGAGGGTGGTTCGGCTACTACGGCCATGGCCATGGCGAAGGCCATACACACGGTGTATGTGTTCATGATGCTTGATGTAATGACAAGTGGTGACTGTACCGGGTTGAGGAGA
>NZ_RYZK01000068.1 GCF_003990645.1 Shimia sediminis
CGATTAGACTTAGCAACACGCTCCAATTCGTCTTTCTTCTTGATAGCGTAAGAATTTGATGAGCCCTTAGCTGCATTGATTAGTTCATCAGCCAAGCATTCAGCAATTGTTTTTATGTTACGGAATGCAGCTTCCCTAGCTCCTGTACACAATAACCATATTGCCTGGTTAACACGTCTCAATGGGGACACATCAACTGCCTGTCGTCTGACCGTACCTGCACGTCCAATACGAGTGGAATCTTCCCTGGGCCCAGAGTTAATGATGGCTGTTACAAGGATCTGAAGAGGGTTTTCACCAGTTAGTAAATGTATAATCTCAAATGCATGCCTGACTATACGAACAGCCATCAATTTTTTACCATTATTTCTCCCATGCATCATCAAAGAGTTTGTTAAACGTTCTACAATGGGACACTGTGCTTTTCTAAAACGTTTTGCAGCATATCTACCTGCTGAATGTGGTAAATACTTGGCATATTTCTCTTTGACTGCAATATAATCTTGCAAAGACATATCAGACACTTGTACATCGTCACAACTCCATCTTCCAAACAATTTTATTTCTGGCAATTCTGCTACTGCTGGGGCTATCACACCCGTATGGGGGTCATCAAAATTTTCGTAATCATCAGCCATGTTCCCCACAAGACTTCTTTTTCTAAATTAACCTAATTCCTTCGTAAAACTAACACCAGGCGGAAAAGAAGTCTTGTGGGGAACATGGCTGATGATTACGAAAATTTTGATGACCCCCATACGGG
>NZ_RYZK01000069.1 GCF_003990645.1 Shimia sediminis
GGCAGCTTCAGTTGTCAATGGATACTTAATTATATTGTATGCATCCATTCGACTTCTCTTGGGCACTGACTTCCTAGGATATTTCGGATTCCTGGGAGGCCTGAAAGTTTTAGGTCTTCGAAAATGGACCGACGTACGAACGATACGGGCTTTTGTACCAAACGAGCCTTTAATTACTTTTTTTTGGATTTTCAAAGCCTTCTGAACACCTGGTGACTTAACCACTTTACCAACACCCTTCTGTGCTTTAATTGGAACATTCTTCTTGGGCTTGACCACTGTAGTAGCAGCACCAGCTTTAGCAGGAGTTTTTGGTTTAACAGCAGTTTTGCTTGTAGGTTTCTTGGCTGTTGGTGTTTTAGATTGTTTTGCTGCTACTTTGGGCTTGGCGGCAGCTTTTTTATCACCTGCAGCCTTTGCAGAAGATTTAGCACCTGCAGGCTGTTTGGCAGCACCTGCAGCTTGTTTAGGAGCAGTTGCTGGTTTACTGGCAGCCCCAGTTTTAGATGCACCAGCTGATTTGGATGCTGCTGGTTTTGTAGTGGCAGATTTTGCAGCTTTTGGAGCTGAGGATGATGCAGCTGCTGATGGTTTAGGAGCAGAGGAAGATGAGGCTGAAGGCTTTGCTGTGGAAGCAGCCGCAGGAGCTGAAGCTGGTTTCTTTTTCTCTTCTTTTTTACCTCCACTTCCTCCTGATTTTTCACCACCTTTTCCTTTTGTCGGAGCCATTTTTGTACAACGAACACATGCAGAGGAAGTAGC
>NZ_RYZK01000007.1 GCF_003990645.1 Shimia sediminis
CGGCCAAGCTCATCAGTGATCGAGCCAAACAGCTCAGGGTCGCGGGTGGACAGAGACTCGGTGAAAAAACCGGGATCGCGCGTTTCAGTCATGGAATTTGCTCCAGATCAGGGTTCAAGTTGGCGGCTTTCCTATAGGAAACACCCCTAGTGTAAAAGGCCCGAATGCGACCCTAAGCTCTGTCATTACGTCCCCTCTGGCACCTTCGGTAGAGATGTGTTTCCATCGGAAACAGAATGACACCCTTAGGAAACAGGAATCGGGACCGCACATGTCCAAGAGAATCGCCTTTCTGGCCAGCGAAGCGCCCGTAGCTCAGACCGCCCGCGCTGCGCTGGTGGCGCGTTACGGCGACACCCTGCCCGAAAAGGCGGACGTTATCGTTGCGCTTGGGGGGGATGGTTTCATGCTGCAAACCCTGCATGGCACGCAACCGCTTGATGCGCCGGTTTATGGCATGAACCGGGGCACGGTCGGCTTCCTGATGAACGAATACTCTGAAACCGACCTGATGGAGCGGCTTGAGGCCGCCGAAGAAGAGGTCATCAACCCGCTGTCGATGCAGGCCACCTGCATGGACGGCTCGGTTCACGAGGCGCTTGCCATCAACGAGGTGTCCGTCCTGCGCGCCGGGCCGCAGGCCGCCAAGCTAAGGATCACGATTGATGGTCGTTTGCGCATGGAAGAACTGGTCTGTGACGGCGCCCTGATCGCCACGCCCGCCGGATCGACGGCCTACAACTATTCCGCCCACGGGCCGATTCTGCCGATCGGGTCTGACGTTCTGGCGCTCACTGCCATCGCCCCCTTTCGCCCACGTCGCTGGCGTGGTGCGCTGGTGCCCAAATCGGCGCGCGTGCGGTTCGAGATTATCAATCCGGAAAAACGCCCCGTGATGGCCGAAGCCGACAGCCGCGCAGTGCGCAACGTGCGTTCTGTCGAAATCCGTTCAGAAATGGGCGTGCAGCACCACATCCTGTTCGACCCGGGTCACGGTCTGGAAGAACGGCTTATTCGGGAGCAATTCGTCTGAGGCCGCCAGGGTAGGGACGTCAAAGCGGGCCTAGATCAGGTCGTTGTCCGTGCGCAGCTTGTAGCCTGCGTCGCGCAACCGGCCTACGATGGCTGTCACGTGCTGCAAGTCGCGTGCTTCGATCACCACTTCCAACTCGGCCTGTTTCAGGGCGACGGTCTGCATCATGCGCTGGTGAATGACCTCGATCACATTGGCCCCGGCGTCGCCAATGATCCGCGAAATCTCTGAGAGTTGACCTGGTGTATCATCAATCTCAAAGGTCAGCCGCGTGATGCGCCCGTCACGCACCAGCCCGCGTAGGATCAGGGTCGACAGCAGCCGCGAGTCGATATTGCCGCCGCAGACAACCAGCCCCACTTTCTTGCCCTGCAAGTCAGTCGCTTTCTTGCGGATCACGGCCAATCCCGCACCCGCGGCCCCTTCGGCCACCAGCTTTTCATGGGACAAGAGGTCAAACACGGCCTCTTCGATCTCGGCCTCGGACACCGACACCACGTGATCCACAGACTGCCGGATGATGGCAAGGTTGGCCTCGGACGGCTCACGTACGGCGATCCCTTCGGCAAGGGTCGAGCCGCCGATGCTGACCTGAACGCCGCTCATATGGGCGTCCACCGCGTTAAAGGCCTCGGCCTGTGCGCCAATGATCTCAATCTCGGGCTTCAACGCCTTGGCCGCCACCGCGATTCCCGCGATCAGCCCACCGCCGCCGATTGGAACAACAATCGAGTCCAGTCCGGGCTCTTGCGACAGCATTTCCAGCGCAATGCTACCCTGTCCGGCGGCCACCACCGGATCGTCAAAGGGGTGGATGAACACCATCCCCTTGTCCCGCGCCATGTTCAGCGTGAATTGCACGCTCTCGTCAAACCCCTTGCCATGCAGGACAACCTCGGCGCCAAAGTCGCCCGTGCGCTTGACCTTGTTGAATGGCGTGCCCTCGGGCATCACGATCACCGAAGGAATCCCCAGCCGCGTCGCGTGATAGGCCACGCCCTGGGCATGATTGCCCGCACTGCAGGCGATCACCCCGGCCTTGCGTTCCTCTGCATCCAGCGTCAACAGCTTGGCGAGCGCCCCACGCGCCTTGAACGCGTTGGTGTGCTGCAGATTCTCAAGCTTAAGATACAGGTCGAATCCCAGTTGCATCGACAGGCGCGCGGCATGGACCAGCGGCGTTTGTACCGTCGCGGACTGGATTGCCGTATAGGTGGACTGGATCAGGCTGGGCGTCAAAGCCATGTGAGCGTTCCCGTTCATGAATGTGCGCATTCAAGCCTGTCACTGACAGGCCAGTTGCACTGCGGTATTCGCGGCGTGGGCAAAAAAGTCAATGAAATCTTCGGGATACCGTGGTGTGCCGCATCAGGATAAAGCCCGCCCTGGCTATGACGCCTGTGGTCGTGTCAAAGGGAAAAGGCCCCGCCGGAATGGCGAGGCCTTTGCGATAATCATGCTCTCACAAGAGCTTAACCCTTGGCATAGCCCAGAGATTGCAGCGCCACGGTGATCTCGTCCAGAATGACCGGATCGTCGATGGTCGCGGGCATCTTCCACGCGGTGCCATCGGCAATCGACACCATGGTGCCGCGCAGGATCTTGCCCGAGCGCGTCTTGGGCAGCCGGTCCACCACAACGGCCAGCTTGAACGCTGCCACGGGGCCGATCTTTTCGCGCACCATTTTCACAACTTCCTTGACCACCTCGCCGTTGTCGCGATCCGCTCCGGCATTAAGGCACAGGAAGCCGACGGGCATCTGACCTTTCAGGCTGTCAGCAACACCGATCACGGCGCATTCGGCCACGTCCGGGTGGTTGGCCAGAACCTCTTCCATGCCTCCGGTCGACAGGCGGTGACCCGCCACGTTGATGACGTCATCGGTCCGCGCCATGATGTAGACGTAGCCGTCTTCGTCCATCATGCCCGCATCTCCCGTCTCATAGTAGCCGGGGAAGGTGTTGAGATAGCTTTTCTTGAACCGCTCTTCGGCGTTCCACAGTGTCGGCAATGTGCCCGGAGGCAACGGCAGCTTGATCGCAATCGCGCCCAGCGTACCTGGGTTAACCGGGTGGCCTGCGTCGTCCAGAATGGTGACGTCATAGCCCGGCATCGGCACCGTGGGCGAGCCCAGCTTGATCGGCAGTTCTTCGATGCCCACGGGGTTCGCGGCAATCGCCCAGCCGGTCTCGGTCTGCCACCAGTGGTCAATCACCGGCACCTGCAGCTGGTCCTGCGCCCAGACGATGGTGTCGGGATCGGCGCGTTCGCCCGCCAGGAACACTTGCTCCAAACAGCCGAGGTCGTATTTCTTGACGAACTCACCGGTCGGATCTTCGCGTTTCACCGCACGGAACGCGGTCGGCGCGGTGAAAAACGACTTGACGTTATGCTCCGAAATCACCCGCCAAAAGGTGCCCGCATCCGGCGTGCCTACGGGCTTGCCCTCGAACACAATGGTGGTGTTGCCGTGGATCAGCGGCGCATAGCAGATATAGGAATGCCCCACGACCCAACCCACATCCGACGCGGCCCAGAACACATCACCCGGATCGACATTATAGAGGTTCTTCATGGTCCAGTTCAGCGCCACCAGCTGACCGGCGGTGTGACGGATCACGCCCTTGGGCTGTCCCGTGGTGCCCGAGGTATAGAGGATGTAGGCAGGGTGGTTGCCCTCAACCGGCACACACTCGGCTGGCTCAACACCATACTGGAACCCGTGCCAGTTATAGTCGCGCCCTTCTTCCAGATGCGCCACTTCCTGTTCGCGCTGGAAGATCACGCAAAAGTCGGGCTTGTGCTCAGCCAAATCAATCGCGCCGTCCAGCAATGGTTTGTAATGCACCACGCGCCCCGGCTCGAGCCCGCAAGAGGCTGCAATGATCGCTTTGGGCTTGGCATCGTCGATCCGCACCGCCAGCTCGTTGGCGGCAAAACCACCAAACACCACCGAATGCACGGCCCCCAGACGGGCGCAGGCCAGCATGGCCTCCAGCGCTTCGGGGATCATCGGCATGTAAATGATGACGCGGTCGCCCTTCTCGATGCCCTTGGCACGCAACGCGCCCGCCAGGGATGCAACCCGGTTGCGCAGCTCGATGTACGAGATCGCGCGCTTGGTGTGAGTGATGGGCGAGTCATAGATGATCGCGGTCTGTTCACCCCGTCCTGCCTCGACATGACGGTCAACCGCATTCCAGCAGGTGTTCACCTTGGCGTCGGCAAACCATTCGTAGAGGTTGTCCCCCTTGTCAAACAGCGCCTTTGACGGGGCCTGGTCCCAGTCAATCGCCTGGGCAGCCTCCATCCAGAACCCCTCGGGGTCGTTTTTCCAGCCTTGGTAAACCTCTTGATAGGACATCTCTGAACTCCTCCAAAATCCGTTGTTAAGGTGTTACGCAACGGTCTGGCTTTGCGGCAAGCCTCTTTCGCGACGCCGCGTCAGATTATCGCGAAAAATTTGCAGGTTAGGCACGTTTCTGCCTGCAAAGTTTTGCAAATACCCCCTAAATCCGCCACTTTTCTGGAAAGATGTGAGGTTTTGCAAAACTGCAAACTAATTTCCTGCAAAACAAAAAAGAGGAGGCGAGATTCGCCCCCTCTTCATTTCGCCAAAAATACTCCGGGGGTTTGGGGGCTGGCCCCCAAGCACTTGACCTACCCGTAATGCGCCACCGGTGTTCCAGCAATGGCCGCCATGTTCAGCAATCCCCGTGCGGTGGTCGACGGTGTCACAATGTGCGCCCGGTTGCCCATGCCCATCAGAATAGGTCCCACCGGCAGGGCATCGGATTTGGTCTTGAGAATGTTGCGCACGGCCGAGGCCGCGTCCGCGTGACCAAAGATCAGCACGTTGGCAGAACCTGTCAGGCGGTTTTCCGGCAAGAGCTGGGCGCGAATACTCTCATCCAATGCGGCGTCCACATTCATTTCGCCTTCATATTCGAAATCCGTATCTACCGCGTCCAGCATAGCAATTGCTTCGCGCAGGCGTTTGCCGGAGCCTTCGGCCTGATTGCCGAACTGCGATTGCGAGCAGAAGGCGATGCGCGGTTCCACGCCAAAGCGTCTTGCATGACGCGCAGCACCCTGTGCAATGATCGCCAGTTGCTCAGGCGAGGGCAGGGACCAGACATGGGTGTCGGCCAGGAACAACGGGCCATCTTCCAGGATCATCAGCGACAGCGCCCCATGCGGGGCATGCTCGTGATCCCCCAGAACCTGATTGACGTAGTTCAGGTGCCAGCGGTACTCGCCAAAGGTGCCGCAGATCAGGCTGTCGGCCTCGCCGCGATGCACCATGACGGCCCCGATGGCCGTGGTGTTGGTGCGCATGATCGCCTTGGCCAGATCCGGTGTCACACCGCGACGCTGCATGATCTCGTGATAGGTGCCCCAATAGTCCCGATAGCGCGGGTCGTTTTCCGGGTTCACCACTTCGAAATCCGCGTCAGGGCGTATCTTGAGGCCAAACCGTTCGGCGCGCGCTGCCATGACGTCCGGACGACCGATAAGGATCGGCGTTTCTGTGGTCTCTTCCAGAATGGCCTGGGCGGCACGCAGCACCTGCTCATTCTCGCCCTCGGCAAAGACAATCCGGCGCTTGGCGACCAGGGCCGCCTCGAAGACCGGCTTCATCAACAGCGCGGACTTGAACACCGACTGGTTCAACTTCTGGACATAGGCGTCAATGTCCGGGATCGGGCGCGTGGCCACGCCACTTTCCATCGCCGCCCTTGCGACCGCGGCCGACACAACGCCGACGAGACGCGGGTCAAAAGGTTTCGGGATCAGATACTCGGGCCCAAAGGTCAGCTGTTCGCCCTTGTAGGCCGCCGCCGCCTCGGCGCTGGTGGTGGCGCGGGCAAGCTCGGCAATGCCATCGATACAGGCCAGTTGCATGGCGTCGTTGATCTCGGTCGCGCCGACATCCAGCGCGCCGCGGAAAATGAAGGGAAAGCACAGGACGTTGTTCACCTGGTTGGGAAAGTCACTGCGCCCCGTGGCCATGATCGCGTCCGGCGCCACTTCGCGCACCAGCTCGGGCATGATTTCCGGCGTCGGGTTGGCCAGCGCAAAGATGATCGGCTGTTTGGCCATCTTCGCCACCATCTCGGGCTTCAGCACACCCGGTCCTGACAGGCCAAGGAACATATCCGCGCCGTCAATCACCTCGTCCAGGCTGCGCGGCTCGGTGCCCTGCGCGTACTCTTCCTTTTGCGGGGTCATATCCTTGGTGCGGCCCTTGTACACCAGACCCTCGATGTCACACAGCCAGACGTTCTCCCGTTTCACCCCAAGCTTCAGCAGCATGTTGAGACAGGCAATGCCCGCCGCCCCGCCGCCGGTCGAGACGATCTTGATGTCCTCGAAGGTCTTGCCCGCCACGCGCAGGGCGTTGGTGGCCGCCGCGCCAACAACAATCGCCGTGCCGTGCTGGTCATCGTGAAACACCGGGATATTCATCCGCTCGCGGCACAGTTTCTCGACAATGAAACAATCCGGCGCCTTGATGTCTTCAAGGTTGATGGCCCCGAACGTCGGCCCCAGAGCACAGACAATATCCGCCAGCTTTTCCGGGTCACTTTCGTCCACCTCGATGTCAAAACAGTCGATATTGGCGAACTTCTTGAACAGAACGGCCTTGCCTTCCATCACCGGCTTTGAGGCCAGCGCGCCGATGTTGCCCAGCCCCAGAACCGCCGAGCCGTTCGACACCACTGCCACCAGATTGCCGCGCGCCGTAAAGCGCGATGCGTTGGCGGGGTCTGCCTTGATGTCGATACAGGCCTCGGCCACACCGGGGGAATAGGCGCGGCTCAGGTCACGGCCATTGGCCAGCGGCTTGGTGGCGCGCACCTCCAGTTTACCGGGCTTGGGGTATTCGTGATAATACAGGGCAGCTTCGCGCAGGGTGTTCTTGGGCGTGTCGGACATGGTTCGGAACTCTCAAATAAGCAGTTAGTTTAGTGTTAAACTACATTTCTCCGGATGGAAATGGGGCGAATTGACCTCAGGTTATCTCCCCTTGCAAAAAATTGTCTCCGGTCGCACTGTTCTGGGGTGATTTTGCCGGAGATTGCCGCGCGAAGATACAATTAATCTGAGGGGCGCGTCTGCGGCCCGACCCCGGACAGGAGGATTCCATGAGCCTGCAGAAAGCCGCGCTTGCCGTGCGCGAAAATGCTTACGCCCCGTATTCCAATTTCAAGGTGGGGGCGGCCATACGCTCGGCGGACGGAACGGTTTACGCGGGCTGCAACGTGGAAAACATAGCCTATCCCGAGGGCACCTGTGCCGAGGCCGGGGCCATTGCCGCCATGGTTGCCGCCGGTGAAACCCGCCTGACCGAAGTCTACGTGGTCGCCGACAGCCCGCATCCGGTGCCGCCCTGCGGCGGATGCCGCCAGAAGCTATCGGAGTTCGGCACCGGTGACGTTGCCATCACCATGGCCAATCTGGACGGCGTGGAGGAAAAGATCACCTTGGCCGACCTCTTGCCCGGTGCCTTTGGGGAACACCACATGGAGAACACCTGACCTCATGGACGCCCGCGCGATCATTGCGAAACTCCGTCTGGGAGACATCCCGACGGCCCAAGAACTGTCCTGGTTTGCCAACGGTCTCGCCGATGGCGCGGTCTCGGACGCCCAGGCCGGAGCTTTTACCATGGGCGTCTGCCTGCAGGGCCTGGGCGAAGAGGGTCGTGTGGCCCTGACGCTGGCCATGCGCGACAGCGGTGACACGCTGACATGGGACTGCGATGGTCCGGTGCTCGACAAGCATTCCACCGGCGGGGTGGGGGACTGTGTCTCGTTGATCCTTGCGCCCGCGCTTGCCGCTGCCGGGGCCTATGTCCCGATGATCTCGGGCCGTGGGCTGGGTCATACCGGCGGCACTCTGGACAAGATGGAGGCCATTCCCGGCCTCAATACCGGCGTCAGCGAAGACCAGTTTCGCCGGATCGTCGATACCGCAGGCTGTGCAATCGTCTCGGCCAGTGCGGAAATCGCGCCCGCTGACAAGCGCCTCTATGCGATACGCGACGTGACCGGCACGGTCGAAAGCCTCGACCTTATCACCGCGTCGATCCTGTCCAAAAAACTCGCCGCCGGGCTCCAGGGGTTGGTGCTGGACGTCAAACTCGGCTCCGGGGCCTTCATGAAAACGCTCGACGACGCCCGCGCGCTGGCCGAGTCGCTGGTCAGCACCGCCAACCTTGCCGGATGCCCCACAAGTGCTGTGATCTCGGACATGAACCAACCCCTGGCGCCCTCTCTTGGCAATGCGCTTGAGGTGGCGGAGTGCATGGAGGTTCTGACCGGGCAAAAGGGCGGCGCGCTGGCCGATCTTTCGGTTGCGCTTGGTGGTGTGTTGCTGGCCAATGCCGCCCTCGCACCGGATATCGAGGCCGGGACCGCCAAGATGGTCGAAGTTCTGCAGAACGGCACTGCCGCCGACCACTTTGGCCGCATGGTTGCTGCCATGGGCGGGCCTGTGCAGTTCACGCAAAACTGGCAACGTTTCCTGCCCGAGGCCACTGTGATCCGCGAGGTGCCCGCCCCCGAAAGCGGCTACATCACCGCCATGAACGGCGAAGCCCTCGGCCTTGCCGTGGTTGCCCTTGGCGGGGGCCGTCAGGTCGAAAGCGACGTGGTTGACCCCTCGGTCGGCTTTTCCGAAGTCGTGGCCTTGGGGGACAAGGTGCAAAAGGGCCAGCCGCTTTTGCGCATCCACGCCGCGCGCGAGGAACACGCCCGCGCCGCAACGCAAACGGCGCTGGCCGCGATCACCATCAGCCCCACCGCCCCCGATCTGCCCCCCCTCGTGCATGAGAGGATCCGCTGATGCCCCGCGCCTTTCTCGTCGTCATGGATTCCGTCGGCATCGGCGGTGCACCGGACGCGGATCAGTTCTTCAACGGCACCCTGCCGGACACCGGCGCCAACACGCTGGCCCATATCGCCCAAGGATGCGCTGCGGGTCAGGCCGAAGAGGGCCGGTCAGGGCCGATAAGGCTGCCCCATCTCGACGCGCTCGGCTTTGGCGCGGCCACGCGTCTGGCCAGCGGCGATGAAACACCCGGACTGGACGCCACGCCCACCGGCTTCTGGGCTGCGGCGACCGAGCGCAGCCTTGGCAAGGACACACCGTCAGGCCATTGGGAGCTGGCAGGCCTGCGGGTGCCCTGGGACTGGACCTATTTCCCCAACACAGAGCCCGCGTTCCCTGCAGATGTCACCGCAAGGGTTTGCGATATTGCCGGGACTGACGGGATTCTGGGCAATTGCCACGCCTCGGGCACGGCCATCATCGACGCGCTTGGGGCTGAGCATGTCAGAACCGGCCAACCGATCTGCTACACAAGCGTCGACAGCGTGTTCCAGATCGCCGCCCACGAAGAGCATTTCGGCCTCGATCGCCTCTTGCATGTGTGCAAAACCCTCGCGCCGATGTTGCATGAGCGCAAAGTGGGCCGCGTCATCGCGCGCCCCTTTGTCGGCGACGCCGAAACAGGCTTTACCCGCACCACCAATCGCAAGGATTTCGCCATCCTGCCACCTGCGCCGGTGCTGACCAACTGGGTGCAGGACGCCGGGCGCAAAGTGCACGGTATTGGCAAGATCGGCGATATCTTCTCGATGACTGGCATCGCCGACAACGTCAAAGGGGCGGATGCCGATCTGATGCTCCATCTTCACCGCCTCGTCGATGAGGCCGAAGAGGGCAGCCTGACCTTCGCCAATTTTGTCGAATTCGACACGCAATACGGCCACCGTCGCGACATCTCGGGCTATGCGCGCCACCTCGAATGGTTCGACGCCGAGATTGGCAGGCTTTTACCCAAGTTGCAGGCCGACGACCTGTTGCTCATCACCGCCGATCATGGCAATGACCCCGCCTGGAGCGGAACCGACCACACGCGCGAACGTGTGCCGGTCCTCTGCGCGGGCAGGGGCACGGGCAATGCCGGTTTGATTGAAATGGTGGATGTGGCAGCCAGCGTGGCGGCCCATCTTGGGGTGCCTTCACATGGACCCGGAAAGAGTTTTCTATGAGCGTCGCGGACCTGCCAAAGATCGAATTGCACCTGCACCACGAAGGCGCAGCCCCACCCGCGTTCATCCGGCAGCTGGCGTTTGAAAAGAAAATCGACCTCAGCCGCATCTTTACCGATGATGGCTCTTATGCCTTTGAGAACTTCGTGCATTTCCTGCAGGTTTACGAGGCTGCCACCTCGGTCCTGCAATCGCCCGAGGATTTCGCCCGCCTGACCCGCGCCATTTTGGAAGAAAGCGCGCGCCATGGCGTCGTCTACACCGAAAGCTTCCTCAGCCCCGATTTCTGCGGCGGCGGCGATGTGGCGGCGTGGAAAGAATACCTGCACGCCATTCGCGAAGCCGCCGATCAGGCCGAGCGTGACTTTGGCATCATCCTGCGCGGCATCGTGACCCCGGTGCGCCACTTCGGCCCCGAAAAAGCCAAGCGCGCCGCCCTTTGCGCGGCCGAAACCGCAGGCGACTGGATTGTTGGCCTTGGCATGGGTGGCGACGAAGGGCAGGGGCATCAGGGCGACTTTGCCTATGCCTTTGACATGGCGCGCGAGGCGGGGCTGCGCCTGACCACCCACGCTGGCGAATTCGGTGGCCCCGAGTCTGTCTGGGAAGCCATCCGCGACCTCAACGTCGAACGCATCGGCCATGGCGTGCGCGCCATCGAGGACACCAAACTGGTCCAGGAACTCGCCGCGCGCCAGATCACGCTGGAATGCTGCCCCGGCTCAAACGTCTTCCTCGGTCTCTACCCGGACCTGCCCAGCCACCCGATCGCGCGCCTGCGCGATGCAGGCGTCAAAGTGACGGTCTCGACTGACGACCCGCCATTTTTCCATAACACCATGAGCCGCGAATATGACATGCTGGCCTCGGCCTTTGGCTGGGACGAGGATGATTTCCGCGCCCTCAATCAAACCGCCCTTGACGCGGCCTTCTGTGACGCCGACACAAAGGCGCGCGTAAAAGAAAAACTGGAGTCTGCCTGATGGATCACCTGACCGTTGTCGATCACCCGCTTGTGCAACACAAACTGACGCTGATGCGCCGGACCGAAACCTCGACCGCCGAGTTTCGTCGCCTACTGCGCGAGATCAGCCAGCTTCTGGCGTATGAGGTCACGCGCGAACTGCCGATGACCACCAAGCGTATCCAGACCCCGATGCAGGAAATGGACGCGCCCGTGCTGGATGGCCGCAAACTGGCGCTGGTGTCGATCCTGCGCGCGGGCAATGGCCTGTTGGACGGTATGCTGGAACTGGTGCCCTCTGCGCGCGTCGGCTTTGTCGGCCTCTACCGGGACGAGGAAACCCTGAAGCCCGTGCAATACTACTTCAAGGCCCCGTCGGAGCTTGATGAACGCCTGGTCATCGCCGTCGATCCAATGCTTGCCACCGGCAATTCCTCGGCTGCCGCGATTGATCTCCTGAAAGAGCAGGGCGCCAAGGACATTCGTTTCCTGTGCCTGCTCGCCGCCCCCGAAGGTGTGCAGCGCATGAAAGAGGCGCACCCCGACGTGCCGATCGTCACCGCCTCGCTCGACGAAAAGCTGAATGAAAAAGGCTATATCATGCCGGGCCTGGGCGACGCGGGCGACCGCATGTTCGGCACCAAGTAAACCGCCACCCGCGCAACCGGGCGACCTGTGTCGCCCGGTCGCGATCCCTTGCTAGGGCCCGCGACTTAGCCCGTTCGCGCGTAGAGCCGACAAGTCAGTTCAAAGGCGCGCGTGGAGCGGGCTTTGATGTCTTCCTCGGACAGTGCGGGCATGGCGCCCAGGGCCTGACGCATTTGCATCTCGCCAAACAGCAGGCTGATATAGGTGCCAGCCGCATCCTCTGGCCCCTGATCCAGCTCGAAATGCCCCCGGTCTTCCAGATCGCGCATCAGCGCACAGATCATGGAAAACACCTCTTCGCGGCCAATCTTGTCGATTGCCTCCGACAGAATACAGGTCTCGGTCGCATCAATGATCGCGGCGCGGTTCATGATGATGGCCTTGTCGTCCGACGTGAACCGCAACAGGTGAATGCCCAGCGATTGCAGCGCCGAAATCGGGTCCGACTGCTCTTGCAATGCGGACTCCAGGAACTGCCGCACCGCCCGGCCATTCACCTCGATGATCTCTTTGAACAGCGCCTGCTTGTTGCCGTACCACGCATATAGCGTCTGGTTGGACGCCGAGGCGCGCTTGGCGATCTGCAACATACTGGTGCTGCGATAGCCTTTTTCCGCCAAGAGGTCCAACGCAGCCGCTTCGATCTGCCTGCGTCGCTGAAGTTGTTTTTCGTCGCTCATGTCGCTGTGTCCAGTTTTCTCTTGACCTCAACCGTACACGCATGTACCGCTCTCTGCAATAGGTGTACACACGTGTACCCACTTTGCTCAATTGCGCGGCCCTTCCCAGAGGCACGTGCCGGAAAAGGAGACTGAGGATGAAGATTTTGCGCTATGTTGCCTATGGTATCGGGCTGACTGTTTTGCTGTTGGCGGGGATGGTCTGGTATCAATCCGCCCAGACCGAACGCGACATTCGGGCCTTTCGCGCGCGGGTGATGGACCTCGCTGCCAGCTCACCTGCACCGCGATTTGATGCGGTCGCCAACGAAACACTCCCGGCTCCGGTGCAGCGCTATTTCGACTACACCTTCCGTGGCCCTGTCCCGCCATTTGCCACCGTGCGCCTCGAGGCCGCGGGTGACTTTCGCCGCCCTCTGACCGAGCATTTTGAACCCACCACCGCTGAGCAGGTGGTCGCGATTGGCGCACCTGCGCTGATGTTCTCAGCGACGACACCGATCCTGCCGGGAGTATGGGCGCGGGCTTACGACTATTTTGCCCAAGGCGAGATGGAGATGAAGGCCAAGATCATGTCGACACTCACCGTGGTCGATGAAAAAGCGTCGGATGACCTCAATCGGATTTCCCTGCGGCGCTGGCTTCTGGAAAGTCCGCTTTACCCGCAGGCTTTGCTGCCCGGCGGTCACGTGACCTGGGAACCCGTCGATGATCTGACCGCGCGCGCGGTCATTCGCGCCGACGGGCTGGCCGCAGACATGCTGTTTCATTTTAACGCCGAAGGGCAGATCACCTATCTCTCCGCAGAGCAGGACGGTGACCTCGACACGCCCTACCATGGCTCGGGCGAACACGTCACCCGCGCCGATTACCAGCCGGTGGGCAATATGATGATCCCGCACAGCTTTACGATCTCGCGGGCCGCCGGGGGGCAGGTCTACCCGTTCTTTGACGCAAACCTCACCAGCATCTCGTTCCAGTAGCGGTGCAAAAACCCAAGGGCTCAAAGCTGACGCGTGGTGATGCCTTTCCAGGGCGGGGACCCCGAGTGGATCAAAAAAACCAACGTTCCCGTGACCTTGGCCTGCGTCAACTTTGAGCCCACAACAGACCGTCCCAACGGGGTCATCACCGTCTGCACCGGGCGGTGATCGGCATTCTTAGGGCCACCGGGGCTGCGGGAAAATTCGCAAGTCACGGGCAAATTAGATGCGGAATTACATCTATGCGGTGTTTACTCATATAGAGTTTTGCGTCTAGACTGACCCCTACATCTTGTGGGGGCAAAATGAAACTGACCAGAGTTATCGCGATCTCTGTGATTGCGGCGTCTTTGGGATTGGCGGCCAATGTACGCGCCCAATCCCTGAAAAACGTAGAGACACCGAACGAGTTTCCGCCGGCGTCCTACAAGGGCAAGCAATATGTCGACAGCAAGGGCTGCGTCTATATCCGTGCGGGTGTCGATGGCAACATAACCTGGGTGCCGCGCATGACCCGCGACCGCAAGGTGGTCTGCGGCTACAAGCCAACCAATCCCAACGCCGCGCCGACCACGGCTTCGGCCCAGAAACTCGACAAGAACGTGGTTGTCATTCAACCCGCCGCACCGGAGACCTCCACCGCCGCCGCAGCACCACAACCCAAGCCCAAACCCAAGCCCAAGGCCGCAACGACCTCCACGACAACGACAGCCGCAAAGCCCAAGGCCAAGCCGCAGACCACCACCGCGGCCAAACCCAAGGCCACCACCACGACAACCACGGCCGCTGCTCCGGCCACCACGACGACGACAAAAACCAAGACACCCTGGTGGGCCAAGCCGCCTACGACCAGCACAACCACCACCACTGCGGCACCCGCGCCCAAGCCCACGACCACGACGACGACCAAGGCCCCGACCACCACAACGACCACCACAACGGCACCGACAACCACCACCACCAGCAACACGCGCCGTACGCTGGATGGCACACCACGCCAGTCGGGCTTTGATGCCCCCTGTCGCGGCGGCGTTCAGGGCAGCCGCGCGGTACGCTGCGGCCCGCAAAGCGAGCTGCCGTATACCCCCGGCACCGGCAATCCGACCGCCCCGCCGCCCCGCATCATCTACAACCGTCAGGGCGCCAGCCTGTCCGCGCCCTATGCCCCCGCGCCGGGCACCATTGTGCGCGAAGGCGATGTTGCCTCGACCGTGCGCGTGATCCCGCGCCATCTGTATCAGAATTACCAATACGCTCTGAACGACACCACGGTGCCCGACGGCTATGTCCGGGTCTTTGACGACGGCCGCCTGAACCCCCAGCGTGCCGTCATGACGTTTGAGGGCAAGGCCGCAACTGATGCGATCTGGACGCAGAAAGTGCCGCGCCGTGTGCGCGACGATGCGCCGACCGCCGTCGTGATCTCGACCAAATCATCCCCCGCCGCCGCTCCGGCAGCAGCGGCGCCGGTGATCTCCACCAAAAGCGCAGCACCCGAGAAATCCCTGCGCGTCTCGGGTCAGAACTATGTTCAGGCCGCCACCTACACCGACCGCGCAGCGGCCCAGAGCACCGCCCACAAGCTGCGTGGCCTCGGGATGCCGGTCAAGATCGGCAAGTATGACAAGAATGGCCAAACCTATCGCATGGTGCTCGCCGGGCCGTTTGCCGACACGGCCAGCGCAGATCGCGCCGTGACCAAGGTCCGCCGCGCAGGCTATTCCGACGCATTCGTGCGCTAAGTGCGAAGCGCCTCGTCCAGCCGCTACTAGCCGCCACAAATTCCCTGCAACGCCACCCAGTCACCATCGCTCAGCACAGGGCGGGGCGATGTCACAAAGGGGTCTGCCTCGATCAGCTCCAGCGTGGTCTCGCCCGAGGCATCCAGCGCATAGGCATATGGCGTGGACTTGACGCCTTTCTCGGAAAACGCCGCCAACAACCGGCTCGCCTCCAGGGGGGCATGGGGCACCAACAGCATGTCTTCGGCCCAGGCCCGCAGCATGCTTTCGGGCAGTTCGCCGGTCGTCAACAGCCGGAAACTCGCCACAAGCCCCAACTGCTCCAGCATCATGCGCAAAGGGTCCACCAACTGGGCTTCCACCTGCTGCGCAATCACATATCCCGCGGCAACATCCGGCTCTTCATGATCCTCGATCACCGCGCGATTGAGCAGGATCGTCCCTCCCGGCAACCCCAGCGTATCCCGCACCCCGTCCCGCACGACCACGATCGTGCGCGCCTCCAGCCGCTCGGTCAGCCGTGCCAGGGCAGGGGTCGCCAGAATGTCGGCGCAGGGCTTGCCGGTCAGATGCTCCAGCTGCTGCAATAGCCCAAGACCGATCTCCTGCCGCTTGACCTCGGGCACCACGGCAACCGTGTGGGTCAAAATCGCACCCGGCAGCCAGAACACCGCCAGCGCCGCCACGCTCAGAACGGATGTGACCAGTGTCACAAGGCGCAGCCGCCCAGGTTTTGGGCGACCACGCCGTATGGCCATGCGCAGTTTTTCAATGGCCTCGATCATCTGAGCCTCTTCAGCGGCGATCTCAAGCGTCTCGCCGGGGTCACCGTCGGGGTGATAGATGGCAGGGCGTTCCCCGGGGTTGGCGCGTTCGACCGCGGGCAGGGACCAATGCGCCAGCGGCCTGTCCTGCATATCGGCAATGGTCAGCGAGGCATCGCCAATCGAGATAATCACCTCGCGGCGCTGCGAATCCGCGCGGGCGCGCCACAGCGCGCTGGCTTCGATTCTGTCGTATTTCTCAAGTGCTGTCATGGGTGATGACGGGCTGCTCTGCCTCTGTTTCATCAAAGATAACATGGGCAGGCATTCGGGGGCAATCCGCCAAGGGGGGCCAGCCCCCCACATCGTCTTTTGTCAAAGACGCTGCTCCCCCCGGGATATTTTTGGCCAAAAGAAGCACAGGGGCATTAACCTTAACGTGCCAACACCTCTTCGCGGTGCAGGTGAGGAGGCGAGAAGACGCGCCCCGGCCTTGCGGCTTGGCGGCGCGCCCCGGCTTCTTTTGGCCAAAAATATCCCGGGGGAGTCCTGAGCTTGCTCAGGGCGGGGGCTGGCCCCCAACCCCGCTTACAGTTTTGCGGCCACCTTGCGCAGCTCGAATTTCTGGATTTTGCCGGTCGATGTTTTTGGCAATTCCTGGAACACCACGCGCTTTGGCGCCTTGAACCCGGCCAGTGTTTCTCTGGAAAAGGCGATGATCCCGGCTTCGTCGGCGCTTTGCCCTTCCAGGAGCTCGACAAAGGCACAGGGCACTTCGCCCCATTTCTCATCCGGTTTGGCGACCACGGCGGCCAGTGATACCGCCGGGTGCGCCATCAGCACGCCTTCGACTTCGACGGACGAGATGTTCTCGCCGCCCGAGATGATGATGTCCTTGGCGCGGTCGGCGATCTGCACATAGGTATCGGGGTGTTGAATGGCGATGTCTCCGGAATGGAAATAGCCGCCCTTGAACGCCTCTGCCGTCGCCTCGGGGTTCTTGAGATAGCCCTTCATGACCGAGTTGCCGCGAATGACGATCTCGCCCTGTGTAACCCCGTCCATCGGCACCTGGCGCATGTTCTCATCCATCACCGTGATGTGCTCCATCTGCGGCAGCGCGATCCCCTGGCGCGCCTTGACCGCCGCCACATCTGCCTTGTCCAATGTGCCCCATTCGTCGTCTTTCCACAGGCATTCGGTGACATGCCCATAGGTTTCGGTCAGCCCGTAGACCTGTGTGACGTTGAACCCCAGCTCCTCGATCTTGGCCAATGTGGCCGGGGCAGGGGGGGCGCCCGCAGTAAAGACCTCAACCCGGTGCTCAAAGGTGCGGCGCTCTTCGTCCAGCGCGTTCACGATCATGTTCAAAACAATAGGCGCGCCGCCAAAATGCGTCACACCCTCGTAGTGGATGGCGTTGTAGATGGCCTGAGCCGTGACATCGCGGCAGCACACCAGCGTGCCGCCAATCAGCGGCATCATCCATGTGTGGTTCCAGCCGTTGCAATGAAACAGCGGCACGATCGCCATGAACACCGGATGCAGCACCATGCGCCAGCTGATCACCGTGCCCATGGTCATCATGTAGGCCCCGCGGTGATGACAGACCACCCCCTTGGGCCGCCCCGTGGTGCCCGAGGTATAGTTCAGCGACAGGCTCTCCCATTCATCCTCGGGCATGATCCACTCAAAACCCGGATCGCCGCCGTCCAGCAGCGCCTCGTATTCGGTGTACTTGCCGCTGGCGTGATAGCCTGCGGGATCGTCCGCCACCTCGATGATGACAGGCGCAGGGCCTTGCATGATCCCGAGCGCCGCCTCGACGGTGTCCATGAACTGCGGGTCCGTCAGCACCACCTTGGCCTCGCCGTGGTCAAAGATATAGGCCACCGTGTCGGCATCCAGCCGGGTGTTGATCGTGTTCAGCACCGCGCCACAGGCGGGCACGCCAAAATGCGCTTCGGCCTGTGCGGGCAGGTTCGGGATCAGCGTGGCAACCACGTCCCCGGGGCGCACCCCCAGCCCGATCAGCGCCGAGGCCAACCGGCTACAGCGCGCGTAATACTCGGCATAGGTCTTGCGGTGCCTGCCATAGCTCACCGCCAGGACATCCGGAAACACATCGCGCGCCCGACGCAGGTGCGACAGCGGTGTCAGCGGCACGAAATTTGCGGCACATTTGTCCAGCCCCGTCTCATCAGCCATCCAGCCCATCAGATCCCTCCCTTGATTCTGTGGCATAAGTCGTTTTTACGACAGACTAATCCCTGTGGACACGTCCCAATACGTTCACAAACGACAATTGTCTGACAATTAGAGGCAGAAATGACCGACACCGTCAATAACCGACCGATTGCCGCAGCGCTTTCCATGCTGAGTGCAATGGCGGTGATCGGTTTCATTGACAATTTCGTGGGCCAGATTTCTGCGTCGGTCAGCGTCTGGCAATTCCTCATGATGCGCTCGACGCTGATGTTTCCGCTCTTGCTGCTGATGTCGCTTGTGGGGCTTGGCACCTTGCGCCCGAACCGCTGGCGACCGGTGCTGGCGCGCTCGATTGTCATCACCTGTTCGATGATGCTCTACTTTGGCGCGCTGGGGCTGATGCCTATTGCCCAGGCCATCGCGGGGTTGTTTACCTCTCCGATCTTCGTCTTGCTGATCAACGTTTTTGTCATGCACCGCCGCATCGGACCCTGGCGCATCGCGGCGGTCTTTATCGGCTTTGCGGGTATCCTGATGGTGCTGCAACCGGGCAGCGCGGGCTTTGGCCTCTCTATGCTGTTGCCCATCGCCGCGGGCCTGTTCTACGCGGTCTCATCCATTGCCACCCGCAGCTGGTGCGCTGGCGAAAGCGCGCTGTCGCTTCTGGGGGCCAACATGGCGATGATGTGGCTGGTCGGAGGGGCGGTGACATTGGCCTTTGGTCTGGCCAGCATCGCCGGAGACGACTTTCTGACTTTGGCGCCCACGCTGGACGTGATGCCGATCATGCCCGTGGTGGCGCTACAGGCTTTTGGTTCGCTGGCCGGGGTTTTCCTTATTATCCGGGCCTATCAGATGGACGAGCCCACCAATGTCGCGGTGTTTGAATACTCGGCCCTGCTGTTTGCACCGGTCTTTGCCTTTGTCCTGTTCGGGCAGGGGCTGGGGTGGATGCAGATCCTTGGCATTGCCATGATTGCAGGGTCCGGCGTGATTATCGCGGTGCGGTCTGCCTGACAGCGGGCTGTGCGGCGAATCTCACGGGCTCTCACAACGGAGTTATCGGGCATGCCAGCCGAATGGCGTCGATGTGTGACCAATTCGACCTGGCCTATTCGCATTGTTACGCGCTCGGAAACAGTGCCTTAAAAAGACCCAATTTCAGGCCAAGAGACTCCTTAGAATTTTAGCCAAATTGAGGGGCTGCTAAATCCAACCACCAGACACTTAGAGGATCAACATGTTTGGATGGAACAACCCGGTTGGGATGCGCACCGGCATGGTGCCTCCCACACAGACATTCCAGGACCCGGTGCTGCTGGGCGCTGGCTGCGGCCTGGTCGAAGGCACCCTCGTTGCCACCCAGGACGGCTGGCATCCTGCTGAGACCCTGCGCGCCGGGGATGATGTGCTGACCTTTGACGGCGGCATGCAACGCGTGACCGCGGTAATGCGCGATGAAATCTGGGGCGGCGTTGGCCAATGCCCCGAGGCACTCTGGCCGCTGTTCGTCGAAGCTGAAACCATCGGCAACCGCAATGACCTCCTGGTGATGCCGCATCAGGGCGTGCTGATCGAAAGCGACGAGATCAGCGATCAGTGGGGCGACCCCTTTGCCGTCATTCCCGCCGCCGCACTCGAAGTGCTGGACGGTGTCGAACGCCACGAACCCTATGGCTCTGTCGAAGTGGTGCTGCCCGTGTTCGAACAGGACCAGATGGTCTTTGCCGACCACGGCGCGCTGATGTTCTGCCAGTCCCATTGGGGCGTCAGCGCGGGCATCCTGCCGAAATACGGCGCCGCAACCAATTACAACATGCTGCCCATGGCGGTTGCCGTTCGTCTCCTTGAGATGAGCGAGGAGCCAGACAAAATGAGCCTCGCAATCGCCTGACCCCCCAAGATGCATGTGAGAAGACGCCCGGAAATGCCTTTCCGGGCGTTTCTTTTTGACATGGCACCTATTCGAAAATCGCGAATCAAGCCAAGCACCGCCTTCGCTGATGGACAACATTCCAAAAAATCATTGTGCGATGGCGAACACTTATTGTGCTATTGCTGGAGATGACGTAAGGTAAGCTACTCGGTTAGGTTGTGTAAAGTCCGCAGATTCGGACAAAAAAACAACAAGGGCGAGCAGATGCCACTTCCCAAACATAAACCCAAACGCCGATTACCCAACTGCGACTTTGCCAAGACCGAGGCGGGGTGCGCCACTTGCGGTGTGGATGGGTTTGTTGCTGGCACCACAATTCTGACCAAACACGGATGGCGCGACGTGGCGACCCTGGCCAAGGGGGATCACGTCTGGACCCTCGAACATGACTGGCAGCCGGTCATGTGGATCGAAGGGCGCGACATCTGGCGGCAACCCGGAACCTGCCCGGCATCGGTCAGCCCCATCTGGGTGCCGATGGGGGCGCTTGGAAATCAACAGGATCTCCTGGTGCAGGGGGAAACCTTCGTGGCCATCGCCTCGGCGGACTTTCAGGCCATCACCGGCCATTCCCATGCCTTGGTTTCGGGTTTTGACTGCGAAGGTTTCAACGGCATCGAACTGTACCAGCCCGAAGAACCCCGTCGTCTCTACGAAGTGCACTTTGAAAATGAAGAACTGGTCGCAATTGGCGGCGGCGCCATCGCCTGCTGCCCGTCGTTTCTGGGCGCGCTCAACTTTGACCCTCATGAGGGCGAGGCAAGTGCCTCGGCCAGCGCCTCGGGACTGCCAAAACTATCGCCCGCTGCTGCGGCTGAATTCCTCAATATCGTGACCGAAGAGCTTGCCGACCAAGCGCAGGCGCAGGACCAGCCCAAGGCGGCGTCGTAACCGGCCAACCGGTGACTTGAAGCTTTGCGGGCGGTGCCATCTGACGGACCTGGCGCCGCAGTGTTGCGGCCGCTTGCGCGTGTCCAACCACCGCTGCCCGCGCCATTTGGCCAAATGGCAAAAATCGAAAAGGCGCACCATTACGGCGCGCCTTTCCAAATCTTGAAACCTGCTTCAGATCAGGCGGCAGCAGCCTGCTGACCAAAGCGGCCATAGAAGCTTTGGTTCTTCTCAGCCATCTCACGCAACAGCGGCGGGCAGGTGAACCGCTCGCCATATTTGGCGGTCAGCTCGTCACATTTCTCAGCGGCCCAGGCCGCCCCCACGATGTCCAGCCACGAGAACGGACCACCCGACCACGGCATAAAGCCCCAGCCCAGGATCGCACCCACGTCGCCTTCGCGGATGTCTTCCAGCACATCTGCTTCCAGCGCGCGGACCGCTTCCAGAACCTGGCTAAAGATCAGGCGGTGCTGCACCTCGGTCACGTCGGGCTGCTCTTCCAGACGCGGGAACTTGTCGGCAAAGCCTTTCCAATATCCCAGACGCTTGCCATTTTCGTCATAGTCAAAGAACCCGGCCTTGGCTTTACGGCCAAAGCGGCCCTCATCGACCATCCAGAAGGTCACATCATCGGCAATCGACTTGGGATAGGCATTGCCCATCGCCGCCATCGTCGCCTTGGCGATCTTCGCACCGAGATCAAGCGAGGTTTCATCCACCAGCTGGATCGGCCCCACAGGGAAGCCCAAGAGCTGCGCAGCATGGTCCAGAAGCTGCGGCGCAACCCCTTCACCGGCCATCATCACGCCTTCGTTGATATAGGGGATGATACAACGGTTGGCATAGAAGAAGCGCTCGTCGTTTACGACAATCGGTGTCTTCTTGATCTGACGCACATAGTCCAGCGCCTTAGCAACCGCACGCGGGCCAGTCTCTTTGCCCTTGATGATCTCGACCAGCGCCATCTTCTCAACGGGTGAGAAGAAGTGGATGCCGATGAACTGATCCTTGCGCACAGACGCTTCGGCCAGACCGGTGATCGGCAGGGTCGAGGTGTTCGAGGCAAAGATCGCATCCTCGGGGATGATCGCTTCGACCTTTTTGGTCATCTCGGCCTTTACGGCTGGGTCTTCGAACACGGCCTCAATGATCAGGTCCACGTCCGCCAATGCGTTCAGATCGGTGGTGGCGTTGATTTTCGCCAGCATCGCGGTCTTTTGCTCTTCGGTCGCCTTCTTGCGCTTGATGCCCTTGTCCATGAAGCTTTCCGAATACGCCTTGCCGCGATCCGCTGCCTCCTGATTGGTGTCGATCAGCACAACATCCATGCCCGCCCTGGCCGAAACCAGAGCAATACCGGCGCCCATCATGCCCGCGCCCAACACGCCAACCTTTTTGACACGTTGATCGGGTACGTCAGGACGATTGGCACCTTTTTCCAGCGCTTCCTTGTTGATGAACAAGGATCGGATCATGGCACTCGACGAGGGGTTCATCAGCACATTGGTGAACCAGCGCGCCTCTATCTTGATCGCGGTGTCAAACGGCACCATCGCGCCTTCGTACACTGCGCTCAACAGCGCCTTGGCCGCCGGGTAAACGCCCCATGTGTTGCCGTTGACCATGGCGTTCGCGCCGACAAAGGTCATGAAACCTGCGGGGTGATAGGGTTCACCGCCGGGCATCTTGTAACCCTTTTCGTCCCAGGGTTTGACGATCTTCGGCTCGGACAGAACCCAGGCCTTGGCATCCGCCATTGGGTCTTCGCTGACCTCATCAATGATGCCCGCCATCTTGGCTTTCTTCGGGTCCACCATCTTGCCCTGCAACAGGAAGGGCGAGGCCGCCATGGCGCCCATCTTGCGCACCATGCGAGTTGTGCCACCCCCACCGGGAAAGATGCCGACCATGATCTCGGGCAGACCGATCTTGGCCTTGGGATTGTCAGCGGCAAAGATACGATGCGTCGCCAGCGGCAGCTCCAGACCAATCCCCAGCGCCGTGCCGGGCAGAACGCAGGCAATCGGCTTGCCGCCCTTGTTGGTCTTGGGGTCCATGCCTGCGCGCTCAATCTTGCGCAATACGCCATGCATCGACATCACGCCGTCAAACATGCCCTGTGCGGGAGAGTCACCACCGCGCTTGCCCATCTCGGCCAGCACATTCAGGTCCATGCCACCCGCGAACGAGCCTTCCTTGCCCGAGGTGATGACCGCGCCCTTGATGGCGTCGTCCGACAGCACCGTGTCAATGATGGCGTTCAGGTCGGTAAAGGCCTGTTCCGTCATCACGTTCATCGACTTGCCAGCCGTGTCCCAAGTGATGATCCCGACGCCGTCCGCGTCTACGGAGAGGTTAAAATCGCTCATGTTTCTATCTCCTTACACGCGTTCGATGATGGTGGCTGCACCCATGCCGGATGCAATGCACAAGGTCGCCAGACCCACCTCTTTGTCCGAGCGCTCCAGCTCGTCCAGCAGCGTGCCGATGATGATCGCGCCGGTCGCGCCCAGCGGGTGGCCCATGGCGATCGAGCCACCATTGACGTTCACCAACGCCGGATCGACATCAAACGCCTGCTGGAACCGCAGCACAACCGAGGCAAAGGCTTCGTTCACCTCGAAGAGATCAATGTCACCAATGCTCATGCCACTGTCGGCCAGAATTTTCTGAGTCGCAGGCACAGGACCGGTCAGCATGATCGTCGGATCAGTGCCGATCTTACAGGTCTGACGAATACGCGCGCGCGGTTTAAGCCCGTATTTCTTGCCGAACTCTGCGTTGCCGATCAGCACGCCAGCCGAGCCATCCACGATGCCCGACGAGTTGCCCGCGTGGTGGATGTGGTTGATCTCTTCCAGATGCGGGTACTTCATCAGCGCGATCTTGTCGAAACCGGGCATCACTTTGCCCATCTCCTCAAACGACGCCTTCAGGCTGCCCAGCGACTGCATATCGGTGCCCGGACGCATGTATTCGTCATGGTCCAGAATGTTCAGACCATTGACGTCCTTGACCGAAATGACCGACTTGGCAAAGCGCTTGTCTTCCCACGCCGCCGCCGCCCGGCGCTGCGATTCAACGGCCAATGCGTCCGCGTCATCCCGGCTGAAACCGTATTCGGTGGCAATGATGTCCGCCGAGATACCTTGGGGCACAAAATACTGCTCCATCGCCACGGTCGGATCAACGGCCACCGCCGCCCCGTCCGAGCCCATGGCCACGCGACCCATCATTTCCACGCCGCCAGCGATATAGGCATCACCTGCGCCACCCTTGACCTGGTTGGCGGCCAGGTTCACGGCCTCCATGCCGGATGCACAGAAGCGGTTGATCGCCAGACCCGGGATGCGTTCATCCAGATCGGACGCCAGCACGGCGGTCCGCGCCAGACAACCGCCCTGTTCTTTCACTTGGGTGACATTGCCCCAGACCACATCCTCGACCGCGTGGCCATCCAGACCATTGCGCTCTTTCAGGCTGTTGAGCACGGTCGCCGACAGGCGCACCGAGGTCACTTCGTGCAACGCACCGTCCTTGCGGCCCTTGCCGCGCGGCGTGCGCACCGCGTCATAAATATAGGCTTCGGTCATAGTCTTCTCCTATTCAGGCGCGGTCAGCCGGGCTGCCGGGCATCAGGTCATAAGGGTGTTTCCAGCCGGGGGTGTTCTCAATGTTGGACAGCCACCGGTCGATATTGGTCCATTCGCTGCGGTCAAACCCAAAGGGTTCGGGGTAAAACAGGTATCCACAACACGAGAGGTCGGCATTGGTGATGCCGTCTCCGACAATCCAGTCGCGGCCCTCAAGATGCGCCTCCAGCGTGCCATAGGCGGCCTTCAGGCGACCAAGGTTAAAGCCGATCACATCTTTGGGCCGTTTGTCTTCGGGCAGGAAATTCATCAGGAACCGCGTCAGCCCCGCCATCGAGGACAGCTTGTGGTTGTCCCACAGCACCCAGCGGAAGATGTCGTAGTTCTCGTCCCGGTCCTTGCCGCCAAACTTGCCGGACTTCTCGGTGACATAGGCCTGGATCGCGCCCGACTGGCTGGTGCGGAAATCGCCGTCCACCAGCACCGGTGCTTCGCCCATCTCGTTGACCTCGGCACGGTATTCCGGCGTGCGCGTTTCGCCCGCAAAAAAGTCGACAAAGACCGGCTCCCAGTCCAGCCCGCTCAGCTCTAGCGCCAAGGCGGCCTTGTAGCTGTTTCCGCTTTCTCCAAAGCAATAGAGTTTAATGGTCATGCGCGTCTCCCTGTTGTTGCTGTCGGAGCGGGGGTTTCACACCCCCGCACCCCCGTGGAGTATTTCTGGCGAAATGAAGGGCTGGATTCATCAAGCATTAAGGTTAATGCGCGAGCATCGGCGGTGCGGTACAGGCTGGAGAGCCGATGGCCGCGCGAGGTGAAGCCCTGCTGTCCCGCCGGCAATCGCTGCGCCGGATGGCAGGGTGGACCACCCGCTTCATTTCGCCAAAAATACTCAAAATCCAACATTGCCCCTCCCGATGGCCCCTCGGCTTACAAACTGCGCGAGATCAGCTCTTTCATGATCTCGTTGGTGCCGCCGTAAATCCGTTGCACCCGGGCATCGACCCACATTTCACCAATCGGATATTCCTGCATGTAGCCATAGCCGCCAAAGAGTTGCAGGCATTCGTCCAACACTTCTCCTTGAGTGTCCGTGATCCAGTATTTCGCCATTGCCGCCTTTTCGACGGTCAGCTCGCCCGCGATCAGTTCCGAGATGCACTCATCCAGAAACGCGCGCGCGACCTTGGTCTTGGTCAGGCATTCCGCCAGCTTGAAGCGGGTGTTCTGGAACTGCAGGATCGGGCCGCCAAAGGCCTCGCGTTCCTTGCAATATTCAATCGTGCGCTCGACTGCGCCTTCCATCGAGCCCTGGGCAATGCAGGCGATGACCAGACGTTCCTGGCCCAGTTGCTTCATCATCTGATAAAAGCCCTGACCCTCTTCGCCGCCGAGGATATTCTCGGGCGGGATCTCGACATTGTCGAAGAACAATTCCGAGGTATCCGCCGCGTGGCAACCGATTTTCTCAAGGTTGCGCCCGCGTGAAAAGCCTTCGGCGTTGGCGGTTTCCACAACCACCAGCGAGGTGCCCCTGGCGCCTGCCGAGGGATCGGTTTTGGCGGCGACAATCACCAGATCGGCGTGCTGGCCGTTGGTGATGAAGGTCTTGGACCCCGAAAGCCGATAGGCATTGCCGTCCTTGATGGCGCGGGTCTTGATGGCCTGCACGTCCGAGCCGCCCGAAGGTTCGGTCATCGCCAGCGCGCCGACCATCTCGCCTGTGGCCATCTTGGGCAGCCAGCGTTGTTTTTGCTCTTCCGAGCCATATTCCAGGATGTAATGCGCGACGATGCCGGAGTGGATACCGTGCCCCCAGCTGGCCAGGTTGGCACGATTGCTTTCCATCAGGATCACGGCTTCGTGGCCAAAATCGCCGCCAACCCCGCCGTATTCCTCGGGGATCGAGGGACAGAGCAGGCCCAACTCGCCAGCCTCGTTCCAGGTCTCGCGATCCATCTCGCCCTGTTTGCGCCATTTGTCGAACTTGGGCGCCCATTCGTCATTGATGAACTTGGCCGTCATTTCGGCCAGCATCTGGTGTTCATCGCTCATCCAAGAAGATGTCATCATGTCTCTCCTGTTCCGGTCTTCAACGCTTGCGCGCTTCCAGCTCGGAATTGAATTGTCTCAACTTCAGGGCCAGCATTTCGTCATCGGTGACGGCATCGAAATTCTCGAACAGAAAGGACAGCGCCTCGCCTTCGTCCAAACCCGCCTCTGCCGCAAAGCTCCGCAGGCGGCGATAGCCGTCCTCGGTCATTGCGATGGATGTGCGGCGGGTCAGCCGAAATCGTTTAGGCATCTGTCCTCTCTTTTGTTTTCAATGGCTTGCGCCCTGTCTCAGAACGCTTCTGCGTCCAGCGCCATGACCGTGTCGGCACCCGATTGGATGCGCGCCAGGTGCATGGAAGTGGCCGGCAGGCGTCGTGCCATGTAGTAGCGGCCCGTCGCCAGCTTGGTCTCGTAGAACGCAGCGTCAGCAGCGCCCGCCGCCAGTTGTGACGTCGCGGCTTTTGCCATCTGCGCCCACATCAGGCCAAGGCAGACATGCCCAAAGAGGTGCATGAAATCGTTCGAGCCCGAGAGCGCGTGATTGGGATTCTTCATGCCGTTCTGCATAAAATACATGCCCGCGGCCTGCAGATCCTTTGACGCAGCCTTCAGCGGTTCGATGAAATCCTTCAGAGCCTCGTCGTCGCCATTGTCCTTGCAGAAGGTTTTGACCAGCTCAAAGAACGCCATCACGTGCTTGCCGCCATCCTGGGCCAGCTTGCGGCCCACCAGGTCCAGCGCCTGAACGCCGTTGGCGCCTTCGTAGATCATGGCGATCCGGGCGTCGCGGGTGAACTGGCTCATGCCGTGCTCTTCGATATAGCCGTGGCCGCCGTAGATCTGTTGCGCCTTGACGGTCATGTCATAGCCTTCATCGGTTAGGAAACCCTTGATGACCGGGGTCAGCAGCGACACCAGACCGTCGGCGTCCTTGTCGCTGTTGCGATGGGCTTCGTCGATCATCTTGGCACCCCAGAGGATGAAGGCGCGCGCGCCTTCGACAAACGACTTCTGGTCCATCAGCGACCGGCGGATGTCAGGGTGCACGATCAGCGGATCGGCGGGGCCATCGGGGTTTTCGGCACCGGTCACGGCGCGGCCCTGCAGGCGGTCCTTGGCATAGTCCACCGCGTTCTGATAGGCGACTTCGGCCGCCGACAGCCCTTGCATGCCGACACCCAGACGGGCTTCGTTCATCATGGTGAACATGGCGCGCATGCCCTTGTTCAGCTCACCCAGCAGATAGCCTTCGGCCTCGTCATAGTTCAGCACGCAAGTGGCGTTGCCGTGGATGCCCATCTTTTTCTCGATGTTGCCCACCGACACGCCGTTGCGCGCGCCAATGTTGCCTTCGTCATCGACCAGGAACTTGGGCACGATGAACAGGCTCACGCCCTTGATGCCCTCGGGGCCGCCGGGGACCTTGGCCAGCACCAGATGCACGATGTTGTCGGCCAGATCATGATCGCCCGCCGAGATGAAGATCTTCTGGCCGGAAATCTTGTAGGTGCCGTTGTCCTGCGGTTCCGCCTTGGTGCGCATCAGACCCAGATCGGTGCCGCAATGCGGTTCGGTCAGGTTCATGGTGCCGGTCCACTCGCAGGACACCATGTTGGGCAGCCATTTGTCCTTCTGCGCATCCGTACCATGCGCCAGGATCGCCGCCGCCGCACCATGGGTCAGACCCTGGTACATGGTGAACGCCTGGTTTGACGCCGAAAACATCTCGCCCACGGCGGTGCCCAGCACATAAGGCATGTTCTGCCCGCCATATTGCTCGGGCATGTCGAGCCCGGTCCAGCCGCCCTCTTTCACCTGCTCAAAGGCTTCCTTGAAGCCGGTGGGCGTGTAGACCAGACCGTTTTCCAGTCGACAGCCTTCCTGATCGCCAACAGCGTTCAGCGGGGCCAGCACGTCGCCGGTCAGCTTGCCGGCTTCTTCCAGAACGGCATTGGTGAAATCGGCTTCCATCTCGTCATAGCCGGGGATGTCCAGCGTCGAGACGTTCAACACGTCGTGCAGGACAAACTGGAGGTCTTTTACGGGGGCGGTATAGGTCGGCATCAGTGGTTTCCCTAGTTACTCTGCGGCTTTTTTCTCGGTACCGAACGAGGTGATGATACGCTCACCCCATTTCAGCTGCTCTTTCAGATCGTCGATAGCTTCATTCAGCTCATCGCGCTGTTCTTCCATGTCCTGCAGCCGTGCCTGCGCCACCTCATAGGTGCGCTGCAACTGCGTCGCCTGCTGGTCGCCCATGTCGTATAGATCAAGCAACTGGCGGATTTCCTCGAGGCTGAACCCAAAGCGCTTGCCGCGCAGGATCAGCTTCAGCCGCGCGCGGTCGCGCTTGGTGAACAGGCGCTTCTGACCCTCGCGGATCGGAAACAACAGCTCCTTGGCTTCGTAAAATCGCAAGGTGCGCGGCGTCACGTCGAACGCGTCGCACATCTCGCGGATGGTCATGGTTTCTTCGGTCATCATCATCAACCTCATCGGTGTCGGCTTCTGGACAATTTGGAACTTGCCCCATGGGTTACAATATGGGTTTACGTTGACGTAAGTAAAACGCTACGTCACTTTAAAGTTGACGTAGTGTTTGCCAAGGTAAAGGAGGGTTCGCCAGCATTTGGGCGGTTTTTTGCCGCCGTGACTGAGGGGGATGAGCGGGTTGCTCCGCCTGCCAAGTCCCAACGCGCTGGAATCAGCCCTGTCCCGACGACCTCGGCCAACAGGGGCCGGGGTTAGGAAACTATGCTATACTGTGAACATTGAGGCGCTGATCGGGTCAGTTGGATCAACAACGGAGACCTCCTCATGATTATGCGCATTTTCCAGGTTGTCACGCACCGTGGCAAAGAAGAAGAGTTCAAGAAGTTCTTCTACGAAACCGCTATCCCGATGATGAAAAGGACCCAAGGTCTCGTATCCGTGCTGCCCGGCGCCCCACGCGACGAGACACCGCGCGAGTTCAGTTTTGTCATGGTCTGGGAGGATCTTGACGCCTTGAAGGATTTTGTCGGAGAGGATTACGACAGTCCCCACATAGATCCCGCCGAGGCCGATCTGGTCGAGTTCCGCGCCATCAGACACTATGAGCTGGTCGAAATTTGACACCACGTGGGCCGCAGCAGTTGCTCGGTCTCGCAGGCGGGTCACGCCTGTGTTGCGACAGCAGGATTAGGCCGCCCCGGATTTCTCCAACGATGCCGCCGTTTCATCGCGCAGCGTCTTCAGCTCGTGCATGGCGTCTTCCAGCTGGCGCTTTTGCTCTTCCAGCTCGGCATACTGACGGTCCGCCATGTCGACAAAGGCCTGCATCTGCGCCGCCGTGCCCTCGTGTTCGTAGATCAACAGCCACTGGCGGATGTCTTCCAGCTTGATCCCAAAGGTGCGCCCCCGCATGATCAGCGTCATACGTGCCACCTCGCGCGGGCCAAAGTACCGCGAACGTCCTTCACGGTCCGGCTGCAGCAGCTCGATATACTCATAGTAACGCAACGTTCTCGGCGTCACGTCGAACTTGGCACACATTTCCTTAAAGGTCAGACGCGTCTCGGACATTTGGCATTCTCCCTATGGGCACAAATCTATGCCGCCTTGCAGCGTGGTGCAACCGCCCCCTTGCGGTTGCGGCAAAATGCGGATCATAAAGACCGGACAGGACGACGGAGCAGACCATGACCCCCGGCAAAGTTAAAATGGCAGAACAATTCATCAGCGCGATTCCGCATTGCAAGGCGCTGAACATGAAGCTGACCGAAATCGGTGATGGCTTTGCCGTGATGGAGCTGCCCTATGACCTGCGCATCGTCGGCGATCCGGAAACCGGCGTGCTGCATGGCGGGGCGGTCTCGGCGCTGATGGACACCTGCTGCGGTGCCGCGGCGATGAGCCACCCGGCCTCGCCCGCGACAACCGCCACCATCGACCTGCGCATCGACTACATGCGCGCTGCCACTCCGGGCCAGACCATCCGCACCCGCGCCGAATGCTATCACATCACCCGCTCGGTTGCCTTCGTGCGCGCCACGGCGCTGGATGACGACAGTGAACGCCCCGTCGCCACCGCCGCCGGCGCCTTTACCGTCGGAGGCATCAAATGAGCCGCAAACGCATCGAACCCGTGCAGGTCATCAAGCAACGCCGCGACGGCGCCCTGCATTCCCTGGTGCATGGCGTGCCCTACGTGCAGTTCCTCGGGATCGAGTTTGACCGCCGCGGCGACGAGCTGACCGCGATCATGCCCTTTGACGACAAGCTGATCGGCAATCCCATGCTGCCCGCCCTGCATGGTGGCGCCATTGCCGGGTTTCTCGAAACCACCGCCGTCATCGGCCTTGCCTGGTCGGTGCTGTGGGAAGACATCGAATCCGGCAACGTCGACACCGAAGAACTGGCCGTCGGCCACCTGCCGCGCCTGCCCAAGACCATCGACTTCAACATCGACTACCTGCGCTCGGGCCTGCCGCGCGACGCCTATGCGCGGGCGCGTGTCACCCGCTCGGGCCGCCGCTATGCCAGCGTGCATGTCGAGGCCTGGCAGGACCAGCGCGGCAAGCTCTTTGCCCAGGCCACGGGCCATTTCCTGATGCCGGCCCCGGCTGATGGCTGACACCCCCATCCCCGAGGTCAAACCCGCAACCCATGCCCGGGTGCTCAAGGTTGCCATCCCCATCGTGATCTCCAACGCCACCGTGCCTATTCTCGGCGCGGTCGACACCGGCGTGGTTGGCCAGCTGGGCGAGGCCGCCCCCATCGGCGCGGTGGGCATCGGCGCGATCATCCTCACCGGCCTCTACTGGATGTTCGGCTTTCTGCGCATGGGCACCACCGGGCTCACGTCACAGGCCCACGGGGCAGGGCGCCATGGCGAGGTATCGGCCATGCTGACCCGCGCCCTGATGCTGGGCTTTGCCGGGGCTGCGGTGATCATCGCGCTGCAATACCCGCTGTTCCTCTTGGCCTTTCAGCTGTCCCCCGCCAGCGCCGAGGTCGAAAGCCTCGCCCAAGGGTACATGCAGATCCGCGTCTTTTCGGCCCCCGCCATGATCGGCCTCTACGGCATCACCGGCTGGCTCATCGCCCTGGAACGCACCCGTGCGGTGCTGTTGCTGCAGGTCTGGATGAACGGGCTCAACATCGTGCTCGACCTGTGGTTCGTGCTGGGCCTGGGCTGGGGGGTCGAAGGGGTTGCCTTTGCCACCTTCCTTGCCGAATGGACCGGGCTTGCGCTGGGCCTCTGGCTCTGCCGCGATGCGTTCCAACAGCCCGCATGGCGCGACTGGACCCGTATCTTTGACCGCGCCCGCCTGCGCGAAGTCATGTCGGTCAACGGCGATATCATGCTGCGCAGCTTCATGCTGCAGGCGATCTTCATGTCCTTCCTGTTCCTCGGCGCGCGCTTTGGCGACGTCACCCTGGCCGCCAATCAGGTGCTGATGCAGTTCCTGCACATCACCGCCTATGCGCTGGACGGCTTTGCCTTTGCCGCTGAGGCGCTGGTCGGGCAGGCGCTGGGCGCGCGCGCCCGTGCCAACCTGCGCCGCTCGGCCTGGCTCAGCAGCTTCTGGGGTGGCATCATGGTGGTGCTCCTCGCGCTGATCTTTGCGATTGGAGGCGGCCCCATCATCGACCTGCTTACCACTGCGACCGAGGTCCAGTCCGAGGCCCGCGCCTATCTGCCCTACATGATCGCGGCCCCCTTGGTGGGGGTCGCCAGCTGGATGCTCGACGGCATCTTTATCGGCGCCACCCGCACCCGCGATATGCGCAACATGATGGCGGTGTCCCTGGTGATTTACGTGGTCGCGGTGCTGGTCCTGATTCCCCCCTTTGGCAACCACGGTCTCTGGCTGGCGCTGCTGATCTCATTCGTGGCGCGTGGGGTCACCCTGATGGTGCGCTACCCGGCGCTCGAGCGCGCTGCGGATACGGCTGATTAACACGACCGCGACGGTGGGGTTAACAGCCGGTCAACACGGGACAGAAAACCGAACAGAAGCAGAACAATGTTGTACAAAACTTTTGTACAACTTGGAGAGTCACCCCCAAAAAAGATGTACAACTTGGTTATTTTGGTCGTTTTACAGGATATCCAGCACGGATTCCGGCGGACGGCCAATCGCGGCTTTACCATTTGTAAAGACAATCGGCCGTTCAATCAGTTTCGGGCACTTTGCCATCGCCGCGATCAGCCGGTCGTCGTCATCGGTGCGCGACAACCCCATCTCGCGAAACTCGGCTTCCTGCGCGCGCATCATGTCGATGGCACGCAGGCCCAGCATCTCCAAAGCGTCGCGAATTTCGGCTTCCGAGGGCGCATCGTCGAGGTATTTGCGTATTGCCACGTCGCCCTTTTCTTCAACAATCGCAAGGGTTTGGCGCGACTTTGAGCAGCGCGGATTGTGCCATATGGTGATCACAGCCAGTTCTCCCGTTTGCTGCCAACCGCGTCTGCGACATTGGCAAATCCATCCCGCTCCAACAGGGCATCCAGCCCCCGGATGATCTCTTCCGTCAGCGACAAGCCGCCAAACACCAGCGCCGTATAAAGCTGCACCACCGACGCGCCTGCGCAGATCTTGTCATAGGCATCATCCGCCGTGCCGATCCCACCGACTCCGACCAGTGGAATCTTGCCATCCACCAGCTTTGACATCTTTGCCAAAACCCGCGTGGATTTGGTGAAAAGCGGCGCGCCGGACAACCCGCCCATTTCATTTTTATGCTTTGAAGACAACGCCTTGCGGTCCAGAGTGGTGTTGGTCGTGATGACCGCATCCAGCCCTGATTCCAGCGCCACTTCGGCGATTTCTTCCAGTTCCGCGTCGCTCAAATCCGGGGCGATTTTCAGGAAAACCGGCACCCTGCGCTCCAACCCATCCCGTGTCTGCATCACCCCCGCCAACAGCGCCGACAGCGCCGCCTTACCCTGCAGGTCCCGCAGCTTTTCGGTGTTCGGGGACGACACGTTCACCGTCGCAAAATCCAGGTATTTTCCACAGCATTTCAATACCTTAGCGAAATCTCCCGCGCGGTCTTCGCTGTCCTTGTTGGCCCCGAGGTTCAGCCCGATCACCGCATCCTTGGGCCGTTTCGCCAGCCGCGCGGCAATCGCCTCCATGCCTTCATTGTTGAACCCAAACCGGTTGATCGCCGCGTGATCTTCGGTCAGTCGAAACAGCCGTGGCTTTGGGTTGCCCGGCTGCGGCCTCGGTGTGGCTGCGCCGACCTCAAAGAACCCGAAGCCAGCCTTGGATAGACCGTCTAAGGCATTGGCATTCTTATCAAATCCCGCCGCGAGGCCAACCGGGTTGGCCAGCTCCATTCCGGCAAAGGTTGTCTTCAACCGAGGGGACGTGAGGCGTCCGGGGGCAGGGGCCACGCCCATCTGCAACGCCTTGATCGCCCAGCCATGTGCCGCCTCGGGGTCCATGCCCCGCAGCGCCTTCATGCCCAAAGTTTCCAGCAGTTTCATATGCCCAACCCCGCCGGAAAATCATGTTTGCCGTCCACCAGCGGTAAAGGCTGCGCCCAGGCCACGTCCTGTAGACGTAATGCCCTGTAAAGATGGGGGAAAAGCGCCCCGCCCCGGGACGGTTCCCAGACCAGTTTGTCGCCCAGATCGTCCGCCTCAAGCCCCAGAAGGAACAGGTTGTCCGCGCCTGCGAAATGCTTGGCCGCCGTCTCAGCCACCTGTTCCGCGGTCGAAAAATGCACGTAGCCGTCCGCCACATCAATCGGCGCGCCAGCGGTCTCGCCCTTGGCGCGCAACTCGGCCCATTCATCGGCCCGGAAAATCTTGAAAATCAGCATGTTCTTCATGTGCAACGCCGCGCCCCCGACGTCAAGCAACAGAAGTTTTGACTCGGCGGTCAAATCGGAGTCACCATACCCTCATAACAAGATCAAAATCAGGGGAGTTCCAATGATTCACCGTTTCATGACCGGTGTCGCCACGCTCGCGCTCAGCGCCGGGGCCGCGATGGCCGACTATTCGCTAACTATCTTACATACAAACGATTTTCACGCCCGCTTTGAGCCGATCAGCAAGTATGATTCCGGCTGTTCCGCCGACAGCAACGCCGAAGGCAAGTGCTTTGGCGGCTCAGCGCGGCTTGTCACTGCAGTGGCCGAAGCGCGCGCCCGGTCGAACAATTCGATCCTGGTGGATGGCGGCGATCAGTTCCAGGGCACGCTGTTTTACACCTATTACAAGGGCAAAGCCGCAGCCGAGATGATGAACAAACTGGGCTATGACGGCATGACCGTCGGCAACCACGAGTTCGACGACGGCCCCGAAGTGCTGCGCGGTTTCATGGATGCGGTAACCTTTCCGGTACTGATGTCCAACGCAGACGTCAGCAAAGAAGAGCTGCTGGCCGACACCTTGATGAAATCCACCGTGATCGAACGTGGCGGTGAAAAGATCGGCCTTATTGGCCTGACCCCGGAAGACACCGATGAGCTTGCCAGCCCCGGTCCCAACGTCACCTTCTCAGACCCGGTTGCCGCCGTACAGGGCGAGGTCGACAAGCTGACGGAGATGGGCGTGAACAAGATCATCGTGCTCAGCCACTCAGGCTATGGTGTTGACCAGCACGTCGCCGCCAACACCACCGGCGTTGACGTGATCGTAGGCGGGCATAGTAACACTTATCTTTCAAACACTTCGGATCGGGCCAAGGGCCCGTATCCAACCATGGTCGGCAACACCGCCATCGTTCAGGCCTATGCCTATGGCAAGTTTCTGGGTGAGTTGAACGTGACTTTCAACGACGCCGGTGAAATCACCGAAGCCAAGGGCGAGCCGATCATCATGGACGCCGCCGTGGCCGAGGATGCCGATACCAAGGCGCGCATCACCGAACTGGCCGGGCCGCTTGAGGAAATCCGCCAGCAGGTCGTGGCCTCGGCCGATGCGGCGATCGAAGGCGATCGTGCGGTCTGCCGCGTGCAAGAGTGCGCCATGGGCAACCTTGTGGCGGACGCCATGCTGGACCGCGTGGCCGACCAGGGCGTGACCATCGCAATTGCCAACTCGGGCGGATTGCGCGCGTCGATTGACGCAGGCGACGTGACCATGGGTGAAGTGCTGACCGTGCTGCCGTTCCAGAACACCCTGTCGACCTTCCAGGTCTCCGGACAGACCGTGATCGACGCACTGGAGAATGGCGTCAGCCAGGTGGAAGAAGTCAAAGGCCGCTTCCCACAGGTGGCGGGTCTGAAATTCACCTGGGACAGCTCAGTCGCGCCGAACGAAGGTCGTGTGATGGACGTCATGGTGATGAAGGACGGCGCCTGGGCGCCTATCGATCCGGCGGCCACCTATACGCTGGTGTCGAACAACTATGTGCGCGGCGGAGGGGACGGATACAAGATGTTCCGCAGCGCCGAAAACGCCTATGACTACGGTCCGGACCTTGCTGATGTGACCGCCGAGTACATGGCCAAAAACGCACCCTATGCGCCCTATACCGACGGGCGTATCACCAAGAAATAAGGGGTCTCTTGACCTTTTGTGCCTCCGCCGGGAAACTGGCGGAGGTTTTCTTTTGGAGCGCCTATGGACCATCCGTTGATCGACCTTATCACCCAGAAAATCCGCGAGGCGGAGGAAGAAGGGGCCTTTGACAACCTCGAAGGCGCGGGCAAGCCTTTGCCCAAGGTGGACGACCCGGAAAACGCATTGATCAACCGGTTGATCCGGGAAAACGGTGCGGTGCCCGAGTTCGTCTCGCTCAGCCGCGAGTTGGCCCGACTGCGCGAGGAACTGCGCGAGACCGGAGATCGCACGCGCCGCCAAGACATCCTGAAAGAGATGTCGATGATGGAAGCCAGAATAGACCTCGCCCGCAAAACCTATCGTTAGAGATCGAGCTCTGGCCAAAGATCTTTGTCGAGGTGGCGGATAAAGCCCTGCATATGCTCTTCCATCGCGCGCCAGCCGCCGACGGACTTTTGGTGAACACCTTCGCGCACTTGGGTGACGGACGCGGTGCGCACCTGCGCCTTGTTCTTTTGCGGTGCCATCATCTCGGGCACCCATTCAAGCTCGCAAAACGCGGCCATGGATTTGCTGGCCTGTTCGATGTCACCCACGACGTCCTTGTAGTTGATTGTCATGAACTGATCACCGAACTCAGCCGTCCAGTGATTGATGTAGCGGCGATAACGGTTGGCGCTCAACGCCATGTGCCGCATGTCATTGGTGAACCGCATCCAGTCTGCTTTGAATTGTTGACGCCACATCGACAGCGCAACTTCGCGGGGATCCCGTTCGAGGTTGATAATCTTTGCCCCCGGGATGCCATGGAGCATCATACCTAATAGGCGATAGTTGGCAGGCATCTTGTCTGCGATCGCGTCAGCGTCCACAGCGTGTTTGGGCAGTCGAGAGTAAAACACATCTTCAAACGACTTTGCGTCGAATGGATCACCATTTTTGCAGGTTAGGCGCCAGGCATCGCGAACTGCAGAAAGCTCACCACAACTAACGACATTCGGGTGTGTGGAAAGGACCATTTCGGTCAATGTTGTGCCGGAGCGGGGTTGCCCAAGTATAAAGATGGGCTTTGGTCGCCCCGTGCCAACCTGTCTGATGATTGCAGGGCCTGGGGGTGTCTGCTCCAAGATTTGATTGAACTGTTGTTCTTCATCTTCTGGATGATGCACGTAGAGGTGAGCAAGGCCTTTGTTGGCTTTTTCGAAGTATCGCCCTGCCACTTTGAAGTTCTTTTCATCAAAGTAGAGGTTCCCTAACGTAAGACAAAGCAGGCACCACCGATTTGTTCCTTTTGCATGGTTCTTCAAGGAAAGCTCAGCGGCCTCGATCAATGAGGGCCGTTCGTCTTTATTGGCGATGCTTGCGAGCTTTATGACGGCTGTGTCGAGGTTGGGTTGTAGGTCCCGCACGCGTGATAGAGTTTCCTTGGCCTCTTGAACTTTGCCGAGGGCAAGAAGAATATCGACGTGATCCATCAGGATGGTAGGGTTGTCAGGGTCAGAGGATAGTGGATCTTTCAGAAGTGCCTCGGCTTCTTCTGATCGAAACGTATCTAGATACAGCCCAATCAACCGTTGCCTTGCTACATGATGTGATGGTTCCTCTCCTACAACCGAAAGAAAATCAGCTTCGGCGAGGCTGTTCTCTTCGCGTTTGGCATATGCGTCCCCCCGCATTATCAGAAGTTGGACCCGGAACTCTTTGGCCGTGTTAAGCCCTCTCGTGGTGTGGGCTATGATTTGTTCAGTTTGCCCAGTCAGTTCAGCGCTAAACGCCAGAAGGTGACAGAGTTTTGAAGGCTCTTGGCGCTTGGCGAGAAGCTTTTCCCCAAGCTCCGCAGCCTTTTGATGGTAGCCAGCAACGATGTAGGCATGCACCAGGTTGTTTTGGTACTCTTCGTGATTGGGTTCAAACTGAACTGCCATGCGAAAGTACTGAAGCGCAGCGCGACCTTGGTCGGCATTTGCCAATGCGGTGCCCGCGACATTTGCCAAATGCGCCGTGTTTGGGAATTTCTTTAGTGCGCGTTTGGCGAGCTTGGCGGCTGCGTTGAACTGTCCTGCCTGCAACTGTTCTGCGAGTTTTTGGCTGATCTGCTCAGGTGTCATGTTCATTGTCTAACTCCTTGCGCGCCTTCAGATGGGGCTGAGAAAACTATTGAGCTCATTCTGGTCTAGGTTCACGTTTGCGCCCGTGTCTCACAATGAGGTGGCTTTTTCCAGTGCAAAACAAAGCTGTTGTAGAGGTATGGCGCAAGTGCTCATTCAGAGTTTCGGATGGCCGAGGAAACCGAAGAGCATCTGCAACAAGACCTTTCGACTTTTGCGCCGGGCCAATGTTAGGCTGCAATGATGTGTGGAAGATTTGCAATCACCTTACCCAATGACGCGATGGCGCAGTTGTTTGCAGCGGCGCCTGCGAATGATTTGCCGGATGTTCCGAACTATAATGTCTGCCCGACGACGCAGGTGCACGTGGTGCGGGGTGGTGATGTGGGACGGCAGTTGGTTTCGATGCGCTGGGGGTTTTTGCCGCATTGGTACAAGGCCACTGACGGCGGGCCGCTTTTGATAAATGCCCGCGCAGAAACCATTGCGGAAAAGCCGGCGTTTCGCGCGGCCTGCCGTCAGCGGCGGTGCCTGATTCCGGTGACCGGATTTTACGAATGGACCAAGGACGAAGAGGGCACCCGCTGGCCGTGGTACATACACGCGGACGCGCCTTTGGCGTTGGCGGGGATCTGGCAAAGCTGGGAAGGCGAAGAGACGCCTTTTGACACCTGCGCGATTGTCACAACCGGTGCGAATGGGACGATGTCAGCCATACATCATCGTATGCCCGTTGTGATTAGCCACGAGGATTGGGGCCTGTGGCTGGGGGAAAAGGGGCATGGGGCGGCAACCCTGATGCAGGCCGCGCCGGATGATCTGTTGCGGTTTCATCAGGTAGATCGCGCGGTCAATTCCAACCGGGCACATGGTCCGGAGTTGATAGAACCGATTGATCCAACCTGAAATGCAGGCTCTCTGTCACCTCTCGCAGAGTTGCACCCAGGTGTTGGAAATCCGACGCTGCCACACAGAAGTAAAGGATTTCTGAAGGGCCCGTGATGGGGCTCATCACGAAAATGCGCTGGCTTTTTGCTGCCAATCAGGCAGAACAGCCTCAAGGACACCGGAGGCACACATGTCTGAACGCAAAACTCGCATCTTTCTGAATGGCTTTGGCCGCATCGGGCGGGCGTTGCTACGCATTCTCGAAACCGGGGGGTATCCGGACATTGAAATCGTGGGAATCAATGATATCGAGCCGGTGGAGACCTGTGCCTATCTGTTTGAATACGATAGTGTTTTCGGCACCTACAAGGGGGTTGTCGAGACCGCAGATCAGGCCCTGATTATCGACGGGCATCGCATCCCGTTTCACGGGGTGTCTGACCTGCGCGATCTGGATCTGGCGCATGTTGATGTGGTGTTGGAATGTACTGGCATGGCCGGTGCGCGGGCTGTTGCGGAACGCGGGCTGGACGCCGGGGCGGGCGCGGTGCTGATTTCGGGCCCCTCGGATGAGGCGGATATCACGCTGGTGATGGGCGCGAACGAGGATCAGCTGGGCGATCACCGCATCGTTTCGAACGCCTCATGCACCACCAACGCCCTGGCGCCTTTGTTGAAGATTCTCGATGCCGAATACGGGTTGATCAGTGGCCATATGACCACGGTGCATTGCTATACCGGCAGTCAGCCCACGGTGGACAAGCCGCGCGGGGATCTGGCCCGGTCAAGGGCTGCGGCCCTATCGATGGTGCCGACCACCACAAGTGCCGGGCGCCTTATAGATAAGGTTCTTCCGGACCTGGCGGGGCGGGTTCTGGCGCGGGCAATCCGGGTGCCGACGGCCAGTGTGTCCGCGATTGATCTGACCATTCAGACTGATCGCGAGACCACCTTGGAGGGGGTGCGCGCGCTGTTGAAAGACGAGGCAGACAAGGCGCATCTGATTGGTTGGACGGAAAAGCCACTGGTGTCGACGGACCTGCGCATGCGGCCCGAGTCGCTGATCCTGTCCGGGCCGGAAACGTCGGTTTCGGTGGGCGGGTTGCTCAGGGTCTTTGGTTGGTACGACAATGAGTGGGGATTTTCCTGCCGGATGCTGGACATGGCGCGGCTGTTGGGAGACCGAGGGCGACTCGAAAGTTAACGGCCCTTTTTGACCGGAAATAGCGATCTGTATCACGTCGGTACAACGTCGGTATTACGTCGGTGTTTTGAACCAACAGCGCCGCCGTGGTGCCTCGGGTTAACGCGGCGCACGCAGTGTCAGAGCGGCCAGAAGACCAGAATCGCAGGGACTGAGACCGCTACTACGATGATCTCCAATGGCAGGCCTATGCGCCAATAATCGCCAAAGCGATAGCCGCCGGGGCCAAGGATCAGGGTGTTGTTCTTGTGCCCGATGGGGGTGAGGAAGGCAGATGAGGCTGCCACGGCCACTGCCATCAGGAAAGGATCGGGCGAAACCTCGAGCGCATTGGCCATCTGGATGCCGACAGGGGCGGCGACGATTGTGGTGGCGGTGTTGTTCAGCACGTCCGAAAGGCTCATGGTCACGATCATCAGCACGGTCAGAACCGCCCATGCGGGCATGCCTGCTGTGAGGCCGACAAGGGAATCCGCGATCAGTTTGGTGCCGCCCGCGTCCTCAAGCGCCGCGCCAAGCGGGATCATCGACCCCAAGAGCACCACAACCGGCCATTCAATGTGATCGTAGAGTTCCGAGAGGGGCATGATCTTGGTCAGCACATAGGCGACAACCACGATGCCAAGCGCCACGGGCAGGTAGATCAGACCGAGCGACGCGGCAAGGACAGCCGCACCAAAGAGGCCGATGGCCGTCCAGACCTTAGTGCTATCGGTGACCACGTAGCCCTTGTCCGCCAGTGGCAGGCACCCGAGCCAGTCGTTGACGTCTGCACCACGGTTTTTGGGCACGAGCAGCAAAAGGATATCGCCCGCCTTGACCTCGGTCCGGCGGATGTGGCTGGTGATGCGGCGGCCCTCGCGGGAGATGCCCATGAGAACGGACCCCTGGCGCCATGCGAGGCCAAGCGCCTGCGCGGTCTTGCCCGCGATACGGGCGGTTTCGGGCACGACGACTTCGATCATGTCGAGACCTTCACCTGCCGCCTTGAGATGTTCTTCGCGCTTTTCGTCGGAGAAGTTGAGGTTGAGGGCGGTGCGAAACTCGTCGAGCGCGTCCGGCGTGGCCTCGATGATCAGGGCGTCTGCGGATTGAAGTTTGACATTGCGGGCACCACCATAGCGGCGTTTGCCGTCGCGGATCAGGCCAATCAGGGCGACGTCGGCTTCGTCGGCTTCTTCCTGCAGTTCTGCAAGGCGCAGGCCGATGAGCTTGCTTTCGGCGGGGACCGTCAGCTCTGCGATGTAGCTGTCGAGGTCGGACACCTTTTTGCCTGCATCCTCGCGGGCCGGGATCAGACGCCAGCCAATGAGCGCAACAAAGATCAGCCCGGCAATGGCGGTGATGCCACCGACGGGGGCAAAGTCGAACATCTTGTAGGGTTCGCCCACGGCCTCGCCCCGGATGGCGGCGATGATGATGTTGGGCGGCGTACCGATCAGCGTGGCCATACCGCCGAGGATGGTGGCGAAACTGAGCGGCATAAGCGAAAGGGCAGGCGAGCGCCCCGCCTTGCGCGCGGTCTGGATGTCGACGGGCATCAAGAGGGCAAGGGCTGCGACATTGTTCATGAACGCCGAAAGCACCGCGCCGATTCCGCCCATGAGGGCGATATGGCTGCCGAGGCCACGGGCTGAGTCGACCAATGTGCGGGTGATCAAAAAGACCGCGCCAGAGCGCATGAGGCCCGCCGAGACGACCAGAACCAGCGCCACAACAATGGTGGCGGGGTGGCCGAAGCCTGCGAAGGCGTCCTTGGTCTCCACCACGCCGAGAACGACGCCGAGCATCAGGGCGGAAAAGGCCACGAGGTCATAGCGAAAACGCCCCCAAAGCAGGAGAACGAAAACACCACCAAAGAGGGAAAACAGGATGATCTGATCAGTCGTCATGACTGCAGGTTAGCGGGGTTGGCATTTCCTGCAAGGGCGGATTGATCAGGGATGCTAAATTGGGGTCGGGCAGACAGAACAAATACTTGGCGGATCGCTTGCGATCCGTTTCGCGCCCGACCACGCCCCCCAGGGCGGGCGCGAAATGATCCTGACCTATCAAAGTGTTGCAGCAACTGGGGCTGCATGAACCGGGTAGTTTGTCTTTCTGCGCCCACCCTCGTGGCCGGGCGCGAAACTCAGTTAAGGGAGAATGACACCCGAATTCAGGGGGCAAGTGAAAGCGATCGTTGGGCGGGCGCGTTCCAGTCAACTATGGGGCCTGCCGGGACGATCCCAAGCGGGTTGCGCAGCTCGGAGGGCGAGAAGTAGCCCTGTTTGTAGATCTCAGGCCGCACGGTCGTGGCTACGCCGGGCAAGGCGTAAAGCGCGCGGGCATAGTCCCAGAGATGTGGATAGTCCGAGAGTTTGCGGATGTTGCATTTGAAGGCGTAGTGATAGGCAACATCGAACCGCGCGAGGGTCGGGAAAAGACGCAGGTCCGCCTCGGTCACGTGATCTCCGACCAGCGCCGGAGACGTGGCAAGGTGGGCGTCGATCTTGTCGAGGGTGGCAAAAAGGGTTGTGACCGCCTCGTCATAGGCCTCTTGCGTGCGGGCGAACCCGGCGCGGTAGACACCGTTGTTGACGGTTGGGTAGATCAGCGCATTCCAGCGCTCGATGTCTTCGAGTTTGTCCGGGGGACAGAGGCGCTGGGCGGGGTCAAAGGCCTGACCCAGCATGCGCAGGATGTCAGCGCTTTCGTTCGAGACGATGGACCGCGTTTCCCGATCCCAGAGCACGGGGACCGTGATGCGCCCTGTGTAGGCGGGGCTATGGCGGGCGTAGACCTCGTGCAGGGAAAGCGCGCCCAGTTCCGTGTCGGCAAAGTCGCCGGACGCGTCAAAGACCCACCCCTGAGGTGTGCGGCGGGGCAGGGCATAGGTGACGGTGATGGCGTCCTGCAGGCCGAGAGCAGCGCGGGCCAGAAGCGCCCGGTGCGCCCAGGGGCAATTCCACGCGGCATAGAGATGGTAGCGACCCGGTTCGGGCCGGTAGGAGCCTTTGGGCGTGATCCAATTGCGGATGGTGCTGGCGGCGCGTTCATAACGGCCTGCGGCGTCAGTTTGCGGGGCCGGGTCGTCGACCTGATAGACCCCTTCGACCATCACACCCATGAGCGTCTCCTCTGTCCTGAAGGTAGCGCATTGCGGCGCGGGCAACAGCCCAGGGCGCGCAGAACACCTGTGCAGCTGTGCGCAAATCGCCTGCAACCCTTGCCCTCGCCCCGGTCTCTGCCCTATAGAACTGCCGAAATCCGCAACGATCAGGACGAACGGAGACGACATGGCCGGCCACAGTAAATGGGCAAATATTCAACACCGCAAGGGGCGTCAGGATGCAGCGCGCTCAAAGCTGTTCTCGAAGCTTTCCAAAGAGATCACGGTTGCGGCCAAGATGGGCGACCCCGATCCAGAAAAAAACCCACGCCTGCGTCTGGCGGTGAAAGAAGCCAAGTCGCAGTCGGTACCCAAGGACGTGATCGACCGCGCCATCAAGAAATCGACCGCTGGCGAAGGCGACGATTACGAAGAAATCCGCTACGAAGGTTATGGACCGAACGGCGTGGCCGTGATTGTCGAAACGATGACCGACAACCGCAACCGGACCGCGTCAACCGTGCGCTCGACGTTCTCCAAGAACGGCGGCAACCTGGGCGAGACCGGTTCGGTCGGCTTCATGTTCGAGCGCAAGGGCGAGGTCAGCTATCCTGCAAGTGCCGGTGACGCGGACACGATCTTTGAGGCCGCGATCGAGGCGGGTGCGGAAGATGTGGAAAGCTCGGAAGATGGGCACATCATCTGGTGTGAAGACAGCGATCTGAACGAGGTTTCCAACGCATTGGAAGCGGTTCTGGGCGAGTCGGAGTCGACCAAGCTGGTGTGGAAACCAACCACCACAACCGAGTTGGATCTTGAAGGCATGCAAAAGCTGATGAAGCTGATCGACGCGCTGGAAGATGACGACGACATCCAGCGGGTGACGGCAAACTTTGAAGCCTCGGACGAGGTGATGGAGCAGCTTTAAGACGCGCTTGATCTGTTTGCCGACGTTAAGACCGGTGCCCTAACAGGCACCGGTTTTTTTGTGTGATGGAGCAACAACGCTTATCGGGCAGGGTGTTTCGACTGGCACTTGACAATGCTTTCTAAAATCGAGATATTTCGATATATGGACTTGGAAAAACAAATCTCGGCCCTGAACAACCCTGTGCGGCGCGACATTCTTGAATGGCTCAAGGATCGTTCAAACTTTCCTCCTGCGCTCCCTGAGCATGCAGACCTGGAAGGTGTGTGCGTGGGATACATCCAGGAAAAGACGGGTCTGTCCCAGTCCACGGTGTCCAATTACATGGGTTTGTTGAAACAGGCCGGGTTTGTCGTGTCAGAACGCCACGGGCAATGGACCTTTTATCGGCGCGACGAAGACAGGATTCGGGCCTTTCTGGCCGCTTTTAGGGACCTGATGTTGTAGCGGGAGTGCATGGCGGGCCCCGTGTTTGTGGCTTTGCCTTGCGGTATATCGAAATATTGCGATGGAGGGATGAATGAGCGTTACGAAAATGTCGGCCGCTGAAGTGTTGGGGCAACCGCTGGATCTGCCCTGCGGCGGACAACTGAAGAATCGTCTTGTCAAATCGGCCATGTCGGACAGCCTTGGCGACGGCGAAGGCAATCCGACAGCAGAGCAGGCGCGGCTCTATGAGCGCTGGGCCATGGGCGGTGTTGCGCTGAGCGTGATAGGCGAGGTGCAGACCAGTCCCGACTATCCCGAAAAGCCGGGCAACCTGGTGCTTGCGCCCGGGGTGGACATGGCGGCGCTAAAGACGCTTGCCTTGCGCGGGGCAGCTGACGGCGCGCATCTTTGGCCGCAGCTGGGTCATGCTGGTGCCTTGGCGTATGACGGAATCAGTCGCCCCAAAGGGCCATCGCCGTTGAATGTGCCGGGGCTTGTTAGCGAGGCCCTGTCGCTGGGTGAAATCCGCGCCTTGCCTGGGGCCTTTGCCCGGTCAGCAGGGATAGCGCGAGAGGCCGGGTTTGGTGGCGTCTTGCTGCATGCCGGGCATGGGTTCCTGTTCAGCCAGTTTCTTTCGCCGCTTTTCAACCACCGTACAGATGCCTATGGCGGGTCTGTGGCAAACCGGTTTCGTATCGTCGCAGAGGTGATCAGTGCGGTTCGTGACGCAGTTGGCCGCAGCTTTCCTGTGGGCATTCGGATCAATGCGACGGATCAATTGGTCGGAGGGCTGACGCAGGCAGATGCCTTGGAGGTTGTTGACCTTCTCGATCAGACCTCGATTGACCTGATCGACATCAGCGGTGGCACCTACTTTCCCGGGGCGGCCTCGAGCTCGGAAGGGCGTGGCACGGGGCCGTATTTCGTCGAGTTTTCCCGCGCGGCAAAGGCGCGTACATCAATTCCGATCATGGTGACCGGTGGTTTCAAAACAAGGACCGAGGCTGCAGAGGCTGTGAGAACGGGCGCAGCGGATGCTGTCGGGGTGGCGCGGGCGATGGTTCTGAACCCATCCCTTGCGGATGATTGGCTGCGCCAAACTGGGGGCGATCCGGTGTTTCCGGGTTTTGAAACGCCGCCCAAGGGGGGGATCACGGCGTGGTACTCAATGCGGATGACGGCCTTGGGGCAGGATGCCGAAGAGGGCTTTGATCTTGGTTTGCCCGAAGCCCTGCAGGCCTATGACACAAGAGATGCCATGCGAAGCCTCCGGTGGAAGAAACGGTTCAACCTCTAGGCAGGCAACGCTCTGCCGCGCGGCGCACTGCGCGGGTCAGGGGGATCAATGCCTCGCCCAGCAGGCGCGAAGACTGCCAGTAGAGCGGTGTGTCATAGGTTGCGTCGGGCAAGAGCGGGGTGAGGCGACCCGCCTCGATATGGTCCTTGACCAGGAGTTCGGGATTCATGCCCCAGCCAAGCCCCAAAAGGCAGGCTTCGACAAAGCCTTGGGACGAGGGCAGGCGATGACTCGGGGGGGTGAGTTTGCAGCCAAAATTGGCCTCCATCCAGCGTGATTGAAGGTAATCCTTGCGATCAAACCGCAGCATGGGCGCGGTTGCCAAAGCCTCGGCGGTGACCCCGTCCGGGAAGTGTTTAGTGAAAAAGGCCGGGCTGGCGGTGGCGACATAGCGCAAGGGGCCGAGAGTGTGGCAATCGCAGCCCGAGACAGCGCGGTCATGGCTGGTGACAGCGGCGACAACCTCGCCCCGGCGCAACCAGTCGGCAGAGTATTCCTGATCGTCGACGATCAGATCGTATTGAAGGCCCTCGACCGAGGCGAGCGCGGACAGGAACCATGTGGCGAGGCTATCGGCGTTGACAGCGATCCGCACAGGCGCGCCCCGCGGGGGCACAAAGGCCTCAAAATCGGCAGCAAGGTTCGTTTCAAGCAGGGCAATGTTCGCCGAATGCGCCGCAAGGCGTCGTCCGGCATCGGTGCCGGTGCAGGGGTGGCCGCGGTGCACCAACAAGGCGCCAACCCGGTCTTCGAGAGCTTTCAAACGTTGAGAGATGGCCGATTGAGTGACGCCGATTTCAAACGCGGCAGCCTCAAAACTGCCCGTATGCAGGATGGCGGCAAGCGCCTGTAGTTGACCGTAATCCAGTTTCATTAGCAGCCCTAATGATATGAGAGATGATTTAATTTGAATAATGCTGCGGGGCTGCGTAGGCAAGGGCAACACCAATGGAGGCGCGGATGTTTGAGGCAGCAGGTGCAGGTTTTTTTCTGGGGTTCTCTCTGATCATGGCGATCGGGGCGCAGAATGCCTTTGTTCTGCGTCAGGGATTGCGCGGCGAGTATGTTCTGCCGTTGGTTCTGACCTGCGCCATTTCGGATGCTGTGCTGATCGCCGCTGGGGTCATGGGGTTCGGCGTCCTGGTCGAGGCCTATCCCAGGGCCGTGGATTTGGCGCGTTGGGGCGGGGCGGCGTTTCTGCTGGTCTACGGTGCGATGAGCTTCCGTGCCGCCATGCGGGGCGGCGAGGCTTTGGATGCAAACGGGCGCAAGGTCGGGTCGCTCAAGGCGGCGGTGGCAACCTGTCTGCTTCTGACCTGGGCCAATCCGCATGTGTATTTGGATACTGTTGTGCTCTTGGGGGGGATTTCGTCGCAATATGCACTGCCCTGGGCCTTTGGGCTTGGTGCGATCGTTGCAAGTTTCGTGTTCTTTTTCTCGTTGGGCTTTGGTGCGAGGCTGCTCAGGCCGATGTTCACAAGTGCGCGCGCCTGGCAGGTTCTGGACGTGGTTGTGGGGCTGACCATGTGGGCGATTGCCGCGAAACTGGTTTTGGGCTGAAGGTAGGTCGGACAAATTTGTCCGACCTACGGGCACCAGTTTTTGGGGCGATGTGGCCGCAGAGGCCGATGATGTCGAACCCCCGTTGCCGATAACTTGTTAACCACCTCGACAAGGCCAGGTGAAAGGGTGTTAATGCCCCAATGACTGTAGGTGAGACATACCGCCCCCTGGTCGGGGTTTTCTGGATGCTGGTGACCGGCGCCTGTTTTGTGGCGGTGAATGCCCTGGTCAAGTTTCTGGGTGGACGTATTCCCGCCGCCGAAGCGGCCTTTTTACGCTATATCCTTGGTATTGTCTTTTTGCTGCCCATGATCCGACCAATCCTGAACGCGCGCCTGAGCAAACGCCAGCTGGGGCTGTTTTCGCTGCGCGGTCTCGTGCACACCTTGGGGGTGGTCTGCTGGTTCTATGCCATGAGCCAGATCCCCTTGGCCGAGGTTACGGCGATGGGGTATTTGACGCCGGTCTATGTGACCATCGGGGCTGCTCTGTTTCTGGGAGAGACCCTGGCCGTACGGCGCATTCTGGCGGTTGTGATCGCGCTGGTGGGGGTGGTGATTATCTTGCGGCCGGGGTTTCGCGAGCTTAGTCCGGGGCATGTGGCCATGTTGTTCACGGCGCTGTTCTTTTCCGTGGGATACCTGACCGCCAAGAAGTTGACCGATGAGGTCAGCCCGGTTGTCGTGGTGGGGATGTTGTCGATTACGGTGACGATCGGCCTTGCGCCTTTGGCTTTAGCGGTTTGGGTCATGCCGACGTTCTGGGAGTTGTGTATCCTGTTTGCCGTGGCCTGCTTTGCCACTGCCGGGCATTACACGATGACTTTGGCCTTTGCCGCTGCCCCGGTCACGGTCACCCAACCGGTAACCTTTCTGCAACTGGTTTGGGCCGTGCTGTTGGGCTGGGCCGTGTTTGGAGAGAGCGTGGATATCTGGGTGATGCTTGGCGGGCTTTTGATCATCAGTGCCATCAGCTTTATCACCTGGCGTGAAGCGGTCCTGAAGCGACGCCAGCTCACGCCAAATGTAAACGCCACAAAAGGTTAGGCTCAGGCTTCGTTTTCCAGAAGCAGACGGGCAACGCGACGGGCTTCGGAGCGCGCGGTGGCGGCATCGAGAGGACCCGTCGACTGCGCCGCCTCGACCCAGACGCCATCCATATAGCTTTGCAGCGCTTCGCGGACTGTATCACGGCGTGACGGTCTGACCAGTTCGCGCAATTCGGCCGAGAAATTCGACGTCACTCGCGCCCGGTTGATGTTCTGGAGGCGGGCGAGCGAGGGCACATAGGGCGCATTGCCCCAGAATTGCACCCAAAGCGAGCACATCTCGGTAGTGAAAATCCGGTCGTCAAAGTTGGCGTCGAGCAGGGCCATCAGCCGGTCTTGCGGCGTCGAGATGCCCTGCATGCGTTCGAGCACGGCGGTCTTCAGCCGCGACAGAAGCCGACGCATCGTCGCTTCGAGCAGTTTTTCCTTGGATCCGAAATAGTAGTTGATGCTGGCCGCGGTCGAGCCTGCCTCGTGGGCAATTTCGGTCATGGTGACCATGGCATAGCCGTGTTTGTGGACCGCCGTGATGGTGGCCTCGATCAGCTCGTCATGCCGGATGTCGCGAATACGCCGTCTGCTCATGCGGGCATTGTCGCAACTGGCTTTCGGCGCTGCAACACGAAAGTCATAGGTAAAAAAATTGTATGAGCATTTAGGAAATTGATTTTCGATCTGAAAAATCTGTGCTAGCGAGGTTTGTCACCGCTTCAAGGCGCGCTGCAAAACGCCGCTTTGGGCAACGCCCACCCGCCCGCCCCGTCGCCCAAAGCGACGTTGTAGATCAACCCGGTGGCGCAGGTCGGCAAACAGGCGGGCCAAGCGCCCATTTGGCTTCGGGCAGGGAGTAGTGCCATGAACGCGGATTATGTGATTGTCGGGGCAGGGAGTGCCGGATGCGCCATGGCCTATCGTCTGGCGCAGGCCGGAAAGCGTGTTCTGGTCATCGAGCATGGCGGCACCGACGCCGGGCCGTTTATCCAGATGCCAGCAGCGCTGAGTTATCCAATGAACATGTCGATGTATGACTGGGGATACAAAACCCTGCCGGAACCGCACCTGGACAACCGAAGGCTGGTCTGTCCACGTGGCAAGGTGATTGGCGGGTCGTCCTCGATCAACGGTATGGTGTACGTGCGTGGCCATGCGGGAGACTATGACCACTGGGAGGACAGTGGTGCTGCCGGGTGGGGCTATGCCGACGTGTTGCCCTATTTCAAACGGCAGGAGCACTGGCACGACAGCGGCCAGGGTGGGGACCCGGACTGGCGCGGCAAGGATGGTCCACTTCATGTCAGCCGTGGCCCGCGCACCAACCCGCTGCATGCGGCCTTTGTCGAGGCCGGGCGGCAGGCTGGGTATCCGGTGACGTCTGACTACAACGGGCAGCAGCAAGAGGGTTTCGGCCCGATGGACATGACCGTTTACAAAGGGCAGCGCTGGTCGGCGGCCAATGCCTATCTGAAACCGGCTCTGAAACGTGAGAACTGCGAACTGATCCGGGCCTTTGCGCGCAAGGTGGTTATTGAAGGGGGCCGCGCGGTTGGCGTCGAAGTCGAGCGCGGTGGCAAGATCGAGGTGATCCGTGCCAATGCAGAAGTGATCCTGGCGGCCAGCTCGCTGAACTCACCCAAGCTGTTGATGCTGTCCGGGATTGGTCCGGCGGCGCATCTGGCCGAACATGGGATCGAGGTCATCGCGGACCGTCCGGGCGTGGGGCAGAACCTGCAGGACCATCTTGAGGTTTACGTGCAATATGCCTGCAAGAAACCGATAACGCTCTACAAGTATTGGAACCTGATCGGCAAAGGATTGATCGGCGCGCAGTGGCTGTTCACCAAGACCGGCCTTGGGGCCTCGAACCAATTCGAGAGCGCAGGGTTCATACGTTCGCGTGCCGGGATCAAATACCCGGATATCCAGTACCACTTCTTGCCGATCGCCGTGCGTTATGACGGGCAGGCCTCGGCCGAGGGGCACGGGTTTCAGGCTCATACCGGCCCGATGCGCGCCGAATCGCGCGGGGAGGTGACGCTTGCGTCCTCGGACCCCAGGGCTGCGCCGAACATCTTCTTCAACTACATGTCCGAAGAGCAGGACTGGATCGATTTCCGCCAATGCCTGCGGCTCACGCGTGAGATTTTTGAGCAGGACGCCATGAAGCCTTTTGTCAAACACGAGATCCAGCCGGGCAATGCGTTGCAGACCGACGATGAGCTGGACAGCTTCATCCGCGAGCACGCCGAGAGCGCCTATCACCCCTGTGGAACCTGCCGTCTGGGGGCCGTGGATGACCCCAAAAGCGTTGTGGACCCGGAATGCCGGGTCATCGGCGTTGACAATCTGCGCGTCGCCGACAGCTCGATTTTTCCGCGTATCACCAATGGCAATCTGAATGGGCCATCGATCATGACCGGTGAAAAGGCCAGCGATCATATCCTTGGGCGCGGCATGCTGGCACCGGCGAACGATGAGCCCTGGTTCAACCCGAACTGGGAAACCTCTCAGCGGTAAAATATGCCAAAATCCAGAGGTGTTTGATCCGTGTCAAAGCACTGGCAGACAAACGCCCGCTAGGCTCGGTTCGACTTTAGACAAGAGGAGCGCAACATATGTCTCACGTCCCGCACGAACTGGCCGAAGAATTCCCAGAATTTGTCGCACTGATGAGCGAACTGAAAACTTCGGATGCCCATTTTGCCAAGCTGTTCGACGATTATCATGACCTGAACCGCAAAGTGCACCGTGCGGAAACCAACGTGGAACCTCGCGAGGAACTCTCTGAGGTGGACCTGCGCAAGCGGCGCGGCTTGGTCAAGGATGAGGTTTACGCCTATCTCAAGTCCAAAGCGTAAGCATCGATAAAGCGCCAGAGGCGCGCTTGGGTGCTGGCGCGCCAGAGGTCGGTATGACCCGCGCCTTGCACCGCGTGAAAATCTTTTTCCCTCGATGGGGCGGCGGTGAAAATCTGTCGCCCCATCTCGTTAGGAATGAGGTCGTCCTGTGTGCCATGCAGGATCAGGAGCGGCATGGTAAGCGCCGATGCCCGGTCGATGCTGCGCCATGTGTTGTCGAGGTTTTCTGCCAGCGACCCCGTGCCCGGGTAATGCAGCCCTGCCAGTCCCGGGATCGAGGTAAAGGGGGCTTCCAGGATCACGGCGGAGGGTGGTGCCGCCAGCGTCTCGACCAAGGCGATGGAAACGGCGGTGCCAAGGCTTTCGCCGTAGACTACGACAGGTCGCTTGCTCAGGTCGAGTTCTACATAAAGCGCCGCTGCATCCGCGATCAGGACCTCTTCTGACGGGGAGCCCGAACTGCCTGAGGAGCCGCGATAAGCGGGCGCGATCAGCCCGTATCCCTGATTGAGAAAGTGCTGAAAACGTCCCTTGCGATTGGCAAGGTTGCCCGCATTGCCGTGAAAATACAGGATCACCGGCTTGCCTCGCTTGGGGTCGGCTACCCAGACCACCAGTGACGCGCCATTGATATCCAACCTTTGCACGGCCACCTCCGGCAAGCCGACATTCTCCGGTGAGACTTCGCGTGGGTCAAACGGATAGATCACCCAGCGCTCTGCCATGCTGCCCAAGACGACAGTACCCAACACCAGCACCAGAAGCACCACAAAGAGCCTTACCAACACCCGCATCTTCTTTTGGCTTCAAATATCCCCGCCGGAGGCTTCAAATCTTTTTATCCAACCTCATAGGGCAACACGCCGCGCTGGTTTTCATCGATGCTGAGACGCCGCTCCAACGGGGGCACCGAGCGTTGGTGGCAATGGGTGCGCTCGCAAATTCGGCAGGAGATGCCGATCGGCTCAAAGGCTTCTGCGGTCGATATGTCCATGTGATCGGCATAGACCAATGCGTCGGCGTGGCGGATTTCACAGCCCAAGGCGATGGCATAGCGGCGCACGGGCGCGCCATAATGCCCCCCGGTCTTTGAAACATCGCGGGCGAGAGAGAAGTAGCGCACGCCATCGGGGGTTTCGGCCAGTTGACGCAGGAAACGCCCCGGTGTTTCGAACGCCCTGTGTACGTTCCACAAGGGGCAGGCACCGCCAAAGCGGGCGAATTGCAGGCGGGTGGCCGAGTGACGCTTGGTGATGGTGCCCGCCTGATCGACGCGCACAAAAAAGAACGGAATGCCCTTGGCGCCGGGGCGTTGCAGGGTTGAGAGGCGGTGGGCCACCTGTTCGATCGAGGCACCAAAGCGATTGGCCAGCACTTCCAGATCATGGCGGGTTTCCCGCGCGGCTTCGAGGAACTGGCCATAGGGCATCATCGCGGCCCCGGCAAAGTAGTTTGCCAGCCCGATCTTGGCGATGGCCCGCGCGGCATCCGTCTGGAACCGGGCGAGGTCGAGCGTGGCCTCGAGCAGTTTGTCGGACTGCAAGAGCGCGATCTGCAGAAGCAACTGAAAGGTCTGGGTCTCGGTTGCAGACCGGTCTGACAGTGAAATGGTGCGCGCTTCGGGATCATAGTGGCGCAGGCGGTCTTCGTCGGTGAACGTCACTGCCACGCCTTTGTCGTTCAGGGTCCTGATCGCGGCATTGCGCACGCCGCCCAAGGCCGCAGCGCGCGCGGCAAAGTTCTCAGCGGCATGGTCCACAGCATCGATATAGTTATCGCAGTAATGGAAGAAATCACGCACCTCGTCCCAGGGGCTGGGCTGCATCTGCACGTCTTCGCGCCCCAACGCTTCGTCAAGCGAGGCGAGCCGCTCGTGGGTCTGGCGATAGGCGCGGTGCAGTTCCAGAAAGGCGCGGGCAAAGGCCGGCGCGTTCGAGGCCGTGAGGCGCAGATCGGCCAAGGGTGCGGGGCTTTCAGCCAGGATGGGATCTGCCATGGCCTCGCGCATGTCGCTGACAAGTCGTTCGCTGTCACCGGTACTGAGCTCAGTCACGTCCAGCCCGAACTCTTGCGCCAGTGCCAGTACCACTGTGGTTGAAACCGGGCGGTTGTTGTTCTCCATCTGGTTCAGATAGGGCAGGGAAACCCCGAGCTTCTGGGCGAATTCCTTTTGTGTCAGGGACAGGCGGGTGCGGATTTCGCGCAGTTTGGCTCCGGCATAGAGTTTCTGAGTGGCCATCGAATCCTCGGGTGACGTGACTTAGCTCTTGCAAAGATAGCTTTGCAAACTCGTGCCGTCACCCCGTTCCTGTGGCTAAATCGGCAGGCGCTTTTCGCGCAGGATCACCAGACGGATGGCTGCAATGCCCAACGCGCCGGTGGTCAGCATGATCCAAAGCAGAGGCTGCGCGCCGGTTTCTTCCGTCAATAGCGCACCCGCCAACATGGACAGGCCCGCACCGCCACCAATCATGATCGCTCCGGAAAGCCCGGAGGCTGTGCCCGCGAGGTGAGGGCGCACCGACAGAGCGCCCGCGGTTGCATTGGGGATGGTCATGCCGTTGCCAATTCCGACAAAGGTCATGAAGCCAAAGAATACTTCGGCGCTGCCAAAACCGAGCTGAAACAGCATCATCGACGTTGCGACGCCTGCCACAGCCACCAAGCACCCCCATTCGACCATGCGGTTCACCCCTATCCGTGCCGACAATGTGCCTGACAGGAAATTACCAAAGAAATAGCCAAGTGCTGGTGCGCCAAAATAGAGCCCCAACAGGGTTGGGCTGAGTCCGAAAAGCACAGTTCCCACAAAGGGTGCGCCCCCGAGATAGGCAAAGAACGCTCCTGACGACAGCGCCGAGGCCATCGCGTAGCCCCAGAATCGCGGGCTTCGCAGAAGCTCCGGGTACTCGCGGAACTGCTGACCGAGGCTGAGGCCCGAGGCGCGGCGCGTCTCGCCCAAATCCGCCCAGCTGAGCGCGAGAATTACAAGGCCCAGTGCAAACAGCATCCAAAAGTTGGCGTGCCAGCCGAACTGGGCTTCGAGTACGCCTCCAAGAACCGGGCCCAGCATCGGAACCACGGTCATGCCCATTGTGACATAACCGATCATCGAGGCGGCCTGATCGGCTGGCACAACGTCGCGCACGATGGCGCGGCTCAGGACCATGGCCGTGACAATGGCGGCCTGGGCCATGCGGAAGATCAGGAAGATCGTGGCGTTCGGCGCATAGAGACAGCCGAGGGTTGCCAGCAGGAACAGAACCAATCCCCAAACAATAACCGGCCGTCGCCCGACCTTGTCCGAGATCGGCCCTATCAGGACCTGAAGCACCGCATTCACCCCGAGATAAACCCCGACCGAGAGTTGCAGGACGCGATAGTCGGTTTCGAAATAGGCGGCCATACCCGGCAGGCTGGGCAGGAAGATGTTCATGCTCAGCGCGGAAAGACCCGCTAGCAGGATCAACGTCACGATATGTGGTGGGGTGGTGCGATCGAGAAACCGCGCCTGGTAAGCTTGTGCCATACTTCAAGAGCTACGCTTTGGATCGAACAATGTCTATGGGGTGTGTCGCCTACGTCGCGGCGCGTTTTGTATGCAGTTTTGCAATTCGCACTCAAGTGGTTTTCCAGGGTTTGCAAATTTGCGGGATTCTGCTTTGCAGCACGGGCTCGACCCCTTAGTGTCGCCCCAAATCAAAGGGGACTTACCATGAAAGATATCCTCCAGGAACTGGAAGACCGCCGTGCCACCGCCCGCCTTGGAGGCGGTCAGCGCCGTATCGACAGCCAGCATGGCCGGGGTAAACTGACCGCCCGTGAGCGCATCGAGCTGCTGCTGGACGAGGGCTCGTTTGAAGAGTTCGACATGTTCAAATCGCATCGTTGCACTGATTTTGGCATGGAAAAGGACAAACCTGCCGGGGACGGCGTGGTGACTGGATGGGGCACGATCAATGGCCGCATGGTCTATGTGTTCAGCCAGGACTTTACCGTGTTTGGCGGCTCGCTCTCGGAAACCCACGCCGAAAAGATCTGCAAGATTCAGGATATGGCCGTTCAGAATGGCGCGCCGATCATCGGCCTGAACGATTCGGGCGGGGCGCGTATTCAGGAAGGCGTCGACTCGCTCGCGGGTTATGCCGAAGTGTTCCAACGCAATATCATGGCTTCGGGTGTGGTGCCGCAGATCAGCGTGATCATGGGCCCCTGCGCCGGTGGTGCGGTGTACTCGCCTGCGATGACCGACTTTATCTTCATGGTCAAAGACACCTCTTACATGTTCGTGACTGGCCCGGATGTTGTAAAAACCGTGACCAACGAAGTGGTGACGGCAGAGGAACTGGGGGGGGCTTCGACCCACACCAAGAAATCCAGCGTGGCAGATGGTGCGTTTGAAAACGACGTTGAGGCGCTGGCTGAAGTGCGTCGCCTGGTCGACTTTCTGCCGCTTAACAACCGCGAAAAGCCGCCCGTGCGCCCGTTCTTTGATGAGCCGGGTCGCATTGAGGACAGCCTGGATACGCTGGTGCCGGAAAACCCCAACACGCCTTATGACATGAAGGAACTCATCGCTAAAGTTGCCGATGAGGGGGATTTCTACGAGATTCAGGAAGACTATGCCAAGAACATCATCACCGGTTTCATGCGCCTTGAAGGCCAGACCGTGGGTGTTGTCGCCAACCAGCCGATGGTGCTGGCGGGCTGTCTCGACATCGACTCGTCGCGCAAAGCGGCGCGGTTCGTGCGCTTTTGTGACTGTTTTGAAATCCCGATCCTGACGCTGGTCGACGTGCCGGGCTTCCTGCCGGGCACCTCTCAGGAATATGGCGGCGTCATCAAGCACGGCGCGAAGCTCCTGTTTGCTTACGGTGAAGCCACGGTGCCGAAAGTGACCGTGATCACTCGCAAGGCATATGGTGGCGCCTATGACGTGATGGCCTCCAAGCACCTGCGTGGTGACTTTAATTACGCATGGCCAACGGCCGAGATCGCCGTGATGGGTGCCAAAGGGGCGACCGAGATCATCCATCGTGCCGATCTGGGAGATGCCGAGAAGATTGCCGCGCACACTGCCGATTATGAAAGCCGCTTTGCCAACCCGTTTGTGGCGGCTGAGCGCGGCTTCATCGACGAAGTGATCATGCCGCACGGCACGCGGAAGCGGGTGGCGCGGGCCTTTGCGTCGCTTCGTAACAAAAAACTCGAGAACCCGTGGAAGAAGCACGACAACATTCCGCTCTAAGCGGGGTGTTGGTGGAAAAGGGTAGGGTGGGTTTCAACCCACCTGACCGCCGCGGTGGGTTGAGAACCCACTTTAGGGAGGCACCATGACCCAACTCTGGAAAAATCAGGCCTTTTCCATCGCTCACGCCGATGACGGCAAGTTTGAGGGCGCGGGGCTGCGGGCGTTCTTTGAGTACCGGCAACTCGGGATCAAGGAAGCGACCCAGGGCAAGTTCGGCGCGCATGTGATCCGCGCTGTGCCGGGTATGGAAAGCCCCGGTGCGTGGCATTCTCATGAGCTGGATTTTCAGATGGTTTATGTGACCAAGGGCTGGGTGGTGTTTGAATACGAAGGGCAGGGCGAGCATCTGTTGCGCGAAGGGTCTTGCGTCTTGCAGCCGCCGGGCATCAAACATCGCGAAGTGCGTCACTCCGACGATATGGAGCTGATCGAGATCATCTCGCCTGCTGACTTCCCGACCTTTGACGAAGAGGCGCCCAAGTGAGCCGCAATCGCTGGCATATCCTGCGGGAGGGCGACAGCCTGACTGTGACGCGGGCCTTGCCGGTGCGGTTTGACGTGGCTGCCGAGACGACGCTGCCCGATGGCGGGCGGCTGCGGTTGGCGCAGCAGGTGCGGCAGGATCTGTGGCGGACATTACAGGCTTTGCGGGGCTTTGCACCGGCGGTGCGTGTGACGCGGCGCGGGGATGCTTGTGAGATCATCGCAGGAGGACGCGTCGAAGGCGCGCATGACAAGGCCAGCGTGGACGCGCGTATTGCCGAAATGTTGAGCGATCCGGATTTGCGGGCCCGCTGGAGCGTCTTTGCGGCGCACCGGGAGGGCACCCATGCCTAGAAGCTGCACGAATAGGCTGCGGGTGGGCAAAAACCTTCTAGAAGGTTTTTGCAGCGCAGAATTTTCTAGAAAATTCTGGCGCGTGACGGCATTTGCCGCGTTTGGAGGGGCCCTTTGTGGCGCGGCCATGGCCGGGGATTTGGAGGAGTCCCTGGCTGTGCCCTCGGGCTTTGAGCTGAGCCTGCATGAAGTGATCTATGAAACGCGGCAGGACAACAGTGACGTGGCCCGGTTCCGCTATGTCATGCCGATCATCGGGCAAGAGGGCATCACCTTTGACGATGTCGAGCCGGACTTTCTCTATCTCTGCGAAGTTCACGCGCGCCGCGCCCTTGAAAAAGCCGAGACATCGGTGGACCAGATCATCATTTCGCTCGCGGACCGGGAAACCGAGTTTGGCGCCGTTTCCCATGTTGCCACCCAGTTTTTCGAGGCGTACCGCATCGAAAACGGGTCCTGTATCTGGGAGGGTTTCTGATGCCACCACTACATCTTGCGCCCGCCCGTGCCAAGCACCCCGGAATTGCGGCTTTGCGGCCACAGCACATGAACAAGGGCCGCTATCTATATATTTTTACGTCTGAATCCAGTACTCTTGCCCTCGGATGCATCCCTGTGGGTGTTGTCCAAAAAGTGGGGCAGGCAGGGTTAACAGACCCTGTTGCAAGAGTAAAAAACAACTGGAGAAAGACATGTCGAACAGTATCAAATCCTTGCTGGCCATCGGTCTCGTCGCGCTGGTCGCGGCCTGTGCTGACACCGCGCCGGTCGAAGAATACGTCGTGGTTGACCCCGCGCCGATCTCGGAAGAACCGGTCTACACCGGTAAATACAAGTAATTCCGCCCTAACGGGCTGGCGGGCCGCGATGTGGCCCGCCGACCACCGCAACCTTTCACCACGGGAGGACGCGGCATGCTGAAGCACCGTGGTTTCCCCGGACGTTTGTCCGGCACTGATTTCCAATTCGTTATCCGCCGCCCGAACCCCAAAGGGGTCACGCCGATCACCCGGCGCGAGCGCTATCGCGACCGCAGGCCAGCGGATCGCCGCGCCGACGCGGGCTTTATGCAAGCGCTTTGGCAGAATTTCGGTGACCAGCCGTTTGAACGCGGCAATCTGGATGCGGGCCGTCTGAGTTGGCTGTTTGGCCGCGAGGTGGTGCCAGCGGACCCCGAAACTTTTGATCCGGCGGATTACGAAGCACTTCTTGTAATTGACGTCAACGTGGCGCGCGTCTCCTTCCCCGAAGCATTCGAGGAGGATTGGGCGTGATTTTGCCTATCTCATGCCAAAATGCGCGGGAAGCGGCCCAATGTGCACTTGCGCAAGCCAAGGGCATTGCGCGGCTCCACGGCCTTGCGAATAGTCGGGACATGGTGATCGGTCAGACCAGGGATCGCACCTGTAACAGTATTTTCCGTTACCCTTCCCCTAGCGGGTGTTCCGAAAGCGTCCCTCTCGGAACACCCGCATTTTTCCTTGGTGCCCTCACACCTTTGCGTAATCGGCAGATCGTTGCCAAAACCGGCGCTGCCGGTGGAATACGCTTTTCTTGCGCGCTGAAACAGGCAATCTGCGCCTCAGAGGCAGAGAACAGAAAAGGCGGTTCATCATGGAAAACTTCAAACTCGCGCTTTTGGGCGCGGCAATGGTGTTCGGGCTGGCGGCCTGCGGTGACACGTGGCAAGAGCAAGCCGTTATCGGCGCCGGTGCAGGGGCAGCCACGGCAGCTGTGGTTGGCGGGAGCTGGCTGGCAGGTGCGGCCGTCGGCAGTGCGGCCAACGTCGTCTACTGCAAGGAAAACCCCAGCAAGTGTTAACACCCTGATTTTTCGGGGCGCGGAACCGCGCCTCCACAGCCATCACAAAGCCATCGACTCCTCAGCAGGAGTCGGTGGCTTTTTTGTATCCATGAGCCCGCGCGCAGCGTTGGGCCAAGACCAAGAAGGGACATCAAATGTTCGATAAGATCCTGATTGCCAACCGTGGCGAGATCGCCTGCCGCGTGATCAAGACCGCCCGCAAGATGGGCATCAAGACTGTTGCCATCTACTCGGATGCCGACAAGCAGGCGCTGCACGTGAAGATGGCGGATGAAGCGGTGCACATCGGCCCGCCCCCCGCGAACCAGTCCTATATCGTCATCGACAAGGTGATGGATGCGATCCGCCAGTCCGGAGCGCAGGCCGTGCATCCGGGCTACGGATTCCTGTCGGAGAATTCGAAGTTCGCTGAAGCGCTGGCCGCAGAAGGTGTGGCGTTTGTCGGCCCGCCGGTAGGTGCCATCGAAGCGATGGGCGACAAGATCACCTCGAAAAAGATCGCGCAAGAGGCCAACGTGTCGACTGTGCCCGGTTACATGGGGTTGATCGAGGACGCGGACGAGGCCGTGAAAATCTCGAACCAGATCGGCTATCCGGTGATGATCAAGGCCAGCGCCGGTGGCGGTGGTAAAGGCATGCGGATCGCCTGGAACGATCAGGAAGCGCGCGAAGGCTTTCAGTCGTCCAAGAACGAAGCAGCAAACAGCTTTGGCGATGACCGGATTTTCATCGAGAAATTCGTCACCCAACCGCGCCACATCGAGATTCAGGTGCTCTGCGACGCGCATGGCAACGGCATCTACCTGAACGAGCGCGAATGCTCGATCCAGCGCCGGAACCAGAAGGTCGTCGAAGAGGCGCCGTCGCCGTTCCTGGATGAAGCCACCCGCAAGGCGATGGGCGAACAGTCGGTCGCGTTGGCCAAGGCCGTGGGCTATGCCAGTGCTGGTACGGTGGAATTCATTGTCGATGGAGACCGGAATTTCTATTTCCTCGAAATGAACACCCGTCTGCAGGTTGAACACCCTGTGACCGAGCTGATCACCGGCGTGGACCTCGTGGAGCAGATGATCCGTGTCGCCAATGGTGAGCCTCTGAGCATCACGCAGGAGGATGTGGGCATCAACGGCTGGGCCATTGAAAACCGTGTCTATGCGGAAGACCCCTATCGCAACTTCCTGCCGTCCATCGGTCGTCTGACCCGGTATCGCCCCCCGGCCGAGATTGCTGCCGGTCCGATGCAGGACAACGGCAAGTGGGCCGACGTTGCTATTGAGGGTGACGATTACGCTGTGCGCAACGACACCGGCGTCTTTGAGGGCGGTGAGATCAGCATGTACTATGACCCGATGATCGCCAAACTTTGTACCTGGGCCCCGACCCGGGGTGAGGCGATCGAAGCCATGCGCAACGCGCTGGACGGCTTTGAGCTGGAAGGCATCGGCCACAACCTGCCCTTCGTCAGCGCGGTGATGGATCATCCCAAGTTCATCTCGGGGGACATGACCACGGCCTTTATCGAGGAAGAGTATCCTGATGGCTTCGATGGCGTGACCTTGCCCAAGGACACGCTGCGCCGGATTGCGGCGGCAACGGCGGCGATGCACCGCGTTGCCGAAATCCGTCGGACCCGGGTTTCGGGACGCATGGACAACCACGAGCGCCGCGTTGGCAAGAAATGGGTTGTGACGCTGCAGGGCGAAGAATTCGCGGTGAAGGTCAAGGCCGACAAGAAGGGCTCGACCGTCAAGTTTGCCGACGGTGATAAGCTGCGCGTGACCAGCAACTGGACGCCGGGCGACCAGCTGGCAACCCTGAAAGTGGGCGGAGAAAAGTTGGTTTTGAAGGTTGGCAAGATCTCGGGCGGGTTCCGTATCCGCAGCCGTGGTGCGGACCTGAGCGTGCACGTGCGCACCCCGCGTCAGGCAGAACTGGCCAAGCTGATGCCGGAAAAGGTCGCACCGGACACCTCCAAGCTGCTGCTCTGCCCGATGCCGGGTCTGATCGTCAAAGTCGATGTCGAAGTTGGCGATGAGGTTCAGGAAGGTCAGGCGCTCTGCACCGTGGAAGCCATGAAAATGGAAAACATCCTGCGCGCCGAAAAGACCACCGTTGTGACCAAGATCAACGCGAGCGCAGGCGACAGCCTGGCCGTGGATGATGTCATCATGGAGTTCGAATAACGCCGATGACCTTGGCACAGTCATATCATGCTCAGATGCTGGCAGGGGCCTTGGCCGCTGCCGGTCTGGCGGGCTGTGCCATGGACTCCGAGGCGGCTGTTCGCGACGAGCTGGGTCAATGGGTGGCCATCGGGGCTACGTTGCATTTTGACTCGCGCCTGTCCTGCACGGCGGCGCGGTTCGAAACCCTCTCTCCCCACCTGTTGGTTGGGGTACGGGTGGCCAGCGACCTGCGTGATGCACTGCAGGATATCTCTGCCGGGCACAGTGTGGCATTTGCCTTTGCAAACCAAAGCCCGACAGCCGTTTCAGAAATGGTGATGAGCGCCGATCTGCCGGATGGTCTTGGGCTTTTGTCTGCCGGTGTCGGGGGCAAGGACTGTATGGATGACGCGGAACAGGCGCGCTATGTGGCGGCTTTGAACGACACTCGTGTTATGATGATCTATTCGCCGCGCACCAATGCCGTAACTCTGCTCGATCCAACCCGAAACGAAGTCTTCTTCGTCAGGGGGGACGTGTGATGCCGTGTTATCTGATCGGATCAGCGCGGCGGTCGCGGATTTCCTGCTGGCGCAGGGGCATGCCGTCGATTGAGCGCGTGATCTCGCGCAGATTGCGCGGCGAAGGTTTGCGCAGGTATATCTTGCCGTCCTTGCCCATCACCACCAGCATGAAACCGCGTGGGCGCAGTTCCGTGCGCAGAGCGCTTTGGGCTGCAGGGTTGGTATCGGTCAACACCACGACATCGCGAGTTTCCAAAAGGTCGGGGCTGTCTTGCAACAGGTCGATCTGCTGGCGAAACCGGGGGTCGTTCGGACTGTCGGCAAAGACGACCACCGGGCGCTTCAACCACTCAAAATCGGACAATGCCACCTCGGTGCCATCCATGAACAATGCGGGTTCGTCCGTGGCTGCGCCATCGGCGGCCAGTGCGGAACTTCCCAGAAACGTAATCAAAACAAATGCCAAGCGGCGCATGGGCGGACTCTCCTGTCCTCACCAATATATGCCGCCTGTCAGCAATTCAAAGAGTGAATGGGCCTGATCCTGATGTGGATCGCCCCAGAGATGAGGAAAAGGACATGACCAAGAAAGAGGACTGGTCGGCGCTCGCGGAAAAAGAGCTGCGTGGCCGCCCGTTGGACGACCTGACATGGAACACGCTGGAAGGCATCGATGTGAAGCCGCTTTATACGGCGGAAGACACCGAAGGTCTGGACCACATGGGCTCAATGCCCGGCTTTGGCCCGTTCACACGTGGCGTCAAGGCAACGATGTATGCGGGCCGTCCGTGGACGATCCGTCAGTACGCTGGTTTCTCGACTGCCGAGGAATCCAACGCATTCTACCGCCGCAATTTGGCGGCTGGTCAACAGGGTGTGTCGGTGGCCTTCGACCTGGCCACGCACCGCGGCTATGACAGCGACCATCCGCGCGTGGTGGGTGACGTGGGCAAGGCCGGTGTGGCCATCGACTCGATCGAGGACATGAAGGTTCTGTTCGACGGCATCCCATTGGACAAGGTCTCGGTCTCGATGACCATGAACGGTGCGGTGGTTCCGATTTTGGCAAACTTCATCGTGGCAGGCGAAGAGCAAGGCCATGACAAATCGGTTCTTGCGGGCACCATTCAGAACGACATTCTGAAAGAGTTCATGGTGCGCAACACCTATATCTACCCGCCCGAGCCGTCGATGAAGATCATCTCGGACATCATCGAGTACACGTCGAACGAGATGCCGAAATTCAACTCGATCTCGATCTCGGGCTACCACATGCAAGAGGCTGGCGCGAACCTTGTGCAAGAGCTGGCCTATACGCTGGCCGATGGACGTGAATACGTGCGTGCGGCAATGAATGCGGGCATGGATGTCGACAAGTTTGCCGGCCGTCTGTCGTTCTTCTTTGCCATTGGCATGAACTTCTTCATGGAAGCGGCCAAGCTGCGCGCGGCGCGGACGCTCTGGCATCGTGTGATGACCGAGTTTGGTGCCAAGAACGAGCGTTCCAAGATGCTGCGCACCCACTGCCAGACCTCAGGGGTCAGCCTGCAGGAACAAGACCCCTACAACAACGTGATCCGCACCGCTTACGAGGCGATGTCGGCTGTTCTGGGTGGCACGCAGTCGCTGCATACCAACGCGCTGGACGAGGCGATTGCCTTGCCGACCGATTTCTCGGCTCGCATCGCACGCAACACCCAGCTGGTGCTGCAGGAAGAGACCGGCGTCACCAATGTGGTCGATCCGCTGGCCGGTTCGTATTACGTTGAAAGCCTGACCGATGACCTGATCCAGAAAGCCTGGGCGCTGATGGAAGAGGTCGAGGAGATGGGGGGCATGACCAAGGCCGTGGCCTCGGGGATGCCCAAGCTGCGTATCGAAGAAAGCGCCGCGACCCGTCAGGCAATGATCGACAAGGGTGACGAGGTTATTGTCGGCGTCAACAAGTACCGCAAAGAGAAAGAAGACGTGATCGACATTCTTGATGTGGACAACGTTGCCGTGCGCGAAAGCCAGGTCGCGCGGCTTGAGAAACTGCGCGCCGAGCGTGACGATGCCGCTTGCACCGCCGCTCTGGACGAACTGACCCGCGTGGCAAAAGAAGGCGGCAACCTGTTGGCCGCCGCAGTCGAGGCCGCCCGCGCGCGCGCCTCAGTTGGAGAAATCAGCATGGCTATGGAAAAGGAATTCGGCCGCCACCGCGCCGAAGTCAAAACGCTGGCTGGCGTCTATGGCGCGGCCTACGAAGGCGACGAAGGCTTTGCCGCGATCCAGAAATCCATCGAGGACTTTGCCGAGGAAGAGGGCCGTCGCCCGCGTCTGTTGGTGGTGAAGATGGGCCAGGATGGTCACGACCGTGGCGCCAAGGTCATTGCGACCGCCTTTGCCGACATCGGCTTTGACGTCGACGTCGGTCCGCTGTTCCAGACCCCGGACGAGGCGGCCCAGGACGCTGTGGACAACGACGTGCACGTGGTGGGGATTTCTTCGCAGGCCGCTGGTCACAAGACCCTTGCCCCCCAGCTGATCGAAGCGCTGAAGCAGAAAGACGCCGAAGACATCATCGTGATCTGTGGCGGCGTGATCCCGCAGCAGGACTATGAGTTCCTGCAAAACGCAGGGGTCAAGGCGATCTTTGGCCCGGGTACCAACATTCCCGAAGCAGCACAGGACATCCTGCGGCTGATCCGCGACGCGCGCGGCTGAGAAATCAGATAAAGACCAAAAGAAAAGGGGCCAGGCGGCCCCTTTTTTGTTGGCAAGAGCATCATGCCCTAACTGCGGGACGGATAGACGCCCTGAAGTGCGACGCAGGTGTTCATCACCAAAAGCGGTGGCATGTTTTCATGGGCCTGCCCGCCTCCGACATTGGCGGTGCCGCCAGAGGCCATGCCGGTCGAGCTGGCCTGCTTGACCACAAGGCCGCCATTGTTGCCCGCGTCTTCCGTCTGCGTGATGAGAACGTCGTGGGTGTGACTGGGGATCTGATTGGTGGTCAAGGTCACGGTTTCCTGCCCCTGCTTTTGGCCCATGTTGCGCGGCGTCAGCCCGGGTCCGGTGCCTTGGTGCATGACAAACCGCCCACGCAGGTCCGGCAATCCAAAGGTGGTGCGGCCATCGCCGCCGTAAATCGTGCCAAAGAGCGAGAAGAGCGCCGTGTTCTGATTGATCGGCAAAAGCTGACCGTCCGCAGCGGCCCAGCCGCGTGGGCAGAAGTTGAACCCAAAAGTGCGAATTTCCCCGAGCAGGGGTTCAAAAGCCTGGGCCTGGGTGCCTGCGGTGAGTGTGGAAACGCCCAGGGCTGCGGCCAGGGTGGCCGTACTGAAAATGGATTTGAAGAATGACACGTTGCGCTCCTGATTGGACTGAAGTGTCCTGACAGAGTGCGGGGCCGGGGCGCGATCTGTCAAATCCCGATTTTTGGTGGCCTAACGTTCAAGGCGTTTGCGCAAGTCGCGCAGGGACAGCCCGTGCAGGGCGCGAAAGGCGCGGGCAAAGCTGGCTTGCGACGCGAATCCGGTGGCTGCCGCGATCTCACCGGCGCTCATCGAGGTATCGATGGCGAGACGGTGCGCCTCGTTCAGGCGCAGGTGCAGATAGAACTGGTGCGGCGATTGCCCGAGGTGGGTGCGAAACCGCTGTTCCAGGCTGCGCGTCGAGAGGCTCAGCCCGCGGGCGATGGCCGGAATGGGCAAGGGTTCGTCAATGTGGCGCTGCATCAGGTCCAGCGCGCGGGCGATCTGTGGATTCCGGCGCACAGGCCGAGGCGTGGCTCCGGGTCCTGTGCCGCGACCATCAGGCGGCACCGGGTCATAGACAAAGGCGCTGGCAATGCGTGTGGCCAGTGAAGCACCAAACCGTGCCTCGATCAGGTGCAGCATCATGTCGATCCCCGGCGCCGCCCCGCCCGATGTGGCAAAGGGCGGGTCGATCACAAATCGGTCGCGGCGCGTGTCGATGGCAGGAAAACGTGTGGCAAAATCTTCGAGGTCTTCCCAGTGGGTCGTGGCGCTGTGCCCGTCGAGCAGCCCTGCCTGGGCCAGCAACCACGGCGCGCCGTCGATGGCGGCAATGGCGGTGCCTGTGCCGTGCAGCCGCCGCAAAGACGCCATCAAGCGCGGCGTGGCGTGCGCCTCGAGGCCAAATCCGGCGACAATCACCAGAAGGTCGCAGGTTGCGGCCGACGCAATGGGTGCGCCGTGTATTTCAAGACCGCTGGTCAGCTTAGCGGGCTGCCCGTCCGGGGTGTAGAAACTCCAGTTGAACAAACTGCGCCCGGCTCGCCGATTGGCCGCGCGCATCGGGTCCACAGCAGCGGCAAAACTCAGCGTGTTGCACTGATCCAGCGTGAGAACCGCAGTGGAAAGCGGGGTATCGTGTCCAACAAGTAAGGTTTTTGCGTCTTTCATCAAGTATCATTCGTAAAAGGGAAAATATCGCAACGCAAGCGACCTGATACTTGGGCAAATCTTTCGAAAGGAATCACCATGCCTTTGCAAATGAACAAAGAGGTCTTCATCACCTGCGCCGTGACCGGCTCGGGTGGCACGCAGGATCGCAGCCCACATGTGCCGCGTTCGCCCAAGCAGATTGCCGACAGTGCCATTGCTGCGGCCAAGGCGGGTGCCGCCGTGGTGCACTGCCACGTGCGTGACCCAGAAACCGGCGCGCCCAGCCGTGACCTGGGGCTGTACCGCGAAGTGACGGATCGTATCCGTGACGCCGAAGTCGACGCGGTGCTGAACCTCACCGCAGGTATGGGCGGTGATATGGTCTTTGGCGGCGTGGAAACCCCGCTGCCCCCAATTGCAGGCACCGATATGGTCGGCGCAACCGAACGTATGGCCCATGTGGTCGAATGCCTGCCTGAAATTTGCACGCTCGACTGCGGCACCATGAACTTTGCCGAAGCTGATTATGTCATGACCAACACGCCGGGCATGTTGACCGCGATGGGCCAGATGATGACTGATCTGGGCGTAAAGCCCGAGATCGAGGCCTTTGACACCGGCCATCTCTGGTATGCCAAGCAACTGGTTGCAGACGGCGTTTTGGAGCCCGACGCGCTGGTGCAGCTGTGCATGGGTGTGCCGTGGGGGGCGCCAAACGACCTGAACACCTTCATGGCGTTGGTGAACAACGTACCATCCGAGTGGAACTGGTCGGCCTTTTCGCTGGGCCGCGATCAGATGGCCTATGTCGCTGCCGCCGTATTGGCCGGTGGCAACGTACGGGTTGGTCTGGAAGACAACCTGTGGCTCGACAAGGGCGTGTTGGCCGAGAACTATCAGCTGGTAGAACGCGCTGTGACCATCATCGAGAACATGGGCGCACGGGTGATTGGCCCGGCAGAGGTGCGCGAAAAGCTGAAGCTGACCAAACGCGCGCCGGTGGCAAAGTAACAGGATTGGGGGCCAGCCCGTCGCCATTGTTTTTCGGACCAATGGCACGACACGTGTGCGCCCCCAAGAAACTCTTTCAAGATGAAGCAGGGGGCAGGCGCTGTATGCCTCGCCCGAGCTGCTCAAAGGTATCAGAACATGACCAAAACAGCGGCTATTATTGGCGGTGGAGTAATTGGCGGCGGCTGGGCTGCGCGCTTTCTTTTGAACGGCTGGGACGTGCGGGTGTTCGATCCTGACCCCGAGGCTGAGCGCAAGATTGGCGAAGTGCTGGACAATGCGCGTCGGTCTATGCCGGGGCTTTCCGACACGGCATTGCCAGCCGAGGGCGCGCTCAGCCTTCACGAGACCATCGCGGAAACCGTAGAGAGCGCGGACTGGATTCAGGAAAGCGTGCCTGAGCGGCTCGAGATCAAGCACAAGGTCTACGCAACCCTGCAGGAACACTGCGCGCCGGGGGCGATCATTGGCTCATCGACCAGTGGCTTCAAGCCGTCCGAATTGCAGGAAGGGGCCGCGCGGCCCGAGCAAATCCTTGTCGCGCACCCGTTCAACCCGGTTTACCTGATGCCCTTGATCGAGATTGTCCCCAGCGACCAGACCTCGCCCGAGGTCGTGGAGCGGGCCAAGGGGATCATTTCGGGTCTGGGCATGTACCCCTTGCACGTGCGTAAAGAGATCGACGCACATATAGCCGACCGGTTCCTTGAAGCCGTCTGGCGCGAAGCGCTGTGGCTGGTCAAGGATGGCGTCGCCACCACCGAAGAAATCGACGAGTCGATCCGCATGGGGTTCGGCATCCGCTGGGCGCAGATGGGCCTGTTTGACACCTACCGTGTGGCGGGTGGTGAAGCGGGCATGAAACACTTCATGGCGCAATTCGGCCCGGCGTTGAAATGGCCCTGGACCAAACTGATGGATGTGCCCGAGTTCAATGACGAGTTGGTCGACCTGATTGCAGGCCAGTCCGACGCGCAATCCGGCCATATGGATATCCGCGAGATGGAGCGCATCCGCGACAACAACCTGGTTGCCATGATGCGCGCGCTAAAGGGGCAGAACTGGGGTGCCGGTGCGCTGATGAACACCCACGACGTCAAACTGGCGGCCGAGTCCGGCATGGTGCGACGTTCCGCCGACATCGAGGATCCTTCACAGCCCATCGTGACCGTGGCCCGCGCCGTGCCGATCGACTGGCTGGACTATAACGGCCATATGACCGAGAGCCGCTATCTGAATGCTTTTGCCGATGCCTCGGATCGCTTGATGGAGATTATTGGTTGCGATCAGGAGTACATTGCAACCGGCGGCAGCTACTTCACCGCAGAAACCCATATCCGCCACATCGACGAAACCCATCTGGGGGCGCGGATCGAGGTGCGCACGCGGGTACTGAGTGCCGAGGGCAAGAAGATGCACCTTTGGCACGAGATGTATGCGGGTGACACACTCTTGGCGACGGGTGAGCATATCCTGATCCACGTCAGCCTAGAAACGCGTCGCCCGTCGGTGCCTTCGGATGAGATCGTGGCAAATCTGGCCATGATTTCCAAGGCTCAGGCGGCTTTGCCCGCACCCGAAGGTGTGGGCCGCTACGTCGGCCAGCCACGATGAACCGCCGGGTTCTGATCACCGCAGGCGCGTCCGGGATCGGTCGCGCCATGGCCGAGGCTTTTGACCAGGCCGGCTATCAGGTGTGGATCAGCGACCTGAACGCGCGGCTTCTGGATGAGGCACCGGGGCATTGGCGCAGATCTCACGTCGATGTGGTTGACGAGGCGCAGATGGCGGCCATGTTTGACGAGGTGCGCGCCAGCTGGGGTGGGCTGGATGTGCTTTGTGCCAATGCAGGCGTGGCGGGCCCCACGGCGCAAGTGGAAAACATCGCGCTCGAGGATTGGCGGGCTTGTGTCTCGGTCAATCTCGACGGCGCATTCCTTGCGGCAAAACATGCGGTGCCGATGATGAAAGAGGCCGGATCCGGGTCGATCATCGTGACCTCTTCGACCGCAGGGCAATATGGCTATCCCAACCGGTCGCCCTATTGTGCCGCCAAATGGGCGGTGATCGGGCTGGCCAAGACCCTGGCGATGGAGTTGGGACCCCATGGCGGGCGCTGCAACGTGATTTGCCCTGGGTCTGTTGAGGGCGAGCGCATGGAAGGTGTGCTGGCCCGCGAGGCTGCGGCCAAGGGCATGACCCGTGATCAGGTCTATGCAGGCTATGCCTCGGGCACCTCGATGGGCAGCTTTGTTGAAGCCCGCGACATTGGTGAGATGGCGGTGTTTCTGGGATCAGACGCGGCGCGGTTTGTCTCGGGGCAGGTCATCGCCGTTGATGGCCATACCGTGAACCCGGACCCAAAGGTTTAGGTCGCACGCCTGAGGGTCTCGATATGGTCGGGCAGCGCGCGCGCCGTGATCGAGGCCTGCCGCACAAGATTGTCAAAATGCTCGGTAAAGCCCTGCACCCGCTCGGTATCACGAAAAGCCAAGTAATTGCGCCCTAGGTAAAGCACTGCCAACAGTGGACCAAATACCGTGATCGGGGCCGAGAACAGTCGTCGTGCATCGAACAGATAGACGCGCAGGCGCGGATAGAGCTGTTTGGTCAGAGATCTCAGGTGATCCAGCTGGGCTTGGCGCAATCCGGCAGGCAAGCCCTCGTAATAACCCACGCCCTTGGCAAAGCTCGAAAGCTCATAAAGCGGCAGGGCAATTTCATAATCCGACTGGCTTGCACGCATCCAGTTCAGCCGGTCCTCGGAGGCGCCAATCGCCTGCTCTGTGGTGCGGCCCAGATGAGGTGAGTATTCCCATTCCAGAACGTCACGTGTTTTGAGCATGTCGGGCAGGCCCGCAGGCACATGGCGAATCTTGTAGCCCGCCGCTTCCAGGTGCCAGTCAAAGATTTGCTCATCCACCAGCGCACGCGGTGCCGCAGTGAGTGTCAGCGAGTTGGCAAGGATATCAGCCGCACTTTCGGGGCGGTCGGTCAGTGACAACAACCAGTCCGCCGAGACCCCAAGCGCCGAGGCGCATTCTCCCACCACCTGCGCATTTGGCAGGCGGGCACCCTGATCCTTCAGAAGTTGCGAGATCGTCGAGCGATCCACGCCAATGTTGCGGGCCAGCGCGCTTTGACTGACGTCCTTGGTGCGCATGGCGGCGGCCAATCGCTGCCGAAAGCGGTCGGCGCGCAGGCGTTTGTCGATGTTTGTGCCCATAAGATGATTTTTATCACCAAAGCTGGATTTTGTGAATTACTTTCAGAATTCCGAAGATGATCTGCCGCTGATAACAGGTTTGTGAAGGCAAGAGGATGAGAGTAAAAATGGAAACCCGAAAGCGGTCATTGGTCAAAGCAGTGATCTGGAACCTGATGGGGTTGCTGATGATGAGCCTCGTGGGGCTGCTGGCCACCGGCTCGGTGGCTGTTGGCGGCGCGATGGCGTTGATAAATACTGCGATCGGGTTCACGCTCTATCTGGTCTATGAACGGGTTTGGTCCCACGTGCGGTGGGGGCGTCATGTCTGATCCGCGCCACAAAAGACCCGCTGTTGAATGGCCTACACTGGCCATGCTGATCCTGTGTTACGGAACATTCGTCATTGGAACGACCTGGGCCACCACACTGTTTCTGCCACTGGGCATCCTGTTAACGACACTCGCGATTGCGCTGCATTCGTCCCTCACCCATGAGGTTTTGCACGGCCATCCCTTCCGCAATCAGCGTTTGAGCGACCTGATGGTGCTTCCGGCCATTGGGTTGGCCATTCCCTATTACCGCTTTCGCGACACGCATCTTGCGCATCATCAGGATTCGATCCTGACCGACCCCTATGACGACCCCGAGACCAACTATCTCGACCCTGCGGTCTGGCAGGACATGCCACGCTGGTTGAAAGGGTTGCGCCGGTTCAACAACACGCTTCTTGGGCGGTTGCTGATTGGCCCGGCGCTGGGGCAGGTCTGTTTTATGGCAGGGGACTGGAAAGCCATCCGCAGCGGAGATGGCGCCGCGCTGCGTGGATGGCTCTGGCACGTTCCGGCTGTGGGGGTGGCCATCTGGTGGATGGTCGCTGTGTCAGCGCTGCCAATCTGGGCCTATCTGCTGTCGGCCTATGTGGCGCTCTCCATCCTGAAAATCCGCACCTTCCTCGAGCATCAGGCGCACGAGCGCGCACGGGGACGCACGGTCATCATCGAAGACCATGGGCCGCTGGCCTGGATATTCCTCTACAATTCGCTGCACGTGGTGCATCACATGCACCCGCGTGTCGCCTGGTACAATCTGCCCAGGCTCTTTCGTGAACATCGCGAGCGCTATCTCAGCCGCAACGACAGCTACTACTACCGCTCTTACGCAGAGATTTTCAGCCGCTATTTCTTCAAGGCCAAAGACCCGGTGCCGCATCCGCTCTGGCCTCGCGACTGACCCCATGATCTAAGGGCGGCATGGATTTCTGGATTGTCGCCTCTTTGGCTGCCGCGCTGTTCCAGACAGTGCGTTTCATGCTGCAAAAGCACCTCGCCCAGGCCACCCTCTCTGCGGCAGGGGCCACGTTCGCGCGGTTTGTTTACTCTGCGCCCTTGGCAGTTCTGGCGCTGGGCCTGTGTCTCCTGGCTGGGGCACAGCTGTCTGCCCCCGGCATGTCCTTTTGGGTCTATGGTGCTTTTGGGGGGGCGGCGCAAATCACCGCCACCGTTTGTACGGTCCTCTTGTTCGGTCGGCGCAACTTTGCGGTGGGCATCACCTTCATCAAGGTCGAAGTCCTGATGACTGCTCTGGTCGGGCTGGTTCTTCTGGGGGATGTGCTCAGCCAGCTCGGGCTGATTGCCATTCTGATCGGCGTCACGGGCGTTCTGATACTCTCCGGCCCGGTCGAACGTACAGGCGCCCTGTGGCGACGCTTGCTCAGTCCCTCGGCTGCGTTGGGTCTGTTTGCCGGGGCGTTGTTTGGCGTGTCCGCCGTCTGTTATCGCGGCGCGTCGCTCGAGGTGGCCGCGGATGCGCCACTGCTCCGGGCGCTGGTGACTCTTGCGGCGGTCACAACGCTGCAGACTCTGGGGATGGCCTTGTGGCTTTCGATACGCGAACCCCGGGAAATCGCCCGCGTCATGGCCGCCTGGAGAACCGCCGGATGGATCGGCCTGACCAGCATGGCTGGTTCTTTCAGCTGGTTCACGGCCTTCACACTGCAGAACGCCGCTTACGTCAAAGCCGTGGGGCAGGTCGAACTGATCTTTGCCATCCTGGCCTCGGTGCTGTTCTTCCGCGAAAAGATTACTCTGCGCGAATGGCTTGGCATGGCACTGCTGTCAGGGTCAATCTTTGCCCTGGTCCTGTGGCTCTAGGCCGATCCAGGCCTTCATTTCGCCAAAAATACTCCGGGGTGAATTGGCCGCAGGCCAAAAGGGGCAGCGCCCCTCCACAGGCTCAGCTATGCTGAGCCATGCCCAACAGGGTGCACTGCATCTCTGATGCAGAGTCAACCTGGCGGGAGCCTCGCTTATTCGTCGCGCCAATCGGGCATGCGCCCTTTGAGCTGCATGAACAGCGCTTCTTCGTCGGTGTTGCGAAAGAATGGCACGATTTCCGGCGGGCCTGGGTTGTCGACCCGCGCCTCCACCTCGGCCAGAACGACCTCGGTGATAAAGGGCAGATCGAACTCCCGCGCCTTCTGCAACGGAATCCACTGCAGGTGGGACAGCTCATCACAGGCCTGCCCAAAGTCATCCGGATCGCTGGCCAGTTCCGCGGCATCCAGCAGGAAGAACCGCGCGTCAAAGCGGCGCGGACGGCCGGGGGGCGTGATGGCGCGGAACACAAACTGCAGCGCGTGGCCCGAAGGCACATGGCCGGTTTCCGCATAACTCACCCAATCCTCGGGCGGTGTGATGTCCCAGGACCCTTTTTGCCCGATGATCTGCCCGGTTTCTTCCCAGAGTTCTCTGACCGCCGCGACAGCCAGGGGATGCGCCATACCAGGGTCGGATTGTTCCTGCAAACGCTCAAGACACAAGCCAGGCACCGGCCCCGCCAGGGGAATGTCAGCGTCGGCCTTGTCCACGGCCCCGCCCGGAAAGACGAACTTGTTGGGCATGAACGCCGCCTTGGCGCCACGTTGTCCCATCAGGATATGCGGATCACTGGCGCGATCACGCAGCACGATTACGGTTGCCGCATTGCGGATCGCTGTCTTGTCTACGGTCATTCTGCCCCCGGGCGTCTTATGTGGAGATCAGGGGGCTTTTCGGTCGAACCCATGCATGCGCCGGGCCCATTGAAAGGCAACCACAACCCCCTTCAGTCTTGGCAGAAGGTAGAGGGAAAGCGCCACGCATCCAACCGCAAAAATCGTGAACATGATGAGCGGTTCAGGCCGCCAGGTCACAAACACGATATGCAACAGTGGGGCCATCAGGTGACCCACAATCAGGATGGTCAGGTAAGCTGGCCCATCATCGGCGCGCTGCGGAGTGAAATCCTCACGGCAAACCGAGCAGTTTTCGCGCACTTTCAGGTACCCCTTCAGGAGGGGGCCGTTGCCACAGTTCGGGCATTTTCGGCGCCACCCCTTGAATAGGGCAGGCCGAAGTGTGCGCTCTTCGGGCTGATCTATATCGACAGTCATGTCAGTCATTTTGTCCTCGCGTGTCCCAGGGGGAGAACATGAGACTGCGATTGTCTCAATAAAAGGGGACAAATCCGCCCCGCGTCCCGATGTCGCAAATTGTCTTGTAAAGTTTTGTACACGATCGCGAAAAAAATGCGACGGAAACCGATTGGTGCTGCGTTTTACCTCTCGAAAGCCAGTTGATGAAGCTGGTTTCTAAGGAAACGCAAAGGAGCAAGACTATGAAACGAGCACTGATTATTTCCGGCGTTGTCGCCGCAGCCGTTGGCGTTACGGCCATCTCAGTTCAGGCCAAGGGCATGGGGCCGCGCGGGCCGATGCCGATGCCGATGGAGTTTTCCGAGCTGGATCTCGATGGCGACGGCCAGGTGACCCGCGAAGAGATGCAGGCCCAGGGCGAAAAGCGGTTCAGCGACGCCGATACGAATGGTGATGGCTTCCTGTCTCAGGACGAGATGAAGGCCCAGATGCTGAAGCAAATGGAAGCCCGCTTTGACAAGTTCGGCGCCCGCATGATGGAGCGCAAGGACACAGACGGTGACGGCCAGCTGAGCCTTGAGGAAATGCGTCCTAACGAAAAGCGTCAGGACAAGATGTTCGGCCGCTTTGACACCGACGGTGATGGCGTGATTTCCGAGGCGGAATTCAACGCCGCCAAGGAGAAAATGGCCGAGCATCGCGGCAAGGGCAAATGGGGCAAACGTCAAGGCCAGGCCGAGAACTAAGCCCCAACTTGATCCCCGGGCGCATATGTCCCCAACAGTGCCCGGGGGTCGCAAGAATTGCCAAGGTGCCGGAAAGAGGCTAGGCCAACGGAACCATGCAGATGCCGTTTGATGCAGAAAAAGACATACCCGACGAGGCGTTGCTGGTGCTTTATGCCAACGGGGATGCCGCGGCGGCGCGGGCATTGACGCTGCGGCTGACACCGCGGGTCTTTGGCCATGCCAACCGTCTGCTGGGGGACCGGGCCGAGGCCGAGGATGTCGCACAGGAAGCGCTATTGCGACTGTGGAAGATCGCTCCTGAGTGGCGGCAGGGCGAGGCACAGGTCACCACATGGCTTTATCGCGTGGTCGCCAACCTTTGCACTGATCGTCTGCGCAAGCGGCGAGGGGTGGCATTGGATGCGGTGCCGGAACCAGAGGATGGCGCGGCCTCGCCGGCCGAGCAGATGCAGGAACGTGCTCGGGTTGATGCGTTGCAGGAAGCCCTGGGCAGCCTGCCAGACCGGCAGCGGCAGGCCGTGGTGCTGCGCCACATCGAAGGGTTTACCAACCCGGAGATTGCCGAGGTAATGGAAATCAGCGTCGAGGCGGTGGAAAGCCTCACGGCGCGGGGAAAACGGGCGCTGGCTGCGGCTTTGGCTGGGCGGCGCGAAGAACTGGGGTATCACGATGACTGAGAAAGATCGCGACAACACCATGCTGGACGACCTCTTTGCTGCGGCGCGGAGCGACACGCGCCAGGCGCCGCCACCCGATCTGCTGGCGCGGGTGCTGGCCGATGCTGAAGCCGAGCAGCCCACCGCAGAGGCGTTCGACACCACGCGCGTTCGGCGCCCCGGTCGCTGGCAGCAATTCGTGACGGTGATCGGCGGATGGCCGTCGCTGACAGGTTTGGCTGCGGCCACGATGGCAAGCGTCTGGATCGGCTTCAGCGCTTCCACGACAATGCTGCCCTATGGTCTCAGTAATCTGGTGACCGGGGATGCCGAACTTTACCTCACCTATCTTGAAACCGGTGAATTCATTGACGACGAGGACTTGTAAGCCATGAGCACTGAAATCCCCAAAAAACTGGGTATGAAACGCTGGCTCCGGGTGGTGCTGGTCCTGTCACTGACCATGAACCTCGTGGTGATCGGTCTGATTGGCGGTGCAGCTCTGCGCTTTGGCAAGTCCGGTCCACCACATATGTCAGGGCCTGACGGCCTGCCGATTATCAGCGCTTTGGATCGTGCTGACCGCCGTGACATCGGCAAATCCATCCGCAAGGCCTCGCGCGCACTCGGAGATCGCGCAGCCAGGGCCGAGAAAGACAAGGCCCACTACCAACGGATTGCGGATATGATCGAAGCCGATCCGGTGGATACCGACGCTTTGCGCGCGGCGGGGGCTGCCTTGGATGATCGTATGTCACAACGCAGACAGATTGCGCAGGATGCCTGGATCAACAAGGTCGCGGGCATGAACCTGGAAGATCGCAAGTCCTATGCAGCGCGTCTGCGTGATATTTTGGATAACCCGAAAGAATGGCGCAAGAAATCGGTGCGCAAGGATCACTAGATCCTGAGCAGTGTTGTCACTGCCTGGCGGCTGCGGCGCTGCCACCGGCATTACCGGGACCGGTCAGCAAGACCTGATTGCGTCCCGTTGACTTGGCCCGGTAGAGCGCCTGATCCGCCTCTTCCAACAGCGCCGCGCCACTTGCGTCCACTGCGTTGAGGTGGTCGCGGGCCATAGCGACGCCAATACTGACCGTCACAGGAATACACAGGTCCTTTTTCTTGAGCGTCACCGGCGTCTCGCCGATCAAGCGGCAAAGCTCGGCGGCTTTTGCGCTGGCAACTGCGCGAGAGGTGGCAGGCAGCACGATTAGAAACTCTTCTCCTCCGATCCGCGCCAAGAGATCGACCGGCCTCAGACCGTCGCGCAGACGATGGGCCACATTGACCAGCACAGCATCACCGGCGGCATGCCCGTAGCGGTCATTGATCGCCTTGAAGTGATCCAGGTCCGCCACCATTACCGCAAAATTGCGGTTGCCGTGGGCACTGAATTCGGCCAGGCGTTCCAGATGGGGCAGCGCATAACGACGGTTATACAAACCGGTCAGCGGGTCGGTCACCGCGGCCTCCAGCCCATCGCGCAGGTTCTGGCGAAGCCCGTCGCGAAACCGCTTGCGTTTGATGATCGTGGCCAGACGCAGGGCCATTTCCTCGGCGTCGAACCCATCCTCCATCACATCGCTGGCGCCCAGATCCAGCGCGTCCACCTCGGCCCGGTCACAGCCGGGGGGCAGAATGATCAAAACACCCGAATGGCGTGTCGCCGCACGGGCGCGAATCTCGGCCAACAGGCGCAAACCGTCTTCGGGTGCTTTTTCGTCCAGCGCGATCACGAAACTGTCGGGCGAAGACAGGCGCCCGATCCCCCGCAGCGCTTCGCTGACCGGTTTGTGAGCCATGTGATAGGGGACCAAGGGTTTCAACCGATTGCGCCATGTCAGCGCCGTACGGCTGTCCGGCGTGGCAAACAACACCTGCGCCGGGCCGTCAAACCCGGCCTGTGCCTCGGCAAATCCGAGAGCCTGCGAAGTGCGATGCGGCAGGGCGACGTCTTCTTCACCCTCGCGCAGCCTAAGCAGAGCGCGGATACGCGCCAGCAATGCGGATTCGTCGACCGGTTTGGCAAAGACATGATCCGCACCAGCCTCGAGGGCCTGTTTACGAAAGGCACGCGAGGAATCATCCGACATCATCAACAGGGGGATCCCCGCGCTCGGAGCGGCCTTTTTCAGCGCCTTGCAGGCCGCCAGCCCATCGTCGTCCCCCGCGGCCGCCGTGCCGATCAGGATCAGGTCCGGCAAACCCCGGCGGATCAATAGCTGTGCGTCTTTCAGGGTGTTTGCCTGAACCACCTGGTAAAAGGCGGCAGACAGTTTGACCTTGAGCACAATGCGGTTCGTTGGAACGCTGTCGAGGATCAGAATCTTGCCTGGCATGGAGCAACCTGGTGCTTGCATAGAAGTTGATTCAGTTTGTATTCGCATTGGTTAAGAAATGATTTCGAAAGTGATGAAAATGGCAATGAATGAAGAGGCCGCGCAGGTTCTTGCGCTTCAGGCACTGGCCTGGCTGGTGGGCAATGACGACCTCGTGGGGGTGTTTCTGGGTGCCACCGGGGCCGCCGCAGACGATCTCAGGGCGCAGGCCGGGGATCGCGCTTTCCAGATCTCGGTGCTCGAATTCCTGACCATGGACGACGCCTGGGTCATGTCCTTTTGCGACACCAGCGGTCATGCCTATGACGCGCCGTTGATGGCACGCAACGTTCTGGCCGGGGAAGCCGGGCGGCACTGGACCTGAACGGCATCAAATGCCCAAGAATGGCTCTTGTCTCGGGCGGCAGAGGCGGGCAGGGTGAAGCCGAAACAACAAGCGGACCCAACCTGATGCGCGTAGACGGACTATTGTTTGACAAGGACGGCACCCTGTTTGATTTCGGGGCCACGTGGAATACATGGGCTGCGCGCATGATCCCGGAAATGGCCGAAGGGGACAGCGATCTGGCAGAGCGCATTGCGCAAGAGCTGGACTATGATCTGGCGCGCCAGACCTTTCTGCCGCACAGCGCCATCATTGCTGGTACAAATCGGGATGCCGCCGAGGCCGTGGCGCGCGCCATGCCTCACCGCGAGGTCGCGGAACTGGAAACCACTCTGATGCACGCTGCTTCAACGGCGCCGCTGATGGAGGCGGTGCCGCTCGCGCCCTTTCTCGACGGGCTATCGCAGCACGGGTTGCGGCTGGGGGTGATGACCAACGACACCGAATTTGCGGCTCGCGCGCATCTTGGCAGTGTTGGCGTGGACGGGCACTTCGATCTAATTCTTGGGTTTGACAGCGGCTTTGGGGCCAAGCCTGATCCCGGACCTTTGTTGGCGTTTTCCGACCGCTTTGGTCTGGCGCCTGAGCGGGTGGCCATGGTGGGCGACAGCACCCACGATCTGATCGCTGGCCATCGGGCGGGCATGCAGACGATTGCCGTGCTGACAGGCATGGCGACCGAGGCGGAACTGGCGCCCTATGCGGACGTGGTGTTCCCGAACATCGGTCACATCCCCGGCTGGCTCGCCACCTGAAGACACTCAAAACGTCAGGACCGGGGCACAGCCCCGACGCCAAAAGCAGCAGGCTTCTGGCGGCCCTTTGGCGTTTTTCGAAAAGATGACCCCATTCGGTCGCCGAAAACGACAGCTTCTGTCGCAAAGGCGCAATTTGCACATGAGAGAGTGGTGTTTCTTGGAGGAAACCAGGGCTCAGGGAGAGTGTCATGAGTGATCAGGCGGGACGCAAACGGCGCGGCGGCGGGCGCGCAGGCAATGCAGCGCGGCGGGGCAGTTCAGGTGTCATCGAACAGATGCCTTGGCGCCAACCGGTCAATATGGACCGCCCGACCGAGCCGCTGAGCGCGGAAGGTGTCCAGGCGGTGCATGACGGCGCGATGCGTATTCTCGAAGAGGTCGGCATCGAATTCTACAACACCGAAGCGCGCGATCTGCTGAAAGAAGCCGGCTGTACCGTCACCGGGGACAACGTGCGCATGGGGCGTGACTTTGTCATGGAGATGGTGGCCAAGGCGCCGTCCTCGTGGACACTGACACCACGCAACCCCGAGCGGCAGATCACGATGGGCGACAACCACATCCTGTTCGGCAACGTCTCGTCACCGCCCAACTACTGGGACATGAACCTGGGCCGCAAGGTACCGGGCACGCGCGACATGTGTGCCAACCTGTTCAAGCTGAGCCAATACTTCAACTGTATCCACTTTGTTGGCGGCTATCCGGTGGAGCCACAGGACATCCACGCCAGTATCCGCCACCTCGACGTGATGTATGACAAGCTGACTCTGACGGACAAGGTGGCGCATACCTACGCATTGGGCAAAGAGCGTGTCGAAGACGCCATGGAAATGGTGCGCATTTCGGGCGGCTGGACACATGAAGAGTTCGAGGCCAGCCCCAAGATGTACACCAACATCAACTCGACCTCGCCGCTCAAGCATGACGAGCCGATGATGGATGGCTGGATGCGCCTTGCGCGGCGCAACCAAGGCCTTGTGGTGACCCCCTTTACGCTGGCAGGCGCCATGGCGCCGGTCACCATGTCAGGCGCCGTGGCGCAATCGCTGGCCGAAGGGCTTTGTGCCGTGGCGCTGGCGCAATACATCCGCCCCGGTGCGGCCTGTGCCATCGGCACCTTTACCTCGAACGTCGATATGAAGTCGGGGGCACCCGCCTTTGGCACGCCGGAGTACATGCGCGCCACGCAGATGACTGGTCAGATGGCGCGGTTCTATGATCTGCCGATGCGCGCCAGCGGCGTCTGTGCCGCCAATGTGCCCGACGGACAGGCCATGTGGGAGACTTCGAACAGCCTCTGGTCCGCCGTGCAGTCGGGGGCCAACATGGTCTATCACGCGGCAGGCTGGCTAGAGGGTGGTCTGATCGCAAGCCCTGAGAAATTCATCATGGACTGCGAAGTGCTGCAGATGATCCAGCGCTACATGGAGCCCGAAGTCTGGGCTACCGGCCCGGATGAAATTGCACTGGATGCGATCAAATCCGTGGGCAATGCCGGGCACTTCTTTGGCATTCAGCACACACAGGATCGCTATACCACCGCCTTTTATCAGCCCTTTGTCTCGGACTGGCGCAACTACGAGGCCTGGGAGGATGCGGGCAGCGTCTGGACCCCCGAGCGCGCGCATAACATCTATCAGCAGATCATCGACACCTTCGAGGCTCCGCCGATGGACGAAGCCATCCGTGAAGAGCTTGCGGCCTTTGTTGCCAAACGCAAGGAAGAAGGCGGCGCGCCCACGGATTTCTGAGGCCACGATCCTCAGGACCTGTCCGGGGCGGGAACGGGAAGCCTGTGCGGCTGGCGAAGTGGTAAATCGTTCGTAAACGACGCGCGCGACCTCTGTGGTGATGCGCGGCGCGACTCACCCAAATAAACCTGGGGTTAAAGGCCAAAACCGGGGTCTGTATGACGTCGGTATCACGTCGGTACTGCGTCGGTGTTCTGCACAGACGGGCGCTGCGTTAACCGTGCGTTCGGTGCAAAACTCTTGGAAGAGTTTTGGCAAGAAATTTCGAAATTTCTTGGCCCTCCGGCGAGCGCGCAGTCTGGGCAGCTTTTGCCCCCTGAGTGTAGGGGGGCAACCCAAATAGTCTCGCAGACGTCGCAACGTGAGGACTACCCCCTTGCGCCAAAGCCTCCTAGACTGGCGCTGATCTTTGGCTGGAGGGCGTCATGACATCCCAGGACAATGCTATTCTTGCGGGCCGTGGGGCCATGACAATCACCGGCACCATCGCCGGGGTCGCCGCATGGGCCATGGTCGAAGTTCTGCCGGACCTCGTGCAAAACCCGCACCTTTTTATCACGCTTGTTGCGGCGGTTGGCGGGTTTTTTACCATCCTGCTGGCGATATCGGGACCGACCCCTTTGGGGCGTTCTGCGGTGGGGGCTGCCGTTCTGGCAGCGGCCGGTGCCGTGCTGTTGGGATTGGCCAGTACGGGGTTTCACAGCAGCGAAGATTTCCTGAACTCCGGTTTTCCGGTGATCGCCTGGATCCTGTTCCTATGCCTTGGCACGCCGTTTGTGGCCGTCTGGGTCTGGGATCGCCAGTATTGGAATTCTTATCTCGACCTGTTTGATTTCTCCTGGTCCATCGTTGTGCGCTTTACTGCGGCCTGGCTGTTCGTTGGGGTGTTCTGGCTGGTCTTGTTCCTGTCGGACGCTCTGTTGTCGCTGGTCTCGATCCATTGGATCGAATGGCTGATCGAGCTGGAGCCGATGCCCTATATCCTGATCGGGGCGGTCTTTGGGCTTGCCCTGCGGGTGGTCTGGGAGATGCGCGAATATCTTTCGCCCTACATGCTCCTGCACCTCTTGCGCCTGCTCTTGCCGGTGCTTCTGGTGGTGATGGTGATCTTTGTGCTGGCCTTGCCGTTCAGTGATCCCGAAACGCTGTTTGCCGGGCTCTCGCCCGCAGGCACCATGATGGCGGTGGCGATTGGCGCGATCAGCCTTGTCAGCGTGGCCCTGGACAAATCCGACGCCGATGCGGTGCATGCGGCCTGGATGCAGTGGGCGGTGCGGGGCGTGGCCCTGTTGTTACCGGTGCTTGCCGGGCTGGCGATCTGGGGGGTTTGGTTGCGAGTGGCGCAATACGGCTGGACCCCGGACAGGCTCGCCGCGATGAGTGCGGCGGTGATCGTCATGGCTTATGCGCTGTTGTACTTTCTTTCGGTTCTGCGTGGTGGCGACTGGATGGCCCGCATTCGCCAGGGCAACATGATCCTTGCCAGCGTTGTGCTTGGGGTCTGTGTCCTCTGGCTCATTCCCATTGTCAGCGCCGAGACGATTTCGGCCCGCAGCCAGGCTGCCCGCTACGTCAACGGTCAGGTTGACGCGCACGAGGCGGCACTCTGGGAAATGGCGCATGAGTGGGGCAAGGCCGGGCAGCAGGCGCTCGACCGTCTTGCGGACCTGCCCGAGGCCGATCACCCGGACCTGCACCGGGCGCTTGCCCTCGTTGTCACGACAGACAGTCCTTATGCCTTTGGCGAACGTCTGGGCAACCCGGAATGGGAGGATCTGCCCAAGCGGTTGATTGCGGCGGTGCACATGGTGCCACAGGGGTCTGTCCTGCCGCTGGACGCGGTGACAACGCTGGCCGATTTTCGGCTCAAGGACTGGGTGCAGACCTGTGAGCGCGACCACCAGCCGGGATGTGTTCTGTTGCAAGGGGATTTTGACACCCGAAACGAAACCCAGGAGGGCGTGATGTTCCTGCCGGCCACCGGTGGCGAATACGAGGCCCTGTCAGTTTGGATCGACGCCGACGGTGATCTGGTGGTGGGCGGTTACCTGCGTGATCCGGCCTATGGCGGCTCTGTGCGGCTGCAGCCCGAAGATGTCCAGAGGGTGCTTGACGGAGATTTCCGCATTGGCCCCAGCAGTCGCAATGCGCTGTGGTTGGGGGAGCGCGAACTCAATCCTGAAAATTGATCATGTTGGGGCTTTGTTAAGCCCTCTGGTCCCATACTGCCGAGACAGAAGGGACCAAGACCATGCATGGGCTGATCAACAGGGCCATCCAATGTTTCATTCGCGACAGCTATGGCCGTGATCGCTGGATTGAAGTGACTCAGATTGCCGAAATGGGGTTCACCGATTTTGAGGCCATGCTGCACTACGACGACGCCCTGACCTGGACGGTTCTGGATGCCGCGGCGCGGTCTCTGGCGGTGCCGCGCGAAACCGTTCTGGAAGATATTGGCACCTATCTGGTGTCTCACCCGAATGTCGAAGCGCTGCGACGATTGCTGCGATTTGGCGGGGTCAGCTTTGTGGAGTTCCTGCATTCTCTGGATGAGTTGCCGGATCGCGCGCGTTTGGCAGTGGATGATCTGGACCTGCCGCGCATGGAGTTGCGCGAATACGGTCTGAACGCCTTTTCTCTGACTTGCGAGTCCGGGCACGAGGGGTTTGGCCATGTGATGATGGGCATCCTGCGCACTCTCGCGGACGACTACGGCGCGCTGGTGTTTCTGGAGCATCAGGGCATCACGAACGGGCGCGAGGTGATCGAAATCACCTTGATCGAGACCGCCTTTGCCGAGGGGCGCAGTTTTGATCTTGGGGCACGGGCAGGGTAGGGCGATGCAGGTTTCCAAGGACATAACCGATGTGCTGGACGTGATATGTCCGATGCACATGATTCTGAATGACACAGGTCATGTGATCCACGCGGGCCCGACCCTTGGCAAGCTTTGGCACAAGGAAGATTTGGACGGCGCGCGGTTTCTCGAGATGTTCGAGGTGCTGCGACCGCGCGACGTGGCCGACATGAGGAAGCTTCTCGCGGCGCATGGTGAGAAACTGCACCTGCGCAAACGGGCCGAGCCGCGGTCCTCCATCAAGGGGGTACTGATGCCCTATGGCGCGATCAACGGCGCTGTGGTGAACCTGTCTTTCGGTATTTCCATCATGGATGGGGTGCGTGACTATGCCCTGGCGTCAACCGACTTTGCCGCCACTGATCTGACCATCGAGATGCTCTACCTGATCGAGGCGAAATCCGCCGCGATGGAGGCGTCGCGCAAGCTGAACCTGCGCCTGCAGGGGGCCATGATTGCCGCCGAGGAGCAGGCCTTTACCGACACGCTGACCGGGCTCAAGAATCGTCGGGCGGTGGATCACATCCTGCCACGTCTGATCGAGCGGGGCAGCGGATTCGCGCTGATGCAGATGGACCTCGATTACTTCAAGGCGGTGAATGACACCTATGGCCACGCGGCCGGCGATCTGGTGCTGCAACAGGTGGCACGCGCGCTGGTGGAAGAAACCCGCGACCGCGATTGCGTGGCGCGGATCGGGGGGGATGAATTTGTGCTGATCTTCGAGGGTCTGACCCGGCGCGATCTTCTGTCCGACATCGCGCAACGTCTGATTCACCGCATTGAAGAACCGGTCAACTACAAGGACGCGCAATGCAGGATATCATGCTCGATCGGCATTGCCCTGTCTTCGGAGTCTTCCCCTTTGAGCGAAGAACAGATCCTCGCCAATGCCGACGCGGCGCTCTATCTGTGCAAGGATCACGGGCGTGCGCAGTTCCGATTTTTTGATCCCACCCAGACGCCCTCGGCCCCGGTGCCCCCTGTCGCCGATCCTGACGGGCCCGGTGCACACGCCGATTAGGCCGCCGCGCCGCGCTCTATGCAAAGGTTATTTGCTGTCCTTTGTGACGACATGCTCGCCGTCAATTTCGCCCAGCGCATGAAACAGAGCACTTGAGTTGGCGACGCCAAACTTTTTCAGCAGTTTGGCGCGATAGACTTCCACCGTGCGATAGGACAAATCCAGCTTCAGCGCGATTTCCTTGCTGGTCAAACCGTCCGCCAGATAGGAAACAATCTCGCGTTCCCGTCGCGTCAGATCGCGATAGGGGCGGACCTCGGACAGGTCCGCAAAGCTCCAGACCGCGCGTTGCAGCGGTTGATCAGGGGTAAAAGAATGGCCCCGCACCCGGCACCAGAACAGGGTGCCATCCTTGCGCGCCATGATGCGCTCGTCCCAATAGGTGTTGGTTTCGCGCAGCTTGCGAATGCCGCGATCCCGGATGGTGGTGAACTCTTCGTCCGTCGGGTAAAGGATTGAAAAGACTTTGTCTTTCAGCTCTTCTGGCGCATAGCCGAACATCGCCGCAAAGGCGATATTGCAGTCGCGGATCACCCGGTTTTCGGTCACAACCAACCCGACCGGCGCATAGGCAAAAGCCAGCTCCGCAAAGCGTTCTTCCCGGTAGCAATCATTGATACGTGTTTCCACAGTATTGCACGCCCAAGCGTCGTCTGAGACCATTTCGTCGGAAATATACGCAAGGGAATTGGCCTGCGCAATGCGTGTGTAGGCCCCCCTGAACACAGAGGGAGGATAGAATGAAATCACTCGCAAAATTGGCGGGCGTCGCGGCGCTTGGCCTTAGCATGGCAACCGCCGCGCTGGCGCAGGATCCGGTCAAGATCGCGCTTGTGCACGGCATTTCCGGCCACAGTTTCGAGGTGTTCTCGAAACAGGCGCAAACCGGCTTTGAGCTGGGCATCGAATACGCCACCGGAGGCACCGGCATGGTCAAAGGCGTGCCAATTGAAATCATTCACAAGGACACTCAGTTCAAACCCGACGTCGCCCGCGCCGTTCTGGCCGAAGCTTACGGTGATGACGACGTGCTGCTGGCCGTTGGCGCCACTTCGTCCGGCGTGACCAAGGGGCTGCTGCCCATCGCCGAAGAATACGAGAAAATCCTGATCGTGGAACCGGCTGTGGCTGACAGCCTGACGGGTCCTGACAGCAACCGCTACGTCTTTAAGACCTCGCGCAACTCGTCGATGGACATGCAGGCCCAGGCGCTGGCCCTGTCGCCGGATGAGAACCTCTTTGTTGCCACACTGGCCGAGGATTACGCCTTTGGTCGTGACGGTATCTCGGCGTTCAAAGCCGCGCTGGACGGCTCGGGCGCCACGGTTGTGACCGAAGAGTACATCCCCCAGGGCACCACCGATTTCACCGCCGCAACCGAACGCATGTTCAACGCGCTGAAAGACAAGGAAGGCCGCAAGGTTATCCTGATCTATGTCGCTGGCGGCGGCGATCCCATGGGCAAGATCCAGGCCATGCAGCCCGAGCGTTTCGGCATCGAAATCTCGACCGGTGGTCACATTCTGCCCGTCCTGCCGACCTATAAACGGGTCCCCGGCATGGAAGGCGCGATCTACTACTACTACGAGATCCCCAAGAATGAGATCAACGACTGGCTCGTTGCCACCCACCAGGAACGTTTCGATGGTCCGCCTGATTTCTTCACCGCCGGTGGTATGGCCGCAGCACTTGCCGTGGTGAAAGCTCTGGAAACCGCGGATGAGTGGGAAACCGAAGCGCTGATCACCGCCATGGAAGGCATGGAATGGAACACCCCCAAGGGTAAAATGATGTTCCGTGCCGAAGATCACCAGGCGTTGCAGTCGATGTATCACTTCAAGATCCGCGTCGACGACAACGTTGACTGGGCGATCCCCGAGCTGGTGCGCGAGATCACTGCCGAGGAAATGAACATCCCCGTCGGTCGGACCAACTGATCTGACACGACACAGTTCCTGGCCTGCATATGTGGGCCAGGAACCCTAGAACAGGTTTTCCAAATGTCACACCCATCGCTCATCACCCAGGATCTGACGATCCGCTTCGGGGGGCATGTCGCCGTGAACGCGGTGTCCTGCGAATTTCGCCCCGGCGAGCTGACGGTCATTGTCGGGCCGAATGGTGCCGGCAAAACCACCTATTTCAATCTGATTTCCGGTCAGCTGATGCCCAGCGCGGGCACCGTCATCAAGGATGGCGTTGATATGACCGCCATGCCGCCCTCAACCCGTGCCCGTCACGGGGTAGGGCGTGCCTTTCAGCTGACCAACCTTTTCCCCCAGCTGTCTGTGCTGGAGAACATTCGCCTTGCCGTTCAGGCGCGTTCCGGTGACGGCTGGCGCTTTCTGACCCGCACCAGCAGCCTGACGGAATTGTCCGCCCGCGCCGAACGCTATCTTGAGGCAACCAAGCTCAGCGCCGTTGCCGATGTGCCTGCGTCAACCCTGTCGCACGGCGATCAGCGCAAGCTGGAAGTGGCGCTGTTGATGGCGATGGAGCCTGATATCTACATGTTTGATGAGCCCACCGCGGGCATGTCGCTGGATCACGCGCCGGACGTTCTGGATCTCATTGCCGAGATCAAGCACGACAAGTCCAAGACCATCCTGCTGGTCGAGCACAAGATGGACGTGGTGCGCGCGCTCGCCGATCGCATCATCGTGCTGCACAACGGCGAACTCATTGCCGATGGCGCCCCGGACGAAGTGATGTCCAGCCAGATCGTGCGCGACGTTTACCTTGGCAAATCGACGGAGGCGGCATGACCCTGCTTTCCCTCAAATCCATGCAGACCAACATCGGTCAGTACGCCGTGCTGCATGACGTGACCCTCGACGTTCCCGAAGGCGGGGTGTTTGTTCTCTTGGGCCGCAACGGCGCGGGCAAGACCACGACCCTGCGTTCGATCATGGGGCTTTGGGAGCCGTCGCCCGGATCGGTCACTTTCCGCGGGCAGGACATCACCGCGATGCATACTGCCGATATTGCCCGGTTGGGCATCGCCTTTGTGCCCGAAAACATGGGCATCTTTGGGGGCCTGACGGTTGAGGAAAACCTGATCCTCGCCACCAAGAACGGCACCTTTGACAAGGACCGGCTGGCCCATATCTGGCGGCTGTTTCCGGCGCTGGAAACCTTCTGGACCAAGGCCGCCTGGTCGCTGTCCGGCGGGCAGAAACAGATGCTCTCGGTGGCGCGCGCCATTATCGAGCCGCGTGATCTGATCCTGATCGATGAGCCGACCAAGGGCCTTGCGCCGTCGATCATCGACGCCATGGCCGAGGCCTTTCGCGAGATTTCGGAGACCACGACAATCCTGCTGGTCGAACAGAATTTTGAGTTTGCCCGTTCACTGGGGCGCGACATGGCGGTGATTGATGATGGCCGTATCGTCCACGCCGGAACCATGGCGGAATTCGCCGAAAACAAAGAGCTGCAGGAAAACCTGCTCAGCCTGTCTGCATGAGGAAATGATGGACCAACTGCGTATGACAATCGAACGGTTTGGGGGCGTCAATCTGCTGCCTGTGGCCGTCGCGCTGGTGGCGCTTGTGCTGATCGGCGCGCCTTCGTCCTGGGTGACGCTGACTGTGGCGGGCCTGGCCATGGGGATGATGATCTTTCTGATGGCCTCGGGGCTGTCGCTGGTGTTCGGCCTGATGGATGTTTTGAACTTTGGTCACTCGGCCTTTGTCAGCTTTGGCGCCTTTGTCGCCGCAAGCGTGCTGGCATGGCTCGGGGGCTGGCTGGGGGCGGACAGTATTCTGCTCAATGTGGCAGCGCTCTTTGCGGCCTTTGTCGCGGCGATCCTCTTTGGTCTCGCGGCGGGGTGGTTTTTTGAAACCATCATCATCAAGCCGGTCTACCACGACCACCTGCGCCAGATCCTGATCACCATGGGCGCGCTGATCGTGGCTGAACAGATCATTCTGGCGGTCTGGGGCGGCACACCCATGACGGTCCCGCGCCCCAATTTTCTCGAAGGGTCGATCCTGATCGGCGATGTGGCGATCGAGATTTACCGTGCCTTCGCCTTTATCCTGGGCCTGATCGTCTATATCGCGCTCTACCTCACGCTGAACCGCACCCGCATCGGCCTGTTGATCCGGGCGGGCGTGGAGAACCGCGAGATGGTCGAGGCACTGGGCTTTCGCATCGACCGGCTGTTTGTCGCGGTCTTCATGGTCGGCTCGGCCCTTGCGGCCCTTGGAGGGGCGATGTGGGCCGGGTACGAGACGCTGATCACCCCGGCTCTGGGCGGAGAGTTGATGATCGTTGTCTTTATTGTCGTCATCATCGGCGGGCTCGGCTCCATCGAAGGCACCCTTTTGGGCGCGATCATGGTGGGGCTGGTGGCGAACTATGTTGGCTTTCTCGCCCCGAAACTGGCGCTTGCCTCCAACATGCTTTTGATGATGGCCATCCTGTTGTGGCGGCCAAACGGGCTGCGGCCCGCCGTGAAGTGAGGGCAAAGAGATGACCACCACACCCACCCTCGGCGATCGCGCCGTCAAGCTTACCGTCCTTGTTATCGCAGGACTTCTGCTGTTCGCGCCCTTTCTGTTTCAGGATATCCGCTCGCTCGAAGTGGCGGCCCGCATCTGCGTCTTTATCGTGCTGGTGGCGAGCTATGATCTCTTGATCGGCTACACCGGCATCGTCAGCTTTGCCCACACCATGTTCTTTGGCTTTGGCGCTTATGGCGCGGCCATTTCCCTGAAACAGATGGGCCCCGGTTGGGACGCCGTGATCGTTGGCGCCATCGCAGGTGCGCTGGTCTCTCTGGTGATGGCCATTGCGATTGGCCTCTTGTCGCTGCGGGTCAAGGCGATCTTTTTTGCCATGATCACCCTTGCCGCCGCCAGTGTTGCCATGGTGCTGGCCAGCCAGCTGTCGCATTTCACCGGGGGTGAAGACGGTATCACCTATAAGGCGCCGCAACTGTTCAAAACCGCGACCAAGCTGATGCTCAACGACGAAGGCAAGGTCATGCGCGTCTTTGGCGTCAAGCTGAACGGCAAGCTTGCAGCCTATTACTTTGTCTTTGCCTCGAGCCTCGTGTTGTTCCTTGTCATGTTGCGGCTGGTCGGTTCGCCCGTCGGAACCGTGCTCAAGGCCATTCGCGAGAACGAGGCCCGCGCCGAGGCCATCGGTTATCGCGTCGTCGCCTATCGCACCTTTGTGTTCTGCATCGCCGCGATCATCGCCTCGCTGGCGGGCACGGTCTATGCCATCTGGCTGAAATACACCGGCCCCGATACGGCGCTGAGCTTTTCCATCATGATCGACATCCTGCTGATGGTGGTGATCGGGGGCATGGGCACCATGTATGGCGCGGTGATTGGCGCGGTGCTGCTGGTGTTGGCGCAATACTACCTGCGCGACCTCATGGGCACTGCCGCCGAAGCCGTCGCCGACATGCCGCTCCTGCCGTTTATCCTTGATCCTGACCGCTGGCTGTTCTGGCTTGGCGTGATCTTTATCCTGCTTGTCTATTTCTTCCCCAAAGGCATCGCAGGCACTCTGGCCCAGAAAGGCGCACGCACATGAGTTCACCCCGGTTTGTCTTTGTCCCCGTCATGGATCATGAACTGCACGTGACACTTTGGGGAGATCCGGCCAATCCGGCCCTTGTCATGTGGCACGGGCTGGCGCGCACGGGGCGGGACTTTGACGAGTTGGCAGCAGCGCTATCGGATCGGTTCTTTGTCCTGTGTCCCGACACCATCGGGCGTGGCCTGTCCAGCTGGTCCAGCAATCCGGAAGCGGAATACTCTATCGAGTATTATTCCGGTATTGCCGCCGACCTGCTGGATCACTTCGAGATCGATAGGGCCGGGTGGATCGGCACCTCAATGGGGGGGCTGATTGGTATGCGCATGGCCTCGGGGCCCTTGGCGGCGCGGCTGAACTTTCTGATTGTGAACGATATTGGTCCCGAGCTTCCGCAAGAGGCCGTCGACCGCATTCTCGAATACGCCGGGACCGAGCCGGACTTTGCCACGCTGTCCGAGGCAGAGCAGTGGCTCAGAACAGTCTATGTGCCCTTTGGTCCGGCCCCGGATGCCTTCTGGACCCGCATGGCGCGCAGCTCGGTGCGCCGGGGGGACAACGGGCATTTTACCATTCACTACGATCCCCGGATAACCGTGATGTTCACGGCCTCGGCCTCGGAGTTGACAACATGGGACCGTTTCGAACGCATCTCAGTGCCAATGCACCTGATCCGTGGCGTGACCTCGGACGTTCTGCCCGCCGATATCGCGGCGCGGCTTCTGGCGGTGGGACCATGCCCTTCGGAAACCGTGTTTGACGATTGTGGGCATGCGCCAAGCCTGTCGCGCCCCGAAGACGCCGAGCTGATCCGTGGCATCATTGCGCAGCTGACCGCCTGATCGCGTCAGCGTCAGAGAATGGGAAAGGGCGTCATCTGCCCGGTGATCGCGGTGCCGTCAAACACCTGAATGTCCCCGAACTGCTGCAGCACCGCCTCGGATTGCGTCGGGCGCAGCACGATATGTCCGGGTGCCGCGGCCCCGCGGGGCAGACACATCCCGTGCTGATTGGATGACGCGTCAAAGAACGGGCTGGGGGTCAGCCCCTCGGGAAAGACCGGCCTGGCCATCCATTTGCCGCCGTAAAAGAACACGATGCGGTCCCTGATGAGACGCGTGGCCTGTAACACGCGTGACAGGCGCGGATGCCCCGGTAGCCCATGGGCATAGGTCTTGAGCGCCGGGGTCACGATGAACAGTGCCGGGTCTATGGCGGCATTCAGATGTTGGTCAAAATCACTGGGCTTCACCATCAGCGAGCCCAGCGTCAGATCATTGGCGGGGCCATCCTGCGGCAGCCCCAGCGCCGTGCTGCTGCCCCCAGTGTTCAGGATACTGCGCTGCGCCGGCCCGAGACAGGCGACAAAAGCCGCGAGCCGCTCTAGTGCGCGGCCCTGCGCCGGCGCACCGCCCCCCAACAGCCGGGGCAGCGCGTTCACATGCGCCTCATACCCCATCACGCCCTCGACATGCAGCGGCCCGCTCTGGGTCAGACAGGCCCGCAAGGCATCCGGTGTCTCCAGCCCGCCGCGCCCCAACCCGATATTGACCTCAAAGGCGATCCGCAGATTTGTCCCGGTCTCTTCGGCCAGCCTGCGATACGCCATCAACCGGTCGTCACTGTCGATCAGCCAGGTGACGCGCGCCGCGTGGGGGCAGGTTTTCAGGAACTGCGCCGCGCCCGCCACCGGCATCGGCTTGCCCATCAGCGCGGACACCTTTGGGAAATGGTCGAGCACCCTTGCCGTCAGCGGCAGATGAAAAGACATCACCCGATCGCTGCCAAGCGCCTTGAAACCCTGCGCCAGAAGATCCGGCACCGGCAGCGATTTGTCCGCCAGCCGCACGGCCATGCCGCCGGGCAGGTTTGCACGTAAATAGGCGAGGTTCGCGGTCAGCCGTGCCTGATCCAGCACCAGCACCGGACGGTGCAGGCCTGCCGAGTCAACCGCATGGATCAGCGCTTCGAAGTACCCGCTCACAGCCCCAGAAGCCTTGCCATGTAGGGCGTGACAAAGCGATTGTCCGGGTCCATCTCGCGCCGGGCCTCAATCGCCATGTCCCACGCGGGGTAGAGCCCGCGCAGCTCGGTTGCGGTCAGCGAATGCATCTTGCCCCAATGCGGACGCCCCTCGTATTTGTGAAACACGGTCTCCACCGCCTGCATCAACGCCTGAAAGGGTTGGCCGGCCTCGTGATGTACCGCAATCGACAGGCTGTCACGCTGGTAGAACGGGCTGAGGCTTAGATCATCCGCCGCCACCGTGCGCACCTCCATCGGAAAGTAGACATGGGGGAACTGTTTTTCGACCAGCGCCACGACCTCGCGCAGGGCCTGCGGCCCCACCTCCAGCGGCAGATGATACTCGGTCTCGTTAAAGCGAATGCCCTCGCGGTCGGTGGGAAAGGCACGGTGCCAGTCCTCGATGAAATGCTCGTGGCTGTGTGATCGGATGATCCGGCTCAGCACAAAACGATGCAGCCAGGGCGCCCAACCCAAAAGCCGACCGGCCAGCCGCAGCTGCGCCAGCCCTTCCTGATCGCGGTCTTCGGGGCGGGCGATGGGGGCGGCATCACTGGCATCGCTTTCCATCACCACCGCCTGACCCGACCCGGTGATGTAGTAGAACTCGACATTGCGCCGCGCGCTCATGCGGGCTGTGAAGTCATCCAGCATGTCCTCCAGCGCAATGGCATAGCGCGCCCGGTCCAGCCGGTAGGGTTTTGCGGTCTGCATCACCGCCTCTGTCACAACGCCGCCTGTGCCGATGCCCACGGCCAGAGCGCGGAACAGGTCCGCCTCGGCGTTGCGGGACAGCACGCGTTTCTCACCGCGCCCATCCATCAACGTCAGCTCGGTCAGCATCGACGAATAACAGCCAAATTGCAGCCCCGTGCCATGGGTCGCGGTTGCCAGCGCACCGCCCAGCGTCTGGTCATTGATGTCGCCCATATTGGCAAAGGCATGCCCCATGCCATGCAACCGGGTCGAAATCGCCCCAAGCTGCCCGCCCGCTCCGATTCGGGCATGGCCCGGGGCGGCTTCGTTTACGGAATCAAATCCGCCAAGCGATACCAGCGTGCCCTGATCGATCGCTGCAATGGGGGAAAACGAATGTCCGGACCCCACCATGCGCAAAACACCGGCACTGTCCTTGATCAGGGTGCTCAGGTCCTCTTCGGACCTGACAGCCACATGACGTTCGGGGTGCGCAATTGCACTGCCCGACCAGTTGGACCATTCCTTCATGACTTCTCCCTTTGGTGATGCAGCCTTGTGGTTGCGGCAGGCTCCAACCCCTCTGAGATTGCGCCGCTGGGCCCGCTTTTCAGGCAAGATTACGGTCCTTACCCCTCAGAGTCAGCGCTGGCGTTACGTAAACCTGCCAGAGACCACACCACCAACACAGCTTTTTTCCGCTTCGGTGTTGACGTTGAAATGCCGCTGATTTAGGTAGGCCGAACTTCGAGCGGGTATGGTGAAATGGTATCATAAGAGCCTTCCAAGCTTAAGGTGCGGGTTCGATTCCCGCTACCCGCTCCAAGATGTCCCACCGCATCCCTTCGACGCCGAGCCTCTTGGGTATCTCTCTGAATCCAAGCGACTTTTGCCCGGCCGACCCTGTCCAAAGACCGGCGTCCCCTAAATTACCTGATCTCCGTCATGGCCCCATGCGGCAACTCGTGGCTTGACCCTCCGCTCAAGCATCGCCACTAACGGCGTCACGATAAACCGGGGATACAACACTCATGGCCAGACAACCCAAGCCGCCCGTCACCGAGGCAGAGCGCGAAAAGTCCAAACGCGTCGGCGCGTTGCGCGGTCTTGCACCGTTTCTGGCCCCGTATCGGCTGCTGGTTCTTCTGGCGGGCTGTGCGCTGACGCTCACTGCGACGATCTCGCTGGTCCTGCCCATTGCCGTGCGCCGCGTGGTCGACAACTTTGGCACCGAAAGCGATGCGCTTCTGGACAAATACTTTCTCGTGGCGCTGGGTTTTGCCGCATTGCTCGCGGTGGGCACCGCGCTGCGGTATCTGTTGGTGACACGGCTTGGCGAAATTGTCGTGGCCGATATCCGCAAGGCCGTGTTCAACCGTGTCCTGTCGATGAGCCCGCATTTCTTTGAAAAGATCATGACCGGCGAGGTGCTCAGCCGCATCACCACCGACACCACGGTCATCCAGTCGGTGATCGGCTCGTCCGTGTCCGTGGCGCTGCGCAATGTGCTGTTGTTCCTTGGCGGGCTTGTCCTGATGCTGATCACTTCGGCCAAGCTGACCGGTCTGGTGCTGCTGATCGTGCCAGCCGTGATCGTGCCGATCCTGGTTCTGGGGCGCCGCCTGAGGGTGCTCAGCCGCGAAAACCAGGACTGGATCGCCGCCAGCTCGGGCAATGCCTCCGAGGCGCTGACCTCGGTCCAGACCGTCCAGGCCTTTACCCACGAAGAGCCCTCGCGCGCCTCATTTGCCGAGGTCACCAACCTCTCGCTGATCGCGGCCAAGCGGCGCATCAACACCCGCGCCCTGATGACCATGATCGTGATCTTCCTGATCTTCTCGGGCGTGGTGGGGGTCCTGTGGATGGGCGCGCGCGACGTGCGGGCTGGCGGTATGAGCGTGGGCGCGCTGGTGCAGTTCGTGATCTATTCCGTCATGGTGGCCGGGGCCGTTGGGGCCCTCTCCGAGATCTGGGGCGAGTTGCAGCGCGCCGCCGGGGCCACCGAACGGCTGGTTGAACTGTTGCAGGCCGAAGACAGCGTCAACGACAAACCCAATCCGCTGCCCGTGCCCAGCCCGGTCAAGGGCGAGATTGTCTTTGACGATGTGTCCTTTGCCTACCCGTCGCGCCCCAATGTGTCGGCGCTGGATGGTGTCACCCTGACCATCAAACCCGGCGAGACCGTGGCCTTTGTCGGCCCCTCGGGCGCGGGCAAGACCACCGTGATCCAGCTGCTGCAGCGGTTTTATGACCCCGATCAGGGACAAATCACGCTTGATGGCGTCGCCCTGACGGACATGGCGCGCGATGCCTTTCGCCACGAGCTGGCGCTGGTGCCACAGGACGCGGTGATCTTTGCCGATACCGCCCGCGAAAACATCCGCTTTGGCCGCCCCGAGGCGACGGATGCCGAGGTTGAAGAGGCCGCCAGGGCCGCTGCCGCCCATGATTTCATCTCCGCGCTGCCCGAGGGCTATGACGCCTTTGTCGGCGAACGCGGTGTTATGCTCTCGGGCGGACAGAAACAACGCATCGCCATTGCCCGCGCCATCCTGCGCGACGCGCCGGTTCTGCTGTTGGACGAAGCCACCAGCGCGCTGGATGCCGAAAGCGAACGTCTGGTACAGGCCGCCGTGGAAGAGTTGTCGCGAGACCGCACCACACTGGTCGTGGCGCACCGTCTGGCCACCGTGAAACAGGCCGACCGCATCGTGGTGCTCGAAGAGGGCAGGATTGTCGCCCAGGGCACACACGAAGACCTCGTGGCCGAGGGCGGGCTATATGCCAAGCTGGCCAAACTGCAGTTCACCGATGGAACCAACGGTCTCTGACCCGTAGGTCGGACAAATTTGTCCGACCTACCTCTCTACCAAAAAGGGCGCCGCCTGATCTGGCCGCGCCCTTTGTTGTCTTTCACGATGCACTTCGTCAGCGATGCGGGTCCAGCTTCTGGAATTCGCTGGTCAGACGGCCGCGCAGCTTTTTGGCGGCCCCTTTCAGCGCCGCGGGAATATCCGCCGCATCATGGCTTGCCGCCATGGGGTCCAGACCCCTTGGGCGCGCCTCGACGGTGCAGCGGATGTGATCCGGGCCATGCTTGTCGGCGTTCTGATCCTTCAGGTGGACTTCAACCCGCGTCAGCCGATCCGCCAAATGGCCCAGATCGGTCTGTACAGCCGCTTCGGCGATTTCGATGACACGTTCGTCTCCGTGGATGAAGTTGTCGGTGTTGACCTGGATCTGCATCTGAGGCTCCTTTTATTGGCTTTGCTCACTGTAAATCTAAGCACTCCCGGTCTCGCGACAAGGGTTGCGAGGTGCCGATCCGACCGATTTTCAGCGCTTTGGACAAAAGGTCTCAGCCTGTTCTGTCCGCCTGCCGCGACGGGGCCAAATGGTGCAGTTTTCCCCTTAAACTCCGGGCTCTCGGCGATCAGGTTGGCCCCATCTTACACTGGGAGAGACAATCATGGGTTTTTGGAGTTTTCTAAAGGGGTCGGGCAAGTCGCTGGTCGGCAGTGACACGCCGGACGCCGAGGCGCTCAAGGCTGAAGTGGCCGAGCTGGGGCTGGATGCCGAAGGTCTCGACATCTCGGTCGAGGGCGACACCGTCAAGGTGACCGGCGATGCAGTCAGCCAGGAGATGCGCGAAAAGGTGATCCTCGCCGTTGGCAACGTCGAAGGCGTGGCCGCGGTCGAAGATGACACCTCTGGCCCCGAGCCCAAGTTCCACACCGTGGAAAAGGGCGACACCCTTTGGGCGGTTGCCAAAAAGGCGTTGGGCGACGGCAATCGCTACACCGAGATTTTCGAGGCCAATCGGCCACTGCTCAGCCACCCGGACAAGATTTACCCGGGTCAGGTTCTGCGCATCCCTGCGTAACCACTCGCGAAGGTGTCGTGCATCACACCCGCATCGGGGTTTGATGCGAGACACCGGAACGACCCTTCGGGGGCAGGGCGGCTTGTCCCCGAAACTTGCGACTTTTCCGGCCAAATCCGCGCGTGTCCTCGGTTTTCGCTGGAAATTCCCCCAAACCCCCGCAAAACTAACGCAACGTTCCGGGTTGGACTGACCCGGCGTCACCGCTCGTCAAAGCCTTGTGGGCACGTGTATGCGCTCACAGCTAAGGGCCAGCCCAAGAAACAGGGCGGTGTAGGGGAGGAGAATATACATGACGTTTTCAACAGTCGAAGACCTTAAGAAAATCGAAGCGGAAATGCCGTGGGAGGACCGCGATGTCTCGACCACGCTGTATCAGTTCCTGACACGCACCAAGGACCGCTTTCCAGATCGCCCGGCATCGAGCTATCAGCTGCTCTCTGGCCCGACCGACAAGGCCGAGACTCTCTCATGGGCCCAGTTGCACGCCAAGACCGTGCAGGCCGCCAACATGTTCCGTGACCTTGGCGTTGGCGAGAATGACACCGTCGCTTATGTCATGCCCAACTGTAACGAGACGCTGATCACGCTTCTTGGTGGCATGGTCGCCGGCATCGCCAACCCGATCAACCCGCTGTTGGAGCCGGAACAGATCGGCGCCATCCTGCGCGAAACCGACGCCAAGGTCGTGGTGACCATCAAGTCCTTCGTGAAAACCGATGTCGCCCAAAAGGTGGCCGAGGCCGTGCGCCACGCACCTCATGTGCACACGGTTCTGGAAGTGGACCTGAACCGCTACCTCACCCCACCCAAAAGCTGGATCGTGCCGCTGATCCGCCCTAAGAACCCCACCGGGCACCACGCAGATGTGAAAAGTTTCAACAAGGAAATGTCGAAATACCCCACCACGCTGCAATTCGAAGACAGCGCCGGGGATCGCGTCGCGGCCTATTTCCACACCGGCGGCACCACCGGCATGCCCAAGGTGGCGCAGCACCTCTATTCCGGCATGATCTACAACGGCTGGCTGGGTGATACGCTGTTGTTTGACGAAACCGACAGCATCATGTGCCCGCTGCCGCTGTTCCATGTCTTTGCCGTGCATGTCATCATGCAGGCGGCGATTTCGTCCGGCGCGCATGTGGTTTTCCCGACCCCGGCAGGCTATCGCGGCGATGGGGTATTCGACAACTTCTGGAAGCTGATCGAACGCTGGAAAACCACCTTTATCATCACCGTGCCCACCGCTGTATCAGCCCTGATGCAGCGCGAGGTGGACGCCGATATCTCTACCGTGAAAACCGCCTTTTCCGGCTCGGCGCCGATGCCGATGGAGCTGTTCAAGCGCTTTGAAAGCACCTGCGGCGTCGATGTGGTCGAAGGCTACGGGCTGACCGAAGCCACCTGCCTTGTGTCCTGCAACCCGCCTACTGGTGCCAAAAAGGTCGGCTCGGTTGGCCTGCCGTTCCCCTATACGGACGTGCGCATCTACACCGACACAGCCGACGGTCCGGTTGAATGCGCCGCTGATGAGGTGGGCGAGATCTGCGTCTCAAACCCCGGCGTTTACGCGGGCAACACCTATACCGAGGTGGACAAGAACAAGGACCTCTACCACCACGACAAATACCTGCGCACCGGCGATCTGGGCCGCATCGACGCTGATGGGTACCTCTGGATCACAGGCCGCGCCAAGGACCTGATCATCCGAGGCGGCCACAACATCGACCCCGCCGAGATCGAAGAGGCGCTGCTGGCGCATCACGACGTCGCCTTTGCAGGTGCCATCGGCCAACCCGATGCCCACGCGGGCGAGGTGCCTTGCGTCTATGTCGAACTGATCGAAGGCGCCAGCGTCTCAGAAGCCGAACTGATGGAGCACGCCAAGGTGCATGTGCACGAACGTGCCGCGCACCCCAAACATGTTGAGATCATGCCCGAATTGCCAAAAACCGCCGTGGGCAAGATCTTCAAGCCCGACCTGCGGAAATCGGCCATCACCCGCATCTATAACGCGGCGCTCGAGAAAGAGGGCGTGCCTGCGCGCGTCACCAGCGTGCTGGACGACAAGAAACGCGGGCTTGTCGCGCAGCTGACCAACAATGGTGACGCCAGCGAGGAAGAAGTCGGCAAAGTGCTTGGCGCCTTTGTCCGCCCCTGGGAATGGGCCGAGTGAGCCAGACCAACGCGTAGGTCGGACAATCTTGTCCGACCTACCGGCACATGTCGCGCCCGGCCATATTGGTCGGGCGCAATCATTTGTGAACCTGCTGCCCGAACGTCCCCCTTTTCAAACCCGCGGGTTATCGCTAACAGGCCAATAAACCCTCGGCAAAGGACGGGCCCATGGCGGACCAGTCAGACATCTTTGATCTCTTCGTGATCGGTGGCGGCGTGAACGGCACCGGCATTGCGCGTGACGCGGCGGGCAGGGGCCTGACGGTCATGCTGGCGGAAAAGGGCGATCTGGCGTCGGCGACCTCTTCCGGCTCGACCAAGCTGTTCCACGGTGGCCTGCGCTATCTTGAGTACTTCAAATTCCGCCTCGTCCGCGAGAGCCTGATCGAACGCGAGGTCCTGCTGCGTGCCATGCCGCACATCAGTTGGCCCATGCGCTTTGTCCTGCCGCTCCACCCCGAAATGCGGTTCGAGGGCGACACCCCCACCTCGCGCCTCCTGCGCTGGGTCATGCCCTGGGCACGGGGACGCCGTCCTGCCTGGCTGATCCGGCTTGGCCTCTTGCTCTATGACCACATGGGCGGGCGTAAAATCCTGCCCGCGACCCGCACGCTGGACCTCAGATCCGATGCCGCGGGCCGCGCCCTGCGCCCCGAAATGACCCGCGCGTTTGAATACTCCGACTGCTGGGTTGATGATGCACGTCTCGTGGTTCTGAACGCCCGCGATGCTGCCCAACGCGGCGCCACCATTCGCGTGCAAACCACCGTCACCAGCGCCAAACGGGCAGGGGACCTATGGGACATCACCCTGTCCACAGGCGAACAGGTCCGCGCCCGCGCCCTTGTCAACGCCGCAGGCCCCTGGGTCGGCGACGTGGTGGCCAATGTCATCGGCCAGAACAGCCGCGAGGGCATCACCCTCGTGCGCGGCAGCCACATCATCGTGCCGCGCCTCACCACCCATGACCGCGCCTATTTCCTGCAAGGCGCGGACGGGCGCATCATCTTTGCCATTCCTTACGAGGATGATTTCACCCTGATCGGCACCACGGACGAGGTGCACGACACCCCTGACTTGGCCCCCACCTGCACCGAGGCCGAGCGTGACTATCTGCTGAGTTTCGCCAACCAATACCTCGCCACGCCGCTCACCGCCAAAGACATCGTCTGGACCTATTCCGGCGTGCGCCCGCTCTATGACGATGGCGCCAGCTCGGCCACCGCCGCCACCCGCGATTATGTCCTGTCGCTCGACGACGCTGGCGCGCCCCTCCTCAATGTCTTTGGCGGCAAGATCACCACCTACCGCCGCCTGTCCGAGGCCGCGCTGGCCAAGCTCTCCGCATTTTTTCCCCAAGCCACCGCGCCCTGGACCGCCGGAGTTGCTCTGCCCGGCGGGGATTTCGCCGTGTCCCAGCGCGACGCGCTGGTCACCGACCTCACCCGCGATTATCCCTTTCTGACAACAGCTTGGGCCGCGCGCTTGATCCGTCTCTACGGCACCGAATCGCGTGTCTGGCTCGGCACGGCGCAAAGCGCGGATGATCTCGGCGCAGATTTTGGCGCGACCCTGACCGAGGCCGAGCTGCACTGGATGTACACCCAGGAATTCGCCCGCACCGGTGATGACGCGCTTTGGCGGCGCTCAAAGCTGGGCCTGCGTCTCTGTGCAGATCAACGTCAGGCGGTAAGCGACTGGTTCACGGCACAAAAGTGATTGGCGCGGGCGGCGTTTCACGGCACTCTGACCCAAAGACGGGAGAGACCACATGACCTTTATCCTCGCCATCGATCAGGGCACCACCTCGTCCCGCGCGATCCTGTTTGACGCTGCCATGAAGCCCGTCGCAAGCGCGCAGGAAGAGTTTCCGCAGCATTTCCCGGCCTCTGGCTGGGTCGAACATGATCCCGCTGACATCTGGACTACGGTCCTCTCCACCTGCCGCGCCGCGATGAAAAAGGCTGACGCCACCGCAGCGGACATCGCCGGGATCGGCATCACCAACCAGCGCGAAACCACGCTTGTCTGGGACCGCCACACCGGTGAACCGGTGCACAATGCGATTGTCTGGCAGGACCGCCGCACCGCCGATTTCTGCCGTGGACTCAAAGGCCACGGCCACGAAGCTGATGTAACCGCGCGCACCGGCCTGCTGCTCGATCCCTATTTCTCGGGCACCAAGGTCAACTGGATTCTCGACAACGTCGACGGCGCTCGTGCCCGTGCCGAGGCCGGAGATCTTCTGTTCGGCACCGTCGATTGCTACCTGATCTGGAAACTCACTGGCGGCGCGGTGCACGCTACCGATGCCACCAACGCCTCGCGCACTTTGCTCTATGACATCCACACCGGAGACTGGAGCACCGAGATGTGTGATCTCTTGAATGTGCCCATGTCGATGCTGCCCGACGTGCGCGATTGCGCCGCCGACTATGGCACCACGACCCCCGGCCTTCTGGGCGGCGACATTCCCATCCTTGGCGTCGCCGGGGACCAGCAGGCCGCCACCATCGGCCAGGCCTGTTTCGCGCCCGGCATGATGAAGTCCACCTATGGCACCGGCTGTTTCGCGCTTCTCAACACCGGGGACACGGCGGTGCCATCCCGGAACCGCCTGCTTACCACCATCGCCTATCAGTTGGACGGTAAACCCACCTATGCCCTTGAAGGGGCTATCTTTATTGCAGGCGCGGTGGTGCAATGGCTGCGTGACGGATTGCAGATCATCGACAGTGCCGCCGACACCCAACCGCTTGCCGAAACCGCCGATCCGGGGCAAGAGCTGATCCTTGTACCCGCCTTCACCGGCCTCGGCGCACCCTATTGGGCACCTGATTGCCGGGGCGCGGTCTATGGCCTGACCCGCAACTCGGGGCCCGCCGAATTTGCCCGCGCCGCGCTGGAAAGTGTCGGCTTTCAGACCCGCGATCTGATCGAGGCGATGCAGGCCGATTGGGGCAGCTCTGGCGACACCGTGCTGCGCGTTGATGGCGGCATGACCGCCAGCGACTGGACCATGCAGTTTCTCTCCGACATTCTTGGCGCGCCCGTAGATCGACCTGAGGTGCTGGAAAGCACGGCCATGGGCGCGGCGTGGCTTGCGGGAATGTGCGCCGGGATTTACCCGGATATGGACGGATTCTCAAACGCTTGGGCGCTGGAGCGCAGGTTTGACTCGAAGTTGGATCGCCAAACGGCCGATGAACGCTATGACCGCTGGCAAAAGGCGGTTCAGGCGACGCTGTCGGTCTAATCCTTCAGCGCCACCAACAGATCCATCACATTGGTGCCTGTTGGCCCGGACTTGAACAATCCTGACCTTTGCCCCAGGAAATGTCCGGAATCTGCAAGCCGCAATGCTCTTTTTCCGTCCTCGGTCCAGGTCGCGCCGGTGACAATGCCGCCCGCTGCCTGGGTCGGGCCGTCGGTGCCATCGGTCCCTGCGACCAACACCGTCAGGCCATAAACACCCGAGATTTCGCGCGCCAAAGCCAGCGCGAGCGCCTGATTGCGCCCGCCTTCGCCGGGATCGGGGGGCAAAACGATGGTTGGCTCGCCGCCCCACATGTGAATGCCCGCCGGGGCGTCGCGCAACATCGGTCCGATTTCTGCCGCCAGTTCAAACACATCCGCGTACAAGCTCTCGCGATTGGTCAACACCGGATATCCCAGCGCCTGCGCCCGTTCCGCCGCCGCCGCGCGGGCGATACTGTTCGAGGCCACGATATGCGGATCAAAGGAAAACCGATGAAACTCGGGCGCCGCCCCCAACCCCGAGCCGATCACCGACAGGCTGTCGCCCTCGACGTCCGAGATGGCCAGCGTGGTGACCAACTCGCCGCCAAACTGCGCCAAAAGCTTGCCACCCTTGATCTGCGACAGCTCTTTGCGGCGGGCGTTCATGGCGTGAATGTCCAGCCCTTCGCCCAATAGCCGCGTGTTCTCGGCCTGCAACGCCGCCAGCGACAATCCCTTTTCCGGCAACTCGGCAAGCGACGAAGCGCCCCCCGAAACCAGCATCAGAAGATGCGCGTTTTCAGACAGTTGCTGAACGGTCTTCAACAGCTCAACCCCGGCCACAAGCGTGTTTTCATCGGGCACCGGATGGGCGGCTTCGATCACCCGCACCGGCCCCGGCAATCCCAGGTCATGGCCGTATTTCGTGACCACCAGCGCCGGGATGTCCGGGCCAAAAACCGCCTGTGCCCCGGCCACCATGGCCGAGGCAGCCTTGCCCACGGCAATGATCTGATCAGGGCGTGCAATCTGTTCTGAGCGGATGGCGGTTTCCACGGCGGCTTGCCCGCGTACGGCGCGCACGCCGTGCCACCAGATGTCCTGTACAGCGTCTCGGGCCTGGTCTTCCACGGCACCCTCCCTTGGCAAAAGTGGCCGCACACTGGCGCAAAACAAATGTTAGCGCCAGCAAAAACAGGCGTCAGATGTCAAACCAGATAGTGACCGGCCCGTCGTTCAACAAGCGCACCTTCATGTCCGCCCCAAACCGGCCCCGTTGCACCGGCACGCCTTGGGCTGCCATCCGGTCGGCAAAGTCTTCATACAGCCGTTCCCCCTCGGCAGGGGCGGCGGCGGTCGAAAACCCCGGCCGGTTGCCGCTCTGCGTGTCCGCGGCCAGCGTGAATTGCGACACCACCAGCACCGCGCCGCCCACATCCAGAACCGAGCGGTTCATTTTGCCCGCATCATCCTGAAATATCCGGCATTTTGCGATCTTTGCGGCCAGTTTTTCGGCTTGTGCCGTGCCGTCGCCCTGCATGGCGCAGACCAAAACCAACAGACCTGGGCCAATCTCCCCGACCACCTCGCCGTCGACCGTGACCGAAGCTTCGCTGACACGTTGGATCAGGGCGCGCATGCCAGTTCCTTTCTCGTTGGAGGGTTCGCGCCGGGGCGCGTCACCGAAAATGTCGCCGCCCGGATGCCAAAGGCCGCAGCGCGGTTCAACGCCCCGGCATCGGCCCGTGCCAACGCGGCTGGGGACAACAGGTTTTCTGCGGCCAGACCGGCCAGAACCCCTGCGTTAAAGGTGTCTCCTGCCCCCACGGTATCCACCACCGCCACCGGGCTTGCCGGCAGGTGCTGTTGCCCGTGCCGGGAATAAAGCGTCACGCCATCGGCCCCGTGACTGTGCATCACAAGCGACGCGCGCCCCTGCAAAAGCTGTTCTGGCGGGTCCGGGTGCAGCCAGGCGCTGTCCTCATCCGACAGTTTCACGATATCCGCCAACGGCAGGACACGCGCCAGCCGCGCCCGATAGGTCTCGGCCTGATCGCCGATCAGTGCAGGGCGGATATTGGGGTCAAACAGCACCAGCCGCTCCGGTCCCATCGCCTGCATCAGCGCCTCAAACGCACCTGCGCCGGGGGGGTGGATCAGGCTGATGCCGCCAAAGACCCCCGCCTGCACGCCCTCAAGATCGGGCAATGTCATCGCGCTCAGGCTGCGACCTGCACTGCCCTCGTCAAGAAAGGTGAAGTCCTGCGTGCCGTCGCCCGGATGGATAAAGGCCAGGGTGCTTGGCGCAACCACCGGCGTGATCCGCGACAGGTCGATACCTTCGGCGCGCATCTCCTCTTCGAGAAACCGGCCAAAAGGGTCCGTCGATAGCCCGCCAAAGAACCCCACATCCTGTCCCAGCCGTGCCAGCGCCACGGCGCAATTCACCGCCGCACCGCCACGCACCTGCCGAAACAGGCGCGCACCGTCCGGGGACGTTTCCGGCAGCATGTCGATCACGGCTTCACCGCAGCAGAGGATCATGTTTTCAGCCCTGTCCATGCGCCGCCTCAAGGCGGGCTTTGTCCTTTTGTGCGATAATGGGGGCGTGAAGACAACCAGACAAAGGAGAGCACAGATGGTTGAAAAATCGCATGCCGCCGGGCTTTGGCCATCCCTTTACGAACCCTTTCGGCATATGGGATCGCGCCTGGCCGATTGGCTGTCCCCAGCCTCCGAGGCGTCAGCAGACTCAGGCACCTATCGCATCGCCATGGAATTGCCAGGGGTCAGCGAAGATGACGTTGAATTGACCGTCGAAGGCGGCGTCGTCGCGGTCAAGGGCGAAAAGAAAGTCGAACGCGAAGAACAGGGGGACACGTGGTTCTTTTCCGAACGCCAATACGGCGCGTTCAGCCGGTCCTTCCGCCTGCCTGCCGATGCCGACGAGGGGTCCGTGCGCGCGGATCTCAAAGACGGCGTTCTGACGATCACCGTGTCGAAACTGACGCCCCAGGACAGCACCGCCAAAACCGTGAAAATCTCACGCGGTTAAGGTCTCGTTAGCGTTTGGCTGGCCAAAAATGTTGTACAACTTGGAGAGTCAGCCTCGAAAAAGTTGTACAACATGGTCAAACCTCGCCAGACGGACGGTCCCATCGCAAGTTGTTAAAGGGTGGTTACCCCGATTTTGGACCATCCAAAACGATGCAGGTGGTCGACCCGGTGGCGTACAACCTGCCATCCTCGACGCCCCTGATTTCGCCATCCGCGATGCCGGTGGACCGGCCCGCGTGATGCACCGTTCCAATGGCGTGCACCTTGGTGCCTGTGGGGATCGGGCGGATGATATTTATCTTGTATTCCAAGGTGGTATAGATTTGTCCCGTCCGCAATTTGGTCTGCACCGCGCAGGCCATGCAACTGTCCAGCAACGCGCCGTACCAACCGCCATGCACGGTGCCCAGGGGGTTCAGCGTCTTGAACTCGGGCGTGCCTTCGAAAATGACCTTGCCGTCTTCAGCAAGGATCGGGCCAAACCCCAGAGTCTGGGCGATGGGAGGTCCGGAAAAGTCACCATTTACAATGGCTTGCATGAACTCCAGGCCGGACATCTGAACAACGTCCTTCATCTGTGGCAGTTCGCTGACGTCGCGGGCAAAGAAACGTTCTGGCATGGTGCGGCCTCCTGATCATGTCCGATCAGAAGGCCGCATTTCGCGAGGCCGGGCAAGCGGCCAGTCGCGGTTGTTACGCAACGTTCTCCAGCGTGATCCGCGGTGTGACGCCCAGGGCGTGGCACACATCACGGGTCAGCTCGGGGCGGTTAAGTGTATAGAAATGCAGCGAATTCACGCCTTCTTCCATCAGTTCCGTGCACAGTTCCGTGCACAGCACCGTGGCCAGAAGGTCTTGGCGTCCGTCCCGCTCGGCCTTGGCAAAGGCATCGTCCAGCCAGGCCGGAACATCGGTGCCGCAGCGCTTGGCAAAGCTGCGCGTGCCCTTCCAGTTCTCGATCGGCAGGATGCCCGGAATGATCGGCGCGTCGATGCCCGCCTTGGCACAGGCGTCCCGGAACCGCAGAAAGGTCTCGGCCTCAAAGAAAAACTGAGTGATCGCCTCGGACGCCCCGGCATCGATCTTGCGCTTGAGCCAGTCGATATCCGCCTGCGCGTTTGCCGCTTCGGGGTGCTTGTCCGGATAGGCGCCCACGCGAATGTTGAATTTCCCTGTGTTTGCAAGGGCTTCGATCAACTCGACGGAATTGGCAAACCCCTCGGGGTGGGCCTCAAAATTGGCGCAGCCTTTGGGGGGATCGCCGCGCAGCGCAACAATTTCGCGGACGCCTGCTGCAGCAAACTCATCGGCAATCCGCAGAGTCTCTTCGCGGGTGGCATTCACACAGGTCAGGTGTGCGGCCACATTCAGCCCGCTGGACTTGTGCAAGGTGGCCACCGCATCGCGCGTCAGGTCACGGGTTGTGCCGCCCGCGCCATAGGTGACCGAGACAAACCGCGGATCAAGCGGCGCAAGCGTCTGCACGGTATCCCACAGGCGAAACGATGCCTCGAGGTTTTGCGGCGGGAAGAATTCCAGGGAAATTTCAGGTGCAGTCATAATCTCGGGTCCTAACTTGAGGTTGCGCTCAACATACGGATATGAAACATGTAGTCCAATTCATAATCCTAAAGAACATCATGAGTTTCACATGAAGATGCACATCGAATTCCGCCACTTGCGCACGGTACGGGCGATTCACGAGGCCGGGGGGCTGGCGCGGGCGGCAGAGCAGCTGCATATCACCCAGTCCGCTTTGTCTCACCAAATCAAGGGGTTGGAAGAGCAGGCCGGGGTTGAACTCTTTGTGCGGCGCTCAAAGCCGATGAAACTGTCGGCGGCGGGGATGCGTCTTTTGCGGCTGGCCAACAAGATCCTGCCCGAGATCGAAGCGCTGGAAAACGAATTCAACGGGCTGCGGGACGGCAGCTCGGGCCGCCTGCACATCGCCATCGAATGCCACGCCTGTTTTGAATGGCTGTTTCCTGTGCTCGAAAAGTTCCGCAAGCTCTGGCCCGACGTCGATGTCGACATCCGCCCGGGCCTCGCCTTTGACGCCATGCCCGCCCTGCAAAAAGAAGAGGTCGACCTGGTCGTGTCCTCTGACCCCGAAGAGATGCCAAACGTCTCTTTCTCGCATCTCTTTGATTACAATCCGGTTTTTGTCGCGGCCTCGGCACATCCCCTGGCGCAGAAAGACTGGATCGAGGCGCAGGATTTTCGCGGCGAGACCCTGATCACCTATCCGGTGGACCGCGCGCGGCTCGACATCTTTTCCCAGCTCCTGACCCCGGCCAAGGTCGAACCCGCCGCTATCCGCCAGGCAGAACTGACGGCGGTGATCCTGTTGCTGGTTGCCTCCAACCGCGGCATCTCCGTGCTGCCCGACTGGGTGGTGCGCGAGGTCAAGTATTCGTCCGACTACGTGACCCGTCCGCTTACCGAAACCGGCATCACCCGGCAGCTCTTTGCCGCGACCCGCAACGAGGACCTGGAAAAACCGTATATGCAGGACCTGATCCGCATGGCGGGCGAAGAGGCCCGCCGCCTGCAAGAGACCTAGATCAGTTTGACGATCTGCTTGCCCCTGTTGCCGCCCCTTAGCATGGACATAAAGGCAGCCGGGGCATTTTCCAGCCCTTCTGCGATGTCCTCGACATAGGCCACATCACCGCCGATAACACGCGGCGCGACCTCTTTCAGGAACTCCGGATAGCGGTCGAAATGGTTGGAGATGATAAAGCCGTTCACCGACAGGAACTTAACCAGGATATTGCGCCACAGGGCTGGGGCGCTCAGGCCATCCGAGGCCGCGCCGGCACCCAACCCGCCAGCGTTATACCAGCTGATCATGCCGCACACGGGGATGCGCCCGTGCGGGTTCATCAGCGGCAGCACCGCTTCAAGCACCTTGCCACCGACGTTTTCAAAGTAGATGTCGATGCCGTCCGGGCAGGCCCCGGCCAGCGCCTTGCGCAGGTCCGACGCGCTGTCATGGGCGCGGTGGTCCAGGCACTCGTCAAAGCCGAATGTCTCTTTGGCCATGGCGCATTTCTCAGAGCCACCTGCGATCCCGACCACGCGCAGGCCCCGCAGTTTAGCGATCTGTCCGACCATCGATCCCACCGGGCCAGTTGCCGCCGCCACCACAAGCGTTTCACCCGCCTTTGGCTTTCCGTATTCGCTCAGGCCGAACCAGCCGGTAAAGCCGGGCATGCCCAGAACGCCCAGTGCGGCGGTCAAAGGCGCCTGTTGCGGGTCCAGCTTGCGCACCATATTGGCCGGGGCCACCGCATGGCTGGCCCAACCGAACATCCCAAAGGCAAAATCGCCCGGTTTGAACGCCGCGCTGCCCGAGGCGATGACCTCACCAACCGCGCCGCCTTCCATCGTGCCCCCGACGGGCACCGGTGCGGCATAAGACTTGGCATCATCCATCCGACCGCGCATGTAAGGGTCCAGCGACATATAGTGCACGCGCACCAGGATTTCGCCCTCTTTCGGCGTGGGGACCGGCGCGGTTTCCAGCCGGAAATTCTCTGCTGCGGGGGCGCCGTCCGGGCGGCTGGCAAGCACGATTCTCTGCATTTCTTCGGTCATGATGTGGTCTCCTCTGACACCAGAGGGTGGGGCGCGGCCCCGGGTTTGGCAAGAACATGCGGAATGTGACGTCACGGCCCCTGTTCGGCCTTGGCAAAAGGGGTTGCGGGGCGTATACGCGCGGCTTGAACATTCAGTGGGAGCTTTGCCATGCCGGGCAGCGCAAATATCAACATCATGATGAAGGCCGCCCGCAAAGCCGGTCGGTCGCTGGTCAAGGACTTCCGCGAGGTCGAGAACCTTCAGGTCTCGATGAAGGCCGCAGGCGATTTCGTCAGCCGCGCCGACATCCGCGCCGAGGAAATCCTGAAAGAGGCCCTGCTCGAAGCACGGCCCCACTATGGCTGGCTGGCCGAGGAAGGTGGCGAAATCGCGGGCACAGACCCGACGCGCCGCTGGATCGTCGACCCGCTGGACGGCACCACCAACTTTCTGCACGGGCTGCCCCATTGGGCGATCTCGATTGCCTTGGAGCACAAAGGCGAAATCGTGGCCGGGGTGATTTTTGACGCCGCCAAGGAAGAGATGTTCTATGCCGAAAAAGGCGAGGGCGCCTGGCTGAACGACAGCAATCGCCTGCGGGTGTCAAACCGCAATCGGATGATTGAATCGATCTTTGCAACCGGTCTGCCCTTTGGCGGCCGTGCCGATCTGCCCGCGACCCTGAAAGACCTCGCGCGCCTTCTGCCCGCCACTGCCGGTGTGCGCCGCTGGGGCTCTGCGGCGCTCGACATGGCTTATGTTGCCGCGGGCCGTTACGAGGGCTTCTGGGAACGCAAGCTGAACCCCTGGGATATGGCCGCAGGCATCATCATCGTGAAAGAGGCAGGCGGCTTTGTGCAACCGCTGGACCCCAAGGGCCACATTCTGGACGACGGCGAAGTGATCTGTGCCAACGAGCCGATCTTTGACCAATTCGCCAAGGTCATCCGCAACAGCTGATCCACGACCTCGTAGGTCGGACAAATTTGTCCGACCTACATGGCGGCGCACGGTCCGTTAACGGGGCGCACCGCCGGTGCAGAACACCGACGCAATACCGACGTGATACCGACACGTTACAGATGTGGGTTTTGGCCTTTAACCCAAGGCAAACCTGCACGAGTTGCCCCGGGCCTTGTTCAGAACCGCGTCCGCCCGGTTCAGAGTCTCGTAACCCTTGCGATCACAACCGCATGCGCGGCACGTCATGCGGGTCCAAACGCAGCTCGATCAGAACCGGACCTTTGCGCCCTTCGAGTGAGGCCAAGGCCGCGTCCAGTTCCGCCTCTGAGGTGACCTGAAACCCGGTGCCGCCCAGCGATGTGGCGACCTCGGCAAAGGATGGCCAGTGGAATTCGGTCAGGCTCGGGTCCATCTTGCGGTCCAGGAACTGGATATGCTCCGCGCCATAGGCCGAGTCATTGGCGACAATCACGATCAGGTCCAGCCCCAGCCGCACCGCCGTGTTGAACTCGTTGATGCCGCCCATCATGAAGCCGCCGTCGCCCGAGAACACCACGACCGGGCGATCCGGCGCCGCGAGACCAGCGCCAATCGCCTCTTGAATGCCCAGCCCGATGGATCCGAAATTTGCTGTCACCACAAAGCTTTGCGGGTCAGGGGCCGAGATCCGGCACCAGACCTCGGTCATGAAGCGCCCCCCATCGGTGACCAGCACGCGATCCCTGGGCAGCGCCTCTTCCAGCCGCTCAAGCGCGCCCACATAGTTGATGCAGCCCGCGGCCGTCTTGTCCGCCCCAACCGGGTGGGCGGTCAGGGTCTCGATATCCAGATCCCGCGTGAAACCGCTGGCCGGAATTTCCGCTTCGTCAAGCCAGTACAGCATGGTTTCCGCCGTCAGGCCCGCGTCCGCAATCAGCCCCGCATGTGGATGCAGGCTGCGCCCGATTGCGCGCGGATAAACATCCACCTGCACGATGCGCTTGTCCTGCATCAGCTTGCCCTTGTCCGTGGTGAAATCCTGCAGGCCGGTGCCAAAGCAGACGATGCAATCCGACTGCGCGATCAACTCGTAGGCGGCAGGGGTCGAAAGCGTGCCGAAGATGCCGATGTTATAGGGGTGCCCTGCAAAAAGATCCTTTGCTTTCAACGTGGTGGCCAGTGGTGCCTCCAACCGGTCCGCCAGCCTGATGATCTGGTCACGTGCCGCCACGGCGCCACCGCCCGCCAGGATCAGCGGCCGCCGCGCCGAGGCAATCATGCCGATGGCATTGTCCAGCGTGTCGCCCTCGGCCACGCCGCCGGGGGTGGTGAAGACGTCCATCACCTGAACCTCGTGCTGCGTCGTCTGCCACATGAAATCCGAAGGCATGTTCACCACGATCGGACGCCGTTCAACCTGCGCCCGGTAAAAGGCGCGCTCGATGTCGGTGCAGACGGTTTCAGGCGTGCGCAGTTGCACGAACCCGGCGCCCGTGGTCTTGACCAGCTCGCGCTGATCAATGCCCTGCAAATGGCGCGGGTTGGCCACCGGCGTATCCCCTGCCAGCAGCACCATGGGGATATGGCCGCGCGCGCCTTCGGTGAGGGCCGTGATGCAGTTTGTCAGCGCCGGGCCGTGAGTCACCGTGGCCACGCCCACCTTGCCCGCCACATGCGCATAGGCCAGCGCCATCAGGACCGAGCTGCCCTCGTGGGCCGCAGGCACAAACCGCCCGCCACATTCGCGCACAAAGCTGTCGACCATGAACAGGTTGGCGTCCCCCATCAGACCGAACAGGGTCTCGACCCCGTGATCTGCCGTGGCGCGGGCGATGGATTGATAGACGTGCATTTCGGTGCTCATGGGCGTGTCTCCAGAAGGGGTCAGACCTCCTGATAGCCGAGGCTTGACGCGGAGAATGCGCGAAGGTTCGATTTTCCAAGGTCATTTTGCGGCGGGTTTGACAAAACTCGCGCTTTGATGCGGAATTCCCGCATATCCCTTAACGCGTCAACGAATCTGTGAAATGCCGGGCCGCATGGCGATGGCCGGGTCACGCCTTGGGGGCGTGCACGCGGTCAGAAACCACAAACGGTTCAGCGTTGGTCCGAAGGGTGATTGATACCGTCGGTCCAGCCAATCGGCTCCATCTCGCGTGGGTTGATGCCCTCGATGGCCCCCAGGTTCACGCCGAATTCGTTGGGATCGGCGCGGCGCTGGTGGTGAGTGTAAATCCCGCAGGTCTTGCAGAAATAGTGTTTCGCCGTGTTGGTATTCCATTGGTAGAGCGACAGGTTGTCCGCCCCCCTGACGATACGTAGCCGATCCAGCGGCACCCCCAGCATCGGCGCGCCCCGGCGGCGGCAGAATGAACAGTCACAGCGCCGCGCCGTCGAAAGCTCTTCGACCGGGTCGATCTCCAGCTCAACTGCGCCACAATGGCAGATCACGGAATAGGTCATTTGCGTCTCCGTACGATTGGGATGACCGAGCCTGTTTGCTCGTAATGCGCTTCGGGATGGGGCGGGCTGCCTGCGGTTTCCTGCCAATACCCACGCCCGCCGCGTTTCAAAAATGTCGGCAAGATCAGCAGCATTCCGGCGATGAACCCGCCTGCGTGTGCCCAATAGGCCACCCCGCCCCCATCGGTGTCGATGAGCACACCCATAAACAGCTGCAACCCGAACCAAAGCCCCAACATGATCCAGGCGGGCAGGGGTAAGATCTTGAAAAAGATTATGAAAATCATGATCACGTCGACCCGCGCCCTGGGAAACAAGACAAGGTATCCGCCCATGATCCCGGCAATGGCACCCGAAGCACCGACCATCGGAACATCCGACCACGGATCCGCCAGCACCTGCGCGCCCCCGGCCGCGAGACCACACAGGAGGTAAAAGATCAGGAACCCCACATGGCCCAGCGTATCCTCGAGATTGTCGCCAAAGATCCACAGGAAAAGCATATTGCCTGCCAGGTGCATCAGCCCCCCATGCAGGAACATCGAGGTCACCAACCCCAGTTGCCCCGAGCCTTGCGTGAACTCATAGGGGATCAGTGCCCAGTCTTCAAAGAAACTGCGCAGACGATAGCTTTCGTCCAGCATCGGCATGTAGCTTAAGAAAACGACAACATTCAGCGCCATCAGCGCGTAGACGACATAGGGCGTGCGCCCCGAGGGGTTGTGATCGCGTATTGGAAACATGCGCCCAATGTGGCGGAATTGGTGGGGGCGTCAAGCCGCCCCGCCCAAAAGTGCTGCATTGCCCCCGGCTGCGGTTGTATCGACACAGACATGGCGTTCGCCCACGGCCCGCGCACGATCCGGCACCCCCGTGATCAACGGCAGGATCGGGCCGCGGCGTCTGGCGAGCGCCTGCTCGCAGGCCTGAGCCAGACCCGACTCCCCCCACCACAGAACGCCGGAAAACCCGCTGAGCGTGGTCAGGTCTTCGGGGGCGATCTGTCCGGTGGCCTGCACCGCGACACCGCCATGGGCCGTGACAGCCGCCGCCTGCGCTGCGGCGGCCTCAGCCCCGGGGCCCAGACACAGAACCGGTGGGCGGGCAAAGGTGGTCAGGCGGTTGGATTCGCCGGTCGGCCCGGGCAGGGACGTTGAGTGATCCGCAGGTCTCTCCGTCGCCGCATCAATCAGGCTTTGAAGCACATCCCTTGGCATCGGGGTCTCCCAATGACCGGCCTCTTGCGGTTCGGGGCGCGCAAACCGGGCCATGTAGTGGGGCCCGCCCGCCTTGGGGCCGGTGCCGGAAAGCCCTTCACCACCAAAGGGTTGCGAGCCGACGATGGCACCGATCTGATTGCGGTTCACATAGATGTTGCCCGCATGCACCCGGTCCGAGACATGCTGCACCCGGTCGTCAATCCGGGTCTGCAGGCCAAAGGTCAGCCCGTATCCGGTGGCGTTGATCGCATCGATCACGGCATCCAGCTCATCCGCGCGGAAGGTCGCCACATGCAGCACCGGGCCAAAGATTTCGCGCTCAAGATCGGCAATGCCGGTCACCCGGATCAGGGTGGGCGCAATAAACGTCCCGGTCTGCGGCACCTCTCTTTGATACATGACCCGGCCCTCGGCTTCGGCCTGGGCAATATGCGCGGCAATACCGGCCTGTGCGTCGGCATCAATGACGGGGCCACTGTCGGTGTGCAGGGTCCAGGGGTTGCCCACGTGCAGCTCTTTCATCGCGCCGGTCAGCATCTCGATCAGGCCCTCGGCAATGTCTTCCTGCACATAGAGGCAGCGCAGCGCCGAACACCTCTGACCCGCCGACTGGAACGCGCTCTCGACGATGGCGGTCACGGCCTGTTCGGGCAGGGCGGTCGAGTCGACAATCATCGCGTTCAACCCGCCGGTCTCGGCAATCAGCGGCGCACCGGGGGCAAGGTGTTCAGCCATGGCGCTGCGGATCTTCAGCGCGGTTTCGGTCGAGCCTGTAAAGGCAACACCATTCACGCGGCGGTCCGAGGTCAGCATCGCACCCACATCGCCCGCACCCGGCAAAAGCTGCAGGGCCGACCGTGGCACCCCGGCCAGATGCAACAGCCTCACGGCCTCATGGGCAATCAGCGGTGTCTGCTCGGCGGGTTTGGCCAGAACCGCATTGCCGGTCGCCAGCGCTGCCGCGATCTGGCCGGTAAAGATCGCGAGCGGGAAGTTCCACGGGCTGATACAGGTGAAATTACCCGCAGGCGCGGCCTTGGGCGCGTTGGCGCCATAATACCGCAGGAAATCCACCGCCTCGCGCAGCTCTGCGACCGCGTCCAGCTGGGTCTTGCCCGCTTCCCGCGCCAACAGCGCGAATAGCATGGCAAAGTTCTCTTCATAGAGATCGGCGGCGCGGTTCAGGATGGCACCACGCTCTTTGCGCGACACCGACCACGGGTGCGCCGAGGCAAGGGCCGCGTCGACATCTTGCGCACTCGCCGTCGCAACGGTGCCGGGCTGATCCGCGGGCAGGGCCGGGTTTTGCACCGGCTGCGGGGCATTGGGATGCGCCGCGCCCACGATCAGCGGTCCGGCCTCCCAGGTGGCGGTCAGAAAGGGCGCGCGTGTCGCCTCAATATGGTCAAGGGTCGGCTGATCCCGCAGATCGAACCCTTTGGAATTCACCCGCTCCGGCGCAAACAGCTCTGGTCCTGTGGGCAACGGTGCATGCTGGTCCTCGGCCAGGGCCAGAAACGGATCACGCGCGACCTCTTCCGCCGGAACCTCTTCGTCGACGATCTGGTTCACGAAAGACGAGTTCGCCCCGTTTTCCAACAGCCGTCGCACCAGATAGGCCAACAGATCCCGGTGTGCCCCGACCGGCGCATAAATCCGGCAGCGGGTGTTTTGTGCAGTCAAAACAATGTCATGCAGGGCCTCACCCATGCCGTGCAAACGCTGGAATTCATATGCCGCCGGGTCGTCTGCCATCTCGAGGATGGCCGCAACCGTATGGGCGTTATGGGTGGCAAACTGCGGATAAATCCGGTCGGTCATGCCCAGCAGTTTGCGGGCATTGGCGATATAGCTGACATCGGTGGCCGCCTTGGAGGTGAAGACCGGGAACCCTTCGACCCCCAGCACCTGCGCATTCTTGATCTCGGTGTCCCAATAGGCGCCCTTGACCAGCCGCACCATCAGCTTGCGGTCATGTTTCTCGGCCAGTTCATAGAGGAAATCCAGCGTTGGACCTGCGCGTTTGCCATAGGCCTGCACCACGACACCAAAGCCGTCCCAACCGGCCAGCGCCGGTTCCGCCAACACGGTTTCGATGACATCCATCGACAGGGACAGACGATCCGCCTCTTCCGCGTCGATGTTCAGCCCCATGCCGGCCGATTTGGCGAGCAGCATCAGCGACCGCAGACGCGGCACCAGCTCATCCATGACCCGCGCCCGCTGCGCCACTTCATAGCGGGGATGCAGCGCCGACAGCTTCACCGAAATGCCGGGATTTTCGCGAATGTCGTCATGGGTGCAAGCCGCCGCAATCGCCGTGATCGCACGGGAATAGGCAAGGTGATAGCGCATGGCATCGGCGTCCGTCTTGGCCGCTTCGCCCAGCATGTCATAGGAATAGGTATAACCCATTTCCTCCATCTTGGCCGCACGTTCCATGGCGCTCACGATCGTCTCGCCCAGCACGAACTGACGGCCCATTTCCTTCATCGCGCGCCCCACGGCGGTGCGGATAACAGGTTCACCCAGCCGTTTGACGGCCCCGCGCAGCGTGCCGATCAGCCCCGGTTCCCGGTCCTCCAGCACCTTGCCCGTCAGCATCAGCGCCCAGGTCGACGCATTGACCAGAGACGAGGTGGATTCCCCCAGGTGCTTGCCCCAGTTCGACGGCGCAATCTTGTCCTCGATCAGCGCGTCGATGGTCTCCGCATCCGGCACCCGCAACAGCGCCTCAGCCAGACACATCAGCGCAATGCCCTCGTCCGTCGACAGCCCGTATTCCGCAAGGAACACTTCCATCAGGCCGGGGTTCGTGGTGTCGCGGATGGCGCGCACCAGATCCGCCGCCTGCGCGCAGATCCGGGTGCGATCCTCTTCGGACAGGGCGGCGTCCTGAATCAGCGTCTCCACTAGCGTGGCTTCATCACAATAGGTCAGGGTATCAATCAGGGAACGGGCATTCATTGGGCGTGACTCCATCTGTTTCAGACAGTATATCAAGAGGATCGCGGTCGAATGTCCCGAAGAACGGAAGTTGGCAAGTCATATGACCTGAAAATTTGGAGGAAAGCAGTGCAAAAAGGCCAAGTTGATCTGGACCGTCTGGACCACCGGATTCTCGAAGTGCTGACCTCCGAGGGGCGCCTCTCTGTCACCGATCTGGCCAAACGCATCGGCCTGTCCAAAAGCCCGACCCAGGCCCGCCTCAAACGGCTCGAGGCCGAAGGCGTCATCGCCGGGTATCAGGCGCTGGTTGACCCGATCCGGCTGGGGCTGGACCATGTGGCCTTTGTCGAGGTCAAGTTGTCCGACACCCGCGAGGCCGCCCTTCGCGCGTTCAACGGGGCCGTGGCGCAGATCGGCGAGATTGAACAGGCGCATATGATTGCCTCGAATTTCGACTACCTGCTCAAGGTGCGCACGCGCGACATGCTCGCCTATCGCACTGTTCTGGCAGAAAAAATTTCGACCCTTCCTTTTGTATCCAACACCTCGACCTATGTGGCGATGCAGGCGGTCAAGGAAACTGCTCTCGGGGATGTGACTTGATCGGCGCGTAAATCCTGGCACCTTTATGCCATGAGACACCTCGCAATTGTCCTGATATCCACTCTCCTGGCCGCGCCTGCGGCCGCCTCGGAGTGCCCGGCTCCTCCAGATCACTCCGAGGCCACGGACGCACTGATTGAACAGATCAAGGTCGCCCCGGACGCGCGCACGGCAAAAATCATCTCCAATGACCTCTGGCAATATTGGGCCGATGCCCCGGACGAGGTGGCGCAGGAAATCCTCGATCAGGGGATGGAAAAACGCGCGGCCTGGGATCTTCTGGGCGCGGTGGCCGACTTTGACCGTCTCGTCGCCTATTGCCCGAACTACGCCGAAGGCTACAACCAGCGCGCTTTTGCCCATTTCCTGCGTCAGGATTTTGCCGCCGCCCTGCCGGATCTGGACCGCGCCATCGAACTGTCGCCCCGCCATATCGGGGCGCTGTCCGGCCGTGCGCTCACCCTGATCGGCTTGGGCAAAGAGGCCGAGTCGCAAGCCGCTCTTGCGGCAGCGCTTGCGCTCAATCCCTGGCTGCCTGAACGCAGTCTTCTGAAAACTCCTCCGGGCGAAGACCTCTGAGTTTTCGGACCTTTACACCTGCGTTTCACAAGCTATTGTCCCGCGCACTGGACCTCGCCCGCGTGGTGGAATGGTAGACACAGGAGACTTAAAATCTCTAGGCCCGAAGGGGCCGTGCCGGTTCGAGTCCGGCCGCGGGTACCAGTCACATCTTTCTTGCATCACCTGCAGTGTTCCCTGACGAGCACAGGCCATGGTTTCGCAGCCCCCAAAACCGGCAGACGGCCGGATCGCAACCTTTTGTTAACCCCTAGCTGGAACCCTGCGGGAAACTGAGGGTACCCCATGATTCATCCCGTGATCCTGGCCGGCGGTTCCGGCACCCGGCTTTGGCCTGTCTCGCGCAAGAGCTATCCCAAGCAATTCGCCAATCTGGTCGGTGGTGAGACGTTGTTTCAACGCACCCTGAACCGGGTGGCCGGTCCCGGGTTTGCCGCGCCGATGGTGATCACCGGCGAAGACTATCGCTTTATCGCGCAGCATCAGACCAAGGCGGTTGAGGTCACCCCCGCTGAACTGGTGATTGAACCCATGCCACGCAACACGGCGGCTGCGGTTCTGACGGCTGCACTCCTGCGCCGGGATACGCCTGACGCCTTGTTGTTGGTCCTGCCCAGCGACCACATGATCGCCGACGACCGCGCCTTTCTGAAAACCCTGTCGCGCGCCGCCGAGGGGGCGCAGACCGGCGCCATGGTGGCCTTTGGCGTGACGCCCGGGATCGCTGCACCGGGGCTTGGGGGTTTCATGGTTTCAAAGGGGCAGGATACCTTGACCGCATCGGAGTTTGTTGAAAACCCGGATGCTGTGCGCGCGCAGGATATGGTGGACGACGACGCATGGCTGTGGAACGCGGGCATCTTCCTGTCGCGGGTCGATGCCATTCTTCAGGCCTTTGACAAACATGCCCCCGGGATGCGCGCCCCGGTCGAGGCCGCCCTGGCCCTTGGCGCAGAGGACCTTGGGTTTCACCGCCTGGCACAGGATGCCTTTGCCCGTTGTCCCGAGATGTCGTTTGAACAGGCCATTCTCGCGCCGCTTGCGACCTGCAGGGCCGTCCGGCTTGACTGTGGATGGTCCGACATCAGCACCTGGCAGGCTCTGAAAGAGGGCGGCACAGCGGATGCGGCGCAGAACGTGACCTCGGGCAATGCCACCGCCATCAACTGCACGGGATCGCTACTCAAATCCGACAATCCCGACACGCGGCTGGTTGGGCTGGGTCTGAATGACATCGTCGCCGTGGCCACCGATGACGGCATCCTTATCAGCGACATCGCCCATAGCGCCGAGGTTGGCACCATCGTGCAAACCCTCCGCGCCGAGGGCGCGCCACAGGCGGATGGATTTCGCCGCTGTCACCGGCCCTGGGGCTACTCTGAAACCCTGTCGCTGGGTCCGCGTTTTCAGGTCAGGCGCATCATGGTCGAACCGGGCGCGCGGCTGTCCTTACAGGCCCATGTTCACCGCGCCGAACATTGGGTAGTGGTCAGTGGCTCTGCCCGGGTGACGGTGGGCGACGACGTGCACCTGCTGACCGAAAATCAAAGCACCTATATCCCGCTCGGCACCATGCATCGTCTTGAAAACCCGGGAAAATTGCCGCTGCACCTGATCGAGGTGCAATCGGGCTGCTACCTTGGCGAAGACGACATCACCCGCTACGAGGACCTCTACGAGCGGACCGCCGTGGCCTGAAGCGTCTCAGGACATACACCAGCCCCGCTCAGACGGTCTTGAGCGTCACCACCCGACGCGGATCATCGGCATTGCCGGTGTTCACCGTGCTGGCAGGTTCAAACAGCAGAACCTCGCAAACACCGTCCAGCGCCACGGGGCAATGTTCGACCCCATGCGGCACAATGATGAACTCGCCCGCGTTGACGATTTCATCGCGGTCACGGAATTTCATCATCATCCGGCCCCTGTGCACCAGGAACAGCTCATCCTCATGGGTGTGATGGTGCCAGACAAATTCGCCTTCAAGCTTGACCAGCTTGACCATCATGTCATTGACCTGCCCTGCAACACGCGGACTCCAAACCTCTGAAAAGGCGTCGAAACTCTGGCTGAGGTTCTTTGGAGCGTGCGGCGACAGGTGCTGGTTCACCCCGGCCACGTCCCGCTGGATCGAGCGCAGCTGGGTCTCCAGTTCGGGGCTGTCCGCCGGATAATCCCCATCCAGCGCAGCCGTGCCGATGGTAAACCCCGCCGCCCCTGAGCGGCGCACGTTTTCTATGCGCTCCTTGCTGCCGATCGAGCCCGCCATGATCACAGGCTTGTCCACCGCCGCACAGACCGCCGCCATCAGCCCGGTCACATTCTCTTTCGAGCGATAGGCCAAAAGATCCAGCCCATGCACACCGTCCCGCGCGGCCAGGGCAATGGCGCTCTCGACCACCGCGTCAATCGATCCGGCCAGAACGCTGGGATGACCCACGATGGTGCCCGGAAAGGGGAAATACTGGATCCCCGTGCCCGCAAGGATCGGCAGAACCGCCTCTACATGGGTGCCACCCAGCAGGATATCGACGCCAATATCCACCGCCGCCCGGGCCGAGGCCACCTCGCTCTCCTTGTCCAGCGACACCACCTCAAGGTAGCTGGTCGCGCCACCCGTCTTGATCGCGCGGTTCAGCTGTTTCAGGCGCTCAAACGGCAGGCCGACATCCTTAAAGCCGATGTGATGCACCCCAGCGGCAAGGGCGGTTTTCAGATGCGTTTCCGCATCTTCGACCGTCTGGTCGTTGCGGGTCAGCATAAAAATGAAACGTAGCCCCATCAGGCTGATCCTTTCTGCAGAACAAAGGTCCTGCAGAAACATATATGCGTCGGGGCCGCACATGCCAGTGAAGATGCGGTGACTTGCCCATGGCGGGGGTAGGTCGGACAATCTTGTCCGACCTACGAGGGCAGGGCAGATATCAGCGTTTTTCGTCGAGAAACCCGCGCGCCTGTTCCGAGGTCTCGAAAATATGCGGGCGGGCGTCGGGGAAAACTTCGCGCAGTTTCATGCGCATGAACGCCGAGCCGGAATAGCGCGACACGGTGTTGTAGAACCGCGCGTCCAGATCCGCGACCATGCGCGCCCAGTCGTTTTCCAGCGTCTCATCGATCGAAAAGCCGTCGTAATTCACCACCACGTCAACGGGCTGCGCCAGCGGAGCACAGGCCGCCGCCACCAGGTCGCCCACACGCACCACTTCGGCCGCGGTGCGCACGCGCATCTTCTCAAAGTTCAGGTAGAGACGCCCGGCCTCGGCATCGACGGCAATGCGGTCGGGCAGGTCCAGATGCAGCAGGTCCGTGCGCAGGTCCATCTCCTCGGGGCGGAAAATACGCGCGTCCATCACACGCAGCTCGTCGATGATCGGGGCGCTGTCCATATGCGCAAGAATGTCACGATCCAGATCAACCCCGGGCGCGATTTCCACCAGCGCCAGACCCTTGGGCGTCAGTTCAAAAACACAGCGCTCGGTGACGTATAGCACCGGCTGACCCAGCCGCGCCGCGCGCGGGCCGGAAAAGGTGACCTGTTCCACCGCGTGCAGCAGTTTGCGCGCCATGCCCTCCGAGGTGATCGACAACTGCCCATCCGCGACTTCAATCGCCAGCCCCTTGGCGGTGAAGGTGCCGGCAAAGACCAGACGTCGCGCGTTCTGCGAGATGTTGATAAAGCCACCGGCCCCCGCCAGACGCGGACCAAAGCGCGACACATTGACGTTGCCCAACCCATCGGCCTGCGCCAGCCCAAGGCACGCCATGTCGAGGCCTCCGCCGTCGTAAAAGTCGAACTGGTTGTTCTGTGGGATCACCGCATCGGTGTTGATCGCCGCGCCAAAATCCAGCCCCGAAGCAGGCTGCCCACCAATCACGCCGGGTTCCGCCGTCAGCGTGACATGCTCCAGCAACCCCTCTTCGGCGGCCACGGCGGCGACCCCCTCGGGCATCCCGATCCCGAGGTTCACCACACCGTTGACCGGCAGCTCAAAGGCACAGCGCCGCGCGATAATCTTGCGCGCATCCAGCGGCATCGGGGGAATTTCGCCCTCGGGTGAACGGATGCGGTTGGTAAAACCCTGGCTAAAGGCGGTGGCATAGGTCTGCATGTGATGCTCGGGTGCCGCCACAACCACCGCGTCGACCAGAATGCCGGGGATATGCACATCGCGGGCGGGCAGGGTATGGGCGCGGGCAATGCGCTCGACCTGCACAATCACCACGCCGCCTGCGTTCTTGACCGCCATGGCCTGTGCGAGGTTGTCGATCAGCAGCGCCTCGCGTTCCATGGTGATATTGCCCGCCTCATCCGCCGTGGTGCCACGCAGCAGGGCGACGGTCAGACGGGGGGCGGGGTAGAACAGCATTTCTTCGCCGCGAATTTCCATCAGCTCGACCTGTGGTTCGGTGCTGATGTCGTTCACAGCGCCGCCGCCATTGCGCGGATCGACAAAGGTGTCCAGCCCCACATGGGTCAGCATCCCCGGCTTGCCCGCGGCGGCATCGCGGAACAATTGGCTGATACAGCCCTGCGGCAGGTTCCAGCCCTTGATCTTGCCCTGGATGGCAAGCGCCGCAACCTTGGGGATCAACCCCCAGTGCCCGCCCACGACCGAAGACAACAGCCCCTCATGCCCCAGCCGGTTCAGGCCCCGGTCCTTGCCGTCGCCCTGACCTGCGGCAAACACCAGCGACAGGTCGCGGGGATGGCCGGTCTCAAGAAAACGCGCCTCAATCGCTTCCAACAAGCCATCAGGCACGCCAATGCCGACAAAGCCCGAGGTGGTGAGGGTGTCGCCGTCCTGAACAAGGGCGGCGGCTTCGGCGGGAGAGACCACTTTGCGTTTCATGCGCACACCATGGCGCGGCGCGGGGGCATCCGTCAATTTTGTAGAAATACGACCCGTAGTTCTGCGGGATCAGCGGGCCGGGAACAGGCGCAGGAACAGCCCGCGCGGCAAAAATCGACCCAGCCGGAACAGCCACGAAAACACGGTCGGAAAGGCGGTGGCAAAGCGGCGGCTTTCGATGGCGCAGAGTGTGCGGCGGGCGGCCTCTTCGGGCGACAGGATAAAGGGCATCTCGAACTGGTTCTTTGCCGTCAGACGCGTGCGGATGAAGCCCGGATTGATCTGTTTCACGACCAGTCCGGTGCCGCGCAGATCGGCCTGCAGGTTTTCTGCCAGATGCATCAACGCCGCCTTTGAGGCGCCATAACCGATGGCACCGGGCAGGCCGGTATAGCCCGCAAGCGAGCCGATCAGCACGATATGCCCCCGGTTCTGCTGCAGCATCGGTGGCAGCGCATGGGCCAGCACATCCAGCGCCCCGGTGAAATTGGCGCGCACCATCCGCGTCACCTGCTCGGCGGTCCAGTCCTGCGCCCGCATCGGGTCGTATTGGCCGACGCAATATATCATGCCGTCCACCTCTCCGGCCGCCTCGGTGGCCGCACCGCAGGCCTCGGCGTCGGTCACGTCAAAGGGCACCGCGCGCGCGTCCGTCAGCGTGGTGGCAAGGTCCTGCAACCGGTTTGCGCCGCGCGCCGACAGGATCAGCCGCGCGCCGCGTGCGTCCAGCGCCCGGGCCAGGGCGCGGCCCAACCCTTCGCTGGCCCCGATGATCCACCATGTCTTGCCCTTGAACAGATCAGTCATCCGCAGGCCTCATGGTGGCGGTCAGCTCGGCCACCTTGATGCCGAACTTGCGCAATTCCGAGCGGTTGAGGATGGTGCCGTTCTCCATCAGGTACAACCAGTCGGTGACGCTCAGCACATGGCCCCCGGCGGCTTCGGTCAGCCGGATGCGATAGGTCATCGACAGCGTCGCGCCCGAGATCTGCCCCTCTGCCACCCCGATGATGTCGTCCGCGGTGGCGGTGAATCTGCCATTCTCGCCCAGCGTCAGGAACCACTTGCGCTCTTGCGTGCTGCCGTTGTCATAGCGAAAGCTTTCGGCCAGCGTCCCGGTGTTGCCATCCCATGCGCCCGTCATATCCGCCACAAAGCGCGAGGCGAGCCGCCCGTTGGGGCCGTGGATCATGCCTTCGGAAATGATCGGCCCGTTCAGATGTGTCTGGATGTCAAAGGCGGGTCCGGTGGCAGCATAGTGGTCCGGTTTCTGGTGACGAAACGACAGACCCGGCCGCCACAGCGCAAGGATCAGGATCACGACCGTCAGGATAAGCACGAGTTTCATGGGGTGAAAACCTCTTGGGGAAGACGAAAAACAAGGGTGATGGCGACCAGCTTGATCAGGCAGGGCAGCACCGCATAGGCCAGGGTAAGCGTTTGCAGCGCGTCAGGGCTGTTGACCGCGCCGGGCTGGAAACCGGCGGCGTCGAGCACGGGCAGCAACAACGCTGCGGCCAGTGCCAGCGCCAGTTTCCCGGCGAGAAACCAAAGGCCAAAGGCCTGGCCCGCCTTCAGGCCCGCGCGATCCAACGCGGCGGAAAACAGAACCGGCAACAACACCATGTCCGCCCCCAACGCCGCGCCTGACCCGATGCAGATCAACGCAAACGGCAGGGCATGTCCCGCGGGCAGCAAGGCGGCCCAGACAAAACTGGCGATGGCCAGCGTCATGGCGATCAGCAGGGCGGGGCGCACGCCCTTGCGCGCGCTCAGCCGTGTCCAGAGCGGCACCGACAGACCTGCCGCGAGGAAAAACAGAACCAGAAACCCGCCCGCCTGACGGATCAGGCCCAGCCGGTCTTCGACAAAAAACAGGAACAATGTCGAGGTCATCGCCACTGGCAGTGCATTGATCAATGCAAGACCCAGCAACCGCGAGGCGCCAGATCGGTGCAGATCTGCAAAGGTCAGCGTGCCGGAAGGCTTCGGCGCGACAGTCCACAGCGACCTCGTGCGCAGATAGACCACCGCGCAGATCAGCGCCAACGCCATCCCGTAAATGGCAAATCCGCCCTCCGAGCCAAACAGCGCCATCAGCGCGACGGGCGCAAGCGCGGCAAGAATCACGCCACTCAGCGCGCCCGCCTCGCGAAAGCCCGCCAGCCTGAGCAGCGCATCCGATGTCGGCGCGAGCGCCGTGCTTTGCCCGTAAAACAGGATCGCGGCAAGACTGTAACAGGTGAACAGCACCACCAGCGACAGCACCAGCCATGCGGTTGGGTCCAGCAGCGGTGGCAGCGAGAACAGCATCAGAAACCCCAACCCCATACCAAGCGCCCCGATCATCGCAAACCGCGCCAGCTGTGCAGGATACCTGTCAACCAGCCAGCCTAGGGCGGGGTCCTGCACGAAATCCATCACCCGGATGGCAATCAGGATACCGCCCACCGCCCCCAGGCTCAGCCCCAGCTCTGCCGTCGCATAGCGCGGCAGGTGGATATAGAGCGGCAGGCTCGCGGCGGCGAGCATCAGCGAAAAGAGGCTGACGTTCAGATTCATTACTGGCCCTTCAACTGCGGCCCCAACCGGGCCACGCGGCTTTCCGGGGCCAGCCAGATGCCAAAGAACCGTTTCTGAATGCCCGCAGTGGTCAAGGCACAGACCTTGCGACCATTCAGCCAGATCGTGATCGTATCCGCCCCGGTCGAGGTGGCGGTGATCTCGTCGCCCTTTTTCACATCGCTGTAACAGGTGGCCAGATCGGCGCGCAGCCCCGCGTCACCGCTGCGGGTGCCGCTGATGCGGGTGATTTCCTGCATCGTGGCATCGGTCAGCTGATCGGCGGAAAACCCACGCCGATAGGTCAGCCGCAGCGCCATCGGCGCCTGCCAGCGAAAATCCACCCCGCCCGGCGTGTAAAGCTCGGCGTCATAGATGGCGATCCCGAGATAGCGAATGGTGGCGCTGCCCAGCCGCTCGGGGTTTTGCAGACCGGTGCGGGCCACGTCCGCATGGGCCTTGCCCATCAGCATTGCGACCATCAACAACAGCGAAAGCGTGGTGATGCGCAAAGTGTCTGTCAGATGTCTACGCATGGGCCATCTCCACTTGCAGAACGTTGGTCTGGCCCACCGCAAAGGTGCCCGCGCAAAGTTCCAGATAATACCGCCAGTTGCGCAGAAAGGCGTCGTCATAGCCCAACCCACGGATGCGATCGGCCTGTGCCATCAGCCGCTCTGCCCAGATGCGGCAGGTCAGCGCATAGTCCTGACCAAAGGCAAAAACGTCATTCACCCGCATCCCGGCCTTGCGGGCCTGCTCGCGAATGGTCTGCTCCGACAAGAGCATGCCGCCGGGAAAGGTGTACTGGCGGATATAGTCGGAATTGGTGCGATAGGTCTCGAAATAGCCGTCATCCACGGTGATTGCCTGAATGACCGCGCGCCCGTTGCCGGACAGGTTGCGCTTCAGCGTTGCGAAATAACTTGGCCAATAGCGCTCGCCCACAGCCTCGACCATCTCGATCGAGACGATATTGTCGAACTGCCCGTGGGTCTTGCGATAGTCCTGCAACAGGATTTCGGCGCGCCCATCCAGCCGCGCATCGGCATAGCCGCGCTGGCTGGGGGAAATGGTGATGCCGGTGACAGTGCGGCCCTGTTCCGCTGCCCGGTCGGCAAAACCACCCCAGCCACAGCCGATTTCCAGCACCTGCTCCCCCTTGGACAAACGGCTCAGCACGCGGTCGTACTTGCGGTTCTGGGCGCGCTCCAGATCATTGTCGCCATGCTCGAACAGGGCCGAGGAATAGGTCATGCCGTCATCCAGCCACAGCCGGTAGAACTCGTTGCCCACATCGTAATGCGCGCGAATGTTGCGCGCGGCCCCGCGCTCGGAATTGGCGCGCAGGATACGGTCGATGGCGCGCATTTTCAGCGTTTGCAAGGCACTGGGGCGTGAAAACGTGCCCAGCGTGTCGCGGTTCTTCAGCGCAAAGCCGATCAGGTCTTCGATGGACGAACTCTCCCACAGGCCCGCGACATAGGTCTCGCCCAGCCCGATGTCGCCGCGCGCCGCAATCGAGGTCACGGTGGACCAGTCGCGGATATGCAGGTCAGCCTCAAAGCCCGAGGTGCCGAAATCGTGGGTCTCGCCCTCGGGGGTGGTCAGGCGCAACCGGCCGTGATCCAACCGCGCGCAGGTCTCAAGAAAGTCGTGTTTGACCCGGTTGGTGATGAAACGCATCAGCTGATCTCCTGTTGGGGTGGGGTCGGACGGCGGCGAAACGGCGCGCCCTTCAGTTTCAGTTTTGCGGCCTGCCAGTAGATCAGACCGAGGGTGCGCAAGGGCGCGATGGGGCGGCGCAGAACGCCGGTCAGGATGGCACGATTGGTCAGTGGCTGACGCGCGCCAGACAGCGTGGCGATCACCCCGTCAGCACCGTTTTCATGGGTGATGCGGATGCTGATCGCGTCGTCGCGAATGTTGAAACGAAAGCTGTAGCGCCCCGAAACCTGCTGGAAAGGCGAGACATGGAACAGTTTCTCAGCGCGCAGCGTCTCTGCCGCGGTGATCGGGGCAAAGCCGGGCAGGTGGCAGAGATATGAATGCCGCTCGCCAAAGGTGTTGTTGACCTCGGCGATCACCGCCGTGAGATCATCGCCCTCATAAGCCAGCCAGAAGCTGACCGGGTTAAAGACCTTGCCCAGGAACGTCGGTTGCGTCAGCAACAGGATGCGTTTGAACGGCACGCCGGCGCAGGAGAGCACCTGCTCAGCCCAGGCAACGCCCCGGCCTTCGCCACGTTTGCCGCCGTGATTCCTGTCGCGCACCGAGGCAAGGTTGAAGCGGTTGCGCGAAAACAGCGCCGGACCAAGGGACGCACGCGGATCAATCAGCACAAAATCAATGCTGTAGGTAAAGGCGTTCTTTACCGATCCGCGTCGCGCATGGGTGGTCGAGCCCGCGATATGATCCGGCCATTGGCTCATGCCGCCACACCGATGGCGGCGCTGCGCCGGTCCAGCGCCCGCGCCACGCGCACGGCGCTGGCAAACCCGTCCTCGTGGAACCCATGGCGCATCCAGGCCCCGGCAAACCACGTGTTGTTCTGACCCTGCATCTCCGCCAGCCGTGTCTGCGCCGACAGGGCCGGACCATCAAACACCGGGTGGCGAAAGACGTTGTGGTCGTAAATCAACTCTTCGCGCACCTCAGAATATGGGTTCAGCGAGATGAACATGGGATCATTCTCGGGAATGTTTTGCAGGCGGTTCATCCAATAGGTTACGCCGATCTCGGGGCGGTCATCCACCGCCCGCGCCTTATAGACCCAGGACGCCCAGCAATTGCGCCGCCGCGGCATCTGCGCCGGATCACGGTGCAGGATCACGGTGTTGTCCTGAAACCGCACAGCGCCCAGGGCCGCGGTCTCGGCGGTTGTGGGCTGCGCCAAGAGCTTCAGCGACTGGTCCGGGTGGCAGGCCAGGATCACCTCGTCAAACCGCTCTGCACCACGGTCCGAGTGCACGGTCACGCCGCTTTCGTCCCGGTCCACACGGGCTACGGGCGTTGCGGTGCGCAGATCGGTGCCCAACCGGGTCAGATGCGCGGCGAGGCGGGTGACATATTCGATACTGCCGCCCTTGACCGTCCACCACTGGTGCTGCCTGCGCTCCAGCAGCGAATGGTTGCGGAAAAAGCTGACCAGCGTGCGCGCCGGGAAATCGCGAATGCCCTCGGTGGGCGTCGACCAGATCGCGCCGCAAATCGGCATCAGGTAATAGCGCTGGAACCAGTCGCCCAGCTTCAACTCTCTCACGAGGTCGGCAATCGACACGTCATCGGTTTTGGCCACAGCCTCGGCGTGGGTGTTAAAGGCCACGATGTCGCGCACCATCCGCGCGAAAGCAGGCCGCGCGATGTTGCGGCGCTGGGCAAACAGCGCGTTGATCGAATACAGCGCATATTCCACCGCCCCGTCATCAATCGTTGCGCCGAAACTCATGTCGCTTTTTTCGATCGGCACGTTCAGATCGCGGAACATCCCCGTCAGGTGCGGATAATTCACATAGTTGAAAACGATAAACCCGGTGTCGACCGGCTGATCCCCGGTCCTGCCCGCCAGAATGGTGCGTGCATGGCCACCCAATCGCGGCGCGGCCTCGAACAGCGTCACCTCATGGGCTGGCGACAGCAAATAGGCCGAGGCCAGACCGGAAATGCCACCGCCGATAATGGCGACACGCTGACGGCGGGATTGTGGAAGATCGAATGACATGGTTTCTCCGCTTGTTTTCAGGGATTACGGGGCGGGTCTGGCACCGGATCAAAAAAAGAAAAAAATCTTTCCCGAGTGATCCAAACCCCGGCCCGCGCCGTAATGACCCCATGTTGAATGCGGCAACCTCGATACAGGACCGACCGCGCCCACCGGCCTCAGACCCGGTTGGGGCGTCGCCCGGGATGTCACAGGTCAGCGAACAGACGCAGTGGATGCTGTTGGTGCGCGATGCGCGTGACAAACAGGCCTTTGCGCGCCTGTTCGATCATTTTGCGCCGCGTTTGAAAGGTATGTTGATGCGGGGCGGGCTTCAGGCCGGTCTCGCCGAAGAGGTGGTACAGGACACGATGCTTTCGGTCTGGCACAAGGCACATCTGTTTGATCCCCACCGGGCGCAGGTCTCGGGGTGGGTCTATCAGATTGCGCGCAATCGCCAGATCGACGTGCTGCGCAAGGAACGCCGCCCTGTGCCCGAAGAACTGAAAGGTGACGATGTGCAAGAGGATGACGCCCTGCAGATCATCGCCCTCGAACAACAGACATCGCGACTGCGCGCGGCCTTGGCCCAACTGTCGCCGGAACAACGGGTGCTGGTCGAACAGGCCTATCTCGGCGATCTCAGCCATTCCGAGCTGCAGGGCCTCACCGGTTTGCCGCTGGGCACCATCAAATCACGCATCCGGCTGGGCCTGAAACGCCTGCGCCGCGAGTTGCAAAACAAGCAGACGACATGAGTGAAATCCGTCACCATATCCCCGACGACCTGCTGGCGGCCTATGCCGGCGGCAACCTGTCTTATGCCTTTTCCATGGTTGTGGCGGCACATGTGTCCATGTGTGTCGAATGCCGCGCGCAGCTCTCCAGCCACGAAACCGTGGGCGGCGCGCTGCTGGACGATGGCGACACGCCGTCGATCTCGCAGGCCATGCGCCAGAGCGTGTTTGCGCGGCTTGATGAGCCTGTGCCGGTGCCGCAATCTCCCCGCCGCATGGGGGTGTTTCCCGGCCCCGTGGCCCAGGCGCTGGGCTATGAAGACCCGCACTGGCGACGGATTGGCGGCAGCGTGCGCCAGACCCTGTTGCACCGGTCCGACAAGGACTCCGTGCGCCTTCTCTACATCCCGGCGGGGCAGGCGGTGCCGGATCACGGCCACAACGGGCTGGAACTGACACTGGTCCTGCAAGGGGCGTTTTCGGATGAAACCGGACAGTTTGGCGTCGGCGATGTCGAGGTTGCCGATGACAGTCTGGAACACACCCCCGTCGCATCCCCCGGAACGCCCTGTATCTGCCTTGCCGCCACCGACGCGCGCCTGCGCTTCAACGCCGTGGTGCCACGTCTGTTGCAGCCCGTTCTGGGTATCTGACCCAACTGGCGCAAACTCGCAAATCCCTGACCGGATCGCGCATGTCTTTGGACGGCACCATGCCCAGATCCATGGTGTCACCCAAACCCGAAGACCACGCGGTCGGCCTGGGGTCGCTGAGACCCAAGTGGCGGCGTGCTGGGGACGCAAAGGACCGCTTGTTTCGTTCGGGCAAAGGAAAAGGGGCTTCCGAGAGGAGCCCCTTTTCTGATTTCAGGTGGTGGCGGTGATCAGTCCCGCGTGCCCGCAAACCGCTCTTGCCACTCTTCACGTTCACCATCGGTGATCTTGCGGAATGTCACCTCCGGCACGGTAAAGGCATGGCCGGGGGCAAGGGTTTCCAGCGCCGCCGGAACATCGTCAGGCCAGCTCTCGTCCGTGGTCTGCATCGCCGCCATCAGCGCGTCCTTGGCATCCGGAATGAACGGCGAGGACAGGACCGCGTAAAGCCGGATCAGGTTCAGCGCCAGACGGATCTGCATCGCCGCAGTCTCCGGATCGGTCTTGAAGGTCGACCAGGGGGCGGCGTTTTGCAGGTACTCATTGCCTGCAACCCAGATCGCCCGCAGTTCCTGCGCTGACTTGCGCACTTCCATCGCGGCCATATGGCCCTCATAGGCGCGGATACGGGTGGTCAGCTCTTGGATCAGCGCCTTTTCAGTCTCCCCATAAGCCCCGCCCGCAGGCACGTCTTCGCCAAACTTCGAGCGGCAGAATTTCGTGACGCGGCTGACAAAGTTGCCCAGCACATCGGCCAGATCCTTGTTCACCGACTGCTGGAAATTCTCCCAGGTGAACTCACTGTCGCTGCTTTCCGGCGCATGGCTCAACAGCCACCAGCGCCAGTAATCCGCAGGCAGGATTTCCAGCGCCTGATCCATGAACACACCACGCCCGCGCGAGGTCGAGAACTGGCCGCCGTCATAGTTCAGATAGTTGAAGCTCTTGATGTAATCCACCAGCTTCCACGGCTCGCCCGACCCCAGAATGGTCGCCGGGAACGACAGCGTGTGGAACGGCACGTTATCCTTGCCCATGAACTGGGTATAGGTCACGTCATCGGCGCCCTTGTCAGTGCGCCACCAGCGTTCCCAGTCGCTGCCCTTGCCCGCGCCAACCCATTCCTGCGAGCAGGCAATGTATTCAATCGGCGCGTCAAACCAGACATAGAACACCTTGCCGTCCATGCCGGGCCAGACGTCGTCGCCCTTCATCACCGGCACACCCCAGTCAAGGTCACGGGTGATGCCACGGTCCTGCAACCCATCACCATCGTTCAGCCACTTGTTGGCGATCGAGGTGGTCAGGATCGGCCAGTCGGCTTTCGAGTCAATCCACGCCTGCAGCTTTTCGCGCATCTGGCTCTGGCACAGGAACAGGTGCTTGGTCTCGCGCTCTTCCAGATCGGTAGAGCCTGAGATGGTCGAGCGTGGGTTGATCAGATCGGTGGGGTCCAGCTGCTTGGTGCAGTTGTCGCACTGGTCGCCGCGCGCATCTTCAAAGCCGCAGTTGGGGCAGGTGCCCTCGATATAGCGATCCGGCAGAAAACGCCCGTCCGCGTTGGAATACATCTGCGTTTCACTGACTTCGCGGATCAGGCCCGCGTCATCCAGACGGGCCGCAAAATGCTGCGTCAGCTTGTGGTTCTCGGCGCTGGACGAGCGGCCAAAGTGGTCAAACGACAGCCGAAAGCCCTTGGCGATCTCGTCCTGCACGGCCCACATCTCGGCGCAATACTCCGCCACCGGCTTGCCCGCCTTGGCGGCGGCCAGTTCGGCCGGGGTGCCATGTTCATCTGTCGAGCACAGGAACAGCACCTCGTTGCCGCGGGCGCGCTGATAACGGGCAAACAGATCGGCAGGCAACTGGCTGCCCACAAGATTGCCCAGATGCTTGATGCCATTGATATAGGGAATGGCCGAAGTGATTAGGTGGCGCGCCATGTGTGATCCTCAGGTCTCGTCTTGCGTTTCGTCTAGCCCAAAGCGCAAGGCAGTGCCAGTAGGTTAAACGTCGCCCGGCCCCTGTCCGTTACGCTTTTCGCGTTGACGCCCCATCAGGCGACCAATGGTGAACGAGGTGCGCGGCGCATAGACATAGCGCGTGCGGTTACCACCCGAATCCCGGACCCGCATCCGGCTCAGACCAAAGACGATCAGAACCGCATGGCCCGCCGCGATCAGAATGAACAGCGCGGCAGGACCAAACCAGTCAATCAGGCCCGACGCGACAAGCGGCGCCGCAATGGCCCCAAGCGCGTAAAAGAACATCAGCGCCGCGGCCAGCTCGACCCGCTCCTCCGAGGTGGCAAAGTCGTTGGCGTGGGCCGACGCCACCGAATAGATCGGAAAGGCCGTGAGACCGAACAGCCCCGCATTCATCATGATGATCGTGGTGCTCGAAGGGCCAAGGAAAATGGTCACGAAACACGACAGGACCGCCGCCGCCGACAACCAGATCAGCACCCAGCGGCGGTCAAACTTGTCCGCCAGCCAGCCCACCGGGTATTGCGCCAGCGCGCCGCCCAGCACAAAGGCCGCAAGGAACCAGGCGATCTGGTCCGCCGCCAGCCCGACCTCAGCGCCATAAACCGGGCCGACCATGCGGAAACTGGCAGAACTCAGCGCCGCGACCACAACCCCCGCGGCGGCAAGGGGCGAGCTGGCCACCGCCAGCATTGGCCGCAGACGCGGGGCATCAGGGGTTTCGGGCTGTGCGGATTTCGACAGGGTCAGCGGCAAAAGCGCGGCACAACAGATGATGGCCAACAGGTTGTACGACACGTATGAGGCAGGCTCCAGCACGCTGATCACCATCTGCGCACAAAGCGACCCGCCCATGTCCACGATCCGGTAGGTGCCCATGGCACGGCCCCGTGTCTCGTTGGTGACCTTGGCCTGCAACCAGGCCTCGACCACCGTGTAACAGCCCGCCACGCACAGGCCCGATGCAATCCGCATCAAGGCCCAGCCCCAGGGGTCGATCCACAGAAAGTGGGCAATCAGGCTGATGGCCCCGGTGGCGGTAAAGGCCGCAAAGGCGCGCGAATGGCCCACGCTGCCCATCAGCCGGGGTGCCCACCAGCAGCCAATGAAAAAGCCCAGGAAATGCGCCGAGCCCAACAGACCGATCTGCGCCGTGCTGAACCCAAGGGTGATCCCCGACAGAACATCCAGCGGCCCCACACCTCCGGTGGCTAGCTGCATCAGAGCGACCGACAGGAACAGGGCAGAGAATGAAATCAGCATGCGCATAATGGCTCACCATGACGTGCTGAGACGGGGTGGCTAGTGCGAATTCGACGGGGCGGCGTCGTTTTTGGGTCTTTATGGGCAAATCCCCGCGCGGTTGCTGTTCTAACGCAGGATGCGCGCCACCAGCGCCGGGCTGATCCCGTAAAGCCGCCGCAACAGCCGCGCCTTGCCGACCCAGGTCTCGGGCCTGCGCGCGGCAAGGCCGTCCAGAATGGCCCCGGCGACCGCTTCCGGCGCGTCCTTGGGGGCCTCCCGGCCCCTGGTCATATCGGTCTCGACCAGCGCTGGCAGAACCTCGTTGATCAACAGGTCCGGCGCGTCCAGTGCCGCCTGATACCGCAGGGCCCGGGTGAAACTTCGCAGCCCGGCCTTGGTGGCGCAATAGACCGGCGCGCCGGTCTTGGGCGCCAGCGCCAGACCCGAGGTGACATTGCAGACAAAGCCCTGCGGGGCCGCCGCCAGTGCGGGCAAAAGCCGCTGGGTCAGCCGGATCGGCGCGCTCAGGTTCACCGCGATCTCGGCGTCGATCTGCGCCGTCTGCGCGTCCTGGCCCGGCACCAGCTGCATCTCGTGTTGCACCCCGGCATTGTTGATCACCCCGCAGAGCGGCAGATCGGCCACCGCCTCGGCCAGCGCGTCAACGGCCTCGGGCTGGCCCAGATCCGCCACGATCCCGCGCAGCGTAGGGGCGGTCTCGGCGCGCAACCGGTCCAGCGCCGCCGCATCGCGCGCCACCGCAACCACATGCGCGCCTCGTGCCACCAACGCCTCGCTCACGGCCCGTCCCAGCCCGCGTGAGGCCCCGGTAACTAGGATGGTCCGGTCCTGAAAGGGATCATTGTGCATTGTGGGCCTCGTGTTGTTGTGTTTGCCATTCCCTGCAATATGTGAGTAAATATTCATATTTTGTACTCGCATTGGGGGACCCTGTGCAAAGCCTTGCAAATCCACGAAAAAAGCCGCGCCAGCAGCGGTCCGAAGCCACGGTCGAGGCCATTTTGCAGGCCGCGGCTCGCATTCTGGTGCAACAGGGGCTGAGCGCGCTGAACACCAATGCCATTGCCGACCTTGCGGGCGTCAGCGTCGGCTCGCTCTATCAGTATTTCCCCAACAAAACCGCCATCATGGTCGCCCTGATCCGCCGCAAACGGGCGCGGCTTGTCGACGGGCTGCGCCAGGCCGCAGAGGCCCCGGCCGAGGATCTGACAGCGGCCCTGGACGCGCTGATCACCGCCACGATTCGCCACCAGATGGGCTGGCCGGAACTGTCTCAGGCGCTGGACCGGGCCGAGGTGTTCCTGCCGCTGGCCGAAGAGACGGCGGCGCTCAATCGTGAACTTGGCGGGCTTGTTGCCGGGGTGCTGGCGCGCCACGGCATTGCGGCGTCTCCACCCATGGTGGCGGATGTTCTGGCGCTGTGCCGGGGGATGATTGACGGCGCACTGATGCGGGACGATCTCGAGGATTTGCCCCGACGCGTGGGCGCGGCGCTGCGCGGGTATCTGGCGCTGCAGTGATCCTCTCGGGGCCAAGCGGTTTCAAAACCGCTTAAGCCGCTTGCAAGCGGCTTGCCCGCTCAGGCCGGAACCTTTTCCCGAACAGGGGACGTCACGCGGCCCTTGCCGGGCAACTCGGTCACTTGCCAGCTCTGCACCGGGGCGGTGCGGGCGCGCAGCCGGGTCAGCTGCCAGCGGCTGCGCTCTTCTCCATCGTCCTCCATGTGGTCCGGCTCCATCTGCCAGCGGGTCTCGATCCCCGGCGCGCCCCCCGTGCCCGGCGTCAGGAGCAATCCCGTCGGCGTCACCTTGCCCTCATCCGCGCCGGTTTCCGCCGCCAGATGCATGCGCCGCACCGCCGTCAGCCCCGGTGGCCCCGGAATATCCGCCACCACCAGTTCCACCAGCCCGGCGCGCAGCACCTCTTCCATGCTCCACAGCACATCCTCGGGGCGCAGCGGGCTGACAAAGATGAACCGGCCCGGATTGGTGAACCCCACCACCCCGTCAGGGTTCAGCTTTTGCGGCACCCAGGACGGCGCGATCCAGAAAATCGGCCCCTCGGTCTGGGCCGCCAGCCACAGCGCAAAGGTGGTCCGCGCGCGGCCACAGGCCTCGTGCAGGCGGGCGCGGGGCAGGGTCAGGCCATGGGCCAGTTGCAACTGCGGGCGATCCCGCCAGGGGGCGCGGTCAATCAGATGATGTACCATGGCCCCCACTATAGTATGTTCTCTATTTGTTCTCAATATCGGATCGCCGCAATTTTCACCGGATTTCCCTCTTGCCGAGCGCGTCAAAACCCCTCAGGCTGACGTGCGGCTCAGGACGAAAGGATCCCCATGTCAGGACACGGCTATGAAAGCGGCAGGCTGAACCTGCCATTTGTCGGCATCAGCACCTTTGCCAAGCGGGACTATGTAGCGGACTGGGGCCAGATCGACGCCGACGTCGCGGTCATGGGCGCGCCCTTTGACTTTGGCACGCAATGGCGGTCCGGCGCGCGCTTTGGCCCGCGCGGCGTGCGCGAGGCCTCGACCCTGTTCAGCTTTGGTCATGCCGGAGCTTACGACCACGAAGATGACGCCACATACCTGCCCGCCGACGTGCGCATCGTTGACATTGGCGACGCCGATATCGTGCACACGGATACGACAACCAGCCACGCCAATATCGAAACCGGTGTGCGCGCCATGCTCGCCGCCGGGGCGCTGCCCGTGGTGATTGGCGGAGATCACTCGATCAACATCCCTTGTATCAACGCCTTTGACGATCAGGGCGACATCCACATCCTGCAGATCGACGCGCATCTCGACTTTGTCGACGAACGCCACGGCGTGCGCTTTGGCCACGGCAACCCGATGCGCCGCGCGGCTGAGAAACCCTATGTCACCGGGCTGACCCAGGTCGGCATCCGCAACGTCTCGTCCACCGCGAAAGAAGGCTACGAGGCCGCCCGCACCATGGGCAGCGAAATCCTCTCGGTGCGACAGGCCCGCAAGCTTGGCCCCAAGGGTGTGATCGACCGCATTCCGCCAGGCGCGCGGGTCTATGTCACCATCGACATCGACGCCTTCTGCCCCTCGATTGCGCCGGGCACCGGCACCCCCAGCCACGGCGGGTTCCTCTATTACGATGTGCTGGAAATGCTGCAACAGCTGGCCCGGCGTCACGAGGTTGTCGGCATCGACCTGGTCGAAGTGGCCCCCGATTACGACCCCACCGGCGGCACCGCGATCCTTGCCGCACAGGTCTTGCTGAACCTCCTTGGCTTTATCTTCCACGCCCGCACCGGGCGCTGACCCGACAGACCACGAACAGGACATGTCTTACTCATGAAAATGAACTCCCTTGGCCGCACCGGAATCGAGGTTTCGGCCTATTGCCTCGGCTCCATGACCTTTGGCACCCAGACCCCCGAGAGCGAAGCCCACGCCCAGATCGACATGGCGCTGGACGGGGGCATCAACTTTGTCGATGCCGCCGAAATGTACCCGGTGAACCCGCTGAAACACGAAAACGTCGGCCGCACCGAAGAGATCATCGGCAACTGGTTTGCCACATCCGGGCGGCGGGGTGACGTGGTGCTGGCCACCAAACACTCGGGCGAAGGCTTCATGGGGGCGCGCAACGGCGCGCCGATCTCTTCCGCCACCATCCCCGAGGCGGTCGAAGGCTCGCTGAAGCGGCTCCAGACCGACCATATCGACCTCTACCAGTTCCACTGGCCCAATCGCGGTTCCTACATGTTCCGCAAGAACTGGACCTACGATCCCTCGACCCAGAACCGTGCCGAGACACTGGCCCATATCCAAGACGCGCTGGGGGCTCTGCAACGCGAGGTCGACAAGGGCCGCATCCGCGCCTTTGGTCTTTCCAACGAAAGCGCCTGGGGCACGGCGCAATGGCTGCGGGCCTCTGATGACACCGGCGGTCCACGGGCGGCCACGATCCAGAACGAATACTCGCTGTTGTGCCGGATGTATGACACCGATCTGGCCGAACTCAGCGTGAACGAAGACGTCGGCCTCCTGGCGTTCTCGCCATTGGCGGCGGGGCTCTTGACGGGCAAGTATCAGCACGGCGCCATCCCCGAGGCCTCGCGCATGTCGATTGTGGATAATCTCGGCGGGCGCAGAACGCCGCGCGTGTTCGATGCGGTGGATGCCTATCTGGCGATTGCCCAGCGGCACGGGCTTGACCCGATCCACATGGCGCTGGCCTTTACGGTGCAGCGCCCCTTCCTCGCGTCAACGATCTTTGGGGCGACCCGTCTGGCACAGCTCGAGCACATTCTGGCGGGCACCGATCTGAGACTGAGTGACGAGGTCATGGCCGAGATCAACGATGCCCATCACAGCCACCCGATGCCCTACTAGGGTCAGTGGCTGACCTGGGCGGTTTCAGCGTCGGCAGGAGGCGACTCGAGCGGCGTGAAAACGGCGAGCAAAGTGGCGCAGAGCAGGACGCCAAGCAGGATCAGCGATTGACGAAAAACATTCATGACGGGGCCTCATGTTAAAAAGACAGGCCCTGTCTAGCCGCCTGGATCGGGGGCGTCTTTGCCTTTGGTCAAGTCTGACGGCAATTGTCGGGCAGGGGGCTTTTCGGGCGTCAAAACCTTGCCATGCGGTTAATAACCATTTTGTACAAACTGGTTAAACCCCGTCAAAAAAGTTGTACAACTTGGAGAGTCCCCCGAAAAAATGTTGTACAACTTGGTCATTTAACCGCCTGTTAATCTTTGTCGGACGCCCGTGATCCGCCGCCCAGAACCGGCGCGGTGCGCTCCAGCGCCAGCTCGGCGTCCGAGAATTTCCAAGGCCCCCGCACCCCCGGAACACCCTCTGGCGTGATCTTCATACCCCTTGCGACAATCTGCGGATCGGCAAACATGTCACCGATACTGTTGATCGGCCCCGCCGGCACCGTCGCCGCCTCGAGCGCCTGCAACAGGTCCGCCGAGGTCCACTCCTGCGTCGACTGTTCCAGCGTCGGTGTCAGCACATCGCGATGCTCCACGCGCGCCTGATTGCTGGCATAGCGCGGGTCTTCGGCCAGGTCGCCGCGCCCCAGAACACCGCACAGTCTCTGGTACTGACCGTCGTTGCCCACGGCCAGGATGATATGTCCATCTTTGGTCTCAACCACTTGATAAGGCGTGATATTTGGGTGTGCATTGCCCTTGCGGTTGGGGCTGGTATCGGTCGCCAGATAGTTCATCGCCTGGTTCGCCAAGAGCGCCGTGGCACAGTCCAGCAGGGACATGTCGATGTGCTGGCCCTTGCCGGTGTGGTGGCGCTGTTCGACCGCTGCGAGAATGCCGATGGTGCCATAAAGACCGGTCACAACATCCGTGACCGCAACCCCCACCTTTTGCGGCTGGCGTTCGGGCTCGCCGGTGATCGACATCAGCCCGGACATGCCCTGGATCAGGAAATCGTACCCGGCGCGGCTGGCATAGGGGCCATCCTGCCCAAAGCCGGTGATCGAGCAATAGATCAGCCGGTCATTGACGGCTTTCAGACTGTCATAATCCAACCCGTATTTCGCCAGTCCACCAACCTTGAAATTCTCGATCAGAATGTCCGCATCCGCCACCAGCTCGCGCACCCGCGCCTGACCCTCCGGCCCGCGAAAATCCACTATTTCCGAGGACTTACCGCGATTTGCCGCGTAGAAATAGGCTGCGGTTTTGTCGCCGTCCCGCTCGATAAAGGGCGGTCCCCATTTGCGCGTGTCGTCGCCATCCGGGCTCTCCAGTTTGATCACTTCCGCCCCCAGATCCGCCAGCGCCTGACCAATCCACGGCCCCGCCAAAATGCGTGCCATCTCAACGACTTTCAGACCTTGTAGCGGTTTCATGCTGGCTCCTGCTTTTGCGGTGTCCGGGGTCAACCCGGCATGTGGATTCCGTCAGGTTTAGGCAGGGATGAATTTTGACGCAACACTAATTTGATCAAATTACACTCAAGAGTTGCGGAACGCGGCCAGTGCACTACCATGTACCTGCGCGACGTCAAACGGGAGAGACCCTCTGATGGATGGATTGATGATCTTTGCCTGGATCATACTGCTGATGCTTATCGCATTGATTCTAGGTGTTTTTGTGGTTCTGGCCATGCTGCCGGGAAGAATTGCCGCCAGCCGCAATCACCCGCAGGCCGAGGCGGTGAAGGTCGCGGGCTGGCTGGGCGCTCTGGCGTTTGGCGTTTTCTGGCCCCTGGCGCTGGTCTGGGCGTTTTATGTCTCACCGGGCCAGACGCTGCCTGATGCAAAAACTACGGAGGGCGCGGCATGATCATTGTTCTGACGCTGCCATATGTGGCCCTGCTCTATATTCTGATGCGCGCCAAGATCGTTCCCAACACGCCTGCCATGTGGAGCACCGTTGGCGGCTGGGCCGTCCTGTTGTTGATCTTCCTGTTCATTCCGTTGCAATGGGGCGCGCCTTCGGGTCCGGTAATAACGCTGACCCGCGTGGTCCAGGTGGTGCCCAATGTTGCCGGTCAAGTTATTGAAATCCCAGCAGAACCAAACCAACCCCTGAAAAAGGGTAACGTCATGTTCCGCATCGACCCCGAGCCCTATCAACAGGCGGTGGACATGTCGCGTGCGTCGCTGGTGCGGGTGCAAACCCAGGCCAAGCAGGACCTTGAGGCTCTTGAAGATGCCCGCGCCAATCTGCGCCGCGCGACCTCGGCGGCGGACCTTGCCCAGTCGCGCTATGACGACGACAAGAAGCTGGTCGAGGCCGAAGTCTACTCGGAAAACCGCCTTGAACGCCGTCTGTCCGATCTTGATCAGGCGCAAGCCTCTGTCGACTCGGCCCGCACCGCCGTTTCGCGCGCTGAATCCGAGGTGGGGGCGGTGATGGATGACGGCACCACCGCCAAAGTGGCCGAGGCCCAGGCGGCGCTGGATCAGGCGCTGTGGAACCTAGATCAGACAACCGTGCGCGCGCCGCAGGACGGCTATCTGACCAACCTGGCATTGGCCGTTGGACAGCGTGCGGTGAACCTGCCGTTGTCGCCGTCAGCGGCCTTTGTCGACACCTCTGAGACGGCGTTGGTCGCGCAGATCCACCAGATCTACCTGCGCCACATTGAGCCGGGTCAAGCGGTTGAAATTGCGATGAAAAAACGCCCTGGTGAGATCGTCAAGGGTACGGTGTTCGAGGTTATCCCGGCGATGTCCGGCGGTCAGGCACAGGTGGGGGGATTGGTGTCCGCCAGCTCTCAGGTCATGGCCGAACCCTTTGCCGTGCGGCTCGAGGTGGATGACCCGTCGGTGCTGGACGATTTTGGCCCGGGCTCGGTCGGGACAGTGGCCATCTACACCGACAGCGTCGGGGCCACGCATATCATCCGCAAGGTCATGATACGGATTGAGGCCATTCTGAACTACATCAACCCGATGCTGTAAGGTCCAGGCTGACACAAAAAAGGCGCGCCCAAACTGGGGCGCGCCTTTTGTCAGGTTAGACACTCAGGCTGCGGCGTAGCTGGCAAAAACCTCGGCCTTGCCATCCTTGCGCACCAGATACACGTCGTAAGCCTCTCGCTCGTTTTCCGGACCCATTCCCGGAGACCCATAGGGCATCCCCGGCACCGATAGACCCACGGCGTCCGGACGTTCGCGCAGCAGGCGGCGGATGTCGGCGGTGGGCACGTGCCCCTCGATCAGGTAGCCCTGGATCACGCCAGTGTGGCAGGACATCATCTCTTCCGTCAGACCATTGGCCAGTTTGAAGCGCACCAGAGACTCGCGGGTCACGTTCTTGGCAACGGCGTCGATGCCATCGGTCTGGATGATGTCGATCCAGGCGCCACAGCAGCCACAATCGGGGTCTTTATAGACAGTCATCTCTGGCGCTGCGGCCAACGCCGGGCGCGTGATCACAGCGGCGCCCAGAGCGGCGACAAAGCTACGGCGGGTGACAGACATGGCAACTCCTATTGTCAATTTGGGCTCAGTCTAACCCGAAAGAGGCCGGTATGCACCTTGACCAGAGTCAATCAGCCCGTCCCCTCGCACAGATGTGAACGGGCTGGATCAGGCTTCAGACCTTTTGCAGGTGATCGAATTCGCTCACGTGGGTCCCAACACCAAGCGACACGGACCGCAACTCGGTCACGATATCCGTCATCTCGACCTGCGGTATCAGCGCCTGCACCTCGTCCCATCCTGACCAACCCGGCTTGGCGTCAAAGCCCAGCAGCTGCCCACGCCGTCCCGTCACGATGCGCTGCACCTTGGGCGTGAATTCTGACGGAACCGACAGGCAGACCTTGTGCACCGGCTCCAGTTTGATCGGTTTGCATCTGGGCAGGGCCTCGGACATTGCCTTGATCGCGGCCTTCTGAAAAGCCATGTCAGAACTGTCGACGTTATGGTGCCCGCCGTCGGTCAAGGTCACTGCCACATCCACAATCGGGTGCTCGTTTGGACCTTTTTCCAGGAAGGCACGGACACCTTTTTCAACCGCAGGAATGTACTGTTTCGGAACTGCCCCGCCGACGATCCGATCGTCAAAGGTAAACCCCGTGCCGCGCGGCAGCGGTTTGATCTCGATCTCGACATCGGCAAACTCGCCGTGGCCACCGGATTGTTTCTTGTGGCGGGCTTTTTGCGTGGTCCCGGCTGTAAGGGTCTCGCGATAGGGGACCTTGGGCGTGGTTTGCGTCAACTTGAGCCCCGAATCTGTCTCCAGCGTGCTCAGGCCCAACTGCAACTGGATCGCGCCCTGACCCGCTAGGATCAACTCTCCGGTTTCCTGATTGTGCTCGGCTTTGATCGAGGGATCCGCCTCGGTCAGACGTGCCAGCGCCGCCGAGAGGCGCACTTCGTCGGCGTGGTGTTCGGTGTGCAGCGCCAGTGCGAACATCGGGGCAGGGGGGGCAGGCCAGTCAGAGGTCTCCTTGCCGCTTTCGGTCAAAAGATCCCCGGTCCTGACCTCCGCCATTCGGCCCAACGAGACAACGTCACCGGCGGCGGCCTTGCCAACCAGATCGGATTTGGCCCCAAGATGGCGACGCACATTGGCGACCCGGTCCCCGTTCAGCACATCCCCATCGGCCACCTCGCCATTCCAGACACGTACAAAGGACAACTTGCCCGCCTTGCCCGCATGGGCAGTGCTGAACACCTGCGCCACCTTGCCCGAGGCGGGCAGGCCAAGCCGCTTTGCCGTATCAGCCACCCCCGGCGCATCATGGCGCAGTGCCTTCATCAACCGATTGATGCCATTTTCATTCTCGGCCGACCCAAAGAAAACCGGAACAATCAAATCTTTGCGCAGGTCCCGCACGAGGTTTTCATAGACCTCACTGGTCGAAGGCACCACATCCTCCAACAGCTCCATCATCAGGTCGTCGTCAAAATCTGCCAGGGATTCCAACAGGGTGGTGCGGGCTTCGCCTTCGGCAGTCTCCAGATCCTTGGGCAGGGTGATCATTTCGGATTTCTTATGCGGCTCCCAGCGCCAGGCCCTCTCGCTGACAAGGTCCACCATGCCCGAGATTTGCCCGGTGTCATCCCGGATCGGAATTTCCCGTAACAACAACGGGCGCGAGGAAATCCCCTGGATCGCCTCGAACGTCGCTCGCACCGAGGCGTCCTCGTGGTCCATCTTGTTGATGTAGACAAAGTGCGGGATGTCGCGATCGTCGAGGAATCGCAGCAGCGGCGACAGGGTCACGGCGCGTTCCGGCTTGGGATCACAGACCACCACGGTCACATCCGCCACCATCATCGCGCATTGCGCATCATAGGTCAGCTCGACCGAGCCGGGGCAATCGATCAGGGTCCAGGGATCCCCGAGATAGTCAAACGAGGCGATGTTCATCTCGGTTGACATGCTGCGCGCCCGGGCTTCGGGTGAGGCATCGCCAATCGTGGTTCCATCCTTGATTGATCCCCGACGCGGGATGGCCTCTGCGGCAAACAGGATATCCTCGAACAGGGTGGTCTTCCCGCTCGAGTAAGGCCCAACAAGGGCGGCGACCCTGGCGCCGGGATTGGTCTCAGTCATGATATCCTCCGTTCAGCCGACAAGCTTGTGATGCAGGCCGAAGCGCGAAGGTTCCGAAACCCTCCGGTTCGGCTATCACACAGTCTTAGCACATGTCCGGGTCGTCCATGACATGAGTCAAAAATGACGTCGCCGGGGGTCGTCTTATTTGAAGGGGAGGGAAAGTGGTGGTGGGCCCAGTCTATGTCGAACTGATCTCTGCCGAATTTCCCTGCTTATCAGGGAAAAAACAGGGAAAATCTGCGAATACTCGCGAATTCTCAGATTTCCAAAAGGAAAAGCCCAGTAAATTCAATACCTAATGCGTTGATTTCCCTAAACTCCAAAACAGGGAAAAACAGGTGCTGGAACAGGGAGAACAACTGAGGAAACAGGGACTAAATCAAGGGCTGAATTACTGAGAAGCCTCATGTCGAGATTTGGTAAAATCGGGCGGGAAGCTGACATTCGCTGCGTCGCATCGAAGGCCCAATGCTTCGACGAGAACCGGACCTAGATGATCTTGCCCAATTTTCTCTACAAATGTTTGACTCGGCGGCTGGTTGACAACGCGTCGTTTCAAGGTGGCCGTCAGGCGCCACCTTAATCGGAAGCCAAAGGGTCGCTTCTGGGAATAAAGCCGACTCTCTCGTCTGGACCAGCCGTCGGTCCGGCAAAAAGCTGAAGGTTGAGGTTTTGAGCGAGCTCTTCGCCAGGCTCTTTGTTGTCCAAGACAATGATCTGGAGGTCGGGCGAGGTCTTAGCGATACTTTCCCAGAATAAGGGCTCGATGGTTTGGTTGAGCTTTTGTGCCTCGGCGTGATCGCCCTCCGACGGCTGCTCCACGTCTCGCTGTTTGACGGTCGTCAAGGGTGAGTCCAACACGATGAATTTTGGGTGCGGTTTTTCATTTGCGTGGCAGTAGCGAATAACACCGACGGCTAGCGCAGAGTTAAGTACGGCGCGAAAGCCCTTGCCGTGGGATTTTCTTGCCTTGCCATTGACCTTGATGTCATAGGCTTTGTCATCGAACTCAACCCGAACGTCGACAGGCCATGACCATTCGATCAAAACCTTCTCGATCACTCGGCAAAGCGCAGTGACCGCGACCGGATCAATCGGTGACCAGGTCTGTTTCTTTCCGGCAGAAGGCATTTCCTGATCGAGCTCGTCTTTGAGTGCGCGAAGACGCGCGGCCTCTTCCCGATCGGACTGCCAAGCCTGCAAATTTAACCGACGTTGCACCAATTCATCCAAACTAGATTGAGCACGCGCACGTGTCGGCGCAAGGGCACCGTCGAGTTCACGGTCGATCCGAGACACCTCGGCAGCAGCCGCGCTGCTCTCATTTTGGCGCCACTCTTTACGTCGATTCAGATCTTTGATGGCTGCTTGGAGATCTCCCTGGAGTCCTTGTATTTTCGCCGCTTCCGCCGTGGCTGATTGGTAGATGGCCGCCGCGTCAGCAACAGTATCCGCACCATCGTGACTATGGTCGAAACCATCCATCTCTTGACCGCAAAGAGGACACAAACTGTCCTGAAGCCCATCAAAGAAATGCGATCCTTCGGCAATGAAGTCCAATCGCTTCAGGTCTGATGTGTAGCGTTCATCCAGCAACCGATATCGTTCGAGCAATTCTTCGATACCAATCAACTGGGATTCGGCTCGGCGTTGCTTCGCGAGTTGCTCCCGGCGCTCCACCCTCAGGCCCGTGCGTGTATCTTCATTCTCCGAGAGAAGGCTGGAGAGGCTCTCGATAGCGTCATCGACACGCTCGGCGCTGTCCTTCTCCTCGTCTTCGCTGCCTTGCTTTTCCAGACGAACTTCAATCGGAGTCAGAAGGTCATCAATGAGGCTGAGCTTGGCTGATATCTCCGCCTGAACGATCTCGCGGCGTTCCTGGGCGATGATGCCGCTATCGTCCGTGCCAGTCAGGACATACGAAAACATGCGTTTGTTTGCGGTCTGACCAAACCCGTCACCGATGATTGGCGAGCGTTCGCTAATGATCGTAGCTTCGTCAAAGACAAAGATCGGCATTAGAGTGCGGATGGACAGACGCTGGGTTTTGCCTTTGTTATCGCTACGCAAACGCACATCTTCCGGCATCCCGAAGAACGGAAAAATACGTGAAGTGACATCAGGCGCTTGGGACAGCCCCTGCCGCCTCCAGGCGAGCACCTGACCATCCGTACTCTGGTTCTCCGCTTCCTCTGCTTGGGTAGCAGGCAGTTCACCAGTTTCGTCCTTAGCACGGCTTCGTTGTGCCAAAACTTCGTCAATCGAGACCTTATGGGCACGCACGTCACCGCCGGTCAGATGCCTCTCTAAGGTGAGTATCTCCTTGTTGGGGTTCGTCAACTCGAGCCAGACCAGTTCATAGCCGGTCGCCTCTTCGATGACCTTCGTCATTTCTTGGGCGCCGAGAACGAAGTCAATACAGCGGAGAAGATAGCTTTTGCCGGTATCAGAGTCGCCAGAGACCACGTTCGCGCCGGGTTCGAACTTGATGGAAGCGTCAGCCTTGCCCTTGCCTGTCAGGCGGATTTCGGAGATGCGCGCCATTAGAGCTCAAGCTCCTGCAGAGCTGAAATCCGATCAAATTCGGCACCCCATTGGCCTACCTTTTCGGTCATGAATGACTGAAGCTCCTGGTCGCTGGCTTCTCCAAACTCGTCGGCCAGCCAACTTGCCCGAATACGTAACGATGATGCGTAGTCGGTCTTGAGTAGCGCGACGAAGGCCGAAGTCAGTTCGGATCCGGCGAAACTGACGCCGTTCGTCGTTAGGTTCTTCGATATGAGGTCACGCGCGAAGAGCAGGTTCAGTCCTGCGCGCACAAGGTCGCGCTTCACGACCCATTCCGACCCGCGGAAAGGAACCGGCGGATGAAGGCTCGGCGGGCCGCCTGCGATATCCCCGGAATGTACAAGCAAGTAGTCGTAGCTGATGAGGCGTTGTAGATCAGCGGCGTATGGTCGACACGCATCAAGCGCGAAAAGCAGGCGGAAGCCACACTCCAGCGGAGTATTGAACAACCGATGGCCGTCAATCGGCGTTGATGTCGCTGTAGCAACGTCAGACATCGTCGCACCATGTGACGTCACCATTGTTTGCCAAATGATGGCAAATCCCCTCACGATCCGGTGATGTGATATGGTCTTTCAAAGCGTAACTTGAGACTTGCTGCACCTGCGCTGCCTTCACCGTTTCGCCGAGCCGCGTATAACCAGAGTCTGCCGGGGCGCTATAGGTGTAGTAAAGGCCGTGGCGAAACTCTCCGAGAAGTTCATCGAAGTAGCCAGCGTCGGCCATTTGGTCGCGCGCGAGTTCTTTCAAGCCTTCCGCACTGTAGAAGGTCATCCGCGAGCGCTCGAAAAGACCTTTGGCTTTCGCATGCGCTTCGAAATCACCTTCACCGGAGATCGTCTTCCCCGTCATCTCGCCAATGACCTTGAAGAGCTCGCCGACATATCCGCGTTCAGCTTCAGCAACCTTTGAGGGTGGAATTGCTGGCGGGGCACGCTCAATGAGCGGCGCGCCGAATACAACGAGATGATAAGGCGTCTGTGCATGTTCGTTAATGAGATCGAGCGGCTGTTTAACACGAATGAAGCTGAAGTCGGTCTTGGCAACGTATTCTGCGAAGTCGCCCTCCAAGGCGATGACTTCTTTAGAGGTGATCGCGTTTGCGCAATGTGCATCCCAGTTCGCAATCAGATAGGCGCGCAGCTTCTCTGGAGCGTCGATCAGATCCTGGAAGTCTCCGGTGACGCCTTTACGGGTCACGAACCAGTATTCCCTCGGAAGCTGATAGTCGCCACGATGCGAATAGAAGAGAACCTTGGCGATCTCCGCGATGCCCTTGCCTGCGCCGAGCGCGTTCGCATAACGCTTGCATTGGTATAGGTGCCAATACTTGGACGGCGATCCGGGTTTGCCGAACCAGACAATGATGTCGCGTCCCTTGTCACCTGACCCGCCGCGTTGCTGAATGTCGGTGACACCCGCGAGCTTCGTGCGCAGATAGCCATCGGCCCATTCAAGGGCAAAACGCTCGAATTCATCGGCACTAAAGTTGGCTAAGCGGTCAAGCGGTTGCACGGGGAGACCTGCCCCTAGGCCCAACAGTCGAGCATTCGCCGATGGCCATTTGTTCGGCTTGTCCAGGCTCGAAATGGGTGTTGGAGTATGAACCATCGCTCGTATTTTTCTGTTGCCGGGAGATGTTGATTTGCCTGCAGCCTCCTCGGACCCTTTGCTTTTAAATGCGTCAACAATTGCGCGTTGCCAATGCATAAATGAGCGCAGCTTGGCTCGGCACTGTGCCAAAATCTTAGTTCAACGGACACTATAGATCAAACTAGTTGTCGGCGACACAGCCTCATGAAACTGATCGAATGTAGCCTGCAACACGACTACGGCGTGTCTTGTGTTTGAATAGGTGTCGCGACAGGCCCGTCCACTGATGATATCAGATAGCTTCAATGTCCGCTATAGCTGGCCGCGCCGCAGCATTTGGACTATGTGCCGAGCGACCGCTTAGGGCCGATTTCCACCTCATCTTCCCAAACACTCAAAACCCTCCCCGCGCTCTTTTGCGTCAAGATAGGCCCTCATGATGCGCAACTCATCGACATTTTCTTTGGGCGCGACCATCACGGCAAGCTCGCCGGGGTCGGTAACGACCGTGCGCACGACACGGCCCTCGAGCCGGGATTTGATGACCGGTGTGTTGCCAGGATTAAAACTAACGATCGCAAGCGCGGTTGCGCTGGTGTGATCGTCTCGGTTTGTGCCGTCAAGGAGGCGGGTGACATAGACGGTGGCGAAGTCGAGGCCATAGTTGGCGACTTCATTCAAGGCGGTGGCATAGCCGAGGGCGAGAATGTCGTCTGGCATGGTGCTGTCGGTCGCCACGAAGAGGCGCGCCCGTTTGTGTGTTGAGGAATGGATAGCTTCCCGGGCGAACACCCGGCAATCGATCTGCTCCGCAAATGCCGGGGCAGGGGGGAGGACCAGTGTGAACAAAACCACAGTGGCCCACACCAGGAAACCAGCCGCCAGAGTGAACCAGCCTCGGGTCATTTCAGGGTAACGGTCCAGCGCCCGCCTTTGTCCTCAAGCTCGTACTTGTAGCGGAACTTGTTGCAGACAACGTCAAAACCTCCGCCATAAACCCAGCGCTGCAGGCTCGAGATACTGTCGCATCTATAGCCTTTGGCGCGGATCAGGGCGCTTGCCTCATTCGCGAGTGTCTGAGCGTGAGAGCGGGTCCAATCACGGGTCAAGTAGGCTTCGTCTTCAATAGGTGCTGCCGAAGTGAACGAAGCAGTCAAAAAAGTGAATGCGGTGATGGTGGCAATGCGGTCCATAGACAAGTCCTTCAGTATCTGCGCGTTTCTCCGACAGTGATAACGAATGTCTTTTAAAACAGGTAGTCCTAAAACAGGTATTGCCGCAGATACTTGGGTGTGAAACGCACTGTAAAAAGCCCCCTTCGAGATGTCCTGGCCCGCAACATGCGTTTGCTGCGTGCCGAGCGTGGATGGTCGCAGGAGTTCCTCGCCGCAGAAGCGGGGCTCAATCGTACTTACCTCAGTGCCGTGGAACGATCCGAGCAGAACATGTCGATCGACAATCTTTATAAAGTGGCCAAAGCCTTCGGCGTTTCTGCAGGTGACTTGCTGAAAGAAACGGAAGCCGGGTAGGCGCGTTCCTCAACGGTTCATTCATGCTCACATCAAGGTATGTGCAGCAACAGCCGCAGTCTTCCAAGCTGGTCATCAACTTCCCCGAGTTGCGCAATCACGGCGCGGGCAAGACCGGCGTATTCTGCCCCTGCCAGGTTCGGGTTTTGACCTTCAGAAGCAGATGTAGCGGCATTCTCAAACGCCATTGTCAGGTGGGCAAAAACGGTGCTGATCTCTTCTTTATCGGCGTCGGTCATGGCGCCAGTACCGCTCGAAGGGCAGGGGAAGTCCAGTCAGATTTGTACTCTTTGTTAGGTAGGCTGCTTGGACATGAGCCAAATCAGAGCCCGTACGCTTCCTCACCGCTACACGATTACTATCTTTGGTCGGATTTTGGGTTTGGGCCATGACCCAATCGGGTTTGGTATAAGCTGTTGAGTTGTAACGGATATCTCTTGCTCATCTTCGCACCCTGGTGCGAAGGGGCAGGGTTTTGAAACGGCCCGTGCAGTATCCGCCGAACAAGCGTCATCTCTTGTTGCCACAGGGGCTTTTGTGCGCATCATTGGAGGCCAGCCAAAAAAGAGGAGCTGGCGATGAAACATAATTCAAAAACCAAACGACCTGTTCGCCGCCGCAAAAGGCGTGCTTCCACCAAGATCTCCAAGGATCTCATGATCGAGATGGTGGACCCTTCGATACTTCGTGCCTACGCGGGCAATGCGCGGGAGCATTCACCGAAGCAGATCGGGCAGATCAAAAACTCAATTATCGCTTTTGGGTTTGTCTATGCGATCGTGGTCAACAAACACGGCAGCGTAATCTCTGGACATGGCCGCCTTATGGCGGCGCTTGAGTTGGGCTTGCTGAGAGTGCCGATTGTGCGGGTAGAGCACCTGAGCGAAGAGCAGGAGCGGGCGCTGCGCCTGGCAGACAATAAACTCACTGAGAATGGAGGCTGGGACGAGGCGCTGTTGCGCATTGAGATTGCCGACCTGCTTGACCTCGAGGCCGAGGGGGAACTCTCCTTCGACATGCACTCGCTGGGTTTTGACACGGCAGAGATCGACATCCTGCTCGAGACGGAAGAGTCCACTGGGGCGGCAGATTCCATCGTGGAACCCGCGATTGTTCCGGTGGTCAGGCCAGGAGAGACATGGCTTCTGGGCCGTCATCGTATCGTCTGCGGTTCCGCTCTTGAGGCCACGGTCCATGAGCAACTTCTGTCGGGCGAGACCGTATCGTTGACGTTGACCGATCCGCCTTACAATGTCCCTGTGGATGGTCATGTCCGCGGGAAGGGCAATTCCGTTCACCGAGAGTTCGCAATGGCCAGCGGAGAAATGTCACCGGAGGCCTTCACGGACTTCCTGAAGACCTTCCTCGGCCAGGTGAAAGCTGCTGGCAGGCCGGGTGGTCTGATCATGTCGTTCATCGACTGGCGGCATGACTTCGAGTTGGAAAGTGCGGCACGTCAGCTTGGGCTCGAGAAGATCAATCTCTGCGTCTGGGTCAAGACCAACGGTGGCATGGGAAGCCTCTATCGTTCGCAGCACGAGCTTTGTGCCGTCTACAGAATTCCGGGAGGGAAACACCAAAACAACGTTCAGCTTGGCGCGCTCGGGCGCAATCGCACCAACGTTTGGAGTTATGCCGGGGTCAATTCCTTCGGGCGCAACCGGAATGCCGATCTCGCTGCCCACCCGACAGTCAAGCCGGTCGCAATGATCGACGATGCCATTCGCGATGTCACGCGTCATGGCGACATTGTTCTGGATCCCTTTGGCGGTTCAGGCACCACGCTCATTGCCGCGGAGCGCTGTCGTCGCACAGCCCGACTGATTGAGCTGGATCCGATCTATGTGGATGTTACCATCCGCCGGTGGCAGGAACTGACCGGCGAGGAAGCTATCGAGGCCACCTCCGGGGAGACCTGGAATGCGCGAGCCGAAAAACTTGCCGCAAATGGTCCCAGAGATGAGGAGCGGGCCGATGTCTGAGAAATCTGACTATGAAGTGGGGTATGGCAAGGCGCCAAAGGACAAACGGTTCAAGCCCGGTCAATCTGGCAACCCCAAGGGGCGACCGAAAGGCCGCAAGTCCGCGGTGACCATATTGGAGGATCTTTTCCTTAAGAAGATCACGATCCGCGAAGGTGGCAAGCCCAGAAAGGTGACGCGGCTGGAAGCCATGTGTCTCAGAGTTCTCAACGACAGCGCTAAGGGCGACCCTCGTGCGACTGATCAGGTGCTCAAACTGATCACGCTGATGCAGTCAACAAGCGGACAATCAGAGGGTGGGGCAATTGATGACCCTTCCGACCCTGCGGATGATCTTGAAACGATCTCCCGTTTCCTTGAGCTTCATGATTTGCCAACGGACGGCTTGCGAAAGGAGCAAGGGGATGACTAGGCCCTTCGGTCCAAATGATCTGGAAGCTGCGGCAAATGCGATGCGCCGGGAAAACTTTTACCTTTTCCTGCGCCACATGTTTCCTGTTGTGGCACCAGGTCAGAGACTGTCAGGTGACGACTATCTGGAAACACTTTGCTTTGAGCTGCAACAGGCAGCAGAAACCTCCGGGGGGCGGCTAATGGTGACCATGCCGCCCCGCTACCTGAAATCCATTGCCGCCTCTGTTCTGCAACCAGCTTGGTTGATTGGGCGCGATCCAAAGCTCAAGGTCATTGTGGCCAGCTACGGTGAAAAGCTGACGCAAAATCTCTCGCGGATGTTTCAAACCGTTGTTACCAGTAAAAGATACCTACGGGTGTTTCCGCACATGAGCGCAAAGCCAAAGGTCAACTCAGTAACTGAGTTTACCACGGCAGCCGGAGGCGGGCGCCGGACTGCGACGGTCGGTGGCGCGATCACAGGGATCGGTGCGGATCTCATCATTATCGATGACATCATGAAGGCCAACGACGCGTCTTCGGAAGCGGCGCGAGAAGAAGCGCGCCGCTTCCATGATGAAACCCTCTATTCCCGTCTGAACAACAAAGCTGAGGGCAGCATTATCGTGGTTCAGCAACGTCTGCACCAGGATGATCTGATTGCGCACCTTCAGGAAAAGGGAACCTACAGGCACCTGAACTTGCCGGCGATTGCCGAGCGGCCAGCACAACATGACCTCTACAACGGATACACCTGGTCCCGCGAAGCCGGTGATCCTCTAGCGCCCGAACGCGAGGACAGGGAAGCTTTGGACTTCATTCGGGGCGATGTCGGCGAAGCGGCGTTTCGAACACAATACCTGCAAGACCCGGCTTCGGCCGGAAGTTCCATGCTGGACTTCTCCAAAGTGCTGGTCCTGGAGCAGAGCCCTTCGGACATTCGGATCCTCAAGACGGTACAGGCTTGGGATACAGCCGTGAAGGATGGTCCGAACTGCGACTATTCGGTGGGGATGACATTTGGCTGGGATGATGAGCGTTGGGTGCTGTTGGAGGTGCAGCGCCGTCGCATGAACTTCGCGGATTTGAAGGCCTGTGCCAGAACGATGTACGGGAAATGGCGGCCCGATCTGGCGATCGTCGAAGACAGCGCAAACGGGACAGCGCTTTATGTTGAGCTTCGGGGGGAGGGAATTCTTATCACGCCGTTTGGCGTATCAGGCTCCAAGGAAGAACGTTTCGCCGTGGCGGCGGATTAGCTGGAAAACGGCAAGATCGCTCTCTTGCGAAAGACGGACTACTTCGAAGACCTGCGACGGGAACTCCTGGCATTCCCCGAAGGCCGCTTCGACGATCAGGTCGATACCATTAGCCTCTTCGTGCGACGCGCCAGAATGCGACGGCCGATGAAGAGACGGTGAGGGGAGAAATGGGGGCGGGGGTGAAAGAAAGCGCATGCCGGATTTGGCTTTTGTGCTCCGAGTATGATGTGTGGAAAAAAACAGCTCACAGAGGCCGATAATGCAAACTTATTGGACGTAATTGTGATCGGAAAGCCGAGGCGGTTTTGCGCCCGTTTTTGAGATTAAGCGCCGTTATGGACTCGATTTCTTTGAGGAAAACGAGGGTGCCTATTTGGGTCTATTAGCAGATAAATTTTTAGAGAAACATCTCTCAACCATCTGATTATATGAGATAATTGTTACTTATCGTGCTTGATATGAGTGCCAGAGAACCCACTTGGGTTGTGAACAAAAACCTCATAAATTGATCGCAACATGGTTGGTGCATATAAATACAAGGGTGAACCAGAAGAGACTCAAAGGTCGCTTTACGACCCGGAGCCGGCGCCCGAAGAGGATCTGCGGTTTCTGCCCGCCACGCCGGAGGACATGGCCCCAACCGATATGCCGTGGCCCGTTGCGGCGCGCGAAACCAGCCTTGATGCCAGGGTCTGGCAGGCGGCCGAGAAAGAGTGCTATCGCAATCTGCTGCGGGCGGTGCAGGCGGTCATCAGGTTTGGCGAACGTATGAGGTTATTTCCCCCTGACGTGGCCGAACGTTTTGCCATCGAGTCTGTGTCAGCCGTGCTGCGCACAGAGGGTACCTGGCTGAGTTCGGAACAGATTGCGCTCTATCGCACCCTGCGTATCGCCAGTGATGACTCCGCGCAGGATCTCAGCCGCGCAAGTTGGGCGGTGCGGCGTTTGTGTGCCGGCGACTATATGGGGTCCGGGGCAGGGGGGCCGCTGAGTGGATTGCATGACTTTCTGGGGCGCACGTCCGTTCAGTCGCCACAACGGGTATCTGGTGCCGAGCGCGCGGTCGGGGATGAACTCATCGCCTTGAGTGACCACTGGGTGTTCGGGTTGGACGCGGTGTCAGACTGTCATCCCCTGACACAAGCGGCCTATGGGTTTGCCAGCTGGCGCGCGGAAGGCATCACGCCGTATGAAGAGCTGCTCGAGCCAACAACGGCCGCGCTGCTGATCGGAGCAAGCGGGCTGGCGCCGTTCCTGCCGATGGCCCCGGGACACCGGTTGGATCGTCATTCTTTGCGTGCAGGCTCAACTGGGGCAGAAGAACGATTGAGTGTGTTCTATGGCGCGATCGAGGCTGGCGCGCTTGGCGCAGTTTTGGAGCTGGACCGGCTGGAGCGCTGGCGGCAACGCGCGACAGAGGCAATCCGTGATCTGTCCGGCCGCACACCGCCAAGGATGGTTGCGGCTTTGATGAAGGCGTCGGTTGTGTCTGCTGACTGGCTGGCAGAGGAAGTCGGCTGCACGGCTGTGTCCGTGCGTCGCAATCTCAAGACATTCACAGAGCGTGGCTTGGTGCGGGAAGTTACCGGGCAGGATCGGTACAGGTTCTGGACGGTGGCGTTATGAAGGGCAGGGCGATCTATCTGGAACGCCATGACGATGAGATCAATTTGCACCGGTTTTGTGCGATAGAAATCGTGTGAGTCATGTTTGGGGTCTGGTTACTCACACGACGTTGGGGGGCGCATTGGGACAGGGCGGGGCAGGGGCAATGTTTGGTGGAAATGAATGAGACAAAACGCCAGGCAAATATGGCCGCTATTTTGACGTCAACGGTCAAAACAAGACGCGGTTATCAGCCGGTTGAATAGCATGGTTTGACGGGCTGAAAGCCCGACGTCTACCGGCCTGCATTTCTTTCTTTTCAAGGTTGCCTATTCAATACTAAGCAAAAACCCGGCGGGAGAAAGTGGAACTTGGTCTACAGATCCACTCTCTATCAGATTGATAGGTGGCCCGATCATTTGTAGGTACGTTTTGCCGAGGATTGACTTTTGGGCCATGCGCACGCCCAGCCGCCCCTGTTCAACCGGATCGTCAAAGGGAACTGCCAAAACCGCGCCGCTTTGAAGCCCGCGCCGCACTGAGTGGCTTATGTATGTTGCGATCATTTTGGGAAATATCTCAGCGGAGCGCGCGGACAGGCCCATCGCTCCTTCTATCGCAGGTGCGCTGCCTATGAGGTAATCCAGATTGGTCTCTGCGTTCAGAATATCTTCGACTTCCCGCAGTTGTTCGCGCATGCCGGTATCTGCGTGCCGCGTGGCGACAATTTCCACCGAGGATCCAGACAGGGCGCTTCGCAAACCGCTTTCAAGCAAAGGAGACCAGCCGGAATCCTTGGGGCCTGTGACAAAGCCAGCCTGCATTTCTAGGCTGCCTACCGGGTGGCGCTTGGCCAAAAACTCTCCGACGACATACCCCATTTTCCGCCAGTCCACGCCAATGGCAGCGGCGACATTGGGCGAGTGCAATTCGTTAACGAGTGCGATGACCGGAGCTGTTTGCGAGGCCACTTGAATGGCTGCCAGCAATTCCGGATCATCTGCCGAGACCGCACCTAAAAGAATCGCATCAGCGCCCTTGGATATACAGGTTTGCAAAAGCGCAATTTGCCTTGCCAATGCATGATAGCCACCGGACTCGTATACCAGCAACTGAATGCCCATTGCGTCGGCTTCCTCCTGCAGTCCAAAACCTACACTTAGCCAGTATTCATCCTTGAAGTGGGGGACGACGACGCAGACCGACACTGTGTGTTTCGGCGTTGATGTTTGGGCACGGGCAGGCAAGGGTGCCCAAATCAACCCCACGTCACTCAGGCTAAGCGACGCAATTGCGATTGCACATAAAACGCCATACCGTCGCCCAATGCGACGCATTGGCTTTGACAAACAATTGCTACGGGTGTTCACATTCATTGTGGGCCTATCCGTCTTTGTCAGCTTAGCGGCACTTGCGGCGAATTGGTATCTGTCCAGGCAGCAACATGCATTGATTCAGGACAATTTGCCTGCTGCGTCTTTGGCCAGGAAAATATCCGATGAAAGTGTTTTTATCGCGGCCCTTGCTCCGTCGTTTTCAGAAGTAGGAAACCCGTCGGATCTTCAAATGCTGGTGCGCTCCCTGCAAATCGAAATGCAAGATTTGCAGGACGACTTTGCGAAGTTGAGCGAATTTGATGATCTTTCGAGACCGTCGGCGGGCCTCGAGATTTTGGACAGGTTGCAATCCTCTGTGACGCGATTGGCGAGCGTTTCGGAAAAGCGGTTGATTCAACAGCAAAAACTGGATGAACGGTTGTCCATGGTTTCAGAAAGGCTTGATGAAGCCCAAGACATATTGGCAAGCCAACTGGACATCGCCCGCGTTCGTGTCACCGCAACTATCGCTGACCTTTATGTGCTGCATGGTGACACTGCCCGGCACTCATTGAACAGCCTTGCAGATCGGGACTTCTTTGCCTACGACCGGCAGGTCGAGTTGGGCCGGGCCGTTGACACAGCTGGGCAACTGCTTTTGAAGATTGCAGATCAGTCGAGTGCTGAGGGTCTGGCAAAACAGCGAGAAACCGTCGTTGATGAACTTGATTTTGCCAATCGGCGATTGGTCTATCTTGAATCAGGTGCCGCGCAGGTGCGCGTAGATGAATTGATTACCAAATTATCCTCTGAGATGTCTCCTGACGGAGCGTATGCACTTCAGTCCAGCGTGTTGGTTGCTGATGCTGCAATACTGGATCTACTGACTGGTATTCGCACGGATGTTATCAGCCTGACAACTTTTTCCGACACTTTGTTTACCAGGATGCAAGCCAGTGCCTTGCAGTCACAACAAAGAACCGAAGTGTTGTCGCGCTGGATCACGGCAGGATTGGTATTACTTCTGACTCTGGTGACAGGGGCAGCGCTGGTGAGTTGGCAGTTTGCGCGTCGCCAAGTTGTCATGCGGCTACGCGGTGTGGCGCAACACATCGAAGCTTTGGCGAATGAAGACTACAAGCGTTCGATACCTGTCAGTGGCAGCGACGAGATCGGAGAGATGGAGAAAGCACTCCATATTCTGCGCGGTCGCGCCGCTAAGGCCAGGCAGTTCCGTGACGAGCTTGAGGAAACCGTGCGCCAACGCACTGGCGATATCGTTACTGAGATGAAAGCGCATGATCTGGCCCGCGCCGAAGCCGAAGCGGCCAATCGGGCAAAATCTGAGTTTCTGGCGATGATGAGCCATGAAATTCGAACACCCCTGAATGGAATTATCGGAATGCTTCGATTGCTCGAAGAAGAGTTGGCCGAGAAAGACGACTTGAACCGCGTCGTCACCGCCCGAGCTTCATCTGAACACCTGTTGGGTTTGACGAATGATTTGCTGGACTACGCCAGCACAGAGCGGGGGCGGTTACAGGATGATCCAGCGCATTTCGACGTTCGTGATCTGATTGGGCAATTGGGAACCTATTTGAGTGTCAGTGCAGAAGCCAACGGCCTCGGTTTCCATGTTGTTGCGCCGGATACTTTGCCATTCGCTTTGTTTGGCGACGTCGCCAAAATCCGACAGATCGTTGTGAATCTTTTGTCCAACGCCACTAAATACACCGACGATGGGCGCGTCGATCTGATAGTTGATCACGATTTTGATCTGGAAACCGGACGTCATGTGATGACCTTCTCCGTCTTGGATACCGGTATCGGCATTGCTGCCAAGGACATGGACTACATTTTCGATGCCTATGGTCGTGCAGACCGCGGTAACCGGGCGGACATTCAAGGCATGGGCCTCGGCCTTTCGATCTCGCGTCGATTAAGTGAAGTTATCGGTGGCGCGTTGAGTGTAGAAAGTGAGCCCGGTATTGGGTCGCGTTTCAAGCTAAGCGTTCCTTTACCCCAAGGTGATTTGGCGCTTGTGGAAAGACATATCGAGACGGCGCCGCGCGCTGATCTGGGGCAGCGGGTGCTGCTTGTTGAAGACAACCCGGTAAATCGTATGGTGGCTCAGGGCTATCTTGAACGACTGGGATGCATTGTCACCGAGGCGCACACCGGCGCACAAGCCATCGATGCAGTATTGTCGACGCCTTTTGATCTGATCCTCCTGGATATCGATCTACCCGACATGTCTGGTGCCGAAGTGGCTCGCGAGATCACCGGGTCACTCATCAATCCGCCTCGTCTTGTTGCGCTGACGGCTCATAACATCCTGGATACACCAGACGAAAGGCAGCGATTGAGTGTTGAAAAGGTTTTGACAAAACCGATTTCTCCCAGAAAGCTGAGCGACGTATTGCGGCCGTCGCAAAATTTCCCCAGCACACCTGAACCCGCGTCGTCTGTCCGTGCCAGTTTGACCGCAGACATTGAGGATCTGGGCATCGAAGAAACCACAGAAATCATAGACGAGTTTTTGCGGCAATTGTCAGATACGCTTCCCAAGTTAAGCGCGGCAGCAAAGGTTGACGATTTTGAGACAGTTCGAAAACTGGCGCACCGCCTAAAAGGGGCGTCGGCAAACTTTCGGTTGGATGACCTGTGCGACCGCTTGACCCAAGTTGAACAGGTGGCGCGCGATCAAGGAAACTTGGCGAACGTCGAGCCGATGTTGGTGGCGGTCGCTGCGAATGCTCAAAAGACGCTCGTGGAAACCGCAAAAGACTTGGACCTTCGCGTTTCTGCTTCAGCTCTCGGGTGACGCGAAAACGTACCCCTCGCCATGAACCGTAATAATCCAATCCGGCTGGGTTGGGTCGGTTTCTATTTTCTTGCGCAATCGCCCAACCAAGACATCAATTGTGCGATTGTCAGGCGCCCATTGGCGATGTTGTATCAAATCCAATAGCCGCTCGCGGGAGAGGATCACACCTGGATGGCGGGTAAAAGCATGCAGAAGCTCGAATTCCGCGCGGGTTAATGGCTCCACTGCGCCGTTTTCGTCTTCAAGACGCCGCCGCATGCGGTTCAACTGCCAACGACCGAATTGCCAGACAGGGTCTGGTTTAGGAGTTGCCGTGCCGATCTCGTTGATCCGGGCCAACAGGTTTTTGACACGGGCAAACAGCTCTCGTTTGTCAAAGGGTTTGGTGACATAATCATCCGCCCCCATTTCCAACCCGATAATACGGTCGATCTGATCGTCGCGGCTGGTGAGCAAGATGATACCGGCCTTGGATTTGGCCCGTTGTTCGCGTGTGATTGTCAGCCCATCTTTGCCTTCAAGGTTGATATCCACCAACAACAGGTCTGCCGGATCACGCGCAAGGATCTCTTCCATTTGGTCTGCGTCTTCGGCTTCGCTGACCCGGTAAATCTGTTTGCGCAAGGCGCCTGCCAGGCGACGACGCGTAACGCTGTCGTCTTCGATGATGATGATGTGCTGGGTCATGGCATCTCTCGTAGCGCCCGTGTGCCTTTGAATGAAGCCATTGTTACATTCTTTTACAAACTCGAACAGTGCGTTCATTGCCTGCGGAAGACCTGTTTATCACCGGCACCTAAAATTGAAGTCAGAAAATTCCAAATCCGTGGAGGATATCATGACTTTTGCCAACCCAACCCGCCGTTCGTTCCTGCAAGGGGGCGCCGCCCTGTTCGGGGCCAGCAGTCTGATGGGCTCGACCGCTCTTGCGTCGATTGACCCGAATTCCTTCTCGGCCCGCACTTTCCACGCCAGCCACTTTGGCACCTTCGAGGCGGTTGTCAAAGATGGCAAGATTGTTGCCATCAACAGCATGATGGAACTGGATGCCCGCCCAACCGAAATGTTGAGCCACGGCATCCTTGATCGCACCTATGACAAGACCCGGATCGACTATCCGATGGTGCGTAAATCCTATCTTGAGGGCTGGGAAAGCGGCGACATCAAATCCGAACTGCGCGGCAAAGAAGAATACGTCCGCGTTGATTGGGACACCGCTTGGAGTCTGACCGCCAAGGCGCTGCTGGATACTGCAACCAACCACGGCAACGAAGCCATCTTCAGCTCGTCTTACGGCGGCTGGTCAAACGCTGGCGTATTCCGCCCCAACGTGCTTCAGGGCCGCCTGATCAACCTCATGGGGGGCTGCACGAACACGGCTGGAGACTGGTCTGCCGGTGCCGGTCAGGTCGTCATGCCGCACATCATTGGCGACATGGAAGTCTATTCTGCACAATCTGCATGGGAAACTATCCGCGACAACACCGAACTGTTCGTGCTTGTCGGCTGTGACCCGATCAAAAACAACCGTGTCGAATACCGCGTCGCCGATCACGGCATGTACGCGCATTGGGAAGAAATTCGCGACAATGGTGTCCAGTTCCTGTCGATCAACCCACAGCGTACAGCCAGTGACGAATACCTGAACGCCGAGTGGAAACGGATTATTCCGAACACTGATACCGCACTGTTCCTGTCCATGGCTTACCATGTTCTGGAAAATGGCCTAGAAGACCGTGCCTACATGGACAAGTACACTGTCGGCGCAGGCAAATGGCTTGCCTACGTCAAGGGTGACACAGACGGTACCCCTAAAACCCCTGCATGGGCGTCGGCCATCACCGGCATAGACGAACAGGAAATCATGGATCTGGCCGAATTGATTGCGGCTAAGAAAACCAGCTTTGGCGCATCCTGGGCCATCCAGCGCGCGCAACATGGTGAAATGGCCTATTGGTCGATTGTCAACTTTGCGGCCTTGCTGGGCAAAATCGGAAAACCCGGCGAAGGTGTCGGCTTCTCTTGGCACTATGGTAACGGCGGCATGCCTCAGGGTGGCAACGCAACACCGGTTGGCATGAGCCAAGGTCGCAACTTTGTCAAAAAAATCGTGCCAGCCTCGCGGATCACCGAAGCGCTGGAAAACCCCGGCATTGAGTTCTTCTACAACGGGCAGACCAATGTCTATCCGGACATCAAGATGATCTTCAACGCTGGTAACAACTTTATGTCACACCAGCAGGATACCAACCGTCTGATCAAGGCGCTGGAGAAAGTTGAAACCATCGTTAGCGTCGACGTTTGGTGGACAGCGGCAACCCGCTGGGCCGACATCGTGATGCCTGCTGCGACCACTCTGGAGCAAGACGACATTACATCGGGGGGCACATACTCGAACGACCGTGTCTACGCGATGAAAAAGGTTATCGAACCTATGGGCGAAGCCCTGCCGGATTACGAGATCTTTGAAGGTCTTGCTGACAAGCTTGGCCTGTGGGCACAGTTTACCGACAGCGAAGACAAGATGTATCACATCAAGCTTGCCTATGAGGCATCAGGTGCCGCCAAAGACCTGCCCTTCGAGGAGTTCTGGGAAAAAGGCTATGCCCGGATGCCAGTTCCAACCGAAGCCCGCGGCTGGGTACGCCATGCGGCCTTTGTCGAAGATCCCGAAGGCAGCCCGCTGCACACCTCTTCGGGTAAAATCGAGATGTTCTGCGAGAACATCGCAAACATGGAAATCGAAGATTGCCCCGGCATGCCGATGTGGTTGGAGAAACACGAATACCTCGGCAGTGCCAAAGAAGGTCAGTTGCACGTCGTGTCGCCTCATCCGTGGTTCCGCCTGCACAGCCAGATGGACCAGTCGAAAACCCTGCGCGACCTCTACAAGGTGCAGGGTCGTGAGCCGGTTCGGATCAATGCGCAAGACGCCGCAAAGCGCGGTATCGAAGATGGTGATTTGGTCGAGTTGTACAATGATCGCGGAACAGTGATTGCCGGTGCCGTTGTCTCTGACGACATCATGCCGGGTGTGGTTTCGATCTATGAGGGATGCTGGCCGTCTTTGGACAGCAAAGGGCGCTGTAACTCTGGTCTGGTGAACTTTATCACCTCGACACAACGTGCGTCCGGCCTGTCCGAGGCAACTTCGGCCAACACCACTTTGATCGAAATGCGTAAATGTGAAGACCCGGAAGGTCCGAACCTGGCCTACGAAAAACCAGCCATCATTAGCGACATGGTGATTTCGTCCATCGACGATGAAAAGCTGGGGCTTGATCGTCTTGGAGACCTGACTGAAGCGCTTTACGCAGACATGACCCCCGGTGAACAGATGTTCTTTGAGCGCTGTACCGTCTGTCATGCGCCACGTGAAGTAACCCATTATACACAGCAACAGTGGAAAGGCATCGTTCCGTCCATGTTCGAACGTGCGGGTCTGGACGATGGTGAACGCGAACTTGTCATGGACTATCTCATGAAGAATGCGGCTGACGCCGCTCACTAAATACAAACAACGAGAGGGCGGTGTTGCCGCCCTCTCGACTTTGTCCCCTTCACCGCATGTACGAAGCAGAGAAAACCAGGAGGTCGCAATGTTGGATAGATCGCAAAATCTGGGATGCGGATGCGAACGCGTCCAGCAAGACCTGATGCCGCTGGACTCTGCCGTTTCACATTCTTTGTCCGGGATTAACCCCGTCGCCGAAGTGGAAGAGGTTCCACTGGTCCAAAGTTTAAATCGGACCGCCGCAGCAAGCGTTTTGGCTTCGAGGGCCATGCCTTTCTTTGACAACTCGGCAATGGATGGGTTCGCCGTCAGCGCCGAGGGTTGCCAAGACGGTACGCCTTTGCGGATCTCGGCAACAATCGCTGCGGGCGATGCGCCTTCTGACCTACGCCCGGGTACCACCGCGCGGATCTACACCGGGGCTCCAATTCCATCAGGTGCAGATGCCGTCATCATGTCCGAGCTTTCAGATGTGATTGGTGAAACTGTGCGCTTTCAGATCGCGCCAAATCGTGGTGACAACATTCGCCGTGCTGGAAGTGATCAACCCAAAGGTGCCAATCTGCTGTACTCTGGTCAACGCATTGCCCCGCGACATATGGGGCTGCTCGCAGCCAACGGTTTTAAGAAGTGTTCTGTGCGCCGGCGCGTCAGGATTGGCGTTTTCTCGACCGGTGACGAGTTGACGACGCATGCGCGTGCTCCGGGACAGATTTACGATGCAAACAGGCCAATGCTGCTGTCCCTTTGTGCTCAAATGGGTGCCGAAGTTACGGATTTGGGCGTGTTGGCTGATGACCTGTCCAAGACAACCCGTGCATTTGAGCACATACGCGACCAGTTTGATCTCGTGCTGACTTCGGGTGCGGTATCCATTGGTGGCCGTGACCACGTCCGTACCGCGCTTCTCGCAGCGGGTGGCACGCTGGATGGCTGGCGTGTGGCAATCAAACCGGGCAAACCCGTAGCTTTCGGACGATTGGGAAACGCCGTCGTGACAGGATTGCCTGGCAATCCATTTGCCAGCTTCGTTGGCTTCCATCTCTTCGTTGCATCTCAGATCGAACGCCTTTCGGGCGGCGCACCAAAGGCATTTGCCTCCCACAGTGCAACGGCCGATTTCGAATGGACGCACAAACCAGGAAGGGCCGAGGTCTTTCCAGTAAAGCTTGGGGGCTACAATGCAGACGGCTTGCCGAAACTCACGCGCCTCGGGGCCAGTGTTTCAGCCACGCTCTTTCCTCTGGCCGAAGCTGATGGCCTGGCCATCGTCCCGGCTGAGACCAACAGTGTCGCGCCAGGGGATTACCTTAATTGGCAACCATTCAGTTTTGCTGGAGTAGTGCAATGACCTATCCTTTGCTGGCCGGAATCCAATTTGACGTCGGCGATATCGATGACCTTCTGGCCGAAGTCGCGACAACACTCTCCCATGACGGATACCGCGTGCGCGGCGTGTTACAGTCGCGTGGCGAGGTCGGTCGGGAATGCCACTGCGCAGACATGGACCTCCATACAATTGGAGAGACCAGAACATTCCGGATATCTCAACCTCTTGGAAACGGTTCGCGGGGATGTCGACTGCATCCAGGCGCGCTCGCGGAATGCGCAGCCTATTTGGAAACGGAACTTGATCGGGGCGTGGATCTTCTGGTGCTGAACCGGTTTGGGCGTGGTGAAAGCAAAGGGAGCGGATTCCGCGACCTGATCTGCCAAGCCATGGTGCACGGAGTGCCCGTTCTAACTGCCGTACGCCCCACCTATCAGCAGGAATGGGTAGCGTTCGGTCAGGCTCTAACCTGTAACCTTCCAATGAACCCGAACACCATTCTCCAGTGGTTTGATCATACGCACGGAGTGCAACATGCCGCGTGATCTTCGCACTCCTCAAATGCTCACGGATGGATTTGGGAGGCAGGTAAACTACCTGCGCCTTTCGGTGACCGACCGGTGCGATCTGCGGTGTACCTACTGCATGGCCGAGCGCATGACGTTCCTGCCAAAGCGCGAGCTTTTGTCCATCGAAGAGCTTGCGAAACTCGTGAACGCATTCATTGACCTCGGCGTTCGCAAGGTGCGGCTGACAGGAGGTGAGCCCCTGGTGCGCCATGGGATTATGTCACTGATCGAGGCGCTTGGCCGCGAGGTGACGTCCGGTCGGCTGGACGAGCTCACTTTGACAACCAATGGCACGCAACTGTCACGATTTGCCTCGGTACTGGCGGACAACGGCGTGCGCCGTATCAATGTGTCGCTTGATACAATCGACCCAGAGAAGTTTGCTGAGATCACCCGTCGTGGACGACTTGGGCAGGTTCTGAAAGGCATCGAAGCTGCCCGTGCCGTAGGGTTGCAGGTCAAGATCAACACAATGGCATTGCGTGGTTTCAATGATGCCGAAATCCCTGATCTTGTGGATTGGGCGCTGGAGCGCGGCTGCGACGTATCTTTCATCGAAGTGATGCCGATGGGCGAGGTCAGATCAGATGACCGGCTGGGGCAATTTTGGCCTCTTGGGGAAGTGCGCACAATGCTGGAGCAACGCCTCATCCTGCGCGATACGTCGTTCAGCACAGGTGGCCCCGCGCAATATTGCGACGTGGAGGGAACCAATCAACGGATCGGCTTCATCACTCCGATGAGCAACAACTTTTGCGCCGGCTGCAACCGCGTCCGCGTGAATTGCCGTGGCGAGTTGTTCACCTGTCTTGGACGCGAAGGTTCTCGTGATTTGCGCCCCGCATTGCGCGAGTCTGCGAGTGTTTTGGACGTTCAAGACGCGATCCGCGCCGTCCTGATGTGCAAGCCCAAAGGGCATAACTTTGACTATGGCGCAGGTGAAGTCGCCGGTGCCGTGTCACGCGGAATGAACCATACTGGAGGATAACCATGGCTGTTTATGATGTTGTCTATTTTGCCTGGGTGCGGGAACGCATCGGTTTGCCACGGGAACAGGTTGAAAGCACGGCAACGCATGTGACGGACCTGGTCAGGGAACTTACTGCACGAGAGCCGCGTTATGCGGCGGCCTTTGCCGACCCTTCTGCCATTCGTGTCGCACTGGACCAGGACCTCTCGCATTTTGATGCCACGCTGGATGGCGTACGCGAGGTTGCCTTCTTCCCCCCCATGACAGGAGGCTGAAATGCTTGACGGCGCAGTTTCCGAAAGTCGCTATGCCCGCCACCATATCCTGCCCGAGATCGGTAAGACGGGGCAGGACCGACTTGGTGCGGCGCGCGTGCTTGTTGTCGGTGCTGGCGGTCTTGGCGCTCCTGTCTTGCTCTATCTGGCTGCGGCAGGGGTTGGTCACATCGGTATTGCCGATGACGATGTCGTGTCACTGTCCAACCTTCAGAGACAGGTGCTGCATTCCACGAGTTGGCTTGACCAACCCAAGACGTACTCGGCGTTGGAAAGGCTGCACGACCTCAATCCAGGAATCGACATTGCGACATATCCCTTCAGGGTCGGTGAGGCCCAAGCTGCGTCTCTGGTACACCGTTATGACCTTGTCATTGACTGCACCGATAACCTCGACGGACGCTATGTGTTGAACCGCGCCTGTGTAAAGGCTCGCGTGCCTTTGCTCTCCGGGGCGATCTCGGGTTGGGAAGGTCAAATCGGCCTTTATGACCCAGTACACGGCGGGCCCTGCTTTGCCTGTGTGTTTCCAGAAGTACAGAAACAGCGGCCGATCCAGACCAAAGGTGTCGTCGGCGCGTTGCCAGGAGTAGTCGGCGCAACCATGGCGCTGAACGCAATCAAGCACATTGCCGGCGCCGGGGCATCCCTCCGCGGAAAGTTGATGTTGTTTGATACATTGTGGAATGAGCAAAGCGTGCTGAATGTCGCGCGTGACGGCACTTGTCCTGTCTGTGGTGACATCCATTTTAGAGAGAAAAGAGAATGCTGACCCATTTTGATGCGTCTGGGCATGCACATATGGTGGATGTGTCCGCCAAACCTGACAGTCATCGCGTCGCAATAGCCGAGGCCTATGTCAATATGCGCCCCGAAACTCTTGAGCTGGTCATGGCCGGAACCGCCGCCAAGGGGGATGTTCTGGGTGTGGCCCGTATAGCCGGAATCATGGCGGCAAAGCGCACTGCAGATCTCATTCCGCTATGCCATCCTCTGGCGCTGACCCGCGTAGCCGTAGACCTCAATCCTGAGCCGGGCAAGACGCGTGTCCATGTCCGCACAACCGTTGCCACGTCCGGGCAGACAGGTGTTGAGATCGAGGCTCTGACGGCAGCCTCGGTCGCCGCGCTCACCATCTATGATATGCTCAAGGCTGCAGAAAGGGGAATGTGTGTGACCGGATTACGCCTTCTGCACAAGGAGGGGGGCAAATCGGGTCGATACGACGCCACCAATGATGCCCGAGCAATAGAAAATTCGGAGAGAGATCATGTCGATTGAGAATCCGTTGATTGGGATCCTTGTGGTTTCCGACCGGGCGTCACGAGGGGAATACGAGGATATGGGTGGACCGGCAGCCGAAGACTGGTTGCGAAATGTGGTAACCTCCGCCACTGCATACATGCGCAAGATCGTCTCAGATGGTCGCGATACTGTAGCTGCCGCCCTGCGTGAATTTGCGGGTGCCGAAAATGCAAACCTGATCCTCGTGTGTGGCGGCACCGGGCTGGCACCCCAGAGACGAAACGCCCGAGGCCCTAGACGGTGTTATTGACAAACGCCTGCCCAGGTTCGGTGAATCCATGCGCCTGGCCAGCCTCAAGTAAGTGCCTACTGCCATCCTGTCTCGTCAGGATGCCGGCATCCGAGGTAAGTCCGTGATCGTCACCCTGCCTGGGAAACCCGCTGCAATCGCCACCTACCTGCAAGCCGTCTTCTCTGCGGTGCCGTACTGCTTGGATCTGATTGGGGCGGCAAGGATCGAAACAAACCCAGATTTGTGCAAGGCATTCCGACCAAAAAGATAAACGAATTGTTGACCCGTAAAAAATGTGACAAGTCCAGTTGCTGTTCAGGAGGATCCGTTGCACTAGGGTCAGGATTCATAACCAGAACATGACGACGGCCGTCAGCGCGCATGCGGACAGGAAAACCTTGGGGCACCCATCGTAGCGGGTTGCGACGCGGCGCCAGTCCTTTAGCCGGGCAAAGCTGTTCTCGACCTTGTGGCGCTAGCGGTATCAGCCTTCGTCATGTGTGATCGGAACCTTGCGGTTCTTTCGGGAAGGGATGCACGGCGTGATACCCTTGTCTTCAAGGGCATTGTGATACCAGTCCGCCTCGTATCCGCGGGCCGCCAGCATGTGTTCGGCGGCAGGAAGACCGTCCAGCAGTGCCCGCGCGCCGATGTAATCGCTCCGCTGGCCGGCAGTCAGAAACATCCGCAGCGGGTGGCCAGCCGCGTCTGTTACCACGTGCAGTTTCGAGTTCATCTCACGCTTGGTGCGCCCGATCAGTCGGCTGCCCCCTTTTTTCAGCCCAAGGCTTGAGGCTGTGCGGTGCGTCTTCAGGTGGGGGTTGCATCGATCATCAGCGTGTCAGTACCGCCGCCCTGATCAGCCAGCTCCGGAAGCATCCGCGCGAAAACACCTTTCTCGCTCCACCGCTTCCACCGGCTGTAGAGCGTCTTGTGCGGGCCATAGGCGGCAGGCGCATCGCACCACCGTACGCCATTGCGGTTGATGAATATTAAGCCGCTCAGCACCAGCTAATCGTGCACACGAGGTTTGCCATGAGACTTCGGGAAAAAGGGTTCCAGCTTGGCCATCTGCTTGTCGCTCAGCCAGTATAGATCGCTCATGTCACTGCTCCGTTTCAGAGCCGTGAATCACGTGGCGCAGCAGAAATCAATGCATCCTGACCCTAGTGACTGACGGCTGCATTTAACGGTAGAGTTGGCTGTTCATTCAGCTTCCGTGAACAGTTTTGCAACGAAGTTGTTTTCGTTAACGACCCCGGTATCGCAATCCTCGTATTGGCCTTTTCGAGCGGTATGGCCGCAGCAACCCACAATCTGTCCGCCCGGCAAATCGCATGGGCGCAGGACTGGCATTTGCGCGAGGAGACCTATTCAGCCGCGTTGGCCTGTTTGGTCTACGTGCAACGCCAACTCCCGCTGGCCAAACTCTGGGGGGACGGTGTGACGTCATCCTCAGATGGCCAGTTCTTCCAGGCCGGCGGTCGCGGTGAGGCTTCGGCAGACATCAACGCAAAATACGGGCGCACCCCGGGTCTCAAGTTCTACACCCACATCTCCGATCAGTTCAGCCCATTCCACTCGACGGTCATCACCGCCACCGTAAGCGAAGCACCCTTCGTTTTGGATGGTCTGCTTCGCCACCAATCGGGTGTCGCAATCGAAGAGCATCATGCGGATACTGGCGGCGCGACAGACCATGTCTTTGCCCTGTGCTATCTCTTGGGGTTCCGCTTTGCGCCACGGTTGCGAAACTTCAAGGATCGCAAATTGTATCTCCTGCCCGGCATGAAGCCCCCGGTAATCATGACACCCTTCATCGGCGGCACCATCAAAGCAGGTCACATTATCGACAATTGGTCCGAAATCCTCAGGCTGGCAACGTCCATCAAGGCCGGGACCACCAGCGCATCGGTGATACTCAAAAGCTTGTCCGCATACCCGCGGCAGAACGGACTCACCATTGCTTTGCGCGAACTGGGGTGAACCCTCTTTGCCCTGGAATGGATGCGCAACCTGGAATTGCGGAAAAGAACCAGCGCAAGTCTGACCAGAGGAGAAGCCCGAAACGCCCTCGCACGCGGGGTCTTCTTCAACCAGCACGGCGAAATGCGCGATCGCCGCTATGGGCGTCAGATCCACAAAGCGTCGGGCCTCAACTTCCTGGTCACTGCCATCATCCTGTGGAACACAAAATATCTGGAAGCCTTAATCACTGAACTGAGGAAAAACGGTGCGGCCATCCCAAATGATATCATCAAACATATCGCGCCGCTTGGCTGGGCCCATGTAGGATTGACCGGGGACTATCTGCGGAACATGAACCCACCACTCAGCCCAGACCGCCTCAGGCCACTTCGGATAAACGAGCTACAGGACGCTGCATAAGTTCTCGGTCCGTTCGCACGAACCGGACAAAAAAGTCAATTTCATGCAGTGACCCCTTCAAGCTGATTTCTTCTGATAGTGCTTTAACGAGAGTTTTCGGTTCATCGTAATCCTTAAGGGGATACGAGAGGAGAACGAAGACTGGGCCGAATGGATCGGCTGACAAAGCAATAGGCAACAAGAAGTATGCGGATCAACAGTTCAGGATCGACAGATGGACGACCAGTGTGACTATAGAAACCCGAAAGAAATTGATGGATACCACTCAGATCCACGAACCGATCAATCGAGCGCAGCAGGTGAGTTTGAGGAACGTGATCCTCGAGCGCGACCTTGGCTTTGAACACTGGATTAGGTTGCTTCCGTTTCGACATTCCTGATCTCCTTCTTGTTGAAGATCAGCAGATTACAATTCGCAGCATGCGTCACAGTCCGATTTTCGGGGATAGCATAATGAGAGGAGAATCCGGTGAATTGGGCTGTGTGCAGGAGGTTACGCGCCCTCCTGATCATCAAAATTGATGCGGGGGGGCTCTTCCGGCCAGCACACAGCTCAGATTAAAGGCGGACTGCTTCAAAAATGAATGCTCAGCAGGAAGCAGCGCCAGCCCCAAAAAAATAGATTTGCATCCGGATGCAAAATCGCTAATGTGTACTCGTACCCATGAAGCTACTAAGTTTTGAGAGAATGGAGATGACGATGTTTATTAGCAGACGTGCCATAATTATTGCTGCCATCGGAGCAAGTTTCACCGCTTCGGCGATTGCAAGCTCAGCTGCGGCTGAAGATCTGCCTTACGGGCTGATTTCCGGCAAACCCTACGCCGGTACAACCTTGACTTATGTTGCGCCAGTGGCGGGTCAATACGACGGTCATGCGGCGCGGTTGCAAGAGTTCACCGATTTGACTGGCATCGAGGTCGAATTTGACTTTGTTCCGTTCGGAAACCTTCAAGAACGTATTCTCTCGCATAAAGTTGCCGGCGACAGTGAGCCAGATTTGATTAACTACATGGATAGTTGGGGCCCCGCGCTTAAAGACATGTTCATGCCTATTGATGACATGATGATCGCAGACGGTGTTTCAATGGAGCGCTATTTCGGCGCTCATCAGCAAGGTTCAACCTATGATGGTAAGGTCCACGGTTTACCGCTACGCGGGCATGCACAACTATTGTTTTACCGTAAAGATTTGATGGAAAAACATGGGCTCGCCGTGCCAACAACTTGGGCCGAACTCGTTGAGGTTGCGACAGTTATCAAGGAGAAAGAAGGGCTTGGGATCGCTTCTTACTACTCGAACAAAAACGGACAAAATGTCCCGGTTTGGATGAACCTAATGTGGAGCAACGGCGGCGAGCTTATCAAAGACGGCGAGGCTGTGTTTAATTCGCCTGAAGCCGTTGAAGCATTGCAGTTCTATGCGGATCTTGAAAATAAATTTGCGGTGAATTCCGAGGGTGCCAAAAGTTTCGAGCAGGGTGACGGGTCGCTGTCCATGGGAGCTGGTAATAGCGCCTTTTACATGGGCTGGTGGTGGCACTATGGGTCACGTATTTTAGGTAAGAATACTACCCTGACCGCTGAGCAAGTTGGGTTTGCAGGCATGCCCGCTTTTGGCAATAGCGAGTCAGTGACATTCGCCATGTCAATGCCGACGGCAATCAATGTTGAATCGGAGAATCAAGAAGCTGCTTGGGAATTCTTGAAATGGGTCAGTAATGCTGATCTGGAAAAAGCCAATGTTATCGACAAGAGTGAGCGCAACGTTATTGTTGCACTGCACCGTGAGAACTTGATCGACAGTGAGGTGAATGCAGCCAATGGCGGATTGCAAGCCGCCGCTGCCGCCAGTCTTGGTAACTCACGCATTTTCCCCCAGCTCGATTCGTGGCCAGAGATTATGCAGCTCATTTCCAACGCTATTTCTGACGTTGTGGCCAATGGTGCTGATCCCAAAGAAGCGTTGGATGCGGCGGCTATTGAAGCTCAAAAACTGCTTGATCGTGGCTAGTGTTCCATAATGTCATCCGCTCTGTTGTGACAGGTTGCAACGGAGCGGTCATTTTTCGAGCTAACTTAAACAAACGAGTCCGCTATGCACGATCGTCACATTAAGTTTTTATTGATCATGCCGGCGTTTGCGCTGGTAACTCTGACGATCCTCTATCCTTTAGGATACGCGGTTTCAGTGAGCTTCATGGATTGGCGGCTAAGCAGATCGCGGGCTCCTACTGATTTTGTCGGGCTTCAGAACTATGTTCGCGCCTTTACTGATGATCCCTCTTTTTGGAACTCCATGCAGGTCACCATAATCTTTGTGCTCGGTTCTGTATTGGGAGCGGTGTTTTTTGCACTCTTGATCGCGTTGCTTCTATCGCGTCAGGGTACGGTCTACTCTATCACACGATCCATTGTAGCCCTGCCATTTGCCATGTCCCCTGCGCTACAAGGCACGTCCTTTCGCTTTTTTCTAAATCCAGAATTCGGCATTTTTGACAGAATTATTGATAAACTCCTGCCATTTGCCGCCTCAATTGATTGGCTTGGAAGCGGTTTCTGGGCAATGACTTGGCTTATCATCACCGACATCTGGAACTGGGCGCCGTTTTTGTCCTTAATGATGATCGCGGGGCTTCTTAGCATCCCAAAAGAGACATTGGACGCCGCGGCCGTTGATGGTGCATCCAGTTGGAAGCGGTTCTGGACGATAATCTTGCCACTGCTCGCACCAGTTCTTGCAATTACCTGTGTCCTGAAAGCGATTTTCTCGTTCAAGATGTTTGAATATGTCTACCTGCTCACTGGAGGGGGGCCTGGCGAGAAGACATCAACAATGACGTTCTACGCCTACCGACAGGGATTTGTCGCATATGACATGGGCTATTCTTCGGCTGTCGCCGTCTTGCTCGCGGTGCTTTTGGTCTTTGTGTCACTTGTCTATTTCCGATTGATTTTCCCCAAGGATGGAGAAACATAAATGTCGCTCACCCGAAAACAGACGGAAGACCTACAAATGGTTCTGCGCGGTGCTGCAATAGCATTGGTAATAACGGTTTTTCTGGGCCCGATTCTTTGGATCATGCTGACTGCATTCAAACCGCTTAGCGACGTCTATACGATGGCTTTGTTCTTTGAGCCAACGCTTGATAACTTCCGTCAGATATTCGAGAGACCATTTTTTCTTGGCAGTAAACTGACGAACTCAGTCATAATCTCCACATTTACTGTTTTGATTGGCATTCCTTGCGCACTTTTGGCAGCTTACAGTTTTTCTCGCTTTCCGTTTCGTAACAAGAAGTTGATGTTCTTTGGTGTTCTGGCCACCCAATTCGTACCGCCTATGGTTGTCATCTTACCAATCTTCTTAATGTTTCGAACTCTGGGGCTTTTGGACACAAAGATTGGGATGATCTGGATCAACCTATCGATTGTATTACCATTCTCGATATGGATGCTGAAGGGTTTCGTTGATAGCATTCCGGTCGAGATGGAAGAGGCGGCATTAGTCGACGGCGCGTCGCGGTTTAGGGTTATCAAGGATATCGTGCTGCCTGTTTGTGTGCCTGGCCTCTTCATCACCGGGATTTTTTGCTTTATTTTTTCCTGGAATGATTTCCTTCATGCATTGATATTGACGCGCAAGGAGGCCGTAACCTTGCCAGTCACGCTTGGATCATTCTTGACAGAGGAAGGTGAACGTTGGGAATTGATGGCCGCAACCGGGACAATTATTTTGCTGCCCATGTTTGCCATAAGTTACTTTATCCAGCGACATTTCGTACATGGTGCAACTTCTGGATCAGATAGATAGTATCAAAGTGGAGCAGATGAACGGCTGATGATCTGAGATTCAAAAAACAGGTTAGTATCGTCCGCTTTCCTATTTTTTAGACGTTCGAATCCAAGCTCGATCGCTTTCGAGAATATCTGTTCCATCTGTTGTTCTACTGTCGTCATGTTGTATGAAAACATGCGACCGATTGGGGAGTTATCGTGGCCAACGACCATGATATCGCTTGGAATACGAAGCCCCAAGCGCAACCTCAGGGCATCCATCGCCCCAAGAGCCATCGGATCATTGGCAGAGACCAAGGCATCAAAGTCGCCAATAGTTTTTCCGTATTCAAGTACTGTCTCGAATCCACCCAAATATGAGTACTTTGACATCTGTATTACGGGATCAGGTAAGCCGGCCTCGCGGCATCCCTCGATCAAGCCAGTTTTACGCTCATCGTTAACCCAACCTTTGTGACTCGCTTCAAGAAACAGCAGGCGTTTCGCGCCCTTTGCTGCAAAGCGATGCGCCAACTTTCTCATAACGCCTCGGTGATTTGAAGCAACATGGTCAATCCCGGAAACATCGACACGTCTGTTTATCAATACAAGCGGCACGTTTTCATCGACGCAAAGCTGAGCCGTTTTAGGAGAAATTTCAGTGGTGGATATGATCATATCCGCCCTATCTGCCATCATTTTGGCAATAGCTTCATCGCCCATCGATTCAGGGTTTGTAATTTGTAAAAGTAGGCTTTCGCTTGTTCGACCCAGAACTTCGACCGCTGATTGTAATGCGACTGGAAAGTTTTTCTGGGTAAACTGGGTGATCACCAAACCGACCATTTTGGATCGCCCAAGACTGAGTGACTGCGCGATTGGATTAGGTCTAAATCCAAGCTCTTCTGCCGCCGCCAGAACCTTGTCTCGTACTTTTGATGACGCACTTCCGCCTGGGGAGAATGTACGGGATACTGCCGACTGGCTTACACCGGCCAAACGGGCAACATCATAAGAGGTAGGACGGAGCTTATTCATTGTGACCTGGTAGAACAAATTACAGTATTTGCTTGACACATCTACGAACAAAACGCAAATTGCATCCGGATGCAAAAAAACTTTTTTGGTGCTGATTGAGTAGTTACATAGCTTGTTCAGGCCCAGTAGACGCAAATTCGGGTATCAGTTGTCGCCGGTTCAATAGGGCCACCTCTGATACCAACGATTAGCTCGAAAGCAGAGTAAGAAAGAAGGACGTCAAAATGGCAAACGTTGTCTTAAGAAACGTAACCAAACGGTGGGGCGATTTTGTTGGCGTCGACAACCAATCACTTGAAATTCACGACAAAGAGTTTCTCGTGCTGCTTGGGCCATCGGGTTGTGGAAAAACGACGACAATGCGCATGATCGCAGGCTTGGAAATTCCCACAGACGGCGAGATCTCGATTGGCGATCAGGTTGTAAATGACGATCTGCCGAAAGATCGCGACATCGCTATGGTGTTTCAAAACTATGGCCTCTATCCACACATGTCCGTTTACGCCAACATCGCTTATCCATTAAAAGTTCGAAAGGTTCCAAAGTCCGAAATTGGCCCGCGCGTGGAGGCAGCGGCAGCCAAGGTCGAATTGACGGAGTTTCTATCTCGTAAGCCGAAGGCGCTGTCAGGCGGCCAAAGACAACGCGTCGCATTGGCCCGAGCCATTGTGCGAAAGCCCAAGGTTTTCTTGATGGACGAACCGCTGTCCAACCTGGATGCGAAACTTCGGGTGACCATGCGAGCTGAGCTAAAGCACCTGAGCCGCGAACTCGCCATCACAACTGTATACGTTACCCACGATCAAATAGAAGCGATGACTTTGGCTGATCGGGTTGCGGTCATGAAAGACGGTATTATCCAGCAGCTGGGTACACCGGATGAAATCTATAACGAACCAGCGAACCTATTTGTCGCAAGCTTCATTGGATCTCCTGCAATGAATCTGATCGAGGGATCAATTAAGGGCGGCAAGTTTCACTCTACGGGTGGCACCGCACTGGTAAATGTTGATGTTGCAGATCGTTCCAAAGCCGTACTTGGAGTGCGCCCTGACGACTTGCTCGTTACCGATCCCGGTGAAGGTGATATAGACGTGAGTATTTACGCCTTCGAAAACACCGGCGAGGCAACGTTTCTCACCGTTCAGTGGGGGAAACAGCGCGTTATTGCCCGAGGTAGCCGCCACTTGCGTAAAGAGCAGGATGATATCGTTGGCATAAAAATTGATTCCAACCACATCTATTTGTTTGACCCGGATACTGGAAATCGAATCCGGGAGTGATGCTCTTCCAGCCGATGTCCGGAACAGGCATAGCACCTAGTCTGTAGCGTTGAGAAACCCGTAGCCCAAAGTGTCAGATTTGAAGGCACATTTAAATGAGAGCGAAAAGACGAATGACACAGAAAGCCGTCATCGGTGATACTTGGCATGACAGTGTGCCCGAAGTGAAGCCTTTGAAGAACAAGCGCCGGGGTCGCCCCAACATACTGTTTTACATGCTGGATGACGTCGGTTTTTCTGACTTGGGATGTTATGGCTCAGAGATTGAAACGCCAACATTTGACCGATTGGCAAAGGACGGCATCAAATACAACAATTTCCATGTAACCGCGATGTGTTCGCCTTCACGGGCGTGCCTGATGACGGGTCGCAACGCCCATAACGTCGGTATGGGTATCATTTCAGAGTGGTGCCTTGGGTATCCCGGCTACCGGGGTTACATCCCGGACAACGCGGCTACAATTGCCGAAATTCTGCGCGAACAGGATTATGCGACCTGGTTGGTCGGCAAATGGCACTTGACTCCAAATGGTGATCTTAATCCCACAGGCCCATTTAAGCACTGGCCGCTTGGGCGAGGCTTTGATCGCTGGTATGGATTTCATACTTCTTACGCAGACCATTGGCACCCGGAACTCACCGAGGATAATCGCTACATAGATGCGCCGTCCAAAGACGACTATTTTTTAACCACAGATATGACAGACAATGCGGTGCGCTTGATCCACGAGCATGCAAGTGGCGGGGCTGACAGACCATTTTTTCTTTACACGGCACCAGGCGCCTGCCACTGGCCCCACCACGCGCCACCGGCAGCTTTGCACAAGTTCCGCGGGCATTATGAGCAAGGATGGCAAGCGGTTCGTGAGGCGCGCCTGAAAAAGCAAAAAGAATTGGGTGTCGTTCCGGAAAGCACTCAACTTCCTCCAATGAATGAAGATGTTTTGGATTGGGGGGAAATGACAGATGTGCAGCGCAAATTCGCTAGCAGGCTGCAGGAAGCATATGCCGCCTTTCTCCATCATTCCGATGCCGAATTTGGGCGGATAATTGAAGCGCTAGAAGAAACTGGAGAATTAGAAAACACAATTATCGTCTGTCTGTCCGACAATGGTGCCAGCCCCGAAGGAGGGGCCGTTGGCACGCTTGATAACCGTAAGCACAGGCTTTACTGCCCCGAAGATGATGATGAACGACTGCGCGGTATTGACCGGATCGGATCGGCCGAAGCGTTCAATCATTACCCTATGGGGTGGGCGCAAACCTCCAACACGCCTTTGAAGTGGTACAAGAAGGATACCCATGGCGGTGGGGTGCGATCTCCATTGATTGTTCACTGGCCTGAGGGACTGAAGGATCAAGGCGGCTGGCGCTCTCAATTTCACCACGTCGCAGATCTCGTGCCGACAATGCTCGACATCGTCGGAGCAGAATTGCCTGATGATTTCGGCGGGAAACAGCAAATCCCAATGGACGGTGTGTCGATGAAATATAGCTTCTTTGATGCAAGCGCGCCAACCAGCAAGGACATTCAATACTTCGAATTATTCGGTGATCGCGCTCTTTGGAAAGACGGCTGGAAAGCAGTTACTCATCACCTCGCCGGCGAAGATTTTAGCAAGGACAAATGGGAGCTGTACCGATTGGAGGATGATTTTTCAGAATGCTCAGATCTGTCCGATGCGCATCCTGATTTGGTAGAAGAACTTAAATCTCTTTGGTGGCAGGAAGCACGCCGTAATAAAGTATTGCCGCTTGATGATCGGGAAGCAGAGCGCATCCACGAGGGCAGCGCACCAATCCCAGATACGCCGCTTCGCCTGTTTCTAGGCACATCCCAGATTTCGCGCATGGAACTGCCGGATATGACAGGTCCCTGGGATTTTGATGCAGTCTTGACGGTCGACAATACCAATGTGTCTGGCGTGGTTATGGCCATTGGCGGCCAGCTGGCCGGGTTTTCTCTGTTTGTGAATGAAGTTGGGCACCTTTGTTTCGATTATCGATTTTCTCTCGAGGAGAACTTTGAATTGACTGCCAAAAAGGCCCTGAACAAAGGCGAAAACAAAATATCATTGTCGTTGGTGTCTGACGGAACCCGGGCGAGAGTCTCTATGTCTATTGACGGTGAATTGTCCGCGGAGCGTGACATTCCATACTGTTGGAAAGGCATCGCCCTGAACAGCGGACTTTGCTGTGGGCGAGATCCCGGCGCGGCGGTCAGCCCACGGTACAAAGCGCCGTATCCGCTAACTATTGGACTTAAGGACGCCGTCCTAACATTTCCGAGACCATCAAACGTATCCGATGAAGAAAGGTTTCAGGCATTAATGGATGAACATTAGAGGGAAATTGGCGCCAATCCGGACTTCCACCAGTTGGTCTCCGAAGCCGCGGGCTTCAGCTTTGATCTGATCACACCTTTCCAATGACCAATTTACTTCAACCTTGCTGCGTTGCTGGCGACTTGCCAAGCTAAGCCACTGTGCGATTGTATTTCAGCAACGTGTTAGCCTCGAGAATATTGGCCAAGCGCCGATAGCGAACCCGGCTTTCGGTCAATGCCCTGAAACCCGAATTCTCTACCGATCCTGATTAGAGTTTTGCGCTATGATTTCCTAGCTGGGAGAAGGAGCGGAAACGCATGAAAGCATCGAGGTTCACGGACGCGCAGAAGGCGTTCATCATTAAGCAAGGCGAGGAAGGCAAGACTGTTGCCGAGATCTGCCGCGAGGCTGGGATCAGCCAGGCGACTAACTTCAACTGGAAGAAAAAGTATGCTGGCTTGATGCCATCGGCGATGCAGCGGTTGCGAGACCTTGAAGACGAGAACAACCGGCTGAAGCGGATCGTGGCGAACATGACGATGGACCGTGAGATGCTGCAGGACGTCATCAAAAGAAAGCTCTGAAGCCGGGTCGCAAGCGCGAACTGATTGACGGGATGTGTTCGGACTGGTCGGTATCGATCCGACGGGCCTGTGGGGCTCTTCGGTTTGATCGTTCCACCTACCACTACAAATCCCGGCGCACCGATCCGGCAGCTTTGAAGAAACGGGTCAAAGAAATCTGCGAAACGCGTGTGCGCTACGGTTATCGATCCGAAGTTCAGCTATCGGGGGAAAGATGTGGTCGCGACACTGGATCGCGTGTGTCGTCAGATCGGTTACCCCAAGACGATAAGAGTCGACAATGGCAGCAAACATATCTCGCGAGACATGGATCTCTGGGCTTATCAGCGCGGCGTGATCCTAGACTTCTCACGGCCGGGCAAACCAACCGATAACGCCTTCATTGAGGCGTTTAACTCCAAGTTCCGGGCAGAATGCCTGATCGCCTATTGGTTCCTGTCACTGTCGGATGCTTGCGAAAAGATGGAGGAAAGGCGCAAATACTACAACGAAGAGAGACCGCACAGCGCCATCGGGAACATCCCACCGGCAATGCTGGCAAACTCACATGGCGATACCAGCCCGCCATACTGAGAAACGGCGGGAAACTCTAGTCCAGGGTGGCAGAAGGTTGGGTAGCAGAGCAGTTCAGGATTCCCAACTCACCTGACTTCTGATTCAAGGTTGCAAACAGAGGAGAGCAGATTTGACGCGAAGAGTCCTAACCAATGCCCAGTGGGCGATCATTGAACCGTATTGTCGTGGATAACTGAGCGATCCGGGCAAACCGGGCGCGTTCTTCGACTGTTCGTCGAGGCGGTGCTTTGGATTGTGCGGACAGGGGCGCAGTGGCGTGAGTTGCCGGTTGAGTTTGGCAAATGGAACAGTGTTTTCAAACGCTTTCGCAGATGGGTGAAGGCCGACACTTTCTATCGCATGTTCAAAGCATTAACCTCGGACGTCGATCTTGAATACGCCATGATTGACGGTCCCATCGTCAAAGTGCATCGCTCCGGTCAGGGCGCAAAAGGGGGTCTCTCTGCCAGGCCATTGGCCGCTCTCGCGGCGGAATAACAACCAAGATGTTGGCCCTGATAGATGCGCTCGGCAACCTCGTTGATTTCTGTCTGATGCCCGGACAAGCTCATGATCTCCGCGAGACCGACACGCTGATCCGCGATCTGTCCGCCAGGCACTTTCTGGCTGACAGAGCTTTCGATGCGGATTGGCTTCGCAATGCCTTGCTGAAACGCGGCATCACCCCAGTCATACCGCCCAAGTCCAACAGAAAGTTCCCGGCGGAATTCGACAAGGAAACTTACAACTGGCGGCACCTGATCGAAAACTACTTTGGCAAATTGAAGGAAAATAGAGGGATAGCTATGCGATCTTGCAAAGCAGACCTGAGCTTCAAAGCCTTTAACTCCATCGCGACAACTCTCATTCACACAAAATGAACGTCAACAGCTCCTAGCGACAAAATCTGTTATTGTGTCATTTTCCACCGCGGGTATTGCGCGCCCGAAGGGTAGGGGCGCGGCCAAGGTCAAACACCGTTCGCTCTGCATTCAGGTTCGGGCGTTTTCAAAGGCCGTCCAAGCTCGTTCAAAAGCGTCAAAGTCAAAGCCGGGCGCGCGGGCGGGGGCCAGCACCAGCTTTTCGGTTTCCAGAAG
>NZ_RYZK01000070.1 GCF_003990645.1 Shimia sediminis
GCGGCAGTGGTTTCGGTGGTGGAAGTGGCTACGGTGGTGGCAATGGTTACGGAGGAGGTTACGGAGGAAGTTACGAGGAAAAAACAGTGACTGTTGTCAAAAACGTACCAGTATCAGTACCAGTAGAGAAGCAAATACCTGTACCAGTCGAAAAAATTGTCCATGTACCTTACAAGGTACACGTACCTCAACCGTACCCAGTCGAAAAGAAAGTACCATACGCAGTACCATATAGGGTCAATGTGCCAGTTAAAGTACCACATCCGTACCCCGTGGAAAAGCCCGTCCACGTACCTGTTGAAGTACCAGTAGACCAGCCCTACCCTGTCAAGGTTATCGTGCCCCAACCGTACCCAGTGGAAAAAGAAATTCCAGTACCGGTCAAGGTGTACGTACCACAACCCTACCCCGTCGAGAAAAAAGTACCTTACACTGTTAAAATCCCTGTCCACGTACCCCAGCCATACCCTGTCGAAAAAATTGTACCTTACCCAGTCAAAGTTCATGTCGACAGGCCCTACCCCGTCCACATACCCAAACCAGTACCTGTACCAGTAGAAAAGAAGATTCCATACCCAGTACCAAAACCAGTACCATACCCAGTCAAAGTACCTTTCGACAGGCCCATTCCCTACCCAGTAGAAAAACCGCAGCCATACCCAGTCAAAATACCTGTACCACACCCATACCCAGTTGAGAGAAACATACCGTACCCTGTTGAAAAGCAGTACCGTACCCGGTTAAAATTGAAGTCGAC
>NZ_RYZK01000071.1 GCF_003990645.1 Shimia sediminis
ATCCCAAATACGAATTCAACTATGGCGTAAAGGACGCCCACACTGGTGACCAGAAATCCCAAAGTGAAGTACGTGATGGAGACGTTGTAAAGGGAGAATATTCGCTTGTAGAACCCGACGGTACCATCCGTAAAGTCGAATATACCGCTGACGATCACAACGGTTTCAACGCCGTTGTAAGCAGGCAGGGTCACGCAGTCCACCCATCGGCACCCAAGATCATCGCAGCCCCAGCTATCCAAAAGTACGTCGCTGCTGCACCCATTGCGGCCCATTACGCTGCCCCATCTTTTGCCCATGGGTACGCGGCTCCATCTTTTGATCACGGCGGTTATGGGCATGATCTGGGATTAGGACTGTTCAAAGGCTAAGACGGATTGGGTGACCTTCACCCTCTCTTACCATTTGCCTTATGAGGTACGTAGTAATACATAGTTGCCATGGATTAAAGCTTAACCGTGTTGTGATATTCCGCCAGTTGGTAAATGCCAGGTTGACTTTGATCACACAGTGGCAATGAATGTATTATTACTTGACCGATGACATAGTTCAAATGTACGGCGGCAAACTTACTGCAAACTTGTGCATTTATTGTTTTTCCTATTTATTCTTTTATTTTTTGCTTTGGGTTTGCCGCTTGTGCCGACCGCAATGCCAAAATGTCTATGACGAATTTCCAAGAGTGATGGTTCTGTTCTATTATTTTTATTATTGTTTCTTCTAAGGCTTACGTACATATTATGTAATTATTTT
>NZ_RYZK01000073.1 GCF_003990645.1 Shimia sediminis
CGCTTGCATCATTAATTTATTATTATGGACATGTATATATACAGTGAACAAAAAAAAAAAAACAAATGTAATTATAATCGCAGTCAATTGTACATGCGCAGTCAGTAAACCCGTAAACGACATTACGAACTCAAACAGACTCTCTAGGGATACCAGCGGAGGCCAGAAATACCAAAAATACCATATGCCATTTAAAACAATAACTTAAATTTCCAAAGTCCTTCCTAGCGAGCTCCTTAGAGACCCCGTTCGAGTGTGTATATTTCCATTCAGTATTGGCAAAGTTTACCAATGACCATGATGACCGCCCCAATGTCCAGCACCAATGATACCGGCTGGTCCAACAACTCCGGAGGGACCGGCAATGACAGCTCCAGCGGCGTGTCCTACTACTCCATGACCAAGGAGTCCGTGTCCAAGAATTCCATGAGCTGGTCCAGAAACGACGGCTCCAGCACTAGGTGGTACCAAAACAGCTCCAGCTCCATGGACAGGTCCAGCAACAACGGCATGAGCAGCGGGAAGAACACCACCAATGATGGCACCGTGGTGTCCAAGAGCACCGGAAGCTAAGATTCCTTCTCCATGGTATTGGCTTTCGAGGAGACCCTCTCCGTGCCATTGGCCATCATCGTGGAGACCCCAGCCAGATGGAGCAGCATTGGCAACGACAGCCAAGCAAGCCAAAGCAACAACGGTCAGACTGTTCATTTTGATACGAATAGCTTCAAAC
>NZ_RYZK01000074.1 GCF_003990645.1 Shimia sediminis
AAACAATACCTACAATGACTGCAGGAGGGATTCATAAAATTCTCCTTGTGAGCGTAGTCTGTTTCTGCATGACTCTGGCCTACCCGATTGATGATAACGAAAAGGCAAAAACCACACAGGCTCCTTTAGCCGGAGCGGAACACTTGGCGAAAGCCCAAGAAAAAGATGCAAAGCTCGAAGAACAAAAGCACCCCGAAGGCAGCGCCAGCTCAAACGACAAACAGCAACATAAACCAGGAGACATTGACCTTCATCCAAAACCAGAAAAGCCACAAGACAGCAAGGACCAACACGCGCAACACCCTGAAAAGCCCTCAGAACAAACCACACTCGTCCCCGGCCACGACCACCAGAAACCTCACGACCATAACGACCAAATAGCTGTGCCCACCGAAGAGAAGAAAGAGGAACAAAAAGACATTGAACTGAGACACCTTGCCCCAGAGCACAGTTCAGTAGGATCGTTTCCTCCCAAAGATGCATCACTTGCAGCAGGAAAATTAGAACACGGAAAGAAAGATAAGGACGAGCAACTACACCAAGAGAAAAAGATCGAAGAAGCAATCTTAGCTTCGTCCGGAGCCCTTGATAAAAAACCAGACGACAAAGCTCACCCAGAATCCACCCCAGCAACCGAAGCCAAGGATGACCAGAAGACCACCTCTGAACATCAAGCGATAACAGAAGCGCCTGGCAAAGCGGAGACCGGAGAAGGTCATGGCACAACAG
>NZ_RYZK01000075.1 GCF_003990645.1 Shimia sediminis
CTTTTATTTATTTATTTGGGAAATAAGCAGAGAAAAAAATGCACACATTACATTTAGAATGATTTTCCGTATGTTAATCCAACTTGATGGTCAGGTTTCATACCATGGCCGAAGGTAGTCTGTCCAGAGATCGACAAACTTGAATCTCTTGTGGTATGAATTGGCGCAGACCCCCCCACGGTGCCCCTGGACGGTAACCCTGGTGTTTTTGATCCACTAAGGAAAGCACTACCACCACCACCATGTTGATAATTGAGCCCAGCACTGTTCGTTTCAGGCCCAAGTCGATGCATATGTCTGTCGAAATTTCTGTCGTGTTGGGCCCAAGCTGAAGCTTGATGATTGTTGTTGTTTACCAAACCAACGGTTCCTCTGACTGACCCCTGACCACCTATTCCAGGAGTATGGGAAAGACTTCCAGACAATCCATGACCTTTTGGGGAACTTAAGTCAGCACCACCACTGTAGGTGATGGGACCGCCAGAGTGTGACATCGAACCCCAAGCCGGTCCTGCCTTAACTCCAACCTGTTGGTGATTGCCATTTCTTCCGCCGAAAAGCTGTCTTCTTTCTCTTATTAACACTTCTTGTACTCCATCGGTTTCTTCTTTGTTAATTGGATTGCAAGAAGTTAATCCAAATATTGTTAAAACCACAAAAGATAAAAGCACTATTTTTGAAGACATTTTGTACCTACTCGTATAGATATTAGATAGTATTACTCAAAAG
>NZ_RYZK01000076.1 GCF_003990645.1 Shimia sediminis
TTAGATTTTCAGCAAGAAAAATATAAGCTCTTTTTAGAGAAAAAATGGCAAATCAAGATTGTCCTATGGAAAATGGAGAAGACTTTTCACAGGACGTACAGGCAGATCAAAATTTCCAACAGAATGACCAAATGAATGGACAACAGCAAAACGGTAGCGCAGGAGATGCGTCTCAAATGGCCGACAGTGGAAGTGCAGACACGCCAGGCCGAGACGACGACAGAAAATTATTTGTTGGAGGTTTAAGCTGGGAAACTACAGAAAAAGAACTTAGGGAACATTTCGGCCAGTATGGCGAGATCGAAAGTATTAACGTTAAAACAGATCCGAATACAGGCAGATCGCGTGGCTTCGCGTTCATCGTTTTCAGTACGGCCGAAGCAATCGACAAGGTTTCGTCTGCCGGCGATCACATCATTAACAACAAGAAAGTTGATCCCAAGAAAGCGAAAGCGCGACACGGGAAAATCTTCGTTGGTGGTCTTACCACTGATCTATCCGATGACGACATCAAGAACTACTTTAGGCAATTTGGAAATATTGTGGAAGTAGAAATGCCTTTTGATAAGACGAAAAACCAAAGAAAAGGGTTCTGTTTTATCACCTTTGACTCGGAACAGGTCGTGAATGAGTTATTGAAGACACCAAAGCAGACCATCAAAGATAAAGAGGTTGACGTAAAAAAAGCGACACCAAAACCTGACGCGATGGGTATGGGCA
>NZ_RYZK01000077.1 GCF_003990645.1 Shimia sediminis
CTTCCATTTAGTGGATGATAGCCCGTGGCCTCTTTATGGGGCTTTAGGGGCAATAACTTTAATATCAGGATTAATTAAATGGTTTCATCAACAACAAAGAAATTTATTATTAGTGGGAATACTTATCACCTTAATAATTATATATCAATGATGACGAGATATTACTCGAGAAGGTACTTTCCAAGGATTACATACTATAAGAGTAACAATTGGTTTACGATGAGGTATAATCTTATTTATTATTTCAGAAATTTTCTTTTTTATCTCTTTTTTCTGAGGATTTTTCCATAGAAGATTAAGTCCTGCAGTAGAAATTGGGATAATCTGACCTCCTAAAGGTATTATACCATTTAACCCGTTACAAATTCCTTTACTAAATACTTTAATCCTACTTAGATCAGGGATCACGGTAACTTGAGCACATCATGCTTTAATAGAAAATAACTATAAACAATCAGTTCAAGGACTTTTATTAACAGTACTATTAGGACTATATTTTACAGCCCTCCAAGCTTATGAGTATATTGAATCCCCTTTTACTATTGCTGATGCAGTTTATGGTTCATCCTTTTTTATAGCCACAGGATTTCATGGTCTTCATGTAATTATTGGTACCACTTTTCTTTTAATTTGCCTTTTACGACAACTAAATAACCATTTCTCTTTAACACACCATTTTGGATTTGAAGCTGCTGCTTGATATTGAC
>NZ_RYZK01000078.1 GCF_003990645.1 Shimia sediminis
AGACGGCCTAAATACGTCGCTTACAATAGTATTTTACTCGACAGTCTGTTTTCGCACTGAGATATCTGTATAAGGCATAAATATATATAGTATTTACACATCGTTATTAGGCGTCAAAACGATGACAATGATATATTAACAATAAATATAAGAGACATAAGTGTGTATGTATATATGCAATGCGATGGATACAGAAAGACAGAAAGTTGTTTAGAAACATTTGCGGTGAACGATGCCAGGGCCGGATTCGTCGTATTCCTGTTTGGAGATCCACATTTGCTGGAAGGTGGAGAGGGAAGCCAAGATGGATCCACCGATCCATACGGAGTATTTCCTTTCTGGGGGTGCAATGATCTTGATCTTGATGGTGGATGGAGCAAGAGCGGTGATTTCCTTTTGCATACGGTCAGCGATACCAGGATACATGGTGGTACCTCCGGAGAGTACAGTGTTGGCGTACAAGTCCTTACGGATATCAACGTCGCACTTCATGATGGAGTTGTATACGGTTTCGTGGATACCGCAAGATTCCATACCCAAGAAGGAAGGTTGGAAGAGGGCTTCAGGGCAACGGAACCTTTCATTTCCAACGGTGATGACCTGTCCATCAGGCAATTCGTAGCTTTTCTCCAAAGAGGTGGAGGCGGCGGCGGTGGCCATTTCCTGTTCGAAGTCCAATGCAACATAGCAAAGTTTTTCCTTGAT
>NZ_RYZK01000079.1 GCF_003990645.1 Shimia sediminis
GGTGGAGGTCTCGGTGGAGGCCGTGGCATAAAAAAAGGAGGAGGTCTTGGAGGCGGTTTTGGAGGTGGTGCTGGTGCCGGCGGTGCCATCGATTTGGGCTCATCTGTACATACCCATCTTACAATTACCAACAGAGTAGGAATTCCTCACTCAGTTCCAGTACCAGTACCAGTCGAAAGAAACGTCCCAGTGCCAGTACCTCACCCCGTAGCCTTTCCAGTAGACAAACCTTATCCAGTGAAAGTAGCTGAACCTTATCCAGTTCATGTCGACAAACCTTATCCAGTCTACGTTGAGAAGAAAGTGCCTGTACCAGTAAGCTATCCCGTCAAAGTACCAGTTCCTCATCCCGTTCCAGTTAAAGTACCTAAACCAATAGCCGTCCCTGTTCACAAGCCTGTACCAGTCCATATACCTGAAATCAACATCGTTAAGAAGCCATATCCAGTCATTATCAAAGGTGATGACCATGGATCTTCATTTGGTTCCTCTTTCGGATCTTCCCTCGGTGGAGGATTCTCTGGAGGACATGACTTCGGAGGCAGCTTTGGATCGTCCTTGAAACACTACTAATTACCATCTAAGACTTTTTTTTATTTCATTGTCCATTTAGTTTAAACTTCATTATTTAAACGAACATGTACCATTGCATACTCCGTCTTTCATTAAAATTTAAGCTTTTTAACTCAAAAATAAACTTC
>NZ_RYZK01000008.1 GCF_003990645.1 Shimia sediminis
ACCTCGATATCCAGCATCGAGTCGCGTTGGGCCTGGGCGAAATTGCGCACCTGTTCCTGGGCGAACTTGATATCGGCCAGTTCGCGGTCGGTCAGCTGGCCGATCAGGTCATCGATCTGGTCCTGTGACAGGCGGAAACTGGCGGGGCTGTAGTTGTCGAACTTCTCGCTGAGGTCGCGCACCGCCGCATCCCCACGGGTTTCGATGTCTTTCAGGGTCGCTTCCACGACGGCGCGGGTCTTGGCGTCGTCTTCGGCGCGATCCGCTTCGGGTTTGCCACGTTTGAGATGTTCGATGGTCATGTTCCTGATCCTTGGTTGTCGGGGCGGGGAGGGGTTTTCTCGCCGCGGTCAAAGCCGGCCATGGAGCCGGCCAGCACGATTTTCTTCAAAAACACATCGTTCCTCCCTAGAGATTGGGTGCATCTTCGAAAACAGCGCCCGGGTTTGACCCGGAAGGCGGGTTTTAGTGTCGGGGGTATCGACCCCCGAGCAGTGCACCGGATTGCGCACCAAACAGGTGGCAGTGATCCTTGTGGACATGAATGGAGACCCGACCGTCGATCTCGGCGCGGTAACTCTTGTCAGCTTTAAACGAGACCAGCAATCATCCGCATTGTCGTGGTCTTGTCGCAGCTCGAGGGGGCCAGCAACACAAGGAACTCTTTGTCGGCATCGTCAGATCGAAGTTATCGACCCCAACAAACGATCCTCAACGTTTCCCAATGTTGCGCAGTTGTATCTCGGCCATGTTTCCTCCCAATGGAATTAGTATGCATACGTTTGCAAAAAACAATATTTGAGGATTGCCGTCTCTGGCAAGACATTTTTGCATGCGGATGCAATTTTGAACTGATAGCAGTGATTCAAAATCTGGTTTCGCCTTGGTAAGTTACTGGAAAATGACGGTAAAACGATGAGTGATAGCAAGGAAAAAACCCTGGTGCGTTGGTCTTAGGCCACCTTGAGCGGCGCCGGAGTCGACGGTATCCCTGCGGTCATGGAGGAATTCTGCGACTCGGGCCAGAATTGGAAGGGGTATCATCTGTTCAACGAAGTCACCGGCACTGAGGCTGTGGCCTCGGCTTTCTGGCAACCTATGCGGCACAGACTGACCCAAATGCAGCAACGTCTGAACGCGGTGCATTATCCGTGGCTGATGCAGGCCGTGGCGGTGCGGCTCTTTGGGGATCCGGCACCGATCCAGCGCGATTTCCTGCTAGATGATGTCCGTGGGTTGCCGGCGACCCAGGGGCTCGCCAGTTTGGCTCACATTCAGGTGGAGGCGGAAGATGGCTATGCCGAGGCCCAACTGGACCGGACCACTTCAGTGGGGCTGATCAGGGATGTCCACTCCATCAGAACCCAACGCGCAGCACAATGGAGCCAATCGGATGAGCCAAATACGATCTTTGCTCGGGCCGCCTTTGGTTCCACCAACCCTGACGGCGGATAGAGAGCACTTCAGTTACGCAGTTTCACTGACCCTCTTTCGACAAGTCTGGGTGCCAACGAGATATTCTCAACCTCGCCAACACCGCCATTGATCATGGAATTCATGAGCCGGACGGAACCTGCGACCAATTGATTGATCGGCTGCCGGACAGTTGTAAGTGAAAACTCAGGTAAGGCCGCAATAGGTGTGTCATCAAACCCAATCACGGAGACATCACCGGGTATCTCTAGTCCGTAGCTTTGGCGCAAGGTGCTCATCACTTCAATCGCCATATAGTCATTGGCCACAAAGAGTGCGTCGGGGCGCGCGCTGGGATCTGCAAACATCTCCAACGCCGCCGTTTTTGCCATCTCGAGATTGAAATGGCCAATCTCATGCGAGTAGAGCTCTAATTGCCTATCACGAAGTTCCGCTTCAAAGCCAAACTGTCGATCTCTGCTGGTGGAGGACATTTGCCACCCTGACAGGAGAGAAATTCTCTTGTGGCCCGTCTCTACCAAATGCCGCGCCGCGATGCGTCCGCCTGCAACGTTGTCAGTTGTTACACTTGATATGCCGTCATGGTCTTGGAAACGATTGAACATTACAATCGGAATGTCGTGTTCTACACAAAATGCACACAAGTCAGAAGACAGTTCCACCGATGCTGTTATTATCCCATCCACTTGATACTCCAGCAGGTTAGACACAGCTTTTGCTTCGCCCTCGTCGGTGCTGGGCATCATGAAGACCAAAGCGTGGAAGCCTAACTTCTGTAGTTCGATGCACAGCTTTTCCAATGCCAGAGCATAGAATTGATTGTCCAAGTAGCTGAACAGCAATGCAACGATGTTTGACCTTTGCGAAACCAAAGACCGGGCAATCGCGTTTGGGCGATACCCCAATTCATCAGCGGCCTGAAGTATCTTCTTCTTGGCATCGGCCGACACACCTGACTGTGTGGGAACACGTGAAAAGGCACGGCTGACAGCGGACTGGGAAACGCCCGCGTGCCGCGCGACATCAATGGATGTAACTTTCGATCTTTTTGCCAATAGCCTGTCCGCCTTGTGCGTTCAAATTACCTTTGGGTGATTACGTCCATCAGATCAACACCCAACTGTTTGAATGTGTCGACGTGATCAACCATGACCCAATTCTCTTTTAACTTGCCGTCGACCACCGACCAGAAATCAGAAAAACGCATCTTAACGGGTAATCCAGTCGGGGCGAGGCCAAGGTATTCGCCATGTTGATGGCCAGTGAGGTAGCCAGTGCCTGCTATCCATTTCTCGTCCGCAAACTCGATGTCATGGCTAACGTGATAATCTGGGAAGGCCTTGTAGAAATCCGCGAGAACTTCGTACTTGAAGCGATCGCGCCCGTGAACATCGCCAAAACCGGGGGGGCCATGCCAGATCATGTCTTCGTGCCAGTATTGATCATGGGCCTCCAGATCCTGCGCGTTCAATGCAACATACATATTTTGGATCAGGGTGAGGTTCGAAGCGATTGACATGGGTTATCCTTTCACAGCGCCGGCGGTCATACCGGAGACAATTTGTTTTTGGAAAACGAACACCAAAATGATGATCGGAATGGTGATTGATACGGCACCCGCGATGCCGTGCATCAGGCGAGCAAGGCTTTGGTTTTGCCCCATATAACTGCCCAATGCGGCGGTCATCGTGGACATGTCGCCATTCATAAGTTGGCTGGAAATCAGGAAGTCATTGTAAGCCAAAAGAAAGCAGAACAACCCGGCGGTCACGATTCCTGGCCACATCACTGGCACGATTACCCTGAAGAAGGCTTGCCAGCGCGTGCACCCGTCAACCAGCGCGGCTTCGTCCAGCTCTTCGGGGATGTTCATGAAAAACGCCCGTAACATCCAGATGGCAAACGGTTGGTTGATCGCCACCAGCACAATGATCAGGGTTTCATACCGGCTCCAGATTCCAAGCTCAAAGAACGCCGGTCTGTAGGCGGTAAGCAATACGACGTGCGGCATCGCGCGAAACACCATGGCTGCGATTAGCAGCCAGAACCCGATCGAGCCGCGATAGCGGGACAAGGCATAGGCCGCGAGGCAGGCCATCGTCAGCGAAACAACAACGGTAACCGCCGTCACAATTGTTGTGTTCAAAGCATATCGCCAAAACCCGTCTTCGACCCATATGTAGCGGAAGTTCTCAAATGTGACGGGTGCAAACAGTTTTGGCGGGGTTGAAAACGCATCTACAGGTACGCGCAGCGAGATGAGGAACATCCAGAAAAATGGCAGCAACGCCACAAGGAACCAGAACCACAGACCAAGGTTGATAATTGAATGGGTGACGATATTGAGGTTTGCCGGTTTCATTTCCCTGCTTTCTGATCTTTGAAGGTCCTGATCATGATGGGGATCAGCAGGACGACGACGCCAAGAACTGTCAAAATCGCGTATGCTGACGCCTTGTGAATGTTGTCCTCAAACACCAGCGTGTAATACGTCAGATATTGCACCGAGTTGGCAAATACGCGGGATCCGAAGACGAGGATCGGTTCGAACACCCGATAGCTGTCCATGATGTGGATTAACGCAATTACCGAGAAGAGCGGCGTGAGGTGCGGAATGACAATGTATCGAACACGCTGCCAAGGCGATGCACCGTCTACAATTGCGGCTTCGATTGGTTCCTCGGGGACAGTTTGCAGGCCCGCATACAGAATGATGAACGCAAATGGCGCTGCATACCATACGCCATACGCCACGATGACAGCCCGGATAGTGAACTGGTCAGCAAGGAAATAGAACTTTCCGATGCCCATGGCTTCGAGGCTGGCCGCAATGACCCCCCCGTCTACAAAAAGCCAGTAGACCGCCAAGGAAGAAACAACGGGTGTTACAATCATCGGGAGCAAAGTGACAAAGACAACCGGACCTCGAAGCCGTTCGGTCAATCGGTTGGTTGCCAGTGCAAGGCCAAATCCCAGAATTATGATGATGGGTGTTGTGAGGAATGTGTAGATCAGCGTGAACTCCAGGGCAGACCAGAAATCCACATCCCGAATTTCGTCAAACAGCGCTCTGATAAAGGATCGCGTTGAATTAATGTTCTGATCTGCATTGAATGCGGAACTCAGCCCCTCGGTATCAATCGCATTCTTAAGGTTCTGTGTTCCGACGTATTCCCAAACTTGAATAGGGTTTCCAGCATCGTCCATCACCGGTTGTGGAACGTTGCGGATGACTTCGCGGGTCATGCCACCAAATAGCGGCACCTCTGTCTTTACCTCTTTGATCTCCATCTGGGTGTAGGATTGATACAGCGCCAGGTAGACAATCGCGACCAGTGGCAATGCGATCAAGATCAGCATCGACATGACAGAGGGTGCCACAAATGAGATGAAGGTTGATCGTTTCATATCACTATCCTGAGAAGTTGGGGCGGTGCCAGCCGGCAGTTTTTCGAAGGGCTGGCACCTGGGAGAAGGCCTTACTTGAGCAGGCCTTGTTCTTGCGCTGCAGAACGATACGCTTTTGTAGCATCTGCCAGCGACTCTTCGGCGCTTTCTTTGCCAACAATGAAATCAGCGATGTTTTCACCCAAAGCACCGTGCGCCAGCGAGGCTTGCGGGTTCATCGGGTAGGGAGGTGCGCCATTCACAACCGTATCGGTAATGGCGGAAGTGTATTCACCTGGTTCATAGGCAGAGCGGATCCAGAGTGTAATGTCATTATTTGCTTTTACTGTCTCTTCACGCATCGCGTGCATCAACACCTGGAATGTTAGGTCTGGATCACCGTCAAGGTTTTTCGGAATCACATAACCATCCCACCAGAATGTAGAGGCAGGTGCACCGCCAGCTGTCATCGCAGGTGCAGCGGCAAAACCAACTTTGCCAACAACTGTGCTTTCTTTCTCGTCATCCATCGCAGAGGCCTCGTTACCCCAGAGGATGGCCATCGCCACGTCACCTTGTTGCAGCTGGCGTTTCACATCGCCGAAATCCATGGACATCGCGTTAGGTGACATGAGCTTATAAAGTTCACCCATCATTTTTAAGGCTTCGATGGCTTCGGGCGTCTCAAATGTGGAGTCTGAGGTCGCTGGGTCAAACAATGTCCCACCATTGGCCAGCAACAAATTGACGTATTCATTCGCAAGCTCCCAGCTGTTGCCAAATGCGGCACCGTATGGGTGTTCGATGCCGGCAGCTTTCAGCTTTTCGCCTGCGTCCAGCAGTTCATCCCATGTGGACGGAACCGCAACGCCGTGTTCTTCAAAGATGTCCTTACGGAAAAACAGATGCTGAGCGTTCACCATGAAGGCAATTGCGGCAACTTCATCACCGAACTTGATCAACATACCGTCTTCGATGTTGTACTCGTCGCGGTACTTTTCAACCAGATCGTTGAGGGGTCTCAATTGTCCCTTTGCTTGAAGCAAAGTGATAGAGCTGTTTGCGACAGCGGCTGCATCAAATGGTGACGTTGCCGCGGCAAATGCTTTGTTGGTTTCTTCTTTGTGATCCGTCGTTAGCTTGGTGTCGATGATGAGATTATCATTGCCACAGTTCTTCATTTCGTTTGACAGCACTTCCAATGCTTCAAAGAAATTGGAAATGACGTTTACTTCACCTGTTCCCTCGATAGAGCATTCAGCGGCAGCGCCGAGAGGCGCCAGTGTCAGCGCGGTAGCCATTAAGATTTGTTTGATTTTCATGTCTTTCTCCCTGTTGAGGCTTCTTTGAGTTATTAATCACCTAGAATCTGCATCAGAATTCCGAACTCATTGAAAACAGTCCATTCTTTCTGGACTTTGTTGTCGTGGATATGCCATTGGGTGATGCCCCAAATGTGCGCTTCTTTGCCGGTGGGCTCTCCATATGGCCCATTCCCGCGATGGGCGCCGACCCCGCCCCAACGAACTGAAACAAGATAGCCGTCTTTTGCGTTACCCATCCAGTAGATGTCATCGACCGACACCTTGATGTTGGGGAACATCGCGATCATCGACATGATATGTGACCGCATTTGGCCAACACCGCGGTAAACACGACTGGTTGATCCTTCGAAAACAATATCTGGCGAATAGACCGCATCCATTGCCGCAAAGTTTCGACGGTTCCACATATTCTCAAAAGCTGCGTGTACGAACTCTCGTACGTTGCCATCCACCACATCCGGAATGGCCTGCCGCTCTGGAAAGGCCTGGCCTGGCAAGCGGGCCGGATCACTTGCCGCGAAATTGGGCGCAAACGGGCCTTGAACACGCTGCTCTGCCGCGCGCTTTGCGGTATCGCGCACATCGTATCCCATCTGCTGTATCAAAGCTGCAGTGTCATACGCCACATGTTCGTCATAGATTTCGTTTTCACGAGCCACACAATTAGCGATACAGAACAACCGCAGTGGTTTGTTTGTTGGCGGGCCGAAGCGGGAAAATCCAGTGTTTGTCCCGAGGATCATTGTCCGGTGAGACGTGTGAAAGCTGACCTCGTCATTGCCAGCCCAAATCACTTCATCGGCGACCAGACGAACGTCAGGAATAGCGTTGTTGGTATGCACGGTGTCTGCGACGATCTTATCGCGCCCATATTGCAGGCCCACATCATCCCACACACGGCAATCATGGCTATAGGTGTCGTAGATATAGCCGATGTCCTTTTCCTCCCAAATCTGGTGGGTGATACGGACTATGTAGTCAACGATGTTTTTGAACTTTGGTTCAAACCCACGCATGGAATGTGTGGCGAGATGCTCGGGTTCTTTGGCCAAGAATTCCCGCGTGCCGCCTCTGCGATACTCTTCCAACGAAATGGAAAAGTCAGGAGGCATGTGCGTGTCTTCCAGAGGGCTGAACCTGATATGGGTTCCTGATGACTCAGTGTGGCGGCCCGACTTTTTGGGGTGATCGGTAACCGGTTTTGGCACAACTTCGTTTTTCTGGGTCACAGCAGTCTCTTTCGTAAGTTAATCGCATACGTATGCTTAAAAGTTAGAATGGTTCTGGTCAAGTGAAAATTTGAACAGATGAAAAATGCATAATAAAATAGGCGAATCCTTGAGTGAGCTCAGTCTTTCTGTCAATTTACCTATTGACGAAGCCGCTCAATCGCGAAAAATGTGCGCATACATATGCGAGAGGAGTCGCCATGACTGATCTACAAGACGCGAAAGCCTTGGTTGTTGAATTTTATAAGGATCTGGACGCGGCTTCCCCTGAAGAAGTGGCTCAAGTTCTGCAGCGATACACCACATCCGATTATCGTTGGCGTGGTTCGCACCCATTCAATGAACTGCACGGATCGCAGTCTGTAAGCCATCTGTTTTGGGAGCCCTTCAAGGAGGCCTTTGAGCCCATCCAGAGGCGCGAGAATATCTTTTTCGCCAGCCCGAACCGGCTTGATGGTGAGACGACAACTTGGGTTTGTTCAATGGGTCATTTGCTGGGCCACTTTCATAGCCCTTGGATTGGGATTGCACCCCATCACAAGATGGCATTTCTGCGCTATTGCGAATTTCACCGTGTAGAAGACGGCAAGATTCAGGAATCTGCACTTCATATCGACATCATGGGGATCCTTTTGCAAGTTGGCAGTCGGGTCATCCCCGAGGCGACTGGCTTTGTCACCATAACCCCTGGTCCGCAAACGCAGGATGGCCTGTTGCTGACGGAACAGGCACCCGTCGAAGGCAAGGCGACCCTTGATCTGATAGAACGGATGATCCACCGTCTTATCGACACTGGTGTCAAAACCACAATCGAAGACCTCAAGCTGGATTGGCGTGATGACATGCTGTGGTGGGGGCCTGCCGGAATTGGCGCGTCTTACACCCAACAAGGATATCTGAAAGGGCATACCCGCCCCTTTGAGGATGGCCTCGAATTCATTCGTCATAATGGCCATATCGTGCGGTTGGGCGAGGGAAATTATGGTGGCTTTTTTGGATACCCAAGTTTGACTATGCGGGCAACTGGCGGCTACATGGGGCTGACTTCTGACGGGGACAAGCTAGCGGATATGAGGATCGTCGACCTCTATCGTAGGGATGGGGACAGGCTGGCCGAAAACTGGATTTTTATCGACCATCTTTGGTTTCTTAAACAGCTAGGTGTTGATCTGCTTGATCGACACATCAAATTGTCTGCGCCGGTTGAGGCCTTCAATTAGAGTGGAGGTTCACGAGATGCCTAAAAAGGGGCGCGCCACGGACGCAATAGCATTGAAGTCTTTGATCAAGCCCTATCGCGCCGCGCTATTTGACTTTGATTTGCCGCTAGCGCTGGCTGCGATCGAAAGTTTGTCAGCGAATGATGCGCAATTCAAGATGTGTTCCCCATTCGGACAATTCACTGATCCACGTCGTTTTTTTGAGGCTACTTACGGTGCGCTTGCCAAGGCTATGCCTGATCTGGAATGCCGTGACAACGTACGAATCTCCGGAGTGTCCCAAAGTGACCAAGAATGGCTCGGAATCATGGGCAATGTTTTTGGAACATTTTCCGCGCCGTTTCTGGACATTCCACCAACGGGACATTTGGCGCACATGCGCTATCATGAATTCTACCGCTTCGACGAAGGACGTGTCGTTGAGGTGCAGGCCATCTGGGACCTTCCAGAGCTGATGATGCAGGCACAAGTTTGGCCAATGGCACCCAGCCTGGGCCGTGAATGGTGCGTGCCGCCACCATCTTCACAGGACGGCGTCCAATGGTCTTATGCGGATCCAAAACAATCTGCCGCGGCCTTGTCAGTTGTTGAGGACATGCTGGAACAGATGAAAAATTTCCCCGCAAACGGAGGCCCAGAAGCCATGGAACTTGAACGCTTCTGGCACCCAAAGATGAATTGGTATGGCCCGTCGGGCATTGGCTCGTCACGCGGGTATGAGGGGTTTCTTGACTGGCATATGCGACCTTGGGTCGATGGTATGCCAAACTGGAGCGATCAAGACTTTCAGAGCTTGTGCCATTTCTTCGCCGATGGAAGCTATGTCGGGGAAACAGGTTGGCCCGCCATGCAACAGACATTGGTAGCAGACGGCTTTCTAGGTGTTCCACCAACAGGTCAAAAGCTTGACATCCGCGGCCTCGATTTTTGGAGGTTGGATGGAGATCTCATTCGCGAAAATTGGGTCATGGTCGACCTGATCCATATGTATGAACAATTGGGTGTCGACGTGTTTGCAAGAATGCGACAGATTTCAAATGTAGCTTTTCGCCAAATCTAGGTTCAGGTTGGGGTACTCGTAACGGAGCTGCAGTATGTTGCTTAGGCAAGTGTGTGTTGAAAATAACTTTTATTGCATGAAGCTATTTAAGTCATTGATTTCATTTAATCTGCTTCTCAAGGTGGGTTAGCCCCTTATTTCCCTCATTTTCGAGGGATTATTATTCTTGAGGAGCAGAGGATTGGTGAGCGTGCGTTTTCGAGCCCATTGAGTGAACCTTGAGATTAATGTGTCTTTCACTCTGAGTCCTGAGGAGCTTGCCGCCGATTGTGATCGCCGCGGGGAGTTTAACCAGCTTGGTCCGGCTCTGCATCTGTGCGTTGTGAAAATGACCGGTCGTTCGCAACTTTCAACGAATATGGTGCCCAAAGTGGATCTGTTGCAAACTTTCTAGCCAGATTGGATTGTTGCGGATACGGCATATGAGTCGTCCGACAATCTGGTCTGGCTTGCCCTAAAACGCCAAATCCTTCCCTTCATCCCCGTCTTCAACACGGGTGAGCGCACGAATGGAATGGTCTCGCGATCCGACTTCACATGGAATGATGAGAACGACCGCTACATCTATCCGGGCGGCAAGGAAGTGCGGCACACTTGGCGGACCTATTCCGATCCAAGGCGGAATGCGCCGAATTGGCGCGCCCGCAAGTATCGGGCGCTGAAGTCCGATTGCACGGGATGTGCACTGAAAGCCAAGTGCTGCCGAAAATCAGACGCCCGCACCATCCATCGCGACAAAAACGAAATCGTCCGAGATTTCGCCCGGCAATGCTCGGCCTCAGAGTTCAATCCGAAAGCTCAGGCGCGAAGGAAAAGGGTTGAGATGCTCTACGCTCACTTCTAACACATTCTCGACCTTGGACGACTCCGATTACGCGGCCCATGTGGCGTTCAAGACGAGTTTACCCTCGCAGCCACCGCCAAAACCCTCCGGAAGCTGGCGAATCTCAAGCCTATGCTGCCCGCAACAGGATGAGGTGAAAGGCAGATATCAACATCCAAAAGAAATCAAAGCGATAGTTTAAGAAGGCCTGTCCAAATCAAAGAGTTATTCAACACAATTAGCCCTAACCGGTACTCTCGATTTTTCGCTGCGTGCGCATAGTGTACCGAATTTCCTGCGCAGGCGAAAATATCCGCGCCTCTACGCGGTGGCGATTTCGGCCATTTGTGAATATCCGTTTCAATAGATTGCGAAGTCTTCCTGAAACCAATTGCAGCACTGAACCTCCAAACACTCGCGATTATGTTTTCCTTTTTGGTGGGTCCACTGTTCCAGTTGGTAAATGGATCTAACGCAAAGCACGTTGTGGCATTTTGTTCTCAATGTATCGAAACACTGTAACCAGGATGAGGACTAGAACCAAATAAATTCCCGCAACCAACAAGAGCGGTTCATAAACCAGAAAAGTATTTTGCCGGATCGAATTGCTGACGCCGTAGACCTCGAAGACAGTGATTGTTGCAGCAAGTGGTGTTGCTTTCAATGTCATGATGAATTCGCCGACAAGGGTCGGTAGAACCGATTGAATTGCCCTTGGTGCCCAAACTCTTTTCAATACTTTGAATGGGCGCATGCCAAAGGATCGGGCCGCTTCCAGCTCTCCCTTAGAAACATTCTGAAATGCGCCGCGCATAACCTCGCCGGAATAGCCTGCGACAGAGATGGTGAATGCCAGCAGGGCAAATGGAAACGCTTCTCGCAGAATCGGCCAGAGCCAAGTTTCGCGAATGACTGGAACAGAAGGAAACAATGATCCAAGCCCGAAATAGAGTAGCCAAAGCTGAATCAATAGCGGCGTGCCGCGAATGAGCGTGCAAAAACCGAATGCCAAACGGGCCAACCAATTCGGACCTGTAACCTGAACCAACCCCAACGGGATCGCCAGCATCATGCCGAAAACGATTGAAAGAAACGTCAATTGCAGGGTCAGCCAAAGCCCCTCCAACAATTTTGGCGCATACTGCGGAACCCATGTCCAATCCATCTGACTTCCTTTTATGCGAGTTTCTTTTGGCCGCGGCGATAATGGTTCTCGATCCGCTTCAGGACAAAATTTGAGATCAGCGTCACACAGAGATAAATGAGCGCCGCAACGATGTAGAAAAGGAAGTAGGACTTGGTCGCCCCGGCGGCTTGCTTTGTCGTCAAAGCCAATTCCGAGAACCCGATCACGGCGAGAAGCGCCGTGTCTTTGGTTGTGATAAGCCAAAGATTTGACAATCCTGGGAGCGCACGCGGGATCATAATCGGCAAAATGACGCGCCGGAACCTTTGCCAGAATGGCATACCGAAAGATTGTGCCGCCTCAATTTGCCCGACGGGGATTGAGCGAACCGCGCCTCGAAACACTTCGGTGCAAAATGCACCTTGGACAATACCGATCACCAAGATCCCTGCCAACAAGGCATTGATATCCGCTGGCGGATAGCCAAGCTTGATCAAAATGTAATTCAACAGATCCGTTCCGGCATAGTACAACAGCAGCAGGACAATGAGCTCGGGCACGGCACGGATCACCGTTGTATAGATCTCGAGCAGCAATCGCATAACCGGGCCGCCATAGACTTTGCCAAGCATTCCGCCAATGCCGATCAGCAATGCCAACGCATAAGCACCAAACGCAATTTGCAGCGTCGTAAACAATCCCCACAACAGGTTTTTACCCCACCCCGGGGGTGAAAATGCCAGTTGCTGCATAACGTCTTGGAAGAATTCCTGCACCGGTTTTTCCCAAATCTGATCGCGCGGCCCCGAGAATTCGGAGCCGCGTGTCTTTCAGTTACTTATCCGCCAAAGATGTCGAAATCGAAGTACTTCGAGCTGATGGCCTCATAGGTACCGTCCGCTCGGATTTTCTCGATCGCGGCGTTGATCTTGTCGCGCAACTCTGTGTCTTCTTTGCGCAATCCCGCACCAATGCCTGGCCCGTAGACTGCAACATCCGAGACCTCGCCTTTGATCTCGCAGCACGCGCCGGTCTCACTTTCCAGAAACTTCGAAACGGCCAGCGAGTCACCGATGATCGCGTCAACCCGGCCAGACACCAGATCTTGATTGCGTTCGTCAGCGGTCTGATATGGCTTAATCGAGTCCGCTGTCGCACTGAAGTGCTTCTCAGCGAATGCCGCGTGGGTGGTAGAGATTTGCACGCCAACAACTTTGCCTGAAACACCCTCTGCGGAAGCAGTTATGTCTGACGATTTTGGCGCCACGACGACCGCAGGTGTCTGATAGTATTTGTCGGAAAAATTAATCACTTTCATGCGGTTTTCAGTAATCGACATGGAAGCAACAATCGCATCGAACTTCTTGCTTTGCAGCGCTGGAATGATGCCGTCCCACGAAACTTCGACCCATGAACATTCTTCATTCATGGCAGCGCAAAGGGCGTCACCAATTTCGATTTCCCAGCCAACCCATTTACCGTCAGCTCCTTTTGATGCAAAAGGCGGATATGGCTCCGATGCCACACCCCAACGTACTTCGGCTATGGCTTGCGTTGTAGCTAGTAGACAGCCTGCAACCGTGATCGTCTTGATGATGTTTCTGATATTCACTTTCCCATTCCTCCCTGGGTTCTCTTAGTTAATGGAATTAACAAACGCACTGCAGCGTTCGCTTTGCGGATTGTTAAACACTTGCTCAGGTGTTCCCGCTTCGTCGATAAGTCCTTGATGTAGAAATATGACGCGACTGGACACATCGCGAGCGAAGCGCATTTCGTGGGTGACAAGAACCATGGTTCTACCCTCTTCGGCGAGGTCTCTAATGACCATCAAGACTTCGTTGACCAACTCAGGATCGAGCGCGGATGTGGGCTCGTCAAACAGCATCACCTCAGGATCAACTGCCAGGGCTCTGGCAATAGCGACGCGTTGTTGCTGGCCACCGGACATAAACGACGGGTAGACGTCGCGCTTTTCCCACATGCCAACGCGATTGAGCAGTGCTTCTGCCTTGTCTTTTGCCTCAACCTTAGACAGCCCAAGCACGTGAACTGGAGCCTCCATCACATTTTGGAGGACGGTCATATGCTCCCACAGGCAGAAATTCTGGAACACCATAGCCAGACGCTGCCGGACGCGTTCAACCTGGCGCAAGTCCTTGGGAACCTTGTTGCCGCCTACCAATTTATCTTTGAACTGGATCTCTTCTTTACTGACCTTAATTGTCCCGGCCGAGGGAAGCTCGAGCAGGTTTATGCAGCGCAAAAATGTACTCTTGCCCGAACCGCTGGCACCAATCATCGAGATAACATCGCCTTCATTGGCTTGAAGCGACACGCCTTTTAGGACTTCCAGTGATCCATAGTGTTTGTGCAAATCCACAACGTTTATGCGTTCAACTTCAGCAGTCATGTGCAGTTCCTCTCCAAAGGCCGGGCGAACAGTTCCTCATGCGACTGCCTGTGATTTGTCATGGGCGGCTGCGACGGCGACAATGGCACGTTCAACATCGGTGGCAGTGTTGTAATGCCCAATCCCAAAACGGCAGACGCCATTGTTTCGATCATGGTCAAATTGTTCGAGAATCCTGATAGCGTAATTGTGCCCATGCCAGACATTTATTCCCGCCGAAGCCAGCTGTTCGGCAAGCACCTTATGGGGCACAGACGATGAGATAAGAGAGACAGTTGGCACCCGGAAATCCATTTTTGACGGATCGGAAATGCCGAAAATGGAAACACCAGGGATATCTGTCAGGCCGTTCACCAGCTGGTGGCACAAGGCGTCTTCATGGTATTTCGCCAATTCAAGAGCGGCGTGTATCGCCGCAATCCCTGTTGTTTCGGGCCGCAGCTTTTGCCCCAAATCCTCGAAATAGTCGAGACATCCGTTCAATGAAGCATGAAGTTCGTACTGAGGCGTGCCGCGTTCGAATTTCGCGTTTGGATGCTGAACCGTGCAGGCAACGCAATCGGCTGGAAGGTCGTTCAGGACGTCTTTTCGTCCCCAAAGAACTCCCAGATGTGGACCGTAGAATTTATAAGCAGAACACACCAAAAAATCACAACCAATAGATTTTACATCGACAATGTCATGGGGGGCGAATTGTACCGCGTCGATGTAAACCAACGCCCCCACAGACTTGGCGCTTTTGGTCAGCGCATGTACGTCGTTGATCGACCCTGTCAGATTGCTGGCGTAGTTCAGCGCGACCACCTTGGTTTTGTTGCTCAGCTGTTCCTCCAGCGCGCTTTGTTCAACACGCCAGCTCTCTGGATCCACTTCGACCCGCCGAATGACCAGACCAAAATCTTTCGCCGCAAGAAGCCAAGGTGAAAAATTCCCTTCGTGTTCTTGATTGGTAAGGACAATCTCGTCACCTGGCGACAATGTTCTGGCAATGGCGCGTGACATCTGGAATGTCAGCTCCGTCATGGAAGGGCCGAAGACGATTTCCTCCGGATCATCCGCCCCCAGAAAAGCCGCGGCGCGCCGTTCTGCACGCAACAATTCTTCTCCGGCAGCGATAGACCGGGCAAAGGCTCCGCCTAGATTGGCTGTCGCATCAGCACCGGTTCTTTGCATGGCCCGAAAAACCTGATCGGGCAGCTGCGTGCCAGCGGGATTGTCAAAAAAAACAGTTTCGGAATTGCCGATTGCAGGAAACTGGGATCTTACAAAGTCCACTGGGAAATTCGAGTTCAAGTCAGCTGTGTTCATCTGCGTTTGTCCTGTCAGGTCATTTGGCTGTGCGAGAGTTTCTTGGCAACGACACACAAGAGTTCAAAGAGAATGGACGCGCCAAGGAATGCCGTGTTCCCAGACGCATCAAAGGGGGGGGACACTTCAACAACATCAGCACCAACGATATTCACGCCCTCTAGATGTCGCACCACTTCAAGTCCTTGGAAACTGTTAGGCCCGCCTATTTCAGGCGTTCCGGTGCCGGGGGCGAATGTTGGATCAACGAAATCAATATCGTAAGAGATATAGGTCTCTTTGAGCCCAGCGATGTCGCGCGCTTCTTCCATGACGTCGGGCACCGACCTGGCATGAAATTCCTCTATCGGAATAACGCGTATCCCGACCGCATCCGCAAAATCGCGATCCTCATTGTCGTAGGTTGAGCCCCGAATGCCGATCATACAAACCCGTTTGGGATCCAGCAGGCCTTCTTCCACGGCTCGACGGAACGGAGTGCCATGGGTGTATTGGGTGCCACCGAAGTAGCTGTTGAACAAGTCGGTATGGCTGTCGAAATGAATCATACCTACCGGGCCTCCACGCGCAACTGCGCGCAAGATTGGCAGCGAAGACAGATGGTCCCCACCTGCCGTGAGCGGAAATATTTCATGGTCCAGCACTGAACGATAAAATTCAGTGATCCGCGTCATGCTTGCCATCAGATCGGCAGGATTTGGGGCGACATCACCAAGATCGGCACAGTTGACCATCTCGAAAGGTCTGACTCCTGTCGCTCCGTTTTGCGCGCGGATCATTGTCGACATGTCGCGTAATTGCCTTGGTCCGTGTCTTGGACCAGGTCGGTTTGTTGTTCCACTGTCCCACGGCACACCGATCAGCCCCACCTGAACGTCTGGTAACCTGGGATGGTCGGGGCCGACGAACGGCAAGCGCATAAAGGTAGGTACGCCTGCAAATCGAGGTAGGTCAAATCCAGAAACGGGGTGAAAATATTTGTCTGTTGTGTCCATCGATCTCACCTACATAACGCTTCCGCCGTTCACCCCAAAACATTGGCCAGTGGTGAAACCACTGTGGGGTCCGGCGAGGTACAAGATCAATTCCGCTATCTCCGGAGCCTCACCAAAACGCGCCAGAGGCGTGTTGAGATCAGCAGCCCGCGCTTCGGCGCTCATATTTTCAGGGTCTGTCATAGATGTGTTGATAGGGCCAGGTGCCACGGCGTTGACCAGAATGTTCGGCGCAAGCTCATGCGCCCAGCTACGCGTCATGCTCAAGATCGCGCCTTTGGAGGCGGCATAAGCCGACATCCCTTCGCGGCCGAGCAGCGCCAAATCGCTTGCAACGTTGATTATCCTACCGGTCTGGCTATTCCGCACGAATTCACGGCCGAAAAGAAAGCAGCCGCGCAAGTTAACAGCGATAACGCTGTCGAAATCTTCAATCGTTGTTTCTGCCAGAGGCGCTTCGGACAAAATACCAGCGTTGTTGATCAGTACGTCGACGCTGCCGAACTCGACCCTAACCTGCTCAAAAACCGATCGCGCTGACGCCTCCGCTGAGACATCGGCGTTTATCTCGAGGCCCGTTGAGAGGGCATTGATGTCAGCCAGCGTTTTCGCTGCATCCATATCATTGAGATGGCAAAACGCGACCTTGTAACCAGCTCGCGCAAAAGCGAGACAGGTGGCTCGCCCAATGCCCCTTGAGCCGCCAGTCACCAGGACAGTTTTGTCACTATTCGTCATGACATAACTTCTCCACGGTCAATGTTGATTGCCTGACCTGTAATGTTGGCAGCACCATCACTGGCAAGAAAAAGGTAAAGCTGGGCAATATCTTCAGGCTCCATCAAGCCCGGCAAAGCTTGCGCATCAGACAGCTCTTGAGCCAGTTCATCGACTTCTTTACCGCTCGCGGTGGCCAACTCACACAGTGATTTCATGGCTGGACCCGTTTTAATCCAACCCGGACAGACCGCGTTGACACGAATTTGGCGTGACCCCAGCTCTTGTGCCCAGGTCCGTACAAGACCAAGCAACGCATGTTTAGACGCAACATATGCAGAAAAACCCGGTACCGCAGTACGAGACCAGATCGAAGCTGTCACCAGTATTCGTCCGCCATCCGGAATGCGGGTGATTAAAGCCTGAGTGACATTTTGAGTGCCCGATACGTTCGTCACTAACACACGATCAAAATCACTCTGCCCCTTCGTGCCTTCAGTTTGTAAAGGCGTAGGCAATTCAATCCCCGCATTGTTAACAAGGATATCGACCCGCTCCAAATGTCCGAGCACTTCCATTACCTGATTTCGATCTGAAATGTCGCACTGGATCGCGCGAACGTTCGGGCCGAGGTTTTGCGCTACTTCGCCGATATTGGACGTGTCGGACAAGATTGTCACTTCGGCACCGGCGCTCACAAATGCGGCTGCTACTGCTTTCCCGATCCCGCTGGAGGCCCCAGTGACCACCACCGTACTTTCAGAAAATTGGTATGTGATTCCCATCGACGGCTCCCTGTTCTTTGTAAATCTTTAGTGAGTAAAAATTTTTAATCAACTAATAATTTTGTTGAACTAACTTACCGTATCGCTCTATGCTCACCGTATGTTTAGAAGGAGTGGGCAATGACAGGCTTGAGAGCGCGTCAGAAAGAAGATCGTAGTCGCAAGATTTTAGATGCTGCACGCACCCTGTTTGAGAAGAATGGAATCGAAGGCACCAAGATCGAAGATATCGCAAACCATGCGGGGGTCTCTGGTGTCACGGTCCACAACTACTATAGGACGAAAGCGGGAATCCTGATTAATCTCATCATTGAGAATGATAGCCTATTGCTGGACAAACTGGAGACGCGCTGTACCCAGGAAAATCTATTCGATCTGAGTGTTATGTTCTCGCGCACTATTGCTGAACACGCCGTAAGCAACTTGAGAAAGGTTGTTTGGCGCCAGGTGATCGCTGCCGTGACAACTGACAACGCCGGCGACATCGCGAGTGCCTATTTTGAGCAAGACCAAAAGCTAGCTAGATTTTTGATCGGCAAAATCAGATCACTGCAACGAGACGGATGTATCCCGGCAAGCGTGAACGTTGAACATCTAGGAAAAGCCATCTTTCACTTGCAAAACGCACGCTTCATTCAGTTTGTTTGCTCTGAAGAATTGACGTCAGACGATGTGGCACACCGTATTCGAAATGATCTTTCCGCAATGTTCGCCGTCAATCCTCCAGGGAGCGCGGCCGTCAAAATTCACCCGCAGAACTGAAATTGAGGCCCATCGTGTATCAGCACCCGATAAAGTGGAGTGGCCAAAAGCAGTGCGCCGCATCAATCACGTTTGATATTGATGCAGATTCATTGGTGCGACTTGCTTGTCCGGACGACGCGGACCGTCGACTCTCCTCGGTTTCAATGGGGCGATATGGGCCAACTGTGGCTGTGCCTCGCATTTTGGAAACCTATACACGGCTTGGATTGAAGCAGACTTTTTTCATGCCGGGTTGGGTGATGGAGAACTACCCCGATACTGTCGACGACATCCTGGCTGGCGGCCATGAAATTGGACATCATTCATGGGCACATGAAGACCCACTAAAGCACTCAGATGCCCAAGAGGTGGAGCTATTTGAGAAAACCCTTGATGTGCACGTCAAAATGACCGGCCAAAAACCGCGCGGCTACCGTGCTCCGGTGTACAGTATCACTCCACAGATTGTACGCCTGCTGATCAAACACGATTTTTTGTATGACAGTTCGATGATGGCGGATGACCTGCCCTATCAGGTCAACACCAGTGAAGGTAATTTCATTGAGATCCCGCCACACTGGGGCACTGATGATTGGCCACCTTTCGCCCAACTTGCTGAACTTGATTATACAATGCCCGTGAGAAGCCCGAGTTCCGGACTGGCCAACTTCTTCGAAGAGTTTAATGCAGCCTACGCTACTGGCGGCTTCTGGATGCCAGTTCTGCACCCCTTCTTAACTGGCCGTATCGCCCGCTGGCGGTTGTTCGAACAGCGTTTGGAAGAAATAGTCGATCAAGGTGATGTTTGGATCGCCAAGATGGAAGACATCGCTAGTTACGCCGCCAAGCATGGCAGTTCTATCCGGCAAGAAACCATTTCACTGCCCGCCACCTGACGTAGATCAATTCCGCAAATTCGCGGAAACCCAATATATCAGAGGTCCCCATGAACGCAAAAAACACCCTATTCATCATCGCTGATGAACACACACGGCGCTATTCCGGATGCTACGGTGACCCGGTTGTCAAAACGCCGTTCCTTGACAAAATCGCGGCCGAGGGCGTCACTTTCACAAAAGCTTACACACCATCACCCACCTGTGTTGCTGCCCGCGCCTGTCTGGCAACGGGTGAATGGCTCCATCAGAATGAATATTTCAGTTCTGTTGAAGCATACGACATGACGCGACCCAGTTGGGGCCACCATTTGATTGATAAAGGCCACGAAGTTGTTTCAGTGGGAAAATTGGGCTACCTGCGGGCTGGACCGGGTAATGGGTTCACCCGCGAGTTTCTGCCAATCCACAACTTGAACGAACTGGGATGGGTACGCGGGCTTTTGCGAAATCCACTTTCTTTTCCCGAACCCAATGTTGAAGTGGTTGAATTTGCCAACCACGTAGGTGTGGGCGAAACAGATTACACAAAATATGATCGTGTCGTCAGCGAAACCGCTTGTGCCTGGCTCCGTCAGGCCGCCCAACGCGAACATGACAAGCCCTGGACCTTGTTTGTCTCCCTGACCAGCCCACATTACCCACTGATCTGTCCGCAAGAATTCTGGGATCTTTATGACGATGACGAAGTGGGAACAGCCCACCGCGGACCCGACATTGAAATCCACCCGCTGATGCAAGAACTGCGCAAGTTTTATAATTACGATGATCATTTTGACGCGGATCTGGCCCGCAAAGCGCGGCGCGCCTATTTTGGGCTTTGTTCGTTCACCGATTATCTGGTTGGCAATCTGTTGACAACGTTGGAACTGGCCGGGCTTAAGGACGATACCCGGGTTATCTATACGAGTGATCATGGCGAAATGCTGGGCAGTCACGGCCTGTGGACCAAATTCCAGATGTATGAAGATTCAGTGGCCATCCCAATGCTGATGTCCGGACCGGATATTCCTCAGGGCGTTACTTGTGACACGCCTGTTTCGCTGATCGACCTTTATCCTACCTTGATCGAAGCAGCTGGCGAACCGCTGAACGAGCGGGAAGAAAACCTTGATGGCGTCAGTCTTTTCAGGATCATTGAGGGGGAAAAGCCTGAGCGGTTTGTGCTGAGCGAATATCACGACGGCGGGGTTTCTACCGGTATCTTCATGCTGCTTAATGGCCCTTGGAAATACATCTACTATCCAGGCTTCCGACCGCAGCTTTTCAATCATGAGACCGACCCAAACGAGGATGTTGACCTCGCAGAAGACCCCAACTTTGCGAATGCTTTGGCAGAATGTGAAAACGCTCTTCGCTCAATGCTTGATCCTGAAAAGGTCAATGCTCGTGCATTGGAAAAGCAAGCGGCCATCATCGAAAAATTGGGCGGGTATGATGCGATCAACAATATGGAGCAATCCGATATCTTCATTGAAGTCGAAGCGCTATATGTGAACAACGCAGAGTTGCGCACACCTTGTGATTTGCTAGTAGCAAGTGAAGCTATAGTGCCGGAGTGAGAGTTAAAGTTGCAGGTAATGATGGAAAGGATATCCCCTGGGGCTGTTGCACTAATCGGTTGAGGCTGACCTTGTACCTTTGGGTTGCAGCGGATTATGCGGCTTTGAATAGCTGAAAGTTGAACAGGATTTCTCCCTGAACGCCAGGTTGTTTATGATGAATGTGGTCGCGCTTGATGGTGCGTTTAGTCTTTATCCCGCGCAGGGTTGCTTTGGCCGTTCGCAAGGAACGAAAGCTCTGTCGGTATCCCAATAGCCGCTTCATGGCGGCATGATCGCTTTCGATCAAGTTGTTTCGCCACTTTCGGTCAGTATGTCGAATGCTGTCAAAATGCGGAACATAGCGAAAGTTGATTTCGCGAATAACACGCCGATATGTCTGTGCCTTGTCGGTAACGATTGAGACAGGTCGGTGGAGACCAACACGCTCAATCGCTTTGTTCAGAAGGGCCTTGGCGGCTTTGGTGTCCCGCCGTGCAGTAAACCGGAAGTCGACCATCTGGCCGTTTGCGTCAACAGCACGCCAGAGATAGCGCCACTTTCCGACGACACGGATGTAAGTCTCATCAGCGTGCCAATCTACACTGGCGCGGCGTTGGTGTTTCTCGGTGCGCTTGGTCAACTCGGGGCCGAACTTCTGAACCCACCGAAACACGGTCGAACGATCAACTTCGATGCCTCGTTCGGCCAGCAAATCCGCGACATCCTGATAGGACAGTGGAAATCGCAGATACGAGCGAACGGCGCAAAGAATGATGCTACACGGGAAGCGATGGTGTTTAAACAGCGATCTACGCGGCATGGACAACCTCAAAACACAGCACGTCCCCAATGTTTGCGATTAATGCAACAGTCACCTTCAGCTTGGCATTCTGATCCTCCAGCGCCTTCGGCCGCGCGGCCTCCGACACTTCCATGCGCTATATTTGGACTTCAGCTTGTAAAGGGTCGCCGGGCTCAGGCCGTGCCGACGGCACACCTCAGCCGTCGACATCCCGGCATCTTGCTCTTTGATCATCCCGATGATTTGCGCCTCGGTGAAACGGCTCTTGCGCATTCGTCTGCTCCAAAATAGGTTGGGCAGGCTCTACTTCATGGTAAGGGATTTGCTGGGGTCAGGTCAGGCACCGGCGCATCATCTCGGCCAAACGGGGTTCGAACTGAAGCTCGTGTCCTCTGTGGGCTTGGCCCGGACACGTGAGGCCCTGCATGACAGCTGGGGCAAGAGCGATCCGAGAGGCGCTCAGGTCATTCTTCATATGCTGGAAATTGGTGCCGTGCAGTTCTTCTACGATCCGCTGGCGCCAGGTACTTCCGACATTCAGGAACTGTCGAAGAAACATGAGATTGTTTCGCGGTCGACGACCGAGCTCTGACACCGCATCCTGACCAATTACCTGACTCTGTTTTTTCGCGAAACCGAGCGATTTCAAAGAAGCTCCCTGACAGATTGGTTCCTGGCGCTTCTTGAGGAGTACCTGTCGCCACAAATGATCTCGGTCATGACCGGTGTTGCTTCAGGACACGGCAAGCACGCCGCTCAGAAACCTTGAACCGGCTACGCACATGCTCGATGCAGACCCGGCGGTGGGCGGGACTCAAAAGTTCCTCTTCGCAGCTTCCGACAGGATCAGCTTATCCAGGGTCAGATCAGAAACCGCTTTCCTGAGACGCTCGTTCTCCTTTTTGGAGCCGTTTGAGTTCCTTCAGCTGGCCGGTGCCAATACCACCGTATTGCTTGCGCCAATAGTAATAGGTCTGCTCGGTGATACCCGCCTCGCGGATCACATACACTGAGCAGACTGTCGATCCCGCCCACCTTCGCACAGCCCTGGACGATCGGAACCCCTAGCCTATCGGCTGGGCCAGAATTTTCCAAGAGAGTGCGAAGCTCTTGTTTCGGAACCAAGTCCGCTTTGGCCCATTCAAAGGAGTTGTTCTTTAGACAATCCCGCACATTCGGCTGTGTACAGAATATGCTCCTTCATTGACTCTCTAGCAGCAGCCGGGTTTCCTGCCTGTAATGCATCGATCAGGGTTCTGTGCCCAATTATCGAGATACGCATTTCTTCCGATTCGGCTCGAAGTACTGGTTGGCGTTGCGTTTCCCACATTTGGTCTTTGAAATGGCGATATAATGATGCCAGCATTTGATTTGGACAGTTGTTTGCTATGCACTCATGGAACGCTATATCCGCTTCAATGTGGGAAACAATTTCCATTTTGTTCCAAGATGCTTCCATTTGATCCGTCAGCATTTTCAGCTCTGCAACAATCTTGGAATTTACCGAGATTGCCAGCAACGACACCATTTCGCGTTCAAGAAAAAGGCGCGTTTGAAAGACGCTTTGTAAAGGATACTCCTTGATCTGGCGCCATGGAACTTCTTCATTTTCAGAAGAAGGAAGCTTGCGTGAAACAAACGTGCCGCTCCCCGGCTCAATAGTAATGAAGCCTATGTTTTCTAACAGCAAAAGCGCCTCTCGGAGTGTAGCTCTGCTTACGTTCAGGCTGTCTGCAAGTTCTCGTTGAGACAGTAGGCGCTCGCCTTCCTTCAGTCGCCCGGAACGGATCATGGATTGAATTTCCTGTGCTGTGGACAGCGGTTTCGATAATTTGAGTTGCATAGCTCCAGTTCCCTAAGGCATTGACATCCAATGGCAAATCACATCCGGGCTAAAGTACCAGCTTCGATGTAACAATTTATGTTGCATTTCAGCCTATATTCGTCAATGGTCTGTCTGGTCTGACCGGTCTGAATGGTCAGACCAATTGTTGCAAACAAACGGAAGAGGATACTTTGGTACATTCAAAGAGAATTAAGTCATCGATCTTGGGAATCGCCACGGCGGTGGTAGCGTCAACGTCTGCGATCGCGGCGGACCTTACTGTCGGCGTGAATGTCGGGAATGTCCCTTGGGAGTTTCAGCAAAATGACGGGCAGATTGTAGGCTTTGAAGTTGATTTGATCAACGAGATCGCAAATCGACTTGGAAAGTCGGTCGAGCTCCAGAACACTGCTTGGGAGGGGATCTTTACGGCAGTGCGTTCCGGCCGAGTAGACGTAGCCATCGCGTCAATCACAATAACCGACGAACGGCTGGAGTCGATTGGGTTTGCGCAACCCTACTATGACAGCGACCAGTCACTGGTTGTTATGGCTGACAGCGGCATTTCCACTCTGGAAGATATGCGGGGCAAAGTTGTTGCCGTGGACGCTGGCGCAACAGGCCACATCTGGGCTGACGAAAATCAAGCAGAAGTCGGGTTCGCTGAAGTCAGAACTTACCCCAATATCAACTCATCCATCCTGGATTTGAGCGCAGGCCGCGTTGACGCATACATTTCTGATATTCCGGCAATGCAATACTATGTTCGCGACAAACCGCAGTTTTCCGTCGCCGAACGAATTCCTACGGGCGAGCGCTATTCGATGATCTTCGCCAAAGGCTCGCCTCTGATCGCTGATGCTGACGCTGTTATCTCAGAACTGAAGGCAGAGGGATTCTTAGATAGCCTTCACGAAAAATGGTTCGGAGTACCTGCGGACGAGACATCTTCGACCGTCCAGGTACGGGAAATTCCGTAACCACTGCGGATTGCTGAAAGCCGCAATACTAATGGAGCTGCATGGCGAATGCCGTCATGTAGCTTTGCAAAAACTCCCGGCTGAGTGAAAGAACCCCTGATGGAAATTCTTGATACATTCTTTAACATCGACGTTTTGCGGCGAACCTGGCCGTTGCTGGTTTCTGGTCTGGGAACGACCCTATCGCTAAGCGTCGTCGGCATCGTCGCTAGCATGATTTGGGGTCTTCTTTTGGCTCTTGGTCGGCTGTATGGCAATTTGCCAATTCGATTCCTGGTCGGCGTCTATATCGACTTCTTCCGTTCCATTCCACTTCTGGTCTTGTTGATTGTCATCTACTATGCCCTCCCCTTCGTGAGTGTGAAATTCTCTCCATTTACCTCCGCTGCTCTCGCACTGATCCTTGTGGCCGGGGCTTATGCCGCTGAGATTTTTCGGGCGGGAATCCTGGCCGTCCCAAAAGGGCAATTTGAGGCAAGCGAAGCTCTTGGGCTGAGCTACTTCAGCATGATGAAGGACGTCGTTCTACCTCAGGCCGTAAAGGTCGTGATTCCCCCGCTGACGAACAACAGCGTGAATGTTCTGAAGGACACGGCGCTTGCATCAGTCGTAGCGATGCCCGATCTGCTTAAGCAAGCAACACAGGCTCAGTCGCTGGCAGCAAACCCTACTCCCCTTATTGGAGCAGCTATTATTTACGTGCTGATCCTATGGCCCCTGGTTGTTATCGTGTCGCGCCTTGAAACACGTTTTGCCACTGAGGAGCGGTGATGGAAAATTTCATCGACATTAAATGTCTCAACAAACACTATGGACACTTCCATGCACTCAAAGATGTGAGTCTCCAAGTTTCCGAAGGTGAAGTGGTCTGTGTGATTGGTCCTTCTGGGTCAGGAAAATCCACATTGATCCGCTGTATCAATATGCTGGAAGAGTTCGATCCAAGCAGTTCGATCGTGGTGGATAATATCCCGGTCAAGAAGGGTAAGTCCCTAAGGGAGATACGTGCCGAGGTCGGTATGGTTTTCCAATCCTTCAATTTGTTCCCACATCTGACAGTGTTGGATAATGTTATGCTCGCGCCGAAACGAGTTCGGAAGGCAAATGCTGACGAACTTCGAGAGAAAGCGCTCAGCCTTTTGGACAAAGTCGGCATCTCTGCTCAGGCTGACAAATATCCCAAGCAGCTATCAGGTGGTCAGCAACAGCGTGTTGCAATTGCCCGCGCGTTGGCGATGGAGCCAAAAGTCCTGCTCTTTGATGAGCCAACGTCCGCTCTCGACCCCGAAATGGTGGGCGAGGTGCTGGATGTGATAAAAAGCCTCGCGCACACCGGCGTGACAATGGTTGTTGTAACCCACGAGATGGGCTTCGCCCGTCAAGTCGCCGATAGGGTTGTGTTCATGGATGGTGGAGAGTTCGTAGAAGCAGGAGAACCGGCCGAGATATTCGACAACCCCAAAGAAGAACGAACACAAAAATTCCTTCAAGCCATTTTGAACCACTAATATCTAAGGAGAAACTAACGTGACTGACCAAATTGATACGGAATTTGTTCGTGGCCAGTTCCCTGGATTGTCGAATGGCTGGATCTTGATGGACAACGCCGGCGGATCGCAGATCTTGCAAAGTGGGATTGATCGGATCTCAGGCTTCTTGACCAATGAGTTTGTGCAACATGGTGGAAGCTATGAACTGTCACAAAAGGCCGAAAACACTCTCCACGAGGCCCGATGCGCGGCGCAGCTTTTGGTAAACGCTGAGCTTGCAGAAGAAATCATCTTTGCATCATCTTCTACGGTTTCCATTGCCAATCTCGCAAGAGCCATGAAGAGCCAATTTGCGGCTGGTGATGAGATTATTCTTTCCACCGGAGACCACGAATCCAATATCGGAGCCTGGGAGCAGTTCGAGAAAATTGGTGTAACGGTCAAGTTCTGGCCGGTTGATCCAGTAAGTCTGACCCTCAAGCTGGACGACCTTGAGCCGCTCTTGTCCGACAAGGTCAAGCTCGTCTGCGTGCATCACGTCTCCAACATCCTTGGGGTGGCTAATCCCGTGAAGGAGATTGCCGAAGTCGTACATAAGTACGGTGCCAAGATTTGTGTCGATGGCGTAGCCTTTGCGCCTCATCGCGCTGTGGATGTTCAAGACTGGGATATCGATTTCTATGTCATGAGCCTTTACAAATTCTATGGTCCTCACTGCTCTGTTTTGTACGGTAAGTACGAGCTGCTTTTGGAGTTGGATCCCATTTATCACAATTTTTATGGGAAAGAGATCGTGCCTGGAAAACTCGAACCCGGAGACCCCAACTATGAGCTGACTTCTGCCATCCCCTGCATCCCGGAATATCTGATTGAATTGGGACGTCGGAGCGGTGGTCAGGGTTCATCACGAGAACTACTTTGCGCAGGGTTCGAAGCAATTACTCGTCAAGAAGATTACCTCGTGAACGAAGTTTTGCGCTTTCTTGGAGCGCGCAATAACTGCTCAATTGTCGGCCCAGCAGTTAATGTCAACTCGTCGCGTTTACCAATCATTTCGTTTAAAGTCGGCGGAATGGATGCTGATGAAATTTGCCAGGCAATGGACAAGTACAAAATCGCAATCCGATTTGGTGAATTTCACGCAAATAGGTTGATCGAAAGTCTAAAAGCCTCTGAAAACAACGGTGTCGTCAGGATCTCGCTGGCCCACTACAATACAATCGAAGAGGTTCGGGCATTGATCGCCGCGTTGACACAGGTTTTTGAAGGTCAGCGGTATGAAGAAAACGCCGGCTGTTCACAAGCATAGTGGATCGAAGTGGGCAGGTTTTAAGACAATATCCGTTGTGAGCGATATCTGAACCGCGACTCTTGTTGTCTTCAGGGTAGGGGCCTCACCGCAATTCCTCCATAACCTTTTCGCGAAACACCTCTGCCGGCGTCCTCCATCCCAGGCACTTGCGGGGCGTGTTGTTGAGACGGTCGCAAATCTTTTTCATGTCGTGATCTTTCATCGATCTAATGTCACGCGTGCGGGGCAGCCATCTTCGAAGACGTCGATTTGTGTTCTCGACAACTCCTTTCTGCCAGGGTGAAGATGGGTCACAAAACCAGGTTTGCGTGCCGATTTCAGCCTGCAGATGTGGCCAGCTAACGAACTCGGTGCCGCGATCAAAGGTAATCGATTTCCGAGCTGCTAAAGGGAGATCTCGGATAGCGTCCATTATCTTTCCCATTACCGGCTTTGTTCGCTTGTTCGGGTTCTTCAGGATGACGGTGAAGCGGCTGACCCGCTCAATTAATGACGTCACATTTGACTGCCCAAGCATTTGCTTGAACAGCATCAAATCGGCCTCCCAATGGCCGAACTGGCGCCGGTGTGCCACATCATCAGGTCGAAACAGGATGCTGACGTCACGATGGAATTTCGACTTCTGACGCTTGCGGGCTCGCCTTGGCCTACGGGCTGCACGATGGGTTGGCAGATACCACCAGAGCTCCTTTGCCATGCCTCCTTGGAATAGATGTAGCGATAGATGGTTTCCTGACAGACGCGCAGTTTCGCACCTTCAAAGATCATTCGGTTGCCGATCTGCTCGGGCGTCCAACCTTCCTTGATCTGCGCAACCACGGTCTTACGCAGGTCGGGATGCCTGATCAGCTTTCGCTGCACGGATCTGCGTTTGTCCGTCTGCAATTGAGCAGCATGGCCGAAGTGGCCAGCGTATTTCTTCGGGAATGCATCATCGGCCCAGAAATTGCGCTTAATCTCTCGAAAGATCGTCGACTTGTGGCGATTCAAGACACGTGCCATCTCTCTGACGGGCACTTTTGCGTGCCACCATTTCTCGATTTTTCGACGTTCCGACAACGATAGTTGCGAATACACGGCTCCCATGCCATGATCTCCTATTAGATAACTCATTGTTTTCTAATAGGAGTCACACTTCAGGGTAGCGCGCTCCCTCCTACACATATGTTGCAACCAAGTAGAAATGTCACTCGGTGTGCAAAGCAGAAGTGTCACCACAGGGCGAGACGTGAGCAAAGCCTGACAGGGCGGAGACCTCAAATATCGCAGCCCTGGCTGGCTTTGCGGTTACAGCGTTTCTCGGTGACCACCTATCGTTGCTTTTGGAATTCTGCCGTCTGATTTGAAGCCCACATTTGTTTGAGTTACCTTCCAAGACAGGCGGCGTAGCGCATGGCGATCAGGGTAAGCGCTATGGTGGTAATTGTCCGGAATGTTGCCCTGACAAATGGCAACCGGGAGCTTTGGTGGGTTCGAAACCCTCTACGCCGCCGCTTTCAGGAAACAAATTCGGTTTGTCACTTAGAAGCTTTTGCCTCAGCAGCTCGTTCAGCGCGCCGTCGCTCGTAGTAAGCTTCCATCTTCGAAGGCCGACCGGGTGAGCGTCGGCCTGTCTTCTTGTAGCCATTCCTGGCGCTCTCGGGTTTGACCTTCGGCGGCGGCATGGCTTTTTCCTGCTCTGCCTTGATGTGGGCGAGAACGGCGCTGAGATGCTTGTTATCGGTGATCGCCGCGTGGGCCACGCGCTGCTGGTGTGGATCGAAGACGCTGTGGGGCAGGGCCACGCCTTTGGCACGCACCTGAATGCGCCCGTCTGGCATCTCGTAGACATCCACATATTTGCCGACGAGACCGCGCGTTAGATCATTGACCTCCAGCCGGATGCGCTTGCGGTCGTACTTCAGCGTCAAATCCTTGGTGACATAGCGCTTGTCACGCAGGCAGAAGACCTCGGCGAGGCGATTTGGTTCGATGTTAAGGGTGCGATGCAGGTTGTCTGGCTTGGCCGGAGCCTTTGCAAACTTGGCGTTGTAGCGTTCGACGAAGCTTGCAAGGAACGCGTTGCCATCTTCCATATTAGAGATGTTGGCGATCCGTAGCTCTTTGACCAGTCGGTCTTGTAGCGTGCGGTTTGCCCGCTCGACGCGGCCTTTGGCTTGGGAGGAACTGGCGCAGATGATCTCGATGTTCAGCTCTGCTAAGGCGCGCCCAAACTGGGTCATGCCGGTCATGTGTTCATTGGGTTTTGGAACCCTGAACACGGTGTGCTTGTCGCTGTAAAACGCGACGGGGCGGCCATGCTTCAGCAGATAGCTTTCCAGAGCTTCAAAGTAACTGAAGGTGCTCTCGGATTTTACGAAGCGTAATTCCATCAACGTACTCGTGGCGTCGTCGATGAAGACGAGCAGGGTGCAAGAATCGCCACGATCCTCAAACCAGCGATGATCGGAGCCGTCGATCTGGATCAACTCGCCAAAGCATTCCCGGCGCAGACGCGGCTGGTGGAATGTCCTGCGCTGTTTGCGTGACAACCAGATGCCATCTTCCTGCATCCATTTGCGAACGGTCTCGCGGGAGACTTTGAAGCCGTGATGTTCGGCCAGCATCTCAGCTGCCAAGGTCGGGCCAAAGTCGGCATAGCTCTCTTTGATCAAGCTCAGCGCATAGTCGCGCTTGGCGTGAAGAATGCGGTTGTTCGGGGGCTTGCCACGCGCCTTGTGCCGGATCGCCGATGCTCCATCCTGACGATACCGCTTCAACAACCGGAAAATCTGCCGCCGTGTTAAGTCCAACATGTTCGCTGCAGTGTCGACACTCAGCCGTCCGTCATCGACCTGCGCCAGAACCTCCACGCGGTTCAACTCGCGCTCGCTCATAATCACCCATCCCATGCCTGCTCACCCTCAATGGTATTTGAGGGCAGAGTGACATTCCTGAATTGCAGATGGGTGACATTTTAGCTTTGCTGCTACACACATATGGTTCTGTTAATCTATCTTATGTTTGCCGTGTGAGCGAAGCGGCTGTTTTCCAAACTTGCTTCATATCTAGCCGCCTTTAGCGTTGATTGTGTCGCTAAAATTTCATTTGCCACTTCGTTCTTGAGTTTCCGGGGGCAGCTTTCATCGTGTTTCGAATTTGGGCCAGTTTTTGCTGGACTTTGTTCCCCACGCAAGCGTCACTGCTTTTGCTTAGAAGCTTAGTCACCCGCCCGGCATTCCGGGCTTGGGTCAGTACGGAGCGAGGACGCTCCGCAGACCTGATGGAGACATAGATGAGCAATCCAACAACAACGGCCGCTGGGGGCAAAAAGGCCTCCATCCCAAACACCAAAGGACGGGTCGGGCAATCCCGATCAGTTGCCGGGAGCAAAAGCTGCACTTTGAAAGCGCTGATGTCGCGTAGAAATGGTGCAACCATATCGCAGCTTCAGAACAAGTTGGATTGGCAGCCGCATACGATACGGGCAGCGATATCACGGCTGAGGAAGGCGGGCGTGACCATTGATCTTGACCGCTCCGGAAAGTCCCCACGCTACCGCATCATCTCACATGGGTCACACCAATGAGCGCAGCGGGAGATCAATTGGACGTCTCACAAATTGAACAATTGGAGGCCGCGGAGCTTCGCAGCCTTTGGAAACAGCTCAAAGGCGTTCATCCCCCGAAGACATTCACAGCGCGCCTGATGCGGGTGGCGCTGGCCTGGGAGGTGCAGGTCAGGCAGTCTGGGGGAGAATCAACCAAGGTGCGACGTGGGTGGCGAAAGGCCACCAGAGACCGGAGTAAGCGCAGTGGCGAAATCCCGTTAGGCATTACGGCTGTTTCCGACCCGACTGAGGGCACGCGCATCCTGAAGAAATGGGGCGGAACCACGCACGAGGTTTTTGTCGCCGAGAAGGGCGTGATGTGGAAGGGAGACAGCTATTCGTCCTTGTCCGCCGTAGCGCGCGCGATGACAGGCACCAACCGGAACGGTCCAAAGTTCTTCGGTCTTCGGGGCGGCACTAAGTCATGATCCGCCAGCGCTGCGCCATATATACCCGCAAGTCGACAGAGGAGGGGCTTGATCAGGACTTCAACTCACTGGATGCGCAACGCGAGGCTTGCGCGGCGTACATTCTTAGTCAGAAGCACGAAGGCTGGGCGGAACTTTCAGATTGTTATGACGATGGAGGGTATTCTGGGGGATCGATGGAGCGCCCCGGTCTGCAGCAACTTCTGAACCACGTCCGCAACGGCCGCATCGACATCATCGTTGTTTACAAAGTGGATCGGCTGACACGATCCCTGAGTGACTTTGCCAGGATGGTGGACACCTTCGATAGGGCAGGGGTGTCTTTCGTTTCGGTCACGCAGGCCTTTAACACCACGTCTTCCATGGGGCGACTGACTTTGAACGTGTTGTTGTCATTCGCACAGTTCGAACGGGAAGTGACGGCGGAACGCATCAGGGACAAAATTGCCGCATCGAAACAAAAGGGCATGTGGATGGGGGGATCTGTACCATTTGGATATGAAGCCGTTGACAAAGCCTTGGCGGTCAATGAGGCCGAAGCGACCCTGGTGCGAACCATATACGCCGAATACCTGGCCGCTGGCTGCGTTTGCAAACTGTCGGTCCGGTTAAGAGAGTTGAACATCCGTAGCAGACGATGGGTTGATCGCCATGGACGCAACAAAGGCGGTAAGATTTTCTCGCAAGGCGCCCTCTACTACATGCTTCGCAACCCGATCTACATTGGAAAGACACGGCACAAGAACGAGGTTCATGAAGGGCTTCACGCGGCAATCATCGATGACGCGATATGGCAATCTGTGCAGGTGCAACTGACAAAACAGGGTGGTCGGGAAACCAGAGCCAAACGCCGCCGCTCCGATCGGGTTTTGAATGACCTTTTGTTTGATTCTGCGGATCGGAAAATGGGTTCCACCTATGCCAGCAAATCCGTCACCCGGGATGGTGTTCAGCAGACAAAACGCTACTGGTACTACGCTTCAACCAAGTCACAGCCAGATGATGACATTTCAGTTGAGCGTCTGCCTGCGACAGAGATCGAGCGCGTTGTTCTTTCGGCTCTTTCCGACAAGCTCTCTGACCACGTTTGGATTGCTGATCACGTTAGAGCGCAGGGTGCGGATGCTGTACTTGTGGCCGACGTTCTTCGAGCCGCCAATACTTTGAACCAATCTGATCACGGACACGGCGAAGCCAATGCTAATCAAGACCTGCTATCGCTGATCGCCCGTGTAACGGTGCTCCAGGATAGGCTGCAGGTTTCGATGAACCTGGCATCGATGCTGGGGAACGAAAACACCCGTGAACCCGTCCCCGCCAGCTTCGAAATTCCGTTCGAGCGGCGACAGAATGGTCGCGCAAAGCCGATCGTGATCGCTCCGCACAATACAGCGAACCCGGACCCGGAACTCATTTCCCTGGTGGCTGACGCACGTCGATGGGCACAAGAACTCATGGATGGAACGGTTTCTTCCATCAAGCAAATCACCGATCGGGAAGGTCTACGAAATGGTGTGGTCAGTCGCATCTTGCCGCTCGCCTGGCTTGCACCGGATATTTCGACGGCCATTCTTGCAGGGCGCCAACCAGCGCATCTTACGGCAAAGGCGCTTCGTGACCTTACTGAGTTGCCACTGGACTGGGAAAAACAGCGTGAGGTTCTCGGGTTTCAACAGATCCGAAACCACCGATAGGTTTCAAGACCTCACGCTAACCTGGCCCGCTGAGACTTTCTCCGAAAACACCCGCAAAATGCTCTGATCAGAGCTCAATCTTGAGGTCTCTGGTGCCTCGAGTGCTTGTAACTCATTGAAATTAAAGCGCTACTGGTTACGCCTTCAAAAGCTCAGGTTCGAGAGAGAGAAAGTGGTGGGCGACCCTGGAATCGAACCAGGCGTGCGTCTCCGCGAGGGAGTTACAGTCCCCTGCCACACCTTGCGGCCTGTCGCCCACTTTCCATGGCCTTGCGGCCTCGGTGTGAGGCGCTGATTACTGCGCCTGATCGGGGGCGTCAACAAGAAAATCTCTTGCAGGGAACCGCGAAGCAGCGCATTGGTGGTTCCCTGAGAAAATGCGGAAATCAGAGCGATGAAAAAGCCTAAATGGGTTGTCGAAAAAGAACAGGCCAAGCGCAAGGCCGGGGCTGAAACCGTCTGGCTGTTTGGCCTGCATGCGGTGCGGGATGCGTTGATGAACCCGGCGCGCGAAAAGCTGCGGTTGGTGGTGACCAAGAACGCTGCCGACAAACTGGCCGAGGCGATTGAGGCTTCGGGAATTGCGCCGGAAATGACCGACCCGCGCAAATTCAGCGTGCCAATTGATCCACAATCGGTGCATCAGGGCGCGGCGCTGGAAGTGAAACCCCTGCACTGGGGCGACCTCTCGCAGCGCGCGATTGCCGATGATGACCGCCCACAACGTCTGGTTCTGCTGGACCGCGTGACCGACCCCCACAACGTCGGCGCAATCCTGCGCTCGGCCGAAGTATTCGGTGCTCTGGCCGTGATTGGCACCCGTCACCACTCGGCGCCTGAAACCGGCGCGCTTGCCAAAACCGCGAGCGGCGCGCTTGAGCGCCAGCCCTACCTGCGTTTGCGCAACCTTGCCGATGCCATCACGGAACTTCAGGCCATGGGATACCTTGTTCTCGGCATGGACGGTGAAGCGGATCAAAGCATCGATCAGGCGCTTGAGGGCAAACGCGACCTGCCCGTCGCGTTGGTACTGGGGGCAGAGGGGCCGGGTTTGCGCCAAAAGACCAAGGATACCTGCGACGCGCTGGTCAGAATCGACTTTGCCAGCGATTTTGGCTCACTCAATGTGTCCAATGCCGCCGCGGTTGCGCTTTACGCCTCATTGCCGCGCTAGGGCTCAATCTTTTCAGAAATACTCTCGACTGAGGCTCCAAAACCCGACGCGCGCGCCTACATACATCAGAACGCGCAATCCGACCGGAGCAGACCCATTCCTCACGCGACCAAAATAGCCACTTGTTGTTACTGCGGAACCCGCGCTGCCCTGGTTCTGAAAGGGCAGGATCGCCACGAGCTGGCCTGTTCCTCATGCGGAGCGCCCTTGCATGAGCTGAAGCAAATGCCGACCGCAAAGGCCGCGGTACGCGAAACCGTGCGGGTCGTTGAAAAGACGGTTTACCGGGACCGTAAGCCCAAAAAGCGCAAACAAAAGAAGCGCAAGAGCTGGTCCAGGAAGTTCAAGGACGAGCTGTTTGACGTGATCGAAGATATTTTCGACTAGATGGGCAAATTTCCGCCGGCGTTTAACGTGATGTTCACAGGTTCTTGAGACCCTCTTTTTTAACGCGGATGAGACCCTATCTTGATTATCAGAAGAGGCAGAAACGGAACTTTTGTCTCTCTCTTCACTGTCCCTCGTTCCGAAACTATAGCGCCCAAGGTCACTTGGGCGCTTTTTTCTTGCGCAATGGCAGGTTAGCTTGCGGCATGGATTATTCGGATGACTTCTTAGAAACAGTGTTGCGGCGCACAAAATGCGTGGCAGTGGTGGGTGTATCGATGAACCCGGTGCGCCCCAGTTATTATGTGGCGCGGTATCTGGGCCTAAAAGGGTATCGTGTGATTCCGGTCAATCCGGGCCATGCGGGTAAAATGCTGTTTGGTGAAACCGTGCGCGCCAGCCTCTCCGAGATCGAAGCTCCGGTTGATATGGTGGATATCTTTCGCCGCTCCGAGGCGGTGCCGCCAATCGTTGACGAGGCGCTGGAGGCCTTTCCCGATCTCAAAACCATATGGATGCAGATCGGCGTCGAACACCCCGGGGCCGCTGCCAAGGCCGAGGCGCGTGGTGTGGACGTCATCATGGACCGGTGTCCCAAGATTGAATACCAGCGCTTGTTTGGAGAGCTGCGCATGGGTGGATTTGCCACCGGGGTCATTTCGTCGAAACTCTGAAGGGCAGGGGCGCTGCCCCTCTTGGCCGTAAACGGCCAATTCACCCCGGGATATTTTTGGCCAAAAGAAGCCGGATCAGGGGGCTGTGCGGGCGGCTTTTTCGGCAATGCCACTGGTGCCCTGACGGCGGTCCAGCTCGGCCAGTACGTCGTCCAGTGTCACACCGCGCGATTGCAACATCACCAACAGGTGAAACAGGACGTCGGCGCTTTCCGAGATCAACCCCTCGCGATTGTCTTTCACCGCCTCGATGATGGCCTCGATAGCTTCTTCGCCGAACTTTTCGGCGCATTTCTCGGGACCCTTGGCCAGGAGTTTGGCCGTCCAGCTCGACTCGGGGTCTGCCTTGGCGCGTTCGGCAATTGTTGCGGCCAGATCGTTCAGCGTGTTCATTGCAGCCTCATCGGAATGCCAGCATCGACCATGTGCTGTTTGGCTTCCTGAATGGTGTATTCACCAAAGTGGAAGATCGACGCTGCCAGCACCGCGCTGGCGCCGCCTTTGGTCACACCATCGACGAGGTGATCCAGCGTGCCGACGCCCCCCGAGGCGATCACGGGCACATTCACGGCGTCTGAAATGGCTTTGGTCAGGGGCAGGTTAAAGCCAGCCTTGGTGCCGTCACGGTCCATCGAGGTCAGCAGGATTTCTCCGGCGCCTTTCTCGACCACCAGTTTGGCAAATTCCACGGCGTCGATACCGGTGGCCTTGCGGCCGCCGTGGGTGAAGATTTCCCATTTGCCGGGGGACACGGTTTTTGCATCGATAGCAACGACAATGCACTGGCTGCCAAACTGCGCCGCTGCCTCGGCCACGACGTCCGGGTTGGCAACAGCGGCAGAGTTGAACGACACCTTGTCGGCGCCAGCGAGCAACAGTCGGCGCACATCCTGCACCGTGCGCACCCCGCCGCCAACGGTCAGCGGCACAAAACACTGCTCTGCGCAGCGCTGCACCATGTCGATCATCACGCCGCGATTGTCATGGGTGGCGTGGATGTCGAGGAAGCAAATCTCATCCGCTCCGGCGGCATCATAGGCACGTGCTGCTTCCACGGGATCGCCTGCGTCGCGCAGACCAACAAAGTTAACGCCCTTGACCACACGGCCATCGGCAACATCGAGACAGGGGATGAGACGGGTTTTCAGCATGAGCGTTTTATGAGCCTTTTTGAGGCAGGGGGGAAGGGGCTTTGCCCCTCTTGGCCCCAGAACAAGTCTGGTTCCAATTCACCCCAGAGTATTTTTGGCAAGATGAAGATCAGACCTTCATGAGATCGAGGGCTTCTTTCAGGTCAATCGCGCCGTCATAGAGTGCGCGGCCCGAGATGGCGCCGTTCAGCGGGGCTCCGCAGCTCTTGAGGTTGCGCAGGTCCTCCAGCGAGGACACGCCTCCGCTGGCAATCACCGGAATCGACACGGCGTTGGCGAGAGCGGCCGTGGCCTCGACGTTCGGTCCCTGCATGGCGCCGTCACGGTTGATGTCGGTGTAGATGATCGCGGCCACGCCTGCGTCCTCAAAGGACTTGGCGAGGTCGGTGACCATGACGTTGGTTTCTTCGGCCCAGCCTTTCGTCGCGACCCTGCCATTGCGGGCGTCGATGCCCACGGCGACCTTATCAGGGAATTCGCGGGCCGCTTCACGCACAAGATCAGGATTTTCCACGGCCACGGTGCCAAGGATCACACGGGCCAGCCCCTTGTCGATCCAGCGCGCGATGGTGGCCATGTCGCGGATGCCACCGCCCAACTGCGCGGGTACCTTTGTCTGCTTGAGGATTTCTTCGACCGGCGCGGCATTCACCGGCTCTCCGGCAAAGGCACCATTGAGGTCGACCAGATGTAGCCATTCACATCCCGCGTTGACGAACTCCAGCGCCTGTGCGGCAGGGTTTTCGTTGAACACGGTTTCCTTGTCCATATCGCCATGCACCAGGCGCACGGCGTTTCCGTCTTTGAGGTCGATGGCGGGATAGAGGATCATGTCAGGCACCCTGATAAGCTGGTTTTCGCGCGCGGTTTGGCATGGGTTCGCCCGAAATGCAATGTGACCTCAAGTCAAGGTTGATCGGAATCGGGGGCTGGCCCACACTTGGGTCAACAGATTGGGAGGATGACCATGAAAAAGATGATTTTGGCAGCGGGTTTCGCTGTATTGGGCACGATGGCCTTGGCGGATCCGGTTCACGGGACCTGGAAAACCACACCGGATGACAATGGCAACTTCGGTCATATCAATGTTACCGCCTGTGGCGCCAAGATCTGCGGAACGCTGGTCAAGTCTTTTGGCCCCGATGGAAAACCGCTGGAGTCGCCGAACAATGGCAAAAAGATCATCTGGGACATGGAGAACGAGGGTGGAGGCAACTATGGCGGCGGCAAAGTCTGGTCGCCGGACCGCGACAAGACATACAAATCAAAGATGGTGCTCAAGGGCAATTCGCTGGGCGTAAAGGGCTGCGTTCTGGGCATCTGCCGCGATGGCGGCAAGTGGAGCCGCGTCAACTAGAGCAGACCCATCTGCACCGGGATCACCGCATATCCCTTTTTGAGATCGAGCGCCTTCAGGCGCTCGACTTCGTTCTGGGCTTCGGTCAGCGCCGCAAGATAGGTGCGCTCTTTTTGCGGCGCTTCGTCCATGCGGCCCCATTCACGCTCGAGGCACCAGTCACCAAACAGCGTCTGGCTGACGCGCAGCACGTGATAACGCTTTTCGCGTTTGACGTGGTTGAACTTTTCCAGACGGATATGCACGAGCGCCCCTGTTTTTCTTCAGAGCGTCAGATATGCACAAGCCCGCACCCGCCGTCCAGCGGATGCGAACGAGGGTTTCGTCGCTGTGTCGTGGCAACAACGCCGCTCAGACGGCGCCTGTGTATTCACCGCGGGCGGGGTAGTTATTGGCAATGGCGAAATCCAACGCGCCAACCAGTTCCGAGAAATGCGGGCGCACAAACGGCATGGTTTGGACTGACCCGTAATAGAGGGTCTGTTCGGGGGTTACCATGAACAGGCCGGGCTCGGAAAACAGTGCTGGTTCTTCGATCCCGATCGAGGTTTTGCCGCGCGAGGTCGAGATGTAGAGACCCCATTCCTTTGCCACATCCAAAGGCAAATCATAGCCAAACCGCAGCGCCTTGGCCTCGATCTTATCAGCCATGGCCTGTGTGCGGTCCTGACCGTCCGAGCTCACGGCAATACAGGTGACGCCGCGTTCGGCAAAATCAGCCACGCGCTTTTCCAGCTCTTTCAGATAGTTGGCACAGATCGGGCAGTGCAAGCCACGATAGAAACAGATCACTGTGCCACGCTCGGATGTTTCCGCGGACAGATCAAAGCGGCTGCCGTCCAAGGTCGGCAGCGTCAGGTTCGGGGTCTTCTGGCGGGGAATCAGCATAGGGGGTGTCCTTTTGATGTCTTGCTTTCAGATCCAGAATGTCAGATGTTTAGGTTTGATAAATCTGAAAAACCATACTCAAACACCGATATTGCCCATGGACCGCCTGACCACCCTCGTCGAACGCTTTCATCTCACGGTTCAGGCGGCCGCCCTGCCTCAGGCCAATCTGATCGCGCTGGCAGGCCCCGATGGCGCGCCCGAAAAAGTGGTGTTTCAGACACATGGCGCCTGCGACACAACCCGGGCCGACGAGGTCCTCTTTGCAGCGCGCGTAGCCTGGAGCGGTCAGACGAACCCCTTGATGGCGGCCCTGCCCGATGTTGTCGAGATGACCCTCACGGATCACGCCGACACCCTGTCGCTGGTCCTTTTGATGCAGCAAGAGGTCGAAGGGCGCCGGTGTGGGGCGCAATCTGTGGTGAACCGGCTGGGAGAGGCGCTGATCGTGCGGCTTTTGCGCCTCCAGATCGAGCGTGGCACAACCAAAGTCGGGCTGTTGGCCGGAATGGCTGACCCGCGTCTCAGCCGCGCCATCGTGTCGATCCACGACCACCCGGACAAAGCCTGGAGCAATGCCGACCTGGCGGCGATCGCAGGCCTGTCGCTGTCCCGCTTCAGCGAGCTGTTCACGCAAACCGTCGGAGAGACTCCCATGGGCTATCTGCGCCGCTGGCGCCTGATCCTGGCCCGTCAGGATGTGGCACGCGGTGATCGGGTGGATGCCGTGGCGCGCCGCTATGGCTATGGCTCCGCCGAAAGCTTCACCCGCGCCTTCCGACGTGCCTATGGGCAAGCCCCCACAGCTTTGCGAACCGCCTGATCTTCTTTTGGCCAGAAATATCCCGGGGTGAATTGCGCCCTTGGGCGCAAGAGGGGCAGGGCCCCCCAAATCGCTAGGGGGACCAGCGTAAAAAGTTGCCGATCATGCGCAGCCCCACATGCTGGCTTTTCTCCGGGTGGAATTGCATGCCCAACATGGTGTCGCGCCCGATGATTGCGGTGACATCGCCACCATAGTTTACATGGGCAATCCGGTCCTCGGGGTTTTGGACATGGAACTGATAGGAGTGCACGAAATAGGTGTGATCGCCCGTCGCGACTCCCTCCAGAACCGGGTGGGCGCGCTCCACGATCAGGTCGTTCCAGCCCATGTGCGGCACCTTCAGCGCTTTGTCCTCGGGTGTGATCCGCTCCACATCACCCGCAACCCAGCCAAGGCCAGCGGTTTCTTCGTACTCATGGCCTGTCGTTGCCATCAGTTGCATGCCGACACAGATGCCCAGAAATGGACGGCCGTTTGTTTCGACCGCCTCAACCATGGCATCATAGATGCCCTTGTGACCGCGCAATTCGGCGGCACATGCCGGAAAGGCACCGTCACCCGGCAGGACCAACCGATCCGCGCGGGCCACAACATCAGCGTCCGAGGTCACCACAACCTCGCCGCCGTCCACCTCGCGCGCCATACGCTGGAATGCTTTTTCGGCCGAGTGCAGGTTGCCGCTCTCGTAGTCAATGATGGCCGTCAGCATGTCTTTTACAACGCCCCTTTGGTCGAAGGAATCGCATCCGCCTTGCGGGGATCGGTTTCAACTGCCTCGCGCAGGGCGCGCGCCACCGCTTTGAACGTGGCTTCGGCAATGTGGTGGCTGTTGAATCCGTGGATCTGGTCCACGTGCAGCGTGATGCCGCCGTGGGTGCTGAACGCCTGAAAAAACTCGCGCACCAACTCGGTGTCAAATGTGCCGATCTTGTCCGTTGGCATTTCGACGTTCCAGATCAGGTAGGGACGTGCGGACAGGTCCAGGGCGGCACGCACCTGCGCATCATCCATCGGCAGGTGGCAGGCGGCGTAGCGGCGAATGCCCTTCTTGTCGCCAAGCGCCTGCGTCAGCGCCTGGCCCAGAGCGATGCCCACGTCTTCGACCGTGTGGTGGTCGTCGATATGATAATCGCCCTTGGCGCGTACCGTCATATCGATCAGCGAATGGCGCGACAGCTGGTCCAGCATGTGATCGAAAAAACCGACACCGGTCTGGTTGTCATAAATGCCACTGCCGTCGAGGGTGATCTCGACAGTGATTTCGGTTTCCGCGGTGGTGCGGGCGACGCTTGCGCTGCGCATGGAACTGTCCTTTGTCTGCGGTTCGCTGGTCTTATAGGGGTGGGCGCGCCCAAGGCCAAGACGCACGTTTCGGGATTGTGGAAGGTGCGCCAATTGTGTCAGCTTAAGCACAAACATCCATGAGGCCCGACATGACCACCTGTGTATTCATCCAGATCCGTTGCCGTCCCGGCACCACCTACCGCGTGGCCGAAGAGATTGCGCTCAAGGAAATCCACTCGGAATTGTTTTCGACCAGTGGTGACTACGACTTGCTGATGAAACTCTACATCCCCGGCGATGCCGATGTCGGTAAATACATCAACGAGAATCTCTTGGGGATCGACGGAATCGAGCGATCCTTGACCACGTTGACCTTCAAGGCCTTCTAAGGCCGTAAACGCCTAAAAAAGCACCACATATTCCGGTTTTCGCCTGTGTTTTGGCGCGAATCTGACATTTGTTAGCGCTAAAAGGTCGCTATTGGTCGCAATAGTATCGTTTCTGTTTCCGAAAACACGCGGCTGATCCTCCCACACTGCATGAAATGTGTGATCAGGGAGGAAACACATGTCTATCAAACCACCTTTTACGGAACTTCAGATCCGTAAAGCCGGCGGCGGATTCTATCAGGGCAACAGCGTCGAGATTGCACTCTTGTCCAAGGGTATAATGGTCGCGCTGGTTCTGTGGGCGCTGATCTGGCCGGCCAATGCAAATGGCACGCTGGGCAGTCTGAACAGCCAGTTGCTCAATATCTTCAACCAGTTCTACATTCTGATTGTGGGCTTTTTCGCGTTCTTCCTGTTTGTTATTGCCGTGCTGCCGAAAACCGGATCACAGCTCATGGGCAAACCCGGAGAAAAGCCCGAGTTTTCCAACTTTTCCTGGTTCTCGATGATGTTTGGGGCCGGTCTGGGTGTCGGTCTGATGGTGTTTGCCACTGCCGAACCGCTGAGCCTCTGGGGGTCCAACCCCGTGGTGGTTGCCGGTGAAGTTGCCGGGAACACCGAGGCCGCCGTGCAATCGGCCTATCGTTACACGTTTGCGCACTATGGTTTCCATGCCTGGGCGATCTACGTGGTCACTGGCCTCAGCCTTGCCTATTACGCCTACACGCGCGATATGCCGCTCACCATCCGTTCTGCACTGACGCCATTGTTCGGTCCGCTGATGAACGGCTTTCTGGGCCATGTTGTCGATGTTCTGGGTGTTGTTGCCACCATTCTGGGGGTTTCGGTCACGATCGGGTTTGGCGTGAGCCAGTTCATCGATGGTGTTTATGCGATCACTGGGGTTGAGTGGATCATGAACTCGGCCGGTGACGTGCCGGTGCCCAGCAAGGTCGGTCTGGTCTCAGGGTTGATCGTGATTATGGGGCTGTCGATCCTTTCGGCCGTGTCCGGTGTGGGGCGTGGGGTGAAGTACCTGTCGAACCTGAACCTCGTGCTGTCGTTGATCCTGTTGACGACTTTCGTGATCTTTGGCTCTTTCGCCTTTGCCATGAGCACCTATGGCTCCGCATTCATCGACTACATCCTCAACTTTGTGTCGCTCAGCTTTGGTGCCTACGGTCCGCAGGATGCTGCCGCATTTGCTGCTGCACTGCCCGAGGCGGCCAAACCGCTGGCCGATGACCTGATTGGCGGCGCAACCAACGCATGGGGTGCCTGGGGTGGTTCTGATGGGTTCGAGACCTTCAAATCCGGTCTCAAAGGAGCCGCTGCCGAGTTGGACGATGCCACGCTGGCAGCAGTCTACGAGGCAGGCAACGCTCAGCGCCAGTTCGGCTGGCAGGCTGGCTGGACCACGTTCTACTGGGCCTGGTGGATTGCCTTCTCACCTTTCGTGGGTCTGTTCCTGGCGCGGATTTCCAAAGGTCGCACCGTGCGCGAATTCATCGTTGGCTGTGTCTTTGCACCGGCACTCGTGTGTTTTGCCTGGATGACCATTCTGGGTGGCACGGCGATTGATCTGGAACTGACCGGAAGCGCCGCGGGTGCCATCACCGGCGCCTCACAGACCAACCAGTTGTTCGCTACGCTGGCCCAAATGATCGATGGCGGGTTGTTGTCGGGACTGACCATCATGTGCGTGGTTCTGATCATGACCTTCCTTGTTACCTCGGCAGACTCGGGCATTCTGGTGATGAACACCATCATGTCCGGCGGCGAGCAGGAAACCGGCATCAAGCACCGTATCGTCTGGGGTCTGATCCTGACGGCAGTGATTGGGACCTTGATCCTGGCAGCGGGCGAGAACAATCCAATGGATGCGTTGAAAAATGCCATGATCATTGGTGCTTTGCCGTTCACCATGGTGATGGGCCTCATGTGCGTCGCACTTGCCAAGGCGCTTTATCGTGATGGCAAGAGAAACAAGATCACCGCTGCTGAGTAAGCAGATCTAAAAAACAAGAAAACCGGGCGGTTCAGGCCGCCCGGTTCTCGTTTGTACAGGTGGTATTGAATTGTGCGCCTTCGGCGCGCTGGATATCTCGCCACCGGGCCTTTGGCCCGTTGTCTCGGGATTGCCTCTGGCGGGAGGATTTCCCACACCGGTGACACATCGGTCAGATTTGGTTTGACCCGTTGATCCAGACGTCCGCAATCGCACGATCATCCCCCATCATTATGGTCGGAAAGAGCGCCTCCCAAAGGTCGTCGGCGCGTGCGGTGCGCTGGGCGATATCGGGGGTCGAGGCCAGGTCGAGGACCACAAGGTCAGCCTCGAGCCCCGGCGTCAGGTTGCCGATCTTGTTCTCCATATGCAGTGCCGCGGCAGAGCCTGCAGTCGCCAGCCAGATCAGTTGGGCGGCATGCAGCGAGGTGTGGCGCAGGTGCGCGACTTCGTAAGCTGCGGCCATGGTGCGCAGCATCGAAAAGCTTGATCCGCCGCCGGTGTCCGTGGCGAGACCGACGCGCTGGCCCTCGGCCATCAGCCCGCCCATGTCGAACAGCCCCGACCCGATAAAGGTGTTCGAGGTGGGGCAGTGGATCAACCCCGCGCCCACCTCTTTCAGTCGCGCGCGTTCGCGGTCTTGCAGGTGAATGGCGTGGCCATAGAGGCCCTTTTCCCCCAGAAGGCCGAACATTTCATAGGTATCCAGATAGTCCCGCGCCTCGGGGTAGAGGCCGAGCACCCAATCAATTTCGTCGGTCTGTTCACTGAGGTGGGTTTGCATCAGACATTCTGGATGCTCGGTCCAGAGATCACCCAGGGCACGAAGTTGCTCGGGCGTCGATGTGGGCGAGAATCGTGGTGTGATGGCATAGCTCAACCGGTCCAGACCGTGCCACTTGCCAATCAGGGCCTTGCTGTCGTCATAGGCGGATTGTGCCGTGTCACGCAGCCCGCCCGGAGCGTTGCGGTCCATGCAGGTTTTGCCGGCGACGACGCGCTGGTTGCGCATCTGGGCTTCATTGAAAAAGGCATCCACCGACTCGGGGTGAATGGTGCAATAGCTGACCATGGTCGTGACGCCATGACTGCGAGTCAGGTTAAAGTAGAGCTTTGCAATATCAGCGGCATAGTCGGCGTCGTGAAAGCGCATTTCCTCTGGGAAGGTGTAGCTGTTCAGCCAGTCGATCAACCGCTTGCCCCAGCTGGCAATGATGCCGGTCTGCGGGTAATGCACATGGGCGTCGACAAAGCCTGCGGTGATCAGCTTTTCGCCATAGTCCACAGTTTTTGTCTGCGGGTGCTGCTGTTTCAGCTCGTCGCGGTCCCCCACCGCGAGAATTTTTCCGCCACCGACGAGAACGCCACCACGCCGATGATGGATCACGGCTTCGTCCAGAGGCAGGTCAAAAGGGTTTGCGGCAAACCCAAGTGTCTGTCCCAGCAAAAGAACCTGTTCGCTCATCTCTGTCTCCTGCCTGCGCCTATGCCGAACCTTGCGGCACTCAGGCTATAGGGGAACAAGGCTGCCCCCGAAATGGCCCGTGTGCAATAGGTCCTGTTGGACTTTCAATAAAATCCGGGCTTGCCCTCGTCAGAGGTGCATGTGCTGTGAAAATAAGCCCCGCGTGCGTCGCTTTCCGTTGAGTTTCGCCCGGATTTTCCCCTATGGTCCGCGACAAGCGGCAAGGAGGGTGCGTCATGAGTCAGGAATTCGATCAGATCCCCCCCGAAACCGATATCGAGGAAGATGCCTATCTGCTTGATCCCAAAGCGGTCACGGCCATTCTGTTTGCGGTCGATCGTGGGGACCAAAACGGGCTGACAGCCCTGATGGATCCGTTGCACCCGGCTGATATTGCTGACCTTCTCGAGCAGATCAATGCCTTTGACCGACGCCGATTGATCGAGCTTTACGACCGCGAGTTTGATGGCGACATCCTGTCGGAACTCGACGAAAGCGTGCGGGAAGAGATCATTTCGCTTCTGAAACCGGACGTTCTGGCCGAGGCGGTGCGGGACCTGGAATCCGATGACGTTGTAGACCTGGTCGAGGATCTGGATGAGCCGCAGCAAGAGGCGATCCTTGACGCTCTTGAGGATGCAGATCGCGTCGCTGTGGAGCAGGCGCTGGCCTATCCGGAAGAGTCCGCTGGCCGCCTGATGCAGCGCGAAACGGCCTGGGCGCCAGAGCACTGGAACGTGGGCCAATGCATTGATTACCTTAGAGAAGCCGAGGAACTCCCCGAACAATTCTACCACGTAATCCTGGTCGATCCCAAAATGCGGCCGATCGGAAACGTCACGCTGGGACGTATCATGTCGTCGCGCCGGGAGGTGCCTCTTAGGGATATTCTGGAAGAGGTCTTTCAGATTATCCCGGTCCACCAGGACGAAGAGGACGTGGCCTATGCCTTTAACCAGTATCACCTGATCTCGGCGCCGGTGGTGGATGAGAATGATCGGCTGGTGGGTGTCATCACCATCGACGATGCGATGGCGGTGCTGGATGAAGAGCACGAGGAAGACATCCTGCGCCTTGCGGGCGTCGGGGAAAGCTCGTTGACGGACACCGTGTCTGCCACGGCGCGGCAACGTTTTCCATGGTTGGGCGTGAACCTGTTGACGGCGATTCTGGCCTCGGGGGTGATCGCGATCTTCGAAGGGACGATTGAAAAATTCGTTGCATTAGCGGTACTTATGCCAATCGTGGCCTCGATGGGCGGCAATGCGGGGACCCAGTCTCTGACCGTGGCGGTGCGCGCCATTGCGACCAAAGATCTGACCGGCGCGAACGTCTGGCGGGTGATCCGACGCGAGGTTTTGACAGGGCTTCTCAACGGGGTGGCCTTTGCCGTGATCATGGGCGGAGTGGGGGTGTTGTGGTTCGGCTCGTTGGATCTGGGCTATATCATTGCTGCCGCTATGGTGATCAATCTGGTCGTTGCCGGACTGGCGGGGACCGTTGTGCCGATTGTTATGGACAAGGTGGGTGTTGACCCGGCTCTGGCCTCGGGGACCTTCGTGACGACGGTCACGGATGTCATCGGGTTCTTTGCCTTTCTCGGACTGGCGGCGTTGGTGCTAACATAATGAAAAATATAGATTTATCTGAGGTCAAAGCCGCCGCGCGCAAGGCCGCATTTGCCCGGCGCAAGGCCGCGTTTGAGGTGGTGGGGCCGGGGCAGGCGGGGTTTTTGTCCGAGGTGCTGGCGGGCTATCGCGGTGTGCCCTTGGCGGGGTACATGCCGATCCGCACCGAGATCAATCCGCTGGCTGCCATGGCCGAGGCGGCGGCCTATGGACCGGTAGGGGTGCCGGTTATCCAGGGGGCTGGCCTGCCGCTGGAGTTTTCCAGATGGGAGCCAGACGGGCCGTTGAAAGAAGGCCCGTTTGGCGCGCAAGTGCCTGAAATAGATGATTATTTTGACCCCGAAATCCTGATCGTGCCGCTGGTCGCCTTTGACATGCAGGGGGGGCGTTTGGGCTATGGCGGCGGGTTCTACGACCGCACGCTGGAACGGCTGCGGGCGCGGCGCGCCACGCTGGCCATCGGCTTTGCCTTTGATGCGCAAGAGGCCGAGGACCTGCCGCTGGAGCCGACGGATCAGCCGCTCGACATGATCGTCACGGAAAGCGGCATTCGCAGCTTCTGAGCGCGAAATGACCATCTTGTACACCTTTTTTCGGGGCACTTAACCAAGTTGTACAACATGGTTATGGAGGAAAACCTTACCTTATTGCGGTGTTTTCTGCCTTAGGCCTCGGGGATCAGCACAAAGTTTCCGACGTGGGTTTTTTTCATGAACTCGGTCTGGGCAGCGGCGATCTCGTGTAGGGGGAACGTCCGGGCCAGAAGCGGGCGAATCTCGCCCCGCTCGATGTAACCGATCAGGTTCGCAAAGACAGGTTCGTCCCATGCGGTGCAACCGATCAGGGTGATGTCCTTGAGGTAAAGGTTGCGCATGTCCATTTCGACGATTGGCCCGCCAATGGCCCCGGAAGAGGCATATTTGCCGCCGCGTTTGAGGAGTTCGAGCATCGGGGGAAAGCCGTCTCCGGCGACATTGTCGATCACCACGTCGACGCTTTCTTTGCCGAGGTCGCTGACCAGATTGGTGCCGCGTTCCAGCACCACATCGGCGCCAAGCTCGCGGACCTGATCCATTTTGCTGGCCCCTGCGATGGCGATGACGCGGGCACCGCGGCGTTTGACCAGTTGGACCGTGGCCGAGCCGACACCGCCCGAGGCGCCGGTGATCAGGACAGTATCCCCACGTTTGACGCCCGCGCGGTGCACCATGTTTTCCGAGGTCGCATAGGCGCAAGGGATGGTGGCCAATTCGGCGTCTGACCAGTCGCAGGTCACCGCCATGGCCTCGGAGGCGGGTACGACGACATATTGCGCAAAGGCGCCGTCAAAGTCCGAGGCCATCCAGATGTTGTCCATGGTGTCGTAGCCATCAAGCCGCATGCAGGCGCGGACCAGCACGCGTTCGCCGATGCGGGTCTCGGACACACCCGGGCCAACCTCGGCGACATGACCGCAGCAGTCGGTGCCCTGGATAAAGGGAAAGGGGGTTTCCTCGTTCCAGCCGCCGTCGCTGGCCTCTACATCCTGCGTGTCTTCGGTGGCGCCTGTCACGCTGGAAGAGTACCAGCCGAGCCGCGTGTTGATCTCGGTATTGTTGACGCCGGCGGCGGCGACTTTCAGCAGGACCTGACCGGGGCCGGGGGTGGGGATCGGCACATCCCGGTAACTCAGCATATCGACGCCGCCATTGCCGAGGGTGACGACCGCCTTCATGGTTCGCGAACCGGGGGTGATGGCAAAGCGGTTGGGGTCTTTGTTGAACTGCATGGGGGCTCCGGCAGGCAAGGGCATTTTGCGCAGCGTTCCCGATTTTTGCGCAACGGTGCAAGGCATTTCGAAATGCCTTGGCGCGCGGGGTCAGGATCGGGACGCCTTGGCCATGGCGCGCAGGTGGCGCATGTCGGTGCCGCAGCAGCCGCCAAAGACCCGGATGGCCGGGTTCCGGTGCAGGATGTCGGCCACCTCCTGACCCAGTTCCTGCGGGTTGCCATCATCGAGGCTGTCGGCCTCGTCCAGCTCGGCATGGGAGCAGCGCGAGGCATTGGCGACAACGCCTTGCAGGCGCGGATGGGCGGTGAGGCTGTCGGCGAAATGGCTGGGGTGGGCGCAGTTGATCATGAAGAACGCCGCGGCGGCGTCGGTCTCGGCGTCGATTTGGTCAATCGCCTGATTGAGCGGGGTGCCATCGTCAAGACATCCGTCGGTTTCAACAACCAGCGACATCACGATCCGGAGTCCGGCATCGTCAGCGGCAAGGATGCAGCCTGCGGCCTCGGCGGGGCGGTTGAAGGTGTAGGCAGTGACGAGATCCACTGATGTGTCGCGCAGGGTGGTCATTTGGGCCGTGTGATAGCGGCGCGCCTGATCCGTGGTCATCGAGGGGATGTCGGCATAGGGGTCATGGCGCGGTCCGATACAGGCCGAGACCAGCACGTCGTCGCGATCTGCTGCTTGGCGGACCTCTTCCATGAGGGCAACGCCTTCGATGTTCACCACGGCAAGGCGCTGGGCGTCATAGCCAAGGGGCGCGGCGCGGTCGGCATTGGCCATCCAGGTTGGCGCATCAAGGATGCAGCCGAGGTTCATCTCGCCTGCTAGGTCGACAAGCTCTTGCATCTGCTGGGCCATGACCGCCCGCGTGTTCGGGTTCTCAAGCAGCGGAAATGAGGCAAAGCCGGGCAGGTTGACGCCGCGGTTGAAAATCAGGTCGGTGCCGGTTCCGGCGTAGACCATGAAGGGGGTGTCGGCCTCGTGGGGCAAGGGTCTGGGCATGGCGTTTCTTTCGTAGGGGTCCCGGTCGCGGGGGCATTCTAGCACATTGTCGGGCGTGCGGCATCCTGATCGGGTCTTTCGGGGGTGGCTGCCTCTTGCCCGGGCTGACAGATAGCGATAGGCCATGGAGCATGAAGATGCTTTTCCTCGGAGATGTCATGGGGCGCGCCGGGCGTGCTGCCGTGAGGGACAACCTGCCACGCCTACGGGATGCGTGGCGCTTGGATTTTGTCGTGGTGAATGGCGAGAATGCCAGCAATGGCATGGGGCTGAGCGCAGACCACGCCAAGCTGCTGCTGGATGCAGGGGCGGATGTGGTGACGCTGGGGGATCATGCCTTTGACCAGAAGGACATGATGCAGTTCATCCAGACCGAGCCGCGTATCATCCGTCCGATGAACTATGCCCATGGCGATGTGCCCGGGCGCGGGCATGGCGTGTTCGAGGCGCGCGGTGGCCGCAAGGTTCTGGTGGCGCAGGCGCTGGGGCAGGTGTTCATGAAACGCCCGTTCGACGATCCGTTTTCTGCCGTTGACGGGGTGCTGCGCAAGTACCCGCGCGGCGGCATGGTACAGGCCTCGTTGATTGATATTCACTGCGAGGCGACCTCGGAAAAGATGGGCATGGGGCATTTCTGCGATGGCCGCGCCAGCGTGGTTGTCGGCACCCATACGCATGTACCGACCGCAGATGCGCAGATCCTGCCCAAGGGCACGGCGTTTCAGTCGGACGCGGGCATGTGTGGCGATTATGACAGCGTGATCGGCATGGAAAAGACCGAGCCGATGCGCCGGTTCGTGACCGGCATGCCCAAGGCGCGATTCACACCGGCGCTGGGCGAGGCGACGCTGTCGGGGCTTTACGTCGAGACCGACGACCGCACCGGCGCCGCCACCCGTGTCGAGATGGTCCGTCAGGGCGGGCGGTTGGCGCAGGCTGGTCCTGTATGACCCGGCGACAGCTGGTCTTTTACACGCTGGTTCTGATTGGCATGGGCACAGGTTGGGGCCTGACTCAGCCGCTGGCCAAGATTGCGGTCAGCACCGGGTATCAGCAGTTTGGCCTGATCTTCTGGCAATTGGTGATCGGGGTGACCACACTGGGCAGTGTGACGCTGATCACCGGGCGGTCATTGCCGCTGACGGCGCCGGCGCTGAGGCTTTATGTCATCATCGCCCTGATCGGCACCATCATTCCCAACGGCGCCTCGTTCAAGGCGCTGGTGCATATCCCGTCGGGGGTGCAGTCGGTGCTGATGTCACTGGTGCCGATGGCGGCCTTTCCGATTGCGCTGATGCTGTCGCTGGAGCGGTTCCAGATGCGGCGGCTGAGCGGGCTGGCTCTGGGGCTGGCGGGGGTGTTGCTGTTGGTGCTGCCCGAGGCGAGCCTGCCGGACCGCGCGGCGGTTCCGTGGATGGCGCTGACGCTGGTGGCGGTGCTGTGCTACGCGTTCGAAGGCAATTTTGTCGCCCGCTGGGGGCTGGGCGGGCTGGATCCGATCCAGGTGTTGTTCGGGGCCTCGGTGGTGGGGGCCGTGATCACGCTGCCGCTGGCGCTGGGCACCGGGCAGTTCATCTCGCCGTTGCGGCCCTTTGGTGCTGCGGAATGGGCGTTGGTGGCGTCGTCGGTCATTCATGCGGTGATCTATGCGTCATATGTCTGGCTGGTGGGGCGCGCGGGCTCGGTTTTTGCGTCACAGGTGGGCTATGCGGTCACCGCCACAGGCGTGATCTGGGCGATGCTGATCCTGAACGAAAGCTATTCGCCGTGGTTCTGGGCGGCGGCCGGGCTGATCCTCGGGGGGGTGTTTCTGGTGCAGCCGAAACAAAAAGAGACGCTTGCCCCGTGAGGGCGCATCGGCAATTGTAACACCGGGACAAGTACGGAAGACCTATGGAATTATTCGAGTTTTCTCAGACCACGCAGGCGTTTCTGGCGTTGGGCGTGGTGGTCTGCATGTTCGCCCTGTTCATGCGCGAAGCCTATCCGGCCGAGGTGGTGGCCATTGCCGGGGCTTCGGTCATGCTGATCCTGGGGTTGTTGCCCTATAAAGAGGCGTTGCATGTTCTGTCGAACCCGGCGCCCTGGACGATTGCGGCGATGTTCATTGTCATGGGGGCCTTGGTCAGGACCGGGGCGCTGGACTGGTTCACGCAACTGGCCGAGGCGCAGGCCGATCGCAATCCGGCAATTGCCATCGGGGCGCTGATGATCTTTGTCATGGTGGCCTCGGCGTTCATGAACAACACGCCGGTTGTGGTGGTGATGATCCCGGTGTTTGTGCAATTGGCGCGCAAGCTGAACATCTCGGCCAGCAAGTTCCTGATTCCCTTGAGCTATGCGGCCATCTTAGGCGGCTGTCTGACGCTGATCGGCACCTCGACCAACCTGTTGGTGGACGGCGTGGCGCGGGATCGTGGGCTGGAGCCTTTCACGATTTTTGAGGTCACACCGCTGGCGATCATTCTGGCGATCTGGGGCGGGGCCTATTTGGCGTTCATCGCGCCGCGCCTGTTGCCCAGCCGGGACAGCATGGCGGATCTGTTGACCGACAAGGCGGCCAAGAAGTTCTTTACCGAGGCGGTGATCCCGCCGGATTCGAACCTGATCGGGCGCGAGGCGCTGGATGTGCAGCTGTTCAAACGCGACGGCGTGCGGCTGGTGGACGTGATCCGCGGCGATGCCTCGCTGCGACGCAACCTGAAAGAGGTGGTGCTGCAGGTGGGCGACCGTGTGGTGTTGCGCACCAAGATGACCGAACTGCTGAGCCTGCAACGCAACAAATCGCTGAAGCGCGTCGATCAGGTGTCGGCGGTGGAAACCACCACGGTCGAGGCGCTGATCACGCCGAACTGCAAGATGGTTGGCCGCCGTCTGGGCGATCTGCGCCTGCGCCGCCGGTTTGGGGTTTATCCGCTGGCGGCCCACCGGCGGGACAAGAACATCGGGCGTCAGCTGGATGATCTGGTGGTTCAGGCGGGGGATACGCTGTTGCTCGAGGGCGCGCCCGAGGACATTCAGCGCCTTGCCTCGGAAATGAACCTGTTGGATGTGGCCAAGCCCACCGACCGTGCCTATCGCCGCAGCCATGCGCCGATTGCCATTGGGGCGTTGGCGGGCATCGTGATCCTTGCGGCCTTTGGCGTCGCGCCCATCCTGTTGCTGGCGGTTCTGGCGATGGCGACGGTGTTCCTGACGCGGTGTATCGACAGCGATGAGGCCTTTGGTTTTGTCGACGGGCGTCTGTTGGCGTTGATCTTTGCCATGCTGGCGGTGGCGACCGCGCTGGAGACATCAGGGGCGATTGAGCTGATCGTGCATGCGATTTCGCCCTATATCGCGGGGCTGCCGCCGTTCTTTATCGTCTGGGCGATTTATCTTTTGACCTCGGTTTTGTCAGAGACCATCAACCACGCGGTGGCGGTGGTTCTGACGCCGGTGGCCATCGGGATTGCGCTGTCGTTGGGTGTTGATCCGCGGCCCTTGGTGATTGCGGTGATGATTGCCGCCAGCGCCACCTTTGCCACGCCAATCAGCTATCAGACCAACATGATGGTCTATGGGCCGGGGGGCTATAGGTTCACCGATTTCATGCGGGTGGGCATTCCGCTGAACCTGTCGATTGGTGTGATCGCCTCGGCGTTGATCCCATGGTTCTGGCCTTTGTGAGACCTGTGGTAGGTCGGACAAATTTGTCCGACCTACGGCGCGCTAACAGGGACGCTGCCCCTCTTGGCCCTGAAGGGCCAATTCACCCCGGAGTATTTTTGGCGAAATGAAGCAGGGGCGGACCGCATAAAGTATCGCGGCCCGCGCCCTGGTTACTTGCGTTTTTTCGGGGGCATCAGGTCGGTGATAGTGCCTTCGAACATCTCGGCGGCGAAGTTGATGGTTTCCGAGAGGGTTGGGTGCGGGTGGATGGTGTGTCCCAGATCCACCGCGTCGGAACCCATCTCAATCGCCAGCGCCACTTCGGCGATCAGGTCACCGGCGTTGGGGCCGACGATGCCCGCGCCGATGACGCGTTCGTGTTCGTCAAACAGCACCTTGGTGATGCCTTCGGAGCGTCCCAGCGAGAGCGAGCGGCCCGAGGCGGCCCAGGGGAAGGAGCCTTTGCCCAGTTTAATGCCCTCTGCCTTGGCCTGCGTTTCGGTGACGCCGACCCAGGCGACCTCGGGGTCGGTGTAGGCGACCGAGGGGATCACGCGGGCGTCGAAGTGGCGTTTGTGGCCTGCGGTGACTTCGGCGGCGACCTTGCCTTCGTGTACCGCTTTATGCGCCAGCATCGGTTGGCCGACCACGTCGCCGATGGCGAAGATGTGGCTTTGGCCGGTGCGTTGTTGGGAGTCGACGGCGATAAAGCCGCGTTCGTCCACGGCGACGCCAGCTGCGGCGGCGTTGATCTTGGCGCCGTTGGGGCGGCGGCCCACCGCGACCAAGAGTTTGTCGAAGGTGTCGGTCTTTTCGCCGTCGGGGCCTTCCATTGTCACTTTCAGGCCTTCGTCGGTGGCTTCGACCGCAGTGACCTTGGTTTTGGTCAGGATGGCTTCGTAGCGGCCCTTGATCCGGGTGTGCAGGGGTTTGACGATATCTTTGTCGGCACCGGGGATGATCTGGTCCATGAACTCGACAATGGTCACATTCGTGCCCAAAGCGTCATAGACGCAGGCCATTTCCAGGCCGATGATGCCGCCGCCGAGGACCAGTAGGCGTTCGGGAATGTCCTGCAGTTCCAGCGCGCCGGTGGAGTCGATCACGCGGGGGTCGTCATGCGGGATGAAAGGCAGGGTGACGGGTTCTGAGCCAGCGGCGATGATGCACTGGTCGAAGCTGACGGTGCATTTCGCGCCATCGTTGTCGACTTCGATCATGTTGGGGCCGGTGAAGGTGCCGTAGCCGTTCACAACCTGAACCTTGCGGGCCTTGGCGAGGCCAGCGAGGCCGCCCGTGAGCTGGGTGATCACGCTGTCTTTCCAGCCACGCAGCGCGTCGAGATCGACCGAGGGTTTGGCGAAGGTGATGCCGTGATGGGCCATGTCTTCGGCCTCGGTCATGACCTTGGCGGCGTGCAGGAGCGCCTTGGACGGGATACAGCCGACATTGAGGCAGACACCGCCCAGGGAGGCGTCTTTTTCGATCAGCACGACGGATTTGCCAAGGTCGGCCGCGCGGAAGGCGGCGGTGTAGCCACCGGGGCCAGAGCCGAGGACGACGACTTCGGCGTGCACGTCACCTGCGCCGGTGGCGGTGCCGGTGGCGGCGATGGCCTGGGGTGCGGCGGGTGCGGCAGAGGCCTCATCGGTCCCTTTCGGGGCCTCTTCGGTTGTAGCACCTTCGAAGATCATGATCGTGGTGCCTTCGGAGACATTGTCACCTTCGGCCACTTTGATTTCCTTGACCACACCGGCGGCGGGCGCGGGCACTTCCATCGTGGCCTTGTCGCTTTCCAGTTCGATCAGCGGGTCCTCGGCGGCGACAGTGTCGCCAACCGAGACGAGGATCGACACAACGGGGACTTCGGAGAAATCACCAATATCGGGTACTTTGATGTCCATGGGGGTCTCTCCTTACCACATCAGCTTGCGCATATCGGCAAGCAGGGTTTTCAGGGTCACGGTGAACCGGGCGGCCAAGGCCCCGTCAATGGCACGGTGGTCATAAGACAGCGACAGAGGCTGCATCAGGCGCGGCACGAATTCTTCGCCGTTCCAGACCGGGGCCATTTTGCTGCGTGTCAGGCCGAGGATCGCCACTTCGGGCGCGTTCACGATGGGGGTGAACGAGGTGCCGCCAATGCCGCCGAGCGACGAGATGGTGAAGGTGGCGCCCTGCATATCAGCAGATTTCAGTTCGCCTGCGCGGGCCTTGCCGGACAGTTCCATCAGGTCTTTGGAAATCTCGACCAGACCTTTTTTGTCTGCGTCTTTGATCACCGGGACCATCAGGCCACCCGGCGTATCCGCAGCAAACCCGATGTTGTAGTAGGATTTCTTAATCAGCTTGTCGCCGTCCGGGTGGATCGACGAATTGACTTCCCAGTGCTGCTTCAGCGCCGAAACGCTGGCCTTGATGACAAAGCTCAGCAAGGTCACGCGATAGCCGTCTTCCTTGGCCATCGTGTCCATTTCCTTGCGGTATTTGTCGAGGTCGGTGATGTCGGCCTCGTCATTGTGGGTGACATGCGGGATGTTCAGCCACGAGCGATGCAGGGCCGGGCCGCTGATCTTTTTGATGCGGGGCATCTCGACATCTTCGATTGCGCCGAATTTCGAGAAGTCCACGGCAGGGATTGGCGGGATGCCCATGCCGCCTTGGGCCGCACCGGCTGCGGCGGGGGCAGCGGCGGTTGAGGATTTGAGGTACGCGGTGATGTCTTCGCGAAGGATGCGGCCCTTGCGGCCCGATCCGTTCACCGATGCCAGATCAATCTCCAACTGACGAGCGAATGCGCGGACTGAGGGCGAGGCATGTGCTTTGCCAAAGCCAGCATCTGTCACAGCCGGAGCAGGCGCCGCCGGAGCCGCGGGGGCGGCAGGCGCTGCGGGGGCCGGGGCGGCAGCGGCAGGAGCGGCCTCGATGGCCGGTTCGGCCGCACCACCTTCGCCCTCAAGCACCAGGATCAGTGAGCCTTCGGAAACGTTGTCGCCTTCGGCAACCTTGATCTCTTTTACGGTGCCCGCTGCGGACGAGGGCACTTCCATCGTGGCCTTGTCGCTTTCCAGCTCGACAATCGGATCTTCCACCGCGATCACGTCGCCGACGCTGACCAGAACGGTCACCACGGGCACATTGTCAAAATCGCCGATGTCGGGAACTTTTACTTCGATAGTCATGTCAAATTCTCCAATTCTTTGTGGGCGCTTGCCTTAACCGCAAAACCGGTTTCCACTTTTGCTCGGCAAGCGTCCGTGTCCCGATCACACCAGGCGCGGGTTCGGCTTGGCGCCGTCGATGTCGTATTTGGCAAGTGCGCTTTCCAGCACTTTCTTGGTGATGCTGCCCTCGCGGTAGAGGTCTACCATGGCGGCAGCGGCAATGTGGTTGGCGTCCACCTCGAAGAAGCGGCGCAGGTTCACGCGGCTGTCGGAGCGGCCAAATCCATCCGTGCCCAGAACCGTGTAGCGGTTTGGAACGCAGGTGCGGATCTGCTCGGCGTAGTTCTTCATGTAGTCGGTGGCCGCGATGATCGGGCCTTTGGCCTTGCTGAGCTGCTGGCTGACAAAGCTTTCCTTCGGCTCTTCCAGCGGGTTCAGGCGGTTCCAGCGGGCGACGTCCTGGCAATCACGGGCCAGTTCGTTGAAGCTGGGGGCTGACCAGATTTCGGCTGTGACGCCAAAGTCTTCTTCGAGCATCTCGGCGGCTTTGAGGGCCTGAACGAGGATGGTGCCCGATCCCATCAGGGTGACATGCTTCTTGGTCGGCTTCTTGACCTCTTTGAAGCGGTAGAGACCTTTGATGATCTCATCCTCGACGCCCATGGGCATGTCGGGGTGGGCATAGTTTTCGTTCATCAGGGTGAGATAGAAGAAAACGTCTTCCTGTTCCTGATACATGCGTTTCAGCCCGTGCTGCACGATGACGGCGACTTCGAACTGGAAGGTCGGGTCATAGGTGATGCAGTTCGGGATGGTGCCCGCGATGATATGGCTGTGGCCGTCTTCATGTTGCAGGCCCTCGCCGTTCAGCGTGGTGCGGCCTGCGGTGCCGCCCAGCATGAAGCCGCGCGCACGGCTGTCGCCTGCAGCCCAAGCGAGGTCGCCGATGCGTTGGAAGCCGAACATGGAATAGTAGATGAAGAAGGGGATCATCGGCACGCCGTGGTTGCTGTAGGCTGTGGCGGCGGCGATCCAGTCGGCCATGGCACCGGCTTCGTTGATGCCCTCTTGCAGGACCTGACCGTTGGTCGTTTCCTTGTAGTACATCATCTGGTCGGCGTCTTCGGGCGTGTATTTCTGGCCTTCGGGGTTGTAGATGCCAACCGAGCGGAACAAGCCTTCCATGCCAAAGGTGCGGCTTTCGTCCGGCACAATCGGCACGATGTTCTTGCCGATCTCTTTGTCCCGCAACAGCGTGGTCAGGATGCGGACAAAGGCCATGGTGGTGGAAATCTCACGCTCGCCGGTGCCCTTGAGCTGGGTTTCGAACTTGTCCAACGCCGGGATGGGTAGCGACGGCGCGTCCGAGAAACGCTTGGGGAATTCGCCGCCCAGAGCCTTGCGGCGGTCGGCGAGATAGGATTTCTGCGCATTGTTCAGCTTGACGAAGGGGGCCTTGGGCAGGTCTTCGTCGCTGACCGGGATCTGAAAGCGGTCGCGGAAGGCGCGCAGCTGATCCTCGGCCATCTTCTTTTGCTGGTGGGTGATGTTCATGCCTTCACCCGCCGAGCCCATGCCATAGCCTTTGACGGTTTTCACAAGCAGGCAGGTGGGCGTGCCCTTGGTGTCGGTCGCGCGTTTGAAGGCGGTGTAGACCTTTTGCGGGTCATGGCCGCCGCGACGCAGGGACCAGATCTGTTCATCGCTCCAGTCTTCGACCAGCTTGGCGGTCTCGGGGTACTTGCCGAAGAAATGCTTGCGGATATAGGCACCATCCTTGGATTTGAAGGTCTGGTAGTCGCCATCAACAGTTTCGTCCATCAACTGACGCAGCTTGCCCGAGGTGTCATTCTCTAGCAGATCGTCCCAGCCTTTGCCCCAGAGGAGCTTGATGACGTTCCAGCCAGCGCCGCGGAAGTCGCCTTCGAGCTCCTGAACGATCTTGTGGTTGCCACGGACCGGGCCATCAAGGCGTTGCAGGTTGCAGTTGACCACAAAGATCAGGTTGTCGAGGCCTTCACGAGCGGCAAGGTCGATGGCGCCGCGCGATTCCGGTTCGTCCATCTCACCGTCACCAAGGAAACACCAGACCTTGCGGTCGGCCATGTCGATGTGGCCGCGGTTGTGCATGTATTTCATGAACCGCGCCTGATAGATCGCCATGAGCGGGCCGAGACCCATTGAGACGGTCGGGAACTGCCAGTAGTCGGGCATCAGCCAGGGGTGGGGGTAAGACGAGAGGCCCTTGCCGTTCACCTCGGAGCGGAAGTTCTCCATCTGCTCTTCGCTCAGGCGTCCTTCCATGAAGGAGCGCGCATAGATGCCGGGGATGACGTGGCCCTGGAAGAAGACAAGGTCGCCGCCGTGGATCGCGGACTTGGAGCGCCAGAAATGGTTTAGCCCTATATCATACATGACTGCGGATGAGGCAAAGGAGGCGATGTGGCCGCCGTATTCCGAGGATTCCTTGTTACGGCGCACGACGGTGGCCATGGCGTTCCAGCGGTTGATGGTGCGGATGCGCCATTCCATGTCGAGATCACCGGGGAAGGGTTCCTGATCGTCGGCCGGGATGGTGTTCTGATAGGGCGTGGTGGACGAGAACGGCAGGTTGGCACCCGAGGCGCGGGCCTGTTGCACAGCTTTGTCCAGCAAATAATGGGCGCGGTCGGCACCGTCGCGGGCAATGACATCCTCGACCGCGTCCTGCCATTCACGGCTTTCAATGGGGTCGATGTCTTCGAAATGGGTCGCCATATCCAGCGTCCTCCCTCTAAGTAACGTGGCGTTGGGTGCTTATAGTTTAATGTTAAACTACTTAGCTAGGTCGCTGGCGTCATAGCAGTCATGCAGCAAGAGGGACACTCGTAGTATTGGGTATTTCGCAAAATAATTGGTCGGAAAGGGCGACAGGGATGGCGATCCGCATTGGTCCGAGCGGCATGGGGGCGCTTTTCTGGTGTCGGTGGTGATGGTGTCGCAAGGGGCGCGCGGCATAAGGTTCGACCACCAGCGCCTGTAACCAACATCTTGCCATTCACACATTTGAATGTCAGCATGTTGCAAATTGCGACATGAGGGAAGAGGACATTCACATGACATTGACGCGCAGACGCCTGTTGCAGGGGGCCGGGGCCAGCGTAGGGCTGGCGGGATTGGGTCTGAGACCGTCCTTTGCCGCAAATACCGCAACGCTGGGCAGCATGCAGATCCGCACCCTGTCGGATGGCACCTTGACGCTGCCGCCGGAATTCATCTTTGCCCCGATGCCTCAGGATCAGCTCGCCCCGATCCGGGCCGAGTTTGGCATTACTGAAGGCCCGTTGACGCCGGAGTGCAATGTGACGCTGATGCAGGATGGCGAGCGCACGGTGCTGTTTGACGTTGGTTCGGGCACCGGGTTTCAGGACAGCGCAGGTCTGTTGATCGACGCGCTGGACGAGGCCGGGGTCGCGCCCGAGGAGGTGACCCATGTTGTCTTTACCCATTGCCACCCCGATCACCTGTGGGGGGTGCTGGATGATTTTGACGACCCGCTGTTCTCCGAGGCGCAGTACATGATGGGGCGTGCCGAGTGGGATTACTGGTGGGACCCCAAGACCGTCGACACGATCGAGGCGGCGCGCACCACCATGGCGATCGGGGCCAAGCGCCGGATGGAAATGATCGAAGACGCCATCACGCTGTTTGACGATGGCGCGGAAATCCTGCCCGGGGTGGCGGCGCGGGCCTCTTACGGGCACACGCCGGGCCATATGGCGTTTGAGCTGCGTCAGGGCAGTGAAAGCGTCATGGTCGTGGGCGACGCCATTGGCAATCACCACGTTGCCTTTGCGGCACCGGGGTGGGAGAGCGGCTCGGATCAGGACGGGGCCACGGCGGTCGCGACGCGCCAGTCGCTTTTGGACCAGTTGGCGGCAGACAAGACCCGGCTGATCGGCTATCACTTGCCGCAAGGGGGCATGGGCCACGTCGAGCGCAGCGGCGATACCTATCGGTTTGTGCCCGACGGCGCGTAGACCCTCGGGCTTTGGCGGTGCGCAGGCGCCTGTGTGAGGGCCTGTGTGAGGGCCGGAACCCAAGGCGCAATCACGCGGAGGCAGGGCATGAAGGCTGTGGTTTTTGATCTGGACGGCACGCTGGTGGACAGTGTGCCCGACATTCATCTGGCGGTGAACCGGATGCTGGCCGACGAAGGCCAGGAGGCGCTGGATATCGCCACGGTCACGTCATTTGTCGGCAACGGCCTGCCCAAGCTGGCGGAACGGGTGATGGATCACCGGGGTATGGACCTGGCCGACCATGCGCGTATTACGGCGGATTTGCTGACCATTTACCAAACCACGCCGGCCAAGCTGGCGCAGCCTTATCCGGGGATGGAGGAGGCGCTGAAATCCTTGCAGGGCGCGGGCTATGCGATGGGGGTCTGCAGCAACAAACCTCATGGGCCTGCGGTGCATCTGTTGTGTGAAATGGGGCTGGACGGCTATTTCACCACGGTGATCGGTGGCGACAGCCTGCCCACCCGCAAGCCCGCACCAGAGATGCTGCAGGCGACGCTGGCAGGGCTGGGGGGCGGTGCCGCGCTCTATGTTGGCGATAGTGAAGTGGATGCCGAAACGGCCGTGAATGCGGGGGTTGGTTTTGCGTTGTTCACCAGGGGATATCGCAAGCGCCCCGTGGCAGAGATTGCGCATGATTACGCATTTGATGAGTTCTGTCATCTGCCTGACATCGTGCGCGCGCATTTTGCGGGTTGATCCCGCGCGCGGTGGCAGAGCCTTGCGCACGGGATTGTCTAATACAAATTCCACGCCTAAGTTAACAAGGTATGTTAAGGTTTTCCCCCGGATTGCGCGGGGTTTTGAGGGAGAAGAATTCATGAAGAAGCTGTTTGCAGGATTGCTTGCTGCCTGTGTCATGGTTGCGGCCTCGGTCGCGACGGCGGGTGTGATCGAACTCACCCCGGCGAACCCGCAGCCGAGCGGTCTGAAGCAGGGCCTGAAGGTCAAGTACTTCACCGGCGACCGTCAGGTGCGGTCTCTGGGCGCGGCGAAAGGCCGGATCAAGAACTCGAGCAAGCCCGGTAAGCCTTTGAAAGGGCTGAACTATCCGGACAAGGGTAAGGGCGCGCCGGTGCTGACCGCGGGTATTCCCGAACTGGTCGTGGCTGACATCAGCGGCTATATCAAGTTCCCCTCGGCCGGGGTTTACGAGCTGGAGTTCTTCACCAATGACGGGGCGCAATTCTGGATCAGCGGCAAGTCCGTGGCCAAGCTGGACGAGATCACCCCCTGTTCCAGCGCCGGTCGCCCCAAGGTGAATGTGCCCAAGGCGGGCTGGTATGATTTCAAGGCACTCTACTTTCAGAAAGAAGGCACTGCCTGTCTGGAATCGGAATGGAAAGCGCCCGGTGGATCGGTGCAGCTGATCCCCAACAGCGCCTTTGGCTACAAGTAAGCCAAACGCATATGCGTTGAGAGAGGGGCCGCGCGGCCCCTTTTTTCGTCAGATCAGGTCTTTCAGGGATTTGCCCAGCCGGAATGGCGCCGCAAAGGCCACAAGACACAGCGCGATCATCTGCAGCAGCAGGATATGCGCGTTGGCGCGCAGCACGTCCCATTCGATCTTGAGCCGGGAAACCTGGGCAATCAGGTGATCGTAGGCCAGCGCCAGAACCTGATAGTCGGCGGCCATCGCGGGATCGGTTTTGCGGGCCTTGATGAGTGCGGCGTTCGTGGTCGGATCGCGCGTTTCAAAGGCCAGAAATGTGTCCGGATCAAAGGCATCAGCGGTCTCGATCATCTCGGGCATGCCTGTTTTCATGCGCCCGAAGATGGGCAGGTTCCGAAGCGGCGCTGCCCTTTGGGTGGCGGAGATGAACAGCGGCAGGGCCGCGTTCTTGGCGGTTGAGGCCGAGAGGAATTCGACCTTTTCACAAAGCGGGATGGCAGTGTCGGACTGTGTCGCCTCGCAATAGGTCAGCCGGAACCGCGCGGCGTCGTGATCGAACCGGATCGAGGCCTCGTGGGCGATGGCAACCTGACGTTCGAGCCGCGTGCTGTCCTCGGCATAGATACCCGCGATCAGGGCCGTGAGCGCGCCGATACCACCCAGCACCACCCACACAAGGTCGGCAATCCGCCACGGCTTATCGCTTGGAGGCATGCGGAACAGAATCAGGGTCAACAGGGCCCCGATCAGAAAGCATCCGATCATGAGCGGCAGCTGTGCGGACTGGAAAAGATTGGACATGGGGCGAGTGTACGGGTGCCGCAGGGCGGGACAAGGCCGCTCACGCAAGTGTCAGCGGCAGATGCCGTCGATCTGGGCGTCCTTCCAGGGGATGCGCAAAGAGTCCGGGCGGGGCAGGGTGCTGATCGGCATGGCCTGAGAGATCAGGTTTTTAAGGCGATGGGTGCGCGGGGCCTTTGGATCAAGCAGGGCGCAGCAGATGTATTCCTCGACGATGCTGGCCTGTTGTTCATAGCCATACTCCAGGAAATCCGTGCTGGTGGAGATGTCGAACAGATAGGGGTCAGCGCCGTTCTTGTGCTCGCCCGCCGCGCGCCAGGGCGAATAGCCGGTTTCCTTGCGGTTCTGCCATTGCCAGACGTGGGTGATCTCGTGCCCGAACAGCATGGCGTCGATCAGGTCCATCTTTTGTGGGTAGCCCTCCATAAAGTCGGGCTTGTGCCAATCCTTTGAATAATAAGCAGTATTCCAGACCACCACGGCAGCAGGTGAGACGGTGACGGTCTCGGTTTTTGGGGCAGGGAGGATGCGTTCACGGCAGGTGAGGCGGGGGCGGGCCTCGCGTTCGACGGTGAATGAGGCCATGGGCACGTCGCGCACCACGGTCACGGCCTGGGTGTCGATGGTCTCGCCCTGCAACGCCTTGGCGAACGCGGCCTCGGACGGGGTGAGGGGGCGGGTGCAGGAGATCAGGACCAGAGGCAACAGAAACAGCGCGCGCATGGGATCACGTTAGCAGGACATGGGCGCGGATCAAGGGGGCTATTTCGGTGGCCAGGGGGCGGATAGTTTGTGGCCAGAAATGCACTCTTGGTAAAAGAAATCAATGACTTGCTTGTCCCATTTGCCGCCCTGCGCCGCCCCGAGGGTGCCGCCGATCAGACCGCCGGCGGCCGCCCCTTTGGAGCCCTTGGTGACGGCCCCCGCCGCGCCGCCGACCCAAACCCCGCTGCGTCCACCCCGGACGGTGCCGGATTGCCCGGCGGCGGAGCGGGCGTATTGATCGCAAAAAATGTGGGTGCGTTCGTAGTCCTGGGCAAGGGCGGGGAGGGGGAGGAGACAGAGGATCAGAATGGGGCGCATGGGGGGAGATTAGCACGGGAAAACGGGGTGTGTATCGCGTCGGTATCACGTCGGTATGACGTCGGTGCGACCGTGCGGGGTGGTAAGGGGTTGGTAAGGGGGGGGATGTCAGCCCCTTAATTCCAATCATTCAAAGGCTACCGACATGACCTTGTCCGTTGTCTTAGAAATGGTGAAGATCATGTTTGCGCCTATTCGAATGCTCCCGTCCGTCACGCCGTTTTGGTTGATTTCGAACTCAGCGACATAGGTTTTGCCGCAATCGGAGATTATGAGATCGTAATGCTCTAACTCCTTCTCGATCGAATTCATCTCGCCGTTGGCCAACTCGTACTTGAGGTCTGGGTGTGGCCTAAGAATTTCGATCACCTTGGCGCGGGTTTCCGGGCTGTTGTCGGGCGCGCAGGTGATGGAGTGAGGCTCGCTGGCTGCAAGGGGGCTGACGAGTAACAGGGGGAAGAGGAATTTGAGAATATGCATGGGAATGAAGCGTTTTGTGTGGAGGAATGTCGTGGGCAAAGTTGAATTGTTGGTTTCTATGAATGCTGACTCTACCACACGTTGTCCACTCCCCAATGCATGATGCCCCGCATCATGCACGCGCCCGACCCGCCCCGTCGCACCAGAGGCGCGCCGAATATGGGTGGCTCGCCTTTGGCGAGACGGGCGCGAGGGGTGTTGATGGAGGGAGCGTAGTGTGGGGTTTACCCCACCTTGTGATTGAAGGGTTTGGCGTCCCAAAGAGGTACTTTTTGGCATGCCGCCGTGACGTAAGGCTGGGTTGACGCGACCTGCACCCGAGGGTTTGGTAGTCGCATAGCCAAATTGCGGCCCCCTATTGCTTTTTCTTCATGGGAACGTTCATGAGTGATCAAAGAACACCAATTCTTCAATTCATTTCTGGCTTTGTAAAGTACGTTGCGACTTTTTTGCGGACTTCTTGGAAGTTAGTTTTGGTCGCGAGTTTGTTGGTGAACCTCGGATTGGGAGTTTTGAGTTTTGTGCTACAGCCCATTTGGAAGGCGGCAGAGGTGGCGAGTGCGATCGCGGCAACCAAAGCGAAGGCTGAACTGGCAGAGAGAAGGGCAGTCGCAAAGACTAAAGCGGAAGCCGAAGTCGAACAAAAGGCAGCCGTTTCCAAGGCGGTTGCTAAAGAAAAGGCCAGAGGCCGAGTTCGACGAGTTGCGGTGGCAGTTCCGATGATTGGCGCGGTTATAGCTTCCGGGTTTGAGTATAGCGATTACAAACAGTGGAAGAACGAAAACCCTGACGGCGACATTGAGCAGTACACTAGAGAAGTCGCGAGTGTTAGTGCAGAAGTAGCCAATGAAGTAATTGGCGAATTACCAGAAGCTCTCAGATTTGATCCTGAGAAGCTTTGGAAGGCTAACGATTGGATTGTCCAAAAAGTTGGCTCGATAGATTCGGGTGACTGGACATGGCCAGATGTTTCCTTTGATTGGTTCAATCCGAGTAATTGGAGTCTACCAAGCTTTGGATCAGAGGATGCAGACTGATTTGAACCCTCGTAGGGCACTATGGCTTCACCTCCACGTCAACCTTGCAAGCATGGGCATACTGCTAAGCTAAGGTAGCCCGCCATGTGGTATTCAACAGTGCAAGCGAACTCAAACATCCAACTCCTCCACGAACCGCGCGTTTTCCTGAATATACTGGAACCGCATCTCAGGTTTCTTGCCCATGAGGCGCTCCACGAGGTCGCCGGTTTCGCCGGGTTCGTCTTCGTCGATGGTGACGCGGATCAGTTTGCGGGAACCGGGGTCCATGGTGGTTTCTTTGAGGTCCTTGGCGTCCATTTCCCCAAGACCTTTAAACCGCGAGACGTCGATCTTGCCTTTGCCGCCGAGGCCTTTTTCCAGCCAGACATCCCGCTCGGCCTCGTCAATGCAATAGACGCGTTTCGCGCCTTGGGTCAGGCGGAAGAGGGGGGGGCAGGCCAGATAGAGGTGGCCCTTGTCGATCATGGGGCGCATCTGGGTGAAGAAGAAGGTCATCAGGAGGGCGGCGATATGGGCGCCGTCGACGTCGGCGTCGGTCATGATGATGACCTTGTCATAGCGCAGGTCGTCGACGTTGAACTTGGTCCCCAAACCGACGCCAAGCGCCTGGGTCAGGTCGCTGATCTCGGCGTTGGTGCCGAGTTTTGACGAGGCGGCCCCAAGGACGTTGAGGATCTTACCGCGCAAGGGCAGCAGCGCCTGGTTCTTGCGGTCGCGGGCCATCTTGGCCGAGCCGCCCGCGCTGTCGCCCTCGACAATGAACAGCTCGGTGCCCTCGCGGTTGGTGGCCGAGCAATCGACCAGCTTGCCGGGCAGGCGGAGTTTCTTGGTCGCGGTCTTGCGGGCGGTTTCCTTTTCCTGACGGCGGCGCAGGCGTTCTTCGGCGCGCAGCACGAGGAAGTCGAGGATCGCGCCCGCGGATTTGGTGTCAGAGGCCAGCCAGTTGTCAAAGTGGTCGCGCACCGAGTTTTCGACCATGCGTTGCGCTTCGACCGTGGCGAGGCGGTCCTTGGTCTGGCCGACAAATTCCGGCTCGCGGATAAAACAGGAGACCAGCGCGCCCGCACCGGTGGTCAGGTCTTCGCGGGTGATGGTCGCGGCCTTTTTGTTGCTGACCAGCTCGCCATAAGCTTTGATGCCCTTGAGGATCGCGGCCCAGAACCCGGCCTCGTGCGTGCCGCCCTCGGGGGTGGGAACGGTGTTACAGTAGGACTGGATGAAGCCATCGCGCGACGGTGTCCAGTTGATCGCCCACTCGACCTTGCCCGGAGCGTTGAACTTGTCAAAGCTGACGGTGCCGCAAAACGGCTGTTCGGAATAGGTTGTGGCGCCGGACAGGGTCTCGTTCAGGTAATCAGACAGACCGCCGGGAAAGTGGAACTTGGCCTCGGCCGGGGTTTCGCCATCGTCGATGCCGGTTTTCCAGCGGATTTCCACGCCCGAGAACAGATAGGCCTTGGAGCGCGCCATTTTGAACAGGCGGGCGGGTTTCAGTTTCAGCGAGCCAAAGATTTCCGGATCGGGATGGAAGGTGACAGCGGTGCCGCGCCGGTTGGGGGCCGCGCCGATCTTGGCCAGTTTGCCCTGCGGGATGCCACGCGAAAACGTCATCGCGTAGAGTTCCTTGTTGCGGGCCACTTCGACCCGCAGATGATCCGACAGCGCGTTCACGACGGATGAGCCGACGCCATGCAGACCGCCCGAGGTTTCATAGCTGTCGCCGGAGAATTTGCCGCCAGCGTTCAGGGTGCAAAAGATGATCTCGAGCGCTGATTTTTCCGGGTCCTTGGGGTGGGGTCCCGTGGGGATGCCCCGGCCGTTGTCGCGCACCGAGACATGGCCGTTTTCATGCAACTCGATCTCAATCCACGTGGCATGTCCGGCCACAGCCTCGTCCATCGAGTTGTCGACAATCTCGGCCACCATGTGGTGCAGAGCACGGTCGTCTTTACCGCCGATATACATGCCGGGGCGCAGGCGGACGTGTTCCATGTCCTCAAGGACCTGGATGGAAGAGGCGTCGTAGTCGTCGGACTTGCTCTCGGTCAGGAGATCGTTGGCCATGTGTCGGGCTGCTCATTCTTGGTTTTGGTTGGCGAGTATTATGGCAGGGGATTGAGGGAGGGGGAAGAGGCATACTCGTTGCGGGTGCCGTGGTTTGGCAGGGCAGATCAGCGGAATTTCCATATGAGAGCGTTCGGAAAATGCAACCTTAAGAGGAAATTGTGTTTGACCAATTCTATTAAAAGGTAAAGTATGGGGTAGGGGTTTGCATGATTGTGTGCCGAAAGCCCCTTAAGGGTAACGATTTTTTTGGAGCAGCTTGGGATGAGGTGAGACATGGGCAGGCGGTGGCTTGAGAATACGGTTTCTAAGGATGCGGCAAGCATCGTATCTGTCCCGGGTTCCTATCGGCGCCGATACCAATGGATGCCACACGTGGGCGACATTGTTCCAAACTTTCAATGCACCACCACTGCCGGACCACTGGAATTCTTCAGCTGGGCCGAGGGAAGTTGGACATTTCTGTTCAATCAACCGTTCACTGGCGGCACGGTGGGCACCACAGAGATGGCGGCCTTTTCGATGGCAAGAGAGGAACTGCAGGCTTGTAACGCACAGCTTTTGGGCGTCTCGGCGGACAATTTACAAACTCAAACTGAATGGGCGCGGCAGATCAAGCGGGATTTTGACCGTGACATTTGGTTTCCGATGGCTTTCGACGAAAACAGCCAGATCTCGGAACTGTTTGGTATGACCCATTGGAGAGGCACACAGGCCGATGCGGTGCGAAAGATGTTTCTGATCGACCCTTCGTTAAAGGTTAAGCTGATCATAGAATATCCGATCAACATGGGGCGCAGTCTCCCGGAGATGCTTCGCGCGCTGGAGGCGGAGCAACTGCATCAGGCCACAGGGTTGAACACGCCATGTGACTGGCAAAGTGGCGATGCTGCGATGGTGCCGGTGCATCTTGACGAGGCAGAGGTTCAGTCTCGATATGGCGGCCGGATGCGCGAGTTGCTGCGCGGATTTCGGTTTGTCCGAACGGATAATCTCTGACGGTTCTAGCCATCGGACATGACGAAGCAACCGAATGCCGCGCAAACCACAGCGATGGTTTATGCGCAGAAGCTGACCGAGGCACCGGCGACGCTGATTGAGGCGGATGTGCGGGGGGTGCGGGAGGTTGGCTTTGCGGATGGAGAGATCCTCGAGATCAACCAGGTCCCGGCCCATTTCTCTTATGCCAATCGCACGGTGCTGGGGCTGGGATGCTCAACCGAGGGCGACATTCTGGGGCTGTCGCCAAACAACTCGGGTGATCCCGACGATTGGACCCACAGTTGTTCTTGTGAGAGGGGAGTGCTCCCGCCCGTCTGAGCGGCATCACAGATGCCACGCCGCCGGTTGGGGGTGGCAGCGCCTCGCCAAAGGCGAGGCGCTGGGCCCAAGGCCGCGATGGGCCCGCAAGGGCACAAGCGGGGGCGGGAGATCCTGTTGGAGTGCGGTTCAGGCGCCGCCACCGGCCTTGAGCGCGCGTTGATAGGCGGGGCGGGACTCGATCATCTCGAGGAAGGCAGAGAGGCGGGGGTAGGTGTCTTGGCGACCCAGTCGTTTGATCACCGAGGCGGGAAAGCTGAGCATGATGTCGGCGGCTGAGAGATCATCCAGCACGAAGTGACCCGAGGGGCGCAGAACCCGTTCCATATGATCGAAGTGGTTTTTCAGCTCGGCCTGAATGCGGGGATGCAGCGGTGCGCCGGCCTCTCCCAGCAGACCCACGTAGAGGTTCAGCAGGATCGGGGTCATCACCGAACCTTCGGCAAAGTGAATCAGTTCAAGGTGCTGCCAATGCGCGGGCGTTCCGGCCTCGGGCACCATGTGCGGGCCATGAAGGGCGCAGAGCACTTCGACGATGGCACCGGATTCGGTGACGGTTTGGCCGTCGATCTCGATCACCGGGGATTTGCCCAGGGGGTGGATTTTCAGAAGCTCGGGTGGGGCGAGGTTGGTTTTGGCGTCGCGCGCGTAGCGGATGACCTCGTAATCGACGCCCAGCTCTTCGAGCAGCCAGAGAATGCGCAGTGAGCGGGAGTGGTTGAGGTGGTGAACTTTGATCATGGGGTCTCTCCTGTTTCGGGCATCCAGTTAAGGATGGCCTCTGCGATGGCGTGGGGGTTTTTGGTGGATCAGCCAGTGATCCGTGTCGGGAATGGTGATGCGGGTCAGGTCGGGGGCGAAGGCTTCGAGGCCCTTGGTGGATTGCGGCAAGAGTGCGGTGTCATCCGGCCCCCAGATTAAGAGGTGGGGGCAGCGCACATGCAGCCTGTCCAGCGGCAGCGGTGCGAGGTCGGTGATCGGTTTGCCGGGGGCAGCCACCTGCAAGGGCGAGGCGCGGTACCAGTTCAGCATGGCCTGAAGCCGTCCGGGGCGGGCCCATTCGGTTTTGTAGAGGGCGAGCGTGTCCTCCTCCAGCCAGTCCGCGCCAAACTGGTGGCGAAAGAAGCTTTCCATGCCGGCGCAGTCATCGGCAAGCATCTGGTCTGCTGTCTCGGGGGCACGCAGCATGTTGATGTATTGCGAGGCCTCGGATTGGGCGCCGCCCGCCGCCATCTCGCGCTGGAACGGGACCGGGTGGACGCCGTTTGCAATGATCAGCCGATCGACGCATTCAGGCGCGAACATGGCCAGCCCATAGGCCACAGAGGCCCCCCAGTCGTGCCCCATCACCGTGACCGGCGCGCCGATGTGTTCGATCAGGGCCCGCATGTCCCCGACAAGCGCCGAGGTCCGGTAGTGGGCGACGCCTTCGGGGCACCAGCTTTGGCCGTAGCCGCGTTGATCCGGGGCGACGCAATGAAAGCGGTGGCTGAGGTGAGGGGCAAGATCCTGCCAGGCCCCGCCGTATTCGGGAAATCCGTGCAACAGCAGCAGGATTGGCAGAGAGGGATCGCCCCAGCGCCGCAGGAAAAACGCCTGTCCGTTCAGCGTCACGATCTCGCTGCGCATTTGGCCCCCCCAATGTGGTGCGTTCATCCCGATGAGGGGCAGTGAACCAGTCTTGGGCAGGGATGTGAATGAAACTTTGTCGTGACCTTCCGTCAGGCGGGATGCGGCTCAGGACCAGGTGATGACGAGGTCCTCGCGAAAGGCGAAGCGCACCAGGTGGCGGTCGACCACGTCCTGAAACTGGGCAAGGTCGCCGTCGTCGGGCACAGTGACGCTGAGGCTCAGGCTGTCGGGCAGGGCGGTCATCTGCAGACGGTTGCCGCTGTCGAACCGGATGCTTCCGGCCTCGGGGGTAAACTCGGCCTTGGCCTTGTGGGACCAGTGTTTGCAGAGTTGTTGCAGGTAGCGGCTGGCGCTTGCGGTGGGGGCAGTGCCTGTGGCGTGTTGGGTCATGAGAAAGCCTGTGTTCGCGCGGAATTTGCGTGCCGTTTGGGGCACAGGTGTAACCCTAGTCCGGTGCGCGGGCAGGCACCAATAAGAATTGCCACAATATCAATTCAAAAACCTGCACGTGACGCACCTGTTTTGACGCACATCAAGGTAAGTGCGTCGTTGTTCCGTTAAGGTTTGCGCAGTTCAGACAAATGGAGATTTTTATGACCGCAACCGCTGCGAACACCCCTGCTGCACTCAAAAAAGCGACCCAGGATGCAAAGGCGCCAGCCGCGCCCGCAGACAAGGCCGTCCTGTCAACGGATAGCCCGACCGAAGGCCGCACTACGCCCCCCTCGGCGGAAGAAGTGCGCCGCGCCTTTGAAAGCGGGCAGTACCCCTATGACAAGAAGCTGTCGCGCCGCACCTACGAGGCGCAAAAGGCCCAGATTCAGGCCGAGCTGCTCAAGGTGCAATTGTGGGCGCAGGAGACCGGCCAGAAATTCGTGATGTTGTTCGAAGGCCGTGACGCCGCCGGTAAAGGGGGCACGATCAAGCGGTTTACCGAACACCTGAATCCGCGGGCTGCGCGGGTTGTGGCGCTGAACAAGCCCACCGATGAAGAGCGCGGGCAATGGTATTTCCAGCGCTACATCGACCACCTGCCCACCGCCGGTGAGATCGTGCTCTATGACCGCTCGTGGTACAACCGCGCCGGTGTGGAACGTGTCATGGGCTTTTGCGAGCCGGGCGAATACCTGGAATTTATGCGCCAGACCCCGGATCTGGAGCAGATGCTGGTGCGGTCGGGCATCCGGCTTTACAAATATTGGTTCTCGGTCACCCAGGACGAACAGCGCCGCCGCTTTGAAAGCCGCGAGCAGGACCCGCTGAAACAGTGGAAGCTGTCGCCGATCGACAAGGCGTCACTGGGCAAGTGGGACGACTACACCGAGGCCAAGGAAGCGATGTTCTTTTACACCGACACGGCGGATGCCCCCTGGACGGTGATCAAGTCGAACGACAAGAAACGCGCACGTCTGAACTGTATGCTGCATTTCCTGAATTCGCTGGATTACCCGGGCAAGGATCTGGACATCGCCCATGCGCCTGATCCGCTGATCGTGAACACGGCGAGCCATGTGATCCATCGCTCGGATCACATTCTGGGCACCTCGCTGCATCCGGACTCGCGCAAGAGATAAGAGCACTGCTTGCGCTGTGCTACAGGAGGGGGCGCAGCGCAGTCTGAACGGGCAGAAGCTCTGAAAAGGCGGCCGAGACCCATTGGGTTAGGCCGTCTTTTTTCAAGGTCGCCTCGTCCGTGTCAAACCACAGGTGCACCCCCTTGCGCCGCAACAGCGCGCCATGGGGGTGCTCTTTGTCAAAGGGCGCGGGCACCCGTTTCAACTCGGGCTCACCAAGGCGCGCGCCCTTGTCCTGCAAACCGGTGAGCGTTGCCGCGATGGCGTCCCCGTCATTGTCCACCATCTCGCGCCAGGTGGTGAGCTGCGATTTGTCAAAGCCGAAAACCCCGGCACCGGCGCTGACATAATCCGGGGCAATGCCCAGGAACCAGCCCATGCCACCACCGGACCACAGCATGTGCAGATGGGTGTGATAGGGCGTCTTGTCCTTGGAAAAGCGCACATCGCGGTGCGGGCGGAACAGTTTGGTTTCAACCGGGGCACCGGTCCGTTTTTCCAGCTCTGCCCCTGTCACATCGAGCAGCGCCAGGGCTGGCGCCTTGAGCTGATCTTCGTAGCGGGATTTGTGGTCCAGAAACCAATCGCGGTTGTTGTTGGCAGAGAGATCCCGCAAGAAGCTGCGGGCATCCGGCACCAAAGTTTCAAATCCATCTGACATAAGCGCCTCCTTGTGGATGCAGGCACTTTACAAGTGCACAAAGCTTGGGCAAAGTCCCCGGCTCAGACCTCAAAAAATCCAGAGCTTAAGGTACGGCCATGTCACACCCCATGTCCTATAGAGAACATACGCGCGCGGTTTTGCGCCTGGGCATTCCGCTGATTGGCGGGCATGTGGCGCATTTTGCCATCGGTCTTACGGATACGATCATGCTGGGCTGGTATTCGGTCGAGGCACTGGCCGCTGTGGTGCTGGGCAGCACGTTTTTCTTTGTCACCTTCATCTTTGGCTCGGGTTTTGCAATCGCGGTGATGCCGCTGGTGGCCGAGGCGGATGCGTCAGGGGACGAGGTCACGCTGCGCCGTGTGACGCGCATGGGCATGTGGCTTTCGGCAATCTTTGCCGCGGTGGTGCTGCCGCTGTTCTGGTACTCCGGGGCCTTCCTGTCACTTCTGGGGCAAACGGCGGAGACCGCCGAACTGGCCCAGCGCTATCTGCGTCTTGTGGGTTTGGGCATGTTGCCTGCACTCCTGGTGATGGTGCTAAAGTCCTACCTTGCCGCGTTGGAGCACACGCGCGTGGTGTTCTGGGTGACCGTGGCGGCGGCCGTGGTCAATGCCTTTGCCAATTACGCGCTGATTTTCGGCAACTGGGGCCTGCCCGAACTGGGCGTGGTTGGTGCGGCTGTTGCCTCGCTTCTGGTGCAGGTCGTCTCGCTGGTGGGCTGCGCGATCTACGCACGGATGGCGCTGCCGGAACACAGCCTGTTTGCCCGGCTCTGGCGTCCGGACTGGGAGGCCTTCGGACAGGTCTTTCGTCTTGGTGCGCCTATTGGCGTCACCAACCTGTCCGAAGTGTCCCTCTTTGCCGCCTCCAGCGTGATGATGGGGTGGCTCGGCACCATTGCGCTGGCGGCGCATGGGATTGCGCTACAACTGGCCAGCCTTGCCTTCATGGTGCAGCTGGGGTTTTCCAGCGCCGCCACCGTGCGCGCAGGCAACGCCATGGGGCGGCGCGATGCACAGCATCTGGCACGCGGCGCCAATGTGGCGATTGTCCTGTCGCTGGTGACGGCGCTGCTTGCGGTGGCAATGCTCTTGATCTTCCCCGAAGAGCTGCTGTCGCTCTTCCTCAACCCCAATGAACCGGAACGCGAGGCGATCCTTGGCGTCGGTGTGTCGCTGGTCTTTGTCGCGGCGATCTTCCAATTGACCGACGGCGCCCAGGTCATGGCGCTGGGCCTGTTGCGCGGGGTCAAGGACACCAGCGCCCCGATGATCATCGCCGCCATCAGCTACTGGGGGATCGGCGTGCCCTGCGGCTATGTGCTGGGTTTTGTGGTGGGCTGGAACGGCGTTGGCGTCTGGTTGGGGCTGGTGGTCGGGCTCAGCGTTGCGGCAGTGCTGCTGATGTGGCGCTTCTGGGGGCCGAAACTCGCCAGCTTGCGGCGGCAATTCGCGACCTGATCCGCTTCATTTCGCCAAAAATACTCCGGGGTGAATTGGCCTCTAAGGCCAAGAGGGGCAGCGCCCCTCACTCCCCCTTCATCAAGCGATCCGCTTTCTTGCGCACCAGAACGGATCGCAGGTCGTGCATCGCCAGCAACAGCGCATCCGTCACCTCTTCGAGCTGCTCCGGCGTGGCCCGCGACTGCGCCCATTGCGTGGTGAGGTTCATGTAGTCCACCGCCCGGTGGATGTCGTCGATGTCACGATGGGCCAGCACCTCGTGGCGCTCGTCCATCCAGGTCTGGATCGCGGCCAGATCGGCCTGGGACAGGATGCGGTCGCCATGGGGTTTGATCTCGCCATTGCGGATGTTCACCACGGCGATCTGATCCATGTCGATGCGGCGCTGGCGGTTCTGGGTGTCGACCCGAAACACCAGCGCGCCGTTTTCGCGCACACGGAAATAGTATTCAGGCAGTTCTGCCGACATTGCGCCCCCTTAACCCAGCGAGGCGCAGAACTCTTGAATCCGTTCACACGCGGTTTTCAACGCCTCGTCCGATGTAGCGTAGCTGACACGGAAGTTCGGGGAAAGCCCGAATGCGGCGCCAAAGACCACGGCCACCTCGGCCTCTTCCAACAGTGCCGTGGCAAAGGCTTCGTCGTCCGAGATCACGGTGCCCGCCGGGGTTGTCTTGCCGATCAGCCCGGCAATCGACGGATAGACGTAAAAGGCACCCTCGGGCACCGGGCAGGTGATGCCGTCAATCTGAGACAGCATGGAGACCACCAGATTGCGGCGGCGGGTGAAGGTCTCGGTATTGGCGGCAAGGAACTCCTGCGGCCCGTTCAGTGCCTCGACCGCGGCCCATTGGCTGACCGAGCAGGGGTTCGAGGTGGACTGTGACTGGATCTTGCGCATGGCGTTGATCAGCTCGACGGGACCCGCCGCATAGCCGATGCGCCAGCCGGTCATGGCATAGGCCTTGGACACACCGTTGCAGGTCAGGGTGCGGTCATAAAGCGCGGGTTCAACCTCGGCCGGGGTGCAGAACTCAAAATCGTCATAGGCGAGGTGTTCATACATGTCGTCGGTCATCACCCAGACATGGGGATGACGCATCAGGACGTCTGTCAGCGCTTTCAATTCCGCACGGCTATAGCCTGCGCCGGTGGGGTTCGAGGGCGAGTTGAAGATCAGCCACTTGGTTTTAGGCGTGATCGCGGCCTCGAGCTGGGCGGGCGTCAGTTTAAAGCTGTTGTCCAGCGTTGCGGTGGCGACGACCGGCGTGCCACCGGCGAGCAGCACCATGTCGGGGTAGCTGACCCAATAGGGCGCGGGGATCACCACCTCGTCGCCGGGGTTCAGCGTGGCCATCAGCGCATTATAGAGGATCTGCTTGCCACCGGTTCCGACGCTGACCTGGTTGGGGGCATAGGTCAGGCCATTCTCGCGCGCGAATTTCGCGCAGATCGCGGCCTTGAGCTCCGGGATTCCATCGACGGCGGTGTACTTGGTCTTGCCATCGGCGATGGCCTGCACGGCGGCGGCCTTGATGTTCTCGGGCGTGTCGAAGTCTGGCTCGCCTGCACCGAGGCCGATCACATCGCGCCCGGCGGCGCGCAGTTCGCCTGCCTTGGTGGTCACCGCGATGGTCGGAGAGGGTTTGACGCGGGATAGTGTCGCGGACAGGAAAGACATGGCGGTTCCTCGTTTGTATTCACCAAGCCCATGTCTTAGGGTGCGCCCGGCACCCGATCAAGCGCCAACACAGAGGAAAGCAGAAAATGTCAGACGATTCCACGGAACAGGACTATCACGACTATTGGTACGGCGAAGATGTGGCAACGTTTGGGGACCGCCTCGCGGCAGCGCGCGGCTTTGCGGGCCTGAATCAGGAAGAGTTTGCCCGTCGGCTGGGCGTGAAACTGTCCACCGCAAGAGGCTGGGAAGACGACACCAATGAGCCGCGCGCCAACAAGCTGCAGATGATGGCGGGGTTGTTGAATGTGTCTGTGGGCTGGCTTTTGACGGGTGAAGGCGACGGTGGCCTGAACGCGCCGGATGTTGCCGGTGACGGCATGCCGGACATGGCTGGCATCCTGATTGAAATCCGCGATGTGCGTGTGCAGATGAAGTCCAACCTGGACCGGCTGGCGCGGCTGGAGAAGAAGCTGCGCGAGCAGTTGAAAGAGACCGTTCAGAATGACTGAGACCCACGAGAACCGTCTGAAGCGGATGAAGATGCGCTCGATGCGGCGCGGTATCAAGGAGATGGATATCATCCTTGAGCGCTATGCCGACGACAATCTGGCGGGGATGGATGCGGCGGCGCTGGATCTTTATGATGCGCTGCTGCACGAAAACGACCAGGACCTCTACCAATGGGTCACCGGGCAGGTTTCGGCCCCGGCAAGGTTCGCTGATCTGATCCAGGATATCTCGCAGGCGATCTCGGGATCGGAATAGATTGCATTTTACGAGATTACCTGACGACTTAACCTAATGTTCGTGTTTTTCCCCCAGGTTCCTTTGCAAGGAAAGACTGCCGGAGAAAAACATGAGTATTCACGGATCGATCGGGGAGACAACAGATAAGAGCTTTATGCTGGCTTATCTGGATTCATTGGCCCTCGTGGAACGCCTGCACCGTCTGTTGCTGGATGTCATCAAGGACGAATTTGAACGTGTGGGGGTGCTGGAAATCAACGCCGTTCAGGCGCTTTTGCTGTTCAATATCGGGGACAATGAGGTCACTGCGGGCGAGCTGAAATCGCGCGGTTATTATCAGGGCTCGAACGTCAGCTACAACCTGAAGAAACTGGTCGAGATGGGCTATATGCACCACCAGCGCTGCGAGATTGATCGCCGTTCGGTGCGGGTGCGGCTGACCCAGAAGGGGCGCGAAATCCACAAGGTGGTCGAGGCCCTGTTCGAACGCCACGCCGAGGGGCTGCAATCCAAGGGCATACTGGACGCGGATGGGATCGACACCATCACCTTTGCCCTGCGCCGGGTGGAACGCTATTGGGGCGATCAGATCCGCTATATCTATTGAACTTGCGCAAACGACCCGTGGGTAAAGCGCAATGTCACGAGTGACGAGTGCGGGTCTCTTGCCACCTTAGCGCAGATGGGCCAGTGACAGCCCCTCGAGTTCGCGCAAAAGCTTGCGGGCCATGGCCTGTTCGTAGTCGTCAAACCCCAGAGCGGTTTCAACAAAGGCACCGGGGCCGCGGATGACATTGGCGGTGTAATAGGCGCTGAGTTCCTGCAGGGTCAGGCGTCGTGCGTCCGGATCGCCGATGGTCAGACCGTTTACGGTCAGCCACGTGGGGCTGTCGATGTCGTGGGGCCGGGGGCCTGTGTTGGATTTGCCGTCGCCTGAGATATCCAATGTGCGTTTCGGGCAATCGGATTGGCTGGCCAGCAGCGCCGTGCCAAAGCGCATCGCCTCGCCAAGGGCGGTGGACGGGTCAGCGGCGCGGCGGGTTGTGTCCTGCAGGGTTGTGGTGACTTGGCTCAGATCGGCCTCGGAGCGGATGGCGGTCCAGTCGAGCAGCAAGCGGCGGTTGAACTTGCGCGGGCCGCTCCATTCAAACACCGCCAGGCGCACGGGCCATTCCGGATCCCCAAGCAGCACGTCGCGCACCGCAGGGGTGTTGAGGGCGGCGGCCAGACCGTCCAGCTGCAGGCGGTATTCGCGGCTGTCGACCGAGCCCGAGACATCCAGCCCCAGCGCCAGCGCCTGACGGCATTCCCCCGCGGCGGGGCCGGCCAGCACCAGCGACAAAAGCAGGGCGCGCGCCCAAGTCATGGCTCTGCCTGCAGTCGGGTGACGATCAAGGGGGCCAGTTCACGCTCAAGCTTGCGCCGCATCGCGCGTTCATAATCCCCATAGTTCGCCGCCACTTCGACAAAGGCGTTCGGGCCACGGATCACCTCGCGTTCAAAATACCCGCGAATGTCGACAGGGGCGGCAGTAAAGGCCCCGGTGGAAAATCCCAGTGAGCGGATCGCCAGGCCATTGACGGTGATGCCCCCAAGGGGGAAATTCCTATAGGCGAGGTGCGGGCCAAAGCCGTCGTTGTTCATGCCGTCGCCGCTGATATCCAGGGTATTGCCCAGACAGTCAGGCGCCCGCGCAAAGAGCTGTGCGGCAAAGGCCAGGGCCTGACCCAAGGCGGTGGCCTCGTCATCGCGGGTGCGGGCAGAGCCACCCAGGCGCGCGGAGACGTCATAGAGGTCATTGGGCGTCTCGATCAGCCGCCAATCCAGCAGCACGTGCTGGTGATGTGCGCCGCTCCATTCAAAAACAGCGAGGGCAACCGGTTGAGGAGACAGGAAAAACGCCCGCTCAACCTCGGCCGAGATCAGCGCGTTTGCAAGACCCCTGCGCTGAAACTTGTCCTCGAGAGCATCCACGGACGAGGACACATCCAGCGCCAGCGCCAAGGCGAGGCGACACTCGGTCGCCCCGGCTGGCATGGCCCAAAGCGCGGCCCAGAGGGCAAGCGCCCGGATCACCAGTGGCCAACGCTGTCCATGCTGGCCCAGGGGTTCGCCGGGGCCAGCGCCTCGCCCTGTTGCAACAGCTCGATCGAGATGTTGTCGGGCGAGCGGACAAAGGCCATGCGCCCGTCACGCGGCGGGCGGTTGATGGTGACACCGTTGTCCATCAGGTGCTGGCACATCTCGTAGATATTGCCGACCTCATAGGCCAGATGCCCGAAATGGCGCGAGTCGCTGGGCAACCCGTCGTCGCCATCCCAGTTCCAGGTCAGCTCGAGCGGCGTGTCCTCGTTGCCCTCGGAGGCGAGGTAGACCAGCGTAAAGCGGCCCCCTTCGCTGTCCCAGCGGCGGATTTCCTTGAGCCCCAGCAGCGCATAAAACGCCATCGACGCCTCGAGATCGCTGACGCGCACCATGGTGTGCAGGTATTTCACGTGCATTGTTTTCCCCTTCGCATGTGGTTGCCACGATCAAACCACCCTCGGGGGGCGCTTTCCAGTCCAAACCGTCTTGGCGGACCTTCACGAAGGCTTTATGAGGGAAGCAACGATAACTTCCGGGGGGAAGAGCAGATGCAGCAGTATCACGACCAGTTGCGCACCATTCTGGAGCATGGCCAGGAATCAACCGACCGCACGGGCACCGGCACCATCTCGCATTTCGGGATGCAGGCGCGGTATTCGCTGGCGGATGGGTTCCCGTTGGTGACGACCAAGAAACTGCATCTGAAGTCGATCATTCACGAACTGTTGTGGTTCCTCGCGGGGGACACAAACATTGGATATCTCAAGGAAAACGGTGTTTCGATCTGGGACGAATGGGCGGATGACAAGGGTGACCTTGGGCCAGTCTACGGGCACCAATGGCGGCATTTTCCAAAGTTTGGCCCAGAGGGCATTGGGGAGGTCGACCAGATCGCTGACCTGTTGAAGATGATCGAGACGTCGCCCGACAGTCGCCGCCTGATTGTCTCGGCGTGGAACCCCGGTGACGTGCCCGAGATGGCGCTGCCGCCGTGTCACACGCTGTGGCAGGTGCGGATCATCGGCAAAAAGATGCATTTGCAGCTGTATCAACGTTCAGCGGACATGTTCCTTGGCGTGCCGTTCAACATCGCGTCTTATGCGCTTCTGTTGAAAATGCTGGCGCAGGTAACCGGATACGAGGCGGGGGATTTTGTGCACACGATTGGTGATGCCCATATCTATTCGAACCACATGGAGCAGGTGACCAAACAGCTGGCACGTACGCCAAAGCCCTTGCCACAAGTGCGGTTGAACCCTGAGGTGACGTCGTTGTTCGATTTCAAATTCGAGGATTTTGAAGTGCTGGATTATGATCCGGACCCGGCGATTTCCGCGCCGGTGGCGGTGTAATCCATGATCTCGCTGATTGTCGCGCGGGATCGCAACGGGGCCATAGGCCGGGGCAATGAAATCCCGTGGCACGCGCCCGAGGATCTCAAGTTCTTTCAACGTGAAACCAGTGGTGCTGCCATCATCATGGGGCGCAACACATGGGACAGTTTGCCCTTCAAGCCCCTGAAAAACCGCCTGAATATTGTGGTATCGTCGAACCCGGAGTTGGCGGAGAATGTCTGTTCCAACCTTGAAGAGGCCATCGCGTTTGCCCATGCGGCAGGCCACCGGCGCCTTTATGGCATCGGCGGGCATCGCATTTACCGCGAGCTTCTGCCGTTGGCCCATCGGCTGTTGGTGACCGAGGTGGCGCTGACGGTCGCGGATGCGGATGTGTTCTTTCCCGAGTTCGGCGACGAGTGGCAACTGATCGGCAAGACCCCGTTGCGTGACGAGGCTCCGGCCTGTGTGGTGCATGAATACCTGAGGCGCTAAGTCGCCAGCGCCGTGTCAATTGCCGTGGAAAGCTTGTCGACAATTTCGTCTATGTGGTGGTCCTCCAGGATAAAGGGCGGGGCGAGCAGCACATGGTCGCCATGCACCCCGTCACGGGTGCCGGACATCGGATAGCAGATCAGCCCACCGGCAAAGGCGGCCTTTTTGATCTTGGCGGCAAGCTTGCGCGCAGGGTCGAACGGCGTCTTGGTCTCGCGGTCTTCGACAAGCTCAATGCCGCGAAACAGCCCGCGTCCGCGAATGTCGCCGACATGGGGGTGTTGCCCCAGCTTTGCGACCAGAGCCAGTTGCAGCTTGTCGCCCATGTCACGCACACGCGGAATCAGGCCCCGGTCCAGCATGGCGCGCACCACGGCCAACCCCGCAGCGGTGGCCACCGGATGACCGATGTAGGTGTGGCCGTGCTGAAAGAACCCCGACCCGTTTTCGATCGTGGCATAGATGGCATCGGTGCACAGCATGGCGCCGATGGGTTGATATCCTGCGCCCAGACCCTTGGCGATGCAGAGGATATCCGGCGCCACGCCATCGGCCTCGCAGGCAAAGAGGTGGCCGGTGCGCCCCATGCCGCACATGACCTCGTCCAGAATCAGGAGCACCCCGTAAGTGTCACAAATTTCACGGATTCTCTGAAAATATCCCTCAACCGCAGGGACAGCCCCCGCCGTGGCCCCCACCACGGGCTCTGCCATAAAGGCGATGACCTTGTCGGTGCCGAGACGCAGGATTTCGTCTTCGAGTTCCTGCGCCATGCGCAGACCGTAGTCCCGCGCCGTTTCCCCGTCGGCGCGGCCCACGTATTCATAGCAGGGCGAGATGTGGCTGACGTTCACCAGAAGCGGTGCGAACTGTTCACGCCGCCATTCATTGCCGCCTGCTGCCAGCGCGCCAAGGGTATTGCCGTGATAGCTTTGTTTGCGGGCGATGATGTGGCTGCGTTGCGGCTCGCCACGTTCCACGTGGTATTGGCGGGCCAGTTTGATGGCCGCTTCGGTGGCCTCGGAGCCGCCCGAGACAAAGTAGACACGGTCCAGAGTACCGGGCGCGTTGGCGATCAGCAGGTCCGCCAGATCTTCGGCAGGGTCCGAGGTGAAAAATCCGGTGTGGGCAAAGGCCAGCTGATCCACTTGTGCCTTGATGGCCGCGGCAATCTCGGCGTCTCCATGACCAAGGCATGAGACGGCAGCCCCGCCCGAGCCGTCGAAATAGCGTTTGCCGTCGGCGTCGATCAGGTAGCAGCCCTGGCCCGAGACAGCCTTGGGCGGCGGTTTTTTGGTATGGCGAGGAAAGACATGGGACATACGCGGGGTTCCTTTGGTCAGGCAGCCAGATCAGGGGGAAAGGTCGCAGGATGGTGGCCTTGGGCCGAGGCGGCGGCGACAAGGGCGCGAACACTGGCGGCGTTGTCAGGAAGCACTTTACCTGCGGCCGTTACAAGGTTGTTTTCAAACCCGATCCGCACGTGTCCGCCCCGTTCAATCGTGGCCAGAAGACAGGCAATCTCGGTCCGACCAAAGGCACAGGTCGTCCAGCTGCCGGGCGCGGGGTCGAGCGCGGTCAGAAAAGGAGACAGGTCGCTCGGCTTTGCCGCAACCGGAGGGGCGTATTGGCCGAGCACAAAGATCACATCGTCTTGTGAGGGCCGGATCACGCCCTTGGCGCGCCAGTCCTGATACTGCGCAACGCAAGAGGGGTCATAAAGGATGTGCTGGACCTGTGTGCTCGCCTCATCCGCCAGCGCGTAGAGCTGCGCAGCCAGCGCAGGGTCGCGCGCCATTTCCCGCACCGAGACGCTGGCCGCGGCGGGGCGGAGCTGGTCGAGGCAGGCAAGCTGGGTGTCCACGTCGTATAGCCCTGCGGCCTCGGTGGTGATCTGGATGCGCATGCCCGGTGCGCGCTCGGTGATCGCTGCGATGGCCTCGCGGTAGCGGCCTGGGTCCAGAGAATGAACGCCCGCGCCATCACGCACGTGCAGATGGATGCCCGTGGCACCGGCGATCTGGCAGGCGCGTGCGGTCTGGGCCAGCTCGTCGGCCGTCATCGGCAGGGCAGGGTGGTCGGCACGGGTTCTGCGTGCGCCATTTGGTGCAACAGTCAGCTGATAGCCACCGCTGTCCCCATGGGGCGACAGGACCTTGGCGTCTGGCGAGAGGGTCGAAGGCATCGGTTTGATTTTCGTTGTTGTGTTCTGAGCCAAAAGCATGTCGGAAATACAAAAACAGTCAATGACTGGGAAAAATAACGTATGTTTTGAATCAGGCTATCCCGACAGGACCCGATTCGACATGGACCCGACGCTGAAAATAAAAACGATTTCAAAGCTTAAGGCCATGCTGCCCGAGCTGTCCCCTCGGTTGCGGACTGTGGCCAAGTACATCGTGGACCACCCTTCGGACTTTGGTCTTGACCCGATCCGCAAGACGGCGCGCAAGTGTGATGTCAGCACCTACACGCTGGTGCGCATGGCCGAACGCATCGGTTTTGCCAGCTATGACGAGCTGCGCGAGCCGTTTCGTCATGCGCTGGTGTCGTCAACCGCGCTGACCGAACGCCCTGCCTGGATCGAAAGCCTGCGTGAAAAGGGGGAACTGGGGCAGGTGCAGGCGGATGCCACCATGAACACGCTTGCGATTGTCGAACGCTCGCTGGAACGCCAGACCCCGGAGCAGATGGCGCGGGTCGCCGAGATGCTGCTGGGGGCAGAGAATGTCTATCTGACGGCAGTCCGGGCGAGCTATGCTTTGGCCTATTACTTTCACTACGTGGGGCGTATGGCCTTGCCATCATTGCAATTAATACCCCGCCACATGAACAGCGCGATTGACGAGCTGAACTATGCCAGTGACCGCGACGTGATGATTGCGATCAGCTTTACACCCTATTCGCGCGAGACCATCGAGGCCTGCAAATTCGCTTTGAAAAAGGGCGTCAAGCTGATCATGATTTCCGACAGCGACGTGATTTCATCCGAGTTTACAGCACATGAAACAATGGTGGCGTCGGTGATCTCGACACATGATTTTGGCTGCTTTTCCGGGGCCATGGCATTGATTGAGAACCTCCTGGCCATGCTGATGAAACTGGGCGGAGACGACGCCCGGGCGCGAATCAAATCTTATGAGGATCTGCGCAGAGACAACAACGCCTACTGGATCGCGCCAAAAAAACATTAGTTTTTGGGTGACAGTCGGAAAAACATTCGCGACCCTGTGCAAATCAAAAAGCGTGAGAAACGCGTTTGAATAGTGGGAGAACATTATGACTTTTTCAAAAGCCCTCATGGGCGTTGTTGCGTCCGTGACCATGACTGCGGGTGGTATGAGCTTTGCTGAACAGCAGTTCGTGACCATCGGCACCGGTGGTGTAACCGGCGTGTATTACCCGACCGGTGGCGCGATTTGCCGTCTGGTGAACAAGGGCCGCAAGGAACACGGCGTACGCTGCTCGGTCGAATCGACCGGCGGTTCGGTCTACAACATCAACACCATCCGCGAAGGCGAGCTGGAATTTGGTGTGGCCCAGTCGGACTGGCAGTACCACGCCTATAACGGCACCTCGAAGTTTGAAGACAAGGGCAAGTTCGAGAAACTGCGCGCGGTTTTCTCGGTGCACCCGGAACCCTTTACCGTTGTGGCGCGGGCAGATGCCGGCATTTCGTCCTTTGAAGACCTCAAAGGCAAGCGCGTGAACATCGGCAACCCCGGATCCGGTCAGCGCGGCACCATGGAAGTGCTGCTGGGTGCGATGGGCTGGACCACCGGCGATTTTGCTCTGGCCACCGAGCTGAAGGCTGCAGAGCAGTCGGCGGCCCTGTGCGACAACCAGATTGACGCGATGGTCTACACCGTTGGTCACCCCTCGGGCTCGATCCAGGAAGCGACCACGGCCTGCGACTCGGTTCTGGTGAACGTGTCGGGTGACGCGGTGACCAAGCTGGTGGATGACAACGACTTCTACCGCACCGCCACCATCCCCGGCGGCATGTATCGCGGCAGCGACAATGACACGATGACCTTTGGTGTGGGCGCGACCTTTGTGACCTCGTCGGATGTCTCGGATGAGGCGGTCTACGCGGTTGTCAGCTCGGTCTTCGAGAACTTTGACGCCTTCAAGAAACTGCACCCGGCCTTTGCCAACCTCAAGCCCGAGGAAATGATTGCGGATGGCCTGTCGGCGCCGCTGCATGCGGGTGCGGCCAAGTACTACAAGGAAAAAGGCTGGATGAACTGATCCGGTCCGCGTGACTGACGATGTCTGACAACGCATGACATTGAACGAGGCGTCCCCCGGGGCGCCTCGTTTGCCACCCGGAAAACCGGGAAGACCAGAGGCCGCGCAGATCAAAGACGGGGCCCCAAAGGGAGATGAGACATGGCCGCTGAACAACAGGGCAATCGTCCGCTAAGTGAAGAAGAACTCCAGGAACTTGTTGCCTCTTCTGATGCCGGGGCGCGTGACCCCGCAGGCAACGTGGGCCTGTTTCTCGCCATTGTGGCGGTGATCTGGTCGGTGTTTCAGGTGGTGCTGGCCTCGCCTTTGGCTAATCTTCTGCTGCCCGGCAGCGTGATCAACAATTCGCGCCAGATCCATCTCGCCTTTGCGCTGTTCCTGGCCTATTCGGCCTATCCGGCCCTGCGCACAAGCCCGCGCCACTATATCCCGATCCAGGACTGGATCATGGGCATCGTAGCGGCCGGGATCGCGCTATATGGGTATTTCTTTTACCAGAAGATCGTCGATGCGGGCGGTCTGGCGGACAATACCGACAAGTGGGTCGCTCTGATCGGCCTGATCCTGTTGTTCGAGGCCGCACGCCGCGCGTTGGGGCCTGCCATGGCGATCATCGCCACGATCTTTCTGGCCTATGTTTTCTTCGGCTCATCCGGGTGGGTGCCCGAAGTGATCCGCTGGAAAGGTGCCAGCCTGAAAAAGGCGATGAGCCACATGTGGATCACCTCTGAGGGCGTGTTTGGCATCGCCTTGGGCGTGTCGACCAAGTTTGTCTTTCTTTTCGTTCTGTTTGGCGCGCTTCTGGATAAGGCAGGCGCCGGGAACTACTTTATCAAGATGGCCTTTGGCGCACTTGGCCACCTGCGCGGTGGTCCGGCCAAGGCTGCCGTGGTCGGCTCGGCCGCCACTGGCCTGATCTCGGGCTCGTCGATTGCCAACGTGGTGACCACCGGCACCTTTACCATCCCTTTGATGAAACGCGTGGGCTTTACCAGCGAGCAGGCCGGATCGGTCGAGGTGGCCTCGTCAGTCAACGGCCAGATCATGCCGCCGGTCATGGGGGCTGCGGCCTTTCTGATGGTGGAATACGTCGGCATTTCTTATGTCGAGGTGATCACCCACGCCTTTCTGCCTGCGGCGATCTCTTACATCGCGCTGGTCTATATCGTACACCTTGAAGCGGTGAAACGGAACATGCCCACTTTGGGCAACCGCGTGGTGTCGATGGGCAAGACCATCGGCGGCATGGCGCTGTTCTTTGCCGGGTTCGCGGGGCTTTGCTATGGCGTGCAATACCCGGTGGGCTGGGTCATTGCCATGATGCCGGGCGCATCGGGTCTGACCCTGTCCGTGCTGGTTGTCCTGGCCTATGTGGCGCTGCTGAAACTGGCCGCCGGGGTGGATGACCTTGTGCCGGATGATCCCAACGCCAAAGAGGTTGAGCTGCCCGTGGTGGGTGAGATCTACAAGGCCGGTCTGCATTACCTCTTGCCGATCATCGTGCTGGTCTACTTCCTGATGATCGAACAGAAATCGCCGGGTCTCTCGGCCTTTTGGGCGACCTCGCTGTTGTTCGTGATCCTGCTGACGCAAAAGCCGCTCAAGGCGATGTTCCGCGGTCAGAGCGAGATGGCCAATGCGGCCATGGACGGGGTGCGTGACCTGTGGAACGGGTTGATTGACGGCGCGCGTAACATGATCGGTATCGCCCTGGCCACGGCGACGGCGGGTGTGATCGTGGGCACGGTGACGCTGACCGGGGTGGGGCAGGTCATGGCTGACCTTGTCGAATTCCTGTCGGGCGGCAACCTGATCCTGATGCTGGTCATGGTGGGCTTGCTGAGCCTGATCCTCGGCATGGGCCTGCCGACCACGGCGAACTATATCGTGGTCAGTTCGCTGATGGCGGGTGTGGTCGTGGAACTGGGCGCGCAATCGGGCCTGATCGTGCCGCTGATCGCCGTGCACCTCTTTGTGTTCTACTTCGGCATCATGGCCGACGTGACACCGCCGGTGGGGCTGGCCAGCTTTGCGGCGGCTGCCGTGTCGGGCGGGGACGCGATCCGCACCGGCTTTACGGCGTTCTTTTACAGCCTGCGCACCGTGGCGCTGCCGTTTGTGTTCATCTTCAACACCGATCTGTTGCTGATCGATGTCGGATGGCTCGGAGGCATATTGGTGGCGATATCCGCGACCATCGCGATCCTTGTCTTTACCGCGGGCACCATGGGTTATTTCCTCACCCGCAACCGGATCTACGAGAGCGTTGCGCTGATCCTGATCGCCTTTGCGCTGTTCCGGCCGGATTTCTTCATGAACCGCATTGCGCCACCCTTTGAGGCCATTGAACCGGCGGCCTTTGTACAGGCTGTGGGGGATGCTGCGCCGGGTGCCGAGATGCGCCTGACCGTGGCGGGGCCGGACTTTGATACCGGCAACATGAAGGAAACCACCCTGGTGCTGAGCGTTGGCGACGAGGCGGACGGGGCCGCACGGGTCGAGGCCTTTGGCCTGTTGCTGCTGGAAGAGGATGGCATGGTCAAACTGGATGAGCCGATGTTCGGCTCGCCGGTGTCGGCCAACCTGGAGAGCTTTGACTTTTACGCCGATGACGCGGTGCATATCGCGACCATCCAGGCCCCCTCGAGCCAGCCGCCGAAAGAGCTGATCTTTATCCCGGCGCTGTTGCTGTTGGCCCTGATCGCCATGTTGCAACGTCGGCGTGCCCCGAAACACGAAGACCCACAAGGAGAACCGGCATGAGCAATTCCATTCTCTGCGCTGTCGATATCAGCAATGGCAATCACGACCTTCCGGTGCTGAAACGTGCCGCGCAACTGGCCGAACTGGATGGCGCGCGGCTGGATGTGGTGACGGTGATCCCCGACTTTGGCGAGGGCTGGGTGTCGGGGTTCTTTAAGCCCGATTATCACGATGAGGCCACGAAACACGCCCAAGAGGCGCTGGTGGCGCTCTGCGAAGAGGCCTTTGGGCCCGAGCTGAACGCCAAGGTGCGGCATGTGGTGGCCACGGGCACCGCCTATCAACAGGTTCTCGACGTGGCGGAAAAGGCCGGGGCGGACATGATCGTGATCGGCTCGCATACACCCGAGCTGCGTGATTACCTGCTGGGGCCAAACGCAGCGCGGGTGGTGCGCCATTCCTCCTGCTCGGTGCATGTGGTGCGCTGAGCCGGGACTGTTGTCGAATTAAAAACAATCCGTTTCCATTCTGGAAATTGACAGTGGGCCCACAGGCCCCGTATTTTCAGGGAGTTAACGGTATTTCCCGATCCAGAAAAGGTGGGCCCCGCATGACGAAACTATTTTCCGCACTGGCCGTCGCAATGGCGCTGGCCGCCCCGGCTTCGGCCCAGACCTGGAGCAGCAACGCCCCACAGATCGGTCCGGTTAATCAGCCCGAGGGGGTTCTGATCCAAGCCTATCCAGCCAGCACCAACTACTGCCAGACCGGGTATCAGCCGGTTGTGGTGGGCGGCGTGATCTGCTGTGGCAAACCCAATGCCAGCTATACGCCAGCCAGCTACAGCGCACCGCAAAGCTGCCCGGCGGGCACCAAGGGCTGCAGCTGAGACACTGAAGGGGGCGCAACACCGCGCCCCGATCTGTTTCAGGGGGGATTGGTCAGAGGGCCTTGAGATCGCCCGCCATCTGGCGGCCATCACGGCCTTCGATCAGCTCAAACTCGACCTTTTGATCGTCGGCGAGCCCTGTCAGCCCCGCGCGTTCAACCGCCGAAATATGCACAAACACATCTTTGCCGCCATCATCCGGCGCAATAAATCCATAACCTTTTGTGGTGTTGAACCACTTGACGGTACCACGTGCCATACCGCGTCTCCTTATAATGTCTTTCCGCCCCGGCCTGAATTGAAACCGGGACCACACCTGATCCCAAATGCCCGTAAAGAAATGTCCTCAACGGACGCCTGAAATAAAATGCTGGGTCGAAGGATTGCACGGGATATGTAAAAAGCAAGCAAAACCGAGTCAGAAAACTGACATCAGGATGCATTATTTTGGCAAATGGGGAGAGGCTGATGAAGCTGTATGGCCTGAAAAACTGCGACACCTGCCGCAAGGCGCTGAAATCTTTGGAAAATGCCACGATGGTTGATGTCCGGGCCGACAGTGTGCCCGCCGACCTTATGGCGCGCGCTTATGCTGAATTCGGCGGCAGTTTGCTCAATACGCGTTCAACAACGTGGCGGGGATTGGATGAAGCCCAACGCGCGCGGCCACCTCTAGGTCTCTTGGCGGATTATCCGGCTTTGATGAAACGACCGCTGATCGATACCGGGGATCGCCTCTACCTCGGGTGGGGCAAGGACGTGCAGGAAGCTCTTGGATAAGGAGCGAACCTTGCCTATGTGCTATGCGACAAGAGTTAATGAGGACGAGTAGATGCGCAACGCAGCCCTGACATTGGGGATCATCGCCGGGATTGTCGGCATGATCATCGGGTTTTTCAGCTGGGGCTATACCGAGCTGACCACACAATACGAACAGGTGGGCGAAACCTTTGGCTTTGTCGAAAATCAGCAGCTCGTGCGTGCGGCCGGTCTGTTGTCGCCGCTCTTGGCCATCGCAGGGGGCGCCATGGCGCGGTCGCGGGCCTTGTGGGGCGGCATATTGCTGATCCTCTCGGCCATCGGCATGTACGCCGCCTTTGGTTTTGGTGTTTTCACCATGTTCCCGATTTCCTTTGCCGGTCTGGGCGGCATTCTTGCGATTGCCGCCGGGAAACCGGACGAGCCGAAATCACATTTCTGAGGCGCGGCGGCGCAGGATACGGTCCACGGACAGCGGCCCTGCGCCCTTGATGACGATCACCAGCAAAACAAAAATCCAGAGCGCGCGCTGATCCATGATGGCGCTGTTTTCGATCCGGTCGAACCAGGCCCCGATGGTGGCAGGATCGGCATGGTGGCCGACGATATCGGTGAGCGATTGCATGACCACAAAGCCAATCATGCCAAGGGCGGCGAGTCGGGAAAACAGACCAACCACGATCAGCAAGGGCAGAATGAACTCGGCCCAGGTGCCCGCGACAACCACCGCCCAATGAAAGATCGACAGTTGCGAGGTGTCATAGCCTGCCGCCTCGAACACGCGCGGGAAAATCTGTACATAGGCCCCGGTTGACGGTTGCAGGATGCCGAGAACGCCATCCCCCAGTTTGGTCACACCGGAGTTCCAGTAGTAGGCCAACAGCACCGCGGCAAAGACAAACCGCGCCAGCGTCGGCGCCAGCCAATCGGCGCGCTCGAGCCTTGAAAAGACTGAGTTGTGGAGTGAAATCAAGGCGTTCATGAGAGTTCCTCAGGTCGTTGCAGTGGTAATCGCATGACCTGTCAGCAAGAGCGCAAGGCACCCGCCAAGGTCAAAATCCGGCGCGATGGTCGTGGCCTGTGCGGCCGCCTGACCCAGCGGCGCACCCGCCATCAGAGCGGTGACAAACGCCCCGCCACCGGTCGGCATCAGGTGCAGTTCCGGGTCGAACTCGGGCCGGGTCACCAGAACATCCTGGGCCTCGGCACGCGGCTTGTCGGCGCCGTCCACCATATTGAACCGCCAGATGTCGTGGATGGGCCAGGGCGAGGACAGCACCTCGACCGAGGGGGCAAACTGCAAACGTACCTGCTCCAGCTGTTCAGGGGGCACCCGTGCAAGCACATCGCCGCCAGCAGCCTCGGCATCTGCGGCGTGATAAGACCGGCGCAGCGCCATTTCCAACGCCGCCACATCCCCGAGATAGCCAATGTGTTTCAACGGCTCAAACCCGCGCAGAAAGTCGGGAAAGCTGGCGCCGTAGTACATCATCACCGGGCTTTCGGGTGGGGACTGACGTAGGTAAATGCCGGTGATACCTTTGAAATTCTCTTCGCCCAGCAGTTTTCGGATCACCGGAAAGCCGGTCTCCAAGGCTTCGGTCAGCGACACCGCCACATTGTTGCGATAGACGTCGAAGCGTCGCCCTGCGGCCCTGCCATCGGCATTGCGCAACCCCTCGGGGGTGGGCTGTGCTCCATCCAAGAGTGCGGTGCGAAACTCGGTCTGGGTCACGGTCATGCGGGCACCTTGGCCAGAGCGGCGGCGGCACGCGCGGCCTCAGATTCCAGTTCCGGCCAGTCGGGCACGTCATTGTCCCATTCGATCAGGATCGGGCGCGGGCCGGATAGGGCCAGCGTGTGATCCAACAGCGCCCAGACCGGATCAACCACGGGTTTGCCGTGGCTGTCGATCAGCAGGGGCGCGCCATGGTCATCGGTGTCTTCGTCATGGCCGCCAAGGTGGATTTCCCCCACCAGATCAAGAGGGTAGGCGGCGATATAGTCACGCGGATCATAGGTCAGGTTGGTGGCAGAGACAAAGACGTTGTTCACATCCAGCAAAAGGCCACAGCCCGTGCGCCTGGCCACCTCGCGCAGGAAATCCGGCTCGGCCCAGGTGCTTTCGGCAAAGGCCAGATAGCTTGAGGGGTTTTCGAGCATCATTTGCCGCCCGATCACCTCTTGCAGCTGGTCGATGTGATCGGCCACGCGCGTCAGGGTGTCGTTTGTATAGGGCAGGGGCAAGAGGTCGTTGAGAAAGGCGTTCTCGTGGCTCGACCAGGCCAGATGCTCGGAAAACACGGTGGGGTTCAGCCAGTCCACCAGGTGCTTCAGACGCTTCAGATGCTCGGCATCCAACGCGCCTTCGCCTCCGATGGACAGGCCAACGCCATGCACCGAGACAGGAAACCGTTCGGCCAGATGGCGCAGCTGTGCCAGCGGACGCCCGCCAGCTCCCATGTAGTTCTCGGCGTGGATTTCCAACCAGCCCACAACCCCCGCATCATCCATAATGTTCTGAAAATGCTGAGGTTTATAACCAACGCCGGGGGCGTTTGGCAGATCGGGGAAACGGGACGTCTCGTCAAACATGGGGGGCTTTTTGATCCTTGGTGTCAACTGGGCAGGTCGCGGTCCATCGCCTCGAGCGCGGGTTCGCGGGGCGTGCCATCCGCCATATCCGGCAGGGCGATTTCCAGGCAGGTGCCCTCATCCACCAAGGCCCAGGCGTTGCCCTGGTAATCCACAGTGGAGGTGCCCGCACATGTGGTTCCGGGCCCTGCGGCACAGCCGTTCTGTCCGGCCTTGGCGACGCCAAAACATTTCTCTTTCTTCGCGGCCTCTGCCGCAGAAGTTTGCATCATCAGGGCCGCGGCAACTGCGCTGGCCATTGTGACGGCTTTCATCCGATCAGACATGGGCACTCCCTTTCCCTTATACGTCAGAGCTTTTAACGAAACTTTACTGGTTAATGGCCCAACATAGCATGGGGTATCTGATCGGGGGCAAGAGGTCCCCGGCGCGAAAACCACGCCGGGGATAATGTCGGCTTATGCCGGCAGGTCACGCTCGAGCGCTTCCAGCGATCCTTTGCGCATCGAGCCATCGGCCTGTGCGGGCAGTTCGATCTCCATGCAGGTGCCTGCATCAACCAGGGTCCAGGCGTTGCCCTGATAGTCCACGGTCGAGGTGCCTGCGCAGGTGGTGCCGGGGCCAGCGGCGCAGTCATTCTTGCCGGCCATCGAAACGCCATAGCATTTTTCCTTGCCAGCCGCGGTGGCTTCGGTGTGGCTGACGGCGGTCAGGGCTGCGGCGACGGCGCTGGCAACTGCGAGGGTTTTTACGGTCTTCGACATGATGTTCTCTTCCCTAGTTAGGTTTGTCATTCGGGCCACCGATCCGGGTGGCATGAACAAAACCTAAGCCGGGAGAACCCACACGTACCAATCACGGGGGCGTGTATCACGGGCGCGTCAGGGCACGTGACGGTTTCGTGAAGATTCCAGCGCTGGAGGGCGGCAAATGTTTCGAAAACGAAACGGGCGCGCCCGGAATTCCGATGCGCGCCCGCGATTTGTTGCAATCGATGTTACGCGAGGTCAGGCGGTGTCGCCTCGGCCGCGAGTTGGCTCACGATTTCGTCCAATGTCTGGACTTTGCTTTGCTTCTCACCCAAGCGGCGGGTCGAAACGGTGCGCTCTTCGACCTCTTTCTTCCCAATGGCAAGGATCACCGGCACCTTGCCGACCGAGTGTTCGCGGACCTTGTAGTTGATCTTTTCATTGCGCAGGTCGGCCTCGGCGCGCACGCCAACGGCTTTCAGCGCTTCGGTCACCTCAAGGCAATAGTCATCCGCATCCGACACAATGGACGCCACAACCACCTGACGCGGGGCCAGCCAGAACGGCAGCTTGCCTTCCCAGTTTTCAATCAGGATGCCGATAAAGCGCTCAAACGATCCCAGGCAGGCGCGGTGCAACATATAGGGGCGGTGCTTGTCACCATCCGCCGCAATATAGGTGGCATCCAGTCGCTCGGGCAGGTTGGGGTCGACCTGGAAGGTGCCACATTGCCAGACCCGGCCAATGGCGTCCGTCAGGTAAAAGTCCAGCTTTGGCCCGTAGAACGCGCCGTCACCCGGCTCTAGCGTATAGTCACGGCCCACGGCCTTGATCGCGTTCTCCAGCGCGCCTTCGACGTAATCCCAGCTCTCGTCCGAGCCAACACGCTTTTCAGGGCGGGTGGCGAACTTGATCTCGAACTCGGGAAAGCCGAGCTCTTTATAGACGTCCGCGAGGAAATCGATGAACTTGGCGCATTCATCCTGAATCTGCTCTTCGGTGCAGAAGATATGCGCATCGTCCTGCGTAAAGCCACGCACACGCATGATGCCGTGCAGCGCGCCCGAGGGTTCAAACCGTGCGCAGGACCCGAATTCAGCCAGCCGTAGGGGCAGGTCGCGATAGGATTTCAGACCCTGATTGAACACCTGCACGTGACAGGGGCAGTTCATCGGCTTCAGCGCGTTGATGCGCGTATGCTCGCGGCTCTTGGCGCTGGCGTCGTCATTCTCGCCATCACGGCTTTCGTCGACCTCAACAATGAACATGTGGTGCTGGTATTTGTCCCAATGCCCCGAGGCTTCCCACAGTTTGCGGTCGACCACCTGTGGGGTGTTGATCTCTTTATACCCGCCCTTGCGCTGTTTGCGGCGCATGTAATCCTGCAGCTGCGTATAGATGCTCCAGCCGTTCGGGTGCCAGAAGACCTGACCGGGGGCCTCTTCCTGCATGTGGAACAGGTCCATCTCGCGGCCCAGCTTGCGGTGGTCGCGTTTCTCGGCCTCTTCGAGGAAGTGCAGGTGTTTCTTGAGGTCTTCCTTGTTCTTGAAGGCGACGCCGTAAATCCGCTGCAGCATCTGGTTCTTGCTGTCACCCCGCCAATAGGCGCCCGAGACGCGCATCAGCTTGAAGGCGTCGGCAGGCACCTGACCGGTGTGCTGCAGGTGCGGGCCACGGCACAGATCCTGCCAGTGGCCATGCCAGTACATGCGCAGCGGTTCGTCGCCGGGGATGGCTTCGATCAGTTCGACTTTGTAGGGCTCGTTGTTGGCCTCGTAGAAAGCCACCGCGCGGTCACGTTCCCAGATTTCGGTGGTCACGGGATCGCGGCGGTTGATGATCTCTTTCATCTTTTTCTCGATCGCGCCCAGATCTTCGGGCGTGAACGGTTCGGCGCGGTCAAAGTCATAGTACCAGCCGTTCTCGATCACCGGGCCGATGGTGACTTTGACGTCGGGCCAGATTTCCTGCACCGCGCGCGCCATGATATGGGCGCAGTCGTGGCGGATCAGCTCAAGCGCTTCGGCGTCGCTGTCTTTCAGCGTGTTGATCGCGATGCTGGCGTCGGCGTTGATGGGCCATTGCAGGTCCCAGTGCTTGCCATCAACAGTGGCTGAGATCGCTTTTTTGCCAAGCGAGCTTGAGATCGAGGCTGCGACCTCGGCAGGGGTAACACCACCTTCGTAAGAACGTGCGTTGCCATCGGGAAATGTAAGGGAAATATCGGCCATGTGCCTATAGCTCCTCGTCAGTTTGGCGCCTACGGGACGCCCGGTTGCGGGTATGTGGTTCGTGCGCGGTTGTGCGCCCAATTCCAGGGCAAGTCAAGACGCCATGGCACCGCGGAACACGACACACCCGGCACAGGCATTGTGTGCAAAGGTATGCGTTCGTACGCGCGGGTATACCCATAAATATTTGAAAAATATGAAAAAAATGTTGCATCCAAGGTTCCGTTGCGGCAACGCTGTGGAACGTTAAGCGAAATGGTCATACCCCGAGGAGTTTTCCTATGACCCGCCCGAATTCAGATCTCGATCTGACGAATGAAGACATGGATCTCATTGCAACGGCCCTGTTACAAACCCAGGAGGTTTTGTCCCAGAACCAGATGTCCCACGAGTTGAAAGCCGCCATCGAAGGTGTGCAGAACTGCGACAAGGCGCGGCGGGTCAATGACACCATGACCCAGATACAAGAGCTTCTGGGACGGCTGAATTCCCGAAAAAGCTACGGTCGCTCGTCCGGGGGCATGTCTGTCGGCGCCTGAGACCCCTTGAAGCGCGCGGCCGGGCCGGGTCTATTGACGATCAACGTCACAGATCACGCACGGGGGCCACCATGAGCCAGACGCAATTCTTCGAGAGCCCGCAAGGGCGCCGTATCGCCTATCACAAAAGCGGCTCAAAGGGGCCGACCGTGGTGTTTCTGGGTGGTCTTAAATCCGACATGGAAGGCACCAAGGCCGTGCATCTTGAGGCCTGGGCGCATAAACGCGATCAATGCTTCCTGCGGTTCGACTATTCCGGCCACGGCGAAAGTTCGGGCACCTTTGAAGAGGGTTGCATCGGCGATTGGCATCAGGACACGCTGGCGGCAGTTGATGCGCTGACCACTGGCCCTCTGATCGTGGTGGGTTCGTCCATGGGCGGCTGGCAGGCGCTGTTGCTGGCCCGCGCCATCCCAGACCGGATCACTGGCATGGTCACGATTGCCGCCGCGCCGGATTTCACCGAAGACAGCTATTGGGCGGGGTTCTCGGACGCGGAAAAACAGGCGCTCGATACCGTGGGTTTTGTCGAGCTGCCTTCGGACTACATGGAACCCTACATCATCACACGACGCATGATCCAGGATGGCCGCGAAAACCTGGTTCTGCGGTCCCCCCTGGCGCTGCCATTCCCGGTGCGCATGTTGCAGGGCACCGAGGATACTGCCGTGGAGACCTCTGTTGCGCTGCGGCTTCTGGATCATGCTGAGGGCGAGGATATTCGCCTCACTCTGGTCAAGGGGGCGGATCACCGTTTCTCGGATGAAGATTGTCTGAACCTGATCGAAAAGAGCGTCGAAAAGGTCATGAAGCGGGGATAAGTTACACAATGCGAACATTTGGGCGTTTTATGGGGCGATTTCTGGCCCTGCTGGTATTGGCCGGTTTTGCACTGTGGGTCTTTGGCCCGTACGAGCGTATTTCCGTGGTTCCCGACTTTGATCCGGCCGCGATCGGGGTGGATGTCGATGGATATCTGGCGGCTCAGGAGGGTGCCTTGGATGACATCACGCCAGGCACCGAAAAGCGGGTGGTCTGGCTGGGGGAACCGGGTGTCAAAACGCCCTTGTCGATTGTCTATGTGCACGGGTTTTCCGCCACCTCGGAAGAAATTCGCCCGGTGCCGGACAACGTGGCCGCAAACCTAGGCGCAAACCTGCATTTCACCCGGCTAACGGGCCACGGTCGCCCGGGAGAGGCGATGCCAACGGCTTTGGTGCAGGACTGGATGGATGACGTGGCCGAAGCGTTGGAGGTTGGCCGCCGGATCGGCGACAAAGTCATCGTGATCGCAACGTCCACCGGCGCGACGTTGATGGCCGAAGCGGCCCTGCAGCCCGAGATGATGGCAGGGGTAAAGGGCATCGTCATGATCTCACCCAATTTCCGCATCAACGACCCCGCCGCCTTTGCGCTGACCCTGCCTGCCGCGCGCCATTGGGTGCCCTCTGTGGCCGGTAAAACCCGCAGTTGGAAAGGGCAGAACGAAAGCCATGACACCTATTGGACCACAACCTATCCGACAGCGGGATTGTTCCAGATGGCTGCGCTGGTTCAGCACAGCCGCGCCTTGGATCATGCGGCGGCCTCGCATCCGGTGATGTTCATGTTTTCCGATGCGGATGATGTTGTCGACCACAGGGTTACGCGGGAAATTGCCAATCAATGGGGCGGTGCTGTGTCCCTGTCGGTTGTTGACTTGCCACAGGGCAACGACATCAATAACCATGTCATCGCAGGCGACATTCTCTCGCCTGGGTTCACGGATACAGCTTCTGAGAATATTCTGATCTGGATCAATAATTTAAAATAGAAAGCTAACGTTATGGATAAGGTGATGGAACAACGTGTCAGCCTGATTACACTGGGGGTTTCCGACATGGCCACCAGCGCCGCGTTTTACGAAGCGCTTGGCTGGACACGGGTCGAAAGCCCGGATGGCGTCATCGCCTTTGACCTGATCGGCCAGACCCTCGGGCTCTACCCGAAATCGGCCTTGGCAGAAGAAATGGGCATTCCAGAGTCCGAGATTGGCGGCTTTTCAGGCGTGACCCTGGCCCACAACTTAAGAGAGAAATCTGATGTGGCGCTTTTGCTCGCCACCGCCGAAGCGGCAGGCGCCAGAATCCTCAAACCTGCACAGGATGTGTTCTGGGGCGGCCACCACGGATATTTCGCCGATCCCGACGGCCACGTCTGGGAAATCGCATGGAATCCGTTCTCCGAATTGTCGCCAGAAGGGGCATTTCGCTGGGCCGGTTACGCCGGGTCATAAGGCGTGGCCGCGCTTGACCGTACCGGCCACTGTGCCAAACTGACCGGGTGGGCAACGACCCGTGTGAGGCAAGAGAGGCAAGAGAGATGAGCGAACCCCTGGTTCTCTTACCCGGAATGATGTGTGACGCGCGCCTCTTTGGGCCGCAAATCGCAGAACTGTCTTCTGAGTTCGTGGTGACGGTGGCCCCGATCACCCAAGGCGAGCGGATCGAAGAGATCGCCTCGCATATTCTGCCCCTGTTGCCTGCCAAGTTTGCGCTGGCGGGGCTCAGCATGGGCGGGATCGTGGCCATGGAAATCCTGCGCCGGGCACCCGAGAGGGTCACCCGGATCGCATTGATGGACACCAACCCATTGGCCGAAACCCCCCAAAGTTCAGCGGCTTATGAGCCGATGATCGTGGGCGCACGGGCAGGGCGGCTGGAACAGGTTCTGAGCGATTTCATGCGGCCCGAGTTTCTGGCCCCCGGACCGCTCCGAAACGAGATTCTGGCGCTCGTGCGTGACATGGGTCTTTATCTTGGGTCCGAGACCTTTGTGCGGCAGGCCCGTGCGCTCCAACGCCGCCGCGACCAACAGGGCACCCTGCGGCGCTGCAAAGTCCCGGCACTGGTGCTGTGCGGTGAGCATGACAGGCTGACCCCGCCCAAACGCCACACGTTCATGGCCGAGCTGATTCCCTATGCCGAGTTGCGCATGATCGAGGATGCAGGCCATTTGCCGACGCTTGAACAGCCTGCCGCCGTGACGGCTGCGTTGCGGGAGTGGTTAAAGCAACCGTTTGTTCTGCAATGAAAAAGGGGCCCAAAGGCCCCTGATTTCATTTGCGTGTCAGCCCAGTGTCAGGCGGCAGCATTGCTGTTTGCCGGCTTCTTGGCCGCCTTGGCCTTTTGGGGGGCCTCGGCGTTTGCATCGATGAACTCGAGCACGAGCGGGCGAATGTTGTTGCGCCAGCTTTTGCCTGCAAAGATCCCGTAGTGACCGGCTTCGGGCTCAACATAGCTGGCCTTTTTCTCGTCGGGCAGGCCGGTGCACATGTCCAGCGCGGCAACACATTGGCCGGGAGCGGTGATATCATCCTTGCCACCTTCGACGGTTTTCACGGCCACGGTGGTGATCTTGCCGATATCCACCTTGCGACCGTTAACGACAAACTCGTTGTTGGCAATCTCGCCGTTCTTAAAGATGCGTTCGACCGTCGACAGGTAGAATTCCGCCGGCATGTCCATCACCGCGAGGTATTCGTCATAGAAACGGTTGTGGGCGTCGTGTTCCGAGGCGTCACCGCGCACGACACGCTGGATCTGGTCCTGGAATGCTTTTGAGTGGCGATCGCCGTTCATCGACATAAAGGATGCCAGCTGCAACAGGCCCGGATAGACCATGCGCCCGACGCCGGGATATTTAAAGCCCACGCGCTGGATCATCATCTCTTCGAGCTGGCCCATGGTGACGCGGTGGCCAAAGTCGGTCACATCGGTCGCCGCAGCGTTCGGGTTGATCGGCCCACCGATCAGCGTCAGCGAGCGGGGCTGCGCATCGGGGTCTTCCTCGGCCAGATAAGCGGTGGCGGCCAGGGTCAGAGGTGCCGGCTGACAAACCGCGATCACATGGGTGTCGGGACCCAATTCTTTCAGGAAATCAACCAGGTAAAGGGTGTAATCCTCGATGTCGAACTTGCCTTCGGACACCGGAATGTCACGCGCATTGTGCCAATCCGTCACGTAAACTTCGCAATTCACGATCAAGCTTTTCACAGTCGAGCGCAGCAGGGTGGCATAGTGACCGGACATCGGAGCAACCAGCAGGATCTTGCGTGGCTGGGTTTTGCGACCGGCCACGTTAAAGTGGATCAGGTCGCCAAAGGGGCGTTCAACCACGGTCTCGATATTGACCAGGTGATCCTTGCCGTCTTCGCAGGTAAAGGTGCGGATGCCCCAGTCAGGCTTGACGACCATGCGCTGAAACGTGCGCTCCGTCACTTCGCCCCAGGCCCGCATCCACTCCAACGCAGGGTTAGGCATCCAGGAAAAAACCGGGTACGATGCCATTGCAAGGGCAGAGGCGCCCATCCACTGGTTGGTGTTTCGGACGGTTTCCATCCAGTCGTACGTGGCCATGTACCGCATGTGCGTCTCCTGTTTGACCGGGTATTGGCTGCCCGGAATTACATTTGCCCTGTTAAGTGCACGGGTTAATGCTGCGTAGCAGCGAGAATAGGACCAATTTTTGAATATGACAACTAAAGAGAATGCCGCAGACGCAAATCTGGATGTTTTGAACGAGAATTTGGCGCGTGTAGAAGAGTTGTCCAAGCGTCTTGTGGACGTGATGACTCACCGTAAACCCCTGCGTGCGGAATTGAACGCACCAGACACCGAAGTCTTTGTAAACGCTGCAAATGCTTACATGCAGTCCATGGTGCAAAACCCCGGCAAATTGTTCGAACATCAGCTGGAGTACTGGACCAAGTCGGTGCGGCATTTCGTCGACGCCCAGAATATGCTGCTGCACGGCAAGCTCGAGGCGGCCCCCGATGACACCCCGACAGACCGGCGGTTTTCCAACCCTCTGTGGCAGTCGCACCCCTATTTCAACTTTCTCAAGCAGCAATATATGCGCAACGCAGAAGCCATCCGTCAGGCGGTCGAGGACGCAGAAGGCGTTGAGGGTAAGGATAAACAGCGACTGGAATACTTCTCGCAACAGATCATCGACATGATGTCCCCCACCAACTTTCTGGGCACCAACCCGGATGTTCTGGAGAAAGCCATCGAAACCGAGGGGGAATCGCTGGTCAAAGGGCTGGAGAACCTGATTTCGGACCTCGAAGCCAACAATGGCGAGCTGGTCGTGCGGCTGGCGGATGAAGACGCCTTTGAGATTGGCCGGAACATTGCCACGACGCCGGGCAAGGTGGTTTATCGCAACCGCATGTTCGAACTGCTGCAATACAGCCCGACCACGGAAACCGTCCACGAGATCCCGCTGATCATCTTTCCGCCATGGATCAACAAATATTACATCCTTGATCTGAAAGAGCAGAACAGCCTGATCAAATGGGCCGTGGATCAGGGCTATACCGTCTTTATCGTCAGCTGGATCAATCCCGACCGGTCCTATTCTGACGTGGGCCTGGACGAGTACATCGAAGAGGGGTTCCTGACCGCGATCTCCGAGGTCAAGAAACTGACGGGTCAGAAACAGGTCAACGCCGTGGGCTATTGCATTGCGGGCACCACGCTGCACATGACCCTGTCGCTGATGAAACAGCGCGGTGACAAGTCGGTGAAATCGGCCACCTTCTTTACCACGCTGACCGACTTTGGCGATCAGGGAGAGTTCACGCCCTTCCTGCAGAACGACTTTATCGACGGGATCGACAAGGAGATCGAAGAAGAGGGGCTGTTGAGGTCCTACATCATGCAGCGCACCTTTTCGTTCCTGCGGTCGAACGACCTGGTCTATGGCCCGGCGATCAAAAGCTACATGATGGGTGAGGCCCCGCCAGCCTTTGATCTCTTGTACTGGAATGGCGACGGCTCGGGCCTGCCGGGCAAGATGGCGCACCAGTACCTGCGCGAGCTGTGCCAGGAAAACGAGTTTGTCGGCGAGGGCATCGAGCTGTGCGGGGAACGCCTGCATATCTCGGACGTCGATCTGCCGGTCTGCTCGGTGACCTGCGAAACCGATCACATTGCGCGTTGGAAAGACTGTTACCACGGGTTCCAGCAAACCAAGAGCCGCTCGAAAACCTTTATCGTGTCCGAGTCGGGCCATATCGCGGGGATCGTGAACCCGCCGTCGAAAAAGAAGTACGGCCATTACACCAACAAGGACGTCAAAGGGTCGGCGGACGACTGGATGGCGGGCGCAACCTTTAACGAAGGCTCGTGGTGGCCGGTCTGGGACAAGTGGCTTTCCGGGCGCTCGGGCAAGCAGGTTCCAGCCCGCGAACCCGGCGATTCGGAGCATCCTGTGCTTTGTGACGCTCCTGGACCCTATGTCCAGGTCAAGGCAACGCGTTGAATTAAAACGAAAATTAAAATTATTCTGCGGTGCAGCAAAAAAATCTTGAAATGCTGCGCTGCAGAAAGCATATTGTTTGCAGAAGATAACCGCGGACCACACCGCAACCGAACATTAAGGATCTGAACAATGGCTAAGACTCAAGACATGACCGCGATGCTGAAAGACATGATGGGTGCATTCCCCGTTGACACTTCGGCTCTGGAAGGCGCGTACAAAAACACCGCAGCCCTGAACGAAAAGCTGGCCGGCGTTGCGCTGGAAGCCGTCGAGAAATCTTCGGAAATCTCGTCGAAATGGACCAAAGACACTCTGACCAAACTGGCAGACATGTCGAAAGCTAAAGCTGAGCCCGCCGACTACGCCAAAGCCATGACCGATTTCGCATCGGCTCAGGCCGAAGTTGCTGCCGAAAACATGGCCGCCTTCGCTGAAGTTGCCAAAAAAGTTCAAATGGAAACCGTTGAACTGATGATGGCTGCTGGCAAAGACGTCACCGAAGAGGCAACCGCCGCCGTCAAGAAAGCCACCGACGAGGTGACTTCGGCTGCGAAAAAGGCAACTGCCAAAGCCAAGTAAGTAACGCGAACTTCTCGGCACCCTCCCTCCTCCCTGTAGTGGTGCCGAACGCGTGGGCGAGCCGATGGCTCGCCCTTTTTCTTTTTGTTTCCTTTTTTGCTGCGGTCGCATAGACTTTGCTGCAACGCGCAAAAAGATCTTGGGGAGAGACTTGTGGCCGAAGATAATAAACCACTGCTTATCAAGCGCTACGCGAGCCGTCGGCTCTACAACACCGAGACCAGCGATTATGTAACACTCGACGATATTGCCGGGTTTATCCGCGATGGTCGCGAGGTGCAGATTGTCGACCTCAAGTCCGGCGATGACCTGACGCGCCAGTACCTGTTGCAGATCATCGCAGAACACGAAAGCCGTGGCGAAAACATGTTGCCGGTGAATGTGCTCAACGATCTTGTGCGCAGCTACACCAATCAGGCCCAGAGCATGATGCCGCAGTTCCTGCAGGCCTCGTTCGACATGTTCCGCGAAGGGCAGGAAAAAATGATTGGCGGTGGTATGAAAGTGCCTGGCCTGGACGTGATACAGGCCCAGCAAGAGGCTTTCCTGAAGGCGATGACCAGCGGTTTCAGCGGTTGGAGCGGGGCAGGGTCCACCGAGCCTGCCGAAGACAAGCCAGCGGAAGAGGGCGAAGACCTCGACGATATCAAGAAACAACTGGCCGAGTTGCAGTCCAAGCTCAACAAAATGAGCTAGGACCGCCACCTTGCGACAGACCAAAGGCCCCGGAACCCTCCGGGGCTTTTTCATTGTGTCAGCAGAGTTTTCTAGAAAACTCTGACAGGTGAAAATCTTCTAGAAGATTTTCGGGGCCCGCGGGACCTTGGCGGTTTTGCAATTATGCGGGGTAGGTGATCGGCGTTCTCAGGCGGTCCTGTTGCATCCAGTCAAAATACGTGGCGCGAAGACGCTGCGCCACAGGGCCGGGCGCACCGTTAGAGAACACGCGGTCATCCACGCGGGTGACAGGCACCACCCCGCCGCCGGAAGAAGACAAAAACACCTCGTCGGCCTGCATCAACTCCTCAAGCGGCAAGGCGCACGTCTCAGTTTTCAGCCCCAGGCTGTCTGCCATCTCCAGGGTTGTCTGTCGCGTAATCCCGTGCAGGACACCGTGGTCTGCGGTCACAAGCCGGTCGCCGAACAGGGCAAAGACGTTGAAGCCGGGTCCCTCGGTCACATTGCCCGCATGATCAAGCAGCATCGCCGTGTCATAGCCTGCGTCCTTAGCCTCAAACAGTGCGGATGTGAAATCGCCCCAGTGATAGTTCTTGACCCTTGGGTTCACACTGTCTTGTGGAATGCGGCGCACGGATTTGCCGATCCAGACATGGGTTCCACGTGCGGCAATCTCTTCCGGCACCACATGCACATAGGGCACAACCCAGGCGTAAAAGTGATTGTCGCAATTGCGCGGATCGCGGTCTCCGGGAATGGGGTTGCGCCCGCGCGCCGCCACCATTGCGACATAGGCCTGGCGCAGCCCCGAGGCAGCAACCATCTCGGCCAGTGCCGCGCGCATGGCGTCCCGGTCCATGCCCACATCCATCCTGAGCGCCGTCAGCGACGCGATAAAACGGGTCAGATAGTCTTCCAACCGAAAGAACCCGCCGTGCCACACCGGCACAACGTCATAGGCGATGTCGGCGTGGGTCAGCCCCCAATCGGTCACAGGAACACCTGCGTCTGCAATGGGAATGACGCGTCCGCCCATCCAGGCGGCGCCGTTGCTCAGATCAGGGGGTGTCTTGATGGTCATGGGGCAAAGCTTGGCCACATTGCCCCATGTTTGGCAAGAGGTCAGGTGCCGTAGGCGCGGGCCTCACCCATGACATCTTCGGCAGCGCCCGTCAGCGCGCCAGCGATAATGTCCAGCTCTTCCCGTGTCAGCCGCGCGGGCAGGCGCACATCACAGGCCTTCATCAGCATGGCGCGGGTCTGGGGCAGCTCAGGCAGGTCCTTGATGAACTGCCAGTTCCAAAAGGCGCGGGCGTTGTCGGTGGACTGTCCAAAGACCTGCACCTTGACGCCGCGAGTGTTGGCAGCGTCCTGAAAGGCGAGGATCTGATTAGTGTCCAGCCCCACCAGATTGAACTGGATCGAATCCGGTGCGCGGTCTTCCGGCGCCAGCTTTTCAGGCACCTCCAACCAGGGCGAGGCGTTCAGAACACCAGCCACATAGTCATGGTTGGCGCGCCCGTCACGCACCCGGCGCGGCACTTCGGCCAGCTGCGGGCGGATGATGGCGGCCGACAGGTTGTTGAGCCGCAGATTGTAGAGCGGCAGCTGGTTCTGCCAACGTTCAAAGGCCGCGGCCAGGTCGTTCGTGTTGTCACCTTCGGGGGATTTGTGTTTCTGCCAGTTGTGCTCATAGGCCCCCGACATGATCACCGCGCGGGCCACAAGATCCGCATCATCGGTGACCAGAATGCCACCTTCGCCGGCATTGACCAGCTTGTAGGATTGGAATGAAAAACAGCCGACCCGCCCAATGGTGCCGATCTTCTGCCCATGCCAGGTGGTGCCCAGCGAATGCGCCGCGTCCTCGATCACCGGGATGTCGCGCGCGTCGCAGAGCGCCATGATCGCGTCCATGTCGCTGGTATGGCCGCGCATGTGGCTGATGATGACGGCGGAAATGTCGTCATCCAGCCGTTTCTCGAAATCCGCCACGTCGATGCGATAGTTTTCGCCCACTTCACACAGCACCGGCACGCAATCGGCGTGCACCACCGACGAGGGCACAGCGGCAAAGGTAAAGCCGGGGATCAGCACACGGGCATCGCGGGGCAGGTTCAGCGCCTTCAGCGACAGGAACAGCGCCGCCGAGCAGGACGACACCGCCAGCGCGTATTTCGTGCCCATCATCGCGGCAAACTCGGATTCCAACAGCGCGACCGGCGCATCCTGCGGCGCGGTATAGCGGAACAGGTCCCCGGATTGCAGCAGGCGCTCGACCTCGGCTTTGGCTGAGGCAGGGATGGGCTCGGCGTCATAAACGTTTGGCGGAAGGGTCATAGATTTCACTTTTCTTAATCCTTGCTTTGGGAAATATAAATAAAGCAAAAATTGAAATCCAGCCCCGAGGTCACGAAAACCGGACCTTTTCACAAAAAACCCCCACCTGGCGGGCAGGCGGGGGCAATCAGGCAGAAACTTGCTGACGGGGCTCAGACGCCGAGACGATCCCGCAAGGAAAACCAGGTCATCGCCAGCGCCAACAGCGGCGTGCGCAGGCCTGCGCCACCGGGAAACGACGGGGTGGGCACGCGGGCCATGGTGTCGAAGCCTTCGCTCTGGCCCGCAATGGCCTGCGCCACCAGCATGCCTGCATGGGTCGCCGTGCCCACACCATGCCCGGAATAGCCCGAGGCACTGATGATGCCACTGCCCAGCCGGGCAAAAAACGGCATGCGCTTCATGGTGATTCCCAAGGTGCCACCCCAGGCATAGTCGATCTCGATGTCCCTGAGCTGCGGGTAAATCTCGACCATCGGCTTGCGCACCACTGCGCTGATGTCGTCGGGAAAGCGATAGCCATAGGTTTCGCCGCCGCCGAACAACAGCCGCTTGTCATGGCTCAGACGGAAATAGTTGATCACGAACTTGCTGTCGGCAATCGCCACATCGCGCCGCAGCACGCCGTCCAATTCTTCGTCACTCAGGGGCCGGGTGGCCGCGATGTAGTTGTTGATCGGCATGACGCGTGCGGCGACCTTGCGATCAAGGTTGCCCAGATAGCCATTGCAGGCCAGCACCACATGTTCGGCCACCACGCGGCCCTTATCGGTCTGCACAACATTGGGGCTGCGCTTCTCCAGCCCTTGAACAGCAGAGTTCTCATAAATCCGCACCCCGGCCGCCACACAGGCCCGCGCCAGTCCCAGCGCATAGGCCAAGGGATGCAAATGCCCGGCCGACATGTCGAGCGACCCCCCGACGTATTTGGGCGAGGGACAGATGGCCTGCATCTGATCGCGATCCAGCGGTTCAATGGCGTCATAGCCATATTCGCTCTGCAAATAGGCGGCATACTCGTGTTCATGGCGCACTTCGCGGGCCGAGAAACAGGCATGTGCAATGCCGGGTTTCAGATGGCAGTCGATATCGTGCTTTTCGATCAGCCCCTTGGTGACCTGCTTGGCCTCTTCCGCCAAGAGCCACATCTTATGTGCGTCTTCCTTGCCCAACAGGCTTTCCAGCCCGTCCTGCCCCATGCGCTGCCCCGAGCCCAGCTGCCCGCCGTTGCGCCCCGAGGCGCCAAAGCCGACGCGATGCGCGTCGAGCAGCACAACGTCATAGCCCTGTTCCGCCAGATGCAGCGCCGCCGACAACCCGGTATAGCCTGCGCCCACGACACAGACATCCGCCTTGGTCTCACCGCGCAAGGGGGCAAAGGGCTCCAGCATCTCAGCCGTGGCCGCATACCAGCTCTCTGGATACTGACCCTGTTTATCGTTTGAATACAGCAAGTTCACGGCACACCCCCCATGTCTTCGTGTTGCCAATAAATACTCGCGCCGCAGGCTTCGGGGGCCTGCAGGCGCCCGAATGCCTGCAGATCACACGTTGAGCAAAAGATGCTCACGTTCCCAAGGTGAGATCACCGCCAGGAACTCGTCGTATTCCGTGCGTTTCACGATGGAATAGACACGCGCAAAATCCGGGCCCAGTACTTCGTGCAAGTCCTTGGCCTCGTCAAAGATGTCGAGCGCGGCTCCCAGCTCGCGCGGGATATCCTCTTCCCCTTCATAGGCGTCGCCCTTGAACTGCGCATCGGGGCGTTCTTTTTCCATCATGCCGAGATAGCCACAGGCCAATGACGCCGCGATGGCGAGGTAGGGGTTGCAGTCCATACCTGCCAGACGGTTTTCCACCCGGCGCGCAATGGGTTTCGAGATCGGGATACGAATGCCCGTCGTGCGGTTGTCGCGGGCCCATTCCAGATTGATCGGTGCCGCGTGGTCACGCACGTAGCGGCGGTAGCTGTTCACATAAGGTGCAATCAGCGGGATCGCCGCCGGCATGTGGTTCTGCAGGCCCGCGATAAAGTGAAAGAACGCGTCGGTGTCGCCCCCCTGTGGCCCCGAAAAGATGTTCTCGCCGGTCTCGATATCCACGATCGAATGGTGGATGTGCATGGCACTTCCCGGCTCGTCCCCGATCGGCTTGGCCATGAAGGTCGCATAGCAATCGTGCCGCATCGCGGCCTCGCGGATCAGGCGTTTGAAATAGAACACCTGGTCGGCCAGGGCGACGGGATCGCCGTGCAACAGGTTGATTTCCAGCTGACCGGCGCCGCCTTCCTGGGTGATGCCGTCGATATCGATGCCCTGTGCCTCGGCAAAATCATAGATGTCGTCAATGACCGGGCCGAACTCGTCGACTGCCGTGATCGAATAGGCCTGACGTGCCGCCGCAGGGCGCCCCGAGCGGCCCATCATCGGCTCGATCGGCTTGGCCGGATCAATGTTGCGCGCGACGAGGTAGAACTCCATCTCGGGCGCGACAACGGCTTTCCATCCCTTCTTGGCATAGAGGTCGACAACCCGTTTCAGTACGTTGCGCGGGCTGTACTCAATGGGATTGTCGTCAATGTCATAGGCGTCGTGGATCACCTGAAGCGTCCAGTCACCTGTCCAGGGCGCTGCCGTGGCGGTGCTCCAGTCCGGGCGCAGCACCATGTCTTTTTCGATAAAGCCGTCGTCACCCGCCGCTTCGCCCCAGCCACCGGTGATGGTCTGGTAAAAGATCGAATCCGGCAGATGGAAATAGCTTTGGTCTGCGAACTTCTTGGCAGGCACCGCCTTGCCGCGGGCAATGCCCGGAAGATCCGAGACAATGCACTCCACTTCATCGAGGCGTCTGCCTTCGAGGTAATCCAAAGCCGCTTGCGGGATTTTTTTCATCCAGTCGGCCATTATGCACGCTCCTTGCGGAAGAAATCCGCCATCTGGTCGGCGAAGCTTTCGTTCGCCACCGGTAAATCAAGTTTTGTCGCCGCTGCGTCCAGTTGATCCTGCGGGACCACCCCTTTGCCGCGGGTGTTGATCAGCCCGTCGATAAAGGCCGAGCCAAACTCGGGGTGGGGCTGGATCGTCAGAATCTGGTCGCCATACAGCAGCACGGCGTTTTCGCAAAAGTCGTTCGAGGCCAGCACTTTTGCACCTTCGGGCCGTTCAGTCACCTGGTCCTGGTGCCAGGCGTTAAAGGCCATCTCGACGCCGCCAAAGTCATAAGATTGCCGCCCCACGGCCCAGCCGCCCGCGAATTTCTCAACTTTGCCACCCAGCGCCTGGGCGATGATCTGGTGGCCAAAGCACACCCCGATCAGCGGGTCACCAATACCGGCGATCTCGCGGATCAGCTCTTCCAACGGGGGGATCCAGTCGTGATCCTCGTAGGCCCCGTGTTTCGAGCCCGTGATCAGCCAGCCGTCCGCCTCTTCGACCGAAGCAGGGAACTGGTTGTCCACCACGCTGAAGATTTCAAACTCGAACCCCTGATCGCGCAGGAGTTCCACAAACATATCGCCGTAGTCGCCCAGATCGTCCTTCAACTCGTCCGGGGAATGTCCGGTTTGCAGAATACCGATTTTCATGTGTCACCGATTTTTTGATCAAATTTAGCCTAACCGAGCGAATCGCTTCCCGCAAGAGGGCGCTGATCGCCGGGTTTCTCGTTGTCGTCCTTCCGCGCATGGGCCGTGGCCCGGTGCTTGCGCGGAAGGGCCTAGACTCTTTCGAGGTAGAGCTTCCAGTGATCTTTTTCCGGCATCTCGGCCAGCTTGGCCAGTTCCTGCCGCTTGGTCATGACCATGTTCTCGATCAGCCGCGCAGGCAGGCAGCGCGCGATGAACGCGTCGCTTTCAAAGATGTCGATGGCCGCGGCCCAGTCCGGGGCCAGTTGCGGCAGCTCCATATCATAGGCGTTGCCAGTGATCGGGGCAGGGGGCGTCAGCCCTTCTTCGATACCCTCGATGGCGGCACCCAGAACACAGGCCAGCATCAGATAGGGGTTGATGTCACCACCCGCAACGCGATGTTCAATGCGGCGCGCCTGATGGGGGCCGCCCGGAATGCGGATCGCCGCAGTGCGGTTCTCATAGGCCCAGCAGGCCCCGGTCGGCGCATGGGCGCCGGGCACGAGACGATCATAGCTGGGTCCATGCGGGGCAAAGATCAGGGTCGAGGCGGGCATCGCCTGCACACAGCCTGCGACAGCCTGCAACAGGGTTTCCGTGCCTTCCGGGCCGCCATTGTCAAAGACGTTGTTGCCGTCCTGGTCCAGCACCGAGAAATGCACATGCATGCCGTTGCCAGCATCATCGGCATAGGGCTTCGCCATGAAGCTTGCGGCCATGCCGTGCTTGCGGGCAATGCCACGTACGAGAAACTTGAACAGCCAGGCATCATCCGCCGCGCGCAAGGCCGCCTGATGGGTCAGGGTGACTTCGAACTGGCCGACACCGCTTTCGTTGATGATGGTCTGCACCGGCAGGCCCATGGCCTGACAGCCATCGTACAACTCGGTGAAAAACGCATCAAAGGCGTCCAATTCATCCACCGACAGGATGTCGGGGCCAAACAGGCGCTGTTTGCTGCGCGGATCGCGCGGAGGCTTGGGGCGCTTGCCATTCGGATCGACCAGCGAGAACTCCATCTCGGTTGCCGCCATCACCGACCATCCCCGTGCCGTATAGCGGTCCAACACGCTCGCCAGGGCCTGTCGCGGGTCGCCAAGATAGGGGCTACCGTCTTCCATATGCATGGTCAGCGGCACCAGCGCCGAAGGGGTCGCCAGCCACGGCATGGGCACCGCACCCCGATCGGTCGGAAACAGAATGCCATCCGCATCGCCGGTCTCGAACACCAGCGGCGAATCCTCGATATCCGCGCCCCAGACATCGACGTTCAGACAGGACAGCGGCATGCGGATCGCGCCCTTGTCGAGTTTTGCGCCATACGAAGAGGGCACGCGTTTCCCGCGCATCTGGCCATTAAGGTCCGATGCGGCCACACGAAGGGTCGAAAACTGGCTCAGATCCATGGGAGGACTCCGGTTGGATTTGCCCGTTTGTAGCGCAGGGTTTCGGCCCTGTCCATAATTTGATCAAAAAATGAAAGGCAAGGCAAATTGCAGAGGGGCAGCTGGGTGATCCTGGGGATTTTCACGTAAATGTGTTGACCTTTCCCGGCCTGCCCGCGTCATAGTAGCTGGCATAATTGACTCATTGCGCCCGAGGCCCATCTTGGGCGTAGATCAGAATTTTCTTAAAGGGGAGATTGAAATCATGTCCAACCTGTCCAGACGCCAGATGCTGGCTGTGACCGTTGCCGCCACGGCGCTGACCACCTATGCGCCCATGGCGCTTGCCGCGGATATTCCCGCGCCCAAGGGCGGCGGCGGTGTCGTGGTGTTCTACCGTGGTGGCTCAACTGCAGGCAATGCGGTGCGTTTCAGCATCGAAGACGCCAATGGCAACGTTGTCGCAAACCTGCAACGCGGCGCGATTGAGCCTGTGCATGTGCCCGCTGGCGACAACTTCTTCCGCGTGCCCGAGGCCAACAACACCGAGGGCACCATCCCCGTGAAAGCAGGCGAAACCGTCTGGATTCGCTGCTTCCTGGATGCCGCCACCAATACCGGCAAGCTGCAATTCCAGCGCGTCGACGAAGCCAGGGCGCGTAAAGAGCTGCGCATCTGATAAACGATGGTCCGCCTCAGCGAATGATGTTGGGGCGGAACCGCATCTTGGCCCTTGCCTCTTGCGGCAAATGCCGGTTCAGACGCTTGTTGATCAACCCGAACAACCCGACAATGATCAGCGTCAGGATGATGAAATACATCGCCAGGATCGGGTAGGGCACAAACGGGTTGAACGTCTTATCCGCGAAATAGCTGGCGTAATACAACGCGTCTCCGCGCTGGCGCAGCACCGGAAAGCCCGAGAAAAACACCAGCGTTGTGGCGTGAAACAGAAAGATCGCCTCGTTGGTATAGGCAGGCCAGGCCAGCCGCATCATGGTCGGAAACACCACCCGTTTGAACCGCGACCACCCCGACATGCCATAGGCATCGGCGGCTTCCGTGTCGCCCTTGGGGATCGACAACAGCGCGCCATAGAAAATCTCGCCCGAATAGGCTGCCGTGTTAAAGAACAAGACGACCAGCGCCCCCAGCCACGCCGAGGTAAAGGGCGAAAAGAACGGCACCGCCTGTTTCAGCGACAGGAACAGGAAGTAGGCAAAGAAAAACTGGATGAACAGCGGTGAGCCGCGGAAGACAAAGATGAACCACTCCGCCGGTTTTCTCAGCCATCGGCTCTGGCTGTTTTTACCCACCGCCAGCGCCGTGGCGAAAAAGAACCCGGCAATCAACGCGAGCGCCCCGAAATAGATGTTCCAGATCATGCCCGAGCCGATCAGCGTGAACTGCTGACACAGGGTGTAATCCTCGCGCGGCAACAGCCGCTCGCCAATCCCGATCGAGCGCAGGGCATAGTCCTGAATGGTGATCCAGCAGCTCATGCGTTGGCCCTCCGCTGGGCTTCACCGCCCGCCGTGGCCTGCCCATGGGTCAGACGTTTCATCACTTTGTCCAGCACCACCTCGGAGACCTTGGTAAAGGCCAGATAGAACACCAGCAACGCGCCAAAGTAGTACATCCGCCAATCACCATGCGGATATTCGGTAAAGCGCGCGTTCTTGGTGCCCCCCAACTCGCGCGCCCAATAAACGATGTCCTCGACACCCAGCAGGAACAACAAAGGAGTCGCCTTGATCAGCACCATCCACAGGTTCGACAGACCCGGCAGGGCATAGACCCACATCTGCGGCACCAGCACCCGCCAGAATGTCTGGCGGCGGGTCATGCCATAGGCCTCGGCGGTTTCCAATTGCGCACGCGGCACGGCGCGCATGGCGCCAAACAACACGTTCGAGGCAAAGGCGCCAAACACGATGGCAAAGGTCAGCACCGCAAGGAAAAAACCATAAGTTTCATGCACCCATTGGGCCGAGGTCGACAACGGCAGCTTGGCCTCGGCGCAGACCACAAAATCGTTGCCCTGACGAACGGGCTGATCCCAGTCCGGGCATTTGACCTGATGGCGCAACCATTCAAAGGCCTGATCCAGCGCGATCACGAAAAACAGGAAAAACGCAATGTCGGGCACGCCGCGCACGATGGCGGTATAGCCCTTGCCCAGCCAGCGCAGCGGCGCGATCCGCGACCGTGCGGCCGTGGCCCCGGCAAAGCCGAACATCAGCGCCACAGGCGCAGTGATGGCCAAAAGCACAAGAACAACAACAACGGACACATACATGCCCATATGCTTGCCCGTGGTCAGGTAACAGCTGAGCCAGGTCAGGCCTTCCAGCGTGTCCGGGTCTGTACAATAGGAAAACATGCGGTTGATCTGTCCTTGTTCGTCGTGTTGTCCGCTCAGACTACCCCGGTTGGGGCAGGAGCCTGCAACAGTCGGGTTCGCAACCTATTGGGGCTGCGAACCCGGTCATCCCCTGGGGGATCAGTTTACCACTGCGAGGAAACTTTCCACTTGGCGATCAGTTCGTTCAGCGACCCATCGTCCTTCATCGTCTGGATTGCCGCGTCGAACTTGGCGCGCAGCTCACCATCCGATTCGCGGATGCCCATGCCAACGCCGCCGCCAATGGCTTCCTTGCGCTCCAGCATCACCAGACCATCGGTGCCCGCCACGGTGTCAAGGAAGCTCTGGTCCGCCAGAACCGCGTCCGCTTCGCCGTTGCGCACAGCCGCCACGGTTTCTTCGGGGGTGGCGAATTCGATCAGGGTCCAGCCCTGTTCAGCGATAAAGGCCGCCTGGATGGTGGTCGCCTGCGCCGCGATCACGCCGCCTTCAACGTCCAGGCCAGCGTCCATGGCGACATAGGCCGACGGATCCGGCGGGGTGTAGGCCTGGGTAAAGTCGATCACCTCGTCACGCTCATCAGTGATGCTCATGCCGGCGATGATGGTGTCATAGTTGCCGCTGACGAGGTTCGGAATGATCGAATCCCAATCGTTCTTGACCCATTCACAGGTCAGCTCGGCGCGTTTGCACAGCTCGTCGCCCAGCTCGCGCTCAAAGCCGTCGATCTCGCCCTTGTCGTTGACAAAGTTCCACGGCTCATAGGCCCCCTCGGTGCCCATGCGCACCACGTCGGCTGACGCGATACCGGCAACAAGTGCCAGCGCAGCCGTGCTGAGGATCAGTTTCTTCATAGTTTCACTCCCACTAGTTTGGTTCTTGTTTAATGTGCAGCAGTGGCCGACAGGAATCCCTGCAGCCGTTCGGTCTTCGGCGATCCGAACAGGGTCGCCGGGTCGCCTTCTTCTTCGATCTTGCCCTGGTGCAGGAACACCACGTGATCACTCACGTCATGGGCCATCTTCATGTCATGGGTTACGATCAGCATGGTGCGGCCCTCTTCCGCCAATGCCTTGATAACACGCACAACCTCCTGTTCCAGCTCCGGGTCCAGCGCCGAGGTCGGCTCGTCAAACAACAGCGCTTCGGGCTCCATGCACAGGGCGCGCGCAATGGCCGCCCGCTGCTGTTGGCCCCCGGACAGCTGCGCCGGGTAAACGTCATGCTTGTCCGCAATGCCCACCTTGTTGAGATAGCCATGGGCGGCCTCTTCCACTTCGGCCCGGTCACGGCCCAGAACGGTCAGCGGCGCTTCCATCACGTTTTGCAGAATGGTCATGTGGGACCACAGGTTGAACTGCTGGAACACCATCGACAGGTTGGTGCGAATGCGCAGCACCTGCTTGGCGTCCCCAGGGTGGCGGTCACGGCCCTGGCCACTCCACGTCACCGGTTCGCCCTTGAACAGGATTTCGCCCTGCTGGCTGTCTTCCAAAAGGTTGGCACAGCGCAGGATGGTCGACTTGCCCGATCCCGAAGAGCCGATCAACGAAACGACATCGCCGCGATGGGCCGTGATATCCACACCCTTGATGACCTCAAGGTCACCGTAAGCTTTGTGCAGATTGCGAATTTCCAGAACGGGGGTTGTGTCAGACACGATTGGCAGGCTTCTTTTTATTGCGATCCGGACCCCATAAGGGGCGAAAAAATGACCAAATGCAACTTGCAAAACGGGTGACGCGGGTGGAGATCGGCCAAAGTGGAAGGTTTGCCTGCCGATTTGGCACCCATTTGCCGGATCAAAGCGCCTCGGGGGGCGGTGGCGTGGGCACCGCCAGATAGGTGCTTGGCGGGATCTGAACCAGCCCCTGCAATCCCAGGGTCGCCCGGTCCGCATCACTCATCGCGCCAATGGCGGTGCTCAGCGCGGCGCGGATTTCGGCCGGGTTCTGCCTAGGGCCGGTGATATAGGGCAGGGTGGGGGTCGCCTTGGTGCGCCCCAACACATGCAGCTCGCTTGCAAAATCGTCATAGCGCCGGATCAATTCCCAGGTCAGCACATCCAAAGATGCAAAGCTGGCCTGTTTCTCGGCAACCGCCCGTGCCGACAGGTAATGCGCTCCGGACTGCAGCCGTTTCTCAGGCTTTAAACCCATCTCGGCTAGATGCGACACCGGCGCGGCCCAACCCGATTGTGACTGCGGTTCATTATAGGCAAAGACCCCACCGCAAAGCTCGGCCAGCGTCGCCTGCGCCTGATCCTTGTGGCAGATGAGCACGCTATAGTAGTGCCCCGCCGGGCAATCGGGAAAGCCATAGTCGGGTGTCGCGACCAGTTGCACCTGCCGGTGCAGCCCCAGCCGATAGGGCATGCCGCAGGTCTGGGCAAAGATCAGCTCCGGGTCGGTCCAGATGTCAAAGAAATCCCGCTCGCGCTCCAGCGTCCGTGGCCCAAAGCCCAGCTCAAACCGCATGCTCGACCACAGCCGATCATTGGCCTCGCGCGTCTCGGGACGGTCATACATGCCCAGCATGGCGGTCATGCGCGGCTAACCCTCTGGCGCGCCAACGCGCTGTCACGGTCGTTGATCCCCAAAAGATTTGCCGCCAGCCGCACCACCGCATCCTCTTCGGCGTCGCGCACCCCGTCAGCCAGCACCACGCGCCACAAGGCTTCGATCACGCCGATACGCTCCTCATGCGGCACCGCATCCTTGATCTCGCGGGTAAAGCGCACCGTATCCGGCGCAGTTGCTTCTACCTCTTCCCCCTCGCGCCGCAACGCCGTGGCCTCAAAGGGCGAGAGCCCGTAGCGCCCCATCAACACCTTGTCGATCTGGGCGGCCTCATCGGTCGAGTACACCTCGTCCGCCCGCGCAATCCGCACCAACAGCGCACACAGCGCCAACCGCTCGTCGTCAGCACTCAGCCCCGCATTGGCGCCTTCGGTCAGTCTCTTGAAAAACCCTGCAATCATCTCACTACCCGATCTAGGCGCCACGGCGCCAAAAACAAACCCCAGCCATGTCTGACTGGCCAAATACCCGGGGTGACTTGGGGGCACGAAGGGCAAAGCCCCCGACTGCCCTCAATCCCTTAAACCGGCCGATCTTCGGGACGTATGCCAAAGATCTTTTCGATCTCCAACAGGGTCTCGTCCTCTTCCGGCGCATGGTCGCCATCCGCCATGATCACCCGCCACAACGCCCGGATCATCTCGAGCCGGTGCGGATAGTCCACGGTCTGACGAATGAGCAGCGCAAAATCCGGCGTGCCGGGCGCCTGGGCCTCAAGCTTTTCACAGGTGGCCCGCATCTTGGCAGCCTCAATGGGGTTGAGGCTGAAACTGTCGGCCAGGATACGGTCGATCTCGCCAATTTCCACCGCGTCATAGTGATTGTCCGATTTCGCCACCCGCACCAGGAGCGCCCCCAGCGCCAGATGCTCGTCAGGTTCGGGCAGGGACGGGGCTTCGCGCTTGCCGCGCAACCGGTTTATCAGGCTTTCAAACATCAGCCGTCATACCCTTCGACGATCACCAGTTCCCCATCGGCCACCGGCAGGCGGATCGCCTTGGCCGCCTGGTAGCCGTCGCTGTGATAACAGTCCAGCGCGGCCTGATAGCTTGGAAATTCGATCACCACATTGCGCGAGCGCGCCTCGCCCTCGACGGCCTCATACGCCCCGCCGCGGGTCAGAAACCGCCCGCCGTATTCTGCAAAAGGCGCGGCATTGGCTGCTACGTAGTTCTTGTAAGTGTCCAGATCCTTTACGTCGATCCGCCCGATCCAATAGCCCTTGGCCATGTTCCTCTCCCCCGTGTTTTTGGCTGCTCAAAACAGCATGAGATCAATCTGGAAGAGGATATCGTCCAAGGCAACCCCTCCCGGGTCGGTATTGGTGATGACAATGCCCGCGACCAAAGGGCCGCCGGTCACGCGGAACCCATGCTCGCTGACACCTTCACCCGGAGAAATCACCGCAACATCAAGGGGATACCCCTGTCGCGTAAAGGTCTGCACCCGCACCTCACCTCGCACAGAACTGTTGCCCAACGGGCGCGCGTAATCCGTGTGCAGTCGAAAGCCAAAGGCCCATTGATCGCTGTCAAACACCACCGCCAAGGCGCCTTCGCCGCGCCCCGAGAGACGCTCGAACCCATGCGGACCCAAAGGCAGAACCGCGTTCGAGCCAAACCCGCGGTGATAGGCCACGGACAGGTTCTGGCCCGGTGCACCGGGGCGGATCGCCAGGGGGCGGTGGCCATAGGCATGCCCCAGCGCATCATGCGGCGTGCCATTTCGGCCCGGAAGGTGGCGAATGGACTGCCCGGCAAAATGCTCGCCCAGCCAGGCGCCGGCCACGCGGATCGGGTGGTCCAGATTGAACCCCGGCTCAGCGCGCCGGGGCAGGGTCTCAAAGGTGATCGTGCTGCTGAGGTCGCGTTGCAGCTCCGTGTAGGGCACCGGGGTGATCTCGGCATGAAGCGGTGCGGCAAGGGCAAGGCAAAGACAGGTCATGAGGCGCATGATCTGCACGCTAGTCAATCGCAGCGACTGGGGAAAGGGCAGGTGCCTGCGGCGCGAGTATTTTTGGCAAAACGAAGATTAGGGCTGCAACAGGCTCAGGATCGCCGCCTTGTCAAAGCGCAGATTGTCCAGCGCGATGCCCTCCGGGTCCTTGTTGGTCAGGATCAGACCGGCGATGTCGGTCTGTTCATCGGCGCGCAGAAAGCCATGGCTGGTTTCCGACAGGGGGCCGATCACATGGGTGTCGATCACGCGCCCGTCCCGGGCCAGAAAGCTCAGCGTTGCCATCCCTTGTTCGCCGCCCCGAATGTCGAGCGCGATCGCGCTTTGGTCGTAGTCAAAGATCACCGCAATGGCGCCTTCTCCCACGGCTTCGGTCTTGGGAAAGCCGCGCGGCCCGTGGCCCTGCAGGACCGAGGTGCGCATCAGCCGCAGGATGCCCAATGCCTCGCCGGGGGCGCCGGGGACAAGTGTCAGCGGGGCGCGGGCCGGGCCGGGCACCACGTCGAAATCGCCGTCGCTTTCCAGCGGCTGGCCGGCAAAGCGCTCGCCAAAGCGGGCTCCGTTTTGTTCAAGGATGCCGTCGATCTTGCGCCCGACGCCAAAGCCCGAAGGCAGGTCGTCAAAGGTGATGTGGCGCGACAGCATCAGGCTGTCGGCAGGTACGCTGCAGACCGCGCGCTCGCAGGCCAGCGCGGGCAGGGTGGTCAAAAGCGAAAAGCAGAAGGCAAAAAAGCTGCGCATGGACACCATCCTAACGCAGCTTTTGATTTTCGCAAAATCGCAGGCCAAATACCCCGGCCAGGGTAGGTCGGACAATCTTGTCCGACTTACGGGGCGTGACCTAGGGCGCGTCTAGACCAGGCGCGAGTTGTCTTTTGCGGCGCGCACAAAATCCTTGAACAGCGGGTGCGGATCAAAGGGTTTCGACTTTAGCTCCGGGTGGAACTGCACGCCGATGAACCACGGGTGGTCTTTCCATTCGACGATCTCGGGCAGGCGGCCGTCCGGGCTGAGGCCCGAGAACTGCAATCCGCAGGCTTCGAGTTTTTCGCGATAGGTCATGTCGACCTCATAGCGATGGCGGTGACGCTCATCGATGGCGGTGGTGCCATAGACGCCGGCCACTTTCGAGCCTTCGCTCAGCACCGCATCATAGGCGCCCAGGCGCATGGTGCCACCCTTGTCGTCGGTGGATTTGCGCTGCACCTTGGCGTTGCCCTGCACCCATTCTTTCAGGTGATAGACCACAGGCTCAAAGCGTTTCCCACCAGCTTCGTGGTCGAACTCTTCCGAGCCCGCCGAGGTGATCCCGGCGACATTACGCGCGGCTTCGATCACCGCCATCTGCATGCCAAGACAGATGCCGAGATAGGGCACCCCGCGTTCGCGGGCAAACTGCGCCGCCTTGATCTTGCCTTCGGTGCCGCGTTCGCCAAAGCCGCCGGGCACCAGGATGGCGTCATACCCTTCCAGATAGGGGGCGGCATCGTCATTGTCGAACACCTCGGCGTCGACCCATTTCACGTTGACCTTGACGCGGTTGTGCATGCCACCGTGGGTCAGCGCCTCTTTGATGGACTTATAGGCGTCCTCGAGCTGCGTGTATTTGCCGACAATGGCGACATTCACTTCGCCATCGGTGTTGTACAGGCGGTCGGATACGTCTTCCCATGTGCGCAGGTCGGGTTTCGGCGCAGGCGCAATGCCAAAGGCGTCCAGCACCGCCTGATCCAACCCCTGACGGTGATAGGCCAGAGGTGCTTCATAGATCGATTTCAGATCATAGGCCGCCACAACGGCCTCCTTGCGCACATTACAGAACAGCGCGATCTTGTTGCGTTCTTTCTCGGGGATCGGTTGCTCAGAGCGGCAGACGAGGATGTCGGGCGCGATCCCGATGGATTGCAGTTCCTTGACCGAGTGTTGCGTTGGCTTGGTCTTCAACTCGCCTGAAGCTGCCAGATAAGGCAACAGCGTCAGGTGCATAAAGATACACTGGCCGCGGGGCTTGTCATGGCTGAACTGGCGGATGGCTTCAAAGAACGGCAGCCCCTCGATGTCGCCAACTGTGCCGCCGATCTCGCAGAGCATAAAGTCGACCTCATCATCACCGATGTTGATAAAGTCCTTGATTTCGTTGGTGACGTGGGGGACGACCTGAATGGTTTTGCCAAGGTAATCGCCACGGCGTTCTTTTTCCAGAACCGTGGAATAGACGCGGCCGGATGAGACGGAATCGGTCATCCGCGCCGGAACGCCGGTAAAGCGTTCGTAGTGGCCCAGGTCCAGATCGGTCTCGGCGCCATCGTCGGTGACAAACACCTCGCCGTGTTCAAAGGGCGACATCGTGCCCGGATCAACGTTCAGATAGGGGTCCAGCTTGCGCAGCCGTACCGTGTATCCGCGCGCCTGCAAGAGCGCGCCCAAAGCTGCGGACGCAAGGCCTTTGCCCAACGACGACACAACACCACCTGTAATGAAAATATACCGCGCCATCGGCTCGCGATCCCCCGTGAATTTTCGTCTGCTCTTCAGCCATTTTTAGGTGCCCACACGCAGTGATTCGGTTCAGAATCTACGGCAGCATCACGGGACTTGAGTCTTACAAGATTCGCCACAACTTGGCAACCGGACCGCAAGATGCTGTTGCGGCCAGATTGGCAATCTCAAACTGTGGGGTGAAAGGGCCGAACCGGCCCGATCCGCGTCGATCAGTCGGCGCGTGGCACCAGCGGCGTGTCGCTGGTCGTGGGCGGCAACAGGTCCGATGCAGGCTCGTCGGTGGTCTCGGTGGCGGTCGGCTGATCGCTCAGACGGTCCAGAACCGAACTCCCGGCCGAGTTGTTGGCCGCAATGATCGTCAGGGCGATCGAGGTGCAGATGAACGCAATCGCGAGAATCCAGGTGACCTTGCCCAATGCGGTTGCAGCCGCGCGGCCCGAGATGGCGCCGCCGCCACCGCCGCCCATACCCAGACCGCCCCCTTCCGAGCGTTGCAGCAGCACGACGCCAATCAGCGACAGCGCAAGAAGAAGGTGGATGATAAGGACAACGTTTTCCATAAGGACCCGCAAGCATTCGGTTGGTTCAGCGCGCTATGTAGGCAAGTTTGCTCCGGGGGGCAAGCCGGTTTCGCGGTGCAGGCGCCGCTTGGTCCAGCATATCTGCGGCGATTTTCGCGCCAGCCACAGCGCAGCCATTGGAAATCACCGGTTTGGGCGTGAATTGCCCGGAACGTCCCTAGTCTGACACCGGCTCAAAACACGGCAGATAACTCTCTCGCGCGCTATGGGCTTCACCGACTTTCTTGAACTCCCCGGCCTTCAAGGCTTCAGCGACGGCCGCCAAGGCACGATCAACCGGGTTCGGGTCATCGACATGGCGGTAATTGCTGTCAAAAAAGATCATGTGCCCCGGCGCCCAATAGCCTGCCCCGGTGCGGGCACCAACAAAGGCCGACAGCGCCAGCCACTCCGCCTCGTGCAGGAAACCGCTAAAGCTGACCGCATGCCAGATGCTGGCCTTGGTCCAGTTCGGAAGAAAGGGCACCAGGTCGTTCTCATGCTGAAACCGATAGGTTTTGGCATCCAACCCCGAGGCCCTGTAGCCTTTGGCAAAGGCCTCATCCACCGAGACCGCCGGGGCATAGGCGTAGACTTCGATCTTCCCCTCCAGCTCGGGCCATGTCTGATGCACAAGGGCCGCCAGCAAATAGGTCATGGCGCCGCCCTTGCTGTGCCCGGTGATCAGAACCCCCTTGGGCGCGCGGTCCAGAATTGCACCCAGTTGCGCCTCGATCCACGGCCACAGCTCTTGCGCGGCCTCGGCAAATCCGCGTTCCGCGTGGCCCAGATGCGCCTTGCCCATCACCCATTTCAGCGGGCGCATATGGGCGTCGTTGACCCAGTCCTTGACCCACTCCATGACGTTGTGGTGGCCCAGTGTCGGTGGCAAGGTGCCGCGCACCGCAACCACCGCATAGCCGTCTTCGGTCAGCCCCACGAGGCAGCCGTTGATATGGTCTTCGCCTGAACAGACAAAGGCGGGCACGTAGGTGTCCGGCCCTTCCACGAAACCCACCTCGGCCTGAACCTTGGCATCCACGTCGTATATGCAGCCGTCGCCGTTATCGACCTGTCGCAGCACCTCTGTGCCTGCGTCTGACGGGTCTTCCTGGTGATGGATGTGATAGGCGCACAGGCTGGCATTCATCATCCGGCGCGCCATTTTGTGGTCTGCGATCATGTGGTCGTCTCCCTGACGTGTCACGCCGTCTTGGGTCCATCATGCGGGCAGATGGCACAGGACGGCCAGAACACAAGCCTCAGAGGCGTTGGTCTCAGAGAGCTTTGGTGAACAGATCAAAACCCTAGCGCAGAATACATCTTTCGTCCAACGCAGCGTAGGTCGGACAATTTTGTCCGACCTACAGGGACGGAGACAACCCCAACCGTTCAAACTGTTCTTCGGGCGTATCGGCGTCGCGCATCAGCCCCGCCATCAGCGCTTGCATCCGGGCCTCAAGCGTCAGATCGTCCAGCTCTGCCACCTGACCCGGATCCGCCGCCGTGTCCCACAGCATCGTGTCAAACTGCCGGTCCCGCGCCACCCAGGTGACGTTCTGGATCTTCATGGTCTGCGCGCCCTTCATAAAGGAAAACGGCGGCGCCAGCGTCATCTCGGCAAAGTCCTCAACCGCAAAGGATGCCCGCATATGCGTCGGCATCAGCGTGTATTGATAAAGCGGCTGATTGTCCTCGCTCTGCGGCGCACGCATATAGACATAGCGCCCGTCCGTCACGTTGACGTGCCCCCCGTGCATGCCAAAGATCGCCGCATCGCGCACCGGTTCATCCCGCGCAATCACGTCCGCCAGATCCTGCCCGATCATGTCCCCGGTCGGCTCCTGCCCAAAGAACCGCAAGAGGGTAGGCGCGAGGTCAATCGACGGCTGCACCAGCGCTTGCCGCCGCTCACCCTTGGCGCCAACTCTCGGGTCCCAGATGAAAAACGGCGTATTGGCGATCTCCTGGTATATGGGCATCGACATCTTGCCCCACCAGTCATGCTCGCCCAAGAGGAACCCGTGGTCGGTCCAGACGATCAGCATCGTGTCCTCCCACAGCCCCTTGTCGTCCATCATGTCCATGACCTGACCCAGGTATTCGTCGCACATGCTGACAAGCGCGGCATATTCCACCCTCAGGTGTTTGTTTTCTTCCGGATGCTCCGTGGTGCGCGCATACATCGGCCAGTCGAACATCGGCCCGTCGTAAGCCTCGTAATGCTCTTTGTAGAGCTCTTTATAGCGGTCCAGCGTGTAGAACGGCTCGTGCGGATCAAAGGTTTCGATATGCAACATCCAGTTGTCGTGATCGGCGTTCTTGTCGATGAACTGCAACCCGTCCTTGAAACATCGCGCCTGCGGCTGGTTTTCCTCCACGTTCATGAAACCGCGATTGACCCAGTCCTGCCGTGTCAGATAGCGCAGCCTCTGCATTGAGGCGTCACTCTCTTCCGGAAAGGCCTTCTTATAGGCCTCAAACACCTCGGGTTCCGAATAGATGCCGTTCTTCCCAAAGGCGCCTTTTGGAATGTCCGGCTCGTTCAGGTCGCCAATCCACGGATCGCCCTCTTGTCCACGCCAATAAGCCCACGTGGTGTAGTGGGTGTGATAGTTCAGCCCGCCATCTTCAAAGTAATGGTTGTGATCGGTGGTCAGATGCGTGTGCACGCCCGCGTCATTCAGCATCTTGGGCATCGAGTCATCAAACGGCTCCAAAGGCCCCCAGCTGCGATGCAGGAAATTCGGCCGCCCGGTGTGCCAGTCCCGCCGCGCCGGCATGCAGGGCATCGAACAGACGTAAGAGGTGTCAAAGGTCACCGCCCGATCTGCCAGCCGCTGAAAGTTCGGCGCATGCACCCAAGTGTTGCCATAACAGGGCAGGAAATGGCGGCTTAACGTGTCGAACATGACGACAATGGCTTTCATGCTGATCTCTCCTTGGGCGGCCTGACGTCCAGCGTGACCCTGTGGGCGACGGACATTTTCGCGAGCAGCCTAGCCGCAGCACAGCCATTCTCAAATTCCAGAAATTCTCCGGTTTTCCCTGCACAAAAAGTTATGCAAAAGAACGGGCCAAAAGACAGCTGGACAACAGGTCCGCGTCATGGCCCGGTGATCGGTGGCGCGGCTCTCCCAGATAATACCCAAACCCGGTCTTCAGATCGTGCCGCGTCAAGGCAACCAAAGATCCCTTCTCCAGATGCGCCCCGACAAGCGCCCGACTGCCCAGGACTACCCCTTCGCCCCGCAATGCCGCCTCGACCGCCATGGCATAGGACGAGAACACCACCCGGGGCACAAAGGGCGCGCAACCCGGCGCGGCCCAGTCGAGCCAATCCTGCAGGGTGACGCTGTTGACGCCCGAGCGGCTATAGTCCAGCAAATGCAGGCCCGGCAGGTCCTCAGGGCGCAACGCCTCCGGGGCCTCAGACAATCCGACGCGCGTTAGATAGAGGGGCGCCGCCACGGGGATCAGCACCTCGTCCAGCAGGGGCGTAAGCCGCCATTCGGGATGTGTCCCCTTGGAAAACACGATGGCAAGGTCGCTCTCCGACTGCGCAAGCTCGCTCAGATTGTCCGTCGTGGTCAGCTTGACCGACACCTCTGGATACGTGTCGTGAAAGCGATGCAACACAGGCCCCAGCCACAGGTGCGAAACGGCAGCCGGTGCAGCCAGGGTGACAAAGGTCTCAGGGGCGGTTGCCCCCAACTCGTCCAACTCGGTCCCAAGATACGCCAGCGCGGTCTGCACCCGGACCAACAGCCTCTCTCCCTTGGCCGTCAGGGTCAGCTGCCGCCCGTTGCGGCGATATAGCTGAAACCCCAACATGTCCTCCAGATGCTTGATGCGCCGGCTGACCGCAGCCTGCGTGACCGACAGGTCCCGCGCCGCCGCGGAAAAGCTCATCAGCCTGCCGGTGGCTTCAAACACCCGCAATGCATCCAGGGACACCGTTTCAATCAACCGTCGTTTCATGACTTATTCTTCAGGGAAACCAGCGCCCAAGTCCAGCGCCATGCATCCTCAGAGCGCCTCGGCCCCGGACCCTGACCCCGACCAGAGTGTGTTGCCAAAGCGTTTAACCCGCAAAGCCCGCCAGTTTTTCCCCGGAACCAGAACTTGCCTCTCGAAACGCGTCCCGCGATCACGCTATCCTGCCCGCATGACCGAGCCCAACCACTTTGACGCCCACAAACCCAAGGACATCGCCGCGCTGATCGAGACCGCAGGCGTGGCCAAGGCGCATCTGCCGCTGGTGCAGATGTTCGTGCTGGCAATGCTGGCCGGGGCCTTTATCGGTTTTGGCGCGGCGGCTTACTCGATGACCATGGCCGGGGTGGACGCCACACTTGGCCCGGCGCGCCTGCTGGGCGGGCTGGTGTTCTCGCTGGGCCTGATCCTGGTCATCATCGGCGGGGCCGAGCTGTTCACCGGCAACGCGCTCATGGTCATGGCGGTGGTCGACGGCAAACTGCCGCTGCCGCTGCTTCTTCGCAGTTGGCTTGTGGTTTATCTTGGCAACCTCGTCGGCGCCGTCGGCCTTGCCATCGCCTTTGGCCTCACGGGTCTTCTGGACGGCCCCATGGGCACCGTCGCCGCCACGATTGCCGAGGCCAAGTCCACCCTGTCGCCGCTGCACGCCTTTGTGCGTGGCGCGCTTTGCAATGCCCTAGTGTGCCTCGCGGTCTGGCTAACCTTTGCCGCGCGCACCGTGGTGGGCAAGATTTTTGCCATCCTCTGGCCGATCACCGGCTTTGTGCTCCTCGGCCTCGAACACTCGATCGCCAATATGTATTTCTTCCCCCAGGGCTGGCTCGCCGGGGCCGATACCGCGCCGATGGGCGCCATCAGCAATCTCATCTGGGTCACGCTGGGCAATATCCTCGGCGGGGCAGGCGGCGTCGCACTGGCCTATTGGGTCGCCTATCGGGGCGGCGTGAGGACATAGCTGGCACGTCACCCGTCAGGACACGGCTAAGGTGGCCCCACCCCCAAAGGGCGCAAACCCTCTGGACATCCTCGCCACGTGTGCCAATCTCCCCCCATGCCTCATGACACCCACGACCACCCGCACGCCCTTCTGCCGCCTGATCCTGCCCTCAGGGTTCGCGCGCTCGAGACCATTCTCACCGAAAAAGGCCTGATTGATCCCGCCGCGCTGGATGAGATCATCGACACCTATGAACATAAAATCGGCCCCCAGAACGGCGCCAAGGTGGTCGCCAAAATGTGGACCGACCCGGCCTTTCGCGAGGCCATGCTGACCGACCCCATGCCCTTGCTGGACGAGATGGGCTTTTACGGCCGTCAGGGCGAGCATATGGTCATCGTCGAAAACACACCACAGGTGCATAACGTCGTCGTCTGTACGCTCTGCTCCTGTTACCCATGGCCGCTTCTTGGCATCCCGCCCGGTTGGTACAAATCCGACGCCTATCGCGCCCGCGTGGTGCGTGAACCCCGCGCGGTTCTGGCCGAGTTTGGCGTCACCGTGCCCGCCGACAAAAAGGTCCGCGTCTGGGACTCGACCGCCGAAATCCGCTACCTCGTCGTGCCCGAACGCCCCGCAGGCACCGAGGGCATGACCGTGGCCGAGCTGGAAAAGCTGGTCAGCCGAAATTCCATGATCGGCACGGCGCTGGCGACGGAGCCGACGACATGAGCCGCGTGCACGACATGGGCGGGCGCTACGGCGACGGTGCGATCAACCCGAAGGATGACGCGACCTTTGTCGAAGGCTGGCACGCCCGCGCGCTGGCGGTAACACTCGCCGCCGGGGCGCTTGGCCAATGGAACATCGACTATTCCCGCCATGCCCGCGAAACCCTCTCGCCCAAGGATTACGCCCGGTTTTCCTATTACGAAAAATGGATGGCGGGTCTTGCTGACATGCTGGTCGCCAAGGGCATCGTCACCCGCGAAGAACTGCAATCGGGCCACGGGGCAGGGCGCTCAGACCTCGCAGACCGTGTCCTGCGTGCCGAGGCCGTGGCGGGTGTTCTGGCCAAGGGCAGCCCCTACCAGCGCCCCGAGGCCCCCGCCGCCACCTTCACCCCCGGCGACCGGGTGCGGACCCGCCGTCCGGCCCACAACCTCCACGTCACCGGCGGCCACACCCGACTGCCGTCTTATGCCGCGGGTCTGTCGGGCACGATTGTCCTTCGGCACGGCGCCCATGTCCTGCCGGACGCCAACGCCCATGGCCTCGGCGAAGCGGCCGAGCCGCTTTATGCTGTCGCTTTCCCGGCCCGTGATCTCTGGGGGGACGAGGCATGCGCACAGGACGAGGTTGTCCTCGACCTCTGGCAAAGCTACCTGGAGCCCACAACATGAGCTGCCCCGATCCCGTCTTTGAAGCCCCCTGGCACGCCCAGCTTTTTGCCCTCACCGTGCACCTGCACGCACAAGGCACCTTTGACTGGCCCGCATGGACCGAAGCCTTTGGCGCGACACTTGCTGAACACCGCCTGTCGGGTGACCTCAATGGCGGCGATGATTACTTCACCGCCTGGCTCGCCACGCTCGAGCGTCTGCTCGACGCCAACAACATGGCCCCTCCCGCTGCGGTCGAGGCCACGCGGGATGCCTGGAAACAGGCCTATCTTTCGACGCCGCACGGGGACCCGGTGCGCCTTTCGTGATGCCGGCCAGCACTTCATTTCGCCAAAAATACTCCGGGGTGAATTGGCCGCAGGCCAAGAGGGGCAGCGCCCCTTAGCGTCGCTGACCTGGTCGGCGCTTTCCTGTGTCTCCCCTGCACATCCGGGGGCGTCTTCGCCATCGTGCGCAGGCAGTGAAACCCCACCCCGTCAAAAACGGCGCAAAACCGTTAACAAATTCGAAAAATTCCCAAAGTGACCATGTTGTACAACATGGAGAAACCCGCCAAAAAATGTTGTACAACTTGGAGAGTCGCCCCTCAAAAAGATGTACAACATGGTCAAAGAGTCAGTTGTCGACGTTGTCCATGTCGACCTGCCCGGACAGCATCCGCCGCACAATCGACCAGCTCAGACCAATGCCCAGAACAATCGACAAGGCCAGAATGGCGATCCAGGTGTTGAGATCAGGATTTTCCAGGTTGAGCATGCCCCAATCATAAAGCACCCACACCAGCGCCGCGACCACCGCCAGCACAAGGAACATGCCAAATCCGCCGATAGAGCGCAGCGTGGCGCGCAGATAGATGATGTACCAAATCACCAACAGCAGGCCCAGAAGCACCGCAAGTGGTTGTTCTTCCACGTAATTATCCATTGTCCAGCGGACATAATTCCACTGGGTCGGATTATATGTGAGGGCCAAAAGCATAAAAGCAAAGACCCACCGCAGCAACAAACTCATGTCACCCTCTTGCCCATTTACACTGGTTTGCGAAAATTTCGCGCTTCTGTCCAGTGCTGCGGCGAATTTGCGGTTTCGCGTCGCAGGCAAGATCGTTACAAGGACGCGGGTTTGACGTCATCAAAAAGGAACCGTCATGGCAAACGTCGTCGTCGTAGGCGCCCAGTGGGGCGATGAAGGCAAAGGCAAAATCGTGGACTGGCTCAGCGAACGTGCTGATATCATTGCACGATTCCAAGGTGGCCATAACGCCGGTCACACCCTTGTGGTTGATGGCAAAGTCTACAAGCTGCACGCGCTGCCTTCGGGTGTGGTGCGGGGCGGCAAGCTGTCGGTTATTGGCAATGGCGTGGTGCTGGACCCCTGGCACCTGATGAAAGAGATCGCGACCGTGCGCGCGCAAGGTGTTGAAATCTCACCGGAAACCCTGATGATCGCGGAAAACACACCGCTGATCCTGCCGATCCACGGCGAGCTGGATCGCGCCCGCGAAGACGCAGCCTCCAAGGGCACCAAGATCGGCACCACCGGTCGCGGCATTGGTCCCTGCTACGAAGACAAGGTTGGCCGCCGCGCGATCCGCGTTGCCGACCTCGCCGATGACGCCACCCTCGAAGCGCGCGTTGACCGCGCCCTGCAACACCACGACCCCCTGCGCAAGGGATTGGGCATCGAACCCGTGGATCGCGACGCGCTTGTGGCCCAGTTGAAAGAGATCGCAGTACAGATCCTTCCGTTTGCCGCTCCGGTCTGGAAGGTGTTGAACGAAAACAGAAAATCCGGAAAACGGATTCTGTTTGAAGGGGCACAGGGCGCGCTCTTGGATATTGATTTCGGCACCTATCCTTTTGTCACCTCGTCCAATGTGATCGCAGGTCAGGCGGCCACAGGCGTCGGCATCGGCCCCAACTCGATCGACTTTGTTCTGGGCATCGTCAAAGCCTATACCACCCGTGTTGGCGAAGGGCCGTTCCCGACCGAACTGGATGACGCCGACGGCCAACGTCTGGGCGAACGCGGCCACGAGTTTGGCACCACCACCGGCCGCAAACGCCGCTGTGGATGGTTTGACGCGGCCCTTCTGCGTCAAACCTGTGCCACCTCCGGAGTCAGCGGTATCGCATTGACAAAGCTGGATGTTTTGGACGGTTTCGACAGGCTGAAAATCTGTGTCGGCTATGATCTCGATGGCAAACGCCTCGACTATTTGCCTACTGCCGCAGATCAACAGGCCCGCTGCACCCCCATCTATGAAGAGATCGACGGGTGGAGCGAATCCACCGAAGGCGCGCGCAGCTGGGCGGACCTGCCGGCCAACGCGATCAAGTATGTGCGCCGCGTGGAAGAGCTGATCGACTGCCCTGTTGCGCTGGTCTCGACGTCGCCGGAACGCGAGGATACGATCCTTGTGACCGATCCTTTTGCGGACTAAGGAACCTACCTATGGCCCTGACATATAAAGCAAAACGACGCTGGGCGCTCGTGATCCTGTTGCTGGGCCTGCCGATTTACATCGTGCTGGCGGTGACGCTTGTGAATGTTCTGAACCGCCCCGGTATTCTGATTGAGTTCCTGATCTATGTCGGGCTTGGCCTGGTTTGGATCCTGCCGTTCAAGAACATTTTCAAAGGGATCGGGCAGGCTGATCCGGATGACCCGGACCAGACCCGGTTCAAAGACTGAGAAAATGGCGCGCCTCACTTGGGCGCGCCATTTTTCTTTGTAAAGTGAGGTAACGCATGGCCAAAGCCGTTGTTCTGGGCGGATCGGGTTTTATCGGCATGGCCTGCGCGCGGGCGCTTGAGGCCGAAGGGTTCGATGTGGTCAGCCTCAGCCGTTCGCGCCCTCTGGGGTGGGGCGGAGAATGGATTTCCGCTGATATTTCAAAGCTTTCCGATGCCGAATGGCAGACCCTCATGCGTCACGCCGATGTTGTTGTAAATGCCGCCGGGGCGCTACAGGACGGGGCGCGGGATTCACTTGAGCGGGTCCATGTACATGCCGTGGAGCGTATGGTGCGCGCGCTGCAGGGATCGCCCGCACGCGTGGTGCAAATCAGCGCGGCCGGGGTCGACGCACAGGCCGACACGCATTTTTTCCGCACCAAGGCCCTTGGGGACAACACCCTCATGCAGGGCCATGACAACTGGGTTGTCCTGCGTCCGGGCCTGGTGATCGGGCCAGAGGCCTATGGCGGCACCGCGTTGCTGCGGGCGCACGCCGGGTTTCCCGGCATATCCTGGCGTTTGTTTGATGCGGCGACGATACAGACCGTCTCGTTGGCGGATGTGGTCGGGGCTGTTGTGGCCTGTGCCCGCGGGGATGTGCCGTCCGGTCTGGTGGCAGAGCTTGCAGAGGATACGCCCCATGAGTTCGCAGAGCTCTCCGAGCAGGTTCGCCGCTGGCAGGGGTTCACCGCGCAACGAATGGCAGCGCCCATGCCCGGGCCTCTCTTGAGGCTTCTGGCGGGTTTTGCAGACGTAGCAGGGTGGCTTGGGTGGCGCTCTCCCTTGCGTTCAACGTCATTGCGCGTGATGCAGGCCGGTATTCATGCCGACGTGTCGAACTGGCAAAAGATTTCTGGTAAGCGCTTGTCATCTTTGGAGGAAACGCTGTCCAGCCTGCCGGCACATACGCAGGAACGGTGGTTCGCCCGCATGTATCTTTTGCTGCCGCTCACTATTCTGGTGCTGAGCGTCTTTTGGCTACTCTCCGGGCTGGTGGGGGTGATGCAGACCAGCGCCGCGATAGAGGTCTTGGTGTCGCGGGGGCAGACAGAGTCATTCGCGCGTGTCGCTGTTTTGGGCGGCAGTTTTCTCGACATTGGTCTTGGCGCTGCCATCCTATGGCGGCGATGGGCACGCGCGGCGGCTGCGGGAATGCTGTTGGTGTCCTTTGCGTATTTGGTGGGGAGCCTGCTGTTTGCGCCGGACCTGTGGCTTGACCCGCTGGGGCCGATGGTCAAGGTTTTGCCATCGATGCTTGCCGCACTTATCCCTTTGATGTTTCTTGAAAAACGATGATTGAGTATTGGGACATCCTGCGGTTTGCGCATGTGATCGGGGCTTGTGTGCTCTTGGGCACCGGCGCCGGAATCGCGTTTTTCATGGTTGTGGCACAGCGCAGCCAGGATCCGGCGGTCATCGCACATGTTGCGGGAACCGTCGTGATCGCAGACGGCCTGTTTACGGCCACGGCGGCGGTTTTTCAGCCCCTCACCGGCTGGCTCTTGGCACGCGAGGCTGGCTGGCCGCTGTTGGAAGGCTGGGTCTTTTGGGCGATTGGTCTTTACATCGTTGTCGGGGTGTTCTGGCTGCCGGTGGTGTGGATACAAATCCGATTGCGGGATATGGCGCGGCAATCGCGTGATGCGGACACTGTCCTGCCCGATGCCTATCATCAGCTCTATCGCATCTGGTTTGCCTTTGGATTTCCCGCCTTTGCTGCGGTTCTCGGCATCTTATGGCTGATGCTGACCCGCCCAACACTGTGAGCAATAGCAAAAAGAAAATGGGGCCGTGTGGCGACCCCATTTCTGTCTTGTGATGGTTTATGCGCTTAGCCGAAAGCGCGATCCTGGGGGCGGAAGCTGATTTCATCCGAGGCCGTAAAGCGGCCGCCCGAGACCTTGGTGATTTTGTTCTCACGCAACAGCTGGCCAAATCCACGCAGGCTGTCTTCGCGGCTGAAATCGCCATCGCCCATCCCTTGCGCCATCCGAACGATCATGGGACGCGAGAAAACATCGAGTTTCTCAACAAAGGTGAGGTAGGCCGCAGCTGCTTCCAGGATCTCTGTCAAATCATGGGCACCAACGGTTTCGGCGAACTCGGCAAAGCTGCCGATATCCTGGCCGACCGGGGCGGCTTCCGCGCGCTCATTCCGGTCGGCAGCCGAGACACGGCGCGGACGAACAGGGGCGCGCGGTGTCTCTTCTGGCATCTCTTCTGCCTGGGCTTCTTCGGCGTCGTCCACACGCTGTTCGGCCACCAATTTCAACGGTGGTTGGGCTGATGCCTTCTTGGGGGCGTCCGAGGCCGACGGGCGCATGACGCTTGCAAGATCATCGCGATAGGCCTCGGTCACATCCTTGGGCTTATCGGACTCCTTGGCAGCCTTTTGCTCGGCCTTGGTTGCGGCAACGGCCGCGCGCAGATGGGCAATCGCCTGGCGGCGGCGTGAGCCATCAGGCTCTTCCATCTGGCTGTCAGTTTCCTGCAGCAGGCGCGCGACGTCCGAGTCACTCTGGCCCGAGGCATCGATCAGATGGCGTCCACGCTCTGAGCGCTGGGGCACATCGTCCAAGTCTGAGTCCATGTCTGCGCCGATGGCTTCAACCGGCTCGTCATCATCCATATCGCCGTTGAGTTCTGCTTCGACCTGGGCAAGTTCAGCCAGGAGGTCAGCTTCTTCTTCGGCGCTGAGGCTGCTTGTGCGGGCGTCTTCGCCATCGTCTTCAATCACTTCTGCTTCGAGCAGACCGGTATCCACGGCAGCCTCGAGATCAGTCTTCTTCATGCGGATGACACGGGCGCGCACAGGCTGAATCGCGGTGGTTTCCGCGGCCTCTTCCTGAACGTCCTCTTCCGAAACTTCTGCATCCATTGCTGCTGCTGCGGCGGCCATGTCACCGTCCAGCGTCAACACAGGTTCGACGTCTTTCGGCGCTTCGGCCAACAGCGGCTCGGCGTGTTCGTCTTCGGAGAAATCGTCGGCATCGGGCTCGGCGCGCGATTTGGAGACCACGGCACGGATGCGCTGCAGTTTGGCGGCAATACTGTCGGCAGGCGGTTCTTGCGCCGGCTCAGGCTCAACAAATTCCGCTTCTGCGCTTTCGTTGTCTTCTGCTGCGTCTTCTTCCGATGCCTCAAGAATATCGGCGATCATGGTGTCGTCCGGAGAGTCCTCGTCTGGCGAAGCGTCTTCTTCTTCAGCCACTTCGACAACCTCGGTCTCCATGATCTCGGCATCTTCGATTTCGTCGTCGACCTGTTCAGAAGGGGTGTCCTCGGTGGCTTCGACCTCGGTCAGGGCGACGATCTCGGTCTCGTCGTCGCTGTCTGCCTCGGTAGTTTCTTCCACGTGGGACTCTTCTTCCACGTGAGGCTCTTCGGCCTCATCAATGGCCTCTTCGTCGGTGGCCACGGCTTGAAGAACGGACGCGGTGACATCAACGACTTCCGGTTCGGCATCGACCTCGGGGGCTTCTTCGGAAACCTCCTCTGCATCCTCTTCGAGAGCATCCTGCTCAAGAGGGGCGGGCTGCGCCTCTTCGGCGACCTCGGGCTGCGCGTCTTCCTGAACCGGTGCGTTTTCCGGGGTGGCATCGCCTGCGCTCAGCACAATGGCGCCATGCTCGGTGCGTGCCTGGACCCGGCGCTCAATCTCGCGTTCAGCGATACGTGCCAGCATTTCTGCATCCGGGGTCGGGGGTTCGGCCCCGAAGTAACGGTCGTCGGCTGCCAGATCGCGGAAGTATTCTGCGATGGCTTTCATTGTGTCGAACGAGTCGTCGAATCCCTCAAGGGTGCAGGAGAACGTCCCGTAAGAGACTGTCAAAACCTTATTATTCGTAACCATTATCGCGGGTCCTTTGCACTACTCAACGGAGTGTTTACCACGGGAGGCAAGACAAAAGCTGACCGATTCTGTGAAAGTCAGCGTATCATTTAGTGTCCAGAATGTGGCGAAAAACCCTTTTGGGCCGAAAACAGGGGGTGTTGGTGGCTATTGTTCACGATTTGGAACCAATCACGCTGATTGGCGGAGGACTGGTTCGAGAGAGCGATTTGACAGACTGCCTGACCCTGGCACCAAGGTTGGTCGCGGCCGATGGCGGTGCGCTGCAAGCCTTGGATTTCGGCGTGATGCCCGAGGCCGTCATTGGCGATATGGACTCTGGTCATGATGTCGAAGACCGGGGTGTGCCCCCAGAGGCCCTGCACCGGATCGACGAGCAGGACAGCACCGACTTTGACAAGGCGCTTCGTAACATTGACGCGCCACTTGTGTTGGGGGTGGGCTTTGCCGGACGGCGGATCGATCACGAATTGGCCTGCTACAATGCCTTGCTGAGACATGCAGATCGACGCTGTATACTTGTGGGCAGTGATGATGTGGTTTGTCTGTGCCCCCGCAAGCTGTACCTGCCGCTAGAGGCCGAAACGCGGGTGTCCCTGTTTCCTCTGGCGCCCGTCACCGGCCGATCAGATGGGTTGGCGTGGCCCATCGAGGGCGTGCAGTTTGCCCCGGACGGAGCCATCGGAACCTCTAATGCCGCCAAGGGACCTGTCACTCTGGAAATCGACGCGCCGGGGCTATTGCTGATCCTGCCGCGCGTGGCCCTGTCTATGTTGGTTAAGGCACTTCTGGAACAGCGCGGCTCATGGTTCGCTCGCGCAGAACAATATAGAGACCCGCAGCAATCGTGATGCAGATCCCCACTGCCGCGAGGCCATCGGGAAGATCGGAAAACAGAACCCAGCCAATCAGGGTCGCAAAAGGGATTTCCAGATACTGCATCGGTGCCAGAGTGGCCGAGGGCGCATAGCGTAAAGACCATGTCATCAACAGGTGGGCGAACGTGCCGAGAACGCCAATAAACAACAGCAAGCTCGCAGTAGAGGTATTCACGCCCACCAATTGCAGCTCAGGCAATCCCATCGTGTCGCCCAATACCAGGAGCGGCAGGATAAAAACCGACGCCATCGTACCACTCACAGCCTGAAGGCTGATTGGATCGGTTTCTTTGGCGATCTGTCGCGTAATCAGCATGAACAGTGAAAACACCACGGCAACAACCAGTGGAAGCAGGGCAGGCAGGCCGACTTCGGCAAAGCTGGGCTTGATGACCAGCAATGTTCCGATGAACCCCACCACACAAGCCATGATGCGGCGGCTGCCGACCTCTTCACCCAGAACCATCTTGCCCAGCAAGAGCATCAGGAACGGCATGACAAAGGCGATGGCCACGGCATCGGCGAGCGGCAGGTACCGCAGGGCGGTGAACATGGCTCCGATACCGATGATATGCAAAAGGGTGCGCAGCACGGTCAGGCGCAGGATACGGCCACGCATCATCCAGGGACGTGCTGTCAGAAAGACGACCGGAAACAGAATAAGAGCCTGAACGCCAAAGCGAACGAGCAGGAGTTGGCCCAAGGGGACCGATTGCCCAAGTATTTTTGCGACCGCATCTCCCAAAGGGGCAAGAATGCAGAAGCACAACATGAGCATGATACCGAGAAGAGGGCGATCCTGAGCCATGCGGGCAGGCTAGGCTGGATCGCATTCGGGTGCAATCGCCTTATGCGTGTATTCCCTTACGTAAGTGTAAAAAAAACGGGCCGGTGCAAAGACCGGCCCGACAGGGAGTGAGCCCGGCGCAAAGGAATGCACCGAGCATCGGGGAAAACGTGGCTCAGATCGCGAGGTACTCTGCGCGCAGTTCTTCGTTTGACAGAACTTCGTTGGCTGAACCGTCAAAGACGATACCGCCAGTGTCGAGGATGACGGCACGGTCAGCCAGCTCCAACGCCCGGACAGCGTTTTGTTCCACAATGATCGTGGTCATGCCCTGTTCCTTGATGAGGCGCAGAGTCCGTTCGATCTCGTCGACAATCACCGGTGCTAGGCCCTCATAGGGTTCATCCAGCAAGAGCACCTTGATGTCGCGCGACAGGGCGCGCGCAATGGCGAGCATCTGTTGTTCGCCGCCGGAGAGGGTCACGCCCTCTTGCTTGCGGCGTTCACCGAGGCGTGGGAAGAGTTCATACAGGCGTTCGAGCGACCAGCCGATCGGCGGGGCAATCTGGGCCAGTTGGATGTTCTCTTCTACGGTCAGGCCGGGAATGATACAGCGATCTTCCGGGACCAGACCGATGCCGACGGCTGCGGCTTCGTAGCTTTTCATCATGTGCAACGGCTTGTGATCCAGCCAGATCTCGCCATGTGTCACCTGCGGGCTGTCCATGCGGGCAATCGAGCGCAGGGTCGAGGTTTTGCCTGCGCCGTTCCGGCCCAGAAGAGCGAGAATTTCACCTTCGTGCACGTTGAACGAGATGTTTTGCACGATGTAGCTTTCGCCGTAGTAGCTTTCCATGTTCCAGACGGAGAGGAAGGCGGGTGCGGTTTCCGCGTGGCTGTGACCTTTGGAGAAGTCGGGTTTCACGTTCATCTGATTTCTCCTTTACGCCGATTCACCCAGGTACGCTTCGCGCACCTTGGGATGGCCCTTGATGTTTTCCGGATCGTCCTCGACCAGTGGGGTGCCCTGGGCCAGCACGGTGATGCGCTGCGCAAGGCTGAACACCACATGCATGTCGTGTTCGATGATGGCGATGGTGATGTCGCGCTCATCGCTGATCTGTTTCAGCAGGTCGATGGTGTTGTTGGTGTCGGCGCGCGCCATGCCTGCGGTCGGTTCGTCGAGCAGCAAGAGACGCGGTTCCTGCGCGAGACACATTCCGATCTCGAGGCGACGTTTGTCGCCACGAGACATCGAGGCCGCGTGCATGTCACGCTTGTCGGCCATATTCATGTCGACCAGCATGGCTTCGGCTTTTTCCACGATGTCCTTTTCCGACATCATGTTCTCGATCGCGTGCATGCGGAATGACCCGTCGCGCTTGGCAAAGCAGGGGATCATCATGTTTTCCATCACCGAGAGATCGCCAAAGATCTCTGGGGTCTGGAACACACGGGAGATGCCCATCTGGTTGATCTCGTAAGGCGTGCGCCCCAGTACCGACTGGCCGTCGAACATGACGCTGCCGGTGTCGGGGATCAGCTTGCCCACGAGACAGTTGAGCAGGGTGGATTTGCCGGCCCCGTTGGGACCGATGATGGCGTGAACGCTGTTTTCCTTAACGCTCAGGTTGACATCGCCCAGGGCTTGCAGGCCACCGAACCGTTTGCCAACGTCTTTGACTTCAAGAATACCCATCAGTCACTCTCCTAATTCAGCAGGTTCGGTTTTGGGGCCGGTGTCTTTCGACTTGCCGCGGGATTTGATCCACTTGCCAATGCGCTGTCCGCCTTCGACCAGACCACCGGGCAGGAAGATCACGACCAGCATGAACAGGATACCCAGAGTAAGGTGCCAGCCTTTGCCGACAAAGGGGTGGATGAGGAAGACCACGAAGTCTTCGAGGCCATCAGGCAGGAAGGCGAACCACTGATGAAGCACGGCATCGTTGATCTTCGAGAAGATGTTCTCGAAGTACTTGATGAAACCTGCGCCCAGAACCGGACCGATCAGGGTGCCGGTACCGCCAAGGATGGTCATCAGAACAACCTCGCCCGAGGCGGTCCACTGCATGCGCTCGGCACCTGCCAGCGGGTCCATCGCAGCCATCAGGCCACCGGCCAGACCGGCATAGGCACCCGAGATCACAAAGGCAGCCAGCGTGTAGGGGCGCGGGTTCAGACCGGTATAGTTCAGACGGGTCTGGTTTGATTTGATCGCGCGCAGCATCATGCCAAAGGGCGAGCGGAAGATGCGGATGGCCAGATAGAACACCGCCAATAGCACGACTGCACAGAGATAGTAGCCTGTGTTAAAGTCAAACGCCCAGGGGCCGACGTTCATGGTGTAGGTGCTGTTCATGTATAGTCCGAACAGATGTGGGAAATCCTGCATGCTGTCGGGGTGGAACATTTGCGGGTCATTAGGATAGACCTGCAGGCCGGTTTCACCGTTGGTCAGGTTGAACTTGGGGTTCGACAGAACAGAGTAGGCCAGCGCGAACATCATCTGGGCAAATGCCAGCGTCAGGATCGAAAAGTAGATCCCTGAGCGCCGCAAGGACACATAGCCCATCAGCACCGAAAACACCGCTGCAACGATCACGGCCAGGATGATGGCGGGCACTACGTTGTAAGTGAAGAGCTTAAAGATCCACACTGCTGCGTAAGAGCCGACACCCAGAAAGGCTGCGTGACCGAAGGACAGGTATCCGGTCAGGCCAAACAGGATGTTGAACCCGATGGCGAAGATCCCGAAGATCACGAAGCGCTGCATCAGGTCGGGATAGCCTGCGTTGAACTGCGCCATGGCGCTGTCGCTCGGAAAGGGGTTGAGGAAGAAGGGTGCAAACATGGTCAGCACCGCAACTGCGATAAGAAGAGTCGTGTCTTTCTTGTTTAGTCCAAGCATAGTCTTATTCCTCCATCACGCCTTTGCGACCCATCAGCCCGCGTGGACGGGTGAGAAGCACGATGATGGCGACAAGGTAAATGATGATCTGGTTGATGCCGGGGATCGTGGTGGTCGCCCAGGTGGTCGAGGCGAAACTTTCCAGAATGCCCAGCATGAACCCTGCCAGAACGGCGCCGGGCAGAGAGCCCATGCCGCCAACCACAACAACCACGAAGCTCAAGACAAGGAAGTCCATGCCCATATGGTAGTTGGGTGGGTTAATCGGTGCGTACATCACGCCCGCCAGTCCCGCCACTGCGGCGGCGATGGCAAACATGATGGTAAAGCGGCGGTCGATGTTGATGCCGAGAAGGCCCACGGTCTCGCGATCGGCCATGCCGGCCCGAACCACCATACCGAAAGTGGTGAATTGCAAGAAGGCAAACACGCCAAATATGACGAGAGCGGCAAAGCAGAAATAGACGATCCGCCAGACAGGATAGGCCAGCTCAAAGCCAAACCACGCACCCAGATTAGCCACACCCGAAAGCGCATCGGGGGCCGGGGTCTGGATCGGGTTTGCGCCGAAGTAGTACTTGACGATTTCCTGAAGCACGATGGCCAGGCCAAAGGTCACGAGGATCTGGTCTGCATGTTCGCGCTTGTAAAAGTGCTTGATCAGCCCGCGCTCCATGATCAGGCCAACAAGCATCATGATTGGGATCGCCAGCAGGATCGACAGCGGCACAGACCAATCGATGATCGAGGACCCCACCTCGGTGCCAAACCAACTTTCGACATAGGGTGTTTCAACCTTCAGCGGGTTGCCGAGAAAGTCTTTTTCGGTTTCGCTGATTGTCTCAAAGCTCAGGCTCAGAAAGCGTTGAAGGGTAACAGCGCAGAATGCACCGATCATGAACAGCGCGCCGTGGGCAAAGTTCACAACCCCCAGCGTGCCGAAAATGAGTGTGAGCCCAAGCGCAATCAGCGCATAGGCGGAGCCCTTGTCGAGCCCGTTCAGAATCTGAAGGAGGATCGCGTCCATATTTCCCACCTGTGACGTTTAGAGGCGCGGTCGGGGATATCTCCCTCGACATTCGCATTGCCGACCGCGCCGGGGCGCGGTCGGCTGATTGGCTATCTAAGATTTAGCCAGCGTTACATGTACCCAGCGACGCTTCGTCGCCGCCGAACATTGGGTGGTTCGGTTCGTAGGTCACTTGTGCCGCAGGGGTCACTTCGACAATTTCCAGCGTGTCGTACTGGTTGGTCGGGTTGTCTGCACCCTTCACGACCAGAACGTCCTTGAAGCACTGGTGGTCGTCTGCGCGATAGAGCGTCTTGCCGTTGCCCAGACCGTCGAATTCGAAGCCTTCCAGGGCTTCTGCAACACCACAGGGGTTGAAGGTGCCAGCGCGTTCACAGGCGTCTGCATAGAGCAGGGTCTGTGCATAGCAGGTCTGTGCCGAGTTGGATGGCGGCTTGCCGTACTTCTCACCAAACGACTTGACGAACTGCTTGGAACCTTCGTTCTGAAGCTGCCAGTTGTAGTTCATCGAGCCGAACACGCCTTTGATGTTCTCGCCCGCGCCAGCGGCCATCAGTTCAGAGTAAAGCGGAACAACGATCTTGAAGTCTTTGTTGTTCACGACTTTTTCCATCATGCCGAACTGGATCGCGTTGGTCAGCGAGTTCACCATGTTGCCGCCGTAGTGGTTCAGAACCAGCACGTCAGCACCGGAGTTCAGAACCGGCGCGATGTAGGACGAGAAGTCCGTTGATGCCAGCGGTGTCAGCACGTTGTTGACGGTCTCCCAGCCCATGGCTTCGGTCGCGGCTGCGATCGATTCCTGCTGCGACCAACCCCATGTGTAGTCAGCGGTCAGGTGATAGGCGCGACGATCCGCACCCAGTTCCTTTTCCAGGATAGGCGCCAGAGCGGCTGCGGACATGTAGGCGTTGAAGAAGTGGCGGAAGCCATTTGCCTTGCGGTCCTTACCGGTGGTGTCGTTCGAGTGGGTCAGACCGGCCATGAAGATAACGCCCGCCTCTTGGCAGAGACCCTGAACCGCGATGGCAACGCCCGAGGACGAACCGCCGTTGATCATGATGGCGCCGTCTTTTTCGATCATCGACTTGGCCGATGCGCGGGCTGCGTCCGATTTGGTCTGGGTGTCGCCGGTGACGAACTCGACCTTCTTGCCCAGGATGCCGTTCCCTTTGAGAGCCTTCGAGGTGAAGGTGTTCAGGCAGCCGCCATCGCCTTCGCCGTTCAGGTGCTCAACGGCCAGCTGTTGTGCCAGAAGCTCGTCGTTGCCTTCATCAGCGTAGGGGCCAGTCTGGGGCACGTTGAAGCCCAGAGTCACGGACGAGCCGGTGGGCTCATTGGTGTAGGCAGCAGCGGACGACGCCGTGAAAATGGTGGGCAGTGCAACGCCAGCGCCTGCAACTGCGCCGGTCTTGAGCACGCCGCGACGTGTCAGGTTGGTTTTGGACATGTAATCCTCCCGTTTGGTGTAAATGGCGTGGGCTCCTCCTCCGCGCCAAAGGCACATTTGTGCAAATTCATTATCAGGGAGGGTTGGAAAAGTTCGCAACAACTGCTTTCAAAGCAACAATTTTTTTGTAAAGTAATCCACACCTTGGTGCAGCATTGTGTAAATAAATTATTCTGCGCTGCGGAAAGCCGTTGAAAACTACGAGGAAAACCACATGTCCCGCGACACTTTGACAGGCAGTCGGATCAGAGAACGCCGCGCGATGGCTGGGATGCGGCAGTCGGATCTTGCGCGGCAGGTGGGGATATCAGCTTCTTACCTCAATCTCATAGAACACAACCGCCGCAGAATCGGCGGTAAGCTGTTGGTCGACATTGCCAATGTACTTGGCGTGGAGCCGTCGCTGTTAAGCGAAGGTGCCGAGGCTGCGCTGATTTCCACCCTGCGAGAGGCAGCGGCCGATGCCGGAAACGTACAGCCGGAACTGGACCGGATCGACGAGTTTGCAGGTCGATTTCCGGGCTGGGCCGAGTTGATTGCCGATGGCCATCGCCGTATCGGCGCGCTGGAGCGCACAGCCGCTACGCTGACTGACCGGCTGACTCACGACCCGCATCTCGCGACCTCGATGCACGAAATGCTGACCATGGTGACGGCGATCAAGTCCACGGCGGGCATCCTGGCAGACACGCGGGAGATCGAACCAGAATGGCGCAATCGTTTTCACCGCAATATCAACGAAGACAGCCAGCGTCTGGCTGAGAGTTCTCAACGCCTTGTGGAGTACCTCGATGGGGCGGGGGACGCGGACGCAGCGCTCACCTCGCCGATGGAAGAGGTCGAGGTGATGCTGGCGGCCAATGATTATCGGTTTCCTCACCTAGAAGAAGAAGCCGAAGACATCGAAGCTTTTGTAAAGGGCCAGCCGCATTTAACGACACACGCGGCGCGCAAAGCAGCATTAGGCGTTCTGAAGCAGTTGCGCTCTGATGCCCGCAAGATGCCCCGTGCCGAAGTGGCCGAGGTATTGCAGGCGCACGGATTGGACCTCCAAGCTCTGACACGTCACTTTCGGGTGTCCATGGCGGTGGTTTTCAGGCGCGTTGCGGTTCTGTCCAATGACCTTTTGGAGGATCCCGCTGGTTTGATCATGTGCGACAATTCGGGCACCCTGACACTGCGCAAACCTGTAGACGGCTTTCCGGTCCCCAGGTTTTCTGCGGCCTGTCCAAAGTGGCCGTTGTTTCAGGCCCTGGCCCGCCCCATGCATCCGATCTATCGATGTGTCACAGTGACAGGTCGCGAGGCTAAGCCGTTTCATTGTTACGCCATTGCTGAAACGGTGAGCGCGGTTGGCTTCACCGAAGACCCTCTCTATCGTGCCTTTATGCTTGTGATCCCGGCGGAAGTGGCAAGTGAAAATGCGCGTGAAGTGGGCTCAACCTGTCGGGTATGTCCAAGCGCAGACTGTGCCGGACGCCGCGAGCCATCAATCCTGGTGGACGGGATTTAGCTTGGAATCTTTTTAGAGCTGGATAAGATCGGCAAAACGCGATGTATACGCGTACGGGGAGGAAGGACATTTATGGGGAAGCGCGTTCTTCTTATAGAAGATGAGCCGAACATTATTGAGGCGATCAGTTTTATCCTGTCGCGCGATGGGTGGAATGTGTCCACGCATTCCAACGGCCATGATGCTGTTGACGTGGTTCTGGGCAACCAACCTGATCTGCTTATTCTGGATGTTATGTTGCCGGGTAAGAGTGGGTACGACATCCTGAAGGAGTTGCGCGAGAACAACGCCGCCCAATCTTTGCCTGTCCTGATGCTGACTGCGCGGGGGGCAACGAGAGACCGTGAAATGGCCGAGCGCGCAGGGGCCAGTCGTTTCATGACCAAGCCCTTTTCCAATGCCGAGGTTCTCGAGGCCGTGCGCGAGCTCGTTGCATCGTGAGTGAGAGGCGCACGCCTCTGTTCCTCGAGCGGCAAAGCTATCGCCGCCGCCGCTTGATCGACATGATCCGAATGCTGCCCGTCATTGGCGCCTTGCTATGGGCCGTCCCACTCTTGTGGCGCAGTGGCCCCGACAGTGACGTATCGACGTCAACCGCAATCATCTATCTATTCGGAGTCTGGCTGGCCATGGTGCTTTTGGGGGCGGTTATGGCTAAGTTGCTAAAACTGGCCGAGACAGAGCAGGACATAAAGGACACTTAAATGGCGACGTTGAATATCCTCGTCGCAGTCTGTCTTATCTATGTGACATTCTTGTTCACCGTTGCATTTGCTGCAGAGCGCGCGGCGCGTCGGGGACACGGGGGCTGGCTGCGGTCGCCTCTTGTCTACACGCTGTCGCTGTCGATCTATTGCACGGCCTGGACCTTTTACGGCGCGGTTGGATATGCCGCGCGCTCGGGGCTGGAGTATCTGACGATCTACATCGGCCCAACACTTGTCATGGTCGGGTGGTGGTGGATCCTGCGCAAGCTGGTGCGGATCGGGCGCAGTCAGCGCATTACGTCGATCGCCGACATGATTTCGTCGCGCTATGGCAAATCGAACCTTTTGGCCGTCGGCGTGACGATCCTCGCAGTCATTGGCACCACGCCTTATATCGCCCTGCAGTTACAGTCGGTCACGCTTAGCTTTGCAGTTTTCAGTGAAAGCCAGCCCGTTGCAGGGGGTATTACGGACCAAGACTCCACAGCGCTCTGGGTTGCCATGGGGCTGGCTCTGTTCACCATTCTTTTTGGCACCCGCAACCTGGACGTCAACGAACGCCACCACGGTGTGGTGATCGCGATTGCCGTAGAGGCGGTGGTTAAGCTGTTCGCTCTGCTGGCCGTTGGGGTCTTTGTGGTATGGGGCGTAGGTGGTGGTCTGGACGAAACTCTGCAACGGATTGATGCGTCCGAAATTGGCCGTTGGGAGATGCGCGGAGACCGTTGGGCCTCGTTGATATTCCTGTCAGCAGCAGCCTTTCTGTGCCTGCCACGGATGTTTCAGGTCATGGTGGTTGAAAGTGACCGGGAAAGCCATTTACGCACGGCGTCTTGGGCTTTTCCAGCGTACTTGATGGTGATGAGCCTTTTTGTGGTGCCGATTGCGGTGCTGGGTCTTGATCTCTTGCCGGAAGGGTCAAACCCGGACCTGTTCGTACTGACCCTGCCGCTGGCCACGGGAAATGAGAGCCTTGCGATGTTGTCCTTTCTTGGTGGGTTCTCTTCTGCGACGTCCATGGTGATTGTCGCGGCGTTGGCGCTTTCGACCATGGTCTCGAACCACATTGTCATGCCGATCTGGCTATCTGCGACCGGAGGCGGCGCGACGATTTCCGGAGATGTGCGCAACGTGGTGATCTTGTCCCGGCGCATTTCGATCGGTGGTGTGGTGGCGCTGGGCTACCTCTATTTCCAGCTTTCCGGCGGAGGCACAGCGTTGGCTTCGATCGGATTGATTTCCTTTGCCGGTGTGGCCCAGTTTCTGCCCGTCCTTCTCGGCGGGATTTTCTGGCGCGGGGCAACACGGATCGGGGCTTTTGCGGGGCTATCCGTTGGTTTTGTCGTCTGGACTTATGCGCTATTGCTGCCCAGTTTCGGCAGCGGTGCACTGATATCGGAAAGCGTGATGCTGAACGGTCCCTTTGGGCTGAGTTGGCTGCGTCCGCAAGCCTTTTTTGGCATTGATGGGATGGATCCTCTGGTCCATGCGATCCTCTGGTCCATCTCTCTAAATACCCTTGTGTTTTTTGTCGCCTCGCTGATGGGTTTTCCGTCCCCGCTCGAGCGCCTTCAGGGGGCACAATTCGTTAATGTCTTTGAGCACTCTCGCCGACCACAGGGGTGGAGCGGCAATGTTGCACAGAGTGAGGATCTGATGATCATGGCGCAACGGATCCTTGGCGCACAAGAGGCTCAGAAGCTGTTTGAATCCGAGGCTCGACGCCAAGGCGTCAGCGGCTACCTTCCCGACCCCAGTCCGGATTTTCTGCAGGTGCTTGAGCGCGAGCTATCTGGCTCGGTCGGAGCAGCGACGGCGCATGCCATGATCGGGCAAATCGTCGGTGGTGCCTCTGTTTCTGTAAGGGACTTGATGGCTGTGGCGGATGAAACTGCTCAGATGATGGAGCATTCCAGCCAGTTGGAAGCCAAGTCCGAAGAACAGGCAAGAACGGCCCGGCAATTGCGGCAGGCCAACGAGAAACTGACCCAGATTTCGGTGCAAAAGGACGCGTTTCTCAGTCAGGTCAGCCATGAGCTGCGCACGCCCATGACGTCGATCCGGGCATTTTCCGAGATTTTGCGCGACAACGAACGGCTGAGTGAAGCTGAAAAGGTGAAATACTCATCGATCATTCATGGCGAGGCAATCCGGCTGACGCGATTGCTGGATGATCTATTGGATCTGAGCGTGCTGGAGAACGGTCAGGTCAATCTGAACCTTCAACGGGGCGTATTGTCCAACGTGTTGGATCACGCTGTTTCCTCGGCCTTGACCGGCAGTATTGACACGCGACTGCACGTCTATCGGGACAGAACGCAAGAGGCGATCCCGATCAACACCGATCTGGACCGTTTGAGTCAGGTGTTTATCAACCTCATCAGTAACGCGCAAAAGTATTGCGACGCCGATGCGCCGGAACTGACGATAGTAGTCAGGCCATCTGCAAATCAGATTCAGATCGATTTTGTCGACAATGGTTCTGGGATCAGCAAGACGGACCAGGCTGTGATCTTTGAAAAATTTGCCCGTGTTGGTGAAATGAAGGCAGGCGGGGCTGGCCTGGGTTTGGCCATCTGTCGTGAGATTATGGTAAGGCTGGATGGATCCATCAACTATTTGCCAGGTCAGGGCGGGGCGGCCTTTCGTGTGCTGCTGCCTGTTTCCCTCGCAAAACCGGCCCACTAGGCGCGATTTAAATCTCTGGTAACCAGTTTGCCCTAGGCTTGACCCAACGACGGGCAGACAGGCGAAACCCAATGGCCAGCGAGAAAACAGGCTCGGTCCTCCGCAGGATGACGACAGAGGCGCGCGCGCCACGCCAGAGGCCGTCGGTCATGGCGATGATGCGACTTGCCATGGAGCAGGCCTCGGAAAGTGCGTTGTCTTTGCCGCTAGACGTGGCAGACGCACAACGGATTGAATGCACAAGGGAAGGTTTGTCAGATCACCTCCGAGATGGCGCTCTTTTTGCGGTGTTGGAGGGGCAGGTGCCGGGGTTTCTGGCCATGGATTTGCCGGTAATGGGCGGGATTGTAGAGCACCTGACCATCGGCCGCATTCTGTCAGCAAGCCAGCCTGACAGACGGCCCACGCGGGTGGATGCCGCATTGGTGGCGCCATTTGTCGATGCTGCACTGCATCGGTTTGGTCAGGCAGCGCAATCCGCCGAGCTTGCTGATTGGGGGCAGGGCGTGGGCTTTGGTGCGATGGTACCGGACGCGCGCGCATTGCTCTTGGCTTTGCCGGTACGTGGCTATCAGGTGCTTTCGTTTCAGGTGCGTCTTTGTGGGGGGCAGCGCGAAGGTATGGTGTCTCTTGGCTTTGGCGAGTTGCCGGAAGCCGAGGTTGAAGCCGTGGAAACAGACGCCCCTCTTGAGGGCCGTAAAACGGTGCGATCCGGTGTGTTGTCCTCTCCTGCAACCTTGGATGCAGTGATCGCCCGCATAGGCGTGCCACTAAAAGAGCTACAGGCGCTGAAGCTTGGCGACACGTTGCACATTCCTGCCGATGCCCTTGCCCAGACTCGTCTTGAGGCGATGGGAGGGGATCATGCGTTCCATGTACATCTGGGTCAGCTGAACGGGTTCCGGGCCGTGCGGCTGCGCTCGGCCTCAAGATCGACGCAAGTAAACTCTGACTTGGATGACCCGCTTGAAGCAGCGGCCATTGAAATGCCAGCTCAGCCTCAGGTTCAGACTGCGCTGTCGACCGGAACCGATGTTGTCACACCAGGTGAACACGATGTGCGCACCCAGATCGAAAGCGCTCCGGAGACCGGAAGCGATGATCTGGATGCACTTCTTGACGAAGCCGAGACCGGAGATCTGCTGACGCCTGTTTGACGTCAGCCTGCTGTCATCATCTCCAGGCGCGGGCGTAGCGCCGCAAGATCATAGCCCGCATCTGCCGCCGCCTGAAGAACCGTATCTGCCCCCAGATCGGCAACATGGCCAAGCGTCCAGGCAACGGTCGACCGGGTGCCCGAAGCACAATAGGCCAGCACCTTGCCATTGGCCGCTTCTAGCGTGTCGCGTTGCAACCCCATACGATCCGGCGTCATGGTGTCATGGGTCAGCGGGTTGGCCACAAATGTCAGACCTGCGGCCTCGGCAGCGGCGGCTATTGCAGCCGCTTGATGCGATGGCGGCACTTCGGCGTCGGGGCGGTTGCAGATCACATGGGTGAAACCTGCTTCGGCCAGGGCTGCAATATCCTCCGCAGAAATCTGCGGTGAGACGAAATAGCGGGGTGTGACTTGGCGTAGTTGCATGGTTGCCTCGGTTATTCTGCGGGGATTGCTTTGTCCAGCCGTGCGCGCACAGAGGGGGCGGCCCACATGCCGGCGAGCATCGCGACGAAAAAGACCCAATGTGGCCAGCCGCCGTAGCTTAACGAAGCCACAGAAGGTCCTGGGCAAAGGCCCGCGAGTCCCCAGCCTGCGCCAAACATGACCGAGCCAAGAACCAGGTTGCGCCCAATTTTCGGTTCGGACGGTTTCGGGAACTCGCCTCCAACAAGAGGCTTGCGGTTGCGTGTCAAAAGCCAGGCAATGGCCATCGGGATCATGGCGCCGCCCATCACAAACGCCAGCGTGGGATCCCAGTTGCCAAAGACATCAAGCCAACCTTGGACTTTGGTGGTGTCGGTCATACCCGAAACGAACAGGCCCGCGCCGAACAGGCCACCGGCGACAAAAGCAAAGATGAGACGCTGCATCAGATCACCCCCAGAATGTGGCGGAACAACACGACGGCGAGACCGCCCGCGCCTATGTAGAAAACGGTGGCGACGATACCGCGCAGGGAAAGTCGAGAGATCCCGCAGACCCCATGGCCCGAGGTGCACCCGTTCGCCATCCGCGTGCCGATGCCAACCAGCAGACCGGCAGCAACCAGAACTGCGATGTTCTCACTCGCATGGGTTTCAAACGGCCGATAGAGCGGTTTCAGAAAGATTGGCAGCAGAAAGACCCCAATCAAAAAGGTGATGCGCTCTGCTGCCGCGTTGCGTCCAGAGCCGTCGACCAGCCCGCCGATGATGCCGCTGGCCCCCATGATCCGGCCATTCCCCAGAAGATAAACGGCACCACCGGTGCCAATGATCAGGCCGCCGACAAGGCCCCATATCCAGTCGACTGGAATTGTCTCCAACATTGCGTTTCCTTTGTTTGTCCCGTGAGTGGTTGATCACGGCCTGACCGGTTCGCGTCACATCAGGCCGCCAATTGCGTGCTCAGATCTTATTAACCGGCACCTTGAGAAAGACATCGCCCTGGTCATCCGGTTCCGGCATCTGGCCAGCCCGCATGTTGACCTGCAACGAAGGGATGATGAGCTTGGGCATTGCCAGCGTCGCATCGCGCGTATCACGCATTTCAACAAAAGCATCCTTGTCGCGACCTTCGCCAACATGGACGTTGCGGGCCTTTTGTTCTGCGACGGTGGTTTCCCAGGCATATTCATCGCGACCCGGTGCTTTGTAATCATGGCCCACAAAAATGCGGGTCTCGTCCGGCAACGAGAGGATTTTCTGGATGGAGTTGTACAGAGTTTCTGACGACCCCCCGGGAAAGTCACAGCGCGCCGTGCCGAAATCGGGCATGAACAACGTGTCGCCAACAAAAGCCGAATCGCCGATGACATAAGTCAGGCAAGCAGGGGTGTGGCCCGGCGTGTGCAGCACGTCGGCGCGCATCTGGCCAATCATGATGCTGTCGCCTTCGGTGAACAGCTGGTCGAACTGGCTGCCGTCACGCTGGAACTCGGTTCCTTCGTTAAACACCTTGCCAAATGTGTCCTGCACGATGGTGATGTTTTTGCCGATGCCAATCTTGCCGCCGACCTGTTCCTGAATGTAGGGCGCGGCAGAGAGGTGATCGGCATGTACGTGGCTTTCCAGCAACCATTCAACGGTCAGGTTGTTGTCCTTGACGTAGGCGATCACTTCGTCTGCCGACTTGGTGTCCGTGCGGCCAGAGGAATAGTCAAAATCCAGAACGCTGTCGATAATGGCGCAGGACGATCCCGCAGGGTCTTTCACAACAAATGATATTGTGTTTGTTGCCTCGTCAAAAAAGGCGGTCACTTCGGGTGTCATCAGGAATCCTCCATTTGTTGTCGAACATATATTGTTTGCTGCATATGTTTCAAGCCCAGAAATCCTGTTGACCTAAATCAAGGCTTTTTCGGCGCTGTCATGTCAATGTTTCATTGCTAATTTAAGGAGGCCGCGATGACCGATATTGCCGCGCGAAAATCTGCTTTGCTCAAACGTCTTTCCGAACTTGATACGCGCCTGCACGCCATCGAGGCCGAGTTGGATGCGCCGCATTCGAAGGACTGGGAAGAGTTGGCTGTCGAACGTGAAGGTGACGAGGTGCTGGAGCAACTCGGCCAGAGCGGTCAAGACGAGATTGCGCGTATTCGTGCAGCACTTCAGCGCATTCGTGATGAAGAATACGGCTTTTGCGCCCGTTGTGGTGATGAGATTTCCGCAGAACGCTTGGACGTTCTGCCCGACACGCCATTGTGTCGAAACTGTGCAGCCGCCGTTGCGCAATAACACATTTTTTTGGAGGAGATTACAATGACGGTTGAGGAGCTTTTGCGCCAAGCCCTTGGCATTTCGGAAGAGATCAAGAGCACAGAGGGTGATCTTCGATACGAATTGCACCAGAAACTGCACAGAGCGCTTGAAAATATCCGTTTTCAGGGAGGGCACGTGCCTGCATATCTGCGCGATCTCGATCTTGAGCTTGTCGATGAAGAGGTCGAGGACGTTTTTGACAACATGCCTGTTTAGCGACCGATCCATATCCAATCGTAGGGCACTTCGAATATGGTTCGAGGTGCCTTTTTCTTTGCGCGCTTGCAAGGTGACGCCTCACGGCTAAAGTTGGGGCACAGACCAGATGCCAAAACGTGCAGGACAGTTCGTGCGGGGAGGGGACAGATGGCAGACAGCGTCAGCTACAAAGTCGTGGACGGTATCGCCATTTTGTCGGTGTCCAATCCACCTGGAGACGCCCTGTCTGTGTCCATGCGTCGTGGATTGATTGATGGGTTGGATCGGGCCTTGGCAGACAGCGATGTGGCGGCGGTTCTGGTGATGGGTGAGGGGCGCAGCTTTCCGGTTGGAACTGACATCTCTGAACTCGGTCAGACACCGCAAGAGCCTACGATCTCCAATGTTTGCGATCGTTTCGAAGCCTTCCGGAAACCGGTGATCGCGGTGCTGCACGGAATGGTGTTGGGAGGCGGGTTTGAAATCGCGCTTGGGGCGCATTACCGAGTGGCAACCGTTGACGCGTGTTTTGGTCTGCCTGAGGTGTCTCTTGGTATCCTGCCGGGGGCCGGAGGCACGCAACGGGTCCCGCGATTGGCCGGCGCAGAGCTGGCCCTGGAATTGATGCTATCGGGCAAACCGATGCAAGCCAGCGATCCAAGGGCCGCGGTCTTTTTTGACGCGCTAATCGAAGGTGACCTGAGAGAAGGTGCCATAGCCATTGCGCAAGAGCTGGTGGATCAAGGTGCCGGACCACGTCCGACCCGCGCTGTTGAGAGCGGGTTTGAGGATCCCATGGACTATCAGCGCAGCATTTCCGTAGCGCGGTCCAAGCTTGCCAGGACACGCGAAGCTGCGCCCCGTGAAATCGTGAACTGTGTTGAGGCCGCCGCGCTATTACCCTTCGACCAGGGGGTGACGTTTGAGAGGGCCGCTTTTGAAACTTTGGTGTCATCGGATCAATCGATGGCTTTGCGTCACGCTTTTGTTGCTGAAAACCGCGCCGCGACGTTTCCCCAATCGAAAGGCGCGCGCCTGCGCGAGGTGACCCAGGTCGGGATTGTAGGTGGCGGCACAATGGGGCGGGGCATTGCGATGTCTTGTCTCGCCGCAGGGCTGGAGGTCATCTTGGTTGAACGCGACATGACCGCACTTGAAACCGCGATGAACCGCGTAGACTTGACGCTGGACCGCGCTGTCAAACGCGCTCAACTAACTGCATCAGATCGGGATCGTCAGCGAGTTGCCTTGACAGGAGCAAGCGACCTTGTGGCCTTGTCTAACGTCGACTTTGTGATCGAGGCCGCCCCGGAAGATATGGACGTCAAGCTGGCCGTGTTTTCCCAGCTCGATGGTGTGGTCAAAGACGGCGCGATCCTTGCCACAAGCACCTCGTATCTTGATGTGAACCAAATGGCCCGCGCCACCGGGGCGCCGGGCGATGTTCTTGGCTTGCATTTTTTTCCGCCAGCAACATCCCCACGCGTGGTCGAGGTGATTGTCGGGGAAGAAACCAGTCCGGACACCACCGCCACCAGCTTGGCATTGATAAAACGACTGGGAAGGTTCCCCGTTCAATCACGTATGTCGGACGGATACATCGGCAACCGCGTCCAGAGCGCCTGTTACCTTGCGGCAGATTTGATGCTGGAGGCGGGCGCAACACCCTATTTGATCGACGAGGCCATGGAAAACTGGGGTATGGCCCGTGGGCCCTACTGAGTTCAGGATTTGAACGGCCTCAATCAACCTTGGCTGAGGCGTGCGCAACTGGCTAACGACCGCGATCCGCATGAACGACGAGTCGCGATTGGTGATCGACTCTGCGATGGGGGTCGGTTTGGTCAGAAAGCCGGGCGCGGCTACTACCTCTATACGGATGGGAACCCCAAAGGGGTGCAAGACCCCGAGGTGATCGCATTGATCCGCGCAGAACGTGAGCGCAAGGGCATTACCGCGCGAGGCTTCAAGCCCGAGGAAATCCAGCGCCGCTGCCTGGCTGCCATGGCAAACGAGGGCGCGCGGCTTTTGCGCGAAGGCGTTGCCATACGGCCCTCGGATATCGACACGGTGATGATCCATGGGTTTGGATTTCCACGGTGGCGAGGAGGCCCGATGATGGCAGCCGATCTGGCAGGGTTGCTAACGATCCAACGCGATCTGCACCTGTTTGAACAGGAAGAACCGGAGTTTTGGGCGCCCGATGCCATTTTTGCCGAACTGATCAAGACCGGTCGTGGGTTTGAAAGCCTGAATGGCTGAGATTTAGGCCAGGAAAATCCCCAGAATGACCATCATCAGTCCGATCACGGACAAAAACAGCGACCCCATGTTGAGCGGTACAACCTTTTGGACAGCCGCGCGCAGATCGTCGTCAGTCAAACCCGCTTTGCGTGCCTTGGCCACCTTGATGATCGACAGGATGAGCCCCGCAAGCCCAATCAGCGAAACCAATGCGCCGCTCCAGATCAACCACTCCATGTGCCACTCCTATTTTTGGTTGGATCACCGCCTAAAGGATTGCGCAAGCCATCGCAAGCGTCGGCCGCTTGGCATTTCCCGCTGAACGGTCAAAAGCCCGCTTGCGGGGCGCGGGCAGGGGGGCTAGGGTCTGGCCCCGATCCCAGTTGGTCCCATCCCTGAAGGAGCCCCCATGAACGAGTATTCCCCCGACGCCTCTTACCGAGTGACCGCAGACGAGCTGCGCCAGTTCATCGAACGGTTCGAGAGGCTGGAAATGGAAAAAAAGGACATCGCAGACCAACAGAAAGAGGTGATGGCCGAAGCCAAGTCGCGCGGCTATGACACCAAGGTCATGCGCAAGGTCATTGCATTGCGCAAGCGTGATCAGGACGATATTGCCGAAGAAGAAGCCGTTCTGGCGATGTATAAAGAAGCCTTGGGCATGTCCTAAGCTTCAGGAGCCTTAGGGTGTCACAAGTGTGATGCCGGGAACACGTGATATCTCGTAGACATCTTCGTCATAGATATCGGTCAGCGCATCGATGTATTCTTCGTTCCACCCGGGCACTTCCAGCTCTTCTTCCAGCTCGTCTTCAAGACCAAATTTGTCAAGAAACGCCGCGATCACGCGGCGTTTTTGCACCTCTGTCATAGTCGGGTGACTTTTCAGGTACTCCGAGTAGCGACGGAGCCCCTCAGACGACATGATCTCGCTCAGAAGGTCATCGCCGCCGTCCAAATGCAGGGTTGGCTCAACGCCGGCCATTTCCCGCATGAGCTGTTCCCAGATGATCGGGGTGTCCTCGTTACACCAGACCGTCAGTGCAACATTGGGCAATGCTTCGCGAAGGCGGCGCACCATCTCGGACCAACGCAAGGCAGTAGGCACAAGCCCGCTCAGCATGTCCTGGGCGCTGCCTTCTGGAACACAGCTCAATAACGACGGAACAAATGTTGCCGTGTTTCGAACTGCAAGACAGACTTCAATGTCCAGCCCGTGAAACAGATTGCAGAAATCCTGCAGCTTTTCTTCTGCGTCCGGGTAATACGTGTTGTCCCGCAAAGCCAACCGGGGGACGCAGAAGAAATTGTCATTGGATAGCACAATCCGGTCCGGACTTTGGACATGCTTGTCCTTTAGTCCCAATACAAAGCCATCGCGCGTCTCTGAACCGTGGACAACATCGCCATCATTCAGCAGGTCGCGCAGCCTGTTGCGGTAGCTGCTTGGCTTGGGCAAAGAGATCCCGCGCTCGGCCAGGACCTCTCGGTTTTTGGCCAGCGACCCCAAAAGCTTGCCCTCATCAGTAAAGTGGAGGCCTGTATGAAGGACAATTTGCATCGTATTCCGGACTTTCCGTGTTCTAGGTGATTATTATATCTTCGTTTCTGGACAGTGAAACCATATTCAGGCAACAGGAAGGCCATGACCGAGATGCAAACAGTCGCAGGCCGAAAACGGCTATCGCTTCGCGAGCTCAGCCCGTGGTCGATTGGGGCGGTTTTGATTTGCGTGATTGTGCTTGCCCCTATCATAGCCGTGTTTTGGATGGCCCTCAATCCAACGGAGAACATCTGGGGTCACCTGATCTCTACGACGTTGCCGCGCTACCTGCGTAACACGCTGATCCTGATGGCAAGTGTGGGTGTTCTCACGGCAAGCATGGGGACAGGGGCGGCCTGGTTGGTCAGCCGGTATGCGTTCCCGGGCGTGCGTTGGTTGCAATGGGCGCTGCTGTTGCCTCTGGCCATCCCGGCCTATGTCGGGGCCTATGCGCTGGTGGATTTTCTGGAATATGCCGGACCCGTTCAGACTGGGTTGCGCGCGCTCTTTGGCTGGCAAACAGCGCGCGACTATTGGTTCCCGGAAATCCGGTCCATGGGTGCTGCCGTGATTGTCCTGTCTGCAGCGCTCTACCCTTACGTCTATATCCTTGCCCGCGCCGCTTTTCGCGAGCAATCAGGAGCAGGGGAAGAGGTGGCGCGCTCGCTTGGGGCCGGGGCTTTTGCGCGTTTCTGTCGGGTTGGCCTGCCCTTGGCGCGCCCGGCCATTGCAGCAGGCACTGCCATTGTCATGATGGAAACCGTGAACGACTTTGGCACGGTTGATTATTTTGCCGTGCAAACACTGACCACCGGAATTTTTAGCGTCTGGCTTGAAAGCAACAATGCCGGCGGGGCCGCGCAAATTGCCTGCGTCGTATTGATGTTGGTGATCTTGCTTGTGACGCTGGAAAAATCGAGCCGTCGAAAGCTGCAGTTCTTTTCACTGACCACGCGCCACCGACCGCCCGGCCAAACCGCATTGACCCATGGGTGGGGATGGGCGGCAACGATTGCCTGTCTGATCCCATTTCTTGCGGGGTTTGTCTTGCCCGTGAGCGTGATTCTCAGTCACGCACTGGGCAGCAGCGATCGCTGGTCAGATCCTGAGTTGCTGCGCGCGCTTGTGAACACGGTAGCCGTGGGTGGCACTGCGGCAGTGTTGACCGTATTGGCTGGCGTGTTCCTGGTCTATGGCGTGCGCCTCTCGGGCCGCACGTTGCCCAAGCTGCTCTTGCCGCTCACAACCATCGGATACGCAGCTCCGGGGGCTGTCCTGGCCGTCGGTATTCTTATTCCGCTGGCGTTTCTCGACAACCGTCTGGCTGACTTCCTTGAAACACTCGGATTTGACGTCGGTCTGATGATGACCGGCTCTGCTTTTGCTTTGGTCTTGTCTTACTGCGTGCGGTTCTTTGCCATAGCGCAGGGTGCCGCTGACGGTGCAATGGGCCGTGTGTCGCCAAGCCTGCCAATGGCCGCGCGTTCCTTGGGCCGCACCAAAGGACAAACCCTGCGCGAGGTTTACTTCCCGCTGATCCGCGCCTCTGTTGGGTCCGCACTGCTTTTGGTCTTTGTCGATTGTGTCAAGGAGCTGCCCGCGACTATGCTCTTGAGGCCGTTCAATTTCGACACGCTTGCAACGCGCGTGCATGACCAGGCGAGCTTGGAAAACCTCGGAGATGCCAGCCCGGGGGCCATCCTGATTGTTGCAGTCGGCATGATCGCGGTGGGACTTTTGGCGCGCGCCAATCGGTGATGATTTTGCACTTGCAGGGCGCGCGCAATCTGCTTAAACCGTCGCCCAGTGCCCCTATAGCTCAGCTGGTAGAGCAACTGATTTGTAATCAGTAGGTCCGCGGTTCGAGTCCGTGTGGGGGCACCATTTTTCAAACAAACTACCCAGTTACAAGCGCGCAGGTGGCTTCGGCGATTACCCGTTCTTCGTTTGTTGGAATCACCCAGGCGCTGACCTGGCAGCCTTCTTTCGAGATTCGCGCACCGCCCTCTTCATTTGCGGTATGATCGATTTCAGCGCCCAGCCACGTGCAGCGGGCCAGGATTTTCTCACGCACGGCCACCGCATTTTCACCAACACCCGCGGTGAAGACAATTGCATCAACCCCGCCAATCGCACCTGCCATGGACCCGACCTGTCGCGCCGCGCGGTAGCAGAACAGATCAATCGCTTCAGTGGCCGCCGGGTCGTTGCTTGCTGTCAGGTCCCGCATGTCGCTGCTCAAACCTGAGACGCCCAACAGACCGGATTCATTTGAAATAACCTCTTCCGCCTCTTTCAACGACATGCCCTTGTCGCGCATCAGAAAAAAGATCACACCGGGATCGATGTCGCCAGAACGTTTGCCCATCATCAGCCCGTCAAGCGCCGTGAATCCCATCGTCGTGGCCATGCTTTTGCGTTCGACCATTGCGCAGATGCTGGCCCCATGCCCAAGGTGCAGCACGATCACGCGGCCATCTGCGGCATCTCCCAGATACTGCGGCAATTGCGAGGCGATATAGTCGTAGCTCAGACCATGAAACCCATAGCGCAAAACGCCTTCTGCAGTCAGCGCCCTGGGCAGAGCAAACATCTGCGCCAGGCGCGGCTGGGTGCGGTGAAAGGCCGTGTCGAAACAGGCCACCTGGGGGATATCTGGCCAAACACTGTCCATTGCGATGATGCCCGCCAGGTTGTGGGGCTGGTGTGCCGGGGCCAGGGGGGATAGCAGGCGGATTTGTTCAATGACCTCTGCGGTGATCAGGGTGCTGGTGGCGAACTCTTGCCCACCGTGCACCACGCGGTGTCCGGCTGCGATGACCTCGACGTCTTTCAGGCTATCCAACAGGTGGCCCGCCAGCCAGCGCAGAACCTGAACGTGGTCCGCATCATCCGGCAGAGGAAGCTTTTCGTGCATCTCCTCTTCGCGGATTTCCGGCCCGTTTCCGATCCGCTCGATCACACCTTTCAGTAGCAATTCACCCTTGGGAACTGCGCGGAAAACACCGTATTTGACCGAGGAACTCCCGGCATTCAGGACAAGTATAGCTTTGGTCACAGGATTGATTTTCCTTGCCGGTGATGCACTACAAGCTGCGCAAGTGCCGCAGAAATCACGCGGGACAGCGTTCCGTCGGCCCGGCTGGTCAGCATCACGGGCACCCTTGCACCCATAACAAGGCCTGCAGAATCTGCACTGGCGAGATACATGAGTTGCTTGGCGATCATGTTGCCAGCTTCAAGGTCTGGCGCGATCAGGATATCCGGATCGCCGGCCACCTCGGACACGATTCCCTTGGCTTCGGCGGCTTCCTTGGACACCGCATTGTCAAAGGCCAGCGGGCCGTCCAGCAGGCCTCCTGTGATCTGGCCGCGATCCGCCATTTTGCACAGTGCACCCGCTTCCACGGTCGAGGGGATTTTGGGGTAGATCGTTTCGACAGCCGAAAGAATGGCAACCTTGGGCAGGTCGACACCCAGTGCGTGACCAAGTTCAATGGCGTTTTGAATTATATCGGCCTTGGTCTGGAGGTCGGGGAAAATGTTGATCGCCGCATCCGAGATCAAAAGGAGTTTGGAATAGGTCGGAACGTCGAGCACAAAGATATGGCTCATGCGGCGCTCGGTACGCAGCCCGCGCTCTTTGTGCACCACTTCGCTCATGATCTCATCCGTGTGCAGCGCCCCCTTCATCAATGCCTGTGCTCGGCCTTCGTGTACAAGCCGAACGGCTTTTTGGGCCGAGTCGTGACTGTGCAGGCTGGTGACGATCTCAAGCCCCGTCAGGTCCAGATCGTTCTCTTCAGCGACATTTCGGATGCGTGCCTCCGGGCCAACCAGAAGCGGGGTAATGAGACCTTGATCGCGTGCTTCCAGGGCGCCACCCAGTGAGGCGTCGTCACAGGGGTGCACAACAGCGGTGACAATGGGGTCCAACGGGCCAGTGGCCTTCAGTATGGCGGCAAAGCTCTCGCCCATATCGGGCAGGGCTTCGCCGTTTGACGGCGTTGTATCGATGGGCAAGATCACGCGAACCTCCTGAGTGTCGACCACAGTGCCAACTAAGCTTGATATGTCCCTTCGCGCGCGCCGGTGCCAGAGAAATATTTGTGAACCACGCGGAAACCGTTGCCGCAGGTGTCCAATAACCTTGTTTCCAACGCGCCTTGCCGTCACACTGCCCAAAAAACAAGCCCGAGAGCAGATGAGCACGCCACAGCCCCCTTACCCTGAGAGCATCGAGCCCGAGGAAATCTCGCGTCTCGCCGAATTGCAGTTTGGTGAACCTGTTCGTGGCATTACCGCGCCCGGCGGCAAGACACGTGATAGTTTGCGTGTGCATTTCGAAAATCACAGCGTTATCGCGTCCTATCGCCACCGAGCCTCGCGCCGTGAACGTGAAGTGCTGGTGCTGGAGACATTGCATAGGGCGGGGGCGCCTGTGCCGGAGTTGTTGGGTGTTCAAGGGGCGCTGTTGTTTCAATCGGATGTTGGCAAAGGACGGCTCAGCACCCAGTTGCACCGACGTGATCGCGACGGACAGATATCCTTGGCCGAAGCCGCCTTTACCAGCCTATGGGAAATTAAGCGGGCGGCCCGCGATACCGGGCTGACAGAAGAGGTGCCCGCCGTCGCATCAAGCGCGAAATGGGTCTCACGGTTCGCAACCGATTGCCGGAAATTGGCCACTGCACTCGATATTCCGGCGCCCGCTGCGGATTACTCTGCAATCAGCCGCGCCATCGTGCCCGTGCCACGCCATTTCGTGAAATGGGACGCACGGTCCGGCAACGCGGCAGTTCAAGCGGATGGTCGCGTGATGTGGTTTGACTGGGAACACGCGGGACGTCGCCACGGGATCGAAGATTTTGGTTTTCTGATCGCGGATGAGTTCTGGTCTCTTTCGCCCGAAGATTCGTTGCAAGCCTTCTCCAATACTTGCCCCGGCAACGCCGAAGCACTGCTGCCACATCTCATCCGGTTCTCAACTTTGCAGGCGGGTGAACGCCTGCGTTTGATCCAGAAAGAAGTGTTCAAGCGCGGCTGGACCCGGTTTGAACGCGCACGGCGCTATGACCGCATGGGGGCTGCGCCCGAATTGGCGATGAATGTCGCAAAACACGCGGACGAGCTGGCGGCGATGGATCCCCTGACGGTGCCATTGTCCGGCTGGTATTCACAGGCGGCCGAGGCCTTGTTTGAATGGTGGGAGAAAGTTGGTCAGTTTGCCGACACCGAAGATCAGCCGCCTGAGGAAAATGCACCATAGCTGCTTTGGGCAAACACCAGTGGTGTGCCCTCGTTCAGCATGACTTGCTCAACATGACCAACGATGATGGCATGATCGCCGCCGTCATGTAGTGCAGTGGTCCGACACACAAAGCGTGCCAGACACTCCTGAATGAGCGGCAGGCCATCCTCATCAAACTCGGTCGCCACGCGGTCAAAGGCGTCCCCGCGGCGGGCGAATTCCAGTGCCAGATCCTTTTGATCTGCCTGCATCACGTGGATTGCGAACCTCATGGCCTGGGCAAAATATGGATACCGCAGGGATGTTTTCGAAGGTGACCACAGCACCAGTGGCGGGCTGAGGGAAATGGACGAAAACGAATTTGCCGTCATGCCAATCCCATCTGGACTGCCGGGCGCAGTGACGACCGTGACACCGGTGGCAAAACAGCCCAACGCATCGCGAAAATCGCGGGTATTGTCTGTGCCGGGGACAAAATTCCGTGCCATAACCTGCCTGCCAAAGTGTTCCTGTGCGCGCGTATCGTACCGCATTTACGCGAAACTAGGTCACACGCAAGTGGAAACAAGGGCCTGTCTAGTTCAGGTCCTCAAGAAGACGGCCATGTTTGCGGGTTTGTTCCACGACCTGACCAAAAGTCTTGTACCCGTGGGATTCCAGCATCGGCAGCAAATGGCAAAGAACTTCGGCCGTGGCGACGGCGTCCCCCAAAGCCGTGTGGCGTAGGTCCGGCGGGATGGTCACGTTCAGCCGCTCACACAACGCGTCCAGCGTGTGCGTTTCACTAGCTCCGAACAGGACCGCACTCAAAAGGACCGTGTCGATGATCGGGTGGTTCCAATCCAGCCCATTGACTTTGCCATGCCTACGCAGAAACGCCATGTCAAACGGCGCATTATGCGCCACGATGACCGAGTCCTTGGCAAAGGTGTGAAACCGTTGCGAGGCGATGTGAATATCCGGCGCATTCGCCACCATGAGATCGGTAACCTTGTGCACCTTGGTCGAAGCCGGCGGGATCTTCATGCCGGGATTGACCAGCTGGTTGATCTCTTCTCCCGGTACAATCCTGCCGTTCAGGACGCGGACGGCACCGATCTGCACAATCTCGTCCTTATGCGGCAAGAGCCCGGTGGTTTCGGTGTCAAACACCGCAAATGTCAGCTTGCGGATCGGGGTGTCCTCGATCGCATATTCAGCCTGAACCTCGCGCTCCATCAATTCAAAGTCATAGACTAGCGGACGGGGGGCATCGGGCGTGATTTGCGCATGCTCATCATCAATCAGGATCATGTACCCCGGCGCGTCTCCCAGCGGCTTTAGCCTTGCGTCAAATGTCAGTTTGTTCTCAACACCTTCAGCGGTGAATGAGACATCCATGCCGGTGGTGATCAGCTTCTTGTAGGCTGCCTTGAGCGACTTTTCCTTGAAGTAATCAAACACCGAGGCATTCAGGCGAGGGGTATGGATCTGTCCCAAGGCCTCTGCCGCCTGACCGTCGTACAAAACAATCTGGTGGTTGGGGCTGACCAGGATCATCGCCACGGGGATTTCGGTCAACAGGGCCGTCAGACGATCCTTTTCGGATGCCAGCCGCGAGGTCTCCTGTGCCACCGTTTCAGCCGTTTCCAGGGCTGTTTGGCTCAGCACCGTCGATACGGCCTCAGCTGCGGGGGCAAGATCACCCAGGTAGCGCGCGGAATGGGTGTCCACCCTCTGATCGACACCGGCATGTGCCCGCGTGCGCATGGTGGCGGCCAGCCGCTCAATGGGTTTGGCGACGTTTTCGTCAAACAACAGCCAAACACCCACCGTCAGCGCCACAAGGCCAAAGCCGGACAGGATGCCGGAGAAAACAAAGGCCGACATGACATCCCCGCCCAGCGAACGCTGGTAGCCGACATAGATCGCCAACAGTACAAGAGCCACGCCGCCAAGGGCGATCAGGCAGAAAAACAGAAAAATGCGAATGCGCAAACTGAGGGATGTAAACATCGCTACCCTCCACAGATTTTGTTGAGAACGGGATCGCCACGCTCGGCAGAGATCCATTCGGCCCCGGTGACGCTGCCATCGTTGTTAAACTCGATGGTTTCAACAAGGGCCGCGCGTTGCCCGTTCGCGCAATCGGCAAGCACGGCCAGTTGGTGAATGGGCGCCCAACGCCCATAGAAAAAGAGATCGGCGATCCGCAGGTTGGGATGCGAGTCATGATTGCGGACCGAGGCCATGTCCACGGCGACAAAACGGTCGACGAAGGGTCTGACATAGGTCCAAGGCCGGTAAAACGCCTTGCTGTCGACGGTCTGAACCACGGCAAACTCCGGTGGCATGTTGGCCTTTGTTGTTGAATACCAACTGTATTCACTTGAGATCGCGGCCAAGATCATCGCGGCACCGGCGGCAATCGGCGTGAACCAACGGGGCAGGGTTCGTCCCGCGGTTTTGCCCAACAGGTGGTTGAGCAGCATCACGAAACCCGCGGCGGCGATCCCCGCCAGAAACGTGGCGACCAGTGTCATAAACATTTTGCGTCCTCCCAAAGACCCTGCCTGCACCACTCCTCTGTGGCAGGTAGAATCCGAGTTTCGTTAACTCAGCATACCGCGTCCGTGCCCGATGGCCGATTGCAGCGATTTCACGACGACAAATGCGTCGCGCAGATGGCTGCGTTCAAAGTCGGACAATTCGGCAGGCACCAGATAGTTATCTGGCGCCTTGCCATCCTTGACCAGGTTGGCCTGGTGCAACAGGCGTGATTCAGCGATCAGATCATAAGCATCCAGCAAGTCCCGCGCGCCCGATTTCGACAACACGCCCTTGGCCTCGGCCTCTTCCAGCCGCGCCCGTGTGTTGACCGCCGTCAACTCCCCTTGCAGCGCATAGATGCGGGCAAGATCGACGATGGGGACCACGCCGTTATGTTTCATGTCCAACTGGTTGCGCCGCTCGCCCGAGCGAATGGTTGCAAGCCCACGCAGCAAACCCAGTGGCGGCTGGTGTTTCAACGAGTTCGAAACCATATGCGCCACAAAAATCGAATTCTTGCTGGCGATGTTCAGCGTGTCTTCCTGCAGATCCTCGAACAGGTGCTTATGGCCACCAATGGGGCGCAAGTCGAACATCACGCTCGCGAGCATCTGTGCTTCGGGGTCGGGTTTGTTGATCCATCCCGCGAAATACTCTTTCCAGACCTTCATCGGCTGACACCAGCGCGGGTTGGTCGCCATCATGTCGCCGGGGCAATAGACGTAGCCACAAGTGTTGAGACCATCGCAGACAAAGGTCGCAAGATCACGAAAATAACCCATGTCCGCCTCGGACACCGAGTCATGCAGGATCAGGCAATTGTCCTGATCGCTGACACCGGTTTGCTCTTGCCGGCCCTGAGACCCACAGGCCAGCCACAGGTAGGGGGCAGGAGGGGCGCCAAGCTTGTCCTCGGCCAGCGTCAGCAGACGCCGTGTGGCGGTGTCGGCAATGTCGGTGATCAGGCGGGTGACCACCTCGTGACGGTTGCCTCCTGCCACAAGTTGCACAAGCAACTGCGGAATGCGGGCCGTAACCTCGGCCATTTCCCCGGGCGTGGTCGCGTGTGCGATTTCACTCACCAGTTCGGCGGAACTGACAGCCTGAAAACGCGTCAGGTCAGTCTGGGTGACAATACCCACCAACTTGCCCCCCTCGACGATGGGGACGTGACCGATTTTCATTTCCATCATTGTGTGTAGCACATCCGAACCAATGGCATTCGGGGCCAGTGTCACCGGATTGGAGGTCATGACCTCGCGCACAGGGGTATCGACGGGGCGTGCTTCGGCCAGGATCTTGCCTGACAAATCCCGGGTGGTCAGGATGCCGGTCAGTGCGTCGCCTTCGGTCACGCAAAGTGACGAGATCCGTTTGTCTCGCATCATCCGGGCCGCATCCAGCACGGTCGCATCCGGTCCGCAGGCCATGGGACTATGCGCCATCAGCGTATCCACGAGGCTTGTCGCAAGAGAGGCTTCGCGTGGCTTGTCGATCCGAGTGCGGTCAAAGAATTTCTTGGCCGGCGCGTGCTCTTCCACAAGTTTGTAAAACGAGATGGACGGCAGAACCAGCACGATTGAGTGTTCATCTGCACGCGCGCTGGTCACGGCCATACCATCGCGCAACAGACCCCTTTCGCCAAACGAGTTGCGTATGCCCAGATGCGAGACAACGACATCGTTCTCATCACGAACCTCGATCATGCCTTCATAGACCAGAAACAGGCCCGGCAGTTTCTCACCGTAATCGTAAACCGAGAAATCCTTTTCCACCTCCCAAGCGTCAAAGAGCGGTGCGAGCTCCTGAATCGCGGCTTCAGGCAGCGCATCGTAGGGGTGGACGGACTTCAGAAATCGGATGATCTGGTCTTGGGTGAGAGGCATGGAAAACCGCCTTGAAAGATAAAGGAAAAAGTCCTGCCCAGTATAGACCGGACAGGACTGATTCTACAGATGGCGGGGGGTCGCAGATGGACCTCCCACCATGGGTCTTTAGTGGTCCTGAGCGACGCCTGCACCTTTCGGTACACGCACGCTTTCGACCAGTTCCTCGATCTCGGCCGGGATCGGATCCGACGACTTCGAGACGATGAAGGCAACCGCAAAGTTAAGCAGTGCACCGATGGCGCCGAACGAGGTCGACTTGATGGTGCCCAGCAGAGGATCTGCATCGGTGAACTGGTTGGTGCCCGGAATGAAGAACCAGCCTTTGTGCATGAAGATGTAGATCAGGGTCACGATCAGGCCGGTCAGCATGCCAGCAACGGCACCCTTGTTGTTCACCTTGGTAAAGATGCCCATCATCAAGGCCGGGAAGATCGATGCAGCAGCCAGACCGAAGGCCAGAGCCACGGTTTGTGCAGCGAAGCCCGGAGGGTTGAGGCCCAGATAGGTTGCCACACAGATTGCCACGGCCATTGCAATCCGGGCGGACAGAAGTTCGCCTTTTTCCGAGATATTCGGGTTGATCGCACCTTTGATAAGGTCGTGAGACACAGCCGACGAAATCGCGAGCAACAGACCCGCAGCGGTCGACAGAGCGGCGGCAAGACCACCGGCTGCGACCAGAGCGATCACCCAGCCAGGAAGCTGTGCGATTTCCGGGTTGGCCAGAACGAGGATGTCGCGGTTAACCGACAGTTCCGAGCCTTTCCAGCCGTTCGCAGTGAACACTGAATCAGCGGTTTTGGCTTCAAGGCTTGCAACCTTTTCTTTCGCTGCTGCAATCTTGTCAGCGTCCGGATTGTCTGCGGTTTCAAGTTTGGTCAACGCCATTTTCGCAGCACCAACACCGCCATCGTTGTACCACTGAATCTTGCCGTCGCCGTTCATGTCTTGGAACTTCAACAGGCCAGTTGTTTCCCAAGTCGCCATCCAGTCGGGACGCGCTTCGTAGTCAATTGATTCCGACTCCGTACCGTTCGGGTAGACAGTGTCGATCAGGTTCAGACGTGCCATGGCACCAACAGCAGGAGCCGTCAGATAGAGCAGCGCGATGAACACCAGGGTCCAGCCTGCCGACCAGCGAGCGTCAGCAACGCGCGGCACGGTGAAGAAGCGCATGATCACGTGGGGCAGACCCGCGGTACCGATCATCAGCGACAGGGTGAAGAGAACCATGTTGAGCGTGTCCGCATGGTGTCCTGTGTAGCTCGCAAAGCCGAGTTCGGTCACCAGAGCGTCCAGTTTCGCCAACAGAGGCTCACCAGAACCAACGTGGTCACCAAACAGGCCCAGACCCGGGATCGGGTTGCCGGTCAGCTGCAGCGAGATGAAGATTGCCGGAATGGTGTAGGCAACGATCAGAACGCAGTACTGCGCAACCTGGGTGTAGGTCACACCCTTCATGCCGCCGAAAACCGCATAGGCAAACACAACCGCGGCACCGATGAACAGGCCGGTTGTCTTGTCCACTTCGAGGAAGCGGCCAAAGGCCACGCCAACACCGGTCATCTGGCCGATCACATAGGTGGTCGAGGCCACGATCAGACAGATCACGGCAACCAGACGCGCGGTCGGGCTGTAGAAACGGTCACCGATGAATTCCGAAACGGTGAACTTGCCGAACTTGCGCAGGTAAGGTGCCAGCATCAGAGCCAAGAGAACATAACCACCGGTCCAACCCATCAGGAAGGAAGAGTTGTCATAGCCGGTAAAGGCGATGAGGCCCGCCATCGAGATGAACGATGCGGCCGACATCCAGTCAGCTGCCGTCGCCATACCGTTGGTCACGGGGTGAACGCCGCGGCCCGCAGCGTAGAATTCCGAGGTCGATCCGGCGCGAGCCCAGATTGCGATCCCGATGTAAAGCGCGAAGGACGCGCCAATGAAAATCCAGTTAAGTGTAAACTGATCCATCTGTCCCTGAGCTCCTTACTCTTCTACGCCGTGTTCGGCGTCGAGCTTGTTCATCCGCCAGGCGTAGAAAAAGATCAGCGCCAGGAAGACAAGGATCGACCCTTGTTGGGCGAACCAAAAGCCCAGGTCGGTTCCGCCCACCGAGATACCGGCAAGCATGGGACGCAGCAGAATGCCGAATCCGAATGAGACCAGCGCCCAGATAACGAGGCTGATCTTGATGATGCGCAAGTTGGCAGACCAATATGCGTTGGATGAGTTGTCGGCCATGAAAGGCTCCTCCCTCTTTTCCGTTTCCTCCATAAGACCGGCCCCCATGCAGCAGGGGCCTGCCTTACAACTTCCCCTTTACGCGGTCGCCGCTGCGACGATCGCGCTCAGATTTCCTGCAATCGCGTTGATGTCTCCCATCGCGTCGACTGTTTGCAGGGCGCCCTTGCCGTCGTAATAGGCAATGAGCGGTGCCGTCTGCGCGTGGTAAGCTTCAAGTCGGCTTGCCACGGTTTCGGCGTTGTCGTCGGCGCGGCGTTTCATCTCCGTGCCTCCGCATTTGTCGCAGACGCCATCTTTGGCGGGCTGCTTGAATTCGTCGTGATATCCTTCGCCACATGCGCCGCAGGTGTAGCGGCCCGAAATCCGGGTCACCATCGCAGCGTCCTCAACCTCGAGACTGATCGCGGCGTTGATCCTCTGACCGCTTTCGGCCAGCAGGACGTCCAGCGCCTCGGCCTGAACAGTTGTGCGTGGAAAGCCATCAAGGATCACACCCTTGGCGCAATCATCGTCCTGAAGACGGTCGCGCAGGATGTTGATCACGATCTCATCACTGACCAGATCACCAGCTTCCATCACGGCCTTGGCGGCCAGGCCAGCTTCGGTTCCGGCAGCCACAGCAGCCCGCAAAAGGTCGCCAGTCGAGAGCTGCACAAGCCCGAATTTTTCTTCCAATACGCGCGCCTGAGTTCCTTTCCCGGCCCCGGGAGGGCCGAGAAGGATCAGAACCGGCGCTGCGGTTCCAACATTGTCGAGCATGTGTCTTAGCCTTTGTTCATACGGTTTTCGATGAGATCATCGACCACCGCCGGTTCTGCCAGGGTCGAGGTGTCACCCAGTGCGCCATAGTCGTTCTCGGCGATCTTGCGCAGGATGCGGCGCATGATCTTGCCCGACCGGGTTTTTGGCAGGCCGGGGGCCCATTGGATCAGGTCGGGGCTGGCAATCGGGCCAATCTCGGTGCGGACCCATTTGCGCAGTTCCTGGCGCAACTCTTCGGTTGGCTCCTGATCGTTCATCAGGGTGACGTAGCAATAGATGCCCTGACCCTTGATGTCGTGCGGATAGCCCACCACGGCAGCCTCGGCCACGGCAGCATGTGCCACCAGGGCGCTTTCCACTTCGGCGGTACCCATACGGTGACCGGACACGTTGATCACGTCATCGACGCGACCTGTGATCCAATAGTCGCCATCTTCGTCGCGACGGCAGCCGTCACCGGCAAAGTAGTAACCCTTGTAGTCCGAGAAATAGGTTTTCTCGAACCGCTCATGGTCACCCCAGACCGTACGCATTTGCGACGGCCAGCTGTCGGCCATGCACAAAACGCCTTCGACACCATTGCCGTCGATGATCTCTGCAGAATGCGGGTCCAGAACAACCGGATGCACGCCAAAGAACGGTTTCATCGCCGAACCGGGCTTGGTTGCGTGGGCACCGGGCAGGGGGGTCATCATGTGAGCGCCAGTTTCGGTCTGCCACCATGTATCGACGATCGGGCATTTGCCGCCGCCAATGACGTTGTAATACCAGTTCCAGGCCTCGGGGTTGATCGGCTCACCCACGGTGCCCAGAACGCGCAAGGACGACAGATCACATTTCTCGACCCATTCGTCGCCCTGACCCATCAATGCGCGCAGCGCGGTTGGGGCGGTGTAGAATTGGTTTACTTTATGCTTTTCGCACACCTGCCAGAAGCGCGAGGCATCCGGGTAGGTCGGCACGCCTTCGAACATCAGCGTGGTCGCGCCATTGGCCAGCGGGCCATAGACGATATAGCTGTGGCCGGTGACCCAGCCCACGTCTGCGGTGCACCAGTAGATGTCCCCGTCATGATAGTCGAAGACGTATTCATGGGTCATGGCCGCCTGAACCAGATAGCCGCCGGTGGTGTGTACAACACCCTTTGGCTGACCGGTCGAACCCGAGGTATAGAGGATGAACAGCGGATCTTCGGCGTTCATCTCAACCGGCTTGCAGTAGTCGTCCGCCTCAAACGCCATTTCGTTGTAATCGTAGTCGCGATCAGCAATCCAGGTGGTCTGGTCGCCGGTGCGCTTTACAACAAGACACTTAACCGTGTCCTTGCAGTGCAACAGGGCGGCGTCGACGTTCGACTTCAGCGGTGTTTTGCGACCGCCACGAGGCGCGGTGTCGGCAGTGATCACCACTTTGGCATCACAGCCATTCACCCGTGCCGCCAGCGCGTCCGAGGAAAAGCCCGCGAAGACGATCGAGTGAATGGCGCCAATGCGGGCACAGGCCAGCATAGCATAAGCAGCTTCCGGGATCATCGGGAGGTAGATGATGACGCGGTCGCCTTTGCGCACGCCCAGATCCTCTAGGATGTTTGCCATACGGCACACACGACGGTGCAGGTCGGCATAAGAAATGCTCTGTGCCTGTTCCTTGGGATCATCGGGTTCAAAAATGATTGCGGTCTGGTTGCCACGTGTCTCAAGATGGCGGTCGATACAGTTGGCGCTGACGTTCAGCGTGCCGTCCTCGAACCACTTGATATCGATCTTTCCGGGTTCAAACGAGGTGTTCTTGACCTTGGTAAAGGGCTTGATCCAGTCAACCCGCTTGCCGTGCTCACCCCAGAATGCTTCGGGGTCGCTGATCGACGCCGCATACATCTCATTATACTTTGCCTCGTCCGCATGGGCGCGGGCGGCCATCTCGGCAGACGGCGGATAGCTGGGGTTTGCAGTTGCATCAGAAGACATTGAGGCTCCTCCCTCTTGAATTGGTGTGGCTCGGGCTGTGTCGAGCGAACGCGAAAATAAAGTTATCCAGCGTTGCTTGGATCATAGTCGAGACTGAAAATTATGAAATAACATGCAGAAAGGTAAGGAAGTTTTTGTAAAAACCTTTCCATGGAGAGGTGCATTTTTGTAAATTCACGGGATCGTGAGGGAAAATTTCTAAGAAAAGCAATCGATTAAGAGTCAAACATGCTGCGACGAGAGTGCAAAGTCATCCTGAAGGGGCAGACTGTTAGCGCAAATACCCAATACTACTTAGGTGTGACAAAGTGTTTCGGTATGCGATTGTATGCCGTTTGACCCTCGCCAGGCTGACTCGCACAGGCAGTCCAGCGTCACGAAGAGAGAGCTTGCTTCAGATACGCACGAGACTGCGCAACCATGGGGTCAATGCGCTGCAGCTGGCTCGCGGGATATGCGAGATCGTCCAGTGTCTTTTCCGAGATTTGATCCGGCGTCGCATGCAGCAGGTGCTCAAGCCCGACGATCTCGATCAGGTTGCGCACCTTATGGCGTTTGGAATTGTCCACATGCGCATAAAGCGGCCTGCCGTAGATCAGTGCAAAAATGATGCCGTGGTAAAAATGCGTAAACACAGCCGAAGATTGCCGCATCAGACTCATCCATTCTCCGGGGCCGAGGCCGACGTAGCACTTGTCAAAGGCGGGGTTTTCAAATCCCAATCCGACAAGCTTCAGCCCATTGCGATCCGCAAACGCGCGCAGCGCCTGAGTATGGGTCTCGGTCTTTTCTGCGTAGACAGCCAGATAGTTTGGAAAGGGGGGCGCAACATGTGTTTCCTCGGTGAAGGGCTCCAGCAGGGTCGGGTCCAGAACCTGAGGGGCCTCAATACCATACGTCTGCGTCAACTCCTGTCCGGTCTGCGCGTCCCGCACGGAAATCGCGTGCATCTGCTGCAGCAGCGGCGCAATCGTGGCCGCGTTCTTGACCAGCGCAGATTCAGCCGAAGAGCTCGGGGCGTACATGATGATCCGGGTTGTCTCTGGCGACACGAAAGAGCCGAAATAGGCGGTATCGAACCGGCGCAGAGCATTCTCTTTCCAGACCTCATCCGACCCGATGACCAGAGCGTCATACGTGTCGCCACAGTGCCGGGTCAGCTGTTTGTGCGTAAAGATCGCGCGCCCACTCAAATGGACGTGACTCTTGAAGTAATCCTTCAGTTTCAACATCCTGCCGACATGTCGGATGGAACGGTTCTTGCCCTTGAACATCCACTCAAGGTACTTCCAGCGCGTTCTGAGAGGGGCGTAATTGATGACTTCCACATCATGGCCGAGGCTCGATAGGAACCGCGCAAGCGCCGCACATTGCAGCGACGCCCCGATGTTGGGTGTGTTGTGAAAAGTCAAAATGCCCACGCGCATGTGCCACACCCTCGGATCCGCTTTGACGGGATGTTGCCCCCGCCCAAAGAACCCTAACGCGTTCATCGGTGGGCTTCTAGGTCCGTGCTGTCAAAGGTCCCCACGTGCAGGCGGCCAACTTCACCGCCTTGGGTTTCAGACAGGTGTTGCTGACACGCTGGGCAATCGCCATTGTACCGCTTCTTGACCTCTTGCTTGCGGCCACCACCTCTTGAACGCTATATGCCTGTTCTGCCCGACCCGCCTTGCGGGCAAACCTGGAACGCACTTCAAACGGACGGCCCAAGATGTCTGGACACCCGGCACAGCACTCTCTGGACACCCACGCGAAATTGTCCGTGGCACCCATGATGGATTGGACCTACGTAGTCTGAATGGGCCTGTTTGCCTGGGGTTTTCTTGGCGGTTTAGTTCTTTGGCATACTTTTGGCATACCGGTTCAGGTTTTCGGCGAAATAGACGCCGAGGTAAATGCTAGATGACATGCGCCTTGTGTGCAAATTCATACACAACGTAGCAGACATGAAAAACCACGCAGACTTCATGCATGCGATGAAACTGTACTTGAAAATATGAGATCATTGTCGCCTCCAGAGTTGCTCATTTCTAATATGTGTATTGTGTGTATAATGATTCGACGTGGATGTCAACTTTTTGACACACTGTGTGTATGATGTTACTTTGGTTTTATGGAAAAACTATCTGACAAGCCGCCAAAACGCCTCCAGATACTGATGACTGAAGAGGAGCTGGCTTTGATTTTGAAATATACACATCAAAACGAAATCTACGGACGTTCTGCGGCTATCAGAGCTCTTGTTGAAATTGGCTTGAAGGCAGAGCGAGCCGCCGGTCGCTTCGATCCGGATAAGTCCTAACGAGTAATTTGAGTTTTATGCGAATGGCGGCGAATGCATCGTGAGATGTAACCAACAAAGTAGCCGTTCGGGCATATACTACGAGCGTCCTAGACTTCAAATGCACGGGACGAAGGAGATTGGCTATGCTGCTGCCTGATCCCAAGCACTTTGCTAAACTTTGCGGGGCAACTTCCGTCGGAGAAGTGTTGTTAGGACCGGAATTGCGTTGTCCTGGCGGGAACCACACGGTGCACCGTAACTTAAGGGCCGTGTTGGCAGGAAAGTCGATTTCAAGGTCTGCCTTTGTAGAAATTCTTGAGGCTGTAACCAAGAACTTTGCGCGTGAAAGTGGAACCCTAAGAAAGCCCGAAGTCCCAGATTGTCGTACGAACAAGATGGAACGGGATCTTGAGAGCTATGAGGTTACTCTCGCTTTCTGGCAAGGGATTGCAAATGCGTTCCCTGAGCGATTTGCGCCGCTAAAGACTTTGATTGAGCGACTTTTGAATCCTTCACACAATCTTTGGAAAATACACAAGAACGAAGGTGACACGGCCCTGGCCGAGAAGTTGAGAATGGTCGAAAGCGGTTCGGTCGGGTCGTTTTTTGAAGCCGTGGCAACAGAGTTAGAACTGGGACAAAATGACGATGCCCGCCCGATTGAAGCGCTTCAGAGTTTCGGGCTGTTCACCATTGTCTTCGCGTATATCGCGCTTTTTGAGAAAGACGATCCAGAGAAAATGTTGGCTCAGTGGAAGCTGGTTTTTTGCGAAGTGGACGGAAGGGTTCATCCGGAACAAGCTTTTTCGAGCTGGCTTCTCAGGATTAAAGACAAGTCGGGACACAAGACGAACTCCGAGTTTCTGGAGGTCGCATATGGAGCGCCTGGGGTTAGAGACGGAAAGAAGTATTTGGCTGGTCAGGTCGTGCCACCGTACAAAAATTCGAGGCAAATGCTTGCAACTCTCAATTTGGCCACCGACGAGGATGAGTGGCTAGGGCTTCAACTCGGATTGATTGTCGTTACTTTAGTTGCGCGAGCATCGAAAGCTCTGAAGCCTACGCAACACGGCAAAGTAGATCTTCGTCCGCATCAAGTGGTTTATGACCACTTGGTGGCCCTCTTGAACGAAAGGACCACCAAGCAAAGCTAGGTGAGAGGCCTATTCCTCAAGTTCAATACGTGTTTCCCAATCGTCTGGGCGCCCATCTTCGCCGCGGGATTCCCAGTAGGCGTCGTTGTTCGGGTTGAGTTGGTTGGCGCGGTTGTCGTCATCCGGTTTGTGGCTCATGGCGTAGTTCCTTACTTTTTCATTGCCATCATGTGGCAGGGGCAGTTGTTGCACGCCGGAAGAAGCTAGTCGGGTGGGAAAAGTGGGATAAGCCGTTCTGGTTATGAAATCCTATCGCGACTGGTCGCAATCAGCTTCGATCCAAACGGAAAGAGGATTGTGATAGCGATGTGCACAATGTCCTTCATTTCTAAGAAATCCTATTGCTATGAAGTGGTTGAGCTAATTCGAACAGATATTTTTCGGTTTAACACGTTTATTAAGTCTGGGTAGTTGGGCAAAGAAGGCTTCCCCTAGAATTTTTAGGGTGATGTGGTTGCCTGAATTGGTTTGTGGATTTTGGTTACCTAATGGCGGAAACGCGTTACTTTTGGAGGGAGTAATCGGTACGGTCGTGTACCTACCTAAACTGGCCTCGTAAATGCCTTTGTTTTTCCTCTCCAAAAAATGCCCGTCAAACTCCCAAAATCCAAAATTTTAAAAGTTTGTGAAACCAGTTTTCTGCCATGTCCAAGAGGCGGGGAAGGTGAGCGTTTCATCCATTTTGATAAAGTGTGTTTTCAGCCTTTGACGCGGTTAACCGCAGAAGGGGGGTAGTGGGCACTTTTCGCCCAATTTCCAAAAACCGTCCTTCTGAATTTTGAAGGAATGGATTTTGAAGAACTCTGATGTCGAAGATTTTGAGACTAATGGCTGCGAAGAAGTTGATACACAATTTGTCTACAAACAGCTTGCTCATGTTGGGAAACCCGCACGATACAAGGGCGGTTTCAAACTGGGTGAAGGCAGCCAGAACTACCGCAAAATGAGTTGGACCGTCGCCGCGTTTGGTAAACACCATGGCGTGGATCTTCTCCGTAACGCAGGCGGTAAAACCAGTTTCGTGGTGATGCCAATGTTGCCAAAAGCACTCCTCGCGTTCAACGACACGCTGGCTTACCGGAACAATAAGAACCTCCCGTCTGTTGCCCTAGGGCATTCGGGCGAAATTGCGGGTTTCTTGTCTTGTTACGCCAAAGAGAAATTCAGCGAAGGAAGTCGGTTTTGGATGCTCTCAATCCCTGGCTCTAATCGTCGTTGCAACATCGATGAGCTTTCTGATGCCATTAAACAGGCTTTTGACCGCCTAGAGGTTTTGCAGGATGTTCTGTCTGAAGCGGAGACTGGGTGGATTGAACGCATTTATGCTCAAATCGAAAGTCCCTTTCGTAGCCGGGACAAAACCTTCTTTCCACATTTTCATTTGATATTGGAATCCAGCGATAACCCGGAAATTGAAGCAGAAATGAGAGCATTGCTATTGGGGTTTGCAGAGCGATTTGGCCTCAGATGGGCAAGCATCGATTTGAAGCCCGTTTCAAAAGAGAGGTTTCCCGCGGTCGCCTTTTACTGCACCAAGCCGCACGAGACTGCCTACCAGATTGCCGAAGCCGACGAGCCTGAAATCTTCAGAAAGTACTTTGATGAAGTAGCCAGCCATAAGGCGAGAAGCTGTACTGGAAGCTTTAAAAAGTTTCGCAAACGCGTACGAGATAGCGGTCTCAAGGTTCAAACGACTTGGTCGAGTTCGGGCGAGCCTACTGTTCAGCTTGTCGAAAAAACACGACGAAAGCGCAAAGATGACGAGCACTCGGAACTATCAAAGGGCGCTCTCTCAAATGGAGAAAGTCAACCCTCGGAGGCAGTGGGCTCTGAGGATCAAGGAGAAGCTCTACAGGAGGCCTCTGACAGTGAAGCGGACCCTGCTGAGGCAAATGTGTTTTGTGGCGTTACGCAGCCTTCTGCGGCCCCAGGAGACAGATTGATTTCTTATTGTGTCATGAAGAATTTCGATCCAACTCAGTTCAAACGAAAAAATCCAAGCAAAGGTCAGTTTGCTTATGAGTGGGCCAACAGTGAAGCGCTCGCAGCGTGGGAGGAAAATACCGGCAAAGAGTTTTCTCTAAAAGAGTTTCTTGAGCCATTTGCGGAAGACCTCGCAAAGCTTATCAGGGAGCAGGGTAAAGTACACTATTACACGATAACAGCTTGCCCCCTTGTGCTCGAAACCTTGGAAGAAATACTAGAGGAAAGAAAATCACAGCATTTAAAGGTAGTTAAGAAAGAAAATCCGACTCAGAGATCATGGTTCTCGCCTACATTGAACTCGCTTTCTTCCGTCAGTTCCGGCTTCAAACAGATTGTTTCAGGATTCTCGATAAGAAAGCTTGTCAACTTCCTCGCAAAGTCACTTGGAACAGGTTTTTCCTAGCCTGGGAAACTGACCAAAACGGATTTTGGAGAGCCCAAATGTCTGCAATTCTGTTGCAGATTGCTAAAGCTGTTTTAGATCCAATTTTTTTTGAAATCTCTCAAGGACGACGAAGCAACTCATGGGAAATTGGAGACAATGGTAGTTGAGTTGAAAGGAATGCGTCTATCTAAATGTCCTGTAAGCGGTGCGCCGCCCCCACACTTACGACATGACGCCTGATCTGCGATTCAGGGGCTTCTTTGGTTTGAGGGGAGTTTCTGTATGGGAGCTACAAGCGAGTTTCTGGCAAATGCGCCG
>NZ_RYZK01000080.1 GCF_003990645.1 Shimia sediminis
GGAATCAATCTAATGCGCTTTGACCATTGGCTTCCTCGGTTCCAATCGGATCTTGAACCCTTCCGCACGTTTAAGAATAATATCACCCTGTAACTGGAAGTCCTTCTCTCCGATGTCCGACTGGATTCTGAAGTTCCTCAAGATGGTCGAGAGCAGAATCTTCAACTTCAACATGGCGTATTTACGTCCCACGCAACTTCTGGGTCCTGCACTGAATGGTACGAATGCATAGTAGTGTCTGTTGGCGGTACGTTCCGGAAGGAAATTGTCAGGATCGAATTTGTCAGGATTTGGGTAAATGTCGGCCCTGCGGTGGAGCTTGAAAGTGCCCACAACAACAGTAGCTCCAGCAGGAATCTTATAGTCCCCAGAAACTAATGGTAAATCTTGTTGTAATTGACGGGCAATAATTGGTACTGGTGGATACATTCTTAATGTTTCCATCAAGCATCTTTCCAAGTACTTCATCTCCAAAGTGTCAGCAAAGGTTGCTGGACGGTCTGAGTCTCCAAAGATCTCGTCGAGTTCTTGGATGACTTTGTCTTGAATGTCCTGATGAATTCCCATCATCGAGAGGAAGAAACTGCTTCCAGCAGCTGTCGTGTCGTGTCCTTCAAACATAATGGTGTCCACCTGTTCCTTAATCTCCTTGTCAGTAATGACGACTCCATTTTGGGATGCTTCAATCATCAAGTCCAA
>NZ_RYZK01000081.1 GCF_003990645.1 Shimia sediminis
CTTGGAAACCGAATTGTTCTACAAGGGTATTAGACCAGCCATTAACGTCGGTCTCTCCGTATCTCGTGTAGGATCAGCTGCCCAAACAAAAGCCATGAAGCAGGTTGCCGGTTCCATGAAACTGGAATTGGCTCAGTATCGTGAAGTAGCTGCCTTTGCCCAGTTCGGTTCCGATTTAGATGCTGCCACTCAACAACTTTTGAACAGAGGTGTTCGTCTAACAGAATTGCTAAAACAGGGTCAATACGTACCCATGGCTATCGAAGAGCAAGTGTCAATCATTTACTGTGGTGTTCGAGGTCACCTTGACAAACTTGACCCAAGCAAAATCACCGTTTTCGAAAAGGAGTTCTCTCAACACATTAAGAACAGTCACTCTGACATTTTAACAGATATTGCTACCAAGGGCCAGATTACTCCTGAAACAGATACTAAGTTAAAACAGGTGGTTACAGATTTCGTGGCAAATTTCTCTTCTTAAGGGAAATTGATTCTAGTTTATATGCTTTTTTAAGTTAATAAAGTTTCTTATTTCGATCAATTTTACCGTATGAGTGAAATTGATCTATGATTATTGGAGAAGTTCATCGTTCATATTGAAACTATTCTAAAGTAGGTGCAAATAAACAGGTGATTTTTTTAATTTGCTGTCCTCGGTACTGAATTATTGTACTTGTATCTATTCCGGTTATCTAAAT
>NZ_RYZK01000082.1 GCF_003990645.1 Shimia sediminis
TTGCAAGCTTGCTCTCATACAACAAGCAAATTGTCGTCGGAAGTATTGCCCGAGTGTGACGCTAAATATGGAGCGATAAACGAAGTTGTTGGGGATTTGCAGGCCTTTGTAACCACCCACATAACGCGTTCTTTTGAATATTTGTTAATGTCCACCCATTATGCCAATTACCAAAAGAACAGGCTCGGATTCGAGAAATTGTTCCGCGGCCTTTCCGACGAGAAATGGGAACAATCTATCGAAATAATAAAACATTTAACCAAGAGGGGCGGAAGAATGAACTTCAGAAGATGGAAGACGGACGAACGTAAACCGAAACAAGAAAATTACGAATTGTACGAACTCGAAAGCGTTGCTAAAGCTTTGGACATAGAGAAATCTTTGGCTTTGGAAGCACATTCTATTCATGATTCAGTCAGTCGTCGTCTTGAGAAAGCACATGATCCCGAAATCTCCTCTTACATTGAGGAAAAGTTTGCTCACAAACTTGCTAATAATGTCAGAAAATTATCTGGATACGCGTCTGATATTCACTCCTTCCTGAAGACGAAAGATAGCCCATTGGCTCTGTATTTGTTCGACAATTATCTACAGAAGTCTTTGTAACTTCATATTTTGTGATTTTAGATATAGTTATTGTACTTTAAGTCTTCTTTTTGTTTGTTTTTATTAGAAATTTAACCTTTAGTATA
>NZ_RYZK01000083.1 GCF_003990645.1 Shimia sediminis
CTTCTGGGGATGTCATGCTAGTGCAGGTCTAGGAGGACTGCTTACAGGTAATACCGCTGATGGAGGATTATTTGCAAAGGCAGGAACACCACATGGGCAACAGGCAGGAGCAGGACTCGGAGGCACAGTCAGCGAAGGAAGGGCTGCAGGAGGATTATATGCAGGAGCAACTGCAGGAGGTGGTGTGTCTGCCGGTGCAGGTTTACATGGAGTTTCAGGAGAAGGAGGATCCGCCGGATCACTTTACAGTGGTGCCTCAGCAGGAGGAAAGACATACAGCAGTACAAAATATGGAGGAAATGTTAACAAAGAAGTAGAGGTCATCAACGAAAAAGTAATAGAAACACCAGCACCAGCTCCAGCTGTTATACCAGAACCCGCCCCAGCTGCATCAAGATCAAGTGCTGGAATCTCAGGTGGATTATATATATCGAAATCTATAAATGCAGCTCCAGCTCCAGCACCAGCAATTCGTCAAGTAGAACAGGTGACCGAGGAAGAAGCTCCTGCACCTCAGAAAACTTATATCGAAAGAACCGTAATCCCCAATTATGTCGAAAAAACTATTCAAGTACCGTCCTACGAAGAAAGAATAGTAAGAGTACCAACAGTTATTGAAAAAAGAGTTAAAGTTCCCGCACCACCCACAATTATTGAAAAAGAAGTGCCAGTTCCAG
>NZ_RYZK01000084.1 GCF_003990645.1 Shimia sediminis
AAATTTGATTTTTAATTCATTTAATAAATAATTTAGGAGAAATTCTCTCTAGAACAATAGGTATAAATCTGTGGTTTGCTCCGCAGATTTCTGAGCATTGTCCAAAAAATAAACCTGAACGATTAATTAAAAAACTAATTTGATTTAATCGTCCTGGTGTAGCATCAATTTTCACTCCTAATGAAGGTACAGTTCAAGAATGAATAACATCAGCGGCAGTCACTAACAATCGGATCTGGGAATTAAAAGGTACTACAGTTCGATTATCTACGTCAAGTAAACGAAAGCTATAAGGAGTAGATTCTTGTGTCGGAATTATATAAGAATCAAATTCTAAATTTTTAAAATCAGAATACTCATAAGATCAGTACCACTGATGTCCAATAGATTTAATAGAAATTAAAGGATTTTTAATTTCATCAATTAAATAAAGTAATTGGAGTGAGGGCAATGCAATAAAAATTAGAGTTAAAGCGGGGAGGATTGTTCAAATTACTTCAATTGTTTGGCCTTCTAGTAAAAAACGATTAATTTGTTTATTAAAAAGTAATTCAAGCAATAAATATCCAACTAAAGTAGTAATAATAAGAAGAATTGATAAAGTATGATCATGAAAGAAAATTAATTGCTCTATTAAAGGTGAAGATCTATCTAAGGTTAAAGTAGAGGCTCA
>NZ_RYZK01000085.1 GCF_003990645.1 Shimia sediminis
CGCCAGAGTGAATCTTTTAGTTTAAACTTTTTTTCTTAATTACAATAGATAAAAAATATATTAAGATATAAATGGAGAAGTCTGATTGAATTTTAAAAGTTCTAGAATTTTTCTTCATCTAATCCATGTTTAAAAAACATCATTACAGGGACAGATTCGCCATCAATATCACGGTATTCTAAAAGAGCTACCATACCATCAACATCCATAGATTCCCCCGTAAAGAACTGTAAATCCTTAAACCTTCCCAAAATATCTTTCATTACTTTGTTCATGTTTGTTTTAAAGACATCTACTTGATCTGGTGCCTTTTCTTCTAATTTAGCTACTAATTTTTTCATGTAGTCTTTTAGATAAGCAGTATAACTTTTTTTATCACCAAAAGCATAGCTTTCAGCTAACCTATGATTTAAAACTATGTCGACACCTGACTCCAAACCCTCATCAACACCTTCTAACTCTTCTTCTGCAGATGGATTGAAGCCATCTATATTAATATCACCTTGTTTACGTTGAACATGTTTACCATAAACTTCGTACAAAACATCATCAATTAATTTTAACTTGTAAGTATCAGAAAACATTTCATCGCCAGTAAAAATATCTTTGTAGATTTTCATTTTGGATGATGTTTAAAGAAAACTATTTATGATATACTAAAAATTCATGTAG
>NZ_RYZK01000086.1 GCF_003990645.1 Shimia sediminis
TCCGATCTATTAATATGGGATACATACATACATACATATACGCAACGTCTAATTGCTATAAATTTGGTTCTGGTACCAATAAACGATAATTCTAAATAATAAATTGATGTACTATCAGAGACGGCCTAATTTTGGAAAAGCAATTTCTTTTACATCTTTGGTAATATTTTTTTGTGTTGACCGATAGTAAATTATAGGGCCCCAGAACCAACAAGAAAAAGAACGGCGATTAAAAGTTACTACTACAATAATATTACCTTCATTTTTTAAGACCTACACTTATGTTTCTATACGATAGAAACTTTAGGGCCTCCATTCGTATTCAGCAATAGTATAAATCTTACCTCTGCTAAAATTCGGTCGATATACCCCTGTTTATATATTACTGTATTGATAAAATTGAAGATTGACTAAAACTTATTAGGGAACTCCAAACTTAAACTGAAGATCTACAAACCAGAACGATCTAGTTCGCGACTTTCTCCAGCGAGTTCATTGCTTCCTCAAAGTTAATAATATCCAACTCAACGATGCCTTTTCCTGAAAATTGAGCGAATTTGGCATCGTTTGGCAGATCCGCTGATCTTTTAACACCTCCACCGACATACTTCTCCAGCTTATAAGTCGGAACTCCCTCGCATTCCTTAGATATGTAAGAGCCGATTGTTG
>NZ_RYZK01000087.1 GCF_003990645.1 Shimia sediminis
AGTCGCCAGACAACATTTGGTTTTCATACATCTTTATTCGTCGATTACACAGCAGTTTTTACCAGGCCTTCAGTTTTCCAGCGAGGAGTCCTGGTCCCAAAAGGGGACCGGGTCCGATGATGCCAGGTGCTGGACCAGCAATAATAGCTGGTGCTGGAGCAACTAGAGGACCTACAGAACCGACTACTGGGCCTACAGGAGCGGCGATCAAGCCGTTAGCTGAACCAGAAGTCCTAATGGTACCGGAGGGTCCGTCGATGAGGGTACCAGTTTTTGCAGGTACTGGAAGAACTGGGGCTATGGGGGGAAGAATTGGTGGAAGAAGTGGAGCCGGGGCAACTGCTACAGGGGGCAATAGTGGGGCACCCCCCCATAATCCTGGACCAGCAACTACTCCTGGAGCAACTGCGGCAGTAACAACTCCTCCAGCTTTTGGAGCGGCAAGGAGTGCACCTGCATCAGCACCAGCGGAAATTGCACTTCCGTCTGGGCCGATTAGAGAAGCTTGGGCAGAAGGTCCTTTAAGAGCTGCACCGAGATTTGCTGGTCCAACAAGGGTTGCGGCACCTCCCCAGACGGCAGAGCAAGAAGCCGAGGAAATGGCCACACAAAGAAAAACCACAGCCAGTGAGTTCATTTTGTTTATTGCGTTTGTTCT
>NZ_RYZK01000088.1 GCF_003990645.1 Shimia sediminis
CCGTGATGCTCAAAACTCCATCAGAGGACAGATTAGACTGCACTTGATTTATGTCGTGCCCTTCTGGTAGTACATACCTCCTTATGAAATGCCTGGAGACGTAACCATGTTCGTCCTGTTTCTCTTCATGTTTACCCTCGATGGTCAGGGTGTTACCAGAAGCTGTTACCTTGATTTCTTCTGGCTTAAAGTGTTGTACATCCAAATCCACTTGGAACTTATCTTTGTCAGCTTTTACCACTGAACCGGTATCTCTTGCAGCTGATGGTGTCCTCCAGTGTCTCAGGTAACCAGCAGGGCATCTAAACAGACTCCTTTCCAAAGGCGCCAGCAGATCTTCAGGATCTAATCCCAAACCAAAGTGTTGGTCCACAACTCGAGATGGTCTCAATGGACTATTTAACGCCTTTTGCAATATCCAGCAACCCGTCCAGGTTGTTTGTGACAAAATCCAGAACAACAATTTCCTTGGCGACCGTCAGGTTGGCAACCATCACGGTCCTTTATGCAAGCCATTACTGACTGTTGAAGACCAAGGATGGCGAAAATGACGACGATAAAAATGTTGAAGAATTTCATTTTGATTTTACAAGTTGTTTGTTATAAACTTTCGATAAAGCTTGGAAGTCTTTGGATTGTTGCG
>NZ_RYZK01000089.1 GCF_003990645.1 Shimia sediminis
CTCCAATTGATACTAAACAACGTCTTCGAGTTGGTATCAAAGCCCCTGGTATTATTCCAAGGGTTTTGATACCAACTCGAAGACGTTGTTTAGTATCAATTGGACCCCTTCCATCAATTGCATTACCTAAAGCGTCAACTACACGTCCCAACAGTTGATCACCTACTGGCACATCCACAATAGCACCAGTTCTCTTTACAATATCACCTTCCTTAATCAGCTTGTCGTTACCAAATACTACCACACCAACATTGTCAGGTTCCAAGTTAAGAGCCATACCCTTGAGCCCAGAAGAAAATTCCACCATCTCCTCAGCTTGTACATTCTTGAGACCATACACACGAGCAATACCGTCACCAATACTTAAGACACGACCAGTTTCATCAAGATTACTTTTGGGGGCTGAACCAAGGATCCTTTCTTCCAAAATTGAACTAATTTCAGCTCCATTAGTAGTGGCAGATGCATGGAAGTTTCGTGCTGCAACATTTGTTGCTGGAGCAATCAAAGCTACTACTTGAGAATTGTTTGGAAGTCGCCTTGCCGCACGAGCTGCAACACGAACAGATAACATGGACATATTTTATTTTTTTTTTTCGATTGTCCAGCACTGACTTTTTTCAATGACGTCCGGCGACA
>NZ_RYZK01000009.1 GCF_003990645.1 Shimia sediminis
GACGGCAACGCAGAGGTCGAAGCCGCCGTCCGCACCAAAGTCGCAGCCCTCTGCGCCAAATTCCCAATGTACCCAAACCTGTAAATCCAAGAGGAAAACCCCCATGAGCTTTCATGCCATTGAACAGGCGCCCGCGCGCCTGAACCGTAGCGAATTGGCTGTTCCTGGCAGCCAGCCCGGAATGTTCGAAAAGGCCGCGCAATCCGATGTAGACGTGATCTTCCTTGATCTCGAAGACGCGGTCGCGCCGGACGAAAAGGAACAGGCCCGCAAGAACATCATCGAGGCCCTGAACGACATCGACTGGGGCACCAAGACAATGTCGGTGCGTATCAACGGTCTCGACACCCACTACATGTATCGCGACGTGGTGGACGTGGTGGAACAGGCGGGCCAACGGCTCGACCTGATTATGATCCCAAAGGTGGGCACCGCGGCGGATGTTTATGCCATCGACATGATGGTCACCCAGATCGAGGACGCCAAAGGTTTGAAAAAGCGGATTGGCTTTGAGCACATCATTGAAACCGCGCTCGGTATGCAGAACGTCTCGGACATCGCCGCCGCCTCGAAACGCAACGAAAGCCTGCACTTTGGTGTCGCAGACTACGCTGCTTCAACCCGCGCACGTACGACAATCATCGGCGGTGTGAACCCCGACTACTCGGTGCTGACGGATCCTGATGGTGAGAACAATCGGCAGACCCATTGGGGCGACATGTGGCACTATGCACTGGCCCGTATGGTCGTTGCGGCCCGCGCCAACGGCCTGCGCCCAATCGACGGCCCGTTCGGCGATTTCCAAGACGCCGACGGCTACCGCGCGGCGGCAAAACGCGCGGCTGTTCTGGGCTGCGAGGGCAAATGGGCCATCCACCCAAGCCAGGTTGCTCTGGCCAACGAGGTCATGTCACCCAGTGATGCAGAAGTGACCAAGGCTCAGCGCATCCTTGCCGCAATGGCCGAAGCCGAAGCCGCAGGCAAAGGTGCGGTATCACTCGACGGCCGTCTGATCGACTATGCCTCGATCCGTCAAGCCGAGGTGCTGGTTGAAAAAGCACGCCAGATTGCGGGCGAAAGACCAGCGCTGGTCGCGTAACCCCTCCCAAAAAAAGAAGGGCGCCACAGGGCGCCCTTTTCGTGTGCGAGATGTGTTCCAAAATCACTCTTCGATGTTAAGCGCAACAAAGCGTGGCTCTCCGCCGCTGCGAACCAAAAGCAACAACGACTTGCGGCCCGCCTCGCGAGAGTCTGCAATGCGCTCTTCCAGGTCCGCCACTGACGACAGCTTTTTCTGGCCTGCTTCGGTCAGAATATCCCCAGCCCGCAAACCTTTTTCATAGGCCTTGGACGCCTCATCAACACCGACCACCACAAGTCCCATGGTTCCTTCGTCGACGCCCAACTCACTGCGCATGTCATCTGTCAGCGGCGTCAGGGTCAGACCCATGATATCTTTTTCTTCTGGCTCATCCGGTTGACCGGCAACCGCCGGGATAGGTGTGTTTTCAGCGGTTTCACGACGGCCCAGGGTGACTTTCAGCGTCTGTGTCTTGCCATCTCGCAGGACCACAACGCGAACGGCCTTGCCGACCGGAGCATTGCCCACCTGTTTCACCAACCCACGAACATCCGCGACATCCTTGCCATCGAAGGTGATGATCACATCTCCTGCCAGCATACCTGCTTCTTTTGCAGGCCCCTCAGGGACATCAGTGATCATGGCCCCGGCTGCCACGTCCAATCCATCAATCGCCTCGACCATATCTTCCGAGACATTCTGGATGCGCACACCCAACCAGCCGCGCCGGGTTTCGCCGAACTCCTTCAATTGGTCAACTACCTTGGTCACAACATTTGACGCCATCGAGAACCCAATGCCAATCGACCCACCATTGGGGGACAGTATGGCAGTGTTCACGCCGACCACTTCGCCATCAAGGTTAAAGAGCGGTCCGCCCGAGTTGCCGCGGTTGATGGCCGCATCGGTCTGGATGTAATCGTCATACGAACCCGAAAGTGCCCGGCCGCGCGCTGACACGATGCCCGCCGACACAGAAAATCCCTGGCCTAATGGGTTACCCATGGCAATGACCCAGTCGCCCACGCGGGCAGTGTCACTATCACCAAAGGTGACAAACGTCAGCGGTTCATCAGTCTCGACCTTTAGAAGGGCAATGTCAGTGTTCGGGTCTTTGCCAACAACCGTTGCACGCAGTTCTTCGCCTGAGTAAAACTCGATCAGGATTTCGTCCGCGCCGTCAATGACGTGGTTGTTTGTGACGACATAGCCGTCTTCCGAAATCACGAAACCTGAGCCAAGCGCAGAGGTGCGGCGGGGAGCATTGTCATTCCCATCTCGGTCCTGAAATTCGCGGAAGAAGTCTTCAAATGGCGAGCCTTCGGGAACGATACCTTGGGGCCCGGTGCGACCTGCGACCGTGGTCGACGTGGTGATGTTGACCACCGCAGGGCTGATCTGCTCGGCCAGATCGGCAAAGCTTTCGGGTCGCGCTTGGGCGGCGATGGACTGCGCCAGGATCAACGCAGCACCAAGCGCTGTGATCCACATCAGTTTGAACTGCGCCAAGCTCGGGCGCGGGAGTGCGACTGTCTGAGTTTCCACTCTTAAATCTCCTGTTTTTTGCTACCTGCCGGCCAGCCTCACGCGCATTGGCGGCCAGCTTGGCGTCAAAATGGATGTAGGTCCCATCATGTGCAACTCACCGCCCATCGCAAGGGCACAATTTGATGTGAGGGGATCGTGAGAACTTTAACAAAGCGCAAATGCGGCGAGCTGGTCATAAAAACTCTGATGATGTTCCAACTCATCCCTCATGCGAGGATTGGCAGATGCGGCTTCGTCAAACTTTAGCTTTTGCCGTTCCAGATCGGCGCTTGTGATCGGTCTGATGCCTTGTGACTCAACGACTTGGCCATGCCAACCGCCCACCTGTTCCCAGTCTTTGGGCATCTCGGTGCTCCAATCAAAAGCCTCGTCTCGATATGGCAGGCCAACGGCCTTCCAAAATGTGGACATCGTGCCTTTGGGGTCGCGACGCACCTCTTCAGATCGGATCACAACTGGGTGATGCCCTGCCTCGCGCAGCCCTTTGAAATGCAGCCATTGTGCCTCAATGCCAATCTCGTCGCGCGTTACGTTCGGGTCCAGCTTGAAGTAACTGAGAATCGCCGCCTGTGGATCTCGGATCAGGAAGGCATGAATCAGACGGTCACTGAATGACGTATCTTCGAGAACATGCGGCATAACATAGTAGCTCATGTCCTTGAAAAAGACCGGAGCCTTATCCGCACGTCTCAGCAGCATATCCCGTATGCCTGCGTAGTCCTGCGGATGGGTCGGGTCGACGTCAAAGTGCGGCATCTCGCGCACCTTTCGATGTACATAGTAATCATACATGAAGGGTTCATGGGCGCAGTCGAGATCACCGCGCTCGCGCATGACACGTTCCATCGCAGTCGACATTGAGCGTGGATGAGACCACAGAGCGATAATTTTGTTCATGCGGCCAGCTAAATTCCGGCGCACTCATGCGTCAAGTACGAAGATCACGCGCCCAGAGATTTTCCCAGCCAGACCAGAACCAGGCCAAGCGCCAGTGCCGCCAACCCCAGCGACCGGCGTTGCCCCTCGGGCAACTCTTTGAGAACCACAAGCAGTTGCTCCACAAGCGAAGGGGCCAGTGCATAGACCAGCCCCTCAATCACCAGCACAAGGCCGATCGCCAGCAGCGCAACCCCGATCATTGATCGGGATTGGCTGATTTCAGGTAGTTAAAGAATTCGCTGTCCGGCGACATGACCATCGACGAATTACCCTCGAGCAGAGCTTTGCGATAGGCCTCAAGCGAGCGGTAGAACTCAAAGAACTCCTGATCCGCGCCATAGGCGGCCGCAAAGATGCCGTTACGTTTCGCATCCGCTTCACCGCGAATGATCTCAGACTGACGGTTGGCGTCTGAAACCAGTTCAACCACGGTCCGATCCGCCTGAGCCTGAATACGCAGCGCAGCTTCCTTACCACGTGCGATCTCGTCCGCGGCTTCCCGCTCACGTTCCGCCCGCATCCGGGCAAAGGTCGCTTCGAGGTTGGCTTGTGGCAGGTCGGTACGTTTCAAACGCACGTCAATAACCTCGAGACCCAGTGACCGGGCTTCGGTGATTGCAGCGTTGCGAATGCGCAGCATCAATGTAGCACGATCCGAGGACAGGATGTCATTAGAAGACACCTTACCCAGCACTTCCCGCGTCTGAGACCGCAGGATGTTGTCAAGACGCTGTTCGGCCAGTTGAATGCCGCCAGCACCAACCGCTTGGCGGAACTGAACCACGTCCGTGATCCGATAGCGTGCAAAGGCGTCAACGATCAGGCGACGGTCATCCGATGGCGTGATCTCAAGCGGGCCAACCTCGCGGCTGAGAATCCGGTCATCATAGGTGACAACCTCTTGGATCATAGGCACCTTGAAATAAAGGCCCGGCTCTTCCTTGACCGAAACTACTTTACCAAATTGCAGAACCAGCGCTTTTTCACGCTCATCCACAATAAACAGCGACGACAGCGCCCCGATCACGACGAGAACAAGGACGGGCAACAAATATGTGGTCTTCCTCATTGATCCGCTCCTTTCTTCTTACCGAGTTCATTGAGCGGCAGGTACGGCACGACACCGCTGCCCCCTTGTTGTTCGTCAATAATAACCTTGTCGACACGGCCCAGAACCTCTTCCATGGTTTCCAGGTAGAGACGTTTGCGGGTCACATCAGGGGCCTTGCTGTATTCTTCCAGAACAGCCGTGAAACGGCTGGCTTCACCTTCCGCCTCGTTCACAACCTGAGCACGGTAGGCTTCGGCCTGTTCGAGAACTTGCGCCGAGTCACCACGCGCACCGGCGAGAACCCTGTTGGCATAAGCGTCAGCCTGTTTCTGCAGTCGATCACGCTCTTGCGATGCGGATTGCACTTCGCGGAAGCTGTCTTTTACAGGCTCGGGCGGATCGGCACCGTCAAAGTTCACCCGGATGACATTCACACCAGCATCATAGCTGTCGAGCGTCGACTGAATCAGTTCAAGCAGACGATCAGCGATCACGTCACGATCCCGGTTAAGGATCGGTGCCAGTTCCGACTGAGCAATAATCTCGCGCATGGCCGATTCCGACACGGCACGGATGGTTTCCTGAGGATCACGCAAGTTGAACAAATACTGCGCCGGATCATTGATGTTCCAGACTACTTGGAAATCAATGTCGACGATATTTTCGTCTCCGGTCAGCATCAGGCCATCACCGGACCGACCTGACGACGGAATCTCTTCGGTCTGTTCGCGGGTCACCGGTATGATCTCGGCAGTGACCAGCGGCCACGGCGCAAAGTTCAGACCCGGCTCGCCTGTTGCCATGTACTCACCAAGGAACAACTCAACTGACAATTCTTCGGGCTTGACCGAATAGAAACTCTGGAGCGCCCAGAACCCAGCAGCCGCAAGCACGCCAATGGCAACCGTGCCCTTGCCGATGCCGCCGCCTGAAGGACGACGACCGCCTCCCTGGTTGCCACCGCCGGAACCACCACGACCGCCCATAAGGACGCGCAGCTGATCCTGACCTTTCTTCATCAACTCATCGATATCGGGAATCTGTGGGCCGTCATTGCCGGGTCCACGGCCACCGCCATTGTTGCCGCCGCCTCCGCCGTTGTTGCCACGGTTTCCACCGCCGCCCTGATTTCCGCCGCCGCCCCAGGGGCCGCCACTATTACCTGCCATTAAAGGTCCATCCCTTTTTCATCTCGTCTTGGGCCTGTATCTTAAACTGTGCGGGCACAGAAGAAAATCAAGCTGTTCGTGTTGGTGTTTTCATCGTCACGATCTCTTCGGACATGGTCGGGTGCACCGCCACGGTCCTGTCAAAATCTTCTTTGGTTGCGCCCATCTTGACCGCAATACCGGCCAGCTGGATCATCTCGCCTGCGCCCGGGGCCACGATATGGCAACCCAGAACCTTACGGGTTTTTTGGCTGACCACGAGTTTCATCAAAACCCGCTCAGAGCGCCCTGCAAAGGATTGCTGCATCGGCTTGAAGCTAGTTGCATAAATCTCGATGGGTTCCTGCTCGCGCGCGTCTTCTTCTGAAAGCCCCACGGTGCCCATTTCTGGCTGTGTGAAAATGGCGGTTGGGATCAACTCGTGATCCGGCTTGGTCGGGTTGCCATTGAACACGGTTTCAACAAACGCCATGCCTTCACGGATCGCCACAGGCGTCAGGTTCACGCGGTCGGTCACATCGCCCACGGCATAAACCGACGGCACTGCTGTCTGGCTATAGTCATCCACGATGACCTCGCCTTTGCGGCCAATCTCAACGCCGATTTCTTCCAGACCCATGTTCTCGGTGTTTGGTGCCCGCCCGGTGGCAAACATCACGTGATCAAAGACACGCTCATCGCCATTGGTTGCCTTGACCCAAATCTTGTCACCCTCTTTGCGCATCTCAAGGACATTGGTCCCAAGGTGCAGGTCAATACCCCTCTGACACATTTCCTCGCTGACTAGCCCCCGTGCTTCGTCGTCAAAGCCACGCAGGATCTGCGCGCCGCGATAGTACTGAGTCACCTTGACGCCAAGGCCATTCAGAATGCCCGCGAACTCGGAGGCTATGTATCCGCCGCCTACAATCAGGATCGACTCGGGCAGTTTTTCCAAATGGAAGATGTCGTTCGAGGTGATGCCGTGTTCGTCTCCGGGGATGCCGGGCATGACAGGACGACCGCCCATGGCCAGCAAAATGTGCTTCGCCGTCATACGCGTACCATCAGCCAGTTCCACAGTATGGGCATCGGCCAGCTTGGCGCGCTGGTCAAAGGTCTCAACGCCATTGTTCTTCAGAATGCCACGATAGACATTCTCAAGCCGGTCCAGCTCGGCATCTAGCTTGCCGCGGAAGGCGCCCCAGTCAAAGGCACTGGGCTGAATGTCCCAGCCATAAGCCTGTGCATCCTCGACCATGCCAGAGTATTCGCTGGCAAAAACCATCAGCTTTTTCGGCACACAGCCGCGGATCACACAAGTGCCGCCGTAACGGTCCTCTTCTGCCAGTGCCACCTTGGCCCCGCCCTGCGCTGCGACCCGCGCAGCCCTGACGCCACCGGAGCCACCACCGATGACAAACAAATCATAGTCGAACGTCATGTTTCGCCCTTAATCCACCAAATCCGCAAAGAGATTGTCCGACTCTGCAAAGTCAAGAAGGCTCTCTTCGATGGTGCCAGCATTGATGTCGCGCACTTCCACCCGCCCGTCACCGTAACCAACAATCACCGCGTCACAGATATCGATGAATAGTCCGTTTTCAACCACCCCTGGCATCTGATTGAGCACCATTGCCATTTGGCGTGCGTCTCCAATTCGATTGAGATGCAAATCTAGGATGTGGTTGCCCTCATCCGTCATGTAGGGGCTCTCGCCATTCATTCGCAGGGTAGAGGTGCGGCCCAACACATCCATGCTGACCAGTGTCTCTTCGATGAGGGCTTGGGTCGTCTGCCATCCAAAAGGGATGACCTCGACAGGCAAGGGAAATGTTCCAAGCGTTTCCACTTCTTTTCCCACATCCGCGATAACCACCATCTGATCGCTTGCGGTGGCCACGATCTTTTCCTGTAGTAGCGCACCGCCACCGCCTTTGATGAGGTTCAGTTCTCCATCAAATTCGTCGGCACCGTCTATGGTCACGTCCAGCCACCGCGCCTGATCCAGGCTGATGACTTCAATACCTACTTCACTGGCAAGTTGCGCAGTACGGGTTGAGGTCGGTACGCCCTTGATGCGCAAACCCTCCTCGCGCACCATTTCGCCGAGGCATCGCACCAGCCACGCCGCAGTCGAACCAGTTCCCAGACCAACCCGCATTCCGTCTTCGACATAATCGGTGGCCTTCTTGGCGGCGACAAATTTGGCCTTGTCGATGGGCGACAATTCTCCGGTCATGCGGCGACTCCCTTGCTTTGTTGTCAAAGGTTATAGGCAAGTTGCGGGCGCGCGACCACGGGGAAATCGCGAAAAGTGGGCCTAGAAGGCTCCCTTGGGTGCGCTCTTACATTTGAAAGCCCTTGCCATGGGATCAATACGGCCCTGCCATTTTACTTTGGTCCTTGTCACGGATGGCAGGCAGGGACCAGCAATCTCGCACCTGCGCACCGGTTCGCCGAAACCTCTTATGCGACGATCTCGACAATTCGCCGTTCCCGTTTGAAACGACATTGCCCCTTCTCGACAGCACCCAACGCGCCTAAAACCCAACTGCAAAGAACGATACTTTGCATGGATCCAACAGGGATTGCTCTGCCGATGTTCACGCCAACGGTGCTCCGGCTCAATCCGGAGCACCGTATGTGCCTGCGGTCTTGCCCCTGACCCTCAGGCCCCCTCGCGAAACTCCTCGATTAACTCATGCGCCTCATCCAAAGTGACCCAGCCATCGTTATTCGCATCCAGCAACATCAACCGCCGTAGGTCAGCAGCTTTGTCTTCACTCAGCTTTGTCAATGCGTAGGCATCGGACAGGGCGCGTTGTTCGGCCACCGTCACGATCCCGTTTCCGTCCAGATCCGATTCGCGATGGATCAAAACCAGCCGCGCCCGCATTGAAGATGAATAGGTGGGCAGCAGGGTGCCAATCTCGGCTCTACTGACCTCTCCGTCATTGTTGAGGTCCGCCACCAATAACCTCCGTCCCGCCGTAGCCCGATACTTGGCGCGCTGGATGGCGATCATTGTTTCGATCCCCTTTTCATCGATCGCCCCATCACGCCCATATCCAAGGATCACCGTAGCAGTTTGCTCCAGATAGCTTTCCGGTTTGTCCCGCAACGCATCAAAAAACGCGTCGACAAGCGCTTCTTCTATGGTTTGCGACTTGGCCACCGAGACCCAAAGCGCAACTACGACCAACACCATTCCACGCGCTGCAAAAGACATCTTACTCTCCTGACTTTGCGGACAACCTAGCCATACATGCCTAATGAGAGGTTAAGCGCCCACGGGCGCGTTTCCGATAGGAAACGTCGCTTTGGAACAGACATTAGGCACATTCTCCGCATATCTTTTCCCAATGAACAAAACACTGCGCCTGCACTATGCTCCGGACAATGCCTCGCTGATCGTGCGACTGGCATTGGAAGAGTTGCGCTTGCCTTACGAAACTGTTCTGGTCGATCGATCAAGTAACGCACAAAACAGTGCTGAATACTTGGCGATCAACCCCGCAGGATTGATCCCGGCACTTGAGACACCATCGGGACCATTGTTTGAGACTGCGGCAATTCTTCTATGGCTCAGCGAAACCTATGGTGGGCTGGCCCCTGCCCCGGGCACTTCGGCGCGCGGAGACTTCCTGAAGTGGTTGTTTTACCTCTCCAACACGGCCCACATGAACCTGCGCCTGAATTTTTATCCCGAAAAATACGTTGGGGATGATCCGGAGAAACAAGCCACACTGCGCAGTCATGCCCGTGCCAACTTGAACCGCAGCTATGATCTTTTGAACGATCTGGCCATCAACGAACCCGGTTGGTTTAACGGCGCGCAAGTCTCGGTCATTGACCTCTATGTATGCGCCATGCTGCGCTGGTCAGCGCTATATCCCGCGAATGATACCAACTGGTTTGATCTGTCCAACTGGCCCGCTTTGCAAAGCCTGACCAAACGGATCGAGTCCAGACCCAGCGTCGGAACCCTGTGTAGCGCTGAAGGCATGGCTCCGCACCCGTTTTCGAACCCTGATTACCCCAACCCCCCCGAAGGAGTGGCCCTCTAACAATGTTCCTCTCGGTTTTCGATATGTTCAAAGTGGGCGTCGGCCCGTCTTCGTCCCATACAATGGGCCCCATGGTGGCAGCCGCACGGTTCTTGGAACTGATGCGAGCTTCGCCTTTTGAGTTCCATGGCCTACGGGCATCCCTGCACGGCTCACTTGCCTTTACCGGTGTGGGACATGCCACCGACAGGGCAACGATTCTGGGTCTCGCCGGTTTTCTTCCGGACACCTATGATGCGGAAAAGGCAGAAGCCGCGCTGGCCGAAATCCGAACGACCGGCACAGTACACCCCGAAGGCTTGCCAGTCCTGTCTTTTGAACCTCGCGAAGACCTGCGCTTTGATTTTGGCCCCAACCTGCCGGGCCACTCGAATGGCATGGTCCTGATGGCCACCGATGCCCAAGGCGACGTGATCCTGCAAGAAACCTACTATTCGATCGGTGGCGGCTTTGTCATGACCGAGGCCGAATTGGCAGAGGGCAAGGACACAAATGGCGGCGCGCCCGTTCCTTACCCGTTCCACACAGCGGCAGAGATGCTACAAATGGCCGAGACTTCGGGCAAATCCATCGCCGAGATGAAAAAGGCCAATGAAATTGCACGAGGATGCCCCGAAAGCTTTGCCAAGGGAGCGGCGCGGCTGTGGGAAGTGATGAATGACTGCATCGAACGCGGATTGACCACGGAAGGCATCCTGCCCGGGGGTCTAGGCGTCAAGCGCCGCGCAAAAGGTATCCGCGACTCACTCTTGGCAGAGCGCGGCATGAACCTGACTGCGCCACATACAATCAACGATTGGATGAGCGCTTACGCCATGGCGGTGAACGAGGAAAACGCTGCTGGAGGACAGGTTGTGACTGCCCCGACCAACGGGGCCGCAGGCGTGATGCCCGCTGTGATACGTTATTGGCTGGATCACGTTCCCGGCGCAACTTCGGCGCGCATTGATGAGTTCTTGCTGACCGCCGCCGCAGTTGGTGGATTGATAAAGTACAACGCTTCGATCTCAGGTGCCGAAGCTGGGTGCCAAGCCGAAGTAGGCAGCGCCAGTGCTATGGCGGCCGCAGGCCTGTGCGCCGTGATGGGGGGGACCCCTGCGCAGGTTGAAAACGCCGCCGAGATCGCTCTGGAACACCATCTCGGCATGACCTGTGACCCCGTCAAAGGGCTGGTGCAGATACCATGCATTGAACGCAATGGGCTTGGCGCGATCAAAGCCGTCAGCGCCGCGTCTCTTGCATTGCGCGGGGACGGACAGCATTTCGTGCCTTTGGACTCGGTGATTGAGACCATGCGCCAGACCGGACAAGACATGCACGAGAAGTATAAAGAGACATCGCTCGGAGGTCTCGCCGTGAACATCCCAAACTGCTAAGTTGGTGCTATTCCGTTAGTTAAGTGCAAAAACACAACCATCCGAGATCAGCTCGGGAGGTGTACGACAGAGTGCGCGCGCCACAGAATATGCAGACAGCACCTTGGGCACGTAATCTCGCGTCTCACGAAACTCAGGTACGCCACCAGCTTTGCGCACCGCATTCTCGCCCGCATTGTAGCTGGCCAGAACAAGGATGGGGTCCTGCGCAAAGCTCTGCATCAACAGGTTCAAGAACTCGACACCGCCCAGAATGTTTTGTGCGCTGTCGAATGGATCCTCGACGCCAAAGCGTTCCGCAGTCACCGGCATCAGCTGCATTAGCCCCTGCGCACCGGCCGGGCTCGTGACATCCGCCTGCCCACCCGATTCGACGGCGATCATCGCCAGCACCAGGGCGGGTGAGACGTCTTTGCCCACGGTTGCCATCAGGATCTCGGCATTGTGCGTGTTGGCAATGCGCATGAGGTCGTCAAGTCTGGGTTGTTTCACACCCTTCCCTTCTGGTGGTGTAGAAAGGTGCAGCAATGCCTGCTGCAGACGCCCGGGACCAGTTTCTGCCATTTCCGGCGATATCCTGTCCCAGAACCAATCATAGGTTCCAACATCCGCACCCGGTTGGGTTGCACTCGGCCTTGCACTGGGTTCAACGGGCGTGTCCTGGCGGGTGATCTGGACGTCGATCTTGGGGCGCTGACCTTTTGGAGGTGCCTTGACGCGCTTGGCGCTGAACTCGGGGAAAGGCGCTGGAGAGTCGGCTGCAGTTATCGACGCACCGAGCAAACTCAGCCCGAAAATCGCCATTCCCAACAGGTTTCTCATACTGCGCCTCATTTGTTTTGCGCAAATCCTCTCAGAAAACCGATGTTTTAACCAGCTTTGGTTAACAAATCCGGCCCTTTCTGTGGCAAAGACCTAGTAGGCGGCTCTTGGTTAACCAAACTGGAAGGTTTTTAGTCAATATTTTCAGCGCCTTAAAAAGAACCCCTTAGCAATCTTTAATCGCTGCAAAATGGGACCAATCGCGCCCCAATCCTGCCCGAATCCCCGGCGATATTACCTCCATACCAAGTCGGACACGGGCATTGAGAGAGACAGCCCACTATATGCCCGGCCGGGTTGAGACTGAAATCAAACTGATCCTTTGGAGGGACAAAACCATGATCAAGTTCATCAAAAACTTCCGCAAAGACGAAGCTGGCGCCGTAACCGTTGACTGGGTCGTTCTGACCGCAGCCGTTGTTGGTCTGGCCGTTGCTGCTTACACAGCAATCGAAACCAACACCAACGCACTGGCTTCGGGTATCGCAACCCAGATCTCGGGTGAAACCACATCGCTGGCCACCAAGTAATAGCGCAAGCTTTTACCTAAAGAGACCGCGTCGCTTGTCGGCGCGGTCTTTTTCTTTGTGCTGATCACATCCAGGCGCGGTCAGCTGAAAGAATTCTCCCCGCAAAAGCCTGCAAAATTCACTCAAATTGATCGAATTGCGCCCCAATCCTGCCCGAATCCCCGGCGATATTACCCTCATACCAAGTCGGACACGGGCATTGAGAGAGACAGCCCACTATATGCCCGGCCGGGTTGAGACTGAAATCAAACTGATCCTTTGGAGGGACAAAACCATGATCAAGTTCATCAAAAACTTCCGCAAAGACGAAGCTGGCGCCGTAACCGTTGACTGGGTCGTTCTGACCGCAGCCGTTGTTGGTCTGGCCGTTGCTGCTTACACAGCAATCGAAACCAACACCAACGCACTGGCTTCGGGTATCGCAACCCAGATCTCGGGTGAAACCACATCGCTGGCCACCAAGTAATAGCGCTCGCGCTTAAGACATTGAGGGTCGCGCCGGCACGCGGCGTGACCCTTGCTCAGTCAGATTTCCTTAATGGTTGATGCGTAACTTGGTTCACGGGGGCCCCGGCAATAAAGCCATGAAATGGGGTAGAGGTGTCATGATGCAAGAAAACAAGATCAATACCTTCCTGGATAGGTTTCGCAACAATGATCGCGGCGCCGTCACTGTAGATTGGGTTGTCATCACGGCGGGTGTGCTTGCCCTGCTGCTCTCGATTATGGCCTTGGTCGGTTCCGAAGCCGAAACACTTGCAACCGAGACCGGTACATTCATCCGGGAACGCGGCGAATAACCATCGTAACATCTGATCGAACACCCGCCTCCGAGCGGGTTTTCCTTTTTTTGGAACCCAGTTGAAACGCCCCTAAAGCTTCGCCGGGGTTCCCTGATTTTGCCACAATCCCATGGCAATCTGACGTTAGAAAAAAAGCGCCGACGACCGCCAATGGGGCTGTCGTGGACTATCGAGAGGTAACCGCCATGCGTGTAATTTTTGCTTTGGTGCTCCTGGTCGGGCTGGGCTTGGCAGGCGTGGCCGTCTACATGGCACAGAACTATATTCAAGGGTATCAGAACGCGCTGGCCCAAGAACGTGCAAGCCGTGCTCCGGAGATTGAAACTGTTGAGGTGTTCATTACCACCCGCGCTCTTGCTTATGGGGAAGAACTCTCCAAAGAAGACGTGGTTTTGGTGAAGTACCCTGCAGAAGCTCTTCCCGAAGGCGTGTTTCAAAAAACCGAAGACCTTTTCCCTGAACACGAAGATCGCCCGCGCCACGTATTGCGCGCCATGGAGGCCAAAGAGGCCTTGATGGTGGTTAAGGTCACGAAACCCGGTGAAGAGGCTGGGCTGACCACTCGTTTGAAACGTGGCATGCGTGCCTATGCCATCAAGGTCGATGTTGCCTCGGGCGTGTCGGGCTTCCTGCGCCCAGGGGATCGCGTCGACATCTACTGGACAGGCCGCGTCAAAGGCCAGGGTGCCGAGCTTGGCAATGACGATGTCACCAAGCTGATCGAGGCGGGTGTGGACCTGATCGCCATCGACCAGACCGCCAATCAGGACGTGGAAGAAGGACAGGTGGCGCGAACCGTGACCGTCGCAGCAACACCTCAACAAGTCGCTGCATTGGCCCAGGCTCAATCGACCGGCACCCTGTCGCTCTCGCTTGTCGGGGCCACGGATGACACTGTGGCCAGCGCTATCGAGGTGGATCAGCGCAGTCTGCTGGGCATTGAACGCGAAGATGTGGCTGTGGAAATTGAGGAAGAGCAAGAAGAAGTTTGCACCATTCGCACCCGCAAAGGCGCCGATGTGGTCCTCATTCCAATCCCCTGTACAAACTGACACCGTTTTTTTGGATTTGCAGGGCGCCGCAACTGCCGGCGCCCTTTGCCGCATGTAGGGCTGTTGCCCGGACCCCACATCAGAGTCACCCCAGAAGTCATTGATTCTTGCAATGAAAGCCGTTTTCGCGCACAGTGCAAAAAAGAATGGGCGAAAGATCCATATCTGAGGCGTGATCAAAAAGGCAGGTCACATGACATATCGTAAGTTTCTAGGCGCGGCCCTTCTGGGTCTGTCCCTTGGTGTATTTCCGGCAATTTCGTCTGTTTCGCAGGCGGAAACCCTTCGCGTCGTGCGCAGCGGGGCGTCCTCTGTTCTCGGGGTTCCAATGAACCGCGCGGTGGTGGTCGAAAGCGACGTGCCCTTTGCGGAATTGTCTATCGCCAACCCCACCATTGCTGACATCTCATCGCTTTCTGATCGCACCATTTACGTTCTAGGCAAGGCTCCGGGCGCGACAACGCTGACGCTACTAGATGCGGCTGGCCGCCTGATCACCAATGTCGAAGTGCGCGTGGCACCCGACATCAGCGAGTTCAAAGAACGCTTGCGCCAAATCCTGCCGAACGAAAAGATCGAAGTGCGCACTGCCAACGACGGCATTGTACTGTCCGGCACTGTTTCGGGTGCGCAACAATTGCAGCGCGCCCTGGATCTCGCCGAGCGCTACGCGCCGGAACGTGTTTCAAACCTGATGACTGTCGGCGGAATCCAACAGGTCATGCTGAAAGTGCGCTTTGCCGAAATGCAGCGCTCGGTCTCCAAAGCATTGAGTTCCTCGTTTGCAGCGACGGCCAGCAACGGTTTCGGTGAGACGAACACGCTAATCGGTTCACTTGCAACGATCGCCAATGGGGACACTGTTCCCTATCGCGAAGGAACATTGGGAGCCCTAGGGTTCACTTTTGACATCGGGTCTCTCGAAGTCAGCATGCTCTTGGAAGCCCTTGAACAAAAGGGCGTTGTCCGCACGCTTGCGGAACCCAACCTGACTGCGTTGTCCGGCCAAGAGGCCAAGTTCCTTGCCGGTGGCGAATACCCGATCCCGGTCAGCCAGGACAACGGCGCGGTCACCATCGAATTCAAACCATTCGGTGTGCAGTTGAACTTTATTCCCAGGGTCGTGGCTGATGACATCATCAATCTAGAGATTGAAGCCGCAGTCTCGGCCATCGACAATACAAACGCCTATGAAGATGGCACATTCACGATTGCCGCCTTCACAAAGCGCGAAACGCAGACCACCGTCGAGCTGCGTGATGGGGAAAGCTTCGCAGTCGCGGGTCTTCTGCAAGACGACTTTCAGGACCAGGTTGGCCAAATTCCGTGGCTGGGCGACGTTCCGGTGCTAGGCGCCTTGTTCCGCAGCTCGGAATACCAGCGTGACCAATCCGAACTGGTCATTATCGTAACCGCCCACCTTGTGACACCAACACGTGGCGAGGCATTGGCCCTGCCCACAGACCGGGTAAAGCCACCTAGTGAAAAAGACCTGTTCCTTTACGGCCAGATCGCCAAAGACAAACGCACCCCCACCGGTGCTGTCGGCGAAGTGGCCAAGCAGGACTTTGGTGGCTCTTACGGCTACGTGATGGACTAAGCGATGCGAGGAACCATGAAAAAGATTATCGCAACCGCCTCGCTGATCGCCCTATCAGGGTGCAATTGGGACAACTATCCAGAAGCTGGCGGCACGCTTGACCGTGGCAACTTTGGGTATGCAACAATCAACAACCAGCAAATTCAATCGGGCGAGAAAGACTATGTTGTCGGCCTCGCCAATCGATTTGCAACTGAAGTAAACTCAACGATCAATTTCGCTTTTGACAGCGCGCAACTGGACGATCAGGCCCGCGCGATTTTGCGTCAGCAAGCCGACTGGATTCGCCAGTTTCCGGAAGTGCGTTTCAAGGTTTATGGCCACACAGACTCTGTTGGCTCGGCCAACTACAACCACAGCCTCGGCAAACGCCGAGCAAATGCGGTTGTGCGCTATTTGACGTCGCAAGGCATAAGCCGCAACCGGCTTGAGGCCGTCGTTTCTCTGGGTAAAACCCAGCCTTTGGTTGTCACGCAAGGTCGCGAACGCAAGAACCGCCGTACTGTGACAGAGGTAACAGGCTTTGTGCAACGTCACCCGACCATTCTGGACGGGAAGTATGCGCAAGTCATCTACCGCGACTATATTGCCAGCGCACAGGCCCCAACCGTCCTTTCGGGCCTGAGCGGGCAAGAATTTGGTTCGGCACAATAAGGAATTCGCAGAGTAACAAACTGCTAATCTCAAACAGCCGGGCCTATCCAGGGCACGGCTGTTTTTGTTTGCATTCAGGTCGCTTGCAAGTAGACCCACAACCCTAAGATGCAACGCGCCAAATTCACGCGCCTCCTCTGCCATGATCGTCGCAGAATTCCGCACAATTTCGGCTTTTTGGCCCAAATGTTGCCCTAGTTCCCGGCGAAATTCAGTCCAAAGGCACAAGTGCGTCTGATTTGAGTCGGGCGCGGGTTCTTTGGATACCGATAAGGTTCGCGAGTATGTGCGACCCGCGTTGGGACAGGATCCAAGGAACCATACAATAAGGACCTGAGGCTGAAATGACGAGTGACGCACCCTTTGAAGATGACCAAAGCCCGATCCTGGCATGCACTGTATGCCGGGACGTTCAGAACTTTGAACTTCTGATCGTCGACATGGAAGAAGCCCTGGGTGAACAATGGGGGGACCTCGGTTTCTCCGATGCGTTGATGTTTTTCGAACAGCCCGATGCCAAGAGCCTAGAATTTGTTGCTCTTGCCATTGACGATTATGATGAAGACAACCTTGCGCAATTGATGGAAGTGATTGAGGCTGCCAAGTCGCGCGGCATCCGCACCATCCTCATTGCCGAAGATGTCACGCCCGCATCACTTCACAAACTCCTGCGCCATGGCGCGGATGAATTCATTCCTTACCCACTTCCCAAAGGCGAGTTGCACGGTGTTATCGAACGCCTGCGCCGCCCTCCCGTGGTCGAAGCCCCTGCCCCTGCACCAGCGTCCGTCGCTGAAGAACAACCCGCGTCTCAGTCCGTTTCCCTGAAGAGCGGTGGCAGCTCTCGCGAAGGCGTCGTTCTGGCCGTGCATGGACTGGCTGGAGGCACTGGCGCAACCACTCTGGCCGTAAACCTCGGTTGGGAACTGGCCAACGTGCGCAAAGACAACCCACCAACTGTATGCCTGTTGGATTTGGATCTGCAGTTTGGCTCTGTCTCGACCTTTCTGGATTTGCAGCGCCGCGAGGCCGTATTTGAGCTTTTGTCAGACACGGAAGGTATGGACAGCGAAAGCTTTGGGCAGGCGCTGATGCAATTTGAAGACAAGATGTGTGTTTTGACTGCGCCGCCCGACATGATCCCCCTGGACCTGATCCAGCCAGAAGACATCGAACGCATTTTGGAAACCGCGCGTCGCCACTATGACTATGTGATCGTCGATATGCCCAAGACATTGGTGCAGTGGTCCGAAACAGTGCTGAACGCAGCGCACGTCTATTTCGCGACGCTGGAAATCGACATGCGCTCGGCCCAGAACGCGATGCGCCTCAAACGCGCGCTTCAGGCCGAAGATTTGCCGTTTGAAAAAATCCGCTATGTGCTGAATCGCGCACCAAAATTCACTGATCTTGCCGGCAAAAGCCGGGTCAAGCGCTTGGGAGAAAGCCTGGGCATCTCCATCGACGTGCTACTGCCGGACGGTGGCCGCCAGGTCATGCAAGGGTCTGACCATGGTCAACCACTGGCCAGCTCGGCACCCAAGAATCCGCTGCGTAAAGAAATCGTGAAACTGGCCGAGAGCCTGAATGATCTGGATCAATCCGATCCACAAGCCGCGTAAAAACAAGGGGTAGAAGATGTTTTCACGCTACAAAAAACCAACGGACGCAAAACCGGTTGCAGCTCAGAACGCCGCAGCGGAGCTCGCCCCAGAAAAAACACCTGCGGCCAAGGCCCCTGCCCCGCAGCCAAAAGTTGCACGTCGCCCAATGCAAAATGCGTCGGCCAAAGCGAATCCGGTGGACAAGGAACGCAAACGCAAAGAACGCCTTGGCGAGATCAAACTGGAACTACACCGCGAGTTGCTGGACAACCTGAACCTCGCAGCACTGGAATCGGCTTCTGAGAACGATCTGCGTAACGAAATCAGCGCCATTGCCGCCGAGGTTTTGCAGGACCGGGCCATCGTTCTGAACCGGGAAGAACGCTCGACTCTGAACCAGGAACTTTATGATGAGGTTACCGGGCTTGGCCCGCTGGAACCCTTGCTCAAGGATGAAACCGTCAGTGATATCCTGATTAACGGTCCGCAGCAGATCTTTATCGAACGCAACGGTAAGCTGACTCTCTCGGACATCACGTTCAAGGATGAAAAGCACCTGATGCGGATCATCGACAAGATTGTCTCGGCCGTAGGACGTCGCGTTGATGAATCTAACCCCTACGTCGACGCCCGTCTTCAGGATGGTTCGCGTTTCAACGCCATGGTGCCACCGATCGCGGTAGACGGTTCTCTGGTGTCGATCCGGAAATTCAAAAAGGACAAACTCGGCATCGACGAGTTGGTCAACTTCGGGGCTTTCTCGGAACAGATGGCTGCCTATCTGCAAGCTGCCGTCGCGACACGTCTGAACGTGATCGTGTCAGGTGGTACAGGGTCCGGTAAAACCACAACCCTTAACGCGCTCTCGTCCTTTATCGACAATGCGGAACGTATCCTGACAATCGAGGACACCGCCGAACTCCAGCTGCAACAGACACACGTCGGCCGCATGGAATCGCGCCCTCCTAACGTCGAAGGCAAAGGCGAGGTTTCCCCCCGCGACTGTCTGAAAAACGCCCTGCGGATGCGCCCCGACCGCATCATCGTGGGCGAAACACGCGGTGAAGAGGTGATCGACATGCTGCAGGCGATGAACACCGGCCACGACGGCTCGATGACCACGATCCACGCCAACAACGCGCGCGATGGCATTGCACGTCTGGAAAACATGATCGCAATGGCCGGAATCGAAATGCCGCTTAAGGCCGTGCGTTCCCAGATCTCCTCGGCTGTGAACCTGATTGTGCAGGCTTCACGCCTTCAGGACGGCTCGCGCCGGATGACTTCGATCACCGAGATCACAGGCATGGAGGGCGACGTGATCTCGATGCAGGAAATCTTCCGCTTTCAGCGCACCGGGCTCACGCCCGACAATAAAATCATCGGCCACTTCACGGCCTCAGGTGTACGCAGCCATTTTTCCGAGCGTTTTCGCCTCTGGGGATATGACTTGCCAGCCGAAATCTATGAACCAACCGCGGGGTAACGACAATGCCATTTAGCCCGGAACTCTTGATCTACGGTATGATCTTCATCGGCGTCGTTGTGCTGGTTGAAGGCGTTTACCTTACGGTCTTTGGCCGCTCGATCAGCCTTAACAACCGCGTCAATCGCCGCCTTGAAATGCTCGACAAGGGCGCCCGACGTGACGAGGTGCTGGAACAGCTCCGCAAGGAAATGCAGCAGCACGCCAAGGTGCGTTCGATCCCCCTTTACTCGTTGCTGTCTGCAAAAGCCCAAAAAGCCGCAATTGCCTTTACGCCCAAACAGCTGATGATGCTGATGGTTGCGGTTTCTGTTGTAGCCTTTATCGCCCTGACCATCGGGACTTCAACCGGTCCCGCGATGAACGCAGCCATCTCAGTTATTGCCGGTATTGGCGGTGTTTACTTCTGGGTCAGCTCCAAGGCGGGCAAACGCATGTCCCAGATCGAAGAGCAACTGCCTGACGCCATTGAGCTCATGGTGCGCTCTTTGCGTGTAGGCCACCCTTTCACTTCGGCGATCCAAATCGTCGCCAAGGAAATCGACGACCCGCTCGCGACCGAGTTCGGCGTGATCGCCGACGAAAGCGCGTATGGCCGCGATGTCGGAGAAGCGCTGAAAGAAATGGCTGAACGGCTGGATATGCAGGACCTGCGCTTCCTGGCCGTGGCCGTGACCATCCAGCAACAATCCGGTGGCAACCTGGCTGAGATTCTCGCGGGTTTGTCCAAAGTGATCCGCGCCCGTTTTCGCCTGTTCCGCCGGGTAAAAGCCATCACGGCCGAGGCCAAATGGTCGGGCAAGTTTTTGTCGGGTTTCCCAGTGGCCTGTCTGATCTTCATCAACCTCAGCGACCCACACTACTATGACGAAGCGATGAAGCACCACTTGTTCATCCCCGCTTGCATCGCTGTGGGTCTATTCCTGGCAGCCAACCTGTTCGTCATGCGCATGCTGACCGACATCAAAGTGTAACGCGAAAGGAGTCCGACCCATGGAGTTTCTGACTAACACCCTCGGCCCCTTTGGCCCCATCATCATTGTTGGCGCGCTTGGCGTGCTGATGATCCTTGCAATCATCCCGCTCATGCTAAAGCAACGCGACGACCCGCTGGAAAAGCTGAAACGCAACGAAGCCGGTGATGGCAGTAAGAAGCAGGATCGCAAGGAAAAGCTGCGACGCGCTTCTGCCAATGAAAAACTAGCCAAGTACAAAACCTTCCTTGAACCGCAGAACGAAGAAGAACTCGCCGGCATCAAACTAAAACTGATGCAAGCTGGTTATCAGTCACGCGATGCTGTGCGGGCCTTTCACCTGGCACAGATGCTTCTGGGTGTTGTCGGCCTGATTGGCGGTGTCAGCTACTTCATGTTGACCAAAGCGGGTACAGGAGCTTCGACGCAAGACACACTGATGAGCATCCTTGGCCCCGGTGCCGTGGGATACTTCTTGCCAAAGTACTGGATCACCCGCCGTGTCGAAAGCCGGAAAGAAGAAATTACCCAAGGCTTCCCCGACTCGCTCGACATGCTCTTGGTTTGTGTCGAAGCAGGTCAGTCATTGGATCAATCCATCGTCAGGGTGGCCCGCGAACTGCGCGCATCGTTTCCTTCGCTGGCCGATGAATTCGAGATCGTTTCTTATGAAATGAAGGCCGGGAAAGACAAAGCCGCCGTTCTGGGCGACATGGGCGAACGGTGCGGCGTACAGGACGTGGCCTCATTCGTGACAGTTCTGATCCAGTCGACCACTTTTGGGACGTCGATTGCAGAAGCCTTGCGGGTCTACGCCGGAGAAATGCGGGACAAACGCGTGATGCGCGCGGAAGAGGCTGCAAACAAGTTGCCAACCAAGATGACGCTTGCCACTATGATGCTGACCGTTCCGCCGCTCCTCATCATCCTTGTGGGGCCGTCGGTCATCAACATTACGCAGCTCGGGCAGTAAGAGACACAACATGCGATCTGCCAAGACCCTGGCATTAATGGGTCTGACCCTAACAACCTTGGCCGCCTGTGACACGGGCGGCTTTGGTGCGTCCAAAGACAGCCCCTATGCCCCCACCGGAACCTCCAAGAACGAGGCTGTAGATGGACTCGAGGTTGGCGACCGCCTCATGGCCGCAGGGCAGTATGAACTTGCACTCGACGCCTATACCCGCGCTGCTGTTGAACAAGGATTGACAGCTGACGTTCTGACTTCGGTTGGCTGGGCCAACATCGCGCTTGGGCGCCTTGGCCAGGCAGAAAAGCATCTCCAAGCCTCCCTCGAGCTTGATGAAAACCGGGCGGATACTTGGAACAACCTTGGCGTTTTGCTCATGGAGCGAAATGAATTCTCCCAAGCAGTGCAGTATTTTCAAAAGGCCTATGCACTGGATAATGGCGAAAGTGACTCAATTCGCGATAATTTGCGCTTAGCGCTCGCAAAAATGGAAAATCCGTCTTATGATGACGAACAATCAGAATACAAATTGGTGCGGCGAGGTGGCGGAGACTACCTGATCCGAACAACACCATAAGAAGGCAAGAGCAGTAAAAGGACGCACGAATATGCGCCACCCCCTTCTTGTAACCCTGTTAGTAACAGGTGTGACCGTTCTCGCGGGATGTGAGAATACGGACGGAGAATCCGTTGAGCGCGCGTTGCAGGACGTGAATGCGATCGACGAAACCAACCTGTCAGACGTGATGTTGACTGTCGCCGACCCCAACGAAGCGGTGTCCTACTTTCAGCGTACACTCAAAGACAACCCTGACCGCATTGACATTCAACGTGGGCTAGCGGTTTCTCTGGTGCGTGCCCGGCGCTACACCGAGGGTGTGCCCGCCTGGAAAAAGGTCACCAAACACAAAGAGTCCACCTCGGTGGACCGAGTCGATTTAGCTGACGCCCAGATCCGCGCGGGTCAATGGGAAGAGGCCGAAGCCACTCTCGATTCCATCCCGCCCACGCATGAGACCTTCAAGCGCTACCGGCTCGAGGCGATGATTGCCGATTCCAACAAAGAGTGGAACAAGGCCGATAGCTACTACGAGACGGCCATCGGCCTGACTACCCGGCCGGCTGGCGTCATGAACAACTGGGGTTACTCCAAACTGACCCGCGGCGATTATGCCGAGGCCGAACGTCTGTTTGGCGAAGCCATTCGTCACGACTCATCGCTTTTCACCGCAAAGAACAACATGGTTCTCGCCCGCGGCGCCCAGCGCAAATACACGCTTCCTGTCCTGCCGATGGACCAGACCGAGCGCGCGCAGCTTTTGCACACGCTGGCCCTTTCGGCGATCAAACAGGGCGACACCGAAACCGGTAAAACCCTGCTGCGCGAAGCGATTGAAACCCACCCCCAACATTTCGAAGCTGCGGTGCGCTCGCTCCGCGCGTTGGAAAACGGCTGAGTTCGCAACAGATGCACATCCCAGCAACGACGGCACTGTGGTTCCTGATCCCGGTTCTGCCAATCTGCCTTTATGTCTTTTTCGCCGACATGAAGTTCAAAAAGATCAGCAACAAGACCGTTTGGGTGCTGTTCATTTCGTTCATCCTATTCGGCCTCGCGCTGTTGCCGTTTGAAACCTTCCTCTGGCGATTTGCCAACTACGCCGTGGTCTTTGCCGTCGGTTTTGCCATGTGGATGCTGCGTCAGGTTGGGGGCGGAGACGTCAAACTGGCCGCAGTCATGGCACTCTTTGTGGATGCCCGGGACAGCGCAACGATACTCTGGATACTCTTTGCCGCCATTCTGGCTGCAACCGCCTCGACACTTATCGCACGCCATACGCCAATCCGCCGCATGGCGCCGGACTGGGCCGCCTGGCGCATGAAGAACCCCGATGATCCGAATTCCGTTGGCGGCGGCACCCAGATGACCCTGCCCATGGGTACGGGTCTTGGGCTGGCGCTTTGCGGCTATCTGATCCTCGGAATCCTTACCGGGGCCTGAATATTGCCACTTTTCTGGTGTTGATTTGGGGCAAATGCCCCAGGAGACCTATGTCCTTCGTAATCGGGGATTCTTGAAGCGAGAAAAGCCCGAGGTCGCGCCGATGAATATGCAAACCAGTAACGTGATGGCCCCCCCGGCCCCCAAACGCCTGGAAGACATGCAACTGCCCGTCGTGATGATGCGCGACATTCTGTTGAAAACAATGTTCCGCAAGAATGTCGACATGGTCTCGGACGTAGCCAAGGCCGTCTGCCTGCCCACCGCAGTAACACAACAGCTGATCGACATGTCACGCGAACAGCGCTTTCTCGAGGCGACCGGAACGCTTAACGCCAACAGTGGTAACGAAATGGGCTATCAGCTGACAGATGCTGGCAAGGCGCGTGCACTGGACGCACTGGCGCAATCCGAGTACTTCGGCCCCATGCCCGTGCCGCTGGATGTCTACCGCGAGCAGATCAAACGCCAGTCGATCCGCAACATCCAGATCACACGTCAGCAACTGACCGCGGCCATGGGTCACCTGATCCTGCCGGACAGCCTGCTGGATCACCTCGGCCCTGCAGTCGGATCAGGCCGCTCAATCCTGATGTACGGCCCTCCGGGCAATGGTAAATCCTCGATCTCCAATGGCATTCGTGACGCCATGGGGGACAAGATCTATGTCCCTCGCGCCATCGAATACGCCGGACAGGTCATCACCGTCTATGACCCCATCGTGCACTCCAAAGCTGAAGGAGACGAACAGGATCCCAACGCACTGCGCCGCGTTGCCCGCTTTGACACGCGCTATGTGAAATGCGACCGGCCCACCGTGATCACCGGGGGGGAATTGTCGCTCAACATGTTGGACCTGGTCTACAATCCTACCGCACGCACCTATCAGGCGCCGCTGCAACTCAAGTCCACCGGCGGCATCTTTATCGTCGATGACCTTGGCCGCCAGGAAGAACCGCCGCAGGCCCTCGTCAACCGCTGGATTGTACCGCTGGAAGAAAACAAAGATATCCTCGCCCTACAGTCGGGAGAGAAATTCGAGGTCCCCTTTGACACGCTGGTGATTTTCTCGACCAACTTCCACCCGAACGAGATCTTTGACCAGGCCGCCCTGCGCCGGATCTTCTACAAGATCAAGATTGACGGGCCGAGCCAGGAAAACTTCCTAAAAATCTTTGCGCTGGTCGCCAAGAAAAAGAAGATGCCACTGGATGAAGCTGCTCTGATCCATCTTTTGAAAAAGAAGTATCCGACCATCGACAATGTCTACGCCAACTACCAGCCGGTGTTCTTGATTGATCAGATGATCTCAATCTGCGAGTTCGAAGGCATCCCCTACCAGATGTCCCCCGAACTCATCGACCGCGCCTGGGCCAACATGTTCGTGAAAGACGAACACATTGTGAAATGAGTACGTAGGTCGGACAAACTTGTCCGACCTACCACCAGCCCTTTCAACTTCATGCAGCCAGCTCTAGACTTTGCCACAAGCAAATGGAGCACGCGCATGGAACTGACCGGAATCGGCGTCGCAGGCTGTGGCCGAATGGGTGAACCCATGCTCGCAGCATTGCTTCGCGCCGGTTTTTTAGCCTTTGGGTTTGACGTGCGTCCTTATAAGGAATTCGAGCTTGTTAAAGGCAACATGCTTGGTCCTCAGGAGTTTTCGCAAAACCTACGCACTCTGATCTCAGTCGTTCGCGACATTCCACAAACCGAAGACGTTTTGTTTGGTGCACAGGGCTTTATTTACTCCCCCAACCTGCAAACCGTAATCCTCTCCTCCACCCTCTCGCCGCGCTACGTGCGCGACCTTCGCAATCGCGTCCCGGACCACATCACTCTGATCGACGCCCCTATGTCCGGTGCCGCCATCGCCGCGGAAGAGGCCCGCCTCTCTTTCATGCTGGGAGGCACCGACGACATCCTGAATACTCATCAACCCCTCTTCGACGCCATGGGCACACATTTTCATCGCATGGGCGGCTATGGCGCGGGGATGCAGGCCAAAGTGCTTAACAACCTCCTTGCCGCGTCGCACACGGCAATGACAAGGCTGGTGCTGGATTGGGCAGATCAGGCCGGGTTGGACGAGGGCAAGCTCCTTGATCTCATCCACACGTCCTCAGGGCAGAACTGGCTCGCGTCCGGCTTTGACGAGATTGAGTTTTCCCGCGACGGCTGGGAGGAGGACAACACCATTGGCATCCTGACCAAGGACGTCGCAAGTGCACTGGACGCGGCCCCCGCCAGAGCGGACACAACCCTGCCCGTAACAGTTCAGGCTGCAATTCGCGCGCTGACCACTCGGCAGCGAAAGTAAAAAAAGTTTCGACCTAGAACAGACCTGCATTTTGAGCCCCGTTGCACCCCGCGTCATTTTCCGGCATGACACCAACATGACATCACAAACCCGCGCGCTTGCTGTTCACCTCTTTACCGCCACCGGTGCGGTCTTTGCCATGCTGTCGATGTTGGCGGCCGTTGAAGGTAAGTGGAGCCTGATGTTCCTCTGGCTTGTGGTCGCGTTTTTTGTCGACGGGCTGGATGGTCCGATGGCACGGAAGTATCACGTCAAGAAATACGCGCCCGAGTTTGACGGTGTGCTTCTGGACCTCATCATCGACTACCTGACTTATGTCTTCATTCCGGCCTTTGCCCTGTTCAAATCCGGATTGATGGATGGATGGACCGGATGGTTCGCGATCATTGTCATCACCTTTGCAAGCTCCATGTATTTTGCAGATACCCGAATGAAAACAAAGGATAATTCTTTTTCGGGATTTCCTGGATGCTGGAACATGGTGGTTCTGGTCATCTTCGCGCTTGAGCCGAATTTCTGGGTCAACTTCGTGATCGTTGCAGCCTTGGCCGTGGCGATGTTCCTGCCCCTGAAGTTTATCCACCCGGTCCGCACCGAGCGGTGGCGCTGGCTGTCGCTGCCCATGGCGCTGGCCTGGACTTTTTTTGCAGGTTGGGCCGCCTGGGTAGACTTTCACCCTGAAAGCTGGGCGCATTGGGGGCTGGTCGTGACCTCCGTTTACCTGTTGTTCGCAGGCGTACTGCAGCAGATGATTCCGGCGAAAAACGCCTAAAAACCCACGTCAGTATCGCGTCGGTGTAACGTCGGTATTACGTCGGTGCTGTCACAGTAAGAACCCGCCGGCTCCTTCCAGACGGAGTAAAGCCACCTTGGTCTCCACCCCGCCTGCCCCGGAAAACCCGGTGAGTCCCTTGGCCCCCATGACCCGGTGGCATGGGATGATAATCGGGATCGGATTGCCCCCACAGGCCCCGCCAACGGCCTGAGCCGGCACCCCAAGATCCTTGGCAATCTCGCCATAGGTACGGGTATAGCCAAAGGGAATGGCAGACATCGCGTCACACACAGCCTGTTGAAATTCAGAACCGTCAACGCGCAGGGGCAAATCAAACGCCTTGCGTTCACCAGCAAAGTAGTCTTGCAACTGCCTGACGGCGTCCTGCAACAGCGGCGTGTCATCCATGCGCCCCTGCCCCCAGTTCACAGCCGTGATTGCGCCGTCAACTTCGGTGACACGCAACTTACCTACCGGGCTATCCATCGTTCGTTCAAACATGTCCCCACCCTGCGCCACAATAAAACGCCCCGCAAGCGGGACGCTGTCTTTTGCGCAACATTCGGATCGCGGGGCCGGTTTGCCGCGCCTCCCCGCGGGGGGCGGCAAACCGATTTCCCTTAGGCCAAGGCCTCGTCACACCGGCCGCAAACCGCCTCGTGTGTGTGGCGGCCCACGTCGGGCAGGATCTTCCAGCAGCGCTGGCACTTTTCACCTTCGGCCTTTTCAAACACCACGCCCACACCTTCGGTCTCCGGCAGGCGGAAAGCCTCGGCTGGCATCGGGTCATTTGACAGCACGATGTCCGAAGTGATGCAGACGTCCTCGAACGCCACCGACCGCAGCGCAGCCAGCGTGTCCTCGTCCCGCACATGCACCACAGGGGCCGCCTCAAGCGAGGCACCGATCACCTTGTCCGTCCGCTGGATTTCCAACGCAGCGGTGACCACCCGGCGGGCTTCGCGCACCTTGGCCCATTTCGCGGCCAGCGGTTCGTCCAGCCAATCGGCAGGTGTATCCGGAATGTCGGTCAGGTGGATCGAGCTGTCATCGCCCGGGAACCGTTCCAGCCAGACCTCTTCCATGGTGAACACCAGCACCGGTGCCAGCCACGTGGTCAGACGGTGGTACAGGATGTCCAGCACGGTGCGTGCGGCACGGCGGCGCGGCGTGTCCCCGTCGCAATAGAGCGCGTCCTTGCGGATATCAAAGTAGAAGGCCGAGAGGTCCACGGTGGCGAAATTGAACACCGCCGAGAACACGCCCGAGAAGTCATAGGCCGCATAGCCTGTGCGCACCTTGTGATCCAGCTCGGCCAGGCGATGCAGAACCCAGCGTTCCAACTCGGGCATCTCCGCAGGATCAACGCGATCTGCCTCGGAGAACCCATCGAGCGAGCCCAGCATGAACCGCATGGTGTTGCGCAGACGGCGATAGCTGTCCGCCACCCCTTTCAGGATCTCCGGGCCGATCCGCTGGTCGTTGGTATAGTCGGTCTGGGCCACCCAGAGACGCAGAATGTCTGCGCCATATTGTTGAACAACCTTCTCGGGCACGATGGTGTTGCCAAGCGATTTGGACATCTTGTTGCCCTTCTCGTCCAGCGTGAACCCGTGTGTCAAAACCCCATGATACGGTGCGCGCCCCTTGGTGCCGCAGGCCTGCAACATCGACGAATGGAACCACCCACGGTGCTGGTCGGTGCCTTCAAGGTAAAGGTCGGCCAGACCATCGTCCGAGCCATCCTCGCGGTCGCGCAGCACAAAGGCGTGAGTCGAGCCAGAGTCAAACCAGACATCAAGGATGTCAAAGACTTGCTCGTAGTCGTCCGCGTTGTAGTCATTACCAAGGAAGCGTTCCTTGGCCCCTTCTGCATACCAGACATCCGCGCCTTCGGCCTCAAAAGCTTCGGCAATCCGTGCGTTCACGGCCTCGTCGCGCAGCAAGAAATCTTCGTCTGTCGGCAGCGCATCTTTCTTGGTGAAACAGGTGAGCGGCACACCCCATGCGCGCTGGCGCGACAGAACCCAGTCGGGGCGCGCCTCGATCATGGAATACAGGCGATTGCGCCCGGTCTTTGGCGTCCATTCCACCAGCTTGTCGATCGAGGTCAGGGCGCGTTCACGGATCGTGGTTCCGTATTCGTCCTGACCGTCCTCGACGTCCTTGTCAACGGCGGCAAACCACTGCGGCGTGTTGCGGAAGATCACCGGCGCTTTGGAGCGCCAGGAGTGCGGATAGCTGTGCGTGACCCGCCCCCGCGCGATCAGGGCGCCGACCCCGGCCAGCGTGTTGATCACGGCAGTGTTGGCACCACCTTCTTTGCCTTTGGGCGTGATGATGACCTCACCGCCAAACAGCGGCAGCGACGCACGGAACGAGCCGTCCTCGATCACGTTATGGGTCATTTGCAACCCGTGTTTCACGCCAAGGATAAAGTCGTCGGCACCATGGCTTGGCGCGGTGTGCACAAAGCCGGTCCCGGCCTCATCCGTCACGTGATCACCCGGCAGCATGGGCACGTCATAGTCCCATTCGCCCGCGCCACCTTCGACGCCGCGCAGCGGGTGGCCACAGATTACCAGGTCCAGCTGTTCGGCACTCACGTCGCGCTTGCGGACAAACTCTTCGACCTTGGCCGATTTCATCACGTCTTCGGCCAGATTGTCGGCCAGAAGGTAATGATCGCCCTTTTGCGCCCAATTGCCCTCAGGTGCCGCTGTTACCTTGTAAAGACCATAGGACAGCTCCGGATTGAACGCGATGGCGCGGTTCGACGGGATCGTCCACGGCGTGGTCGTCCAGATCACCACGTTCACACCCATCAGGCCCGAGCGTGCGCCAGTTGGCTCCACAGCACGCACAACCGGGAATTTTACCCAGATCGTATGGCTCTTGTGGTCGTGATACTCGATCTCGGCCTCGGCCAGCGCGGTCTTTTCAACCGGCGACCACATCACGGGTTTCGAACCCTGATAGAGCGTGCCGTTCATCAGGAATTTCATGAATTCTTCGGCAATCACGCGCTCGGCGTGGAAGTTCATCGTCAGGTAGGGGTTCGACCATTTGCCAGTCACCCCAAGACGTTTGAACTCGTCACGCTGGATATCGATCCAACCCTCGGCGAACTTGCGGCACTCCTGACGGAAGTCGATGACCGGAACCTCGTCCTTGTCCTTGCCCTTGGCGCGGTACTGTTCCTCGATCTTCCATTCAATCGGCAGACCGTGACAGTCCCAGCCGGGGATGTAGCGCGCATCCTTGCCCATCATCTGCTGGCTGCGCACAACCATGTCCTTGAGGATTTTGTTCAGCGCGTGACCGATGTGCAAATGCCCGTTGGCATAAGGGGGGCCATCATGCAGCGTAAAGCTCTCGCGGGCCGTGCCCGAGGCCTTGGCATCCTCGGCCTTCTGGCGCAGCGTGTCATAGATGCTGATGTTCGACCAACGCTCCAGCCATTGTGGTTCGCGTTTGGGAAGACCTGCGCGCATGGGAAAATCGGTTTTCGGCAGGTTCAGCGTGGATTTGTAGTCAGGGGTTTCGGCGCACATCTCTTGGCGTCCTCGTCATAGATCGGATCAAGTTCTGGGTGGGTCGGCGCGGTGTTCCATACGCCTTGTCCCGGCGGCTCGAAATTGTCAGAGCGCCGGGCTGATAATTCGAATAATGATCGCGAATATCCGTGTCATATGACGCCTTATAGGCCTGCAAGCATGGGCCGTAAAGCGGTGAATGAGCCGTATAAACAGGGGTGCACTTTTGTCACCCCTTCACCTGCGGTGTTGCCCTTGCAGACAGATCACCGCCGTGCTTCCTTGCGCGCACTGCCATCAAACTGGATGCACCCATGACCGCCCTGCCCCCCCGCTTTGACATCGCCCGTGACGACATCGCCCGCGTGGTCGCCGCCTTTTATGAACAAATCCGCCAGCACCCCGGTCTCGGTCCGGTCTTTGCCATCCACGTCACCGATTGGCCCGCGCATGAGGAGAAGATCACCCGCTTTTGGGCCAATGCCATTCTTTTCGAGCGCGCCTACGACGGCAATCCGGCACAAATCCACAAACAGTCACAAAGTGTCCGCCCCGGCATGTTCGAACCCTGGCTGGCCCTGTTCGACATGACCCTGAAACGGGAACTCCGCCCAGATCAGGCCGCCGCGTGGTCAGCGCTGGCCCACACCATCGGGCGCAGCCTGCGGGCCTCGGTGGTTGAGCGCAATCAGGGCCCCGGAGGGGTGCCGATCCTGCGGTAAACCGTAGCAAGCCCAAAGCTGCCCCCGCCGTCGCGCTATCACCCTTTGCTGAACAGCCCCGTCAACGCCCGCTTGACGAGCCCAGAGACCGAGGGACGTTTGACGGCGTTGAACGGCAATGGGCGGCAAACCTCAATCGCGGCAACGCCGACCCGCGCAGTCAGGGCGCCATTGACCAGCCCTTCGCCAAACCGGCGGCTGATCTTGGCCAAGGCACCGCCCCCTGCCAAGGTACCGATCAGGTCGTCCCCTGCAGCAACCGCACCCGTTGCAACCAAATGCGTCATCACGGCGCGCGTCAAACGCCAGCTGCCCAGGGTGCCAGAGCGCCCGCCGTATACTTCGGCCACACGGCGGATCATTCGGATATTTGCCGTCAGCGCCGTCACCACATCGGCCAGCGCAAGCGGCACCAGCGCGGTCACGGCTGCGACCTGCCGCGCGGCGGCTTCTACTTCGCGGGTCGCGGCGGCATCCAGTGGAACCAGCACTTCCCGTTCGGCCAGTCCTAACAGGGCATCAGCATCCATCATCTCGCCCTGCCGCTCTTTCAGGCGCTCGCGCCCCCAGGCGGTGTCTGCACGTCCGCCATAAAGCCGTTGCAACTGATCCAGAACCCGACGTGCTTCGTTCAGATCACCCGACGCCAGCGCCGCATCCGCACCGGCGCGCAGGGCATCAACCCGACGCAGCCGCGCAAATCCGGCCAGTTCCCGCAGGATCATCACCAGCGAAACCAACAGGAAAACCGCCACCAAAGCCGTTACCGCTGCTCCCAACAGGGGCGACCGCGCCACCAACCCGGTCACAAAGTCCCAGGCTGCAATCGAGATCACTGTCGTCAGGATCAGCCCCAAGAGCCCCCAGAACCACCGCGCCAGACGCGACGAGGGCCGCGCGGCAAGTTGCGCCGCCATCTGCATCGCCTGCCCTTCGGGCAAGGCCTCGGGCAGGTCAGGCACTGGCGGAGCTTGGGCCACATCCGGGGCGTCCTGCGTCTCAAGGTCAATCAGAACAGGGCCATTGCTCATGTTATGTCCTCTTGTGGCCGGGTTCGACGAAACAGGATGTCCGCCAATCCCTCTGCATTGTCTTCGCCATTTGTGGTTTTTATGGTGGTAAACCCTTCACGTTCATAAAAGCGCTGCCCGCCTCGGTTCATCTGAAAGCACCATAAGTCAAGGGTTTCCCCTGACCTTTGTGCCGCGTTCAACAGGGTTGCCCCCACTCCGCGGCCTCGGGCATCGGCTTGCAGATAAAGCGCCACGATGGTCTGCCCTCCCTGCGCAAGAAAACCGATTACTTTGCCCTGTTCCTCAGCCACAATCATGGCCTCACCTGCGATCAGACCAGCGCAAAAAGCCATGGTTTCCCCACGTGTATGCAGAACCGGCATCCACGGTGTCGCCTCGATCCAGTCCTGCAGAATCGTGCCCGTGGCCCCGATGTCACTTGCCACAGCTAACCGCACCTCACACGTCATAACTTGTCTCCGATCAGGAACTCAGCTGCCTTGTCCATCCGGATATGCGGCGGGCCTTCACCGGGTTTCAGGGTCAGGTGAGCCGGCGCAAAGCGCATCACCTGGTAATCCCCATCCAGCCACTTGTCGCTGCCCTCACGCGCCGGAGTCAGCAGGTGGTTTGGATCCTCTGGCAAATCCCCGGGATAGAACGCCGCCTGTTTGCCCGTGTCGAGCAACTGACCGCGCACACAGTCCAGTGGCTTGCCCTCGTGCGACAGTGTGGCTTCTGTGGTGGCTCTGACCGAGGCCAGCGCCAAGGACTGCGTTCCCGCCCCTGCAAAACGCGCCCGGTCAGCCGCATCGCGGGTCAGGGCCTGCATGATCGCACTCAGCCGTGGATGCTGTGTATGGTGCAGGTGATCTGCCTTGGTGGCCGCAAACAAAACCTTTTCAACCCGCTTACCGCGCAGAAGCTGCGACAGGAACCCGTTGGACCCAGGGCGAAAGGCCGTCAGCGTATCCGCCATGGCCAGCCGCAGGTCTTCGACCGCCTGTGGTCCGGTGTGGATCGCATCCAGCGCGTCAACCAGAACCACCTGCCGGTCAATGCGCGAAAAATGATCACGAAAAAACGGCTTTACGACCTTTGATTTATAGGCCTCGAACCGGCGCTCCATCTCGCGGTGCAGGCTGCCCCTTTTGGACGGCTCCGCCCATGGGATTGGAGCAAAAGTCAGCACAGGCGACCCTTCAAGTTCACCCGGCAGCAAAAAACGGCCCGGCGTGCAGCGGTAATACCCTTCTGAACGCGCAACAGTGAGGTAACGCGCAAAGCATTTTGCAAGATCCTGCGCCAGCGCTTCGTCATGTTTGGCCGTGGGATCCACAGCGCGAAGGCGCTCCATGACCCCTTGGGCGCTGGCGCGGCTATTGAGCCAACTCAACGTGCCATCAGACCACTCGTTGAAACTCTTGTTCAACAGGCCGAGGTCCAACAGCCATTCACCGGGATAGTCCACGATATCCAGATGCACGGTGCGCGGCCCCTGCAGCCCCGACAAGAGGCCCGCCGGGCGCACCTTGAGCGACAGGCGCAACTCGCTCACAGCGCGCGTGCTGTCAGGCCAGGATGGGGTCCGGGACGTCAGTGCCGCGAGGTGGGTTTCATAGTCGAACCGGGGTACTGTGTCGTCCGGTTGCGGTTGTAGATAGGCTGCGGCGATGCGCCCTTCGGCCTGCGCCGTCAGCCCCGACATCCGCCCCCGATCCAGAAGGTTTGCGACCAAAGAGGTGATGAACACCGTCTTGCCGGACCGCGCCAACCCGGTGACACCCAGCCGGATCACCGGCTCGAACAGGGCTTCCGAGACCGAGTCACTCATGGATTCGACGCCGCGCGTCACGCTGTCTGCCAATGTGGAAAGGACCAATCCGGACTCCTGTTGCTGCCCTGCTCCAACCTAGGCAGCACTAAGGCGCATTGCTAGGGGGGAGCTTACCCCAAGGCTTCCCCTCGCTGCGCGAATCCGCTACCCAGCGCCCATGCCCAGAATTGCGCTGAAAGTCGAATACCACGGGAAACCCTTTGCCGGGTGGCAAAGGCAGGCGGATCAGCCGTCTGTTCAGGGTGCCATCGAAGATGCGCTGGCGAAACTTGAGCCGCGCCAACACACGATTGCCGCCGCCGGACGCACAGACGCAGGTGTACATGGGCTGGCGCAGGTGGCCCACTGCGATATGGACAAAGACTGGGCGCCGTTCCGCCTCTCAGAAGCGCTGAACCACCATCTGAAGCCGCTGCCCGTGGCCATTGTCGATGCGGCGCGGGTCGATGACGACTGGCACGCGCGCTTTTCTGCGGTTGAACGACGCTACCTCTTCCGCATCCTGATGCGCCGCGCCCCGGCCACCCATCTCGACGGCCTTGTCTGGCGGGTGAACCAGCCGCTGGATGCCCAAGCTATGCAGGCGGGCGCAGATCACCTGATCGGCCATCACGACTTCACCACGTTTCGCAGCTCGATCTGCCAGTCGGCCAGCCCGGTCAAAACCCTGGACGAGCTGCGTGTGGAAGAGGTCGACACATTCTGGGGTCCGGAAATCCATTTCCACGTGCGCGCGCGCTCCTTCCTGCACAATCAGGTGCGCAGCTTTGTCGGCACATTGGAACGTGTCGGCGCCGGCGCATGGTCCCCCGAGGATGTCAGAACCGCGCTCGAAGCCAAGTCCCGCGCCGCCTGCGGACCAGTCTGTCCCCCCCAGGGCCTCTACCTCGCCGGGGTCGGTTACCCGGATAATCCTTTCACCTGATCCTATCTCTTCTTTTGGCCAAAAGTATCCCGGGGTGAATTGGCCGCAGGCCAAGAGGGGCTGGCCCCTTTCCAGGGTTAGCTTTGCTGCGCCACGCCACCCCGCATTCCCTTAGGGCAACTCTTGACCCCTTAACGTGAAATGGTGCTTTCTATGACGCACCCAAACACGAGGTCCGCCATGTTCAAGCCCGTCATCACCGGCACCGGAGTCTTTACCCCCGATCAGGTCATCACCAACGAAGAACTGGTCACGGCCTTCAACGCCTATGCGGACCAGGAGAACGCCAAACATGCCGAGGCAATTGCCGCAGGCGAGATGGCCGCACTTGAACATTCCTCAACCGATTTCATCTACAAGGCCTCAGGCATCGAACAGCGATATGTGATCGACAAGTCCGGGGTTTTGGATCCCGAGGTCATGCATCCGCTCTTCCCAGAGCGTGACGACGAAGCGCCTTCGTTGATGGCGGAAATGGCCGTGGACGCCTGCACCAAGGCGCTGGCCCAGGCTGGCGTGACAGCGGATGAGATCGACCTCGTGATCTGCGCTGCCTCGAACCTCGAGCGGGCCTATCCGGCCGTGGCCATCGAAATTCAACAGGCGCTTGGCGCGGGCGGCTTTGCCTTTGACATGAATGTGGCCTGCTCCTCGGCCACCTTTGGCATTCAGGCCGCGGCCGACATGGTGCGCTCTGGCTCGGTGCAAAAAGCCATCGTCGTGAACCCCGAGATCTGCTCGGCGCATCTGGAATGGCGCGACCGCGATTGCCACTTCATCTTTGGTGACGTTGCCACCGCCACCGTGATCGAACGCGAAGAAGACGCCAAAGGCGACCACTTCGAAATCCTCTCGACCCGTTGCGCCACGCAATTTTCCAACAATATCCGCAACAACAATGGTTTCCTGCGCCGCTCACGGCCCTATGGCATGGAAGACCGGCGCGACATGCAGTTCATGCAAAACGGGCGCAAGGTCTTCAAAGAGGTGCTGCCGATGGTGTCGAGCCACATCCTGGGGCACATGGCTGACAACGGTGTTACCAGCACGGATCTAAAGCGTATCTGGCTGCATCAGGCAAATAAGACCATGAATGATTTCATCGGCAAGAAAGTACTGGGCCGCACACCGGAAGCCGGAGAACAACCCAATATTCTCCAGGACTATGCCAACACGTCATCCGCAGGCTCGATCATTGCCTTTTCTCAGAATTCACAGGATCTCCAGCCCGGCGATCATGGGCTGATCTGTAGCTTTGGGGCCGGGTATTCGGTGGGCTCGATCCTTGTTCGAAAACACTGACGCCAAATTCCGGGGCGTGGACTGATTCCAAGACATAGGCCATATTCTTCACAAATTAACTGACATAAATAACAGTCAAACCAATCTTTCCTGCAAGAATTAACAGTATAAAAACCAGCCGACCTGTGGATTTCCTTACCTTACAGACGCCGGGCTTTGCGGTACCCTGATTTTGGGAGTTTGGTGCAATTCCAGCCGTTTCCCCAGATGGCTGCACCGATGAATTGACGGCAATTGGCGTTCTGTTCGCTTCTGCATCGTGCCTTGGTACGGTGACCGGGTGTGAGTGGCCCGGATTTCCGTGAGACTTTTCATGACCAAGGGTGCCCCTTTGTGGGCACCCTATTTCTTTGGTGACCCATGGTGTTCCACACCAAATGCCGTTTCAGGCACGTCGCAACAATGCTTTAGCTTCTTGTGCGCACCCGAATGCCGCCCTTACCGCTTGCCCCTTTTTGAGGAAGCCCCATTTCGACACGCACCGTGTGGCTTTCGCCCGTTGTGCCTTCCAGAGGATCAGGCAAAATACCCATGCTCATCGCCAGCGCAGCAAGCTCGGCGCGATTGGACAGGCCGGTCTTTTTCAGAATGTTGTTCATGCGCTGGCGTACGGCAGAAACGGTGATCCCCAACTCTTCGGCAATTACCTTGTCCTGCATGCCGCCGCCAATCATCTGCAGAAGCTCGCGTTGCTTGTCGGTGATGCGGTTGCGTTCCGAGAACTCCGCAGCAAAGTGTGTCATGTAACGCTGATGACCGGACAACGCCGCCACATTCAGGGTCCAGCCGTGCATGCGGATGATGTGCTCCATCTCGCGGCGCGAATGGTCGCCGGAAAAGGTGATGAGCGCAGCCTGTGGCGGGGCGTGCAACCGCAAGGGCACGGAAAATCCGGCCCGTATGCCGCGACGGCCCGCCTCGCGCAGGACTTCGTAACGGGCCTGGGGGATGTGGCGATATTCCTCAACGAACTCGACCCCAACCGCGATGGGCGTCAGGTGATGCATGGCGTGGCTGCGGAAATAGGACCAGCGCGCGAGGTCCGGATCGCGGTTTACAGCATTGAGCCAGCTTGAGTCGTATGAGGTCAGAACGAACTGGGTTTTCTTCCAGTTGGCGTAATTGCTCGACGCAATCATGTCGACATATGGCAGGTTCAGCTGCCGACCAAGCTCGACGATCAACCGCCACACATCCGAAGAGTGGCCGGTGTTTTCCAAGTCCAACAGAAAGTCGCGCAGAGTGTCGGGGGTGTGGTTCTCGGCCTCGACCGGCGGGCGACGATCTGCGGGCGCCCCCATACTTAGGTGGTTTCCTCTTCGAGATGCAGCTTCATCTCGATCAACACATGCTGAAGAGCGGCCGTTTCTTTCAACATGCGCTTGGCTTCGTTCACGGTGATGACGCCATCCTCGATGGATTGGTTGTATTCGGCCATCAGCATCGCAAAACGCTGGCTCAGCGCGATCATTTCTTTGTTGACGCCACCTTCGCGATTGGACTGATTGCGGCGGCTCTCATTATAAGACAGGCTAATGCCTTTCAACTCGGCCAGAGCCGACGTCACATGTGGATAGGACGAAGCTTCTTCCAGCGCGGCGACGGCGTCGATGGGCATGAAACGGTCGGCATGTTCTTCGTTGTGGGAATAGTATCGCCCCAGCGTTGCCTTGGACTTGCCGGTCAATTCGCAAGCCGCCTCAATCCCTACATCTTTGACCAAGGCCTCAGAATGCTTTTTCAGATAAGAACCTACGCTGGCCACACTCATGTCCCCCAAAACACAGAATCCCCTGGAAGAGGGGAAATCACACAGTCGTTTCCCCTTAAAGGGTTAGGAGGTTTTTGTCATTTGTAAAGTGTTCGCGAAATGTCGCGGACGATCGGATGTCCGCTCTCTCGGACTAGGGCATTCGCATGGGGTCGCCTACCAACGTGGCATTTTTCGGTCATGGGGCGCGCTGCCGGTTTTGTGAGTGTTTTGCTTTCCACCATCCCCATGAGGCACTGTCTCGGGAAAGCAGGGTGTGAGTTACGGCAGGTCCGGGGAAGTCGTGTTCTGGATTTCCCCGGCCCCGTGCCCGAGGCATGCGAAACCGGCTTGCATCCATGGTCTGAGCCGTCTTATCACCCGGCCATGGCCAAGCTTTACTTTCACTACTCCACCATGAATGCCGGCAAGTCGACCGTGCTGTTGCAGGCGTCGCACAACTACCGTGAACGCGGCATGGACACCTATCTGCTGACCGCGCGTTTCGACAATCGCGCAGGCGAAGGTCGGATTGCCTCACGGATCGGGATTGGCGAACACGCGGATACGTTTGACGACTGCGACGACCTCTTTCAAAAAATCGAAGCCCGGCAGGCCCGGGGCGATTTTGCCTGCGTCTTCATCGACGAAGCACAGTTCCTGAGCGAAGAGCAGGTCTGGCAACTGGCACGCGCCGTGGACGATCTGCGGGTGCCGGTGATGTGCTACGGCCTGCGCGTCGATTTTCAGGGCAAACTGTTTCCCGGCTCAGCCGCACTTCTGGCGCTGGCAGACGAAATGCGCGAGGTGCGCACCATTTGTCATTGCGGAAAAAAGGCCACCATGGTTGTCCGGCAGGGCCAAGACGGTCACGCCCTGCGTGAGGGCGCGCAGGTGCATATCGGCGGCAACGAGACCTATGTATCCCTCTGCCGCCGCCATTGGCGCGAGGCCATGGGAGGCCCCTAGTTCACCCGATTGGGCAGGTCGTGGCCTGCGCGATGCGCCTTAAGGTTTTCAACCGCCATCAGCCCCATGTTCACCCGTACTTCCAGCGCTGCGGTGCCGAGATGCGGCAACAGCGTCACGTTGTCGAGGGCGCGCAAAGCTTTGGGCACGTCCGGTTCGAACTCGTAGACATCCAGCCCCGCACCGCCAATCTCGCCACTTTGCAATGCCGCGATCAGGGCGGTTTCATCTACCACATCCCCGCGTGAGATATTGATGAAATGAGCATGAGACTGCATTGAACGGAAAACCTCCGCATTGATGAGGTGCCGTGTTGCACCGCCCCCCGGAACGGCGGCAACAAGAACATCAACCCGGCTGGCCAACTCCCCAAGCGTTTCAGCGCGTGTTGCATTGAAGCCCAACGTCTTGGCCGAGCGATTGAAATAGACAACCGACATACCAAAACCAAAGTGGCAGCGACGGGCGATGGCTTCGCCGATACGCCCCATGCCGACGATGCCAACTGTCTTGCCAGAAAGATGCATGCCCAGCATCTGTGTCGGATGCCAGCCGTCCCATTGACCGGCCCGCACCAGCCGTTCGCCCTCACCGGCGCGGCGCGCGCTCATCAGCATCAGCGTCATGGCAGTATCTGCCGTTGCATCCGTGACTGCGCCGGGCGTGTTGCTGACAACGATCCCGACCTCAGCCGCCGCCTCTGCATCGATATGATTGTAACCCACGCCAAAATTCGCCAGCACCTTGCAGCGCGGGTTCGGCACGGCCTCAAAGACCTCGCGGCTGAAGTTATCCCTCAGGGTCGGCAATACCGCATCATAGTCGCTGAGCGCGGCGTGCAGTTCGCTCTCATCCAAAGGAGCAGTCGAAGACCGCACCGTGACATCATAAAGACCGGTCAGTTCGGACACGACCTCCTCGGGCAGAGGCCGCGTAATCAGCAGTGTTTTCAATGCATACGCCCCCCGGCTGGTACTTTCATGTCAGGGCCGATCAGAACGATCTCTCCATTCTCATCGGGCAGCCCCAGAACCAGAATCTCGGACATGAACTTGCCGATCTGGCGGGCGGGAAAGTTGACCACCGCCATGACCTGTTTGCCAATCAGCTGCTCGGGGTCGTAATGCCTTGTGATCTGGGCCGAGCTTTTGCGCTCTCCCAGCTCGTCACCAAAGTCGACCCACAGCTTGATCGCGGGTTTGCGGGCTTCGGGATAAGGTTCTGCCCGCGTGACGATGCCGACACGGATGTCAACCTTGAGGAAATCATCAAAGGAAATCTCGTCAGCCATTGGCCAGCTCCCGTGAGCGGTCCGCCGCCGCAGCAACGGTTTTCCGCATCAGGTCGGGCAGCCCCGTGACCTCGTCCATCAGAACCTCAAGCCCCGCCTGCGTGGTGCCATTCGGGCTGGTGACATTGATGCGCAACTGCGACGGGGTGTCATCCGCCTCTTCCGCCAGGGCCCCTGCCCCGGCCACCGTGGCCTTGGCCAGAGCCATGGCAAGCTCCGGGGCCAGGCCCTGCGCCTCACCCGCCGCTGCCAGGGTTTCGATCATGTGGAACACATAGGCTGGCCCGGACCCGGACACGCCAGTTACCGCGTCCATTTGATCTTCGCTTTCCAGACGCACGACTTGCCCGACTACGGACAGCAGCGCCTCGGCCAGATCAAGATGCGCCGCGCCCTTGGAGTTACCGATGATCGCGGTGATGCCCTTGCCCACGGCGGCCGGTGTGTTTGGCATGGCGCGAATAACCGGAGTGTCGCCGCCCAGAACCGCTTCGTAATGCGAGATGCCGATGCCCGCGGCGACTGACAGGAAAATCGTATCGCCATTGCCCATCGGTTGAAGCACCGGCAATGCCTCGGCCATGATCTGAGGTTTCACGGCGACCAGCACGATGGCCGGACTCTCTGGCAGCTCCGCATTCACGTGTACGCCTGAACCTTTGACCCAGTCACTCGGAAACGGGTCCTGCACCCAGACCGAAGTGGCTGGCAGACCCTGCGCCAGCCAGCCCTGCAACATGGCAGAGCCCATTTTCCCGCAGCCCAGCAAAACCAGCCCGCGCGCGGCAATAACATCCATCGACATGAAGTCCCCCTGATTGTCCTCGGGGGAAAGGTTTACGCCCGACCGTAGGCCTCTGCAATGGCGACCTGCATGGCGCCGTCAACGCTGCGGTCTCCCCAGACAGCCAGCTGGAACGCCGGATAGAACCTCTCGGCGCTCATCACCGCCGCCTGGATCATGGTGTCGATCTGGTCGGGGCTCGCGACCTGGCCCCCCGCCAGAACCAGACCATAGCGGTAGATCATCAGCTTTTGCGGTTTCCAGAAGGTGAAGGCGCCCGCCCAGCATTGGTCGTTAACGGCGTTCAGCACCTCGTGCAGCTGAGGCAGCTTCTCTTCCGGTGGCTCCATTTCGAACGAACACACCAGCCGAAGGGTTTCGTCATACGCCGACCAGGCCAGCGTGATCGAATAGGTGCGCCACTGACCTTCGACCGCCATGGCGATCTGGTCATCTGCAATACGGTCAAAGCTCCAATCGTGGTATTCGGCAATATGCTCGACGATGTCGATCGGATGCGCGTCTTCTTCCAGATATGTCTCTGACAGTGCCATGGCCCCACCTCTTTTCTGCTCTTGCGCCGGGGAAATGGCAGCGCCCCTAGCGCTTGGTGCCTGCTCTAGGGAAAGCGTACTTTTGCGCCTTCCTTACCAGATATGGTGGTATGTAAGCGGCGGTCTGTAAAGCAAAATATTTGTGGATAACGCAATAAGTTGTGGATAGTTCTGAGCGACGCACAAGAGTTTGTCACATTCCTGTGTCGTGAAATCCCGAGAATTCTTGCGCTGCGAGCCTTACGTCTACTGCCCCGTACGCGGCGCAACCTTGGCCCCAGCCATCAACCCCGCCGACGGATAGAGCACGACGGTTTCCCCAGACTCGAGGCCGGTCAGAACCTGCGCGTCGATACCATTGTTCTCACCTATCTCAACAACCCGAAGTGCCGTCACATCATCTTGAACGACAAAGACGGCCCAATTGCCATTGTCCCGAAACAGGGCGCTCGATGGGGCGATCACGGTTTCGGCGACCTCCCAAACGACAATACGGGTTTCCACACGAAATCCATGACCCAGCGACGCGCGGCTCTCGGGCGGGTCCGTGAACTGAATCACCGCATTGACGCGCTGCTCTTCCACGCCCAGCGCCGAGTATTTCGTGAACCCCCATGGGTCAATACGTTCGACTTCACCGTTCAAATCTCCGCTGCCACCCCAGTTGGTGATCAGTACCCGGTCTCCGGTGTTCACCTTGACAGCATCCGTCGAGAGAAGCTCCACAACCACCTCCAGGTCTGTATCGGTATCTCCCACCTCCAGCACCGGAGCACCGGCGGGCAGAATGGTTTCACTTTGCTGGATCACCTGCAAAACCACGCCGGTAATCGGTGACGGCAGGTCAATGGCTTCGGTCGCGACAGCGGCGCGGTTCTGGCCCGCGGTGTCAAAGCTGATCAGGTTCGCTCGGGCATTGTTCAGGTCCGCAATGCGCATTGAGATCGCCGCCCGGGCGGTATCTACAACGGCGTCTGAGGCCCGCATCTTGCTGACAGCGCGGTCCAATGTCGCCTGAGAGACGTTCTCTTGCTGAAAAAGCGTACGCGCCCGGTTGAGATCGGTGCGCGCAAGATCACGGTCGGCCATGGCCTTGTTCAGGTCAGCCTCGGCCACACGCAAAGCCGCCTCGGACGCCGCAATCGCCGCCTTGGCCTGTTCGCGGGTCCGGATATCCAGCGCTGCCGGGTTGGTTGGCAACATGCGGGCCACGATTGTCTCGCCCTTGGTCACCTGATCTCCCGGTTGCAGGTCAACCCGCAGCAAATGCCCGGCGATGGGCGTGGAGACCACGTAAGGATCACGCACCCGCGTGCGCGCCTCTTCATCCACGGTCTGCATCATGGTCCCGCGTCGCACTTCGCCCATGTCCACAAGCACCGGCTGCGGCCAAAAGGCGGCAGCAAGCCCTGCAGCAACTAGCGCGGCGGCCCCTAGGGTCAGGATTCTGCGAGACTGTTTCTTGGCCATGACCTTTACTCTCTTGTCTTCAGGGTCGCCACGAGGTCGACCTTGTCAATATCACGTTTCACCAGCCAGCCGGAAAGAACCGAGGCCGCAATGACGGCAGCTCCGGCCATGCCATAAGCCTCGGGCCGAAAGGTGGTGGGAATTTGGTAGATGTCGGTGCTGAAGCCAGCGGCAATCAGGAAAAACAGATAGTATCCAATCAGCACGCCCAGCGGGATGGCCAGCAAAACCACAATTGCCAACTCACCCAGCAACACGAACGCTGTTTCCCCCCTGGTGAACCCAATCACCCGAAGGCTGGCGAGATCACGCGATTGCTCGCCAAATGCGATGCGGGCCGCGTTGTAGACAATCCCAAAGGTGATAATCGCGGCAATCGCCACCATGACATAGCGCATCGAGCCCGCGCCGCTGTCCATCAGTGTCTCAATGGCCGCACGCGCATCCTCGCGGCGGGTGACGCCCGCCACCGAAGGCATCTCTTTGAGCGCGGCATAGAGGGCGGGAAGTTGATCGCTGTCGACCCTGAGATAGGCGGCAGAGACACGGCCCCACTCAGCCATATCGCGATTGAGGCTGTCCATGCGCATGAAAGCCGGCGAGCCCAGCAGCGTTTCCGCAATCGACGCCACGGGCACTTCCAGCACAGGGCGCTTGCCTTCAAGCACCTCCACCACCAGCGTATCGCCGGGCGCAATTTGCAGGATATCTGCCAGTGGCTTGGCCAGAACGACACCGTTCTCCGGCAGCACGATATCGGACATGTCCTTGTTCACAGCGCGGTTGAGCTGCGCCTGATCAACCAGCCCCGTAACGGCGCCGCGATAAGTATGCAGACCATTTCGCAAAACCGCGCTGACGCCCCGCGTGGGTTCGACCTCGATCACACCGGGCAAATGCGCAAGATCAAAGGCCGTCTTGGCTGGCATTGGTTCAAAAAAGCTCACCGATACATCCGAGCGGTCGATGACGCCAAATGTCAGATCCAGAGTTTCGTCAAACCCCGACAAGACCGACATCTGCGCAGACGACAACCCCATGCCGACAGCGATCCCGATAACGGACCCAAAAATGCGCCCCGGATTGCGGAAAATCCGTCGCAGGACCATGCGGCTGGGTTGGTCGAGCCAGTTTTTCAGGCGCTCATTGATGGCCCCTGAGCGTGAGAAATCCATCGGCGCTGGCGGCCGCATGGCGACTGCAGGCGTCAGCCGGAACACCCGGCTCAGCACAACAAGGCTACCGGCCGAAGCCGCCAGAACCGAAACACTGACCCCCATCATCAAGCTGGATGCGTCCACACGAAACACGAGAAACGGAAAATGATAGAACTTTTGATAGACAAGCGCCATGTAGCGCCCTGCCCAGATCCCCAACACACTGCCCAACAATGCGCCAAGGATCGCGATCACCAGAACCATCTTGAAATAGTGCCAGGAAACCTCCCAGTCGGTGTAGCCAAACGCCTTGATCAGACCAATCTGTTCGCGTTCAGACTGCACCAGACGGGTGATGACGATGTAGAGCAGAAAGGCCGCAACAGCCATGAAGATCGGCGGCACCACCACCGCAGTCGCGCGCAGACCTTCGATTTCCTCTGAAATAAAGCGGTCCGACATGTGGTCCGCGCGTTCATAAGACCCGAGTGACCCATAACGGTCTAAAAGCGCATCCACAGCCGCCATCACGGGCTCGACCCGCGCGCCACGCTCCAGCGCAATCAGCGCCTCGTTAAAGGCCCCTTCCACGTCATAAGCCGCGGCCAGCGCCTCTTCGTTCATCCACAACACTGCAAATCGTGCACTGTCAGGCACGAATTCACCGGGGGCCGTGGTGAACAGGTACTCGGGCGCCATGGCAAAGCCGACAATACGAAACGACCGGCGCGCGCCGTACATCGTGGCGGTCAACTCATCGCCTAACCGCAGCCCGTGCGCGTCGGCAAAGCTCTGCAACACGATCACCTCTTCGGTGCGGGTCGGCGACAGCATGCGCCCTTCTGACAAGTAGATGGCATTCAACTTTGGCACGCGGTGCGCAGGCAATGAGACGGCGCTGGCCCGCACCGGCAAAGCCTGACCCGCCATGTCGATCAACGCGCCCCCCTGGACCCGGCCCTCGACTGCTGCCACGCCGGGGATCTCCGCAATCCTGTCGAGCATGCTCAGAGGCGCACGCGTTACCGGCGCGAAGACGTCGGCCAGCCGATACCGCTCGTAATAAGCGGCGCGCGTTTCAACCAGAGATGACAGCATCCCCGCCATCATCACCAGCAGCATCACGCCCACGGCCACCACAAGCGCGATCGCCCCGGCCTGACCCTTGATCCGCCAAAGGTCGCGCAGCAGCTTGTGGTTCAACGCGCTCATGTTCTCACCATTCAATCTCGTCGGGGCTGAGGCGCGTCTCGTTGGTCTCGACGCTGCGGATCGCTCCGTCCGCAAAGTGAATCACCCGGTGGGCCATGGCGGCGGTCGCGGCAGCGTGGGTGACAATCATCACCGTGGCGCCCAGCTTGGCGTTGACGTCGTTCAGCACATGCAGCACCGCGCGGCCTGTCTTGGAATCCAACGCCCCCGTGGGTTCATCGCAAAACAGAACTGTCGGATTCTTGGCAATGGCGCGGGCAATCGCAACCCGCTGCTGCTCGCCCCCGGACATCTGCGCGGGAAAGTGATCCATGCGCTCGCCAAGACCCACAAGCCGCAGCGCCTCGTCCACATCCATGGGATCGTCGGCGATCTCGGTTACCAGCTCGACATTTTCGCGCGCCGTCAGCGAGGGCATGAGGTTGTAGAACTGAAACACAAACCCCACGTGGTCGCGCCGATACCGGGTGAGGTCGCGGTCCGACATGGTGCTGAGGCTCTGTTCTTCAAACAGTGCCTCGCCGTCTGTAGCCCGATCCAACCCTCCGATGATGTTCAAAAGCGTGGATTTGCCCGACCCGGAAGGGCCCAAAAGCACGACAATCTCACCTTTAGGGATATCCAGATCCACGCCGCGCAGGGCATGCACTGCCGCCTCGCCCTCGCCATAGACCTTGGTCAGCCCATGTACGGAAAAAATGTTGGAAATGTCCTTGGCCACAAATTAGTCCGCCTGCCCCTGAAACCCGGGAAGCTCGCACGCCGATCAGACGGTTGAGAGGCTCCTGCCCCTCGCGCCATCAGGCGCTCACCCCGGGAAATATCCGGAATTTGGGAAAGGGCGCATCCGGCGCCCCATCCGCCTATTTGTTTTCTAGCGCCTCTATTCGGGCCTTGAGTGCTTCGTTCTCTTCGCGTGCCTTTTGCGCCATCGCGCGCACCGCGTCGAATTCTTCGCGTGTCACGAAATCGCGGTCCGCCAGCCAGCGGTCCATCATCGATTTCAGGGCATTGTCGGCTTCATCCTTCGCACCCTGCGCCACGCCCATGGCGTTGGTCATCAGTTGCGAAATGTCATCCATGATCTTGTTGCGGGTCTGCATGTTCCGTCTCCGGCCTCTGTTTGCCCTCTATATGGGGTGCAATTGGCACCGGCACAATGGTTGACTTCGCCGCGCCTCCATGGCCAACAGAGGCCATGCTTGCGATGATCCCCTTCCCCGAGATTTCACCCGAGATTTTCTCGATCTCCCTCTTTGGTTTCGACTTTGCCCTGCGCTGGTACGCGCTGGCCTATATCGTCGGTATCGTGATCGGCTGGCGGATCGTGGTCGCCGCCCTGAAACAGCCGCGCCTCTGGGCCGCCCCCGGCGCACCGATGAATGCCAAACAGGCCGAAGACCTGCTGACCTGGCTGATTGTGGGTGTGATTCTCGGCGGGCGTCTGGGCTATGTGCTGTTTTACCAATTCAGCGACTACCTCGCGCGCCCCGCAGACATTCTGAAAATCTGGCAGGGCGGCATGTCCTTTCACGGCGGCATGCTGGGCTTCATCTTTGCAGCCTGGATTTTCACAGGCCGCCAGACCATCCCCCGCCTCACCACCTCGGACGTTCTTGTCCTCGGCGTCTGGCCCGGCCTCCTCTTGGGCCGCATCGCCAACTTCATCAACGCCGAGCTTTGGGGCCGTCCCACCGACCTGCCCTGGGGCGTCGCCTTTCCCGGCTACGGCGCACAAGACTGCGGCCAGGCCGTCGCCGAGATTTGCGCCCGCCACCCCTCGCAGCTCTACGAAGCCCTGCTCGAAGGCGTTGTTCTTGGGACGGTGCTCATCTGGGCCGCATGGAAACACGGCGCTCTGAAACGCCCCGGCCTGACCTCTGGCATCTTCTTTGCCGGCTATGGCCTTGCGCGTTTCCTTGTCGAGTTTGCCCGCCAGCCCGACGCGCAATTCATCAGCGAGGGAAACCCACTGGGTCTCGCCCTGCATGTGGGCGGCTATGGGCTGACCATGGGCCAACTCCTGTCGCTGCCCATGATCCTACTCGGCGCCTGGCTGATCGCGAGGGCGCGGCGTGTCTGACCTCAAGACGCAACTGATCGAGCGCATCACAACCCAAGGCCCGCTGACCCTGGCCGACTACATGGCCGAGTGCCTGTTGCACCCCGAGTTCGGTTATTACGCCACCCGTGATCCTCTCGGCGCTTCGGGGGACTTTACCACCGCGCCGGAAATCTCGCAGATGTTCGGCGAAATGCTGGGCCTCTCGCTGGCACAAAGCTGGCTGGATCAGGGCGCGCCGACAGCGTTTGTCCTGGCCGAGGCCGGACCGGGGCGCGGTACACTCATGGCGGACATTCTGCGCGTGACCCGTGCTGTGCCCGGGTTTGCTGAGGCGGCACAGATCCATCTGATCGAGGCCTCGCCTACCTTGCGCGACAAGCAACGGGCCCTTCTGGGGACCGATGCCACATGGCACGACGAGGTCGACAGCCTGCCCAAGGACCTGCCACTGTTCTTCGTAGCGAATGAATTCTTTGATGCCCTGCCGATCCGCCAGCTGCAGCGTGATGGCACCGGCTGGCGCGAACGCCTTGTCGGACTGAGCAACGGTCAGCTGGCACCGGGTTTGGGGGACATGCTGGATGGATCAGCACTGGCACACCGTCTGGATGACACCAAGGATGGCGATCTTGTCGAAATCTGCCCTGCGGTAGAGGCCATTGCCACAGCCATAGGTCAGCGAATCGAACAGAATGGCGGCGCAGCCCTGATCGTCGATTACGGCGACTGGCGCTCACTGGGAGACACGCTTCAGGCTCTGAAGGCGCATAAATTCGTCGACCCCTTCGAGGCCCCCGGCACCGCCGATCTGACCGCACATGTGGATTTCGAAGCCATCGCCAAGGTCTCTCCCTGTGGTCATAGCCGCCTGACGCCACAGGGGGTTTTCCTCGAACGGCTCGGCATCACTGCCCGCGCCCAAGGGTTGGCCCAGCGGATGGAAGGCGACAAGCTCGACGCACACATCGCCGCGCATCGCCGCTTGACGCACCCGGATGAAATGGGAAACCTGTTCAAAGTGATGGCGCTTTTCCCCACCCACGGCGCCCCCCCACCCGGATGTGAAACATGACGCTCGAAATCCTGACATCGGACTCGCTCTCGCCATTTCGCCACGGCTTTTTCACCCGCAAGGGCGGCGCATCGTCGGGTGTGTTCCGTGGCCTGAACTGCGGCACCGGCTCGTCTGACCAGAGCGAGATTGTCGAGATCAACCGCCGTCGCGTAGCCGAGGCAATGGACGCGCCGGTCGAGCAACTGGTGACCGTCTATCAGGTGCACTCACCGGATGTGTTGGTGGTTGAGGAACCGATGACGGGCGACAAACCCAAGGCCGATGCAATGGTGACCAATACGCCCGGTCTCGTGCTTGGTATCCTGACCGCTGATTGTCAGCCGGTTCTGTTTGCCGACCCCCGCGCGGGTGTCGTCGGCGCAGCCCATGCAGGATGGCGCGGTGCGTTGGACGGTGTGCTTGAGGCGACCCTTGAAGCGATGGAAGGCCTGGGCGCAAAACGATCCAACATTTCCGCCGTCATCGGGCCTTCGATCAGCCAGAAGGCCTATGAAGTCGGCCCCGAATTCTATGACACGTTCCTGAGCGAAGACATGGGCAACAGCCAGTTTTTTGCGGGCGGAGACGCGGATCGCATGATGTTCGACCTGCCGTCCTATGGGCTATATCGCCTGCGCAATGCGGGCGTCGGCGATGCCGAGTGGATTCGCCACTGCACCTACTCCGACCCGGACAGGTTTTATTCCTACCGGCGCACCACCCACGCAAGAGAGGCCGACTACGGCCGCCTGATCTCGACCATTCGACTTTGATGGGAATTGCCCCAAAATCATCCGCGTATTTTCCTGAAATCTGACCTTTCCTGCCGTATCTCCGCCCCAATTCGGGACGACATTGGTTTCAAGGCAAGAAAACAGAGTGTTCCGCAATCAGGGACACGCAGTCAGGAGAACCCGAAATGTCGAGCAACAAGCGTTTCATTCAATCGATTACCAAAACCGCCGCGGCAGACGCCCCTGCGATGCCCTGGGCCCGTGGCAAGCGCCGCGCCGCCTTTATCGCCAAGCGCAATGCCGGCGAGCAAGACAAAGCTGCCTGAAGTCAGGCTTTCACCTGTAAAACAACAGGGCCGCGCGGGATGTCCCGGCGCGGCCCTGTTGTTTTTTGCGGATAGGAACCGCTCAGGCCTCGCGGCTCAGGCGTTCCTCGAGAATATCAAACGGCACACCCGGCTCGTCCTTGGCACCGCGAATGACCAGAGAGGTCTTCACGCTGGCCACATTGTCCGCTTTGGTCAGCTCTTCGGTCAGAAAAGTCTGGAAGGTCGACAGATCGGGGGCGACACATTTGAGGATAAAGTCCACTTCACCGTTCAGCATGTGACACTCGCGCACCAGCGACCAGTTGCGGCACCGTTCTTCAAAGACCGACAGATCCGCTTCGGCCTGGCTGACCAGCCCCACCATGGCAAACACCTGCACCTCAAAGCCCAGCTCGCGGGCGTCAACGTCGGCGTGATAGCCACGAATGAACCCGGCTTCTTCCAATGTCCGCACCCGGCGCAGGCAGGGCGGTGCGGAAATCCCGACCCTCTTGGCCAACTCAACATTGGTCATGCGGCCATCGGCCTGAAGTTCTGCGAGAATCTTGCGATCGATCGGGTCAAGCCGCGTACCGGGCATGGGGACTCTTTCCTAAAGCGTTTCTACTCATTGTTTCGACACGACAATCAGGCGAAACGCGTGGAACCCATTGATGTCGTGCGCGTTTTGAAGTCAACTTGTACCCCAAGCTTTTCGAAACGCCTTACTGGAATTTGCGGTTCTTATAACACCACCCGTCGCGCGCGCAATAATATTTCGTGTTAGCGCAAGATCATTTTGCGACAATTACACCTCTTGTCCAAAATGCAACCCTGCGATGTTGTGAGCGACGCGGGGTTTTCCCCACGGCGCGGGATGGCTATATCCCCTAGCTGACACACTCATGCAAGACGAAAGGCGCCGACATGGCCGACACCAAACACACCAAGGTTCTGATCATCGGCTCAGGCCCTGCAGGCTACACCGCAGGCGTCTATGCCAGCCGCGCCATGCTGGAACCGATCCTGGTGCAGGGCATTGAACCGGGCGGCCAGCTGACCACCACCACCGAGGTTGAAAACTACCCCGGCTTCACCGAAGTACAGGGCCCTGACCTGATGGTGAAAATGCAGGAACACGCCGCTGCCATGGGCTGCGAAATCATCGGCGACATCATCACCAACCTCGACATGTCCGAACGCCCCTTTAAGGCCACCGGCGACAGCGGCACGATCTATACCGCCGATGCCGTGATCCTCGCCACCGGCGCCCGCGCCAAATGGCTGGGGCTGGAGAGTGAAGAGAAATTCAAGGGCTTCGGCGTTTCCGCCTGTGCCACCTGCGACGGCTTCTTCTATCGCGGACAGGAAATCGTGGTCATCGGTGGCGGCAACACCGCTGTAGAAGAGGCCCTGTTCCTGACGAATTTTGCCTCCAAGGTCACACTGATCCACCGCCGCGACGAGCTGCGCGCCGAAAAGATCCTTCAGGACCGCCTGATGAAGAACGAAAAGATCGAGCCCCTCTGGTTCCACACGCTGGAAGAAGTTGTCGGCGACGACAACCCGCTGGGTGTGACCGGGGTCAAGGTCCGGAACGTCAAGACCGATGAAGTCAGCGAAATCCCCTGCGCTGGCGTCTTTGTCGCCATCGGCCACTCGCCCGCAAACGAATTGGTCAAGGACACGCTGGAAATGCACAACGGCGGTTATGTTCAGGTCAAACCCGGCAGCACCGAAACCTCGGTCCCCGGCGTCTTTGCGGCAGGCGACCTGACCGACCACGTCTATCGCCAGGCAGTGACCTCGGCAGGCATGGGGTGCATGGCCGCACTCGACGCCGAACGCTTCCTGGCCGGGCAGGACTAAGTCCTCGGCCTGAGGTGGCAAGGCCCTTGCAAGGGCCTTGGCCGCTCTTCTGTGTCAGGTTGCACATATCCTGCGCCTTGACCCCAACGCGCCAGTTGCGCACTCTGCCCAAAAGGTATGGGAAGCGGTAAAGATGGCGAACAGGCTCTGGCAAGGCAACTGGCGAACCAAGGCACGGATCGTCTCGGGTTTGATGCTGTTCGCTTATGTGTTTTTCCACCTGCTCAGCGTGGGAATGGGTCTGTTTTCTCTCGAGCTGATGGAGGCCTCCCAAGATCTGTTCGGGGCCATTCCCAGCAGCCGCCCCGGTGGCATAGTACTCTATGCGGCCCTGCTGACGCATCTGGGTCTGGCGCTCTATCGTCTGGCGCGCCGCCGCACTTTGCGAATGCCTTGGAACGAAGGGCTTCAGATTTTGCTGGGCCTGAGCATTCCTTTCCTTTTGATGGTGCATTTTGTGCACACCAACGTCGCCCGTATGCAGTTCGGCGTCGAAACCGAGATGGGCTATCTTACCGGGTTGATCTGGAACACCAAAAGCGCCTGGCAACAAGCGGTCTTGCTGTTGGTGGTCTGGATACACGGGTGCATCGGCCTGCATTTCTGGCTGCGCGTCAGTCCCCGGTGGCAAAGTCTCTTGCCCGTAGCACTGCCGGTCGCGACCTTGTTGCCAGCCTTTGCTCTGGCGGGGTTCATGGTGCAAGGACGGGCGCAGTCCGAAAGGCTACTGCGGTCCGAGGAAAGCGCCAGCCTCATGGCGCAGTACAACTTCCCGTCCGCTGAAACCTTTGCCGCCCTCAGAGAGGTGACCGATACTGGCCTGATGATCGCCGCCGGAGTGCTCTTGCTGACCCTGTCGGTTTTTTGGGGCCGCAAACTGTCCAGCAACCGCCACTCTTTGCGTATCCGCTACGTGGATGGACCGGAAATTCACGGGCAGCGCGGCATGACCCTGCTCGAAATGTCGCGCGCATCCGGTGTGCCGCATATGGCGCTATGCGGCGGTCGGGGACGCTGCACCACCTGCCGCGTTGTGGTCGAGGAAGGCGCCGACCTGCTGCATCCCCCCAGCACCGAGGAAGAGGCCAGCCTGCGCGCCGCCAACGCCCCGCCCAATGCGCGCCTCGCCTGTCAGATCCGCCCGACGGACCCGGCCACCGTACTGCGCGTGTTCCGCCCCGACGGGCAGCGTGCGCGGGCGCATGAGAGCCTTGGTCAGGAACGGCGACTGGCCATCCTGTTTCTCGACATGCGCAGCTTTACTGCGCGCACCACCGGGCAACTGCCCTATGACGTGGTCTTCCTTCTGAACCGTTTCTTCGACGCCATCGTGCCTTCGATCACCGGGGCGGGCGGTACCGTTGACAAATACCTTGGCGATGGGCTTCTGGCGTTGTTCGAACTCGACAATGAAGAACTGTCTGCCCGCGCCGCACTGCGGGCTGCAGCGGGTATCAGCTCGGCTCTCGAGACCTTTAACAAGACGCTTGCAATGGAAAAGGCCGAACCGGTCCGCATCGGCATGGGTCTGCACCTCGGAGAGCTGGTGCTGGGCGAAATTGGCGCTGCCGAAAACGCACCCCGCACCATCATTGGCGACACGGTCAACGCCGCAAGCCGTCTTGAGGGCGAAACCAAGGGGCTTGGCGTCGAGCTTTTGGCCTCAGAGGCCCTGCTTAAGGCCGCAGGTATCGACGTAGACACCCTGGAGCTTGTCACACTCACCCTTCGCGGTGTGGCCCATCCTGTCCGTGCGCTGGCGATGGAACGAGCCAGCCGTGTTCCGGAGCTGATGCAGCCGTCGTGATGAAACCCTGCGTTGCAACCATGCAACGCGTGCAAAAACCTGCCAGTTGCAGAAATTAGGGCTTCCAAAAACCGCTCGGCTGTGAAATGTGTTCACGCGTGAACATACTTTGAGTCTTTTCCCAATGTCGCACCCCGTGACAAAATCTGATCCCCAAGAGGAAGACCTGCTCTTTCGCCTCCTGCGCCAGCTCGATACGGCGCCGGGTGCGTCCCAGCGCGCCACGGCCTCGGCTTTGGGGATTTCGCTGGGGCGTCTGAACGCGCTCTTGCGCACGACGGCGGACATCGGGCTGATCTCGATCAGCGAACGTGACGGCCCTGACAAGCGCCAGCGCTTTGCCTATACGCTGACCGCTCGCGGCGCGGCGGAAAAGTCCCGGCTCACAGATCAATTTCTCGCTCGCAAGCTCGCGGAATACAACGCGTTGCATGCGGAACTTACTGGAACTGCAAGCGGGCTTGCCCCCGTCAAACACAGGACCCACCCAATGCAAAACAACCTTGCTCCCATCCCCGAGCTGTATGTCTCTTACGAGAGCGCCCAGAAGCTCAAAGTCGAAGCCGCAGACCTTGTCAGCCATGACCTGACACCGCGTCAGATCTGTGACCTGGAACTATTGATGAACGGCGGCTTCAACCCGCTCAAAGGCTTTCTGACCGAAGAAGACTATGATGGCGTTGTGGAAAACATGCGCCTCGCCGACGGCTCGCTCTGGCCGATGCCGATCACGCTGGACGTGGGTGAAGACTTTGCCGCCTCGCTCGAACTGGGTCAGGACATTGCGCTCCGCGACCAAGAGGGCGTGATCCTCGCCACCATGACCGTCACCGACCGCTGGGAGCCCAACAAGGCGCGCGAAGCCGAAAAGGTTTTTGGCGCGGACGACGACGCCCACCCCGCCGTCAACTACCTGCACAACCACGCGGGCAAAATCTATCTGGGTGGCCCTGTTGTCGGCATCCAACAGCCCGTGCACTACGATTTCCGCGCACGTCGCGACACCCCGAACGAGTTGCGCGCCTATTTCCGCAAGCTGGGCTGGCGCAAGGTTGTGGCCTTCCAGACCCGCAACCCGCTGCACCGCGCACACCAGGAACTGACCTTCCGCGCCGCGAAAGAAGCCCAAGCCAACCTGCTGATCCACCCGGTTGTCGGCATGACCAAACCGGGCGACGTCGATCACTTTACCCGCGTGCGCTGCTACGAGGCGGTTCTGGACAAATACCCGGCGTCGACCACGTCGATGTCGCTCCTGAACCTCGCCATGCGCATGGCTGGCCCACGCGAAGCGGTCTGGCACGGCCTGATCCGCAAAAACCACGGCTGCACCCACTTTATCGTTGGCCGCGACCACGCCGGCCCCGGCAAGAACTCGGCCGGTGAAGACTTCTACGGCCCCTACGACGCGCAGGACCTGTTCCGCGAGCATCAGGACGAAATCGGCATCGAAATGGTCGACTTCAAACACATGGTCTGGGTTCAGGAACGCGCCCAATACGAGCCGATGGACGAGATCAAGGACAAGGATGACGTCACCATCCTGAACATCTCGGGCACCGAACTGCGCCGCCGTCTGGCCGAAGGTCTGGAAATTCCCGAGTGGTTCTCGTTCCCCGAGGTGGTGACAGAACTGCGCAAAACCAAACCGCCGCGTTCGAAACAGGGCTTTACCGTGTTTTTCACCGGTTTCTCGGGCTCGGGCAAATCTACCATCGCCAACGCACTGATGGTCAAGCTGATGGAAATGGGCGGTCGCCCTGTGACCCTTCTGGACGGCGACATTGTGCGGAAAAACCTGTCGAGCGAGCTGGGCTTTTCGAAAGAGCACCGCGACCTTAACATCCGCCGCATCGGTTATGTGGCCTCCGAGATCACCAAGAACGGCGGGATCGCCATCTGTGCGCCCATCGCGCCTTATGCCACCACCCGCCGCGCCGTGCGCGAAGACATCGAACAATTCGGTGCCTTTATCGAAGTGCACGTTGCCACTTCGATCGAGGAATGCGAGCGCCGCGACCGCAAAGGTCTCTACAAACTGGCGCGCGAAGGCAAGATCAAGGAATTCACCGGCATCTCGGACCCCTATGATGTGCCTGCCGATCCTGAACTCAGCGTTGAGACAGAAAACGTCGACGTCGACAACTGCGCCCATCAGGTCATCCTCAAGCTGGAAAGCATGGGCCTGATCGCAGGGTAATCCAGCGACACCTTGATAGAACTGACAAAGGCCGCCTTTCCGGGCGGCCTTTTCTCATTCCAACATCCAACCGGCACTCTGTTCAGTGCACGGGCACCGGCGCATAATCATGTTCCCGCGCCAGTGAAAAGGCCAGTTTCCGCTCTTTCACAAGCGCCAGCCGCTCGCCATCCGCAGTATGAACCGCATAGAGCACATCCGTGTCTGCCACCTGCTCCTGCACATCCTGCGGCAGGTCGGCCACAGCCACTTGGCGCACGTAAACGATGCGGTTTTCGGTCGTCTCGGCAAAATCATATGTCTCGTGCATGGCTTACCCTTTCTTGATCTGGATGGTTTGCACCACGGTTTCGGGACGTGACCGGGTCAGGTCGACATGCAGCAGGCCGTTCTCCATGGCCGCCTCGCCCACCTCGACCCCGTCGGCCAGCACGAAAGAGCGCTGGAACTGCCGCGCGGCAATACCCCGATGCAGAAACACGCGATCCGCGCTGTCATCCTGCTGACGCCCCCGGATCACCAGTTGGCGGTCCTCGACGGTGATCGACAGATCTTCCTCGCGGAAACCGGCCACGGCCAGCGTGATCCGATAAGACAAATCCGACGTCTGTTCGATATTGAAAGGCGGATAGCCCTCGTTGCCCGTTTTCGCGGTGCGTTCCAAAAGGCGTTCCAACTGCTCAAAGCCGAGCATATGCGGGTATGACCCCAAAGTGTGTTTTGTCATCGACACGTCCTTGACTTAAGCGACAGTCCATTTCTCAGGCCCCGTTCTGGCGACCCTTCCCTAGGAATATGGGTGCCAATTTGACCAAGCGCAAGGGCTTTGCAGACACTCTGAGTCAGGCTATTCTTGACCAACGAGTCGACAAGGAAAACAAACTCATGAATGCCCCACACGACCTGTCGATGAAGACGGATGACGTCTTGCGGGTAGAACTCGAAGTTTTCAAACAGGAACACCGCGATCTCGACGATGCGATCACCGCTCTGGTCGAACGCGGCACCGGCGATCAGCTGACCATCCAGCGCCTGAAAAAGCAAAAGCTCCGGCTCAAGGATCTGATCGCCCTGATCGAAGACCGCCTGACCCCGGATATCATCGCCTGAGAACCGGGCCATCCCCTTGCAAATTAGGCCACAGCGCCGCATTGCGGAAAATGCGCAATGCTCTATAAACCGGGCTTCATATCTGGCAGAGGCGAATATGACGGACATCAAGGTTGGCATCATCATGGGCAGTCAGTCTGACTGGCCCACCATGAAACTGGCAGCGGATATTCTGGACGAGCTGGGCATTGCCTACGAATCCAAGATCGTTTCGGCCCACCGTACGCCCGACCGCCTTTGGACCTATGGCAAAGAGGCCGCTGGCCGAGGTCTGCAGGTCATCATCGCGGGCGCTGGCGGCGCGGCGCACCTGCCCGGCATGATGGCCTCAAAAACCCGCGTGCCGGTGATCGGCGTGCCGGTCCAGACCCGCGCGCTCTCGGGTGTGGACAGCCTCTATTCCATCGTACAGATGCCCAAAGGCTTCCCCGTCGCCACCATGGCCATCGGCGCCGCGGGGGCCTCGAATGCAGGCCTGATGGCCGCAGGCATTCTGGCTCTGCAGGACACAGCCCTTGCCGACAAACTGGACGCCTGGCGCGACGCGCTCTCGGCCTCGATCCCGGATGAGCCCCAAGATGACTGATCCCCTCCTGCCCGGCGCCACAATCGGCATTCTCGGCGGCGGCCAGCTTGGTCGCATGCTCTCGGTCGCGGCGTCCCGCCTCGGCTACCAGACCCACATCTTCGAGCCCGGCGCCAACCCGCCCGCAGGTCAGGTTGCCCACAAGGTCACCACCGCCCCTTACGAGGATGAAGCCGCGCTCAAAGCTTTTGCCGCCGAAGTCGATGTCATCACCTACGAGTTCGAGAATATCCCGACCTCGGCCCTCGACGTCCTCGAAGCCCACCGCCCGATCCGCCCGGGTCGCGAGGCGCTGCGCGTCAGCCAGGACCGTCTGGTCGAGAAAGAATTCCTGCAACGGCTCGGCCTCAAAACCGCCCCCTTCGCTGACATCACCTCGCGCGATGACCTGGCAACGGCCCTTGAAGCCTTTGGCACCGCCGCGATCCTGAAAACCCGCCGCTTCGGCTATGACGGCAAGGGCCAGGCCCGCCTGAAATCCGCTGACGACATCGACTCCGCCCTCTCCGACATGGCCGATGCCCCGGCGATCCTCGAAGGCTTCGTCGATTTCACCCACGAGGTCTCGGTCATTGCCGCGCGCGGGTTGACCGGCGAGGTCGCCTGTTTCGATCCCGGCGAGAATGTGCATCGCGATGGCATCCTGCGCACCACCACCGTGCCCGCCACGCTGACGGCAGGCCAGCGTATGGACGCCGTCCTGCTCGCGGCGCGCATCCTGAACGAACTCGATTACGTTGGCGTCATGGGCGTCGAACTCTTCGTCACCCGTCAGGGCCTGATCGTGAACGAGATCGCCCCGCGCGTGCACAACTCGGGCCACTGGACCCAAAATGGCTGTGCCGTCGACCAGTTCGAACAACACATCCGCGCCGTCGCGGGCCTGCCTCTGGGGGATGGCCAGCGCCACAATGATGTTGTGATGGAGAACCTGATCGGCGACGACGTGAACCAGATCCCGCAGATCCTGCGCGAAGGCAACAACGCCCTGCACATGTACGGCAAGACCGAGGTCAAAGAAGGCCGCAAGATGGGCCACGTGAACCGCATCCAGCCCAAAGCCAGCTGAGAATCCTCGCCGCGGATTTTATCGCGGCAAACGCTTGCCCCGTAGGTCGGACAATCTTGTCCGACCTACCGCACGCCTCATTTACGTGCCCCGCGTCGGTCCCAAACACCGACGCAATACCGACGTTATACCGACGCAATACAGACCCGCGTTTTGGCCATTAACCACAGGCAAGACAGGCCGATTCGCCGGGATATCCTGCTGAAACGCAGTCCGCCTTCTTCAGATGTCGTTAAGACCCTCTGGTCACGCCGCCAGAAACCGCGCCGCGACCTCGCCCGCCATGAAACTGACGCGGCCCTCAACGATCGTCGCCCCCACGCGGCCCGTGTTCGGGTCCAGCACCACTAGGTCCGCGCGGCGCCCCGGTGCGATCATCCCGCGATCCTCCAACCCCAGCACCGCCGCTGGCCCTGAGGACACCAGCGCCCAGCCCTCTTCCAGGGTCACAATCCCCTCAGCCACCAGCCGCCAGACGGCCTGTATCAACGCCGGATAGTGATAGTCCGAGGCCAGCGCATCACACAGCCCTTCGGCCACCAGATCCCGCGCGCTGACATTGCCCTTGTGCGAGTTGCCCCGCACCACATTCGGCGCGCCCAGAACGATCAAATCGCCCCCCTTGCGCGCCGCTTCTGCGGCCGCGCGGGTCTCGGGAAACTCACACACCCGCGCACCTCTTGCGCGCCATTCAGCCCGATCCTCGGGCGTATTGTCGTCATGGCTGCCCAGCAAAACACCGTTTTCCATCAATCGCTTAGCCAATCCTGCAACCGCCTCGGGAACCTCGTCCCCGCGCGCGTGCATCGCCTGCAGCATCGCCAGATGCGCTTCGGGGCTACGCCCGCTTTTCAACGCCTGGCCCGTCAGGCGTGGAGGACGCTTGCCCTTGGCCAAGGCGTCATGCGGCAAGTGGTCGTTGAACACCACGAACTGCGCCCCGCTCCTTGCCACCAAGGCCTCGAACCGTGCAAAATCATCCAGCAGATGCGTCTCCAGGCGCAGCTGCAGCCGCATATCGGTCAACAGATCGCTCCGGGCGTCGGCCAAAGCGGTACAAAAGCGCTCGGCAAAGGCACGCCCGCGCATGCCACCTTCCCAGCTGAAGAACTGCGCCAGCATCGCGGTCGAGATCCCATTCGCCGCCAGCTCTGCATCCACCGAGGCCAGTCCAACGCCAAGATCACGCATCGCCCCCCGACGCGGCGCGATGTGACGCTCAAACCCGTCACCGTGCAGGTCGATCATGCCCGGCAGCACCAAAAACCCCGCGAGGTTCACCTCACGCCTCTCGATGCCCTCGACAATCTTGCCGACTGCAATCGACAGCTCGCTTTCAGTCAGGCCAGTCGGCGTCAGCACCTCGGCCCCCACCAACCTCATCTTGTGTCTTCTCCCAGCGGTACAATGTCGGAAAAACTCATGTCCCCGTGGAACTTACCGTTTTTCAGAAAGTACATCGCCTCGGCGATCAAATGCAGATTGTTCATCATGAACGTATGGGTCACCGGCAGAACCAGGTGATCCGCCATGCCCTCGACCTTGGTCGACTCGACTGACACCTTGCCATCATCCGCCCCGTCGATCAGGGCCGAATAAAACGGATTGAGCGAGCGGTTTCCGGCGATCACCCCCAGCTCAAAATCGACCTTGGGCAAATGCGCCGGCAATCCATCCGTGCCAAGTTGCGCCCCCGCCGGCCCATTGACCCATTCAAAGGCCTCGATTTCGCTGAGCACATCAACCAGCTCACTGCCTTTGTTGGGAGGCCCCAACATCACCACGCGCCCCATATTCTCTGGGCGGTCAGTCCCGAGCCAAAGGCGCAATAGGATGCCGCCCATGGAATGGGTGATGAAATGCACTGTCCGGTCGCCGCAGGCTTCAACCGCCTCGGGCAGAGTCGGGGTGATCAGGTTTTCTACAGATTTCTTGGTCGAGTCATATCCCGGCCGAATGACCAGATATCCTTCGCGCTCAAGCGCTGTTTCCATGACAACAAACGAGTTTTCCGTGCGCGCCAACCCGTGCAGCAACACAACACAGTCTGCCATCGCAGTTGCAGGCAGAAACACCAGAAGAAAAGCCAAATACCGCATGGGTGGCACATAGGCGGAACGGGCACCGATTGAAAGAGGTCACCGCGCCGCGTCACACATCCCTAGTCGTTCAGCACGATCACGCCGGTTTCACCACCATTACATATGTAACAACAATCGCTGCAAGAGTGGTTTCTGTCCGGCCCGACGCCCCAATAGCTTTTTCGTGTGCCCTTTGGCCAGGCGCCGTAGCAGATTTTTTCGCCATAGTTGCAACTCAGTGAATAGTCATGGACACGGCTGTCATCAAGCACATAGGCCTGATCGCTGCCTGGCCATTCCCAACTGCGGTCATCGCTGTAAAACACAAGATGCACGATGTACGGGTACTCACTTTGGACCGAGAACAGCAGCGATTCCGCCCTTACCTGCGGTATCGGCAACAATGTCAAAACGGCGACAATCCCCAGAATCCTTTTCAAAATCATGACCCCTCCCAAGCGTTCTGATTGTTTCCTTTCATCAGCTTAGCCGCGAATCGCAGATTCTCAAAATTGTCGGAGCGGGGCGATGCTGACAAGATTGTAGCGGCGCGTCAGGCCTGCCGTAATGACAGGATAACACCCAGAATGACCAAAGCCGCAGCCAGGGCAAAGCGCAAGGTCAGAACCTCTCCCAGCAACACCATACCGCCGCCCAGCGCAATGAGTGGCACGGTCAGTTGCGCCACCGCCGCGCGGCTGGCCCCCAGTTCGGGCAGGATGCGATACCACAGCGCATAGCCCAACCCAGAAGTGACAGTGCCAGAGATCACGGCCCAGACCACTCCCATGGGCATTACCGAGACCGTACCGGCAGCCACCCAGATCACCAAGGCCACCGGCGCGGCCAAGACAAAGTTCATCGCCGTCGCCTGCAAAGGGTCCCGCGCGCCGCGCCCAAGGAGTGAATAGATGCCCCACCCCACACCTGCCGCAATCATTGACAATGTCGGAAGGGCAGCAAAGTTTTGCGTACCTCCCGGTGCCAGCAACCATCCCAGCCCCGCCAGGGCCAAGGCCGCACCGATCCAACGCATCGGAGGAAGAGTATCCCGCGAGACCAAGGCCCCTGCGAACATGGTAACCTGCACCACGGCAAAGAGGATCAGCGCGCCAAAACCAGGATCGAGCGTGTCATAGGCCAGTGAAAACCCGAAAATATAGGCGAGCAGTGCCGACACACCCCAAAGGCGGCCACGTCCTTCCAGGGCAAAACCACGCCCCTGCACAATCACCAGCCCCGCCAGCATCAACGCCCCGCTTGCCAATCGGATGGCGCCAAACAGCATGACATCCATTTCGCCCGTCTCCAATGCGAGCCGGTTCAGCACAGAATTAGCGGCAAAGGCGATCATGGTGAGGGTGGTCAGGAGAAAAAGGCGCATGAACCTTCTTACCCCTCAGAGCCACGATTGCGCGACTCACAAAATTGGCATCCCTTAAAGAAAAAGGGCCGCCCAAAGGCGACCCTTAAATCATCCGGTTTGGATGGCGTGATTACATCATGCCGCCCATGCCGCCCATGTCGGGCATGCCGCCACCTGCTGCGCCGCCTTCCGACGGTTTGTCAGCAACCATGGCTTCGGTGGTGATCAAGAGACCTGCAACCGAGGCTGCGTCTTCCAGAGCGGTGCGAACCACTTTGGCTGGATCGATCACACCAAACGAGAACATGTCGCCATACTCTTCGGTCTGAGCGTTGAAGCCAAAGCTTGCATCGTCGCTTTCGCGAACCTTGCCGGCCACAACTGCACCGTCAACACCGGCGTTCTCAGCGATCTGACGCAGAGGCGCTTCGATGGCTTTGCGCACGATGACGATACCCGCGGTCTGGTCAGAGTTTGCACCCTCCAGGCCTTCCAGGGCTTTACCGGCCTGTACCAGAGCAACACCACCACCAACGATGACGCCTTCCTGAACAGCAGCGCGGGTCGCGTTCAGAGCATCGTCAACACGGTCTTTGCGCTCTTTCACTTCGACTTCGGTCATGCCGCCGACGCGGATCACAGCAACACCGCCTGCCAGTTTGGCAACGCGCTCTTGCAGCTTTTCACGGTCGTAGTCGCTGGTGGTTTCTTCGATCTGGGTGCGGATCTGGGCAACGCGTGCTTCGATCTCGGCTTTTTCGCCTGCACCGTCAACGATGGTGGTTTCGTCTTTGGTGATCTCGATCTTCTTGGCGGTGCCCAGCATGTCCATGGTGACATTCTCGAGCTTCATGCCCAGATCTTCCGAGATAACCTGACCGCCGGTCAGGATCGCGATGTCCTGCAGCATGGCTTTGCGGCGATCGCCGAAACCAGGTGCTTTGACAGCTGCGATTTTCAGGCCGCCGCGCAGTTTGTTGACAACCAGAGTTGCCAGCGCTTCGCCTTCAACGTCTTCTGCAATGATCAAGAGCGGCTTTTGCGACTGGATCACCTGCTCGAGCAGCGGAACCATCGGCTGAAGCGACGACAGTTTCTTTTCGTGCAGCAGGATCAGGCAGTCGTCGAGGTCTGCAATCATCTTGTCAGCGTTGGTCACGAAGTAAGGCGACAGGTAGCCGCGGTCGAACTGCATGCCTTCAACAACATCGGTCTCGGTTTCCAGACCTTTGTTTTCTTCAACGGTGATGACGCCTTCGTTGCCAACTTTTTGCATCGCGTCTGCGATCTGCTGGCCGATTTCGGCTTCGCCGTTGGCCGAGATGGTGCCGACTTGTGCAACTTCGTCGCTGTCTTTGACTTCGCGTGCCGAAGCAACGATGCCTTCAACCACTTTCGAGGTCGCCAGGTCGATGCCGCGCTTGAGGTCCATCGGGTTCAGGCCAGCAGCAACCTGCTTCAGACCTTCGCGAACGATGGCTTGCGCCAGAACGGTTGCGGTGGTGGTGCCGTCGCCGGCTTCGTCATTGGTGCGCGATGCAACTTCTTTGACCATCTGCGCGCCCATGTTTTCGAACTTGTCTTCCAGTTCGATCTCTTTGGCAACCGATACACCGTCTTTGGTGATGCGGGGGGCGCCAAACGACTTGTCCAGGACCACGTTGCGGCCTTTGGGGCCCAGGGTCACTTTGACGGCGTCAGCCAGAATGTTTACGCCACGCAGCATTGCATTGCGGGCATCGGTGTCGAACTTTACGTCCTTAGCAGCCATTGTGCTTTACCTCTTTAGGATATGTTTTGAAATCATGTGGTGGGCGGGTGCCCCGCCCTCGGTCAGCCCGGTGGCTTAGCCGATGATGCCCATGATGTCGGATTCTTTCATGATCAGCAGCTCTTCACCGTCGATGGTGATTTCGGTGCCCGACCATTTGCCAAACAGGACCTTGTCGCCTGCTTTGACGTCCAGCGCGATGCGGTCGCCATCGTCGTCACGCAGACCTGCGCCAACCGAGACGATCTCGCCTTCGGCAGGTTTTTCTTTTGCGCTATCGGGGATGATCAGGCCGCCTGCGGTTTTTTCGTCGCTTTCGGTACGACGAACCACAACGCGGTCATGCAGAGGTGTAAATGCCATTGTCTAGGTTTCCCTAACTTTCAAGTTGTCTCCCTGACTCCTCAGCGGAGTCGTTAGCACTCCCAATCGGCGAGTGCTAACAGCGCATAGCTAGGGGGTGCAATTCCCCGAGTCAACCTGATCGCAGGAAAAAATCGCAAGAGGCGGGTCAGCTTGCGCCTTCGGTCTTGATATGCACCACGGCACCGCAGTGTTTGCAGTGCACTGCGTCGCTGTCATGGCGGGTCAGACCGCAATGGTTGCAGGTTTGGTTCACCTTGCTCGGCATGACAATCACCCGCGCCAGATGCAGGAACAGCGACACGCCGATCACCATGATCCCTATCGCCATCAACTTGCCGCCCACCGTGGTCGGAGTGATGTCTCCGTACCCCGTCGTGGTAAAGGTCGTGACTGTAAAATACAGCGCATCCACATAGGCCGAGACACCGTGCCGGTCCGTGACAAAAAACGTGAACACAGCCGAGGCCGTGGTGAACACAAAGACCACCAGGTTCAGACCAGCAACGACGGCATCCTCACGCAGGCGAAAGAACCGGCTGGACCCGCGCAGGTCCTGCAACAGGTAGAAGGAATGCGCCAGACGCATGCCCCTCAAAATACGCAGGAACGCCAGATCCACCGTCAGCAACGGGTTCAGCACCAAAGTGGCCAGCACGATGATGTCGGCCCAGACATAAACACGGGACAAATGCTCCTTCTTGCTGGGGGCAATCCACAGTCGCGCAACAAAATCAAAAAAGATGATGATGGCCAGAATGCCGTTGATGATCTGCCTCAGCTCAGTCTTGGGAAAAGGCGTCACGGCAATGAAATAGATCATCGTCGCAAGATCAAAGGCGAACATGAAATAGCGGAACAGCACGGAACTGCGATCCGGCCCGGTGTAAAGCCTGTCGATGGATGTTTTGAACGTCGACATCTGCTCTTCCTCCTCAGGCCTCACCTTGCCCGGCGGCCATGCGCCCAGCATCACTCAACCCATAGACCCCGGTCGAAACCTTCTGAAACCACCCCAGATGATCCACGCGCATCATGCGTGTCGCCTGCTCAACCTCGGTTGCCTTAGCCACCTCTGCCCCCTTGCAGGGGCCGTTCTCGAGCAGGAACACCGCACAGCGCAGCATTTCCTGCTTATAGGCTGTGGTCACCGCCCCTCGCGTTCCGCCAAGGTTCGGGTCGCCGTCGCGGCGGTCAAACTCTTTCAGCAATGCGCCCTTGCGCGGACGAGATTTGCGCGGGCGAAATTCGACCGGATCGCAATGGGCCTGCACGTGCCCGTCTTCCAGCCGCACTGACAAGACCCCCACGCCCAGCCGCTTGCACAGCCCGATGTTGCCCTTGAACGTGCGCCACCCTGTCCGCCCCGACCAGCGCGGCACCGCGACATAGACCCAGTCGGTCACGCTCTGCCGCGCCACTGCCTGCTGTAAGAGGGTCAGCGAAAACCCGGTCTTCAACTCGACAATCACCGGATCTTCATCGTCGCGGCGCGCCATCACATCTGCCGCGCCGACCTCGGCCTTGACGTCAAAGCCCCTGGCCTCGAGCCAGTCCTTGACCGGCGGATAGAGATCAGTTTCACGTAGTTTGCCCATGTCCCTGCATACCCCGTCCCGCACGCCCTGTGAATCCCCGCTTGCACCCGAACGGCCCGCATGCCACCCAAGACCCTAACAAAAGGGAGCAACACTATGTGGCGCAGTCTGTTTTTTTGCCTTGGTCTGATGTGTGCAACGACCCCGCAAGCCGAATGCTCCGGCCCCTCAGACTTTGATGCGCTATCGCCCGAAATCCAGACCCAGCTGCGTGCCCAAAGCGAGCAAGCACCAAATGCCTCAGGCTTGTTGTGGCAGGTCGAAAAGAATGGCCACCGTTCGTACATCATCGGCACCCTGCACCTGCCGGTGCCCCGTCTGGACGCAATCACCGCGCGGGTCGCGACGCTGATGCAGGACACGGATCAGTTGCTGCTGGAACTCACCCTTGCGGACGAAGCCGCCTTTCAGACCGCCCTCACCTCGGACCCGTCGTTGTTTCTGATTACCGAAGGCCCCAGCCTGATCGACCGTCTGGGTGAAGAGGCGTGGAACGACGTCGCCACCATCCTGAAATCCAGAGGCATACCAAGCTTCACCGCCGCGCGTTATCAACCATGGTTTCTCGGCCTCACGCTTGCCATCCCGCCCTGCGTCACTCAGGCCTTGCAGAACGGTGAACTTGGTCTGGATCGTCAACTCGAACAGATTGCCATGTCCGAACAATTGCCAACGGCTTCCTTGGACACCGTTGATGGCCTTCTTGCGCTGTTCTCATCCGATCCCCTCGAAACCCAAGTCACCCAGATGAAAGACGCGATCAGCGCGGGCATTCTTGGGGAGAGTTCCGGACCCGCCACCATCATTGATCTCTATTTCAAGGAAGAGACCCAACTGATCTGGACGTACGAGGAATGGAAGGCATTGCAAACAGCCGAAGAGAACGGCGGGGGCGCCGAGGTAATCGCCAGCCAACTCAGAGACGTTGAACAGGGGTTGGTGATCGACCGCAATACAGCGTGGATGCAGACCCTCGTCGAATCTTTATCCAATGGCCCAACCACTGTCGCTGTCGGAGCTTTGCACCTGCCCGGCAAAGAGGGGCTTTTGGCGCAACTCAAAGCTCGGGGTTTCAGCGTGATGCGCGTATCGCTCGACCCGTAAGCGTGCAAAAATGCTGCATTGCAGCAACACAGTCACCTGAACGGGATGACTCGGGGTCGCAGCCCCCTGGGCGGGGCGTGACAAGCCCCCACCTTGCGCCTATAAGGCGCGCAAATCCGCGACATTCGACCAAGGAAACCTGATTCATGACAACCCTCGTTTTTGGCCACAAATCCCCCGACACAGACTCGACCGGCTCGCCGCTGATCTGGGCCTGGTACCTCAATGAAATCAAAGGCGTTGACGCCAAGCCTGTTCTGCTGGGCCAGCCCAACACCGAAGCGGCCTTCATGCTGAACCGCTGGGGCTTTGAAATGCTCGACATCATCGAGGACGTGGCTGACGATCAGGCTTGCGTTGTTGTCGACACCAACAACCCGGCTGAGCTGCCCGCGAACATCAACGGTGCAGACGTTCAGGCCATCATCGACCACCACAAGCTGGTTGGCGGCCTGGAAACCAAAGGCCCGATCGACATCACCATTCGCCCGCTCGCCTGCACCGCCACCATCATGTATGACCTGATGGGTGATGACGCCGCCAAGATGCCGGAAAACATCAAGGGCGCGGCCCTGACCTGTATCCTGTCCGATACCCTGGAATTCCGCTCGCCGACCACCACCGACCGCGACCGCGAAGTGGTTGCCGCACTGGCCGCCGATCTGGGCGTCAATGTCACCGAATACGCTGCGGAAATGTTCGCCGCCAAATCGGACGTGTCCGAGTTTTCGGACGCCGAACTGATCCGCATGGATTCGAAAGAATACGAAGTTGACGGCACCAAGTTCCGGGTTTCGGTTCTGGAGACCACCGCACCGGAGATCCCGCTGAACCGCAAGGACAGCCTGATGGAGACCTTCAAGACTGTCGCCGCCGAGGATGGCGTGGACGAAGTCCTGCTGTTCGTGGTCGACATCCTGAAAGAAGAGGCCACTCTGCTGGTCCCCAACGATCTGGTCAAAGGCGTGGCCGAGAAAAGCTTTGGCGCCACGGTTTCGGGCGACGCAGTTGTCCTGCCCGGCATCATGTCGCGCAAGAAACAGATCATCCCGAACCTCAAGGTCTGATCGACCTTTCCACGCGGTAACTTCAAAGGGCGCCCCGAAATCGAGGCGCCCTTTTTCGACTCCCGTGAGTGGTGGTTATCCCAGAGCCGAGTAGGGGTCTTCAACGCCGTAAAAGACGCCGGCATCGACGGTGATGTCATCGGCCGTGAGCTGGTGGTTGTGAACAATGACCTGCCCAACGTCATCACCGTCATGCGCGCCGCCATTGCCGCCTTGGTTGCTGACGAAATTCAGGATTGTGTCAATGTCGCCATCCCGATCCACATCGGCATATTCGATCGAGCCCAGCTGCACCGTGTGACCCGCGAACACCAGTGTATCCTCATCAGGATTGTAATCGGTCACATGCTTCCTGCCGATCGATTCAACCCAATGATCGTGCACATTGTCATTCTCACCAGCAACACCGTTCATTGAGTAATCAACGTCCCCATTGGCATCGCGGTGCTTGTCGAGGATTTCGTCCTTGGCGTCGATCAGCCAGCGGAATTCGAAAGTGTCCGCGCCGGATCCACCGCTGAGATAGTCGGTGTCTGCCACGGGCTCTCCCGCATTTACTGATCCGTTTGCGTCCTGTGCGGGAACGGGCTCACCCGCCCATGAGAACGCCAGCAACAGGTCATCCCCTGCGCCGCCATACAGCATGTCCTTGCCTGCGCCGCCTTCCAGAACGTCATTGCCAGAACCACCGAACAACCGGTCGTTGCCCTCACCACCATAAAGGTGATCATTGCCGCTGCCGCCAACCAGCTTGTCCCGGCCAGCGCCACCGCTCAGCAGGTCATCCCCACCCTGCCCTTTCAGTACGTCATCGCCTGCGCCCCCAAAGAAGCTGTCAGCGTTGATGGTTCCGTTCCTGAATATACCTGCGACCATGATTTCGATCCTCTTGTGATTGCTTGAAATCAAAGTCGTAGCGGCAAAGCCCGCCCCGTCGAAGGCCGCACGATATGCCGAATTATGCCAGAGCTTGCCGCGTGCTTGCCCTATCGCCGCGCTGATCCGCTCAGGACATACTAAGCGAGTCTTGTGGCTCCTGAGACATCATAAACACCTTCGCCTCCGCCGGAGACGGGTTCATGACGTCGTGCTCATAGGCGCTGAATATGCCGATTTCGCCCGAGGCAAGTTCCTTGGGCAACAGGGTTGCGGTGACCGTACCGCCCAAGGACACGCGCCCCGCATTCACTGCCGGAGCATGTACCAAAGTGGCAAAGGGCACTTTACCTTCAAAGAAACCACTTTCTTCAAGGCTTTTCAGCGTGATCGCCATCAGGCCCTTGTTCTCGACGATCTCGTCCGCGTGAAGCCCGATGAGATCATCATGCTTCGAGGATTTGGCCAACTCTTCATGAAACCGCGGTGACGATGCGCGCAGGTATCCCTCGCGATCCCACAGGGCGACCACGGACTTGCCCTGATCCAGGGCCAGCCGCATCAGCGCATCCGTGCTGTTTGCATTCTTTAGACCGACTTCTTCAAGGATGCGTTGGCGGGCATGCGGACCCGGCACACGGCGCCCTGCCTCCCAACGGCTCACTGTGGATTGCGTGACGCAGAAATCCTGTGCCATTGCCTCTTGTTTAAGACCAAGACGCTCGCGGTAAAGTTTGCAAAGATGTGCCCAATCCAATTTCATATCGTGTCTCCCTAAGTCGTGGCGAGCCACCGTGAAATCAGCCCTTTGTGCAGCGACTGAAATCCGTTGCTTTCCAATAAATATATGGGGATTGCAGGGTGCGAAATTAAGTCATTCGCCTCCGATTACGCCATTTTACGCGGCGTTATTTCAACGCGATCTTGCGGCATGCGGTCTTCCGCCAACCACGCCCAAATTTCCTGCCAAATGGCCTCTCGTCCCCGCAAGAACGCAGCAGAGTGTCCGATACTGCGCAGGCCATAGTCCGACGGGCGCCGATACACGATACTGGCGGGGGCAGAGGGCAGCCAGCTCAGCACATCGCGCGAGGCACGATCGGTCGCCACATTGTCATCGCTGAACACCCACGAACAGACCGGAGTTGTCACCTTGTCAAATTGGTGCGGCCAGCGCCCTTCTTCCAACTCGGGCAATAGATAGCTGCGCCGCGAGCTCCACCGCCGCCAGGCGCGAAAGACCTTAGGCGGCAATGGTTCCCATTTCAGCCCCAGCGGTTTGAAGTATCCCCAGCGTTTCAACGAGAAACTGCCCATGATCCACCAGAAATACAGTTCCAGCGGCCAGTATCTCGGTTTGTGCAACCCCCAATATCCGCTGCCAACACAGACAAAGGCATTGCGGGCAATTTGATCGTGATTGGGCATGAACCCGACGAACTGCCCGCCAACACTATGTCCGATATGCGTGAGTGGCAGCCCCGGTGCAGCATCAGCCAGAACGTTCAACGCTGCGGCCATGTCATACCGGCCCCAATCGGGGTACTCGATACCCGAGGCCCCGAGATTGTCCGAGCCTGAGTCTCCGATCCCACGGTAGTCATAGGTCAGGACGATGGCCCCCTGCTCGGCCAACCACGCTGCGATATGTCGATAGAACCGCCTTGGAAAGCCGGTCCCGGCCGAGATCAGAATCGCCACCCTGGGGGCCTGACCACGATAAAGATCACCGGTGAGCGTCCATCCATCTGCAGCTTCGAACGTGATCTGTTCCACTGTGCTGGTCATGTCGCGCCCTCCTCGACGATTTCTTCGGCATACTCGGCCACATGGGTCAGAAACCGGGCAATGACCTTTTGTTCCGCCGCATCAAACGGCGCTAGCAGGGTTGCGTTCCATCCGCTGACCATAGGCCGACTTTTGGCCACCAAGGCACGCGCGTCTCCCGCCAGAAAGAGCCGCACAATGCGCCCGTCGCCCTCGCCAGAGCCACGCCTCACCAGACCGCGCTCCTCCATCCGGTCGATCAACCCACTGAGCGAGGATTTCCCAAGCGACAGCGCATCGGCCACTTCACCAAGAGTCAGCCCCTCTTGGCGCTCTAACAGGAACAACACGCCCTGCTGGGTCATCGACAGGCCCGCATCCCGTCGAGATCGTCGATCCACGGCCCGGATCAGCGCCGTATGCGCCTTGTGAACGAGAAAGAAGACCTTGGGAGGGCGTGTCATGATATTTCGTATCCGAACTTGTTCATCTATTTCGTATACGAACAAACTCACGCCGATCAATGCATTGCCGAGATGACGTTGCTGCCCCCATTCTCGGACGCCTCGCGGCCCCAGGCCCGCCTGCCGCGTGTTGCACCGACGTAATACCGACGTGATACCGACGCGATGCAGATCACCGTTTTCGCTGGATTAGCCGGCCTGCCTTTGCCATACCTCGCAGGGCAGCGCCCCCGGCCTACAGGACACCTGACCATGACCCAGATCATCACTGCCCTCTCCGAGATTTCAGACCGCTATGACGCTTTGTTTGTTGACCTTTGGGGATGCGTACACAACGGGGTAAATGCCTTTCCCGAAGCCGTCGCGGCCCTCAAGGCCTACCGCCAGCGCGGCGGTATCGTGGTCCTTGTCACCAACTCGCCCAAACCCCGCGCCGGGGTCGCCGTGCAACTGGAAACCTTCGGCGTCCCCCAAGACGCCTACGACACTATCGCCACCTCGGGCGACTCGGCCCGCGCTGCGATGTACACCGGCGCCGTGGGTGAAAACGTATATTTCATGGGGGAATGGCGTCGCGACGAAGGGTTCTTTGAGCCGCTCGAAGTGATCGACACCCCCGTCACAATCACACGCGTCCCCTTGCAAGAGGCTGAGGGCATCGTCTGCTGTGGCCCCTTTGATCCGATGGCCAACCCTGACGTGAACCGCGCTGATTTCCTATATGCCAAGACAAAAGGCATGAAGCTCTTGTGCGCCAATCCCGACATCGTCGTCGACCGTGGCGAAACCCGCGAGTGGTGCGCTGGCGCGCTGGCCAAGCTCTATACCGAAATGGGCGGCGAGAGCCTCTATTTTGGCAAGCCCCATCCTCCGATTTACGATCTGGCGCGTCGCCGGCTGGCGGCTCTGGGCACCGATATCCCCGACAGCGCGATTCTCGCCATCGGCGACGGCGTGCTGACCGACATCGCAGGCGCCATGGGAGAGGATATTGATTCCCTCTTCATTTCCGGCGGTCTGGCCGCATCAGAAACAAAAACTGGCCACAGCCCAGACCCTGACGCGCTAAATATTTATCTTTCAAAAGAAAATTCCGCCCCAACCTTTACGATTGGCCAGTTGCGCTGACAAATTAGGGCTTGATTTTCTGCAGCTGCAAAGTAATAAAGTTGCCGATTGCCCAGCCAGGGTATCGTAAAATTACTCACGCACTGCACGCCGGAGGGTGGAATGTTGGATAATATGCCGCGCGGAACGATCTGCATCGAAGACATCGAGATGGGCATGTCGCGCTATCTGCGCAAGGTCGTGACCGATGACGATATCCGCATGTTCGCTGAGGTCTCGACCGACCATAACCCGGTGCACATGGACGACGATTACGCCAATGACACCATTTTTCAGGGCCGTATCGCCCACGGAATGCTGACCGCTGGATTGATCTCGGCGGTGATCGGCGAGCAGCTGCCCGGCCACGGCACAGTCTACATGGGTCAGACGCTAAAGTTCCTCGCCCCGGTACGCCCCGGCGACATGGTTTATGCCGAGGTCAAGGTGGTGGACATCGACCACGCCAAGCGCCGCGTGAAACTCGACTGTCACTGCGCCGTGGACGGCAAAAAGGTCCTGATTGGCGAAGCCACCGTGTTGGCGCCTTCGCGCAAATTCGACTGATCCAGTACACAGGATGAGGAAATTTGTCAGCCCGGATTTTCCGGGGCTGTTCATTCGCCTGCGAAAGTTTGGGTGGTCTGACGCGCACCGCTACGACCTGGTGTTATCTGACAAGGGAATTCCAGCCGCCAGTTTAGAATTTGCGATATCCCCGCCAAGAGAGTGGTTTGCACCGCTCACCAGGTCGGTCCTTTCGAAACATGGCGCGGGATCAATAGCATTTCCTCGCTTACATCAAATGAAAACCCGCAAGCTTACCGCCGGGTGTACATTGGGGCAAGCCAGTGCTTGATCCTACCGCTTGGGAAGGCTAACCCTTCGTGCATGCGGATCATTCGAGATTATCAGTTCGTGAACAAAAAGGACCGGGGCGCTACAGCGGCGATCGGCAATTTCGATGGCGTGCACCTGGGCCACCAGTCCGTTATCGACCTCGCCCGCGAAGGCGGCAACGGTGCCCCTTTGGGCATTGTCACCTTTGAACCGCATCCCCGCGAGTTCTTTGCCCCCGACGCCCCGCCCTTTCGTCTCACCAGTTCCGAGACCCGTGCCCACCGATTGGAAAAACTGGGTGTCGAGCGGCTATATGAACTGCCTTTCAATGCCACGCTGTCTTCTCTGACGCCCGAGGAATTTGCCCGCGATGTCATCCACGAGGGTCTCGGCTTGTCCCATGTCGTCGTTGGCGCGGACTTTTGTTTCGGCAAAGGTCGCTCCGGCAACGCCGAAGATCTCAAACGTTTTGGGGAAAAGATGGGCTTTGCCGTCACCATCGCCCCGCTCATCAAAGGCGGCGAGATTCAGGTGTCGTCCACAGCCATACGCAATGCACTGACCGATGGCCAACCGCGTGATGCAGCTGCAATGCTTGGCCATTGGCACCGCATCGATGGCCCTGTGATCGGGGGCGATCAACGTGGCCGCGATCTGGGGTTTCCCACTGCAAACATGTCCATCGACGGGCTGCATCCCCCCAAATTCGGTGTTTACGCAGTGCTGGTCGACGTGCTCGAAGGCCCGTATCAGGGCAGCTACAAGGGGGCGGCCTCGGTCGGGGTGCGCCCGATGTTTGGCGTGAACAAGGCCAACATCGAAACCTTCCTCTTTGACTTTTCCGGCGACCTCTATGGCACACGCCTCTCTATCGCATTGGTGGAATTTCTGCGCCCAGAATGGAAGTTCGACGGCCTCGAGGCGCTGATCGCTCAGATCGACGCCGACTGCGCCCAGTGCCGCGAGATCCTGGACGGCCTATGAGCAGGCGCGATCCCATTGAGCGCGAGGGGTTCGCGCGCCAATTCTGGGAAAAGAAGCCCCTGACCAAGCTGAACCCACGCGAGTGGGAGGCACTGTGTGACGGGTGCGGCAAATGTTGCCTCAACAAGCTCGAGGATGCCGATACCGGTGAAGTTGCCCTGACCCGTGTCGCCTGCCGCCTTCTGGACGATGACACCTGCCGCTGCACGCAATACGACATCCGTCACCAGTTCGTGCCGGAGTGTATCGTGCTGAAGCCGTCAAACATCGACGACCACGCCTATTGGATGCCGCAAACCTGCGCCTACCGGCTGCTATGGGAAGGCAAGCCGCTGTTTGACTGGCACCCTCTGATCTCCGGCACCCCGGACAGCGTGCACGCCGCCGGCGTCTCGGTGCAGGACATGACCGTGTCTGAATTTGAAACCCCCGAAGACGAGTGGGAAGACCACATAATTGAGGAGCCTATCTGATGTTCTTTGCTTCCGACAATTCCGGACCGGCCCACCCCGCTATTCTTGAGGCGCTGGCCAAGGCCAACACTGGCTATGCCATGCCCTACGGCGCCGATTCGATCATGGACGAGGTCCGCGCCCAGATCCGCGAAGTCTTTGAAGCACCCGAGGCTGCTGTCTACCTCGTCGCCACCGGCACTGCCGCCAATTCTCTGGCGCTCGCCACTTATTGCCAACCTTTCGAAACGGTCTTCTGCTCGCCCGTCGCGCATATCCACGAAGACGAGTGCAACGCGCCCGAGTTTTTCTCGGGCGGTGCCAAGCTGACCCTTGTCGGCGACAGTGACAAGATGATCCCTGAGGCCTTGCGCGCCTCCATCGAAGCCGAGGAAACCCGCGGTGTGCACGGCCCCCAACGCGGGCCAGTGTCGATCACGCAGGTCACCGAACGCGGCTCGGTCTATACCCTGGACGAGTTGAAAGCGCTGACCGCTGTGGCCAAAGACCACGACCTGCCCGTGCATCTCGACGGCGCACGTTTTGCCAATGCCCTGATGGCGCTTGGCTGCACCCCGGCCGAGATGACATGGAAAGCGGGCGTTGATGTGGTCAGCTTTGGTGGCACCAAAAACGGCTGTGTTGGCGTCGAGGCCGTGATCCTTTTCGACCCCCAAAAAGCTTGGGAATTCGAACTGCGCCGCAAACGCGGCGCGCATCTGTTTTCCAAGCACCGCTATCTCTCGGTCCAAATGCAGGCTTATCTGACCGACGATCTCTGGCGCCAAAGTGCAGCGCGCGCGAATGCCAACTGCACCCGCCTCGCAGATGGATTGCGCGCCATCGACGACGCGTCATTCATGTTTGAACCCCAGGCCAACATCATTTTCTGCAGCTTCCCGCGCGCCGCGCACCAACGCCTGCACGACGCAGGCGCGCTTTACTACATCTGGTCCGGCGATCTTGAAGGCGACGACCCGAACGAGCAGCTACAAGCGCGACTTGTCTGCGACTGGAACATCAGCGACCCAGAGATCGACAAATTCCTCGCCCTCGTGCGCGGATAGCCCCAGGCTTTATCTTTTTGAACATTTCGGGGGATGCGTTGCCCCGCCGGGCAACGACGGGGGGGCAGCGCCCCTACCCTGCCTCAGCCAGCGTGGCCGCGATTTCACGTGCCACCTGTGGCGCATGGGTGATCGGCCCCATATGCGCCTGCCCCGCAAAGGTCACCCGCCGCGCACCCGGAATGCGCGCCGCAATACCGTCCTGCACCACCTTCATCAGCGGCGGCGAGTCCGCGCCATCCATCAGAACAACCGGCACCTTGATCTGACCCAGCCGGGGAATAATCCCACTGATGTCGTCCTCGATCCCCGGGGCGCTGGCGGTGATAAACCCAATCCGCCGCATCGACCCCTCGCGTAAATCCTGCGGCAGGTCGGCCCATTTGCGCCCGTCACCCCAGACCCGCATAAAGGTCCGCGCCGCGCTTTCAGGATCACCGTTCTGAACCAGCGTCATCACTTCTGACATCAGCGCCCGGTTCCACGCCGCGTGCTCCGGGCCGTCCTCTCGGGCAATCGCCATCAGAACCGGTTCGAACAGTGACAGGCTCCGCACCATTTCAGGACGCTCCAATGCCAGCCGCAGGCAAACTACACCGCCGAAACTATGGCCGATCAGGTCCACTGGCTCGGTCAGATGCGGCAGCATCGCCTCAACGGTTGCGTCCAACAGGTCGCCTGCACCGCTCCAATCCGGGCTGTCTCCGTGGCTGGGCAGATCAAAAGCGCGAATCTTGAGGTCGTCGCGCAGACAGGTAGCCACCGGCCTCCAGGCGCCGGAATGGGCCAACGAACAATGCAGGGCAATCGCCTTGCGCTGTCCAAGCCCAAGGTCCCGGTAAAAAAGGCTCAAAGACGCTTGATCCTCCATCTCAGAGCTTGCCCCCCAGAACCATGTCGAGGTCTTCCAGCTTGTCCTGTCCCCAGAACCGCTGGCCGTCATCAGTGATGTAGAAAGGTGAACCAAAAACCCCGGCAGACACGGCATCCTCCAGGTTTCCGGCATAGGTCTCAGCCCCACTCAACAACCCGCTATCAGCCAGTGACGGATCGAACCCAGCTTCCTCAAGGCAAGCCTTGATGACATCATCCTGCGCGATGTCCCTTTCCTCGACAAAAACTGCGCGCAGCAGGCCAAAGACCAATGCGCCCACGTCGCCTCCACCGGCATTCTGGGCGGCGATCACGGCGTATGAGGCTGGCGCCTGATTGGTCGGCCAATGGGCGGGCTGAAGGTTAAACTCCAACCCTAGCTTGCGGGCCTGACGCGGCAGATCCATGGTGCGGTACTCTTGCCGCGAGATGTGGCGTTCTTTCGGTGACACTCCACCAGTCCGGGCAAACAGTGCCAGAATATCCAGCGGCTTATAGGTGATTGTCGCGCCGTGTTTTCTGGCGATCTCTTCCAGACGCGTTCCTGCGAGATAGGCGAAGGGTGAAATCACCGTAAAATAGTAGTTAATATGTGCCATTTAGTCTCTCCTCGCGCTGGCATCACTTTGCCAGACCGTAGGGGCATGTTAAGCGGTGTGCAACGTCACGAATCTGTCATCTGCCACTCATCGACAGCACCCTGGGGACCAGACCATGCCGACCATCCAAGAACCCAAACTGATCACGGGCACCGCCAACAAGCCGCTTGCCAAAGCCATCGCTCGCCGCATGTCCATGCACCGCGGCGCAGCGCTTGGCCTCGTCGAGGCGCGGGTCGAACGCTTCAACGATCAGGAAATTTTTGTCGAGGTCTACGAAAACGTCCGCGGCGAGGATATGTATATCATCCAGCCCACGTCGAACCCGGCAAACGATAATCTGATGGAGTTGTTGGTGATGGCCGATGCGCTGCGTCGCTCCTCGGCTTCGCGCGTCACCGCAGTGATCCCGTACTTCGGCTACGCGCGCCAGGACAGACGCACCAAGGCCCGCACGCCGATTACCGCCAAATTGGTTGCCAATATGCTGGTTGGCGCAGGCATTGAAAGGGTCCTGACCATGGACCTCCACGCAGCTCAGATTCAGGGGTTCTTCGACATTCCCGTCGACAACCTCTATGCCTCTCCGATCTTCGCCCTGGACATCCTGCACCACTTTAAGGGCGATGATCTGAAAGACGTTATGGTGGTCTCTCCGGACGTTGGCGGCGTGGCCCGCGCGCGCGAACTGGCCAAGCGGATCAACGCTCCTCTCTCAATCGTGGACAAACGCCGCGAAAAGCCGGGCGAGATTGCTGAAATGACCGTCATCGGCAACGTCGAAGGCAAAAAATGTATCATTGTTGACGACATCTGCGACACGGCAGGCACCCTTTGCAAAGCCGCCGAGGTCCTGATGGAGCACGGCGCGACCGAAGTGCATTCCTACATCACCCACGGCGTACTGTCTGGCCCCGCTGTCGGGCGCATCACAAATTCGGTCATGAAGTCGCTGGTCATCACCGACTCGATTGAACCGACCGAGGCCGTTCTGGCCGCCGACAACATCCGCATCGTGCCCACCGCACCGATGTTTGCTCAGGCTATCCAGAACATCTGGAACGGTACTTCGGTGTCGTCCTTGTTTGAAACGGAAACCCTCGAGCCGGCCTACGAGGGTCAGTTTAACGTCTGAGTTGACCCAGCCCCGAAAAGCACAAAGGCGCCCTCAGCGGCGCCTTTTTTGTCTCAATCGATCAACCAGTCGTCTTCGTAGAGCAACTCGCCAATGGCCAACCAGGCCACTCTGACGCGCGCAACGCGCGTATCCCCCCAGGTGCGAAAGACAACATCACACCCCTTTCGCCCGATCTCTTCAGCTGTGACTTCGGCCCGGTGATGCGGACCGCTGTCCATATCGGACAGTGCCATGCTGACATGCACCGTTGGAGGTGCCTTGAATTCTTGCGAAAACTGTACTTTCTTGCGGCGTTCCCGTGGGCCTGTCCCGGTCCACATTTCGCCACCATCCTCAAAATCCGAGAACAGGGGCACATCGCCCTGATCCACGCCAATGAGATGATTTCGTAGTCGTTTCATTCGGTCTTCCAGTCGTGGTTCCGAAATAGCGAAACCCTACTATTGGTTGCAATCGAAAACTGCTGGAAGAACGTGATTCAGCCAAAATGAGACGGCTTTTTTGTAAATGGGGCCCCGCCAATTCCTCGGCGAGGCCCAAATTCATGCGTATCAGACCAGACTTAGACGTTCAACGCAGCGCGCAGAGCTTCCAAATCCGCCAGTGTCTTGTCAGCGGCGTCCTTGGCTTCCGGTGTCGCGTTCGACGCGGCATCCGACGCCTGAGCAATCAGCGCATCCATGTCGGCGGCTGTGACTTCAGCCACAGGCATTGCCTTTTCCGCCAGAACCGAAGTGCCCTCAGCCGAAATCTCAGCGAAGCCACCGGTTACGGCGTATTGCGACGACCCGTCAGGGCCATCAACCGTCAGGACACCGGGGCGCAGAGTGGTGATGGTCGGAGCATGATCCGGCATTGCGGTCATGTCGCCATCGGCGCCTGGGATCTGCACCGATGTCGCCGCGAACGAAGCCAGGCTTCGTTCGGGGCTGACAAGGTCAAATTGCATCGTGTTTGCCATATCGGGCCTCCTTAGGCCGCTTCAGCGGCCATCTTTTCGGCTTTGGCGATCACTTCGTCGATGCCGCCAACCATGTAGAAGGCTGCCTCGGGCAGGTGATCGTATTCGCCAGCCACAACGGCTTTGAACGACGCGATGGTATCTTCCAGCGGAACCTGAACACCGTCCGAGCCGGTGAACACTTTCGCAACGTCGAACGGCTGCGACAGGAAACGCTCGATCTTACGCGCACGGGCCACGGCCAGTTTGTCTTCTTCCGACAGTTCGTCCATGCCGAGAATGGCGATGATGTCTTGCAGCGACTTGTAGCGTTGCAGGATTTGCTGAACGTCAGACGCCACTTTGTAGTGCTCTTCGCCGATGATCAGCGGATCCAGCAGACGCGAGGTCGAGCCCAGCGGGTCCACAGCAGGGTAGATACCCTTTTCCGAGATCGCACGGTCCAGAACGGTGGTTGCGTCAAGGTGAGCAAACGACGTTGCAGGTGCCGGGTCGGTAAGGTCATCCGCGGGAACGTAAACGGCTTGCACCGAGGTAATCGAACCGGATTTGGTCGATGTAATACGTTCCTGCATTGCACCCATGTCGGTTGCCAGTGTTGGCTGGTAACCCACGGCCGAAGGAATACGACCCAGAAGCGCCGAAACTTCCGAACCCGCTTGGGTAAAGCGGAAGATGTTGTCGACAAAGAACAGAACGTCAGCACCGGTTTCGTCACGGAACTGTTCCGCCAGGGTCAGACCCGACAGAGCAACCCGCATACGGGCACCGGGAGGCTCGTTCATCTGGCCGTAAACCAGCGCAATTTTCGATTCGGTCAGGTTCTCAGGAACGATAACGCCGGATTCGATCATCTCGTGGTAAAGGTCGTTACCTTCACGGGTCCGTTCGCCTACACCCGCGAACACGGACACACCCGAGTGCACTTTTGCGATGTTGTTGATGAGTTCCATGATGAGAACGGTTTTGCCAACGCCCGCACCGCCGAACAGACCAATTTTACCACCCTTGGTGTAGGGGGCCAGAAGGTCGATCACCTTGATGCCGGTGGTCAGAATTTCCGTTGCGGTCGACTGCTCTTCAAAAGCAGGTGCATCGCCGTGGATTGGGCGGCTGCCGGTCGCATCAACCGGGCCTTTTTCGTCAACCGGGTCGCCGGTGACGTTCAGGATGCGGCCCAGGGTGCCTGTGCCAACGGGAACCGCGATGGGTTCGCCGGTGTCTTCGACGCTCTGGCCACGAACCAGACCTTCGGTCGCGTCCATCGCGATGGTACGAACAGTGTTTTCGCCAAGGTGCTGGGCAACTTCCAGAACCAGTTTCTTGCCGTTGTTGTCAGTGGTCAGCGCGTTGAGGATTTCCGGAAGGGCGTCCTCGAACTGCACGTCCACAACGGCGCCAATGACCGCGGTCACTTTGCCTTTTGCGTTTGCCATGTTTTGTCTCCGGTTCTTAGAGCGCTTCCGCGCCCGAGATAATTTCAATAAGCTCGTTGGTGATCACAGCCTGACGCGAGCGGTTGAACTGAATAGTCAGTTTGTCGATCATTTCGCCAGCATTGCGGGTTGCGTTGTCCATAGCGGACATCCGCGAGCCCTGCTCCGAGGCGCCATTTTCCAGCAGCGCTGCAAAGATCTGTGTGGCCACACCGCGCGGCAGAAGGTCAGCCAGGATGGCCTCTTCGCTGGGCTCGTAGTCATACAGAGTGCTTTCGCCTTCACCTTCGGTCTCTTCAAACGAGGCCGGGATGATTTGCTGAGCTGTGGGAACCTGCGTCACGACGTTGACGAACTTCGAGTAGAAGATCGTGCAAACGTCGAACTCTTCACCGTCGAACCGCGCCAGCAGATCGCGCGCAATATCTTGCGCGTTTTCGTAACCAACCCGTTTCACTTCGGTCAGGTCCACGTGGCCAATGAAGTGATCACCAAGCTCACGCTTGATGCTGTCGCGGCCTTTTTTGCCAACGGTAATGATTTTCACCGTTTTGCCTTTTGCAATCAGTTCCTGCGCCCGCGCACGGCCAAGCTTGGCAATGTTCGAGTTGAAACCGCCACACAGACCGCGTTCCGCCGTCATGATGACCAACAGATGAACGTCATCCTTGCCCGTGCCGCTCAGCAGCTTGGGCGCAGAGGCCGACCCACCAACAGAAGCAGCCAGCCCACCCATCACGGCATTGAACCGCTCAGTGTAGGGACGTGACTGCTCTGCAGCTTCCTGCGCGCGGCGAAGTTTCGCCGCGGCAACCATTTGCATGGCTTTAGTGATCTTCCGAGTGTTCTTCACACTCTCGATCCTGTTTTTTAGGTCCTTGAGATTTGGCATCTGTCAGGCCCCTTACGCGAAATCAGCGGCGTATTCGTCGAGTGCTGCTTTCACTTTATCTGCGGCGTCGCCTTTGATCTTGGGATCTTCGTCGGTGATCCACTGCAGAAGGTCAGCATGCTTGCCGCGCAGGTGCTGCAGCAGGCCTTGCTCGAAACGACCCACATCAGATACTTCGATCTTGTCGAGGTAGCCGTTCACACCTGCGAAGATGACGCAGACGATTTCCGAGTTGGTCAGCGGCGAGTACTGCGCCTGCTTCATCAGTTCGGTTAGACGTGCACCACGGTTCAGCAGCTGCTGGGTTGCAGCGTCGAGGTCGGAGCCAAACTGAGCGAAGGCGGCCATCTCACGATACTGAGCCAGCGACAGTTTCACCGGACCAGCAACCGACGACATGGCCGAAGTTTGCGCCGACGAACCAACGCGCGACACCGACAGACCGGTGTTCACAGCAGGGCGGATACCTTGGTAGAACAGTTCGGTTTCCAGGAAGATCTGGCCGTCGGTGATCGAAATCACGTTGGTCGGAATAAACGCCGAAACGTCACCACCTTGGGTTTCAATCACGGGCAGCGCGGTCAGCGAGCCTGCACCAAAGTCTTCGTTCAGCTTGGCCGAACGCTCCAGAAGGCGCGAGTGAAGATAGAAAACGTCACCAGGATAGGCTTCACGTCCGGGCGGACGACGCAGCAGCAGCGACATCTGACGATAGGACACAGCCTGCTTGGAAAGGTCATCATAGATGATCAGAGCGTGGCGGCCGTTGTCGCGGAAGAACTCGGCCATCGCGGTCGCGGCATAGGGTGCCAGGAACTGCATCGGCGCGGGGTCCGAAGCGGTTGCAGCAACAACGATCGAGTATTCAATCGCGCCGGACTCTTCCAGTTTCTTAACCAGCTGAGCAACAGTCGAACGCTTTTGACCGATCGCAACGTACACACAGTACAGTTTCTTGCTTTCGTCGTCGCCAGCGGCTTCGTTATAGGATTTCTGGTTCAGGATCGCGTCCAGAGCAACGGCGGTCTTGCCGGTCTGACGGTCACCAATGATCAGCTCGCGCTGGCCACGGCCAATCGGGATCATCGCGTCAACCGATTTCAGGCCGGTTGCCATCGGCTCGTGAACCGACTTACGCGGGATAATGCCCGGCGCTTTCACGTCTGCAATGCCACGCTCGGTCGAGTCGATCGGACCTTTTCCGTCGATCGGGTTACCCAGACCGTCGACAACGCGACCCAACAGGCCATTGCCGACCGGAACGTCCACGATCGAGTTGGTACGCTTGACGATATCGCCTTCTTTGATGTCACGGTCCGACCCGAAGATAACAACACCAACGTTGTCATTCTCAAGGTTCAGCGCCATGCCCTGAATCCCACCTGGGAATTCAACCATCTCACCGGCTTGAACATTGTCCAGGCCGTAGACACGCGCAATGCCGTCACCGACGGAAAGCACACGACCGACTTCGGCCACCTCGGCCTCCTGGCCAAAGTTTTTGATCTGGTCCTTAAGGATCGCAGAGATTTCGGCTGCTTGGATACCCATTATCCGACCTCTTTCATTGCATTCTGGAGGGAAGAGAGCTTGGAAGCGATCGAGGTGTCGATCATCTTCGAGCCCACTTTAACGACAAGACCGCCAATGAGGGATTCATCGACGGCCGCATTGATTTTGACATCTTTACCGACACGCGCGGCCAGAGTCTTGGAGAGCTTTTCGCTTTGCGTCTTGGTCAGGGCTTTTGCGGAAACCACCTCGGCGGTGACCTCACCCTTTTCTTCGGCAAGCATTGCACGCAGCTGTTCCACCAGCTGCGGCAGCACGAACAGACGACGTTTCTCGGCCATCAGGCCCAGAACATTCTTCAGCATCTGCTGAAGACCCATCTTGTCTGCAATTTGCGCAATGGCCTTGCCCTGATCTTCCCGGCTGATCACCGGCGAAGAAATCAGGTCGCGCAGTTCTGCGCTTTCAGCCAAAGCGGTGCTGAGGTCGTCCAGACCACTTTCCAAATCGGCAAGTGTCTTGGACTCTTTCGCGATCTGAAAGACCGCAGTGGCATAGCGTTGCGCAATGCCAGAGGAGATCGAAGCTGGTTCGGACACGTCCACCCTTCCGCTTTCTGGCCCCAGTCACAGCATACAATTGTATGCAATACCCAGGGACGTTTCATCGCCCCGTTGGTTCGGGGCAGTAAAATCCGTCGCGGGTGTAGCAGAGGCTTGGCTACCTAGCAACATGGTTTGAAATATTCTGTGAGAGGCGAAAACCCCTTATTTCTAATGCTTTGGCGCAGGTGCGACCGTTTGCCTGCGACAGGACGTGAAAAAAGTGCCTCTAGAATCCCGCTTTTTCGCGATTCCCGGACTAAAACCACGTCACTCCGTTAGCGGAAACGTAGATTTTCACATCGCCGCGCGCCGCACCACGATGACCAATTTCACGAAAATCTAGACTGGCGCCGCGTCAGGCTTCGGCGCCAAAACCCCTAACGGCTTTTTCACCGCTTCCCGCAGCCCCGGCCCACTCGGCGCGTGTACGCGTTTACTGGCCTCAACAATCAACACACTGCCCGCCAACACTGGCGATACCGTTTTGCCCAGGCTTTCCCACATGGTGCCGGTCTTGCGCCAGAAACGTTTCTGCGAGGGGGGTTGATAGAGTGTCGTACGGTGGCGTTCCGGCATGAAACCATGCTGGCGCAACTGGGCCTCTAACTGTCCGGTTGTATAGGGGCGGCCATAGCCGAACGGTGTCTTGTCGCTGCGGGTCCACATACCCGCTCGATGCGGTACGATGAACAACGCACGCCCCCCGGGCCCGAGGGCGCGATAAGCCTCGTTCAACAGGTCCGACGGCCGCTCGCAGGTTTCAAGCCCATGCATCATCACCAGCCGGTCCAGCCTGCCCGTTTCGATCGGCCAGAGCGTCTCTTCACACAGCACCGAAACATTTGCCATACCAGCAGGCCAGGGCATCACACCCTGCGGTGCTGGCATCAACCCGAAAACGCGGCGCGCATCTGCCAGATAGGGCCGCAAAAGCGGCACGGCAAAGCCAAAGCCTGCCACCGTCAGCCCCTTGGCTTCGGGCCACAGCTCCAGCACTTCTTCGCGCACGGCCTTTTGCGCCGCACGCCCCAGCGTGCTGCGATAGTAGAAATTCCGCAGATCCTGCACATCAAGATGCATTGCAACCGCCCGTCTGATCGGCAAAGCTGAACCCAACATAACAATCACAAAGCGAAAATCCATGCCCCTCGACATCGTCACCCTGCCCTGTCTGTCCGATAACTACGCCTTCCTGATCCATGATACTGCCAGCGGCGAGACCGCAGTTGTCGATGTGCCCGAGTCCGGAGTGATCTCCGAGGCGCTGCGCACGCGCGGCTGGACCCTCAGCCACGTGTTCCTGACACACCACCATTGGGATCACGTGGACGGGCTCGCCGCCCTTTTGCAAGCACACCCGGCCAAGGTCATTGGCGCCGCAGCGGATGCCCATCGCCTGCCATCCCTCGATCTGGCTGTGACCGAGGGTGACAGCTTCCAACTTGGGGGGGAGGCTGTACAGGTCTTGGACGTTTCCGGCCACACAGTGGGGCACATCGCGTTTTACCTGCCCGAGACTGGCGCCGTCTTTACCGCGGACAGCCTGATGGCGATGGGGTGTGGCCGCCTGTTCGAGGGCGACCCGGACATGATGTGGGTGTCACTCTCGAAGCTCGCAGCCTTGCCGCCCGATACCATCGTCTACTCCGGCCATGAGTATACCGCCGCCAACGCCCGCTTTGCCGTAACCGTTGATCCTGCCAATCCAGCCCTGACCGCCAGGATCGAGGCCATCACAGAAGCCCGCGCCAAAGGCCAGCCCACCGTACCCTCGACCCTGGCAGAGGAATTGGCCACCAACCCATTCCTACGCGCCACCGCGCCCGAAGTTCAGCGCCATCTGGGCATGGAGGGCGCCGACCCGGCACGCGTTTTTGCAGAGATTCGCCACCGCAAAGACAATTTCTGAGCGAGTTCTGGGGCGTGAAATCCGGGCAATTCCTGTTTTTGTGAAGGGAAATATGCAGAAAGTCCTTGAAGACCGGGCCAGATAGACCAAACTTTAAACCTATGAGGCCATGGTTGTTTGGGGTCTCGCATCCCTGCAACCCAGAACCAAGAGGAGCACCAGAGCAGTGCCTTCATTCTCGACGACGCTTGAACAGGCAATCCACGCGGCGCTGGCGCAGGCCAACGAACGCCGTCATGAGTTTGCAACCCTAGAACATCTTCTTCTCGCCCTTTTGGACGAACCCGACGCCGTGCGCGTCATGCAGGCCTGCAGCGTCGACCTCGACGAATTGCGCAGCACGCTCTTGGAATTCATCAACGATGATCTTTCCAACCTCGTGACGGATATCGAAGGTTCAGAAGCCGTGCCAACGGCCGCCTTTCAACGGGTGATCCAGCGGGCAGCCATTCATGTGCAGTCCTCGGGACGGACCGAAGTGACTGGCGCAAACGTGTTGGTCGCCATCTTTGCCGAGCGCGAATCCAACGCTGCCTATTTCCTGCAAGAACAGGACATGACCCGTTATGACGCCGTGAACTTCATCGCCCATGGCGTTGCCAAGGACCCGGCCTTTGGTGAAAGCCGCCCTGTCTCGGGTGCTGAGGGAGATGAAGATCACACCATCGACTCGCCCGAGGCTGAGAACAAGGAAAGCGCGCTTGCCAAGTATTGCGTTGATCTGAACGCCAAGGCCGCCAAGGGCGACATCGATCCGCTGATCGGCCGCGATTCCGAAGTTGAACGCTGCATTCAGGTGCTGTGCCGCCGTCGCAAGAACAACCCCCTGCTAGTGGGTGATCCCGGTGTCGGCAAAACCGCCATCGCCGAGGGGCTCGCGCACCAGATCGTCAAGGGTCAAACACCCGAGGTTTTGGCCAACACCACGATCTTTTCGCTCGACATGGGCGCACTGCTTGCGGGCACCCGCTATCGCGGCGACTTTGAGGAACGGCTGAAGGCCGTCGTAACCGAGCTGGAAGAACACCCCGATGGGGTGCTGTTCATCGACGAAATCCACACGGTAATCGGTGCCGGCGCCACCTCGGGTGGGGCCATGGATGCCTCCAACCTTCTGAAGCCCGCGCTTCAGGGCGGCAAATTGCGCACCATGGGCTCGACCACTTATAAAGAGTTCCGTCAGCACTTTGAAAAAGATCGCGCGCTCTCGCGGCGCTTTCAAAAGATCGACGTCAACGAACCGTCGGTCGAAGACACCATCAAAATCCTGCGCGGTCTCAAGCCTTACTTTGAAGAGCATCACAGCGTGAAATTCACCGCCGATGCGATCAAGACCGCCGTGGAACTTTCCGCGCGCTACATGAATGACCGCAAACTGCCCGACAAGGCGATCGATGTGATCGACGAGGCAGGTGCGGCGCAGCATCTCGTGGCGGCCTCTAAGCGCCGCAAGACCATCGGCGTGAAAGAGATCGAGGCCGTTGTGGCCAAGATCGCCCGCATCCCGCCCAAGAACGTGTCGAAAAACGATGCCGAGGTCCTGAAAGACCTCGAACGGTCTCTGAAACGCGTGGTCTTCGGACAGGACAACGCCATCGAAGCGCTCTCGTCGGCCATCAAACTGGCCCGCGCGGGCCTGCGCGAACCTGAAAAGCCCATCGGCAACTACCTCTTCGCCGGTCCAACCGGTGTGGGTAAGACCGAGGTCGCCAAACAACTGGCGGATACGCTGGGCGTGGAACTCCTGCGCTTTGACATGTCGGAGTATATGGAGAAGCACGCGGTCTCGCGTCTGATCGGCGCGCCTCCGGGTTATGTCGGATTTGATCAGGGTGGCCAGCTGACCGACGGCGTTGACCAGCACCCGCACTGCGTCCTTCTGCTCGATGAGATGGAAAAGGCGCACCCGGATGTCTACAACATCCTTCTACAGGTGATGGACCACGGCACGTTGACCGATCACAACGGGCGCACGGTCGATTTCCGCAACGTGATCCTGATCATGACCTCGAACGCGGGTGCGACCGAACAAGCCAAGGCCGCCATCGGCTTTGGGAGGGATCGGCGCGAGGGCGAAGACACCGCCGCCATCGAACGCACCTTTACGCCGGAATTCCGCAACCGTCTGGATGCTGTGATCTCTTTTGCACCACTGCCCAAAGACGTCATCATGCGCGTGGTGGAAAAATTCGTTCTGCAACTCGAAGCGCAGCTCATGGACCGCAACGTAACCATCGAACTGACGCCCAAAGCGGCGGAATGGCTTGGTAACAAAGGCTACGACGACAAGATGGGCGCGCGCCCTCTGGCCCGCGTGATTCAGGAGCATATCAAAAAGCCGCTCGCCGAAGAGCTGTTGTTCGGTACGCTTGCCAAAGGTGGCGTCGTGAAGGTCGCGGTCAAGAACGGCGAACTAAAGCTGGAGCTCAGTGGACCTGACAAACCACGGATTGAAGGCAATAAACCACCGCTACTGACCGCAGAGTAATGCTGGCCCGCGCGGCTCTGACAGTTTTAGCGCTCGCGGCCTCTCCGGTCGCGGGCGCACCTGTTTTGGAACAGCCCATCGACTGCGTTCTGGGCGAAACCTGTTACGTCCAGAACTATGTTGATGCTGACCCCTCATCGGGGTGGAGCGACTTTGCCTGTGGGCGGCTGTCCTACGATGGGCACAAGGGCACTGATTTCGCCCTGCCCACCACAGCCGCCATGCAGGATGGCGTCGATGTACTGGCCGCTGCAGCAGGCCGTGTCGTGGGCACACGTGATGGCATGCAGGATGCGCTTGTTACCAAGGACCGGCTGGCCGCAGTCAAGGGCAAGGAATGCGGTAATGGCGTCGCCATTGATCATGGCGCGGGGTGGGTCACTCAGTATTGCCACATGAAGCGCGGCAGTATTTCGGTGGTCAAAGGCGAAATCGTTGATGCTGGCACGCCCTTGGGCCAGGTCGGCCTGAGCGGCAAGACCGAGTTTCCCCACCTCCACATGTCACTGCGCCACAAGGGCAAGGTGGTCGATCCCTTTGCTCCCGGCGACCCGGACGCCACTTGCGCCTCACTGCGCGAAGATGCGCTATGGGCGACAAACCCCGGCTACGTGCCGGGCGGGATTGTGCGCCTGGGCTATGACATAGGGGTGCCAGACTACGCTGACATCAAATCAGGCGTTGCCGGAACGGACACCCTGCCCCCTGACGCGCCCGCCATAGTGCTCTTTTCGCTGGGGTTCGGCAGCCGCACAGGGGATCAACTGGAGATCACCATCACCGGCCCCAACGGCTTTTCCTTCACCAATCAGGTGACGCTCAAGAAACCTCAGGCGCTTTACTTCCGGGCTGCGGGCAAGAAGCGCCCTGCCGCGGGCTGGCCAACCGGCAACTATCTGGGCACCGTGACCCTGACCCGCAATGGACAGGTCTACGCCCGGGACAAGTTGACCCTCACGATCCGCGAATAGCTTGACGCCTTACGCGCGCTTGGAGAAGGTCAACTGACCGCAAATCAGGAGGCCGCAGTTGGACGCCTTTATCACCGCATTAACCGCCGTCGTCGGTCCACGTTACATCCTGTCCGGCGACGCACCGCGCGATAGTTACGACCACGGCTGGTTGCCGCAGTACCACGGGCGGTCCCATGCGGTCGTCCGCCCCGGCTCCACTGATGAGGTCGCCGGCGTCCTCGCGCTTGCCAATGACCACACTGTTCCGATCATCCCCATGGGTGGCAACACCGGCCTGACCGGGGCAACTTTCCCAGACCCGCAAACCCCTGCGGTGATCCTGTCACTGGACCGCATGGACAAGATCCTTGAAATCAAGCCCGAGGCCCAGGTGATGCGGGTTCAGGCCGGGGCCATCCTCGACACCGTCCGCGCCGCTGCGGACGAACATAACCTGACCTTTCCTTTGGTTTTTGGCGCCCGTGGCAGCTGCCGCATCGGCGGCAACCTCGCCACCAATGCCGGTGGCTCGAACGTCCTGCGATATGGCAACGCGCGCGATCTTTGCCTTGGTTTGACCGTGGTTCTCGCCGATGGGCGCGTCATGGATCTGAACAGCGAATTGCGCAAGGACAACACAGGCTACGACCTGAAACACCTGTTCATCGGCTCAGAAGGGACGCTTGGGGTCATTACTGAGGCCATCCTGCGCCTTGCGCCCAAACCGCGAGACTTTGCCACGGCCATGATCGCGATGGATGACATCGATGCCGCATTGTCGCTTCTCAATCGCCTCAACCGTGCCAGCGGAGGCGCGGTCGAAGCCTTTGAACTGATGCCGCAGAATTACTGTGCCCTCCTGCCACGCGCCCTGCCTGCGCTTCGACCGGTCTTTACCCCGGTGCCCGCGTTCACCATTCTGGTCGAACTGGCCATGACCCGCGAAAATGACGACCTCCTGTCACTCCTCGAAGAGGAACTGGCGCAGGCCATCGAACAGGAACAGGTCAGCGACGCAGTGATCGCCCAGAATGAATCCCAACGCGCCGAGATGTGGCAACGCCGCGAGTCGACCTTTGAGGTCGCCGACCTGCGCGGTGCGACCTTGGACACGGACATTGCTCTGCCTCTCGACAAAGTTGCCGAGTTTCTGCAGCGCGCCGAGCACGACACCCGACACATCTCTCCCCAGGTTGAACCGATCTATGTTGCACACCTTGGCGACGGCAACGTGCACTACTCTCTCTGGAACCCGCCAGAAATGTCGAAGGACCGCGAGGCGCTTGTCGAAGCCATCGAGGACCTGGTGGCAGACCTTGGAGGCAGTTTCAGCGCCGAGCATGGCATCGGACTGATGAAACGCAGCACCATGGCCCGCCGCAAAGACCCGATCGCACTCGAAGTCATGCATGGGCTCAAGCGCCAACTCGACCCCAAGGGCATCATGAATCCGGGCAAGCTCCTGCCCGATGCACCCTAACGCTCTGTCAGCTTGATCTCGATACGTCGATTCTTGGCCCGCGCTTCGGGTGTGTCGGCGGGATCCAGCGGTTGAAACTCGCCAAATCCGTTGGCCGATAGCCGCTTTGACGGAATACCCAGATCATCCGCCATAAAGCGCACCACAGACAGCGCCCTGCCCTGGCTCAACTCCCAGTTATCACCGTACTTTCCAGCGCTGAAAAATGGCTGGTTGTCCGTGTGTCCGTCAACCCGGATGATCCAGTCAATGCCATCCGGGATGTCACTGGAAACGCGTGAAAGGATTGCGGCCACCTTGGCGATTTCGCCCTTGCCTTCTTCCGACAAATCCGCGCTGCCGATGTCAAACAACACCTCGGATGAAAACACAAATCGGTCGCCCACGACACGCACGCCTTCCTGTCCAGCCAGCACGTCGCGCAACCTGCCAAAGAACTCTGAGCGGAACTTCTGCAGGTCCTTGGCCTCAGCCTCCAACCGTTTGCGTTCTGCCTCTTCCAGCTCTCGCCGCTTACGCTCTTCGGCCGCCGCACGGGCCAGCGCCGTGTTCAGATCCGACCCCAGCGACTGCAACTGAACCTGTGATGCCGCGTCTCGCTGCTTGGCATCATCCAGCAGCGCCTGCAGCCCGGACAACTGCGACCGCAAAGCGGCCACTTGCTGATTGAGCAGCGCAATCTCACGCTGGCTCTCGGCCGAGCGCGTCTCTTCTGCGGCCAATGCCTGATTGGCAGCGGCGAGCAACGCCTCGCGCTCTTCGGCAGCGGTCAGAGTCTCTGCTGCAGACTGCTCCGCCGCCAGTTTCGCCGCCAGTGCTTCCGCCAGCCGCTTTTGAATATCGTCCTCATTGCCAATCTGCGCCTCAGCCGCAATCCGGGCCGCAATGGCTGCCGCCAATTGCTGTTCAGCTGTTTTCAGATCGACCTGCAGCTGACCTGCATCGGCGGCGTCCTCTTGCGCGCGCTCCAGGGCAATCTGCAACGCCCGCAACTCGGCCAGCTTTTGCGCCAGTTCATCGCGTTTGCGGTTCAACTCATCTTCTTTCAGCGCAAGATCGCCCTCGATCCCCTGCAACCGAACCTGCGCCGCATCCAGTTCGTTCTGTGTGACCGAAAGCGCAAAGCGCGCATCTTCCAGCTCAGTCGTGGCACCCTCTGACGACGCTCTTGCCGCCGCTTCTGCCGCGCGCGAGTCCTGCAGCGCACCTTCTGTCGTGGCGAGCGCCGCGCGAACGTCTTCAAGTTCCGCCTCTGCCGCCGCCAGCGCGGTTTGAGTCGCCACCTGATCCTGGGCCAGCGCCGTGCTTTTCGTCCGCTGCGCCTCGAGCGCCAGCAGTGTCTGCGCCAGATCCGTTTGCGCCGCCTCGCCAGCCAAAAGGGCCGCGGCGAGTTTCTCGGTCAGGTCCTTCCGCGCCGCGTCGGCCGCGGCCAGCATGGTCAACGTTTCCTCTGCCTTGCGTCGTTGTTCTTCCAACGCCAGCGACATCGCAGTCAACTCGGCGTCGGCAGTCTGCAACCGTTCACGCAGAGCTTCTGCCGCCGCCGCCTCAGCCAGCCGGGCTTTTTCTTCCTCACTCAGGCTCGCCTCCAGATCGGCCACACGAGTACTCAAGGCGCTATTGGCGGCTGCGCGCTCGGCCTGTTCACGGTTGAGGTCGGCGATCATCGCTTCAAGTGCCTCGCGCCGCGCCGCTGCCAACCGCGCGGCCTCGGTCTTTGCGTCTATCTCAGATCGTGCCGTGGCCAAGGCCAGGTTCAAGGCGTCCTGCTCGCCTAGCAACTGGTCCCGCAGCCCCTCCAGATCGGCGATTGTCCCCAGTGCCGTGTCCTTCTCGGCCAGCAAGGCCGCCACCTGCGCTTCGAAACTGGTGATCCGCGTTTGCGCGTCGGCCAACTCGCTCTCGCGCGTGGTTAGGTTCGCCGTCAGCGTCGCAATCAACTGTGATTGCCGCTCGGCCTCGGCGCGTTCATCGGCCAGGGTCGCGCGCAAGCCCCCCACCTGTGTCTCAAGGTTTGTCGTACGGTCCCGCTCCAGCCCCAGCGCCTGCGCCAGCGCCGCCACTTCCAGTGACAGCGCGTCCAGTTCCGTTTCCTGTCCCGTGATGGTCTCGCGCAAGACAAACTGTACCACCATGAAAATGGTCAGCACGAACATCAGCACCAGGAGCAGACCGGTCATCGCATCGACAAACCCGGGCCAGATCGAGGCTTGGAACCGTTGTCCTGTGCGCCGGGAAAGGGCCATGGATCAGCCCTCGCCTCCGCTGTCCTGCGCTTTACCGCCCGCTTTGCGCGGGTTGCGGGTTGCTTGTTTCAGCGCCCGGGCCAAGGCCGAAAGGTCGGTACGGATCTCGGCCATGCTCTCCTGACGTCCGGCGGAAATCTCTTCCAGAATGCGTAGCATCTGCACGTCGATCGACCGCAACCGCATTCGGCTCTCGGCATCAATGCCGTGTTCACCTTCACCGCGCAACTCCAGCGCGTGGATCAAACGTTCCTGACCTTCTGCAACTCGCAACAAAGCCTGCGTCGCCGGTGCCTGTGCCTCCATGCGATCGGTCATCGCCTCAAGCGCATCCGCCAGTCGGCTCAGTTTGGTATCCAGCTCCGAGCTGCGCGCATCACCTTGGGTGAACATCGACTGCAGGCCTTCCATCTGCTGGGTCATATGATCCAGCACATTGGCAATCGCAGAATGTTCGATGCCACCCTCACCTTCGCCAGTCGAGAAGCTGACGCGTGTGATGGTGCTCAGCCACTCTTCCAACTCGCGGTAAAACCGGTTCTGGCCGTGGCCCGCAAAAAGCTCCAGCAGCCCAACGATCAGTGATCCGGCCAGCCCCAACAACGACGAGGCAAAGGCAACGCCCATGCCACCCAGCTGGCTTTCCAACCCGCTCATCAGTCGCGAGAACACCTCTACGCCACCTTCGCCCTCTTGAGGGGCAAGGCTGCGGATGGTGTCGACCACCGCTGGCACGGTTGTGGCCAGCCCGTAGAATGTTCCTAAAAGGCCCAGGAAAATCAACATGTTGACGAGGTATCGGGTGATCTCCCGGGTTTCCTCGATCCGGGTCGCCACCGAGTCCAGAATGGACTGGGTTGAGGATGTACCGATCTGCGTTCGTGCACCCCGTTTGCGCAACAAGGCTGCCAAAGGCGCCAACAGTGACGGCGCATTGGCCGTTTCGCCACCTTCGCGCTCAGCTGCAAAGTTCTCGATCCAGCGCACCGAGTTGATCAGCGAAAACACCTGCCCGAAACAGGCCAGAACACCGATCACAAAGACCATGCCGATAAAGCCGTTCAGATAGGGGTTCGCCTCAAAAACCGGCATGACGCGCGGCAGGGCAACGTAGCCCAATAGACCGGTCAGCGCCAAAACGATCAACATCAAGATGATCTGGCGGACGGGATGAGAGAAATGCGGCTCGACTTCTCGGTCCGGCTGCTCCATCGGGACAGCTCCTGACACATTGTTTTTATCTGGCGTTACCCTAATGGCTCCGCTGCCACGTGCCAAGAACTTATCCCAAGGAACTCTCGGCCAGAACCGACACAAACCCCGATCTGGACACCGCAACAGAAATTTCTAGAAATTTCTGCACAACGGAAAATCTTCTAGAAGATTTTCCGGCACCTGTTGCCGCTATTTTGCCGTCAGTTCGCGCACTCGTACCGACAGCCAGTCCAGATCAGAATCCTCGATGCCCAGCTCAAAAAGATGGCTGGCCGTATTGTGCAGATAATCCGTGTTCGGCCCTCTACCGCCAACCGCGGTCGAAATGATCTGCGCCTGTTCTTCCAGGTCCAGGTGGCAATACTGCACGTGATGCGGATCGATCACATAGGTCACGGCTTCCACCTGCCGACCATCGCGCAGATCGACATGCAACATGCGCTCCAGATATGCGGAAGAGATCAACTCGCGCGCGCGCAACTCTTCCAGCGTCTTGGCTTCATGGCCTTCCTCAACCAACAGCGCCAATCCCTGACAATGCGCGCCATTATCCGCATCCAGCGCCAGCACCAGCCCCGGTTTCTCTTCGGTGCCGCGATGGTGGATCGAGCGCATGCAGAAACTGCGATGCCAGCCCGGCAACGTGGCAATCACCTTTTCGCGGTAGGGAAAGCCCGGATTCCACAAAAGCGATCCGTAACCGAATACCCACATCGTCATGTCTCTGGTCCTTCAGGTTTTGCGCGTTTAAACACCAATCACTGTCTGTGGAAAAGGGCCTGTTTGATGAAACGCCTCGTGATCGTTGTCCTGATAGCTGCACTTGGCTGGTCGGCCTATTGGTTCATTGGTGCAACCGGTGTCAAAACCGGGTTTGTCGCCTGGTTCGACCAGCGTCAGACCGAAGGTTGGCAGGCCGAAGCCAGCGATGTCTCTGTCAGCGGCTATCCCAACCGCTTTGATACCACCTTCACCAACATCGCGCTGGCCGATCCGGACACGGGCGTGGCCTGGACCGCCCCGTTCTTTCAGCTCTTTGCGCTCAGCTACCGCCCCAACCACGTAATCGCCATCTGGCCCGAGAACCAGCAGCTTGCCTTTCCGGATCAGAAACTGTCCATCTCCAGCACCGACACCAAGGCTTCCCTGGTGTTGGGCGCGGCGACCAGCCTGCCGCTTGAGCGCAGCAATTTTGCCACCCAGGACCTGACCATAACTTCCACCGCCGACTGGCAACTCTCGGCAGACAGCCTGCAACTAGCCCTGCACCGGCAAGACGATCCAAACACCTACCGCTTTGCCCTGACCACCACGGGGTTTGCGCCGCCCGTGTCTTATCGCCTGCCCTCGGGCCAAGCGATGCCCCGCACTCTGCAAACTGTCGAGGCCGATATCTTCGCCGGCTTTGACCGCCCCTTCGACCGCGCATCGCTGGAAGACGCCCGTCCCCAACCCACCTGGGTCGAGGTTAAACTGGCCGAGATCGCCTGGGGCGACCTCAGGCTGCAGGCTTCCGGAAGGGTCACCGTGGACAATACCGGCTACCCCACGGGCGAGATCACCCTGCGCGCCACCAACTGGCGCGACATCATCGAGATTGCGCGGCAGTCCGATCAGATCGGCCAGGGCGTGCTGGATGCTGTCGAACAGGGGTTGGAACTGCTTTCAGGCCTGTCCGGCAATCCAAAAACGTTGGATATCCCGCTGAACTTCAAGAACGGCACCACACGACTTGGGCCCGTCGCCATCGCCCCGGCACCACGGCTGACATTGCGTTAACGGCAATAGGGCCCGCCACGGTGCTTGGCCACGTCAAAGTGGAAATGGTCCTTGTGGTAACGGTCGCTGTTCGGCCCCAACACCGTGCCGAACGGCCCGCAGGCCTTGCTGTGCATCTTTTTTAGAATGCGACCCTTTTTACCCTTACCCCAGTCGTTCAGGACGCTGATCGTATCGCCGTTCTTCAACTCGAACCCCGAGATGTCGATCGCGCGCCCCTTGCCGTGTTCGGAAATCTTCGCGCCGGGCCGGTTGTTGCGAGTGCGGCAGGAATAGCCCGCTGCCACCTTCAGCTCGACCACCCCACGTCCATAGCGACCGACGGCGCTGTCCATGCCACCTTCGACCCATTTCTTCAGCGCGCGCGCGGTGTCACACTCCATCACCGCAGGTTGGCTGAGAGTTACACCCGACACTGAATAAAGCTTGACCGCGCCCCTGCGAATCCCGCATCCGTTCAGTTTTCCGGGCACGTTGCCAACTTCGGTGCCTTGCAGCTTCCGATCCTTGCACACCTTGCCAACCCGTGTGGCCGAGGCCTTGCGGCGGGTTTGCTTGACGTCGGGCTCTGTATCCCGCGCCGGGGTTGCCGATGGCGCTGGCGCGGGTCGAGCCACTGGCTGGCCCGCCGCCTCGGCCGCTGCAACGGCGCTGGCCGCGTTGGCCCGAGAAGAGGAGGATCGCGCCAGGTTACCCGGTCGCACCTTGGGCCGGAGAGACCGCTCAGGCGCTGAACTGGGCAGTGCGGGTGGAAAAACATCTTCGCGTGCCACCGGACGCAGCGACCGGTCGGGGGCATTGGCCTGGGCCATCCCGGCCAGTATCAAAAGGGCTATGAGACCCCGCCGGATCACGGCTTCTTCGCGCCACGCCCAAAATCGGGCGCGTCCGTGTCCTGTCCGGCTTCGATGATCCCGCGCCGGATGTCTCGCGTGCGGGTGAAATAGTCAAACAGCTGGTCGCCATCCCCGGTGCGAATGGCACGTTGCAGGGCGAACAACTCTTCGGTGAAGCGCCCCAGTATCTCCAGCGTCGCGTCCTTGTTGTTCAGAAACACGTCGCGCCACATGGTCGGATCCGAGGCCGCAATCCGTGTAAAGTCCCGGAAACCGGCGGCGGAATACTTGATGACTTCGCTGTCTGTCACCCGCCGCAGGTCGTCCGCGACGCCAACCATGGTATAGGCAATCAAGTGCGGCGCATGGCTGGTGACGGCAAGCACCAGATCATGGTGATCAGCATCCATCTCATCGGTGTTGGCGCCCATGCCCTGCCACAGGGTTTCCAAGCGGCGCACCGCGTCATGATCCGTGGTCTCATCTGCGGGCACAATGATGCACCAGCGATTGTCATACAGTTCGGCAAACCCCGATTCAGGTCCGGAATGTTCGGTCCCTGCCAACGGGTGGGCCGGAACAAAATGCACATCATCCGGCAAATGCGGTGCCACCGCACGGATCACCGACCGCTTGACCGAGCCCACATCGCTGATCGTAGCGCCCGGTTTCAGAACCGGTGCGATCTCTTTCGCAACGCCGCCCATTGCCCCAACCGGTACGCAAAGAACCACAAGATCCGCACCCTCTGCCGCCTCGGATGCGCTGTCGCACACCCGGTCGCACAGGCCGATTTCACGGGCCTTGTCCCGTGTCGCCTGCGAGCGGGCATAGCCTGTCACTTCTCCAGCCAATCCACCGCGCTTCATCGCCCAGAACATGGATGAGGCAATCAGCCCCAACCCGATCAGGGCCACGCGGTCATAGATCGGCTGACTCATTTGGCACCTGCCTTGAACTGTCCGACCGCATGGGCCACCCGACGACAACCGGCCTCGTCGCCCACTGTGATGCGCAGACAGTTGGGCAGCCCATAGCCTGCCACCCGACGCACGATCACCCCTTGCGATTTCATGTAGTCGTCACAGGCCTCGGCTTCTTCCTGATCGGCAAATCGCGCCAGAATAAAGTTGGCACAGGACGTGTCCGACGGCACGCCATGCTCCATCAAGGCTTCGGCCAACCAGGCACGCCAGCGGGCGTTGTCTTCGCGACATTTCTGGACAAACGCCTGATCGCGGATCGCTGCCTCGGCCACCGTCAACTGCACCGCTGACAGGTTAAACGGCTGGCGCACCCGGTTCAGCACATCAATGATATCCTGCGGGGCATAGCCCCAGCCAATGCGCAAACCGCCCAAGCCGTAAATCTTGGAAAACGTGCGCGTCATGATCACATTGTCGCGGGCATTGACCAAAGCCGCGCCACCATCAAAGCCCTCAACAAACTCGGCATAGGCCCCGTCCTGCACCAGCACGCATCCTTCGGGCAGGCCTGCGGCCAGTCGCGCCATCTCGTTGCTGCCAACCATGGTGCCGGTCGGGTTGGCCGGGTTGGCGATGAAAACAATGCGGGTCTTGTCCGTGCAAGCCGCCAGAATGGCATCCACATCCACCACACGCTCGCGCTCGGCCACCTTGACCGGGGTTGCACCTGCAGCGTGGGCCAGGATCGGGTACATCGAGAACCCATGTTCGGTATAGATCACCTCATCGCCCGGTCCGGCATAACACTGGGCAATGAACTGCAGAATCTCGTCCGAGCCCACACCACAAATGATCTGCGCCGGATCGAGGTCATGCACCTCGCCGATCAGCGCCCTCAGGTCCGCATGGTCCGTGTTGGGATACCGATGCAGGTTCAGCCCCGATTTGCCGTGTGCAGTCTTGGCCGCATCCGAACACCCATAGGGGTTCTCGTTCGACGATAGCTTCACAACATCCGAGACACCTTCGACGGTGGACTTGCCACCGACGTACAATTCGATCTCCATGATGCCGGGTTGTGGCGAAATACGGGACATATTCAAATAAACTCCTGCTTCGCTCCAGCTTCTAGCCTTGGCGCGAAGGGTTTGAAAGATGATTGATGCGATGACCTGCAAATTGCGCCTTTGCGGTCACGCATTCGCTGTGGTTTTTCACGCGGCCCATCAAACGTGCCGAGTCATCTTGCGATGTAGAGGCTCTTGCCTCTAACCTCTCTCCATAAACACAAAAGAAAACCCTGGGACTTTCGCCAATGAATTTTGCAGCCATCAAGACCACTCTCCTCTGTATGTGCCTCGTGGCACTCGGCGCCTGCGCCAGCGCCCCACCGGAAACCCCCAGCGATTACGCCTCCGTGGTGGATGGAGACATTACCCTGCCCGAGGTCCCGGCGCAGTTTCTCGAAGCGCCCAACCGCCGTGAAACCGTGGACTATACCGGCACAGAAAGCCCCGGCACCATCGTGGTCGATCCCTATGCCAAGTTCCTCTATTACGTAGAAGAAGACGGTCGCGCGACGCGCTATCCCGTTGCCGTTGGTCGCGAAGGCCGGGGCTTCAAGGGCAGCGCCACGATCCGCCGGGTCGAGGAATGGCCGGGCTGGACACCCACCGCCAACATGCTGCGCACCGAACCCGAGGTCTATGGCCCCTTCGCCCGCGGCATTCCCGGCGGTGTCGCCAGCCCGCTTGGCGCGCGCGCGCTCTATCTCTATCGCGGCAGCCGCGACACACGTTACCGCATCCACGGCACCAATGATATGGAGTCCATCGGCAACGCCAGTTCCGCAGGATGCATCCGCATGTTCAATCAGGACGTGATCCACCTCGCCGAGCGCGCTGAGCTGGGCACCGATGTCGTTGTGCGCACCTATGATGAATCGGTCGAAATCGAAGGTATGGAGATGGCCAATCGCGGCTTCGACATTCCTCCCAAGATCGTTGACCCCGAAGTGATCTATGCCGCCGTTGAGGCCGAAGAAGCCCGCCGCGCAGCGGCTGAGGAGTAAAGACAAAAGAAAACCCGCTGCGTTTCGGCAGCGGGTTTTCCAAATTCGGTGTGGCGAAGAACCTTAGTTCTTCGCGTAGAATTCGACCACGAGGTTCGGTTCCATGACAACCGGGTACGGCACGTCCGACAGGCCGGGGGTGCGCACGAAGGTGGCGGTCATTTTCGAGTGGTCGACGTCCATGTAATCAGGAACATCACGCTCGGGCAGTTGAACGGCTTCCAGAACAACGGCCAGTTGCTTGGACTTGTCACGCACTTCGATGACGTCGCCTTCTTTGACGCGGTAGGAAGGGATGTTGACCTTCTTGCCGTTCACTTTGACGTGGCCGTGGTTCACGAACTGACGCGCTGCGAAAACGGTGGCAACGAACTTGGCGCGGTACACAACCGCGTCCAGGCGACGCTCCAGCAGACCGATCAGGTTTTCACCGGTGTCGCCTTTGACACGCTCGGCTTCGGCATAGATGCGGCGGAACATTTTCTCGGTCATGTCGCCGTAGTAGCCTTTCAGCTTCTGCTTGGCGCGCAGCTGCAGACCAAAGTCCGAAATCTTGCCCTTGCGGCGCTGACCGTGCTGGCCGGGGCCGTATTCACGACGGTTGACGGGGGATTTGGGGCGGCCCCAAATGTTTTCGCCCATGCGGCGATCAATTTTGTACTTGGCAGTCGTGCGTTTGGTCACGGCTGTTCTCCTTCGTTCAGGTTTCGAAGGGCGTTGTCCTCTTGCCGGAATTGGCCGACATGACAGGCATCCTCTTGCGAGGGCCACCAACACCAATGAAGCCGCGCGTATATACGAGTCGCAGGGGGAGTCAAGGCACCTTTGCCGTGCTGCGCAGCATCCCGGTCGACAAAAGGCCGAAATCCTTGCCCGAACGTCCCCCCGCCCCTAACATCCCTGAATTACTGACAACACCGGATTATTGACGTGATACGCATTTTTCTTGCCCTTTTGTTCCTCTCCGGCCCCGCCATGGCCGCGACGCTGGAGCGTACAGACAACCCCAACTGCACCGCTCGTTTCTCTGGCCCCATCAAACCCGGTGACTTTGAAAAGGTCGCCGCAGCCGCAGCGCAAATTCTCAAACCCGACCCCGACGACCCCGAAGGCAACACCTATTTCATGCGGGTCTGCCTCGACAGTCCCGGCGGCAGCCTGCTGGAAGCAACCGAGATCGCCGCGCATTTCTCCGAGAAAGGATACGGCACCGTCATCGACAATGGCGACAGCTGCTATTCCGCCTGCGCCGTGATCTTCATGTTCGGCAGCCAGTATTTTACCGGCCGCACCGTGAACTTCAACCGCCGCCTGCATGTCAATGGCATCCTCGGCTTCCACCGTCCCGATTTCCGCCTCCCCGAAGGCGGCTCTTATTCCTCGGCTGACGTGGAACAGGCCTTTGACATCGCCATTCTCGCCACGCACGAGTTCATCCGCCTCGGCAACCGCCGCATCGAAGGCGAACGCAACGTCTACTTTGCTGCCGACCTGATCGAGCTGATGTTCTCGCGCGAGGGCAACGACTTCTTCTATGTCGACACCGTGGACAAGGCAGGTCGTTGGAGCATTGACGTCTTCGGCTATGCCCAACCCCGCGCGATCAGCGCCCGCGATGCCATTGTCGCCTGCCACAACATGTCCAACTGGACCTATCGTCTGTCTCCGGAACCTGTTGAGCTTCGGCGCAGCCAGATGGACACGATGATGCGCGACGTCAGCCGGGTGGTGCACCGATGGGACGATCCCGCGATCTCATATGACGACAACCCGCCCCAGAGCTACTATGTCCGCACCGGCCCGGTCTATCACAAGGACTGGCTCTTGAAGCAGGCTGATCGCACCTGCCTTATCCAGCCCTATTTCCTTGACGGTGAACTTTCCCTGACCGGCTGTGGCGGCAACAACGATGCCGGGACCCAGGCCCCGAACCTCAATCGCTGTGACGTCGAGGACGGAGACCTGATGCGTCCCATCTCTGCCTTGGCGGTCTTTCCCTCGCATCTGCCACTCTCTGGCCTGTCGCAATGGGCTGCAACCATGACCGAAGAAGCCACCACAATTGACGCAATGGATCACGGCGGACCTCAGAGCTGGTGCACGCGGGCCCAAGGGTACACAACGCGTGTGGTCAACGTCTCGGAATATGTGAACATCCGTCAGGACCCGGGCTTTAACGCTCCTGTGGTGGCTCAGGCTGGCAAACACCTCGTGATGACCTTTGGCAGCGGTGACCCGATGTTTGTCGGCGACCGGGCCACGCAAAACCGCTGCATTCAGGCCTGCAATACGCTGCACTCAGCCGGGGTACGTGATGACACGGTCACCGGCCCTGTGGCGCAATGCATGAGTGATAATGCCATCTGGTTTGATGTGGTTCTGCCAAACGGGATTCGCGGGTGGATCAGCGGAAAATACACCGATCAACTTTGAAACCGGCGTCAAAACCCAACGGCAGCGGTGTGGGCACCGACGCAATACCGACGTTATACCGACGTAATACCGAATGCGGTTTGACCTTTAAAAACAGGTGTTTCCTACGCAAAACGCCCCGGTTGTCCTGAACCGGGGCGTCCGCAGTGTTAACCTTTTCCAAGGAGTCTTTAGGCCGCGTCATACATCAGGATTGCCGCCTCGCTGGCGCTGAGATTGCGACGCGCATAGGCGCCATAGCTGTTCAGGTCATATTCCAGCTCTGGCAACATCCGAAGCAACCTTTTGCGATCATGCGGTTCCAGCGTGGAAAGCGCAGCGTTGGCGGGATGATAGCTCTCGGTTTCCACCCCGTTGGCCCAGACGATCTGGTGGCGCGGCAACATCAGGTGGATATAGGTCACTTCGCGCATTGCGTAGTCCACCGACACGTTGGCGCCGTCCACCAGGTCTCTCGCCGAGACCAACACTTCCGGCGTGTTGAAAAGCGCGCGCGCCGCCGCTCCTTTCACCAACATGCGATGCTCGGGCGACACCACCAGATCCTGATCCGGTTGCTCAATACCCAGTGCACCATGGCGAATGCGGATCGGGCGCAGCGCGGGCATGGCAAACAGTCTTGCACCACTCATCCGCCGACTGCCGACCCAGCAAATCTCTTCCGCACCATTGTCCTTGGTCTGGATGCGATCTCCCTCGCGCAATTCTTCCACGCGGCGCGGCCCATAAGGTGTTGAAATCATGGTGCCCGGCGTGAAACAGATCACACCGCCAGTGGCCGGCCCCATCGGGTTGGTGTCAATCGCATCCATGTTGTGATGCACCACCCACAGCTCGGTGTTCTTGGGCGGCATCTCATCAAGGAACATCAAGAGCGGCTTGCCCCCGTTCACTTCGATCACCGTCACCGTGTAACTCTGCGCACCGTTGGTCACCACAAAACCGCCCTCCAGGAGCGGTTCGTCGATCTCGATGTCTTCCAGTTTTCTGGATGTGTCTACCGCTGCCCCAACCAGTCGGCGCACCATGCGCGCCGCCCGCTTGCGGATGTTTGCCTCACCCTCTGCCTGATCCAGACGCAATAGCTCTGCCGGGCCGTCCACACGGGCGGCATCCCCATGCCATGACCACACCGCGCCTGTTTCCAGCGCTTGTAAGGGTGCGGACCCAACACTATCCAACTCTGTCTGTGACCAGGAGATGACAAACGTGCCACGAAAGCCCGTCTTCATTGCCTGATAACCTGCCTTTATTTTTTTATTGCCGCCAGACTAGCAGAGGTGATTCGTCCTGAAAAGAGTCCGTTAACTTTTTTCTGCTAGCGTGTTGGAAAGCCACATATCCGCAACATAACCAATAAGTTGCAGAACAGAGTTCATCCGGCGTGTATTGTGGATATTTGCGATCAGACTCAGTCTGACCGCGACCGCAACTTGTCCAGAACCGCCCTGCGCTCCTTTTCTGGAAAGGCATCGCGCAACAGCTCATACTTGACCCGCGTCGCACTGACCTGGCGGTAAAAGGCGATCAGAAATGCGGTCGGCGCCTGCAATCGGCCCAACCCCATAACCGCGGCCACGACAGTGCCCACATCGGTTGCCCCCCGGATGACCATCGCACTGCCCAGCATCAGAACCGCAACCGTCCCCGCCCCGTTCAGCGCACTCAGCAAAAACTTGGTGGAAAGCTTCCAGTGAAACACCCGGCGGCGGGTCTCGTAGATGTCGTCGAATTCCTCAAGGATCCTGTGCTCCAGCTCTGCCGCTTCACCGCTGGTGACGTGCCCTGTCGCGCGCCGCAAGATCTTGACCCGATCCGACACCAGCGCATTCACCCGTGATTGCGTATACAGCACCAGAACCACCTGGGGCAGGATGATCAGCAACGCGATCAACCCCAGCTTTGGTTGGGTAGAGGCGATAAATCCAATCACACTGATCAGGGTTCCCAGCTGCACCACCGGCTCGGAAAAGGCGCTGCCGACAAACTTGCCCAGCTCTTCAGCTTCCGCCGTGATCATGGCCACCGTTTGCCCGGTGGCTTCGGTCTGTGCGCCCGTCGCCGTGTAGACGCCAAAAATGTAACGCCGCAAAAATCGGATGATGTCTTCACCCAGAATATTGGCCCGAAACCCCATCAGCCATTTCAGCGCCAGCGAGACCAGGATCACCGCCATCATCCCACCGCACAGCCACACCAGATGGTCTTTGCTGGCCGAGCCGTCGGTCAAACCATTGACGATCTCTTTTTGAAACGACAGGGGCGCCGCGGCCAGCCCGGCAACGACGATGGACAACAGGATCAGAACGACCTGACGGCCTGCGCTCACGCGCCAAATGGCAAGGTAGAATTGCAGCATGACAGTTCCGTTAATACTGCCCCGATTGTGGTGCTAAGGCGCCGTGGCTTCAACCCGCAACCTGTGACCAAATTTCCGCCTCGGACATCTTTAATTTCCGACAGAAAGACCCAGATTTCTAGAGACGCAACAAGACTTTTCAACACTGGAGCTTCATATGGACACGATTATTGTCGCAACTGACCTTTCTGACCGATCCGACCGCGCCGTTGACCGCGCCCTCCACCTGGCGGAAGCCAGCGGTGCTACCTGTCACGTGGTTTCGGTGGTGGACGACGCGCTGCCTGTCGAGTTGTCGAAGCAGCTTTCAACCGGGGTAGAGGAACACATCCAATCGGCCCTGGAAACGCAGAAAAGCTCGGTCAAAGTCGAGGTGACCATCCTGCGCGGTGACGTGGCAGAGATGCTGATCCGCTTTGCCCGCTTGCAAGACGCCGACCTCATCGTTCTGGGCCTGCACCGCCGGCGCACTTTCCTTGACTCGTTACGCGAGACGACGATGACCCGCATCGTCGCCGCCAGCCCGACTCCGGTGCTTTTGGTGAAGAACGATGTCTCGGAGAGCTACGCCAAGGCTCTGGTGCCTGTGAGCTTTTCTCCGTCCTGTGCCGGCGCTTTCAAAAGTGCCGCCAAGACCGCACCTGGCGCCAAGATCACCGGCTTTCACGCCCTGCATATTCCCTTCCGCGGCCTGACTGGCGGCGAAGACTCGGACATGGCGCGCGCCGTCATGGCCGAGGCTGAACAAGCACGCGAAAACTGGATGAAGGAGCAGGGACTCAGTAGCGACGTCACCCCACCCGAAATCATCCCCGGTGCTGTCCGGATTGTCTTTGACCAGAAGATCCGCGAAGAAAAACCGGATCTGTTGGCTGTCGGCGCGCATACACGGTCGGGGCTGGCCATCCAGAAGCTTGGCGGTTTTGCCGCAGAACTGGTGCGCGACCCCCCGGTTGACCTTTTGGTCTCTCCTCCACCTCGCGGATAAACATCTGGCAAGCAAGGTCTTTTCCGGCCGAACTCTCTCTTACTTCACCTCTGATCTGCCGCTACTGCAGGCGGCAGATCAACGGTTTCGATCCATGGCTTGATGTCAATCAAAGGCGTCCCGTCAAAACAGTCGATTGCGTCAATCCCGACCACACCCGCCTCCAGATCCAGTTCCGTGATACGTACCGCTGACATGGCCAGCGGATTGGGGCGCACCGGAGAACGCAGAGCAAATGTACCGCGCGTGCCCTCAACGTGGTGCGGTGCCTGGCGGATCAAATCGCGCCGGGCTTGGGCCATCCAATAGATCAAGATGATGCCCTGCCCGACCTCCAGCCCCTGCAATCCCGGCACGAACTCTGGTGCAATTTCCAGCCTTGCACTCTGCCCGCTTTCACGCGCCGCACGCACGTTTTTGGGACAGTTCCCCAGACTCCACGGCGTCCGCACCCGGCCAATGAAATGCACTGAGGCATCCGCTCGGTCCGCAGGGTCAAACCCCAGTTCCATCTCGCCTTTGCGGGTTGCAAACCGGTCTGTCATTCACTTTTCCTCCTGACGTACTGCCACATCAAGCGGCGCGGATGTCACTTTGTCAAAGGCCGCTGAAGGCATTCGGTCCATCCGCCGCAGGTCACGCCCACGCGAGTGGTGCACAGATTGCAGGGCATTTCACATGGTGCAATTTCCAGAATGCAGTCCAACATCCCGCGCATTTTGAATTTTTCTATGGTGACCAATGGCTTGTGCGGGCTAGATAGTGGCAGTGACATTTTAGGCGGACCCAACCGAATGCTCCTTTTGCGTAGTTTTCTCATCGTGACATTGTTCCTTTCGGCCGCAGCCACTCTTGCTGAGCCGGAATATGTGGGAACCGACGCTTGCATCGACTGCCATCAGGAAGAAGCCGAAGCCTGGCAAGGCTCGCACCACGACCTTGCCTGGACCGACCCCAAGGCCGACACCGTTCTTGGGGACTTTTCCGGGACCACGTTCACGCTGAACGGGATCACCTCGCGGTTTACCACCGAAGGTGAAACCTTTGTAATCGAGAGCGATGGGCCCGATGGTGCGATGACCCGCTATCCGGTGGCCGGGGTCATTGGCGTTGCCCCGCTACAGCAGTATGCCCTGGAAACCGAAGAGGGGCGCCTGCAAAGCTTTGATGTGCCGTGGGACACGGTCCAAGGCGAATGGTTCCACATGTATCCCGATCAGGGTTTGCTGGCTGGGGACGCCTTGCATTGGACTGGTCCTTACAAGACATGGAACGCCCGGTGCGCCGAATGTCATGCGACCGATTACCAGCGCAATTACGACCCGGAAACCCGCAGCTACACCAGTACGCAAGCCGAGATCGGGGTGGGTTGCGAGGCCTGTCACGGTCCGGGCTCTGCCCATATTGCCTGGGCGAGCGACGCCCCGTGGCAACCTGCAGGTCTGAATGACCAGGGTCTGTCGGTCGACTATGCCGAGGGCAATGGAGAGGGTCTGATCCAACAATGTGCCAGCTGCCATTCGCGCCGCGAGCCCCTGCTTGGCGGCTCACCGGCTCCGGGCACGCCGTTCCACGATGCCTACCGCCTGTCGAACCTGCGCCCTGGCCTTTATCACCCGGACGGTCAAATTCTGGACGAGGTGTACGTCTATGGTTCTTTCCTGCAATCCAAGATGTACGCCCAGGGGGTCACGTGTAAAAACTGCCATGATGTCCATTCTGCGGATCTGAAAACTGAGGGCAATGCCACCTGTACTCAGTGCCATTCCGAGGCAGGAAACGGCGATTTCCCGACCTTGAAGCTGGCGGTTTATGACGACCCATCCCACCACTTTCACTCACAGGGCAGCGAGGCCGCTGAGTGCAAGAGCTGCCATATGATCGAACGCGTCTACATGGGCATCGACGGGCGGCACGACCACTCATTCCGGGTGCCGCGCCCGGATCTGACGGTCTCAACCGGCAGCCCCAACGCCTGCAATGATTGCCACAAGGATCGCAGCCCCCAATGGGCAGACCGGCAGGTCAAGCGCTGGTATCCGCAGTCATCCCACCGTGGTCCGCATTTTGCGGAAACCTTTGCTGCCGTGGCCCGAGGGTCTGCAGACATGGGGGCCGATCTGCGGGATTTGGCGGTCTATGAAGATTTGCCAGCCATCGTGCGCGCCACCGCTTTGGAGATGCTGCAAGGCTACGCAACACCCCGGCTGGCCGATGAGCTTGCGCACCTGTTGCGTCATGACAATCCACTGATCCGTGCCAATGCTGCGGCCCTGCAATCCAGCGCACGGCCCGAAACCGCCGTGCGTCGGCTCGCGCCGCTTCTTTCCGACGACATGCGGGCTGTGCGCATCGCCACTGCGCGTGAGATGCTGAACCTTCCGTCAAATCTGCTGCCCGAGGGGAACCGCGTGGCCTTTGGACAGGCGATGCAGGACTATCAGACAGCATTGCAGACCAAACTCGACTTCCCGGAAACCCATATGCAGCTGGGCGGGATTGCGCTCGTCACGCGTAACTTCGACGGGGCATTGGCTGCATTTTCCGAAGCAGCCCTGCTTGATCCGCAAATGGTGCAGGCCTGGACGATGGTGGTGCGCCTGAACGCCGCTTTGGGTAAGCCGGACGCAGCAAAGGCCTCACTTTCAGAGGCCCTTGCCGCCAATCCCGGCGATCAGATGTTGTTGTTGCTCAGGGCGCAATTGCCCTGAGGCTCACCGCCCGTAGTAGAGCGAGACGACGTGCTTGGCCTCGGCAAAGAACAGCCAGCGGCCCGCCGTGACGCCCGCGATATGGGACAAAACAGCGATCAGTGCGATTGCATGAGAAAACGGCAGAACCGTTAGGCACAGAACCGGCAGGATCACTCCAAGCCCCAGCGCAATCGCGCGCAGCTTGGCACTGTGCTTGCGGGCAACCTGATAGGCCATTTCCTTGAGCAAATAGTTCTGTCCCGAATGCGGTGGCTCCAGTTGCCGCACGGTGCCTATTGACCCCAGACCCGTTGCGCTTTCCAGCGACGCACCGGATTGGTCAAATCGTTCGTCGCCCTGACGCCATGCCAAAACCAGCACAAGCCCCAGAACAGCCAGCAGGATGGCTGCTGTGGTCATCTGCCCGGCCAACAAGGCTCCGCCCGCCAGCGCGTGGGCCAGAAACAGGACCGGCGTAAGCCGCATGTTCCAGCGCGGTACCGTGGTTAGCTGCGCATAGATCATCGATGTCGTGAACACAGTCCCAAGGCTCAACAACGCGCCGATCCAGCCCAAGAGCGCCAGATCAACCCCTAAAAAGATGCGACCAATGGCATAAGGCGCCATGACCAACAGCGCGGCGACTGATGCCACACCTTCGCGGCTCAACCAGCTTGTGCGCCACTGGCTGAATGCCTTGATCGCGTTCGCCTTGTTGCCAAGGTGAAACGTAGCCGCCAACAGGCCGCCAACCGCCAGAGCATAGGCCAGCGCAAAGAACACGAAAGCTACGCCACCGGTCACATCCGGCATGCCAAACCCAAGGAACGCCAACAGACCAAAGCCCAATCCGCTGAGCGTGGTGAACAGAATTACAGAAGGTGCAGGATGCATCAGAGCGCCTCCAGAGCTTTATCGAGCCATTTCAGGAAACCCTTGGGCTCTTCGGATGTCGGCGCCAGCGCCATATCGGCCAACAACGTGTCTTTCTCACGGGGCGGCAGGTATTTGTTCACCGGCTTGGTGCCCATTTCCGGCATCAGGTCGACCCCACCGCGCTCGGCCACCAGTTGCGACACGGCGCTGTCCGGGTCCCCCAGATCGCCAAAGTGGCGCGCGCCTGCCGGACAGGTCCGCACACAAGCCGGCTCGCGGTCTTCTTCGGGCAGGTTTTCGTTGTAGATGCGGTCCACGCAGAGCGTGCATTTCTTCATGATGCCCGCCAACTGGTCCAACTCGCGCGCGCCATAGGGGCACGCCCAGGCACACAGACCGCAGCCCATGCAGTCATTCTCATTCACCAGCACGATGCCGTCCTCGCCCCGCTTGTAACTCGCGCCTGTCGGGCAGACGGTCACACAAGGCGCGTCGTCACAATGCAGACAGGATTTCGGGAAATGCACGGTCTGGGCGCAGCCCGAGGCGGGTGTCACCTCGTAAGAATGCACGCGGTTAAGGAATGTGCCCTCGGGCTCGGCCCCATAGGCATCCATGTCCGACAGCGGCTCGCCATAGTTCGAAGTGTTCCATTCTTTGCAGTTCACCACGCAGGCGTGGCAGCCCACACAGGTGTCCAGATCAATCACAAGGCCAAGCTTTTTTTCGGTGGTTTCTGGCAGTGCGGTCATCAGAACTCCTCCCCATAGGCGATGTCCTGCGGGCCACGACCCACCGGGGATTTGGCCGCTTTGTGGGCGGGTTCTGATGGCCCGCCCGGGGGCGCTTTTTCGATCCTGACACGCAGGTCGAACCAAGCGGCCTGACCGGTCACCGGGTCCGAGTTGGCCCAGCGTTGGCCATCGCCTTTTTCCGGCAACAACTCGTTTATCAGGTGGTTCAACAGGAACCCCTTGGTGGCTTCGGGCGCGTCCTCGGACAGCCCCCAGGCCCCGCGCTTCTTCCCAATGGCGTTCCATGTCCAGACCGTGTCGGGGTTCAGCGCATCCATACGTGCCACCGGCACTTTGATTTTGCCGTGCACCGAGGTGACATAGGCCCAGTCGCCCTCTTCAAAGTCTTGGCTCTCCCAAATTTTGCCGGGGATGTAGAGCCGGTTCACGTTGGTGATCTGGCGCAGCCACGCATTTTGCGAGCCCCACGAGTGATACATGTGCATCGGACGCTGTGTGAGCGCATGGATCGGGTATTCACTGTGATCCACAGCAGCGTCTTCAAAGGGCTGATACCACTCGGGCAGCGGGGTAAAGGCCGCCTTGATCCGCTCGCGCATGTTCTCGGGTGGTTGGCGATCCCCGATGCCTTCGGCCGCCCGCTGCATCTTGCGCATCGGTTCAAGGTAGAGGTTGAACACATAAGGTTGCGGCTTGTCGAAAAGGCCGATGCTGACGGCCCAGTCCTGATAACCCGCGTTCCACGGTTTGTAGAACTGTGCCGTCTCCGGCACGTGTTCGACCCAGAACCCACCGTTCTCGATGTAGCGATCCAGCTGTTCGGGGTTGACCTCGCCCCGTCCCACGCTTTTGCCATCCTTGCCACGGAAACCCGACAGCGGGCCAACTCCGGGGCGGCGTTCGTGGTTGACGATGTAGTCAGCGTAGTCGGCATACTTCTGGCTGCCATCTTCATTGACCCAACCGGGCAGACCCAGACGAGCGCCGAGATCACAGAGTGCGGATTGGAAACCTTTGACATTGCGATCCGGCTCGACCACCGGCCAGCGGATGGCATCTGCCGCAGCATCAGCCTCGCAGATCGGGCGATCCAGTAGAGAGATACAGTCGTGCCGCTCGAGATAGGTTGTGTCCGGCAGGATCAAGTCGGCATAGCTGACCATCTCGGACGAATAGGCATCGGAATAGATAATATGCGGGATCACATAGTCGCCGTTGTCGTCCTTGTCGGTGAGCATACGCATCACCTCGGAAGTGTTCATCGACGAGTTCCACGCCATGTTCGCCATGTAAAGGAACAAGGTATCGATCTTGTAGGGATCGCCTGCGTGCGCATTCGAGATCACCATGTGCATCAATCCGTGCACCGAGAACGGATTTTCCCAGCTGAAGGCCTTGTCGATCCGTTTCGGTGTGCCGTCATCGTCGATCAGCAGGTCCTCGGGGCCCATCGGATATCCCAAGTGCGGTCCGGGAATCGGCTGGCCCGGCTCGTCAATGCAATGCGGTTTGGGGTGCGCCTCGGGGGGCTTGGGGTACGGTGGCTTAAAGCGGAAACCGCCAGGCACCTCTACGCTGCCCAACAAGATCTGCAGGATATGAAGTGCACGGCAGGTCTGAAACCCGTTCGAATGCGCCGAAATCCCACGCATCGCGTGAAAGCTGACGGGACGTCCGATCATCTTGTCGTGCTTTTCGCCCTTCCAGTCGGTCCATGGTTGGTCGAGCACGATCTCTTCTTCAAACGCCACACGGGCCAGTTCCGCTGCCACCGCCCGGATTTTCTCGGGAGTAAGGCCACAGCGTACGGCCACCGTTTCGGGTGCAAATTCGTCGGCCATGTATTTCTCGGCCAAAAGCTGAAGGGCCGGTCGATAGGTTTGCCCACCTTGGCGCAGGTGGCCTGCCAGATCCGGTATCACGCCCGGCATGTCATAGGCCACAGGTTTACCGGTTGCCCGATCGAGAACCAGCGCCTTGTCATCTTCGCCCCGCAGGAACAGGCCAAAATCTTCGGCCCCCTCATCTGAGGATACAAGGAAACCAGCGTTGGTGTACCTGTAAAGATAATTCAGATCGATTTTGCCCGCGCGCAACAATTCATGAATGACCGACAGGATGAACAACCCGTCCGTGCCCGGCGTGATACCGATCCATTCATCTGCCACTGCATTGTAGCCTGAACGGATCGGGTTCACCCCGATGATTTTGCCACCATTGGCTTTCATACGGCCAATGCCAGCTTTGATCGGGTTGGAATCATGGTCTTCGGCAACGCCAAAAATCATGAACAGCTTGGTGCGGTCCCAATCGGGCTGCCCGAATTCCCAGAACGCGCCGCCCATCGTGTAGATGCCCGCCGCCGCCATATTGACCGAGCAGAACCCGCCATGCGCCGCATAGTTTGGCGTGCCATAGGATTGCGCCCAAAGGCTGGTGAAACTTTGCGACTGGTCGCGGCCTGTGAAAAACGCAAGCTTTTCAGGAGTTTCGGCGCGCAATGGCCCCATCCACCCCACGGCGATGTCATAGGCCTCGTCCCAGCTGATCTCTTCAAACTCTCCAGAGCCGCGCGGACCAACGCGCTTCATAGGCGCCTTCAGGCGCGCGGGCGAATAGTGCTGCATGATCCCGGCAGAGCCCTTGGCACACAAAACGCCCTTGTTGACAGGGTGATCTCGGTTGCCCTCGATGTATTTGACCTTGCCGTCCTGGAGATGCACGTTGATCCCACAGCGGCAGGCACACATGTAACAGGTGGTTTGACGCACCTCATCCGAGACTTTCGGTGAGGGCCGCGCCTCGATTTTTCCAAGCTTTGTCACGCCTTGGTATCCTCCCTGCCAGATCGTATCGGTGTAGCCTTTCATAGTCCGCGTTCATAAGTCCAGAATTCCTTGCTGTACCAACCCAGATAAACGCCTTCCCGCTTCAACTCACTGGTCGGGAACTAATTTCCAACACATGACCACCATGCTCATGGAGGGAGCCATGTAGTGACGCAGCTGCCTGAGCCGTGCCTCACCTGATCTCTTGGGGTGAGCTACAATTGGGCAGCCGTTTGCTTTGGCAAACCTGGCTTCCACGTTCCAAATCAAGATACGATCAATCGCAACTCTGTGGTGTCACGGGTTTGATCTGACCAAGGCAAGCATGCCTACGGCAAGAAAATCGGCAACCAGTGACGCAAAACACATCAAAGAAGTGTTGAACTTGGGCTTTTCGCGATTGTCCCTTTTTTCCCGCCGGAGCGAAGCTTTTGAACCGCTTCGACAAGCGCCGGGCCAATCCGCACCCGCATATCATGTTCATCAATAACGCTTGCAGCCGAACCAGCCAGAAACGCGACAGGGGCGTCCATCCCAACAGGCCAAAATGGAACGGCAACCGCAGTGATGTTTTGAGAATAGCGCGCCTCGCCCGAAACACAGGTGAATCCGGATTTTCTGACCTCGTCCATAGCGTGCTCACGCGCCAAAATGATCTCACTGGCTTGGCTGTCTTTCATCAACTTAGTGAAAATGGCCAAGCCCTCAGGATGCAATCCAGCGAGATATGCCCTCCCAGAGGAAGAGGACAGAACCGGCATGCGATACCCGACCTCCATCCAGTCGCGCCCTATGTCATCTGGTGTCCAGGTCTTGGACATCAACATTTGCACCGAGTCTTGAATGGCAATTCCAATCAGCGCACCTGTTCTGTTGGCCAACGCCTGCATGTGGGGCGTCGCCTCGTCGATGAACGTGAATGACGCACCGGCAATCTGACCCAAAGCCAGGGCAGCCGGGCCCAGACGGTACTTGTCATTCCGCTTGCCTTGCGTGAGGTAACCGTCCGCGCACAGCGTATGGGTGAGGCGACAGACTGTTGGCTTTGGAATGCCGGTGCGCTTTGAAATATCTTGATTTCCCAGCCCATCATCACTGGGTCGAAAGGCGCGCAAAACCGCAAGCCCCCGGGCAAGGGTGGATGAAAACCGCATGTCGCGACCGGTATCCGGCATCAGCGAAACACCGGTTTACGCTTTTCCAGAAAGGCGCGGATGCCCTCTGCTGCTTCGTCAGCGCCAAGCGCGTCGCACAGGGTATTGCGCTCTGCGATCAGGTGATCGTCAAAGTCAGATGTCTCTGCATCTTTCAGCAAAAATTTAATCTGCGCGATGGCCTGTTCTGGCCCCTGCCCCAGTTGACGCGCAAGATCACATGAGCGGCTCAGCACGTCGCTATCCGGCACCAGCTCACTGACCGCCCCAAGGGCATACATGCGTGCGGCATCCAGAGGTGTTCCAAGCAGAGCCATCCGCGCGGCGGTTGCCCGCGGCATTGCCTGCATTAATGCGTGGCTTGCACCACCATCGGGCGTCAGGCCGGCCTTGACATAGGCAAGAGTGAACTTTGCGCTTTCGCCCGCGACGATCAGATCGCAGGCCATTGCCAACGACAATCCCGCCCCGGCGGCACCACCTTCTACCGCCGCAATCACGGGCTTAGGGCAGGTACGAATGGCGCGAATGATCCCGTGCAGGCCTTCGACCTTGTCACGCCGCTCGGCCACAGAGAGTTCGCGACGCTTCTTCAAGGCGTTGAGATTGCCGCCAGAGCAAAAGAAACCACCTTCTCCGGCAAGAACGACCGCATGTATCTCTGATTGCGAAGCTGCCTGCGCCAGGCCGGAGTTGATACCTTCATAGTATTCAGGTGTGAGAGCATTGCGTTGGGACGCATTGCAATTCCAGATCGTCAGAACACCTTGCGAAACTTCGTGACGAAACCCAACGCTCATCTCACGTCCAGCTCTCAGAATTGCTTCCGGCAGCCATGATCAAGCTGCCGAGAGCGCGATGAACCGCGCCAGGTGGTGGTCGACATCGCCAAACCAATGATCAATCATCGTTATACGGCGGGCGAAATGTGAGAGCGCATATTCATCTGTCATGCCAATCCCACCATGCATTTGCACAGTTTCCTCCACCACAAGGGCACCAACGCGGCCGATCAGGTTCTTCGTGGCACTCACGTGCCTTTCGCGCGTCACAGGGTCCGCATCAAGATGGCCGGCAAGGTTGATTACGGCGGAACGGGCCTGCTCGATCTCGATCAACACATCTGCCATGCGATGCTGGAGGGCCTGAAACTTGCCGATTGGCACACCGAACTGCTTGCGCTCTTTCAGATAGTCGAGGGTTAATGCCTTGGCCGCCTCCATGGCACCAAGTGCTTCGGCGCATATTGCAAGTGTTGCACGGGCATTGGCCATTTCCAGCGCGTCATATCCCCCCTCCAACCGAGCCGAGGGCACTACGTTTTCAAGAACCACAGTTGCACCAGAGGTTCCGTCGTTGTTGACGTGATCGGTGATTGTGACACCGGCCGCGGCTGGGTCGACCAGGAACAACGCGATACCGTCCTTATCCCAGTCCTCGCCACTTTCTCGGGCAGAGACGATCAGATGCGTTGCCTGCGCCCCGTTCAGGACGTGATGTTTGGCGCCGGTCAAAACGCCGCCAGAAACCCGCGATGCCACATGGTTAAGGTCGTACCGGGCAAGCGGCTCGGCATGTGTGAGCGTCGCGATTGCGCCGCCCGAAATTACCGCTTCGACCAGATCGGCATCCTGTGCCACGAGCGATCCGACCAGAACTGCGGGCAGAACCGGTTCAATCACGCCAGCGCGCCCAAGCTCTTCGAAAACCACAGCGATGTCGAAGCCTGCGCCCCCGAAACCGCCCGTGTCTTCCGAAAACAACGCGCCAAGGACGCCAAGTTCGACCAGCCCTTCATAGGTTTTCCTGTCATAAGGCGCACCGGACGCAATCGTCTTTCGGCGCGTTTCGTGGTCATAGGTGTCCGCAAGGAACCGTCCCAGGCTGTCCTGCAACATGCGGCGTTCGTCGGTCAGGTTGAAATCCATGTCGCGTCTCCCTCAGAGTCCCATGATCGCTTTGGTGATGATGGTGCGCTGCACCTCGTTCGACCCGCCAAAAATGGACAGTTTTCGATTGTTAAAATAGCTCGGCGATGAGGCAGCAGCATGTTCCGGCCCCATCATCTCGGCGTTGTCTCCGCCGTCCAGATAGTCTTCTTGAAACGGAAGCGCATCCGGACCTACCGCACGGCGCAAAAGCGAGGTCAGTTCCTGTCGAATGATTGTGCCTTTGACCTTGAGCATCGAGCTTTCTGCCCCCGGCGCCTGTCCTTTGGCCGCAGCTGAGACCACCCGCAGGTTGGTTGTTGCCATGGCCATCAGGTCGATTTCGACCTGCGCAATGCGGGCGGCAAAATGCGGGTTCTCGGCAAGAGGTTTGCCGCCGGACTGCACTTTGGAGGCAACCTCTTTGACGGTTTCCAACGCGGCATTTGAAAACCCGACGCCTGCAATATTTGTGCGCTCATGGGTCAGAAGGTATTTGGCATAGGTCCAGCCTTTGTTTTCTTCCCCCACAAGGTTCTCCGCTGGCACGCGCACGTTGTCGAAGAAAACTTCGTTCACTTCGGCCCCGCCATCGACAAGAACGATGGGCCGCACGGTGATGCCAGGCGTTTTCATATCAATCAGCAGGAAAGAGATTCCCTCTTGCTTCTTGACGTCCGGATCGGTGCGCACGAGACAGAAGATCCAGTTGGCGTGCTGACCAAGGGTCGTCCAGGTCTTCTGACCGTTTACCACGTAGTGATCGCCATCTCGTACGGCCCGTGTTTTGAGGGCAGCCAGATCAGATCCCGCGCCGGGCTCGGAGTATCCCTGACACCACCAGTCCTCGCCACTCAGGATGCGCGGCAAAAAGCGCTGGCGTTGTTCTTCTGAGCCGAATGCCATGAGAACCGGTGCCAGCATGGACAGGCCAAAAGGCACGAGACGAGGCGCATGGGCGCGACAACATTCGTCTTCGAATATCTGGCGCTGTACGGCATCCCATTCTGCGCCGCCATACTGTCTGGGCCAGTTTGGCGCAAGCCACCCCCGCGCATTCAGCATGGCGTGCCAGTTTTCGCTATCCTGCTTGGTCAGGCGTTTACCAAGCCTCACCTTTTCCGTTAGGTCTCGGGGCAATGTCTCGATCAGCCAATCACGCACTTCTTCGCGAAAGGCGTTTTGCTCGTCCGTATAGTTCAGGTCCATCACGGGTCTCCTAGAAAATCTCGAACAGACCAGCTGCCCCCATTCCGCCACCAATGCACATCGTCACAACGCCCAGCTTGGCGCCGCGGCGCTTGCCTTCCAGCAACAGGTGGCCGGTCATGCGTGCACCGGTCATCCCAAAGGGGTGTCCAATCGAAATCGAGCCCCCATTGACGTTGTACTTCTCGGGGTCAATGCCCAGCTGGTCACGGCTATAGAGACACTGGCTGGCGAAAGCTTCGTTCAGCTCCCAAAGGTCGATGTCATCCACTTTCAGCCCATGACGTTCCAACAAGCGCGGCACTGCGAAGACCGGACCAATGCCCATTTCGTCAGGCTCGCATCCGGCGACAGCAAATCCCTTGAAAGCCCCAAGAGGTTCAAGACCTCGACGCTCGGCCTCGGCGGCCTCCATCACGACAACAGCTGCCGCGCCGTCAGACAGCTGCGACGCATTACCAGCGGTAATGAAGTTACCCGCTCCGCGCACCGGATCGAGACCGGCAAGCCCTTCAAGGGTCGTCGTCGGACGGTTGCATTCGTCCCGATCAACGGTGACTTCTTTCATCGAGATCTCACCGGTTTCCTTGTCCTTCACAGCCATCGTGGCCTGCATCGGTACGATTTCGTCGGCAAATTTTCCCTCGGCCTGCGCCGTGGCAATCAGCTGCTGCGAGCGCAGGGCGTATTCGTCCTGATACTCACGGCTCAGGCCATAGCGCTGCGCCACGATGTCAGCCGTTTCAATCATCGCCATATAAATCGCTGGTTTGTGTTCAAGAATCCATGGATCGGGCGCCGGGCGCATCTTGGATTGTACCAGCGAAATGCTTTCCACCCCACCTGCGACCATCGGACCAGCACCCTCTTGTGTGATGGCATTGGCGGCGAGCGCGATGGCTTGCAGCCCCGAAGAACAGAACCGGTTTACGGTCATACCAGACGCCGTAACCGGCAGGCCGGCGCGAATGGCAATCTGGCGACCGATATTGGCCCCGGTTTCGCCTTCAGGCAGACCGCAACCAATCACGCAATCTTCAATCTCGCCCCCTTCCAGGCCGGCACGTTCTACGGCAGCGGACACGGCATGCCCGCCCATCGTTGCGCCATGCGTGGCATTGAAAGAACCTCGAAACGACTTGGCAAGGCCGGTCCGGGCGGTCGATACGATAACAGCTTGTTTCATGGATCGGTCTCCTTACCGGTTCAGCGAGGCAAAAGTCTTGCCCTCAGCGACGAGTTGTTCAAGAAGTGGCGCAGGCTGCCAGAAAAAATCGTCTTCTTTCTGGAAAGCTTTGATGTCATTCAGGATTTTCTCGAGTCCGACTGTATCCGCATAGTGCAGCGGTCCACCGCGCCAGCGCGGGAATCCGTAGCCGTTGAGCAGGGTCATATCCACATCGAGCGGGCGCAGGGCAATCCCTTCGCCAACCACGCGGGCGGATTCATTGACCATGGCCGCCATGTAGCGATCGATAATTTCCCCATCACTGATTTCGCGGGGCGTGATGCCTTTGCCGGAGCGTTCTGCTTCGATGATCTCCAAAACCTCGGGGTCAGGCGCTTCACTCCGGTCGTCACCATGGATGTAAAAACCACGCCCGGTTTTGCGCCCAAAGCGGCCTTTTTCACAGATACGGTCCGCAAACTCGGCATATTGCTCGCGCGGATCCCGGTCCGGTGCCCGACGCTTGCGCGAGGCCCAGCCAATGTCCAATCCGGCAAGATCCGCAACGCGGAACAGGCCCATGGCCAGGCCGAACTCTTCCATGGCACGGTCAACATCATAAGGGCTGGCGCCCGCCAGAACCGCGCCATTCACGGCCTTGGCATAGGCATTCAGGATGCGGTTGCCGATGAACCCGTCACAAACGCCAGCGCGCACGGCGATTTTCTTCATGCGCTTGGCCAAAGCAAACCCCGAGGCCACAACATCTGCAGAAGTCTTGTCAGCAACCACGACTTCGAGCAGGCGCATGACATGGGCTGGCGAAAAGAAGTGCAGGCCAATGACATCCTCAGGACGGTTGGTCATGGCTGCGATGTCGTTGATGTCGAGATAAGAGGTGTTTGACGCAAGAATTGCGCCTGGCTTGCAAATTTTGTCGAGCTTACCGAAAACGTCCTGCTTGACCTCCATGCTTTCAAACACGGCTTCGATCACAAGATCGGCCTGCGCAAAATCCGCATAATCCGTTGTGGTACGGAACTTCCCACCAACGATGGCGTCGAACTTGGCCTGTGCGAGCTTGCCGCGTTTTACAGCCCCTGAGAGATGGCCCGTGACTGTTGCAGCGGCTTTGTCTGCCGCTTCTTGGTCGCGCTCTGCCAAGGTTACATCGAGACCTGCAAGCAGGGCGCTGGTTGCAATTCCAGCCCCCATCGTGCCGCCGCCAATCACGCCAACCTGCTGGATGTCGCGCGGGGCGCCCGTTTTGATTTCTGGTACTTTCGCGACTTCACGTTCACCAAAGAAGGCGTGGACCATCGCGGCGCGTTGCGGATCATTGTAAAGCTCCATGAACAGCTCGCGTTCGCGGGTCATGCCCTCGTCAAACGGTAGGGTCATGGCCGCTTCAATGGCTTTCATGCAGTTGACGGGAGCCTTCAGGCCGCGCGCCTTTTTGGCAACGGCGGCCTGCATCTTTGCAAAATCCTCTGCATCAATTGCACTGGCTTCACGCGCACTCGTCGGGCGAGCCTTGGCGCCTTCCGCAACCAACCGTTCTGCCATTGCGATCCCGGCTGCGCGGACGTCATCACCTTGCGCAATCTCATCGATCAACCCCAGCTCCAGCGCCTCTTTAGCGCCGATCATGCCGCCGCCAGTGATCATCTGTACTGCCTTGGCGATAGGCACGATCCGTGGCAACCGCTGGGTTCCACCCGCGCCAGGCAGGATACCCAGATTAACCTCTGGCAGACCAAAACGTGCCGAAGCAAGCGCCACCCGGTAGTGCGCGCCCAGTGCTGTTTCCAGCCCGCCACCCAATGCCGTACCGTGCAACGCCGCAACGGTAGGAGTCGAGACCAGCTCAATTTGGTTGATAACATCAGGAAGACTTGGTGGCATCGGAGGCTTGCCAAACTCGCGAATGTCCGCGCCAGCGATGAATGTCCGGCCAGCCCCGTAGATAACAATTGCCTTCACAGCCTCATCAGCATCTGCCGCCAGGACAGTCTCGACCAACCCCTGGCGCACGGCCTGGCTCAATGCGTTTACGGGCGGATTGTCGATTTCAATAATGGCAAGGCCGTTCTCAACGGTCATGCGAACCGGGTCGGTCATGGGGATCTCCTAAGAATGGTCGGCAAAACAGGATTCGCCGCGCTGCAATAATTTTACAATGTAAAATTCACAAAATATACCTAAGAAATTCGTGACGCCGCGCCACTAAGCGTTGAGTCTTCTATTTTTCGCTAGCATCACGAGAGTTTGCCGCCAATTCGCCTTCCCAAAAAACGGGTGCAATCTTGGCGTCGGGCGTGTCGTGTTGGTAAGACGGCGTCATAATCTGCACTTCGTTTTCATTGAACACGTCGATGACATTCTTGTGCAGCTCACTCATCAGTTGCGGCAGAGAAGAACTTCGCGTGGTAAACGCATTGATCTGATAGTTGATCGCATAGTCCGCCAACGCTTCGACCAAAACAAACGGGGCGGGATTCTTCTTGAGACCCGTTGTACGCTCCGCAGCATTCAGCAACATCGCTTCAATTTTTTCGCGCGGCTCTTCATACCCAATCCCAACCGTGGTGTGCAGCAGCAGGCCCTTGCCATCCAGTTTGGCCGAGTAGTTCTTAACCTCGGAGGCCAGAAGTTTGGCGTTGGGAATACTGACCAGCTCGTTCTTGACTGTGCGAAGGTAGGTTTCCATCAGCTTGATGTTGATGACGTCACCGTAATACTCACCAACAAGGATGCGATCTCCGACCTTCATGCTGCGCTTGTAGAGAACAAACAATCCGGCCAACGAGTTGGAAATGACCGAATTGGAGCCGAGGGAGACCATCAAGCCCAAGAAGATTGTCAGGCCCTGAAAGGCCGCAGAATCCGAGCCCGGAATGTACGGGAAGCACAGTACAATGGCCATCAGGATCAGACCAAGACGCACCAGGCTATAGGTCGGCCAAATCCATTGAGGCTCAAAGTTCTTGAGCGCTATTGTCCCTTGCTCGACGTTCTCAAAAAACAGCCGGACACCGCGGATGGCAAAACTGGTGACCCAGGAAATGATCGCGATGACGATCAGGTTTGGCACATATGACACCGCCCCTTTTGCGAGGTCCACAATGGGATCGGTCACATACTTGATCAATAGCGACGCGATGGGCCTGGTTTCAGGAAAGGCCAGCAATACGAAAGACAAGTAGTAATAGAAGCCCACAAAGAGGGTCAGATCCAGGAAAAGGCGCATCACATATTCAGCCAACCGCGCGACCGCCTGACTTTGCACCATTTCTTTGGTGGCCTCCTGAACCGCCTTGAAGCGATGGCGCACCATACGACCAAGGAATGCAGGTAACCGGCGTCGGATCATCACGATAAGTGCGCAATAGGTGATAAAGACAGCAGTCCAGATCAGCGCAGTTGTCGCGCTTTGGGCAATCGCTTCGTCGGTGCGGCTCTCTCGATAGGCGAGGATCGCTGCCTCAATCGCATCGGATTGCAGTTCGACAACCACAACCATGTCCATTTGCTCGAGTTCTGCGTCGGCCTCGGTCGCAATGGTGATGAGCTGGCCTTCGGCGTAGATCTCGATGCCAATACCCACCCGCCGGGTTGTCATGACCACGCTTTTGGCAACGCTGGACTTCGCCACTTCTAGAATACGCTCTGAGATCTTTGCGGCGCGCTCGTCCGCAGGCAGTGCAGAGGAGCCACGCACATTAAATAGCGCCTCTCCGTCAAAAATCACCGGCTGAGCAAACTCTGTTGCCGTTTCCCGAGCCGCCTCTTCGTCCGGTTCGCTGCTTTGGGCGACCCCAGTCCCTGACCAGGAAAACGCCAATAGAATGCACAGAACAAGGCTGCGAAGTACCAGTTGCATCTCACCCCTCCCCAAGGGCCGAAGCAGTAAGCCGCCTCGTCCATGGTATGCTACAGGTGTAAGACGCAAACTCAACAACAGAGTGTCATAGATGATCCCGGATGGTGCCCGTTTTCGGCGATAGGCTGGCATCAATGTCGCGCATTTCCAGCGATAAAGCCAAAGATCGCGTCGCCAATACCGGAGCCAGAAACACCTTCGCCGCCTCAAAGACTGTTTTGGCAGCTGCTTCTTTCACGTCCTGCGGGCGCCCTTCTCGCAGACGGATTGAGATGTCAACAAAGCCGTGTTTAGCGTCTCCGTCTGCAATGGCATAGTGTTCTGCGCGAAACGCTCTGACCCGAATTCCTGGCATCGGGAATGCTTCGATTTCAGCAGCAGCTTTACGAATGGCCTCGCAAAATTCGCTCATATCCACCGCGTCTTCCAAGTTTGCTGAATACTCGATGATGAAATGTGGCATATGGAATCCTGACTTAACTTGCTTAATAAATTAAGTTTTAGCCAGGCGGCGTGTCAAAGTATTTCCCTAATCAGTGCAGATCAAAATTTTAGTTGACATGTTAAGTAATTTCTCGCTACCCTCCATCAACAGAACATCCCATCCACACGGGACCACGAAGGAGCATCTTATGAGCGCACTTGCAACCAACCTTGAAAAGCTGGACGGCTACCTCGCTCGGTTTCGTGAAACCGGCATCAAACATCGCATCGGCGGCAAGGATTGCGACGGTTCGGCCGGAACATTCCAGTCCACTTCTCCCGTCAACAAAACTGTGATTTGCGACGTCGCACGCGGGGATGCCAGCGACATCGACGCTGCAGCCCGCGCTGCAAAAGACGCTTTTCCGGCGTGGCGCGACATGCCTGCGTTAGAGCGCAAAAAAATCCTGATCCGTATTGCAGAAGGCATCGAAGCCCGCGCCGAAGAGATTGCCCTGTGCGAATGCTGGGACACAGGGCAGGCTTTGCGGTTCATGTCCAAAGCGGCCATTCGCGGCGCTGAAAACTTTCGGTATTTCGCGGACCAGGTAACCTCGGCACGTGACGGAAAGCAGCTGCAGTCACCGACACTCATGAATGTCACGACCCGCGTTCCAATTGGCCCGGTTGGCGTCATCACCCCCTGGAACACACCCTTTATGCTGTCGACATGGAAGATTGCCCCAGCCCTCGCCGCCGGATGCACTGTTGTTCACAAGCCAGCCGAGCTTTCCCCCTTGTCAGCGCGTATTTTGGTTGAAATCGCGGAAGAAGCTGGCCTGCCTCCGGGTGTTTGGAACATGGTCAACGGCTTTGGAGAGGATGCCGGCAAGGCACTTTGTGAGCACCGGGCCATCAAAGCCATCGCATTTGTTGGTGAGAGCAGCACGGGCAGCCTGATCCAGAAACAAGGCGCAGACACGCTGAAACGTTGCCACTTGGAACTGGGCGGCAAAAACCCGGTGATTGTATTTGACGACGCCGATCTGGATCGAGCGCTGGATGCGGTGATCTTCATGATCTACTCGATCAATGGTGAGCGCTGCACGTCGTCCTCACGACTGCTGGTCCAGGATAGCATCCGCGAAGAGTTTGAAGCCCGCCTGATCGCGCGTGTCAATAACATCAAGGTTGGCAACCCGCTGGATCCTGAAACCGTCATCGGCCCATTGGTTGGCGAGGAACACTTCAACAAGGTGACGTCCTATTTCGACATCGCCAAGGAAGGCGGCGCAACCATTGCTGCCGGCGGTGTGACCGTTGGAGACGAAGGTTATTTCGTGCGGCCCACGTTGTTTACCGGTGCCAACAATCAGATGCGCATTGCGCAGGAAGAGATCTTTGGCCCGGTCCTGACCTCGATCCCGTTTTCCACGGAAGAGGAAGCCTTGGAAATCGCCAATGACACGGACTATGGGCTGACCGGCTACCTGTGGACCAACGACCTGCAACGCTCGCTCCGCTTCACCGAAAAGCTCGAAGCTGGCATGATCTGGGTGAACTCGGAGAACGTTCGCCACCTGCCCACGCCCTTTGGTGGAGTCAAGGCCAGCGGCATTGGCCGAGACGGAGGCGACTGGTCATTCGAATTCTACATGGAACAGAAGCATATCGGCTTTGCCACCGGTGAACACCGAATACCGCGTCTCGGCGCATAAGAAGACCACTGGAAACGCGCGACATTTGGGAGGAAAACCTATGGGAGAGATTGTTCTCGCCGCCAAGATGACTCATGTACCGACCATGCTCATGTCCGAGCAGGACGGCCCCGTCAAAGGCAAGCGTCAAGCCGCCATTGACGGCCACCGCGAGATTGCCCGCCGCGCTAAGGAGCTGGGGGCTGACACCGTGGTGATCTGCGACACGCATTGGGTGATCAACGCGGGCTTTCACATCAACAGCAACAACCGTTTTGAAGGGCTGTTCACGTCAAACGAGTTTCCACAGTTCATCCAGAACCTGCCCTATGAATACCAAGGCAACCCGGAACTGGGCGACGCGATTGCGGCCAAGGCCAGCGACATGGGCGTCTACACACTCTCGCATCGGTTAGACTCGCTGGAGCTGGAGTATGGCTCGCTCGTGCCCATGCGTTTCATGAGCCGCGAACATGACATGAAGGTCGTCTCCATCGCCGCCTGGTGCACCGTGCACGACCATGACGAAAGCCGCGTCATCGGTGAGGCCATTCGCGCAGCTGTAGAAGCCAGCGACAGCAAGGTGTTGCTGGTGGCGTCCGGTTCGCTCAGCCACAAGATCTGGTCGAACAAGGACTATGCGCCCAACAACGGCACCTTCACAATTTCCAGCGAGTTCAACCGCCAGATGGACCTGCACGTTTTGGAGATGTGGAAGAATGGCGATCACGCAACCTTTCTCAAGATGCTGGGTGACTATGCCAACTTTTGCTGCGGCGAAGGCTCGATGCATGACACCGCCATGCTCTATGGCGCGCTCGGCTGGGACAACTATGATGCGAAATGCGAGGTCGTGACCGAGTACTTTCCGTCTTCGGGTACCGGGCAGACTAACGTGATCTTTCCGGTTCAATAAGGAACCGCAAGGAACCGCGCCCTCTGGCGTGATGGTCAGAGGGCTGAATTTGAGTATTTTTGGCAATACGAAGCAGGGGTTTGGGATGAAGTTTGCAACAGTGCGCGCGGGTGATGCGCAGCTTTATGGGGTGATTGTCGAGGGCGGGTTCATCGACCTCTCGGACTCGTTTCCCCAATGGTCCGGTTTGCGAGATGTGATTGAGGCCGACGCCTTGTCAGAGTTGGCGGCCGCATCTGAGAAGAAGCCCGTAAGTCATCCAGATGGCGACTTCAGCTATGACCTACCCATCCCCGAGGCCGCGCGCATCCTTTGCGTGGGCGTGAACTTCCCCGACCGCAATGCAGAATATAGGGACGGTAGCGCGCAGCCAAAGTACATGTCCCTGTTCCCCCGCTTTGTCAGCGGCTTTACTGGGCATGGCAGCAATCTCGTGCGTCCGCCCGAGAACCACACGCTGGACTATGAAGGTGAAGTGGCCATTGTCATCGGCAAGGGCGGACGGCGCATCAAACCCGAGGATGCCTATGACCACATCGCCGCTCTGACGCTGTGCAATGAGGGCACAATCCGCGACTGGGTGCGTCATGCCAAGTTCAATGTGACCCAAGGCAAGAACTGGGACAATTCCGGTGCCATGGGGCCTTGGCTGGTGCCCTTCACCGACGCCGCGCAATTGGATGACGCGCGCATCGTGACGCGGGTCAATGGCGAGGTTCGCCAGGACGATGTTCTGAGCCGTATGATGTTCCCGATCCGCGAAGAGATCGCCTATATTTCGACCTTCATGACGCTCCAGCCCGGCGACATCATCGTTACCGGGACCCCGACCGGGGCTGGCGCGCGGTTTGATCCGCCGCGTTATCTAAAACCCGGTGACGTGGTTGAGATCGAGGTCGAAGGCATCGGAACGCTCAGGAACGGCATTGAAGACGAGGTCGTGTCATGACCCCGGAAGATCACGCCTCCGCAGCCACCGCGTTGTTGCAGGCCGAGGCGTCTGGCCGCCAGATCGGCCTCTTGTCGTTGCAATACCCCGAGATAGGCATGGACGACGCATACGCCATTCAATCTGCCCTTGCTGCGCAGAAACTGGCGGCAGGCCGACGGGTGATCGGCTGGAAGATCGGGCTGACCTCCAAGGCCATGCAATATGCGCTGAACATCGACATCCCCGACAGTGGCATCCTGTTTGACGACATGGCCTTTGACACTGGCGGCACTGTACCCGAAGGGCGGTTCATTCAACCCCGTGTCGAGGCCGAGATTGCCTTTGTGATGAAAGCGCCACTGGCCGGAGACACTGTAACGCGACAGGATGTATTGGCGGCAACCGATTATGTGGCACCGTCGTTGGAAATTCTTGATACCCGCATCCTGCGCCAAGACCCTGAAACCGGGCGCGCCCGCACTGTCTATGACACCATCAGCGACAACGCGGCCAACGCAGGGTTTGTTCTGGGCAACCAGCGCCACGCGGTTGATTCATTTGATCTGCGCTGGGTCGGCGCACTCACCTTCCGCAATGGCGAGATCGAGGAAACTGGCCTTGGTGCGGGCGTTCTGAACGACCCGGTTGAAAGCGTCGTTTGGCTGGCGCGACGCATGGCGCAATACGGCCAGCGGATCGAAGCTGGTCAGGTGATCCTGTCGGGCAGTTTTATCCGCCCCATCGAATGCCCGCCGGGCAGCCATATCGCGGCTGATTTTGGCGACTTTGGATCGGTTGACATTCGCTTCACCTGATTAAAGCGCGCCCCGCAGCCCCGCGACGCGCGCCTTGACCTCTGCAATCGCCAGTTCTTTCACCGGCCCATAACCGCGTATGTCCATCGGGGCCGAGAGGATGTCCGCCAGGACAGGCCGATCGGCCCCTTGCGTGGCAACAGCGGTCCTCAGAACGCCCTCAAACCACAGGATCAGGCGACGTTCTTCGCGGCGCTCCCAAGCATAGCCAAAGGGATCAAACACCGTCCCACGCAGCCGCTTCATCTTGGCCAACACCCGCATCATGCCAGTCATCCAAGGGCCAAAGGTCCGTTTGCGTGGGCGTCCTCGCGCATCCCGCCCTGTGGACAGGATCGGTGGCGCCATGTGGTAGTGGACCTTAAAGTCACCCGAAAACATCTGGGCCAGACTGTCGGCAAACCCGGTTTGCGTGTGCAACCGCGCGACCTCGTACTCGTCCTTGTAGGCCATCAGTTTGAACAACGACTTCGCAGCCAGAATGGCCAGATCATCTCCAAAGGCTGCTTGAACAGGCGCAAGGGATTGGCGAAACCGTTCAGCGTAAGCGGCGTTCTGATAGTCGGTCAGAAAGCTCGCACGATCGGCCAGCACGACCTCAAGCTCTTCGGTCTCGTCACCTGTGTCCTCCACAACCAGCGCCTGCGGATTGCCCGCCATTACACGACCCAGATCAAAAGCGCTTGTGTTTTTTTCAACCGCTACTCCGTTCAACAGGATTGCCTGTTTCAACGCGACCTCTCTCACCGGGACCAGACCCTGTTGCCACGCGTAGCCAAGCATCAGCACATTGGCGAACACACTGTCGCCAAGCAGCTCTTCGGACGTCTTGTTGGCATCCAGGCCGCTGACATTCTTTGCACCAACTGCCTGACGGATCACCGCTTCTCGCGCATCTACGCGAAGATCAGCATCACGCTGCAGCACAAGATCTCCGGTCGGCATTTCGGCGCGGTTCAAAACCACCTGCGCACCATTGCGGTAGTGCGCAGATGCACGCGGACTTGACGACACAACGATGTCACAACCGATCACGGCATCTGCGGCACCTTGGTCAATGCGGACTTGATGAATGTCCTCTGGACCCTCAGCCAGACGAATATAGCTTAGCACTGTCCCGAATTTTTGCGCAAAGCCCGTGAAATCCAGAACCGATGCGCCACGCCCCTCGATATGGGCGGCCATCGTGATCAAGGCGCCCACGGTGACGACCCCAGTGCCCCCAACCCCGGTAACCAAAAGATCATAAGGCTTCGCGAGAGGAGGAAGGTCAGGTTCCGGCAGATCGACCAACAGGGCGGCCACATCGATTTCTGCGCCCTCCTTTTTGCGCCGCTCGGCCCCTTCGACCGTTACAAAGGATGGACAGAACCCGTTCAGACAGGAAAAGTCCTTGTTACAGCTCGACAGGTTGATTTTGCGCTTGCGCCCGTATTTGGTGTCCAGAGGTTCAACGCTCAGACAGTTGCTTTCGACCGAGCAATCGCCGCAGCCCTCGCAGACAAGCGGATTAATGACGGCAAAGCGTTTGGGGTCTTCCATGGTCCCTCGCTTGCGGCGCCGACGCTTTTCTGTGGCACAGGTCTGTTCGTAAATCAGGACACTGACCCCTTTGACATCGCGCAACTCGCGCTGCACCGTGTCCAGGTCTTCGCGCGTTCTCAACTGGGTGCCCGGCGGAAAATCTCCGTGATTGAACTTGCCGATATTGTCCGAAACAAGAACGATCCGGTGCACGCCTTCTGCACGGCACGTTTGGGCAATCCCCTGAACACTGACCGGGCCGTCAACTGGCTGACCGCCTGTCATGGCCACTGCGTCATTGTAGAGAATCTTGTAGGTAATGTTGGTGCCTGCGGCGACGGCTTGCCGGATTGCCAAGGACCCCGAATGATACCAAGTCCCCTCGCCCAGGTTTTGAAAGATGTGTTTGCCGCCATTGAACTTGGACGTCACCACCCACGGCACGCCTTCTCCTCCCATCTGGGCATAACCCGAGGTCTCGCGATCCATCCAGCTGGCCATGACGTGGCACCCAATGCCGCTGGCCGCCTGCGAACCTTCAGGCACCTTCGTCGACGTGTTGTGAGGGCATCCCGAACAGAAATAAGGGGTACGATTGGCGCCTTCGACCTTTAACAAAACTGGCGGGGTTCGTGTCAGCGCCCTGGCCTTGCCCGGCAGCCCTTCTTCAGGGAAAAAACGGTCCAACCGCTCTGCTACAATCGGCGCCAGTTTCAAGGGCGACAACTCGCCAGTCCAAGGGATCAACGGTTCTCCTGCAGCACGGTGTTTCCCAACCATCTTTTCCGGTTTGTCACCCGGCCAGTCATAGAAATACTCTTTGAACTGGCTCTCGATAATGCCCCGCTTTTCCTCGACGACCAGAACTTCCTTTTTACCCCGGACAAATGACAGCGCATCCCGCCGGGCCAACGGCCAGACCATGCCCACCTTGTAAATGTCGATACCCAGCGCGCGACACTTGATTTCGTCCAGGCCCAGCAACCGCAAGGCCTCCATCAGGTCAAGATGTCCTTTGCCGGTTGTAACAATACCAAAGGACGCCTCGGGAAGGTCATAGATGCGGCGGTCAATCGGGTTGGCCTCGACAAAGGCTTCCACGGCCTCCAACTTGTGGCCAATGCGTGTCTCAATCTCAGGGCTTGGAAGATCGGCCAGCCGGACATGCAACCCGCGTGCAGGTCCCTCAAATGGCGGCAGCACAAAGTCGCGATCACGGTGCAATTCGACAGATTGACCACTCTCAACCGTTTCTGAAATCGCTTTGAACCCCACCCATGTGCCTGAATAGCGCGACAGTGCAAAACCGTATTCCCCAAACGCCTGATACTCCGCCACCGACGCAGGATTCAACGTCGGCATGAACCAAGACATAAAGGCCACGTCCGACTGGTGTGGCATGGAAGAGGACACACAACCATGGTCGTCCCCTGCGACCACCAAAACCCCACCTTTGGGAGCTGACCCATAGGCATTACCATGTTTCAACGCGTCCCCCGAGCGGTCTACCCCCGGCCCCTTGCCGTACCACATGGAAAACACGCCCTCGACTTGGGCATGCGGATCCAGGCTCGCCTGCTGCGCCCCAAGAACCGCCGTGGCCCCCAAGTCCTCGTTCACCGCCGGCATAAAGGTTACATTGTTCTCTTCCACGCGATCCTTGGCGCGCCAGAGCTCCAGATCCAGCCCCCCAAGAGGCGATCCGCGATACCCTGATATGAACCCCGCTGTTTTCAGACCTTCGGCGCGATCCCGTCGCGCCTGGTCCAACATGATCCGCACCAGCGCCTGCGTCCCAGTCAGGAACACACGGCCTGTTTCCCGGGCGTATCGGTCGTCCAACTGATACGTATCAAAGGGTAGCGATTGGTCGGTCATCCGATATCTCCTGTCGACGCGCCCCTCCAGCCTACGCGAATTCCGTGAAATTCCTGACCAGTTTTCATTGCAACGGCATACCAAGACGGATAGTTCTTTCACAAAACACTAAATCCGTGGAATAACTCCTCATGATCATAGACACACGCGACAGACGCATTCTGGCTTGCCTGCAAATGGACTGCCGGATGTCCAATGCCGATCTTGCCGAACAGGTGGGCATGTCCGCCTCGGCCTGTTGGCGCCGCATCCGCGCCTTTGAAGAGGCCGGAATCATCGAGCGCTACGGCGCAGTGCTCAGCCCGGAAAAGCTGGGCCTCGAGTTCGAAGCCATCGTTCTGGTGCAACTCACCCGTCACGACCCCGACAAACTACAGGACCTCGTGCGTGTCATCGAACACCGTCCCGAGGTGCTCACCTGTTTCGCAACCACGGGTCAGGCAGACTACCACATGCATGTCCTCTTCCCCGACATCACCGCCTATAACGATTTCCTTGAAAAAACCCTTTTCCGCCTGCCCGCCGTTGCCAGCGCGCAAACCAACGTCGTCCTGCGCAAGATCAAACGTGCCGAAGCCATCGCCCCATAAAGAAAGGGGCCGTAGCCCCCTCTTCATCTGTTCATAAAGGCTTCAGGCGTCTGGGGGGCAGCTCCCAGACTTCCCTTAAACAAAAGCGATATGCTTGTTGAACGGCATCTCGCGGATACGCTGACCCGTGGCGGCAAAAATGGCATTGCCCAGCGCGGGCGCTGCAGGCGGCACTGGCGGTTCGCCAATCCCACGCACCTTGTCGCCGTTCTCCAGCCCCTTCACAAAGATCTCGGGACACTGATACAAACGCATGCCCTCGTGACTGTCATAATTCGACTGTTCGGCCATGCCATCCGCATAGGTGATCTCGCAATTGATCGCATGCCCCAAGGCAAAGACAACGCCGCCCTGCACGAGGTTCTCAAAGTTCACCGGATCCACCACCGTGCCGACGTCGGCGGTCACCCAGACTTTGTCGATGCGAATGCCATCCTCGGTATTGGTGACCTCGACCACCTCCGCCGTCGGCACACCAAAGCTTTCGACGAAAGCCACGCCCCGGCCCTTGTTCGGCCCCAGCTGACCACCCCAGGACGACATCTCGGCCACGGTTTCGAGCACCTTGCGGCTCACGTCATGGCCCATCAGCCGGATGCGCTCTTCCATAGGGTCGGCCCCCGCCGCGTGGATCAGCTCGTCCAATGCAGTGTCAAAAAAGAACCCATTAGGCGCAGCTCCAACCGAGCGCCAGGACGACACTGGCGCCAACTCCGGCGCGCGATAGGCCCGCATGCGGTAGTTGGGCAAAGTATACGGATTGTTCCACGCCCCGGCAGCGATCTGGCTGTCCGGTCCTGGCACCGGTAACTGGGCCCGTCCCATTTGCGAGCCAATCACTGATGGCATCGCCACCTGCAAATCCAGTGCTGCGACCCTACCATCCTTGACCGCTCCTGAAGCGCGGGCAATGCCCGGATGACGCGGGAAGTCATGCGCCATATCCTCTTCTCGCGAGTAGGTCAGCTTGACCGGCGTACCTCGCATCTGGTTGGCAATTTCCGTGGCCTGTTTGACATGCTCAAACTCCAGCCGGTGACCAAAACTGCCGCCCATGAATTGGTTGTGCAGTGTCACCTGTTCCGCATCATGGCCTGTGATCGCGGATATCAGAACCTGCAGCTGGCGCGGGATCTGATGGCCTGTCCAGACAGTCACCCCTGCATCTTCCACCAAAACAGTAGCGTTCAAAGGCTCCAACGGAGCGTGGGCCACATAGGGCGAACGGTACTCAACCTCAATCGCCTTGCCATCGGCCAAAGCGGCTTCGACCTCACCGTCATTGCGCCATTCCTTGTCCAGTTGTTTGTCAGTGAACGAGGCCGCCATTGCCTCCCAATGGCCATCCATTTCCGCCGGATAAGGCGCCTCTGCCCAATCCAATTCCACGGCTTCAGCCGCCTGGAATGCGCGCCACGTGTTGTCAGCAATCACTGCTACGCCACCAGTAATCTCAACCACTTTCGACACACCGCGCATAGACAACGCCTCGGTGGCGTCATAGCCATTCAATGTCCCGCCCTGACGCGGATTGACCTTAACCGCCGCATGCACCGCGCCTGGAATCTCGAGATCAATGCCATAGGTCTGTGTGCCGGTCGACTTGGCCAGAATATCCAACCGTTCCATGGGCTTGCCGATCAATCGCCACTGGCTGGGTTCGCGCAAGGTGACATCTGTGACCGGATTCAATCCCGCCGCGATCGGCGCCAATTCTTGATAGCTGAGTTTCGTGCCATCCGGCAAAACAACGTGCCCGGCCTCGGTTTTCAGCGCAGTGGTGTTGATGCCGGACTTCTCGGCCGCCGCGGCCTTCAGCGTCTCACGCGCCATCGCCCCGGCCTCGCGCAACTTGTCGAAACTGTCGGGAATGGTGGTTGATCCACCGGTGATCTGCATCCCCAGCAGCTTGACCATTCCGCCCATGAACCCACGCATCGTCTCGGCCGCAAAACTGTCGTCGGTTGACAGGAACGGCACGCCCTCATCTGCCAGTCCCCGGTTCCAATAGGCTTTGTCAGGCTTGCCAAAGCTGACCTGAAACTGGCCCAACTCCAGGTCCATCTCTTCCGCGATCAGGATGGCCTGTGAATGTGCAACCCCCTGCCCCTTGTCGCCATGCGGCCCGATCAGTGTGATCGTATCACCGTCTATCACCACCCAAGGGTTGAAGGTCGCCGCCCCACCCGACAGGTCTTGTTCCAAAGGGTTCGCGTAGGGTGTTTTGACCTTGTAGACCCCAAAGGCCACGCCACCAACCACTGCAGCCGACCCGATCAGGAACGTGCGCCGTGCGATTTTTCCAACTTTTCCCATAACTTACGCTCCCTGAACCTTGGTCGCAGCCAGCTTTACTGCGGCGCGAATGCGCGGATAGGTGCCACAACGGCACAGGTTGCCTGACATCGCCTCGTCAATCTCATCATCTGAGGGGTTCGGGTTTTCATTCAGCAGTGACGCCGCCTGCATCACCTGCCCCGACTGACAGTAGCCGCATTGCGCAACTTGGGTTTCCACCCAAGCCTCTTGCACCGCATGCAACAGGTCCGGCGTCCCCAGCCCATTGATGGTTGTTACCGGGCCATCCACGTCTGACACATAAGTCTGACACGAGCGCACAGCCTCGCCATTGATATGCACGGTGCAAGCACCACAGGCCGCGATCCCACAGCCGTACTTCACACCCTTGATACCCAGCTCATCCCTAAGCACCCACAGCAAAGGCATGTCCTCTTCGACATCCACCTCATGGGATTTTCCATCGACTACCAATTGCACGTGCACTCTCCCGTTGAACGATATTCGCTGGCTTCAAGATTAGCACTCACCGGGAAAATGCAACTTGCAGATCACGCCAAAATCAATTCTGATGACGCCAAGTCACTTGCAGAGGCTGGCTTTCACACCCGCCGAAACGCATCTTTCGTTCTGAAGACACGCCCAAAGGCCCGAACATGTCCCAGCGCACCCTTTATCCCGTGGCGCAGAAAATCGCCCAAACCTGCCAAATCCTGAAAATCTCGCCGGAACGTGTGATGCGCCGCGCAGGCCTGCCGGCAGACTATTTCAATCACGAAGGCAAAGGCAGCACTGCCGAGCAGTTCTTTGCCCTGTTCCAAGCGGTCTACGAAGAGGCCAAGCGCGAGGATCTCTCGCTGTATATGGGACAGCTTTATGCGCACGGGCCTTTTGTTCCTGCAATCTTTGCCTTTTCCTGCAGCCAAAATATCGAAGTTGGCCTGTCACGACTGGCCCTGTTCAAACCCCTACTGGCTCCACTTCGACTGGACGTGCAGCGACATGACGACCGGGTCACGCTCACCTTTGTTTCCGCCGATCCCGCCGTGGATTTGCCTGCGTGCATGGCCATGTTCGAACTGATCTATTTCCTTGAATGCAGTCGCCTTTTTACCGCCGAACGCATTGTACCCCTGCAAGTTGACTTGCCCTTCGACATGGCGGCATCGCCTGAGGAAACCGCCTTTTTCGGCATCTCAACCTCACCGGCACAGCACCCTGCCATCCACCTGTCGATCGAAGACGCAACGCGTCCCCTGATCTCGCAAAACGACAAAATGCTAAAAAGTGTGATGGAGGATCTGAACCGCCAGCTGGCAAAGAGTAAGGCGGCTCAACCCGTTTCCGCCCGCGTGCGCAGTGCCCTTGTCGAAATGCTGCCTTCGGGCCAATCCTCAGTGGACGATGCCTGCGACCGCCTCGCTATGTCCAAGCGCAGCCTGCAACGTAAGTTGAAAGACGAGAACACTTCGTACCAGGCGGTTCTGGAATCGGTGCGCTCGGAACTCTCGATACATTACCTGAAACAGGACGACATGACGGTCGAAGAAATCTCCTACCTGCTCGCCTACCGCGACCCCAATTCCTTTTACCGCGCCTTTCACGGCTGGACCGGCATGACCCCAATGCAGGCCCGAAGCGTGCAAGCTGAGTGAACTTTCTTTCCAAACAGACGCCAAACATCCATTCGACCACCGGCACCTGGGACTATGTTCTTGGCTGGGTCGAAAGAGATTCTCAAACAAGGGCTGCCCCAACGCGCGCCGGTTCGCGGTTCTGACAGCGCAATCAAAGGCGGAGGTATTCTCACCCTCCGCCTTGTCTTTAAACCTGACTTGGCAGCCAGAGCACAATCCACGGGAATGTCACCAACAGGGCAATTGTCACCGCATCAGCGATGAAAAACGGCGTCACGCCTTTGAACACGTCCTGTACGCTCAGATCATCACGCACGCCCGCCACCACGAAACAGTTCAACCCAATTGGCGGGGTGATCAGGCAGAACTCGGCCATCTTCACCACAAGAATACCAAACCAGATCGCACACATAGTGCCGCTCATGCCAAATGTGCTCTCTGCAGCGGTCACAGCCTCGCCCCCGTTTAGCGCCATCACGGCCGGATACACGACCGGAAGGGTCAACAGCAGCATTCCGATGGCATCCATGAACATGCCCAGAACCGCATAGGCCAAAAGAATGCAGACCAGGATCAGCCAGGGCGACATGGTAAGCGACGTAATCCAGTCCGAGAATGCACCGGGAAGGTCCGCAAACCCAAGGAAGCGCACATAGATCAGCACCCCCCAGATAATGGTAAAGATCATCACCGTCAGCTTGGCAGTATCCAAAAGCGCAACCTTAAGCTCTTTCCAGCGCATGCCTTGGTACAGCGCCATCAGGAACACGATAAATGCCCCTACAGCGCCACCTTCTGTCGGCGTTCCCCACGCGTCACCAAAGGGGTTGTAGACAAAGAAGATGATGATCACCACGACGGCCACAATGGGCAGTGCAGGCGGCAGCGAGGCAAAGCGTTCACGCCACGTGAACCCGGTGACAGGTGGGCCGACAGTTTTGAAGATCACGGCGATACCGATAATCATGGCGCCATAGATGACTGCCGAAAACGCGCCCGGGATAAATCCGGCGAGCAGCAGCTTGCCCACGTCCTGTTCCACGATGATTGCGTAAATCACGAGGATCGCGCTGGGTGGGATCAGGCTGGCAAGCGTCCCCCCCGCAGCAACTACGCCCGCCGCAAATTGTTTATTGTACCCAGCCTTCAACATCTCCGGGATAGCGATCCGGGCAAAGACAGCAGCCGTGGCAACCGAGGCGCCAGAGACGGCTGCAAAGCCAGCAGTAGCAAAAACGGTGGACACGGCCAGCCCACCTGGTACCCACGCAATCCAGCGTTTGGCGGCTTCAAAAAGCGCAGTGGTCAGCTTGGCGTGATAGGCAAGATAGCCGATCAGGATAAACGTTGGGATCAAGCTGAGCGCCTGACTGGACACTTTGGAATGCGGCACAGACCCCGCGATGGCGATGGACTTGCCCAGCGCCCCATCCCAAATTTCACGGCGCTCGTTCCAGTACAGAAACTTTTCAGGCGCATAGCCGAACTTGGCCCAGAAAATCCAGACAATGCCGATAAAGCCCGCCAAAGCTGCGGCGAACGCCACGCGCATCCCCAGCACGACAAGTACCAGCATCCCGCCAGTCACCCAAAGTCCGATGGTGATATTATCCATTTTGCTCGTCTCCGAGATGTTCGACCTCAGCGCGGGCCTGTTCTTCGATCGATTGCACCAGTGGCACGGCAACGGGCGACGGCAGGTTCAGAAACAACGCGCGACCGTATCCCACGACTTGTAGGGCCAGGCGCAGGCACATGACCCCGAAAGCAAGGGGCACAATCAGCTTTGACGGCCAGATCGGGATGCCAATGTCGATGGAACTGTCCCGCGAACACAGCGGACGAGCACAGTCGAATGAGCGTTCAAAGTGCGCCCAAGCGCCCATGGTCAGCGCGATCATCAAAAGCAGGATAAGGACCACACTCAACAGTTCAGCCCCCCAGAGCGCGCGGCCCTTCAGCTGACCGATGAGCATGTCCATACGAATGTGGCTGCCGTCCCGCTGGACATAGGCGATGCCCATCACGGCGATCAGCGGCATCAATGTCTCGATGTAGTCAACATAGCCGGACAGAGGCGACGCAAAGAACTGTCGACCTCCAACAGAGTACGCGGCGAGAAACATAAGGCTGAAAACGGCAAGACCACTCAGCAACGCAAAAAAAGTTTCCAGCTTGAGCAGGTGACGATCCAGCCGTGACAGTAGGCTGTTGTCTTCAAGCACGGCAGAACTACCGGCCATGTTCATCCCCCCAGATTTTTTGTTTTAGTGGAAACGGCCCCATGAAAACCGGGGCCGTTTCTTGTATCGCGCGCTTAGTTTGAGGCGCGGTGATCTTCGAGTGCTTTGACAACCAGATCATAAAGCTCCTGACCGGGCAGGCCCTGACCTTCCATGTCGGCAATCCATGCATCACGGATCGGATCCGCCGCTTTTGCACGGAATTCGTCCAGAACTGCGTCGCTGATCATGACTTTTTCAACGCCTTTTTCAGCCAGAACACTGTCCCACTTCTCCAAGAGGGTACCATAGTTGGCGACGTAATGGGCAAGCGCTTCATCGACCGAACTGTCCAGCGCAGCGCGGTGATCGTCACTGAGAGCGTCATAGGCGTCGATGTTGACCACAACCGGGCAGTTCACTGTGCCGGGGTTCAGGTTCGCCGTCCACCAGTCCGCCTGATTGATCGTGCCAAACGACAGGTGCGCGTGTTGAGCAAAAGCCACGGTGTCGACAACGCCGCTTTCCATCGCCTGATAGGCTTCTGTCGCGGTGACCGAAGTCGGCACGCCGCCTACCGCCTCAAACGCTTTGCCAAGACCGCCAGTGGCCCGAACGCGCATGCCGTCGAATTTGGCCAGTGTATCACGTGGCTCGCCTGTGCCGACAAGGTTGTACTGTGGCATGGGTGAGGTCATCAGCAGCATGGCGTTCCACTGTTCCATTTCCTCTGCCGCGGCAGGGTGCGCATAGACGGCCTTGGACACGGCCACTTCTTCGGCAAGGTTGGACACGCCAAGGAACGGCAGCTCCAGAACCGTGATCACGCGGTTCTTGTCACGGTGATAACCGGCACAGAACTGCGCCATCTCAAAGGCACCTATCGAGATACCGTCAAGATTCTCGCGGTTCTTTGACAGACCACCATAGCTGATGTTCAGGGTGAATTCGCCCCCGGTCTTTTCGCTAACCAACTCGGCCAGCTTCTCGACATGTTCGGTAAAGGCACGACGTTTGCCCCAAACAGATACATTCCATTCGGTAGCCATGGCTTCGGTTACAAAAGTCAACGAAAGGGCGGCCACAGCCGTCCGTCCAAATAGTTTACGCATCTTTTTCCTCCCCAATGCGTTTGCACTTGATGATTTGCAGTATGAAAGATGTAGCGCTGCTTGCCCATGAAGGAAAACGCGCGCCAACGCCACACAGCCCTGCGAAAATCCGCAGGGCCAATTCCGCTACAGAATAGCGTCTTTGTCGAGACCCAGTTTGACAATTTTTTCGTTCAGCGTACGCCGCCCGATCCCTAGGGCTTTGGCGGCTGCGTCCATGCGACCTTCATGCGCCTTGATCGCCTTACTGATCACCTCACGCTCAAAACTCGCAACCGCTTCGCGCAGCGTATCCGGGACGTCATCCAGCTTTTGATCTGCACGGATCGCCTCGGCCATCGACCCGGTGCTGCGCCGCGCTGCCAATACCCGACGCTCACAGGCATTGCGCAGTTCGCGCACATTGCCAGGCCAGTCGTGCGCCATCAGCGCTGCCAGATCGTCATGGTCGATTTCGGGCACGGATCCCTCGTGGATACGCGCGTAATCGGCAAGAAAATGCGACGCCAACAAGGTCAGATCATCTCGGCGCTGCCTCAGCGGCGGCAGGCTCAGAACAAATGTGTTGAGTCGGAACAAGAGATCCTGCCTCAGCCCGCCGTCGTTGACGGCCGCATCCACATCGACATTCGTGGCTGACACCACCCGCAGGTCGACCGATACCGGACGGGATGCCCCAACCGGCAAAACCTGCCCATCTTCAATCACGCGCAAAAGCTTGGCCTGTACCGGCAGCGGGCACATGCCAACCTCGTCCAGAAACAGCGTACCGCCTGATGCCGCGAGCAACCGCCCCTCGCTCTGACGTTCCACACCAAACATCTCGGCTTCAAAACTATCCGCAGACAAGGCAGCACAATTCAACGCCAGAAACGGTCGATCCGCGCGCGGGCTCAGATCATGCAGCGCGCGCGCCGCAACTTCTTTTCCGGTTCCGGTTTCCCCTTCGATCAAAACCGCTGCATCCATCGCGGCCAAATCCAGGATTTGATGGCGAAGGTCGACCAAAACGGCGGTTTCCCCCAGCATCACTCGGTCCAATCCGGACAGCTGGAACAGTCTTTGCTTCAGCCTTTCATTCGAAAGCCGCATCCGCGATTGATCCGCGGCATGGGTGAGGATCGTCAACAACCGGCGCGGTTCATAGGGTTTTTCGACAAAGCTATAGGCCCCGTCCTGCATGGCCTGCACGGCCATGGGGATATCCCCATGCGCAGAGATCAGTACCAGCGGCGGCGCATGGGGTCGCTTGCGAAGATGATTGAGCAAATCCATTCCCGACATGCCCGGCATCCGAACATCGGACAGGATCACGTCCGGACCAAAGGCTTCCAGCCGGTCCAGCGCGGCTTCTGCCCTCGGCACCGCCTCGGCGGCCCAACCTGCGGCGTTTAGGAGTTCGATCAACGATTGGCGCATTGCCTTGTCGTCGTCGACAACCAGAATGCTATAGGGCTGGATGTTGGTCATGCGGCATCCTCATTCCGTTCCGTCACGGGGATTGTCACCCGGAACACCGCCCCGCCGTTCGCGCTGTTCTTGCCAGTCATGGTTCCCTCGTGATCCTTGATGATGCTTGCCGAAATCGCAAGGCCCAGCCCCATCCCCTGGCCGCTCTCGCGCGTGGTAACAAAGGGTTCCTGCAATTCCTGCAGCGTGCGTGGACCCAGCCCATGACCGTTATCTTCCACCTCGAACCAGGCCTCACCCGAAGCTGCTCCGATGCGCACCCGCACCTTTGGATCGCTGACATCTTCTACGGCGTCTATCGCATTGCGCAGCACATTGGTCATCACTTGCTCAATCCGTAGCCTGATGCCACGCACACATATTGCAGAGTCCGGCTGATCCACGACCACATCAGTGCCGGTCTCCTCGATGTTCGGCGTCATCAGCGCCAAAGCCGCCTGCATGGCATCGCGCAAATCGAACGCCTCAAAGGGTTCGGCCTCGGGGCTGGCAAAGAACTTAAGCTGCCTTGTGATGCCTTCCATGCGGTCGACCAGCCCGGCAATACTGCCGGACAATGCCCCGGTGTTTCCCTTCAACTCAGCCGCAGCCAGATGGTTGCGCATGGCAGCAATGGGTTGACCCAACTCATGGGTCACCGACGCCGACAGCTGACCCAGTGCGGCCAGTCGGCTGGCCCGTTCCAGATCACTTTGCGCATGTCGCAGGCGTTGTTCCGCTGCCTTGCGCTCGCCAATCTCGACCGCAAGCTTGGCGTTCGCCTCGCGTAAAACTACTTCTTCTCGTTCAGAGCGCTGCAATCGGCGCTGGATGCGCCGGGCGCGCTGAACCTGAAACACGATCAACAATGATCCGGCCAGCAAAACAACACCCGCAGTCGCCAACCAGCTTTGTGTTACGGCCCTGTCGTCGCTGGCAAAATAGTGCAGCTGCCAGCCGTTCGGCAGATCATCCGCCACCAGATGCAACCTCTCATCGCCGGCAATTGTTGCCCGCATCTCGCCGCGCGACTGCCAGTCAAGCGGCTCCAACGGTTGTCTTGGAAACTGCCGTGCCTCGGTGATTTCCTGTCGCTTTGCCTCGGTCAGCGGGGACAGCACCCGGTATCGCCAATCCGGCAAGGAAGCCAACAAAATGACCCCATCAGCGTTGGCCAAAATGACCTGCTCACCAGCATTGCTCCAGCTTTCCTCCAGAGCGTCAAAGCTCTTCTTGATCGCGATCACGCCCAACATCGCTTGATCCGCGCCCCGTACACCATCGGCAATGAAGTATCCGGGCAGACCTGTCGTGGCCCCAATCGCGTAGAACCGCCCCTGCCCACCGGCAAACGCGTCTTTGAAGTAGGGTCGAAAAGCATAGTTCTGCCCCACAAAGCTCGCGGGAGTCGCATGGTTCGAGGCCGCAATCGTAGAACCGCTTTCCCCCATCAGGTAGATCGCGTCCAAACCGGCCTGATGCGAAAACTCCTCCAGCCGACGGTTCAAAGCACCGGTATCGCCGCCGTCGGCAGCCTCGATCACGAATGGGTCCCTCGCCAGAATATGGGTGAGATGAGAGTACCTCTCGACTTCGTCCACCACCGAACTGCGATACAATGACAAGCGTCCCAGCGCCTTGTCCATTTCCTCGGCCGAAAAGTAGACCGCCGAAATCCTGTTCACAAAAACCCCGACCAGGATTGCAGCCAAAAGAGAGATTATGAACGGTCTTGGAACCATGACACCTGTTTGGTTGTGCTGCGATACTTTGGCGAGGCTAGCCAATTGACCAGCCGCTGTGAACGCCTGTGCTGACAATCCACAAAGAAATGTGCAACATTCCTGTGACAGGAAGGCTTGCAAGGCCTTGACCTTCCCACTACTGGAAGCTCTATCTGGATTTAAAACCCACCCCCGGAGGTCCCATGTCCGATATGTCTTTGCGCTTTGAAATTGATGGTATGAGTTGTGCTGGGTGTGCCGGGCGCGCCGAACGCGCGCTTCAGGCCATGCCGGGCCAAACCGCCGCCAGCGTGAACCTCGCCAGTGAAACCGGCCTTGTCATGTTGACCGATGCCGACGCCGCCGATATCCGCGAGACCCTGCGCGGTGCCGGGTATCCGGCGCGCGAAGACATGATTGTGCTAGACATTGCGGACATGAGCTGCGCCTCGTGTTCAGCGCGTGTGGAAAAGGCCCTGCGCGCAGTGCCCGGGGTGCTTGAGGCCTCGGTCAACCTCGCCACGGAAACCGCGCAAATCACTGTGCTGCGCGGATCTGCGACGGCCGCGGACCTTGCCCATGTTGCGACAAATACGGGCTATGCCGCCACCCCTCGCAGGAATGAGGCCTCTGCGCCGGCCTCCGAGCAAGCAAAACAAACCGACGCACTCAGGAACGTCCAGATCGCCGCCGTTTTAACCCTGCCGGTTTTCATCCTCGAAATGGGGGGGCACCTCTACCCGCCCTTTCACCACTGGGTCATGGCCACGATTGGCATGCAAACCTCCTGGACACTGCAGTTCTTCTTAACAACGCTTGTGCTTCTCTGGCCTGGTCGCGTGTTCTTTGCCAAGGGCCTGCCATTGCTGGCCAAGCGCACGCCGGATATGAACTCGCTCGTGGCACTGGGGTCTCTTTCCGCTTGGGGGTATTCCACCGTCTCGCTGTTTTTCCCGGACCTTTTGCCCGCCGGAGCGCAAAATGTCTATTTCGAGGCCGCTGCCGTGATCGTAACGCTGATCTTGCTGGGCCGCTGGATGGAAGCACGCGCCAAAGGCCGCACTGGGGCCGCCGTGCGCAAACTTGTGGGCCTTCAGGCCAAAACAGCACGGGTTGACCGCGACGGGCAGGTTCTGGAACTGCCCATTGAACAGGTCCGTGTCGGAGACGTTCTGCACCTGCGTCCCGGTGAAAAATTCGCCGTTGACGGCCTCGTGGAAAGTGGCCGCTCTTATGTCGACGAAAGCATGATCACCGGCGAACCTTTGCCCGTTGAAAAAAACCCTGGTGCCACTGTGGTCGCCGGAACCCTGAATGGTCAGGGCACGATGACCTACCGCGCAACCAGCGTTGGGCGCGACACCATGCTGGCGCGCATCATTGCCATGGTCGAACAGGCGCAGGGGGCCAAGCTGCCAGTGCAGGCGCTGGCTGATCGCGTTGTTCTGATCTTTGTACCTGCCGTCATCCTGATCGCTTTGCTGGCCATCCTTGGCTGGTTGACCTTTGGCCCTGACCCACGCCTCGCCCATGCGCTTGTGGCCGGGGTCTCTGTCCTGATCATCGCGTGTCCCTGCGCCATGGGGCTTGCGACACCGACATCCATCATGGTTGGAACCGGACGCGCTGCCGGGATGGGTGTATTGTTCCGCAAAGGCGACGCGCTACAGCGGCTTGAGGACACACAGATCGTCGCCTTTGATAAGACCGGCACCCTAACCATGGGCAAGCCGCAACTGACCGCATTGGAAGCCACTGGCGGCTTTGACAGCGACACTGTCCTGCGTGTGGCCGCCTCGGTCGAAAGCCAGTCGGAACACCCCATCGCCCGCGCCATTGAACAGGCCGCCGTGGACAAGGGGCTGTCGCTCGACACGGTGCGTGACTTTTCGGCGATCAGCGGCTTTGGGGTGCGCGCGATTGTCGATGGCAAGGCTGTTCTGATTGGCGCAGATCGCCTGATGCAACGCGAGGGCATCGACATCACCACGTTACAAGCATCAGCCACCCCATTGGCGGCCAAGGGCCAGACGCCGTTTTACGTTGCCATAAACGGCACTGCCGCAGGCCTCCTTACTGTCGCAGACCCGATCAAACCGGGTGCGCGCGAAACCGTGATCCGACTGCATGCGGCCGGTCTCAAGGTTGCCATGATCACAGGTGACAACGCTGCCACCGCGCAAGCCATCGCTGCTGACCTCGGCATTGACCACGTCGAAGCCGAAGTCCTGCCAGAAGGCAAATCCGAGGCCGTCGTCCGGCTACAAGACACCTTTGGTCCTGTGGCTTTTGTCGGTGACGGCATCAACGACGCCCCGGCCCTCGCCATTGCCGATGCAGGCATCGCCATCGGGACCGGCACCGACATCGCGATCGAAAGCGGCGACGTGGTTCTGGCATCGGGCAACCCGGCGGGCGTTCTGAACGCGCTGGATGTGTCACGTCGCACAATGCGCAACATCCGTCAAAACCTGTTCTGGGCCTTTGCCTATAACGTTGCATTGATCCCAGTGGCCGCAGGTCTGTTCTATCCGCTGCTCGGCTGGCAACTCTCGCCCATGCTTGGTGCCGGAGCCATGGCGCTGTCCTCTGTCTTTGTGCTCACAAACGCCCTGCGCCTGCGCCGCATTCCTGCGCTATCAACCCCCGGAGATGCCTCATGAACATCGGAGAAATTGCCGAAAAATCCGGCCTGCCTGCAAAAACCATCCGTTATTATGAAGACATTGGCCTCGTGATGCCCAATCGGTCGCAGAATGGCTATCGCCATTTCAACGACACGGACCTCCACAAGCTGACCTTCCTTGCCCGCGCCCGCACCCTTGGGTTCTCGATCGAAGACTGCCGTACCCTGATGGCGCTTTACGAGGACGAAACCCGGGCCAGTGCCGATGTGAAAGACATTGCCACGCAACACCTCGACCGGATCGACGACAAGATTGCCCAGCTGCAATCCATGCGTGAAACCCTTTCGCATCTGGTGGCCGAATGCGCCGGTGACAACCGCCCGGATTGCCCGATCCTGAACGATCTGGCCTACCACCGCGAGTAGCCGCTACTACGGCCAGAGACCCTGGACAACTGAAATGCGATGCGTCCCTCGACAGCGCCTGACTGCGGGCTAGTTTGCCGCGCATGACAGTTTCCATACACTGGTTCCGACGCGACCTTCGTCTGGCAGACAATCCGGCGCTCAGCCATGCTGCCAGCACGGGCGCGATCATTCCCGTTTTCATTCGTGACCCTAACGCGCCTCTGGGTGGGGCAGCAGCTGCCTGGCTGCACCGATCACTTGACGCTTTGAACACCTCGCTTGAGGGCCATCTGCGGACATATTTAGGCAGCCCCCGCGATGTCCTGCCCGAGCTTGTCGCGCGCTTCGGAGCAAATACCGTGACCTGGACCCGGCGCTACGACGGTCCGGGGATCGAGATCGACATGACATTGAAGGATTACTTCAAATCAGTTGGTGTTACCGTTCACAGCGCCAATGGTGCGCTGTTGTGGGAACCGTGGGACGTCAGCAAGCCTGATGGCTCGCCTTACAAGGTCTTCACCCCTTTCTTTCGCAGGGGCTGCATCGCTGCTCCACTGCCCCGCGCCCCGCTGCCTGCTGCCCCGCTCGTTTTTGCGCCTGTAAATACCCAACCCGATGCAGTCGCCAATCTGGGTCTCGCTCCCTCTCCGCGCTGGGATCACCATGTTCTGAAGCTCTGGACCCCAGGCGAAGGCGGAGCCTCGCAACGGTTCGAAGCGTTTCTGACCTCGGGGCTGACCGGGTACAAAACGGGCCGCGACCACCCCGCGCGCAGCAATGTATCCCGCTTGTCCCCGCATCTCGCCTTTGGAGAGATTTCACCAAATACCGTCTGGCACGCCGCCCGAGCACAGCCGGCCACTCAGGACCGCGATCACTTTCAGTCCGAACTGGGCTGGCGCGAGTTTTCCTACAGCCTGCTGTTTCGAAATCCAGACATCGCCAGCCGCAACCTGAACATAAAATTCGACGCGTTCCCATGGCGAGAAGACGACCAAGCATTGCGGCTCTGGCAACGGGGTCGCACGGGCATCCCGATCGTGGATGCAGGCATGCGCGAGCTTTGGCAAACCGGATACATGCACAACCGGGTCCGCATGATTGCTGCATCGTTTCTCGTCAAGAACCTGCGCCTGCATTGGCGCCACGGGGTGAAATGGTTTGACGACACCCTGTTTGACGCCGACCCCGCCAACAATCCGGCCAGCTGGCAGTGGGTCGCGGGATCAGGCGCGGATGCGGCACCCTATTTTCGCATTTTCAACCCGGTCACGCAAAGCGCCAGGTTTGATGGGGACGGTGCCTATATCCGCCAGTTTGTTCCCGAGCTGGCCGCCCTTCCCGACAAATCCCTACATGCCCCCTGGGACGCTCCGGCCCACGTCCTCAAGACGGCAAATGTCACGCTGGGCGAGACATATCCCCGACCCATCGCCGATCTAAAGGAATCGCGGGCCGCCGCTCTGGCCGATTTTAAAAGCCTCAAACAGACCGAGTCGTCATAAGAAACCCCAATCGTTAGCGCCACCGGGGGACATTCTGTCTCTTTTATCGCTAACAGGCTGACGCAGAACGGGGTTTGCCCTTTCGCCCTGTCACCGGCCTCGGTATATCGCGGCCATATTGCGACAAAAAGGAAACGTCATGACCGTCACTGTTGGCATCAACGGATTTGGCCGGATCGGCCGCTGCACCCTCATGCACATCGCCGAGACCGCGCGCGACGATGTCAAGGTGGTCAAGGTGAACGCCACGGGCCCGCTCGACACCGCTGCCCACCTGATCCGCTATGACTCGGTACATGGCCGCTTCCGCAACGATGTCACCATTGGTGACGGCACCATGGACCTCGGCGTCGGCGAGATGCAGATGTACTCGACCTACGACATGGACGAGCTGGACTGGGACGGCATCGACGTCGTCATGGAATGCACGGGCAAGTTCAACGACGGCGAAAAAGCCAAGAAGCACCTCGAGCGTGGCGCCAAGAAAGTACTGCTGTCCGCCCCAGGCAAAAACGTCGATAAGACCATCGTCTTCGGCGTGAACGACGAGATGCTGGAAGCCTCGGACACCATGATCTCGAACGGTTCCTGCACCACCAACTGTCTGGCCCCCGTGGCCAAGGTTCTGCACAACGCGTTCGGCATTGAATCTGGTATCATGACCACGATCCACGCCTATACCGGTGACCAGCCGACCCTCGACCGCCGCCACAAAGACCTTTACCGCGCCCGCGCAGCTGCCATGTCGATGATCCCAACGTCCACCGGTGCCGCCAAGGCTCTGGGCGAAGTGCTGCCCGACCTCAAGGGCAAGCTGGACGGCTCTGCCGTCCGCGTGCCGACCCCCAATGTCTCGGCTGTGGACCTGACCTTCATCGCAAAGAAGGACGTGACCGAAGCCGACGTCAATGCGGCCATGGCCGAAGCCTCCGCCGGCGCCATGAAGGGCGTTCTTGGCTACTCGGAAGAGAAGCTGGTCTCGATCGACTACAACCACACCGAGGAAAGCTCGATCTTTGCAGCCGACCAGACCAAGGTCATCGGCGGCCGCCTCGTGCGTGTTCTGGCATGGTACGACAACGAATGGGGCTTCTCTTGCCGCATGGCGGATGTCGCAGCCAAGATGGGCTCACTCTAAGCCCTTTCATTGCGCTACAAATTCTTGCGCCTCCGGACGCTGTCGGGCATATCTTTAGCCAGACGCATCCGGAGGCGCTTTTTTTATGACCAACCCGATTGCCGTATTTTTGGCCATCGTGATCATCGCAGGTCTCGGCTATGATCTGATCTGGCTCGACGGCCAGACCTCGCTCTTGTTGGCGCGCAAACTCTTTGACCTGATCGAATGGGTCGCCTTCTGGCGCTAGTCCATCCGCATCCGCACAGCCACGGTACCCGAGACGGCCTTTTCCCAGTTCAGCTTGACCTGATCGCCGTCCGCCCCCTGTTCCACATCAACATACGGCACCGTGTACTCATTCACATTTGACGTGTTCTTGATCTTGCTCAACATCGTCACGGCTTCGACAGCGCGCGCATGCCCGCCAAAGGGCAGACGCTTCTCACTGTCGACAACCCAGGTAGAGGCGTGCGTGTTCTGCTCGTGCTCGACCACCAGCGGATTGTAGGCCGGGGTTGTGATGGCGTGGAACGTGTTGCCTTCGAACAGAATGTTCTTGCCCTTGGACATGTCGAGATCAGCATAACTGGTGTCCACCCGATCCACCCTGTCCATCGACGTTCCCTTGATCGACCGGAACTTGTTGCCCGTCACACAAAGACCCGTGATGTATTGCCCGATGCCATGCGGCTTGATCACCAGATAGGCCGTCCAGGGCGCCACGTCCCCAGACAGGAAAACATTGTCCGTGACACTCAGCGCAGAGAATGAGTATCCGCCGTCAAAGTCCGGCTCCGCATCGTATTCGTTGGTCCACTCGATATGGCAATTGTCCACGTAATTGCCGTCAATTGTCGTCGAACAATGCGAAATCCCCATGATGATCCCGGCCGTGCGCAGGCCCGCCGTCTCCGAGTCCCCCTGGAAAAAGTGGTTGCCGGTGACCATCGTATTGGCCCCGCCCGCCACAAGGAAATGACGGAACTGGCTGGCGCGGTTGTTGCGCACTTTGACGTCATTGCCGTTGGCATTGATCGCCACCGATATCCGGTCCTGCGCCGGGGTGCCACCTTCGGCCGTGAGGAACTGGCAACGGTCAATCAACATGCCCTGACAGCCGTAACCGGGTGACGTGATGGCACGATGTTTGGGCTTGGTGAAAAACGTATCGCGTACGTGGAACACCACGCCACTGTCGGACAGGATCACACCGCTGGCCTTGCTGTTGCACAGGAAATCGACGTTCGAGATCACCATCTGGCTCAGCTTTTCGAACCCGGTGAAGTCCAACACGTACTTGAAACGGGTAAAGGTCAGGTTTTGCGTGCCTTCGCCATCAAAAAACGGCTGGCTCAGGGTCAGCTCCTGCGTTGCCTCGTTCTTGGCGCGCACATAGATTTCACGGCCAACCCCATTGCCCTCCACCAACGAGCCGACCTGGATGTTCGCCACATTGGCGACGTTGGTCAGGGTCTTGGGGTCACTTACCGAATAGGTTGCCACAGAGGTCACGACATCCGGCTCCCAAACTGTGTCACCGTTGACATAAAACTGCCCGTTCCGGATCACGCGGCGCTGCGCATATGTGGTGCGGTTGTTCACCGCCGCCTGCATGTCCACCGGCGCCGAAATCGTTACACGCCGCCCGCCCAGGTCCAGAGTCTCGTGATCCGCGTTGTTCAAAAGCGATTGGAACGCTTTTTTGAACGCCAGTTCTTCGTCCTCAAATGCTTCAATGTAACTCGGCAGATCAAAGTTTCGCGTCAGGGACAGGTACTTGTCCTCCGGCATCGTCACCGTGCCTTCAAACACCGCCCTGGTGGTGAACGTCACATTGTCATTCAGGTAAAATGTCCCCGAAGGCACCAGCACATCGCGCCCACTGGCGTCCGCGATTGCCGCGAGAAAGGCGGGCGCATCGTCTGTCACCCCGTCACCAACAGCACCATAGTCACGCACATCGACCCAGTTCATCATGGTGCGCAGGAAAGCCGAGGTGATGTCCTCGATGATCAGGTCGTCAATGCGCACAATGCCGCCATTAGTACCCGTCAGGTCCAGCCCAAAGTGGCCATAGACCGCATCAGGCCCCCAGGCCATGTCCACACCACCCCGCGCGCCTGCACCCACGATGGCTGATACCTCTGTGACACTGCCATAGCTGGTCAACGCCGTTGACGGTCCGGTCTGAACAACGCTGCTCAGGTTGGCGTTCGAACCATCACCGGCCCAGGCTGCGATGCGCACACTTGGCAAGTTGCCGCTTACCGCCTTCACCCGTGCGGTCACACGCAGATAACACCCCGGCAGGATCGGTGTCTCTCCCATGTAACGCAGCTTCTGCACCGAGTCGGTCTTCTGCAGCTCCAGACAGCCGCTAAAATCCTGATCCGACGGTACAAAGGCGGCATTCACCGCCCCGTCATATGTGTCTGATCCCGGCGTCCCATCGCCGCTCGACCATACGTTCAGACCGTTTGCAAAAGCAGGCGGCATCAACAGCACGCCATCCGTAATCGCCTTGTTCATGATATCCCTTTCCTGAGCCCCCAAGCCGGGCAACGCCATATCGAAAGGGAAATATCAGGCGGGTCTTAAGGGTCTGCGAGACCACCGTGACGGTGCTCAGGCCCCGGTGCTTGGCGCGGCAAGGATCTGCACCCCGTTGATGCGCCAGGCGCCATCCACACGCACCATCTGATAGTCCAGCACATGCAGCGCGCCTTGCTGGTCGCGGATCAATACGCGCTGCCAGATGTTTCCGGCAATCTCACGTTGATCCAGAAACCGCAACTCTTCAGGCCTCCACACCATCGGATACCCGCGCTGCACCATCTCGGTAAAGGTCTCGGGGCCTCCGAACAGACGCTGGATTGTCGGGCTGGCAATGGCATAGGCCGCGCCCGCATCCCCCGCCTGAAACGCCGCGATCTGATCCGAGATCACGGCCTCGATCCCACCTTCTGCCACCGCCGCCAACGGTGCCCAGGCCACAAGGACCCCTGCCATCCATACGCGCATGTCCTGTCCTCCTAGTTTCAAAAACTAGGCCTGTGGCGCGCATGGTCAAACGCAGGCTACTTCAGCACAAACCGAAAGGCCCGCCGCAACTCGGCCACCGCACCGCTGTCAAACCACCTGCCATGAGCGATGATGATCCGCTCCGGGGCCCAGCCAATCATCGTTTCAACAGCTTTTCGCAGCCGATTGTATCGCCCGCGAAACGTCATCCGCATGTCCCGCGGCATCTGTCCGTCCGGCGCCAGAATATGCGCTGGTTTCGCAAACAGGCGCATCCACCATGGAATGTTCTGAGCCTCAAAATTCTCGATCAGATCGGTCAAAACCAGCGTGCGCGAGCGTGTATGGAAAAACACCGCCTCGTGATGGATTCGACTGCCCTGCACCACCATCTGCTCGATTTCGCCTTGCCAAGCCTCTTCAGCCTGCGCAGCCCTCAATTCATGGTCAAAGCTGATCTGCACACCCCGTGACTTTGCCCGCTTCGCCACGCCGGGCGCAGCATAGGTCAACGCCTCGGGAAAGGCCTCTTTCCATTCGGCAACATAGGCATAATGTATCCAGTTCGGTGCAATCAGGTGCGACACCTGCCCCATCGCGCGTAACGCGGCTGCAAGGCTCTCATCAAACACCGTCGGCGAATGCAGCCACAGATCGCCATTCTGCAACCGCACCACCGTCATCCGCGTGGAAAACGGCATCCCATAGAACCGGATCGCTGGCCCATCCACGATCCAGATATCCGGCCCAATCGGCTTCAACACATTCAGTGGTTCGTATCCGGTTTCCATGCCCAACCCTGCACCACGCCCACCCGCTTATCAAACCATTTGCTTTGGTGAACCTGGAGGCTGATACCCAAAAACAAAGCGCGCGCCCGACCAGGGCGCGCACAACTTGATACCAGCTATTTGGAAGTATCTCAGACGAATTCGCCCGCCAGCGCCTTCTCGATCAACGCAATAGTGTCTTCAACCCCGTAAAGCACGATGAAGCTGCCAAAGCGCGGCCCCTGTTCGGCACCCAAAAGCACCTCGTAGATCGCCCCGAACCATGCGCGAAGTGGCTCGAATTCATTGGTCTTGCCAATCGCGAACACCACCGATTGCAGGAACTCATCGCTGCTGAAGTCTGCCGCAGGCAAGGGGTCATCATTGCCCATCATCGCATTCTTGGCTGCAATCGCCGCCAGCGCCGCCTCTTCCGACTTCAGGGCATCCGCCAGTTCCTGCAACGCCTTGCGCTCTTTCTCATCCGCCGCGCGATACACCTTCGCAGGCTTCACAAAGTCATGGAAATAGCGCACCGCATGACCCGCCGCCGCATCCAACCCCGGATGGGTCTCCGCCGTCGCATCAGGCGCATATTTATTGATGAAGCCCCAAAGCGTTTCCTTGTCCTCGGCGTTGGACACCGACGCAATGTTCAAGAGCATCGAGAAAGGCACCACCATATCCGACTGCGGCACGTCCCCGCCGTGGATATGCCAGACCGGGTTGTTCAACTGCGCCTTGATGTCCTGCCCGTGATAGGCCCGCAACTGCTGATGATACTCATCCACCGCCTTGGGGATCACGTCGAAATGCATCCGCTTGGCGGTCTTGGGCTTCTGGTACATAAAGTACGCAAGACTCTCGGTCGAGGCATAGGTCAGCCACTCGTCAATCGACACCCCATTGCCCGAGGTCTTCGAGATCTTCTGGCCGTTCTCATCGAGGAACAGCTCATAGGTGAAATGCTCCGGTGCCCGCCAGCCGAGGATGCGACAGATCTTGTCATAGATCGGCGTGTTGGTGCTGTGGTCCTTGCCGTACATCTCGAAATCAACTTCCAGCGCCGCCCAGCGCGCGCCAAAGTCCGGCTTCCACTGCAGCTTCACGTTGCCGCCGGTCACCGGCAGGGTCCATTCCTTGCCGTCCTCATCATCAAAGGTGATGGTGTGATCGGTGGCGTTGACCTCTTTCATTGGCACATAAAGAACCCGGCCCGTTTCGGGGTGAATCGGCAGGAAAATCGAATAGGTCTGTTGCCGTTCCTCGCGCAGCGACGCCAACATGACCGCCATAATGTCATCGTATTTCTCAACCGCGCGCTTCAGCACCTCGTCAAACTGTCCCGACCCGTAAAACTCGGTCGCCGAGTAAAAGTCATACTCGAACCCGAACGTATCCAGGAACCGCCGCAGCATGGCGTTGTTGTGGTGGCCAAAGCTCTCATGTGTGCCAAACGGATCCGGCACCTTGGTCAGCGGCAATTGCAGATGCGGAACCAAGTCTTCCGAATTCGGCACATTGCCCGGCACCTTGCGCATCCCGTCCAGATCATCCGAAAAACAGATCAGCTTGGTCGGAATGTCCGAGATCACCTCGAACGCGGTCTTGATCATCGTCGTGCGCGCAACTTCGCCAAATGTCCCGATGTGCGGCAGGCCGCTGGGGCCATACCCCGTTTCAAACAGCACATAGCCCTTTTCCGGCGGCGCTTTCTGATAGCGTTTCAACACCCGGCGCGCTTCTTCAAAGGGCCAGGCTTTCGAAACAAGTGCAGCTTCGCGCAGTTCAGACATGTCCATCTCCGGATTCGGGCGGGCACCCTTTGTGCCCTCAATCCTCGGCTACCTATTGCCCACGGGCCTGTCAGTCAATATTCTGCACTGCAACAAACCTCATACGAAGGAGCCCGCCCGTGGCCCAGGACGTTCCCGCCCCCCTAACCCCCCAGGACAGCCTCATCGCCGTCATGGTCGCAATTTCTGCCTCAGACGAAAACATTCGCACTGCCGAACTGCTCAAGATCCAGACACAGGTCAACAACCTTCCCGTCTTTGCCGACTATGACATCGACCGTATGAAGACCGTGTCACAAACCGTCTTTGACCTCTTTGAGCAAGAGGACGGTCTGGCCGCACTCTTTGGTCTGATCCGTGACAGCCTGCCCGAGCGCCTTTATGAGACCGCTTACGCCTTGGCTTGTGATGTGGCCGCTGCCGACGGCTCGCTTGCAGAACCTGAACTGCGTCTCCTGGAAGAGATCCGGTATGAGCTGAACATCGACCGCCTGCACGCAGCGGGCATCGAACGCGGCGCCCGCGCCCGGCACATCACCTGAGGCGCAGAATGAGCTTGCTAGAGGCACAGAATTGGGGCTTTCCCGTCCCCATCGCTTACGGCCCAGGACGCCTGGCCGAGATTACAACTTTTTGCGCCACGGCTGGTATCCAAAGCCCCTTGGTGGTGACCGACCGGGGCAGCGCTGGATTGCCCTTTATCGCAGATCTCCTGTCGCACCTCTCAGCTTTGGGCTTATCTGCCACGCTCTACAGCGAGATTTCTCCCAACCCGCGTGACGATGAAATTGCGGCCGGGCGCGCCCAGTTCCGCAAAAACGCCCACGACGGCGTGATCGCCATCGGCGGCGGCAGCGGTATGGACGGTGGCAAGGCCATCGCGCTCACGGCCCGCAACGACATAAACCTCTGGGCCTTCGAGTACGAACAGACCCCGCCGCAAATTGCAGCCGACCAGGCCTTTCCTCCGCTGATCTGCATCCCCACCACCGCCGGCACCGGTGCGGAAACCGAAAGCACCGCAATGATCACCGACACAGGTCGCGGCATGAAGTGGTGCATCTGGCATCCCGACCTGAAACCGTCGCTCGCCCTGCTCGACCCCGAGATCACCCGCGCCCTGCCGCCCCACCTCACGGCCTGGACCGGCGTTGACGCGATGGTGCACGCGATCGAAGCCTATTGCGTCCCCGGCTTTCACCCATTGTGCGACGCCATGGCGCTCGAAGGCCTGCGCCTCACCTCGCGCCACATTGCCCACGCCTTCACGAAGCCGAACGACCTGGAAGCCCGCGGCGCCATGCTGACCGGCTCCTGCCTCTCCGGCATCGCCTTTCTCCAGGGGCTCGGGCTGGTGCATGCGATCTCTCACATGATCGGCGCCGAGTACAACACCCAGCACGGGCTGACCAATGCCATCCTTTTGCCAGCAGTCCTGCGCTACAACGCACCGGCCATCTCGGATCGCATTGCGCCAATGGCTCAGGCCATGGGGCTGACCGACACCTCGTTTGACGCCTTTTATGCCCATGTTTGCGGGCTTCTGGATCAACTGGGAATCCCCAAGACCCTGTCCGACATCGACGTCCCGGCCGACTGCGCGCCCGCAATAGCTGCCAAGGCGTTGCAGGATAGCGCCGCAGCGACCAATCCACGCACCCTGACCCAAACAGACATCGAAGCGGTGATCGAGCGTGCCCTGACCGTCGGCCGCTAACTCCACATACTCGCGACAAAGTTTGACTTTTTCTCGTCCTGTGCCACTCTCGGCATAACAAAAGCAACAACAGGACAGGCATGCAATTCCTACTCCGAGCCCTTTTCTGCACGCTCCTTTTGTGGAGCGCCCCCATCGACGCCAACGCTCTCGACGTCCGCAAGATCGAAGCCCGCGTCGACAAATCCTCGCAAACCATGACGGTCCATGTGAACGGCTGGAAGAAGTACACCTGGCCCGTGTCCACTGCCCGCCAGGGCAAAATTACCCCCTCTGGCACTTATGAAGGCGCCCAATGGCTGTCGCTCAATCACAAGTCCAGCCTCTACAACAACGCCCCCATGCCTTATTCGATCTTTTATGACGGGCATTACGCGATCCACGGCACCGATCAGATTTCGCGTTTGGGCCGTCCGGCATCGGCTGGCTGTGTCCGCCTTCACCCGGACAACGCCAAGATCCTCTTTGCGCTCACGCGGAAGGCTGGCAAAGAGAACCTGACAGTGATTGTACGCGACTGACCCTGGGGTTCTTATTGGACAAACGGCCAAGGGCAGATTTAGCCCCAAAATAACAAGAGGGGTAACGCCTCTCACGCCCCATAAAGGTTGTCCCACCGCTCGATCAGCCGCTGTTGCAACCCCTTGGCCTTTCGGTTCCAGCTCCGCGCGCCCTTTGGGCGTTCCTTGTCCTGTGTCGCAATCACGCGCCGCGCCCCCGTGTCAGCCACAAAAATCGCAAAGGTCAGCTCGGTGCCATCCCGCGCCGTGATATAGCCCGCCAACCCGCTGACAAAGTTCAGCGTCCCGGTCTTGGCCTTGACCTTGGTGCCGGGGTTCTTTTTCACATTGCCCTGTTTGTCGCGCAGCTTGATGTCCTTGAGGATCGGTTGCAACTCGGCCCGGCGCGACGCACTGGCCAGAGCACGTGCCATCTCGCCCGCCCGAAGCCGCGAGTCACCGCCAAGACCCGAGTGATCCACAAGGGCAGCGTTGGGCATGTTCAATGCGCCTGCTGCCCACGCGTTCATCTCTCCGGCCGACGCCTTCAGTGATCCCGCCTTGACCCCGCGGGTTCGGGTGGCCATCAGCCCGACCATTTCAGCTGTGATGTTGGTCGAATACTTCAGCATGCCTTTCAGCATGTCGCGCAATGCCATGCTCTGATGGCGCGCAATCACCTCACCCACGGGGGCTGTTCCGGTCTTCTTTGGGGCTTTCAGAACAACCCCATGCGCCCGCATCAGTGTACGGAACACCTCGCCCGCATAAAGCTCTGGCTGGCGCACCGGCAACCACCGCCCGCCCCCCTTGCCCAGCGCCCCGCTGGCCACCGTCCAGTGATCCGTATTGCCCCGTTTTTCATAAGTGTAGACCGGCATCTGCCGCTTCACGATCCGCATCTTGGCCACGCCGACCTCGGGACGGTATTTCTCCGAGCGCGCGTCCATGCTCACCCGCCACGCCCCATCGCTGCCGCGCTTCCATTCAAAATAGACCCGGTTGTAATTCAGGCTCAGCCCTGAAATTGCCGGAGAATACCCCACATGATCCGGCTGACCGGGGTCAATGGCCCGGACAAACGGCAACGCCCCACCCCAGACCAGAAACCGCCCCGAAACCTCGCGAAGACCACTTGCCTTCAGCGTGCTGGCCAAAGCCGCCAGCGTATCCGTATCCAATGTCGGATCACCCCCACCGGCCAAGACCAGATCGCCCTTGAGCACCCCGTTGCTCACTGGCCCCGTCGCCAGAACCCGTGTCTCGAAACGGTAACCCGCCCCCAGCGTATCCAGCGCATACATTGCCGTCACCGCCTTGGTGACACTGGCAGGCGGCAACCCGGTCTCGGCCTCGAACCCTTCCAGCACCAGGCCGGTTTTGGCATCCGCCACCGCAAACCCGACTTTGCCCTTCAATCCCGCCGCACGGATCAGCTCACCCGCACCGGGCGCCACACGCTGTCGCAGGCCCGACGGGCGCAGTTTCGGACGCAACGACGTGGCCGGAGGATTGGCCAGCGCCGGAGTTGCCACACCCGCCGCCAAGGCGCTCAAAAAGGCACGTCTGGAGAACTCTTTAACCATGTCCAGAGGTTAACCAGAGCCGCCGCCGCCACACAAGCCGCTCAATCACGACAAACGCCCCGCTCGCCGGAAATTTTTTACCATAGGCCTGCGGGGATCTGCATGCTAAACGCGGCCCATGTGGCAGGCCCTTTTCATCATGTTCATCGCCATGTCGATGATCCCCGCAGGTGACACGGCCGGCAAACTCCTGACAACAGAATATGCGGCCAGCCCCTATTTCGTCGCCTGGTCCCGTTTTGCCATCGGTGCGCTTGTGGCCCTGCCGCTGGTGCGCCCCGAAACGCTGCGCCTGATGAAAGACTGGCGCATCTGGCTGCGCGCCCTGTTCCTGACCGGCGGCATCAGCTTTATCCAGACCGCGCTCAGCACCGCGCCCCTGGCCGATGTCTTTGCCGCCTTCTTCATTGGCCCGATCTTCAGCTACCTTCTGTCGGTCCTGTTCCTGCGTGAACGGGTCACGCCCCTGCGCAGCGGGCTCATGGCCCTAGGGTTCTGCGGCGTCCTCCTGGTGGTCCGCCCCTCACTCACGATGAGTCCCGGCCTGCTCTGGGCCGTGCTGGCAGGTCTTTTCTACGGAGCCTACCTCACATCCTCGCGCTGGCTTGCCCCTCTGGGCCGCCCCGGCAGCCTGCTCTTCACGCAACTTGCCTTAAGCTTTGTGATGCTGACGCCTTTCTGCTGGAACTCGATCCCGCCGATCACCACCGAGATGGCAGGCCTCACCGTGATCAGCGCGCTCTTTTCCATGGGCGGCAACTTCCTCCTGCTTTTCGCCTATGCCCGCGCCCCGGCCTCGTCGCTTGCGCCCTACATCTACTTTCAGCTCTTTGCTGCCGTCGGCTTGGGCTGGCTGGTCTTCTCCGACCTGCCCGACGCCTTCACCATAGCAGGGTTGATCCTCATCATCGGCGCAGGCATCGCGTCGGCGTCATTGAATAGGCGCTCTTCCTAACAACCTCAGGACCACCGCCCCTCCGCCCTGATCCGGGTCGAGGAAATATCCCGCATCGGCACATTCACGAAACACCACGCGGGCGCCTCACAAGCCCCGAGCAAATGACTGGCCCGCGGATGCAACCGCGCATGCCGAAACACCTGCGCCATCTTCGCCGTGCGCCCCTCAACCCGCTCACCGGGCCGCGCCAACACACCAATCGGCACGCGCGCAACAATCTCCTGCCAGTCCTTCCACAAATGAAACTGCGCGAGGTTATCCGCCCCCATCAACCACACAAACCGCGCCTTCGGATAGGCCGCCTGCAACGCCGCAATCGTCTCGGCCGTATACCGCGTCCCGGCGCGCGCCTCAAAATCACTCACATGAATGCGCGGATGCTCCACCAAGGCGCGCGCCGCCGCCATCCGCCGTTCCAACCTGGCTGGCCCCCTCTGTTTCAAAGGATTGCCCGGCGACACCAGCCACCACACCCGATCCAACCCAAACCGCTTGAGCGCTTCCCGGCTGATATGCACATGGCCGGAGTGAGGCGGATCGAAAGACCCGCCCAAGAGGCCGATGGTTTGGGGGGTAGGGATATGTGAAGTGTCGTTTATTGGAAATCTCCCCATCAAACTTACGCAGACTCCACATTTCCTAAGGCAAGTGTCAATCAACCAAAGATTGTGCTTGACTTGATCCTTCTGCCCCTGCTCTCTAGCCACAAGAATGGGCCCCTTTCAAGACTTTTGGGTTCTACCCAAATTTGGCGGGGCATCCCCGTCGCAAACAACGTTACCTTGGCCATTCGGCGCAAAACCCTGACTGGGCTTCACCCAGCGCAGGTTGTGCCAGACATGTGAGGTTGAAAGGGTGCTCATTCGCCGAAATTTGGTAGCCGCATGAATTTAATCCAGTTTTCTCAATCTCTGGCCGCAGGACTTTGCGCAACGCCTTGGTCCCATCCTGCTCTGTTACGCTATCTCGAGGGATGGCTGCCACCACGCCACATGGCCTTTGCTTCCCATCTCGCCTCGGAAATACTTCTCTGGTATCCAAAGACCTATTCACCATGCCAATCTGACCTGGCAACAACTTTGTCCCGCCTCCCTGAGATTGCAGATGTTTGGAACTACGCGCGCCAAAAGAACGTATGGCCGCGCTCAAGAATAGATACACCAGAGTTTTTGCCCGCACCTGCTTTGGAAGGTTTGGATATCCCACACCTTGCCACCTGCGCAGACCTTGCAGACTGGCTTTTGATCTCGCAAGATCAGCTGACTAGATTTGCTGACCTAAAAAGCCTGTCAGCGTCCACCGACAACGCCTTTGCTCCACATTATAGGTACCATACCATCTCAAAGGCTAGTGGACAGGCGAGGTTGATCGAAGAGCCCAAACCGTTCTTGAAAACATTGCAAAAGCGCATCTTGAAGGGCATTTTGAACCATGTTCCGACCAGCGAAATCTCGTTTGGATTCACAAGAGGTCGTGATTGCCTTCAGGCCGCGTCAAAGCACTGTGGCGAAGACGTTGTAGTCACATTTGATCTGCGCTCCTTCTTCCCTTCAGTTCGACAATCTAGGGTGATTGGCCTGTTTCGCTGCCTAGGATATCCAGATGCAGTGGCACGGCATCTCGCTGGCCTGACAACTGTCATAACACCCGCTTTTGTCCTGAAACGCCTAAGACTTGAGAATGATCGATTTCTTCCGAACCGACACCTTCCACAAGGCGCGTCAACGTCACCTGCCATCGCCAACTTAAGTGCCTATGCACTGGATCGCAGATTGATGGGATTGGCGCGGCGCCTGGACGCGCAGGTCACACGGTACGCAGATGACATTACATTTTCAGGGCCGCGCGAGATCACAACTCCACTGAAACACGCAGTACCAGAAATCATTGCGGACAGCGGATTTGTTGTGAATCCACAAAAGACCCACATAATGCCCCGAACCCAGTGCCAAGTAACGACGGGTCTCGTCGTTAACGACCACATCAATATCCTCCGTCGTGACTATGACAATTTGCGCGCCGAGCTGCACCATCTGCTGACGCTCGATGATCCCCGGCGTCGGGATGCGTCGTATCTATTTGCACTCGATGGTCGCATCACATGGGTCGAGCGTGTCCACCCCGTACGCGGACAAAAACTAAGAGAATCCTTCAATCAGGTCTTACTGCGCGGCAATTGACGAGCTTTGGCCTGACGCAACACATTGCCCCCCCTCCCCCCTTCCGCTATCACCCCCCTCAGCACGAAACACACCCAACCCGGAGTCGTCCCATGGCATCCTATCAATACGTCTACCACATGCAGGGGGTCTCCAAGACCTATCCCGGCGGCAAGAAATGCTTTGAGAACATCCATCTCAGCTTTCTCCCCGGTGTAAAAATCGGTGTGGTCGGCGTCAACGGCGCCGGTAAATCGACCCTGATGAAGATCATGGCCGGTCTCGACAAGGACTTTACCGGCGAGGCCTGGTCCGCCGAGGGCGCCAAGGTCGGATACCTCCCGCAGGAACCACAGCTGGACGAGTCCCTCAGCGTGCGCGAAAACGTCATGCTGGGTGTGGCCGAGAAAAAGGCCATTCTGGAACGCTACAACGACCTCGCCATGAACTATTCGGACGAAACCGCCGAGGAAATGGCCGAACTGCAGGACAAGATCGACGCCGAGAACCTCTGGGATCTCGACAGCCAGATCGACGTCTCGATGGAGGCCCTGCGCTGCCCCCCCGACGACGCCGAGATCGCCAACCTCTCGGGTGGTGAAAAACGCCGCGTCGCCTTGTGCAAACTGCTGCTCGAAGCCCCCGAAATGCTTCTGCTTGACGAACCCACCAACCACCTCGACGCGGAAACCATCGCCTGGCTGCAACAGCACCTGATCGACTACAAGGGCACCATCCTGATCGTCACCCACGACCGCTATTTCCTCGACGATATCACCGGCTGGATCCTCGAACTCGACCGCGGCAAGGGCATCCCCTACGAGGGCAACTACTCCGCGTGGCTGGAGCAGAAAGCCAAACGTCTGGAACAGGAAGCCCGCGAGGACAAATCCAAGCAGAAAACGCTGGAACGCGAGCTCGAATGGATGCGTCAGGGTCAAAAGGCCCGTCAGGCCAAGTCCAAAGCCCGGATCAACGCCTATAACGACCTCGCCAACCAGTCCGAGCGCGAAAAACTCGCCCGCGCCCAGATCGTCATTCCCAACGGCCCCCGCCTCGGCTCCAAGGTGATCGAGGTCAACAACATCGCCAAACACTACGGTGACAAGCAGCTGATCGAGGACCTGTCGTTCTCGCTGCCCCCCGGCGGCATCGTCGGCGTGATCGGCCCCAACGGCGCGGGTAAATCCACCCTGTTCCGCATGCTGACCGGTCAGGAACAGCCCGACACCGGCAGCGTCGAATACGGCGACACCGTCAAGCTGTCCTACGTCGATCAGTCCCGCGATGACCTCAACGACAAGGACACCGTGTGGGAGTCGATCTCGGGCGGGGCGGAAATCATCGAACTCGGCGACGCACAGGTCAATTCCCGCGCCTATTGCTCGTCCTTCAACTTCAAGGGCGGCGACCAGCAAAAACCGCTGAACCTCCTCTCAGGCGGCGAACGCAACCGCGTCCACATGGCGCGCCTGTTGAAAGAGGGCGGCAACGTCCTCCTCCTCGACGAACCCACCAACGACCTCGACGTCGAAACCCTGCGCGCTTTGGAAGACGCCCTCGTCGATTTCGCAGGCTGCGCCGTGGTCATCTCCCACGACCGTTTCTTCCTTGACCGTATCTGCACCCACATCCTCGCCTTCGAAGGCGAAGCCCATGTGGAATGGTTCGAAGGCAACTTCGAAGACTACGAAGAAGACAAGAAACGTCGTCTGGGCGCAGATGCTCTGGAGCCCAAGCGGTTGAAGCATAAGAAGTTTACGCGGTGAAAAGACTAACCTCTCTCCTGTTGGTAGAAGAGCGGTTATTTGAAGCAGAGCACTTTGCTCTGCTTCTTCAAGGAAAACACCCGATAGAGCTCCAATACTATCTCAATGCATTTTTGTCCGCAGCGAGATCGGTGACGTTTCTTATTCAAAAAGAACTCGCACATACGCCGGGCTTTTCGCAGTATTGGGAACAAGTTCAAGATAAGTTGCGAAACGACAAAGCTGCTCGATTCTTCTTAGAGCTGAGGAACTTCAGTCAGAAAGCAGGCCGGGTAAACTTGAGTGGTAGAGGCGGCTTTGCAAAGCCCGCAAAATACACTCATCCAGCAATGCTAGGCGAAGAACCGTTCATGATCTATCGGTTTGAATCAGGTGCCGTCAAAGTACCGGAGGAAATCAATAGGGGCGAGATAACAACTGTTTGGTAAGCGGTGCGCCGCCCCCACACTTACGACATGACGCCTGATCTGCGATTCAGGGGCTTCTTTGGTTTGAGGGGAGTTTCTGTATGGGAGCTACAAGCGAGTTTCTGGCAAATGCGCCG
>NZ_RYZK01000090.1 GCF_003990645.1 Shimia sediminis
CTTGTTTATTGTTTACTATATACAGGAATAGAAAACATACGTTTTAGGTCTTTTGATTTTGGCACAAAAAATACAATATTTACATCACAACTTAAAATTTATAGTCCCTTAAGTAATCCGCCGTGAGCCCCAATAATTCCATGTCCAAGACCTCCAATATGTCCAATGGGTCCAAGAGGCCCAAGAGCTCCAAGAGGCCCAAGAGCTCCAAGAGGTCCAACAGGTCCAAGAGGTCCAAGAGGTCCAATGGGTCCAATAGGTCCAATAGGTCCAATAGCACCAATTGGTCCTACAGCACCAATTGCTGCAACAGGTGCAATTGGAGCAATGGGTGCAATTGGTGCTACAGGTCCGGCAACAACGGCTGGTGCTGGTCCTCTAACTAAAACTCCAGCTGGTCCGGTTTCTACTGCACCTGAAGGTCCTTCAATGGATACACCTTCCCTGATTGCTGGAACGGGAACGATTGGAGCAAGTTGGGGGCCTCGGATGATAGGTGCTGAATGAACAAGTGGTCCTGCGACTGGTCCCCCCCATAAATGAGATGCTTGGGCGGCAGTAAAAAGCAATGCAACTGCAAACAAAGAACGCATTTTCGTAGTTGTCTGTCGTTGTTTAATGAGAATCGAAC
>NZ_RYZK01000091.1 GCF_003990645.1 Shimia sediminis
GTAAATTTTGACGAGTCATGGTGATGCTGACAAAAACGTCGAGTTCGTTTTTGTCATTTTTATTGGGTCGGGTCTCAAGGTGACTGACTATGCCTTGGAACTTCTCGATGGTCTTAAGTACACGGGATAAAGAATTCATGCCCTCCCGCAGACGAAGGACTAAAGCGGCTTGCTGAATGGCATCCGGATTTTCGCTTACTGCATTACCCAAAACCACTTCTTCCTCTGTAAGACCGCTATCTTCATTTTTGCCGTCACATTTTGAATCCTTTTGTGTATCGACTTCAGGTTCAGGTTCAAGGCTTGAATCATTAGCTCTTAGCCTTGCTTCGTCCAAGACAGTTTGCTTTGTCTGCTTCACCACCAAAGTTTCAAAACGAGCATCATCCACTAAAGACCGTCTCCTTGCAGGATATCCGTTCTCGACGCTATAAGATTTTTTGATGGCGAACATTTCGCGATTCTTCTGAGCTGCAGCGACGGCGGCCATCTCGTCAGTAATAGAAGAAGAAATGAAGAAAATTCGAAACACCCGTTGACGTAAATTAGCAACTGTCTTAAATCAGCCTGAAACACGTAGGTGTTGTTTCACTGCTGATAACGCGGCTTCTTCAAGAGAAGTTC
>NZ_RYZK01000092.1 GCF_003990645.1 Shimia sediminis
ATTTAATATTATTTTTTATTTTTGTAATATAAATTGTTACATCCTGGTTATAAAATTACCGAATGGTGAACAAAATTAAGACATTTACTTAAAATAAACAATAAGTTGATATAAATCTAAAAAATACAACGTGTAATTTTGGATATTATAATGGAAAGGAAAGGTATAAGAGATGAACTGCGGCTCGGCGATGTTCATGACCCTCGGACCGCAGGCAATACCCATTTAGTCCCTCAGGAGGAGCTTCCTTCCAAGTGAGATCCGGTGTCCATGCTAAGGGCACCAGCTCCACCACCGAAACCATAACCTTTAGGGCCGAATTTCCTGGCGTGGCAGATTTTGCAGAACAATTCACCTTCATGTTCGGAACAGTTGGTGGAATCCAAAAGCTTTCCGCAAAGTCCGCATTTGAAGCACATCTTGTGCCATTTCAATCCACCAGCTACACGTTCTTCAGCGGCGTATACTGATTTGCCGCATTTTGGGCATTTGGGGTTTTCAACGGGCTTGAAAGGCATGGTTTTTGGTTACTTGGTCGATCTGTTCTTGTTCGTTTGGTAGGGAAGTTGGAACGCTAGCTCCACTGTTCTGGGACTTGCTTTCCTGTAACTTTCTACCACC
>NZ_RYZK01000093.1 GCF_003990645.1 Shimia sediminis
CACACGTCAAAATGAAGTCCAAGTTTATCCTTTTCGCCTTCCTGGCTATCGTTTTAGCAGAAGAAGCGAAGAAAGACGTCGAAAAGAAAGAGGTCGAGCAGAAAGATGTCAAGAAGAACGAGAAAAGAGGGTTGCTCCTGGGAGATCACCACGGATTTGGAGGAGAAGATGAACTATTCTCTGGAGGGTTAGGATCACACGATCTTGCATTAGGAGGTCATGATTTCGGTGGTCACGATTTTGGTGGTCATGATTTTGGTGGTCATGATTTTGGTGGAGGTCACGGCCTGGATCTTGGTGGTGGTTTGGGGGGAGGCCATCATATAGAAGAACATAATGTGAAAGCAATAACCATCGAAAAGAAAGTACCTTATCTAGTTCCACATGCTGTTCCTTATGAAGTGAAGAAGCCTTACCCTGTTCACTACCCTGTCAAAGTTCCAGTGGAGGTACCAAAAGCTTACCCCGTTGAGAAACCAGTGCCTGTACCTTACGAAGTTAAGAAATTCTATCCAGTATCTGTAGATAAACCAGTACCTTATCCAGTCAAAGTTCCCATCGACAGGCCCTACCCCGTCCACGTCCCTAAACCGTACCCAGTCACTGTAGAAAAACATATT
>NZ_RYZK01000094.1 GCF_003990645.1 Shimia sediminis
CTTTTATTAATTCAATATTATAAAATACAAATTATTTCTTGTAACCACAAGAACGCCTGCGGCCTCTTGCACGTTCAAATTTCCTACCCTTGGAACGAACAAACGGTTTAGTGTGAGAGTGTGGTACACCAGGTGCAAGTCCAAAGTGCTTCGCAGCTTCTCTAGCATTCCTTCTACCTTGCAACAATACAGTTTTCTTTCCAGTTGGTGATCTTAAAGCCAACTGGTCAAACGTAATTACTTCACCCCCTGCTTTCAATATCCTGGCTCTTGCTTTTTCAGTCACTCTCAATGCACACACTGACAGTTTAGGAATTTCCCAAATGCGTTGGTCGTCTGTAACACTCCCCACAATTACTGCAGTCAAGCCTTCCCGTCCAGGTTTTTTCATTTGTCTTACAATCCTAGCCAAAGAAATTGGTGGTTTATTGATTCTACTCATAAAGAGTCTCTTCAAAACTATTCGGTTGAATTTGGCATTTGAACGACGAGCAAGATAGCGATATAACTTGACAAGAAGCCTCAAGTAGACGTCCTGGCTTTTGGGTTCTGTACGCCGAACCTTTCGATCGTATTTATGGTTAATATCGATACCCATTTTGATTTTACTTGGTTAG
>NZ_RYZK01000095.1 GCF_003990645.1 Shimia sediminis
TACACGACGCTTTCCAAAGCCGGGCGTTTAGTGCGATGAATATTCAGGGCTTGAGTCTCAGTGGAAATACGGAGCCGTGTCCACGTTGCGGACGTCAGTCACGAATAATGGACGGCAAATTCAACGTCGACGACAGCGGCAATGTTGAAGTTATTTCCGCCCCGGCCTGGACCCGGGCGGCCCTACGGGAAATGCGCGACACCCTCGTGTCGGCGCGGGAAGCTACGCCCGAAGACCCCGATGCCATGTTCCGAACTCTTGAAGAGACGAACCCTGCGGCCGCAAAGCTGGTGGACGCCCGCACATCCCCGGCCTGGACGCGTGAGCAGAAGCTGGCGCTGTTCACCGCCCTGATTGCATTGCTTACCCTTTGGGCCACCATTGCCCCGAAGGAAGACGCCAACGCAGTCACACCTGAAGAGTTGAAGTCAATAATCGACACGGCAGTAAAACACGTCAACGAAGGAACTGAGCCCCCTCCTCCCACTTCAACGGGAAACTGACCGCGCTACCACGAAGGCCGTCCTGGGCTAGGACAGGGCCGGCGCTTCGGTTGTGTGGATTCTCCGATGTTCAGCCTCAGTTACACCTCTGAGATGCGACAAGTTCACGCA
>NZ_RYZK01000097.1 GCF_003990645.1 Shimia sediminis
TCCAAGTAAATGTGGGTACGATCTAAGGAACCATAACTGATTTAATGAGCCTTTCGCGGTTTCACCTTAATTCGGCTTGTACTGAGACATGCATGGCTTAATCTTTGAGACAAGCATATGACTACTGGCAGGATCAACCAGGGAGCTGCTAGACCACGCGCAAAACGTCCGTCCCGTTTCGGGGCCGACGCGCGCGTAGTAAAACTCGCTGCTCCGGTTGTCGTCGTCGTAAGAGACACAACACCACCGGCTTTCGCCGCCGCCGCCCCCACCGCCTCTCGGCGGCAGGGCGGCGGCAGTGCAGCTCGCCACGCCCGAGAGGCTTCGCTCTCGAACCAAGCACTGCAACACAACTCAACGCCACAGCGGCACCGCGGGACGGCCAACCGTTCCCGCCGACGCAACCGCTGCTCACCAATTACTGTCGGTTCACTTCGCGTCCCCAAAACAGCCACACGCACGCACGCGCCCTCGCGCTACCGTCGGCGACGGAGCGAAGGTCGGTGGTCGCAACACCTGGGACGTCACCGGCATATTTCTATGTACGTTTCTCTCTAAATCTCTTTTATATATATCTCTCTCTCTCTCTCTCTGTACTAT
>NZ_RYZK01000098.1 GCF_003990645.1 Shimia sediminis
CAAGTTCTAAAATGGCAAAACTTTTCGTCTTCTTTGTCTTGGCTTTAGCCCTACAAGTTTGCTTGGCAAAGCCTAAGAGTGCAGCTCCACCCGCAGCACCTGCAGGAAATGTTTTAGAAGATTTAGCAACTCAAGCCAAGACCATTGCTGACAGTGTATCCAAAACAATCACAGACTCACTTCCGGATTCAACTCAAGTTACGAATGTCTTGAAAACCCAAAGTCAAGAATTTGCAAACAATGTCCAAAAAATTGTCGGCCAGTTGCAAACCAAGTTGAGTGAAAACAAAGGAACAGTTGATGACACTATCAAAACGGTGTCTGAGAATTTGGCCAAAACAGTGACCAACCTCCAAAATGCCGCAGGACCAGAAACTACAGCTAAAGCCAAAGAACTCAAAGGCAAATTGGACGAAAATGTGAAAACTGTAGCCCAAGAACTGGACAATTTGATAAAAGCTGTTCAACCAAACTTACAATCTGCTGGCGAACAGGTCAGTGCCTTAACCAAGAACGTTGTGAATGAATTTGTCGAAAGTGCCAGAAAATTACAGACCAAGGTCAACGAAGCCGTAAACACCCCTCAAGCCCAAGGTGGAA
>NZ_RYZK01000099.1 GCF_003990645.1 Shimia sediminis
CTGGAACTTCCTTGTGAACTGGGTAGGGAACTGGCTTGGGCACATGAATAGGTACTTTGACGAGGAAAGGAATCTTGATAGGTACCTTGACTGGGTAAGGCACATGTTTTTCCACAGGATATGGAATGTGCTTCTCTACAGGTACTGGATAAGGTTTTGGCACTAATACGGGATAAGGTTTTTCAACTGGTACTGCAACCTTGACTGGAACTGGTACTGGGACCTTCTTCTCAATAGGTACAGGTACTGGGTGAGGTACTGGATAAGGTACTTCTTTGGTGATGGTTATGGACTTGATATGACCATGTTCGCCACCTCCAAGTCCTCCTTCAAATCCACCTCCGAAACTATGAGATTCAAAACCTCCTCCGTATCCAAGACCAAAGAGACCTCGTTTATCCTGCTTTTTGCTCTCCCCAGCTGAGGTTTCGACTGCCTTTTGGTCTTTTGCATCTTCTACTGGTTTCTTCTCTTCCGCTTTGTCAGCAGAAACGAGAACTAAACTGGCTACGAAGAGTACCACCTTTAATTTCATTTTGGACCGATTAGTTAAACGTACAACGACTGTTATCCCTCGTTTATCCTGCTTTTT